>NZ_FOQN01000001.1:0-1333578 GCF_900113755.1 Enterobacter sp. NFIX59 | reverse complement strand
GGGTCGTTAGCTCAGTTGGTAGAGCAGTTGACTTTTAATCAATTGGTCGCAGGTTCGAATCCTGCACGACCCACCAGTGTAGAAAGGCGCCCTAAAGGCGCCTTTTTGCTATCTGCGGTACAACAAATGCTCCGCCCATCTATTCCCGGTGACTTTTCACTCCAGATTCGCTATCTTGTTTAGTATACAAAACACAATTGCCACGCGTTTTGCTATGTCAGGCAAAAGAAAGGCAATATTGTTAAGCCAGTAAAACGAGAAGCCATAATGAGTGTGATGTTTGATCCTGAAGCCGCAATCTATCCGTTTCCGCCAAAGCCTGTCCCGCTGAGCCAGGATGAAAAGCAATTCTACCGCGAGAAGATCAAACGTCTTCTTAAAGAGCGCGATGCGGTAATGGTGGCCCATTACTACACCGACCCGGAAATTCAGCAGCTGGCTGAAGAGACCGGAGGCTGCATTTCTGACTCACTGGAGATGGCACGCTTCGGTGCACGACACCCCGCTTCCACGCTACTGGTTGCTGGCGTGCGTTTTATGGGCGAAACGGCAAAGATCCTGAGCCCTGAAAAAACCATTCTGATGCCCACGCTTAACGCAGAGTGTTCGCTGGATCTGGGCTGTCCGATTGACGAATTCACGGCCTTCTGTGACGCCCACCCCGATCGGACCGTGGTGGTTTACGCCAACACCTCTGCGGCGGTAAAAGCGCGGGCCGACTGGGTAGTCACGTCGAGCATCGCCGTTGAGCTGATTGAACATCTGGACAGCCTGGGAGAGAAAATTATCTGGGCGCCAGATCGTCATCTTGGAAATTATGTCCAGAAGCAGACGGGGGCTGACGTTCTCTGCTGGCAGGGCGCCTGCATCGTGCATGATGAATTCAAAACCCAGGCGCTGGCGCGCATGAAGGCACTTTATCCTGATGCCGCCATTCTTGTTCACCCTGAGTCACCGCAGTCTATTGTCGACATGGCGGATGCCGTGGGCTCAACCAGCCAGCTTATCAACGCGGCCAGGACGTTGCCTCACAAGCAGCTCATTGTCGCGACCGATCGCGGTATCTTCTATAAGATGCAGCAGGCCGTGCCGGAGAAAGAGCTCCTTGAAGCGCCAACGGCGGGTGAGGGCGCAACGTGTCGCAGCTGTGCCCATTGCCCGTGGATGGCGATGAACGGCCTGAAGGCCATTGCCGAAGGGCTCGAGACAGGCGGTGCAGCACATGAAATCCATGTGGATGCCTCTCTGCGTGAAGGGGCGTTGATTCCGCTTAACCGCATGCTGGATTTTGCGGCTACACTACGTACTTAATTCAACACGCCGCGGAGAAAAGATGGATTTTTTTAGCACACATAACATTCTGGTTCATATACCGATTGGTGCAGGTGGCTATGACCTGTCATGGATTGAGGCCGTTGGCACGCTGGCGGGATTACTCTGTATCTGGCTGGCAAGCCTGGAGAAGATCAGCAACTATGCGTTCGGGCTGATTAACGTCACGCTGTTTGCGATTATCTTCTTCCAGATCCAGCTTTACGCCAGCCTGCTTTTACAGCTGTTCTTCTTCGCCGCCAATATCTACGGCTGGTACGCGTGGTCGCGTCAGAACAGCCAGCAGGAGGCAGAGCTGCAGATCCGCTGGCTGCCCTTGCCGAAAGCCATCGCCTGGTTCGTCGCCTGCGTGGTGGCCATTGGCTTAATGACCGTCTACATCAACCCGGTGTTTGCGTTCCTGACCCGCGTCGCCGTTTCGGTCATGTCCGGTATCGGCCTGAACGTGACGATGCCAGAGCTGCAGCCGGATGCTTTCCCGTTCTGGGATTCCTGCATGATGGTGCTGTCGATTGCGGCGATGATCCTGATGACCCGTAAATACGTTGAGAACTGGTTGCTGTGGGTCATCATCAACGTGATCAGCGTGGCGATCTTCGCCCTGCAGGGCGTCTATGCGATGTCGCTGGAATATCTGCTGCTGACCTTCATTGCGCTGAACGGCAGCCGGATGTGGATTAACAGCGCGCGTGAGCGAGGCTCTCACGCGCTTTCCAGCTAGTGGTGATGATGATGTGAATGTCCGGACTGCGCCTCGTTAAGGTGGCAGTCCGGCCCGTTACAGGGCTGATACTCCATCTGGATGGTGGAGTGGCCAATTTCGTAGTGATGCTCAAGAAAATGCTGGATGCGTTCCAGCAGCGCATCATGGTCGTGAGGCGGGATCACCTGGACGTGCAGTGTCATGACCGGTTTTTCCCCCACCAGCCAGACGTGCACATGATGAACATTGCGGACTTCCGGGACTGAACGGCGCAAGTTGCGCTTCAGTTCGTCGATATCCATGGATGCCGGTGCCCCTTCGAGCAGTTCATTCACGCTCTCCTTCAACAGCCGCCAGGCACTGCGTAAGACCAGACACGACACCAGCACGGACAGAATCGGATCGACAGGCGTCCAGCCGGTATAGAGGATCACCAGCGCGGCGACAATCGCCCCGACGGAACCGAGTAAATCCCCCAGAACATGCAGCGCTGCCGCGCGCACGTTGAGGTTCTTTTCTCCGCTGCCGCGGTGCAGAATCCAGAAGGCCAGGATATTCGCCAGCAGCCCTGCCACGGCAATCACCATCATGGTCGCTCCGGCGATCGGCTGAGGATGCCGGAAGCGCTGTACGGCCTCCCAGACGATAAGCACGGTAATGACCACCAGCGCAATGGCGTTAACAAACGCGGCCAGGGTGGTCAGCCTCAGCCAGCCGAATGTGTGGCGGGCATTTGGTGGACGACGCGCGAACTGCACCGCCAGCAGGGCGAAGAGCAGCGCTGCGGCATCGGTCAGCATATGTCCGGCATCGGCCAGAAGCGCCAGAGAGCCGGAAACCAGGCCGCCAATGACCTCGATAACCATAAACGTTGCCGTGACGCCAAAGGCCAGCATCAGTCGTTTAGCGTTGTCGTTGCCAGGAGAGTGTGAGTGGGAATGGGAGTGCGCCATGTCTGCTTTCCTGATGTGTTATTGTTTTTAGTGTAGCGTTTTTAATAGCTTACTCCAAAAAGAAAGGAGAGCCTGGGCTCTCCTTTTTCTGACGGTTCATAACAAATTACTGGGTGGTGCCATCAGTTTTGGTATTGGCGTCGTTACCCACTTTGTCGTTAGGGTCCGGGCATTTGCCGTCCTTACACATCGAGTTCTTATGAACCTCATCCGAACTCATATTGTCATGATTCATGGTGCCGGAACCGCTGCCGTTGGGATGCAGCATCGTGCCGCCGGTGTTGGTGTTCCCGGTATCGATCTGGTTGTTGTCGACATTATTCGGGGCGATATTCTGTTTCGCATCCGGGGCGGGCTGGCCTGCTGCCGCAGCCGCATTTGCATCCCCGTTGCTGTCTGATGTGCCCGTTTCCGCGGCCAGGACGCTGCCGCTGGCCAGAGTGAGTGTGGCGGTCAGGAAGAGGGTTGCCAGTTTTGTCATTTTCATCATGGTGCTCCTGTTCTTGTCGTTACGCTGGATAACATTCTCCAACAGTGCATCTTTTTCAGAGGCGAAAGATTCCGCCTTACGGACTTACGTCAGTAGGGAATCGCGTTTAAGCGTGTAAAATTGGTTGTTACAGTTAAAAAGCTTAGGTTAGATCTCATTTTTCGCTATTTTGTGGCGATTTTTAGGCGAATTCCAGGAATTATCTGCGTGAAGTGTAAAACCGTGTTTACACTTCCTGGTCGACAAGATAGATTGAAAGGATTGCTTTCATTACTAAAGATATGGCAGAGCTGGAAAGAAAATGAATTATCAGAACGACGATTTACGCATTAAAGAGATCAATGAGTTATTACCTCCTGTAGCGCTCCTTGAGAAATTCCCCGCCACTGAAAATGCCGCAAACACGGTTTCTCATGCACGTAAAGCGATCCATAAGATCCTGAAAGGTAATGACGATCGTCTTCTGGTGGTGATTGGCCCGTGCTCCATTCACGATCCTGCAGCCGCGAAAGAATACGCTGCCCGTCTGCTCACCCTGCGTGAAGAGCTGAAGGACGAGCTGGAAATCGTCATGCGCGTCTACTTTGAAAAACCGCGCACCACCGTGGGCTGGAAAGGGCTGATTAACGACCCGCACATGGACAACAGCTTCCAGATCAACGACGGTCTGCGCATTGCGCGCAAGCTGCTGCTGGAGATCAACGACAGCGGCCTGCCTGCGGCCGGTGAATTCCTGGACATGATTACGCCACAATACCTGGCAGACCTGATGAGCTGGGGCGCAATTGGTGCCCGTACCACTGAATCTCAGGTGCACCGCGAGCTGGCGTCCGGTCTCTCTTGTCCGGTGGGCTTCAAAAACGGCACTGACGGCACCATCAAGGTCGCCATTGACGCTATCAATGCTGCAGGTGCACCGCACTGCTTCCTGTCGGTGACCAAATGGGGTCATTCCGCCATCGTTAACACCAGCGGTAACGGCGACTGCCATATCATTCTGCGCGGCGGCAAAGAGCCGAACTACAGCGCAAAACACGTGGCAGAAGTGAAGGTCGGGCTGGAAAAAGCCGGGCTGCCACCGCAGGTGATGATCGATTTCAGCCACGCCAACTCCAGCAAGCAGTTTAAAAAGCAGATGGAAGTGGGCGCAGACGTCTGTCAGCAGATTGCCGGCGGTGAGAAGGCGGTGATTGGGGTGATGATCGAAAGCCATCTGGTTGAAGGTAACCAGAATCTGGAAGGCAGCGAGCCGCTGGTGTATGGCAAAAGCGTGACCGATGCCTGCATCGGCTGGGACGATACCGATACCATCCTGCGTCAGCTGGCGAATGCGGTAAAAGCGCGTCGCGGCTGAATTATCAGGCACAAATAAAAAAGCGCGGAAGGCTCCGCGCTTTTTTTATGTCTGGCGAAAATTACTTCGCTTTACCCTGGTTCGCGACAGCCGCTGCTTTCGCCGCGATCTCTTCCGCGTTACCCAGATAGTAATGTTTGATTGGCTTGAAGTTTTCGTCGAACTCATACACCAGCGGTACGCCAGTTGGGATGTTCAGTTCGAGGATTTCGTCTTCACCCATGTTGTCCAGGTATTTCACCAGCGCGCGCAGGGAGTTACCGTGAGCCGCGATGATCACGCGCTCGCCGCTTTTCAGGCGTGGCAGAATGGTTTCGTTCCAGTAAGGCACAACGCGGTCGATGGTCAGCGCCAGGCTCTCGGTGGTTGGCAGCTCAGCGTCGGTCAGCTTAGCGTAACGCGGGTCGTGGCCCGGGTAACGCTCGTCATCTTTGGTCAGCTCTGGCGGGGTGATTGCGAAGCCGCGACGCCACTGTTTAACCTGCTCGTCGCCATATTTCTCAGCGGTTTCCGCTTTGTTCAGGCCCTGCAGCGCACCGTAGTGACGTTCGTTCAGTTTCCAGGACTTCTCAACCGGCAGCCAGGCCTGATCCAGTTCGTCCAGCACGTTCCACAGGGTGTGGATGGCACGTTTCAGCACAGAGGTGTAAGCAAAATCAAAGCTGAAGCCTTCTTCCTTCAGCAGTTTACCTGCTGCTTTTGCTTCGCTTACGCCTTTCTCAGACAGATCAACGTCGTACCAACCGGTAAAGCGGTTTTCGTTGTTCCACTGGCTTTCGCCGTGACGCACCAGGACCAGCTTAGTTATAGCCATCTCTTACTCCTCAAGCATTTTTAGAATGATAACAATTCTCATTATATTGCCGTGGCCGTGCCACCAGCAACGCTTAACCCTAACCATAGCGAAAATAGTCTCTGAGTGTAAGATGCTTGTGAATCCAGGGTTATGATTTTGTCTGCGATCGGCGCTATTTTCAGCAAGGCGCGCAGAAAAAAGCCCTCCGATGGGAGGGCTGGAAATCAATGCGGAATGAAATGATACTCTGTGACGCTAACGTACTCTTCACCCGGGCGCAGCACGCAGTCTGGCTGGGGCCATTCCGGATGGTTCGGGCTGTCCGGCAGGAACTCGCTCTCCAGTGCCAGGCCTTGCCAGTCGCTGTACTCTTCGTGTTCGCGCGCCGTCGTTCCGCCGAGATAGTTACCTGAGTAGAACTGCAGGGCAGGGGCAGTGGTATACACCGTCATCTGCAGCTTCTCATCCGCAGACCAGACCTGTGCGGCAGGTTGTTTCACATCACCTTTGGCCTGTAGCAGGAACGCGTGGTCGTAGCCTTTCACCTTGCGCTGATCGTCATCGCTCAGGAAATCCTGGGCGATCGTTTTCGCGCTGCGGAAGTCAAAGCTGGTGCCGCTCACGTCTTTGAGGCCCTGATGCGGAATGCCCATCTCGTCAACCGGCAGCCAGGCATCCGCCAGGATCTGCAGCCTGTGGTTACGCACGTCGCACTGGTTACCGTCCAGATTAAAGTACGCGTGATTGGTCAGGTTGACCGGACACGGCTTGTCGACCGTCGCACGGTATTCAATGGCGATACGGTTGTCGTCGGTCAGCGTAAAGCGCGCGGACGCGATAAGATTCCCCGGGAAGCCCTGATCGCCGTCAGGCGAATCCAGCGAGAACAGCACTTCCCCGTCGTTTTGACGAACAATCTTCCAGCGGCGTTTATCAAACCCGTCCGGTCCGCCGTGCAGCTGGTTCTCACCCTGGCTTGGAAGCAGGGCGTACTGCACGCCGTCGAGTTCAAAACGGCTCTTCGCGATGCGGTTAGCATAGCGCCCAACGGACGCGCCCAGATAGGCGGACTGATTGACGTACTGCTCAGGCGAGGCGCAGCCCAGCAGGGTTTCGCGTACGCTGCCGTCCGGCATCGGTACGCGGGCAGAAAGAAGGGTTGCCCCCCAGTCCATCACCGTAACGACCATCCCTGCGCGGTTGCGCAGGGTTAACAGGCGATACGGCAGACCATCCGGTGCAAGGGTAGGTGTTTCGTTTAGCACTGTCCGGCTCCTTGTGATGCTTTGCAAACATAGAAGGTTTCTTTGATACCTGTTTTTGCTTCGTACTGCTTCGCCACGGCATCCTGTAGGGCAGGAACCAGCTCTTCAGGCACCAGCGCAACGACGCAGCCGCCAAAACCGCCGCCCGTCATGCGCACGCCACCTTTATCGCCGATGGTGGCTTTGACGATGTCCACCAGGGTGTCGATCTGTGGAACGGTGATTTCAAAATCATCGCGCATGGAGGCGTGAGATTCCGCCATCAGCTCACCCATACGTTTCAGGTCGCCTTTCGCCAGCGCGGAGGCGGCTTCAACGGTACGGGCATTTTCCGTCAGCACGTGACGAACGCGCCTGGCAACGACCGGATCCAGCTCGTGCGCCACTTTGTTAAATTCATTGAGCGTTACGTCGCGCAGGGCGGGCTGCTGGAAGAAGCGGGCACCGGTTTCGCACTGTTGGCGGCGGGTGTTGTACTCGCTGCCCACCAGCGTGCGCTTAAAGTTGCTGTTGATGATTACCACAGCCGCGCCTTTTGGCAGGGGAACGGCTTTAGTGCCCAGCGAGCGGCAGTCGATCAGCAGCGCGTGTTCTTTTTTGCCTAGGGCGGAGATCAGCTGGTCCATAATGCCGCAGTTACAGCCCACGAACTGGTTTTCCGCTTCCTGACCATTCAGGGCGATTTGCGCGCCATCCAGCGGCAAATGATAAAGCTGCTGGAACACGGTACCCACGGCGACTTCCAGAGACGCAGAGGAGCTTAAGCCCGCGCCCTGCGGCACGTTGCCGCTGATAACTAAATCTGCGCCGCCAAAGTTTTTGTTGCGCTTCTGCAGATGCTTCACCACGCCGCGCACGTAGTTTGACCACTGCTGGCTGTCGTGCGTCACAATCGGGGCATCGAGAGAAAACGCGTCCGTCTCATTACCGTAATCCGCCGCAATCACGCGAACCTGGCGGTCGTCGCGCTTCGCACAGCTGATCACCGTCTGGTAATCGATGGCGCACGGCAGGACGAAACCGTCGTTATAGTCGGTGTGTTCACCAATCAGGTTGACGCGGCCAGGGGCCAGGATAACGTGGGTGGCAGGGTAGCCAAATTTTTCAGCAAACAGGGATTGTGTTTTATCTTTCAGACTCATTTTTTTAGACTCCTGATTCGCGATAGTGGACGTCGCTAACGGCACGCAGACGTTCTGCCGCCTGTTCCGCCGTCAGGTCACGCTGGGTTTCCGCCAGCATTTCATAGCCCACCATAAATTTACGCACCGTCGCAGAGCGCAGCAGCGGCGGATAGAAATGGGCGTGCAGCTGCCAGTGTAGATTCTCTTCGCCGTTAAACGGGGCGCCGTGCCAGCCCATGGAGTACGGGAAGGAGCACTGGAACAGGTTGTCGTAACGACTGGTCAGCTTTTTCAGCGCCAGAGCAAGGTCGTCACGCTGCGCGTCGCTGAGATCGGTGATGCGCTGTACGTGTGCTTTCGGCAGCAGCAGCGTTTCAAACGGCCAGGCAGCCCAGTAAGGCACGACGGCCAGCCAGTGTTCGGTTTCCACCACGGTGCGGCTGCCGTCGGCCAGCTCACGGCGGGTGTAATCGACCAGCATTGGGGAACCGTTTTCCGCGTAATACGCTTTTTGCAGACGGTCTTCACGCTCGGCTTCGTTAGGCAGGAAGCTGTTCGCCCAGACCTGGCCGTGCGGATGCGGGTTAGAGCAGCCCATTGCCGCACCTTTGTTTTCGAACACCTGCACCCACGGGTAAGTTTGACCCAGCTCGGCGGTTTGCGCCTGCCAGGTGCTTACCACCTCTTTCAGCGCTTCCACGCTCAGCTCCGGCAGCGTTTTGCTGTGATCGGGGGAGAAGCAGATCACGCGGCTGGTTCCGCGCGCGCTTTCGCAGCGCATCAGCGGGTCGTGGCTTTCCGGCGCGTCCGGGGTGTCGGTCATCAGGGCGGCAAAATCGTTGGTGAAGACGAAGGTGCCTTTGTAGTCCGGGTTTTTATCCCCGGTGACGCGCGTGTTGCCCGGACAGAGGAAGCAGTCTGGGTCGTGCTGTGGCAGCGTTTGTTTCGCAGGCGTTTCCTGCGCCCCCTGCCAGGGGCGCTTGGCGCGATGCGGAGAAACCAAAATCCATTGCCCGCTTAACGGGTTAAAACGACGATGCGGATGATCGACGGGATTAAATTGCTTCATGACGGATCCTTAGTCCGGATAGCCCTGCGGGTGGCGTGACTGCCAGTGCCAGGTATCCTGTGCCATTTCATCAAGCGTGCGCGTGACACGCCAGTTAAGCTCTTTGTCGGCTTTGGTGGCATCGGCCCAGTAAGCAGGCAGGTCGCCATCACGACGCGGTGCGAAGTGGTAGCTCACCGGCTTACCGCAGGCTTTGCTGAAGGCGTTAACCACGTCCAGCACGCTGCTGCCGACCCCGGCGCCGAGGTTGTAAATATGCACGCCCGGCTTGTTGGCCAGCTGCTGCATCGCCGCCACGTGGCCGTCGGCCAGATCCATGACGTGGATGTAGTCACGCACGCCGGTGCCGTCTTGGGTAGGGTAGTCATTGCCAAAAATCGCCAGCGAGTCGCGGCGACCCACGGCAACCTGCGCGATATACGGCATCAGGTTGTTCGGGATGCCCTGCGGATCTTCACCCATATCGCCGGACGGATGGGCGCCGACCGGGTTGAAGTAGCGCAGCAGCGCGATGCTCCACTCCGGCTGCGCTTTTTGCAGGTCGGTCAGGATCTGCTCCACCATCAGTTTGCTTTTGCCGTACGGACTTTGCGGTGTCCCGGTTGGGAAGCTTTCAACGTAAGGGATTTTGGGCTGATCGCCGTAGACGGTAGCCGAAGAGCTAAAGATGAAGTTTTTGACGTTGGCCGCACGCATGGCGGAGATGAGACGCAGAGTACCGTTGACGTTGTTGTCGTAATACTCGAGCGGTTTCGCAACGGATTCACCGACCGCTTTCAGACCTGCGAAGTGGATCACCGCTTCGATGGCGTGGTCGTGAAGGATCTCGGTCATCAGCGCTTCGTTGCGGATGTCGCCTTCTACAAAAGTCGGTTGTTTACCGCCAAGACGTTCAATCACAGGCAGCACGCTGCGCTTACTGTTGCACAGGTTGTCGAGGATGATGACGTCGTGACCGTTTTGCAGCAGTTGCACGCAGGTATGACTACCTATGTAACCGCTACCACCTGTTACCAGAACTCGCATATTTCGCTCCATTGGGCTTATGGTATGTAATAACCATAGCATAACAGAGACGCGAAAAGTGTGACATGGGATAAAATAGTGGAATCGTTTACACTGTTTTTAAAGTCCGATTATCAGCCGCTGCGGGGCATTGTAGATCAACGGGATAGCAATGTCTTAGTGCAGGTTATCTGAAAAACGGAGGGCGGTGCCCTCCGGGGGTTAATCGATTTTGCTTTGCAGATAACGATACTGCTCACCGTCCGGAACAAACTCCAGCCGATGGGTGATGCAGGAGGGGGCATCTTCGGCATGGTGTGAAACGAAAAGCAGCTGCGTTTCACCTTCGCTAATCAGCACGTCCACAAAGCGGCGGATAAGCTGTCGGTTCAGCGGATCGAGTCCCTGCAGCGGTTCGTCGAGGATCAGCAGCGTAGGGTGTTTTACCAGCGCGCGAACGATCAGGGCCAGACGCTGCTGCCCCCACGACAGACTATGAAACGGTGCGTCAGCGACCCGGTTGTCCATGCCCAGGATATCCAGCCACTGCTGGGCCAGCTTGTGCTGTTTGTCCGACACCGCCTGATAAATACCGATGGAATCAAAATAGCCGGAGAGGATCACGTTGCGTACCGTGGTACTGACCCGGTAATCCAGATGCAGGCTGCTGCTGACATAGCCGATATGTTTTTTAATATCCCAGATGGTTTCGCCGCTGCCGCGACGCCGACCGAACAGCGTCAGATCGTTGCTATAGCCCTGCGGGTGATCGCCGGTGATCAGGCTAAGCAGCGTTGATTTTCCCGCGCCGTTAGGGCCGACAATCTGCCAGTGCTCGCCTGGATTGACCGTCCAGCTTAGACGGTTAAGGATCGGGCGATCGTCATAAGAGACCATCCCATCCCGCAGCACGATGCGCGGCTGGTGGGGGTCAAGCGCATGGCGGGCCGAAGGGGCGTCGGGTTCCGGAAGGGTAATACCATCAAGCTGTTCGCTGTGCGCGAGCTGGGCAATCAGCGCCTGCTTAAGCAGCGCGGTTTTTTTGCCGGTCTCGGTCAGGTTACAGTCGGCCAGTACGCCCGCGTGCTGGATAAAGTCCGGAATTTCATCGAAGCGGTTAAGTACCAGCACCAGGGTATATCCCTGCTGATTAAGCGATGCCAGCAGGGACGCCAGCTGCGCACGGGACTGCACGTCAAGACCGTCGAACGGTTCGTCCAGAATAAGAAGGTCAGGCTCGCTCATCAGCGCCTGACAAAGCAGCGTTTTCCGCGTCTCGCCGGTCGAAAGGTATTTAAAGCGCCGGTTCAGCAGGGCGGTGATACCGAACCGTTCTGCCAGGCGCTGACAGCGGGCGGGGTCTTTCACCTCATCCTGAATAATTTCTGCCGTCGTACGGCCGGTATCGTCTTCGCCAGGGCTGAGTAAATCGGTGTTGTTGCGCTGCCACTCGTCGCTGACCAGCTTTTGCAGTTGTTCAAACGACAGGCGCGTCAGGCGCGTAAAGGTGCTCTGGTATTCGCCCTTGAGGAGGTTGAGCTCGCCCGCCAGCGCGCGGGCCAGCGCAGATTTACCGCTGCCGTTAGTGCCGACAAACGCCCAGCTTTCACCTGCGCGTATTGTCAAATCAGCAATCGTCAGCGTTCGGGTATCGCTAAGACGAAACGTGCCTTGCGAAATATGCAATGATGACATGATTTATCCCTGTTTTTGCAGCAATAGATATCAGGGATACGCACTGTCGGCGCGATTGTCAATGTGCTCAGCACAATGTGGCGATAATCACCCGATCTGCGTTGAACCAGGCGGTGACGACAGTACCTTCTTCTAAACCGTCCGCCTCGCTAAGCGGTATTGTCGCGCAAAGCCGTTGCCCGTCTGCCAGGGTCATCAGCACTTCGCACTGCGCCTGGCCGCGTTCGATATGGCTAATTGCGCCCTGCAGCTGGTTATCTGCTGCCTTTGCGGTGTCGGGATCGCGCGTGATATTGACCCACGGTGCTTTCAGCAGCACCAGCACCTCTTTCCCTTCGTCCAGCTCAAGGCGCTCTGCACTCTGCGCCGTTATGGCGGCTTTCAGACGGGTAGTGCCATCGGCAAGCAGGATTTCAATATGCTGCTGTACCTGCAGATTATCGCGCGCCGTCACCGTGCCAAACCACTGGTTGCGGGCGCTGGTTTGTAATGAGAAGCGGGAAATGGCGGCCAGCAAACTGTCCAGCGGAACGTCGTCGTCGTCGCTCAACACATCAAACGCTTTTTGCTGGATTCGGGCCAGCAGATCGTAAAGCTGAATAAGGCGCTGACCGTAACGTGTCACGATTGCACCGCCGCCGCCTTTGCCGCCCGTGGCTCTGTCTACCAGCGGCTGTTCGCTCAGGGTGTTCATCTCGTTGATGGCGTCCCAGGCGCTTTTATAGCTGATGCCCGCGTTTTTCGCCCCTTGGCTAATCGAGCCTGTTTGTTCTATTTGTTTAAGCAGGGCGATACGTCGCGGATCGGCGAAAAGCTTTTGCTGAAGTCGGAGTGTGAGAAGAATTTCGGCCTGCATAACAGTGTCCTGGCAAAAAGAGTATTGTGACCCAAATGGTGCAGGGCGCAAAGAGTACCGCACAAAAGGGGATGTTTTTCTCACTTGAAAGGGTAGAATAAGCTATTCACAATATCTGGAGAAAACCATGTTAGAGTTGTTGAAAAGTCTGGTATTCGCCGTGATCATGGTACCAGTAGTGATGGCCATCATCCTCGGTGCCATCTACGGCCTGGGTGAAGTGTTCAACGTCTTTTCGAACATTGGTCACAGAGACCAGGCTAAAAAGCAGCATTGATTCCCCACAAAACGCCCGGCTTGCCCGGGCGTTTTGCTCTCAAGATTTTCCCGTTTTCGCCGATAATATTTAACGTATCACACCTGTTTACCTCTTCAGCGGTACGATTTAACGCTGGGATCTCCCTGACGTTACCGTTATATTAATATGTATATAACGCTACTCACAGGAGTTAAAAATGGCACGTACCTGGGTACGCCTTTTCGCAGGGGCAACGCTGACGCTTTCACTTACCGGCCACGCGCTGGCGGACGACGGTAAAATCACGGTCTTTGCGGCGGCGTCGCTGACCAACGCGCTGCAGGATATCGCGGCGGCGTATAAAAAAGAGAAAAACGTCGAGGTGGTCTCCTCTTTTGCCTCTTCCTCGACGCTGGCGCGCCAGATAGAAGCGGGCGCACCGGCGGATCTGTTCATCTCTGCCGATCAAAAGTGGATGGATTACGCGGTGGAGAAGAAAGCGATTGATGCGGCAACCCGCGAAACGCTGCTGGGGAATAGCCTGGTTGTCGTGGCGCCAAAAGCCAGCGCCCAGGCGGACATTACCATCAACAAAGAGACCAACTGGACGAGCCTGCTGAACGGTGGCCGTCTGGCGGTGGGCGATCCGGAGCACGTTCCGGCCGGTATTTATGCCAAAGAAGCGCTGCAAAAGCTGGGCGCATGGGAGACATTGTCGCCGAAGCTGGCTCCGGCGGAAGATGTCCGCGGCGCGCTGGCACTGGTGGAACGCAACGAAGCCCCGCTGGGCATTGTGTATGGCTCTGATGCGGTTGCCAGTAAAGGTGTAAAAGTGGTCGCAACGTTCCCGGAAGACTCCCACAAGAAAGTGGAATATCCTGTTGCGATTGTTGATGGACATAAAAATGCGACTGTGACGGCCTTCCGCGATTACCTGAAGGGGCCGGAAGCGTCCGCAATCTTTAAACGTTACGGATTTACGACTCACTGATGATATTGACCGATCCTGAATGGCAGGCTGTTCTGCTGAGCCTTAAAGTCTCTTCCCTGGCGGTTGCGCTGAGTTTGCCCTTTGGGATCTTCTTTGCCTGGTTACTGGTTCGCTGTCAGTTTCCCGGCAAAGCGCTGCTCGACAGCGTGCTTCATCTTCCGCTCGTGTTGCCGCCCGTGGTGGTCGGTTACCTGCTGCTGATTTCGATGGGGCGGCGCGGTTTTATCGGCGAGAAGCTCTACGACTGGTTTGGGCTGACGTTTGCGTTTAGCTGGCGCGGTGCGGTACTGGCGGCGGCGGTGATGTCATTCCCGCTGATGGTGAGGGCGATCCGCCTCGCGCTGGAAGGCGTGGACATGAAGCTCGAACAGGCGGCCCGCACGCTGGGGGCAGGCCGCTGGCGCGTCTTTTTCACCATCACGCTACCCCTGACGTTACCCGGCATTATTGTTGGCACGGTGCTGGCCTTCGCCCGTTCGCTGGGCGAGTTTGGCGCGACCATCACGTTTGTGTCGAACATCCCCGGCGAGACGCGAACCATCCCGTCTGCGATGTATACCCTGATTCAAACGCCGGGCGGTGAAGGCGCGGCGGCGCGGCTGTGTATTATTTCAATCGTGCTGGCGCTGGCATCGCTAATGGTGTCTGAATGGCTGGCGCGGCTCAGCCGCGAGCGAATGGGGAAATAAGCATGCTGGAACTCCATTTCACCCAGACGCTGGGAAACCATACCCTGACGCTTAACGAGACGCTGCCGGCAAGCGGCATCACCGCCATCTTTGGCGTGTCGGGGGCGGGAAAAACGTCGCTGATTAATGCCATCAGCGGTCTGACCCGCCCGCAGTCAGGCCGTATTGTCCTGAATGACCGCGTCCTGAATGACGTGGAGAATAAGGTTTACCTCTCGCCGGATAAGCGCCGCATCGGCTATGTTTTCCAGGACGCGCGCTTATTCCCGCACTACAGCGTGCGCGGCAATCTGCGTTACGGCATGGCGAAAAGCATGGCTTCGCAGTTTGAGAAGCTGGTAACGCTTCTAGGCATTGAACCTCTGCTCGACAGGCTGCCTTCCTCGCTTTCCGGCGGAGAAAAGCAGCGCGTGGCCATTGGCCGCGCGTTGCTGACCGCGCCCGAACTGCTGCTGCTCGACGAACCGCTGGCCTCGCTGGATATTCCGCGTAAACGCGAACTTCTGCCTTATCTACAGCGGCTGACGCGCGAGATTAATATTCCGATGCTCTACGTCAGCCATTCGCTGGATGAGATCCTCCACCTGGCCGATAAGGTGCTGGTGCTGGAAGAGGGTCGCGTCAAGGCCTTCGGCAACCTGGAAGAGGTGTGGGGCAGCAGCGTAATGCACCCGTGGTTACCCCGGGAACAGCAGAGCAGCATCCTGAAAGTGAGCGTGTTGGAACACCACCCGCACTATGCGATGACCGCCCTGGCGCTGGGTGACCAGCATCTTTGGGTCAATAAGATTGATAAACCGTTACAGTCCGTACTGCGAATTCGCATTCAGGCGTCGGACGTCTCGCTGGTGCTGCAACCGCCGCTGCAAACCAGTATTCGAAATATTCTGCGCGCCAAAGTCGCGGAGTGTTTTGATGATAACGGGCAGGTGGAAGTGAAGCTTGAAGTGGGAAGCAGAACGCTCTGGGCGCGCATCAGCCCGTGGGCCAGGGATGAGTTAGGGATCAAACCCGGCCTGTGGCTTTACGCGCAAATCAAGAGTGTCTCGATCACCGCCTGATTACAGCAGGTGGGTATAAATGTACTGCGCGATGCTGTCGGTGGTGTTGTCGCCGATCACCACGTTAGCACGCGCTTTGACCGCGTCGTCGGCATTGCCCATCGCCACGCCGGTACCGGCGGCTTCCAGCATGCTGATGTCGTTGTAGTTGTCACCGAAGGCGATCACGTCCTGCATTGACCCGCCCTGCGATTCCACGTACTGCGTCAGCCGTTTGCCTTTGCTGTTGCCTTTGCGGGCAATATCCACCTGATCGTGCCAGGACCATTCGCACTCCAGACCCAGCGTCTGTTCCACGTGTTTTGCGAAGGCATTCAGTTTGGTGGTGTCTTCATCCGTCAGGGCGAATTTCCAGATAGCCTCAACGTCCTGGGCCGCCTGACGCAGGGAGGAAACCTGGGTAAAGACCGGACGCTGCGCTTCAGGCAGGGACAACGCCCAGTTGCTGGTGCGCACCACATGGCCGGTAGGGCGCTCATACACCATCGCATTATCTACGTACATCAGACCGTGAACGGCATGCTCATCCAGCAGATCAATCAGTTGCAGCGCCTGGGGAACCGGCAGCGGGTCGGATGCTAAAACCTTTTTTGCCTGATAATCATACAAATAGGTGCCATTACAACAAATTGCAGGTGTATCTAACGCCAGTGCCTGATAAAAAGGGTGAATGGCAACGTGATGTCGACCCGTTACGATAAGGAGTTGATATCCCGCTTCCTGTGCGCGTTTAAGCGCTTCCAGAGAAGAGGGAAGAAGGGTTTTTTGCGGCGTCAGTAAGGTACCGTCTAAATCCAGAGCAATCACACGCGAGGTCATCTGTTTTCCCGGGTTAATATTGAATTTACGTTTTGATGGGATGGTACACCGAGAGGCGAATGCTTCAAAACTCCTGTCGACAATTCAGCATTCACCGTCAAAAGTTAACTACTTTCATGCGCAGTGAGGAGTGAATATTCATGAAACAAACCGTTTATACCGCCAGTCCTGAAAGCCAGCAGATCCACGTCTGGCGTTTAAATACCGAAGGGACACTCACGCTGGTTCAGGTTGTTGATGTGCCAGGCCAGGTGCAACCGATGGTCATCAGCCCGGATAAACGTTTCTTGTACGTGGGTGTGCGCCCGGAGTTCCGCGTGCTGGCCTATCGCATTTCTCCGGACGATGGCGCGCTGACGTACACTGCCGAAGCACCACTGCCGGGCAGCCCAACCCATATCTCTACCGATCGTAAAGGCAACTTTGTCTTCAGCGGCTCTTATAACGCGGGCTGCGTCAGCGTAACGCGTCTGGAAAATGGCATTCCGGTCGAAACCGTGGATGTGGTGGAAGGGCTTGAAGGCTGCCACTCGGCGAATATCACGCCGGATAACCGCACGCTGTGGGTGCCTGCGCTGAAGCAGGATCGTATCTGCCTGTTCACCCTGAGCGACGATGGTCACCTGGTGGCGCAGAATCCTGCCGAAGTGACTACCGTTGAAGGCGCGGGTCCGCGCCATATGGTCTTCCATCCGAACCAGCAATACGCCTACGTGGTTAATGAACTGAACAGCTCAGTGGACGTCTGGGAGCTGAAAGATCCTAACGGCCAGATTGAGTGCGTGCAGACGCTGGACATGATGCCGCCTGACTTCTCCGACACCCGCTGGGCGGCGGATATCCACATTACGCCAGATGGCCGTCATCTGTACGCCTGTGACCGTACCTCCAGCCTGATTACCGTGTTTAGCGTTTCTGAAGACGGCAGCGTGCTGGCGGTTGAAGGCTTCCAGCCAACGGAAACCCAGCCGCGCGGCTTTAATATCGATCACAGCGGTAAATACCTGATTGCAGCGGGGCAGAAATCCCACCATATCGCGCTGTATGAAATCAAAGGCGAGCAGGGGCTGCTGGAAGAGAAAGGGCGTTACGCGGTCGGCCAGGGGCCGATGTGGGTGGTGGTTAACGCTCACTAAGCGGCTTAAAACAAAAAAACCTCGCGAATGCGAGGTTTTTTATGCCCGGTGGTTGCCGGGTGAGCACATCAAAACGTAACCAACATGGTCATCATAATGTCGACTCAAGGCGAAGTAAACTCATCGTCAACGAAGGACAAAGAACACAGAATGATTATCGGTTGTTATATTTAAAATAATCAGTTGCTTAGAGGCATTTTCTTTATAAATTCCTAAACTGACCTTATCTGTTTTTATGTACAGTAGTGATTTGATATCATTCTGTCCGTTGGCTTGATGTGTTGCAGTTCCGCAATTCAGGATCCGTATTCAGTCCTGGCTGTCGGGTGGTGCCGACAGTGCCTAAACTGCGGAGCACATCAAAACATAACCAACACACCTCTGGTGACAGGCAGAGGAAAGGTAAATCAGAGGAGAAGTGCTCTATACCAAAGGAGTGGCGTATGAGCGGTGTGGAATGGGCAATTCTGTTCCTGCAACTCATGGTTGCGATTATGCAACTATTGGATGCGTATCTTAAGTTTGGAGCCTGACGCATTCAGTCGCAGTAAAAAGGGGGATTAAACTCCCCCTTTTACTCTCATCTTATTACTGCTTCGGCTCAGCAACCACTTTGCTACCCAGACCGCGGTTGTTGTATTCCCACATGCGGTTGAAGTTAGCGTCGTTCAGGTTGCGCTGCACGTTCCCTTTATCATCCATCGCACCGGTATTGCCGGAGAACGGACGTTTGGAGATTGCTGCATCAGCCCACGGCTTCGCCATGTTGAAGCCTTCGTTGATCACGCTGTCGCGGATCACGACCTGGCCGTTAGTGGCAGAGTCCACGTCCAGGGAACGTCCCAGCTGCGCCACGCCGTCACCGGCAGCATTAAAGCGGCTGTTCACGGCCAGGAAGCCGTAGAAGAGGTTAGACTGGGTTGCCGGAGCAAACACGTAACCTTCCTGCTGAGTACGTGAGTTCACCACGCGGAAATCGGTGTTATCAAACACCACCGCGCCGCGACCGGACACCAGATCCACGTCACCTTCAACGTAGCTGTTGGTCACCAGGGTACGGGTCAGGCGGTTATTCTGCAGGGCGTTCTGCACGCCGCTGTTGGTCACGAAGAAGGTGTTCTGACGGCCCAGAATGTTGACGTTGTTAATCTGCACCTGGTCACCATCGCTACGCAGCGCAACGGCCTGGTGGTTACCGGCATCAACGCTGTCGCCCAGGGTATTCTGGATGGTCAGGTTCTGCAGCTGCAGACCGTTATTCTGAGACCAGAACACCGCTGAACACATCACGCCAATGGTGGCGGAACGCTTGCTCTGGCAGTTATCAAACATGTACCACGCCGGTTTACCCGGCATATATTTACCGGCCGGGTTCACCAGGTGACGCCAGGTGTTGCTGTCGATTTCGGAATCAATCGCCAGGCCAATTTTTACGTCGATAGCTTTTTCGCCCAGACCGTAAAGCGTAATGCTGCCTGGTGCGGCCGGAACATACACGGTGCCTTCATATTCACCTGGCAGGATCGCGATGTACTGGCGAGACGCGCTGTGTTTAGTGATGGCAGCATCAACCGCAGCCTGAATAGAGGTATGCGTTACGCCCTGCGCACCCGCCGGGCCTACCACGAAGTCAGGCTGTTTAGGCAGGTTAATAGACGACGGTGTCCACGGTGCAGCGTTAGGATCCATCGCTGAGAAGTAGTGCGCACGGTCGAAGTTCTTCGCTTCATCAGCGGACAAAATCGGGCGGGAGGCGGTACCGGGCGCAACCTGCTCAGAAGGTCGCTGATCCGGTGGGGTTGAACTGCATGCGGATAAGGTCACGCCAAAGGCGAGTGCTAACGCCAGACGGGAAATCCTGGAAATGTTCAAGGTGAAGCTCCTGGGTATGCAAGTCTTTACGGGATAGACGAAATAGCCTGCTTTTTTATACTAAGTTGAGCGAAACGGGAAGATAAAAAGGGTAAAAGTTGCATTTTTAGCCCCGGAGCGGCAGGTAAGTGATCACAAATAAATAACATTTTCCGCAAAGTCGGTTGACAGCAGGCAACAGATGAAAATAAATGTCTATACAACCCATGACAAGTGGAATGCCCATGCAGCAGATTCATCCCGACGATGTAATATGGCGAAATGCGCGACTGGCTACGATGGTGCCGGACGTCTCTGCGCCCTATGGACTGAAAGAGCAACATGCCCTGGTCGTGCGCGGCCACACCCTTCTGGCCGTGATCCCTGAATCTGACATTCCTGCCGGACACCCTCACTGTGTCGATCTCCAGGGGCGTCTGGTCACGCCTGGCCTGATTGACTGCCATACCCACCTGGTGTTTGGCGGCGATCGCGCGGCGGAGTGGGAGCAGCGTCTGAACGGCGTCTCTTATCAAACCATCAGCGCCCAGGGGGGCGGGATTAACGCGACCGTGACGGCGACGCGCAGCAGCTCACCCGAAACCCTGCTTAAGCTGGCGCAGCAGCGGCTTCAGCGACTGATGAATGAAGGCGTCACTACGGTTGAAATCAAGTCGGGATACGGTCTAAACCCCGAGGCCGAAGAGAAGATGCTGCAGGTTGCCCGTCAGCTGAGCCTCAATAATCCGATCGATATCAGCCCAACGCTGCTGGCGGCCCATGCGGTTCCGCCGGAATACCGACAGGATCCAGATGCGTATCTCACGCTGGTCTGTGAGCAGATATTGCCCGCGCTGTGGCAAAAAGAGTTATATGAAGCAGTAGACGTGTTCTGCGAAAACGTCGGCTTTACCCCGTCGCAAACCGAGCGCCTCTTTCAGGCGGCCACCGCGCTCGGCATCCCGGTGAAAGGACATGTCGAACAGCTGTCGAATCAGGGCGGTGCGGCGCTGGTCAGCCGGTATAAGGGACTCTCCGCCGATCATATCGAATATCTTGACGACGCAGGCGTTCAGGCGATGGCGGAAAGCGGCACGGTTGCGGTCCTGTTGCCGGGGGCGTTCTATTTTCTGCAGGAGCGCCAGCGTCCGCCGGTTGAACAGCTCAGAAAACAGGGTGTCCCGATGGCGGTCGCCACCGACTACAACCCCGGCACCAGCCCGTTTGCCAGCCTGCACCTGGCGATGAACATGGCCTGCGTCCAGTTTGGCCTGACCCCTGAAGAAGCCTGGGCTGGCGTCACGCGGCATGCCGCGCAGGCGCTGGGCCGTGGCGCAACTCACGGACAGCTGCGGGCCGGGTTTGTCGCTGATTTTATCGTCTGGGATGCTCACCATCCGGTTGAGATGGTCTACGAGCCGGGACGCAATCCGCTGTATCAACGTATTTTCCGTGGGGAGGCAGTATGAGGTTATGGCGGCCCGTAGCCGAAACGGTCTGGCAGGGGCGCGACGACAGCGCCGAGGCCAGCAACGCAACGCGCATTTTCCAGACGATACGGCAACAGGGAGCGTTCACGCCGCTATCATCCGGCATTGCGCTGATAGGCTTTGAATGTGATGCAGGCGTAAAACGCAATCAGGGCAGGCCCGGCGCCGTGCAGGCTCCGGATATGCTGCGAAAAGCGCTGGCGAATATGGCAAGCCATCAGGGGCACGAACGGCTGGCGGATATGGGCTCGGTTTACGTTGAAGGCGACGAGCTGGAAGCGGCACAGCAGGCTTTAAGCGATGCCGTCACGGCCTGTCAGCAGTCCGGGATGCGTACGCTGGTCTTTGGCGGTGGGCACGAAACCGCCTGGGCGCACGGTCGGGGCGTTCTTGACGCGTTCCCTAACGAGCGCGTGGCGGTGATCAATCTTGATGCGCATCTTGACCTGCGCAAGGCCGACCATGCCACGTCCGGCACCCCGTTTCGCCAGCTGGCGCACTATTGCGATGAGCGCGGGCGGGCATTTCAGTACGCCTGCTTTGGCGTGAGCCGGGCGGCCAACACGCAGGCTCTGTGGGAGGAGGCCGAACGCCTGAACGTCACGCTGGTGGAAGATCTCCATTTCAGGCGCGATGCGCTATCTGCGCTGGAAAAAGTGCTGGCGCAGGCTGACCGTATCTATCTGACGATCGATCTGGACGTCCTGCCCGCCAGTGAAATGCCTGCCGTTTCCGCTCCGGCTGCGTTAGGCATACCGGCGCTGGATCTTCTGCCGGTTATCGAACAAATCTGCCGTAGCGGTAAGCTACAGGCCGCCGATCTGGTAGAGTTTAACCCGCAGTACGATCGGGACGGACAGGGCGCAAAGCTTGCCGCCCGTCTGGCCTGGCAAATTGCTCACTGGTGGGCATAATACTATTCAAGGAGTTACGATGTTTTCACGCTCACCTCTGCCGCAGTCGAGCCCTCCCGCGCCTTTCTACGAAAAGGTGAAGCAGGCGATCAGCGAAAAAATCGCCACCGGCGTCTGGCGGCCGCACGATCGCATTCCCTCGGAGGCCGAGCTGGTGGCGCAGTTCGGTTTTAGCCGGATGACCGTGAATCGGGCGCTGCGCGAGCTGACCGACGAAGGGCTTCTGGTGCGCCTGCAGGGCGTGGGGACATTTGTGGCGGAACCGAAAGGGCAATCCGCCCTGTTTGAAATCCGCAGTATTGCCGATGAGATAACCTCGCGTAATCACCAGCACCGCTGTGAGGTGCTGGTGCTCGAAGAGACCCAGGCCAGCGCCGAGCAGGCGGTAGAGCTGAATGTCAAAGAAGGCAGCCGGATCTTCCACTCGGTTATGGTGCATTTTGAGAACGACATTCCGGTGCAGATTGAAGATCGCTGCGTGAACGCTGAACGGATACCGGACTATCTGAACCAGGATTACACCCAGACCACCCCGCACGCCTATCTCTCGCTCGTCGCACCGCTGACGGAAGGGGAGCACATTGTGGAGGCCGTGCGCGCCACGCCGCAGGAGTGCGAGCGGCTGCGCATTAAAGAGCACGATCCGTGCCTGCTGATTCGCCGTCGGACCTGGTCCTCGTCGCACATCGTGTCGCATGCCCGACTGCTTTTCCCGGGGAACCGTTACCGGCTGCAGGGCCACTTTATGTCATAAGTTTTAAAAGCGTGATAGCTAACGCAATATAACAAAATTGTATCTTTTTTGTTAAATCTGACCTTGTGTGTGCTTGTCTATACAAGTATATCTAAATGCATCACTGTCCCGTATGAGGAGCACACAATGTCGTCAGGTAAATACCGCCAGCAGGATGTCCGCGCCGCGCGCGGCACCACTCTCACCGCCAAAAGCTGGCTCACCGAAGCCCCGCTGCGCATGTTGATGAACAACCTTGATCCTGAGGTGGCGGAGAACCCCCACGAGCTGGTGGTCTACGGCGGCATAGGCCGCGCCGCGCGCAACTGGGAATGCTATGACGCAATTGTAAAATCCCTGACCGAACTCGAACATGACGAAACCCTGCTGGTGCAGTCCGGCAAGCCGGTGGGCGTGTTCAAAACGCACAAAAACGCGCCGCGCGTGCTGATCGCCAACTCTAACCTCGTGCCGTACTGGGCCACCTGGGAACACTTCAACGAACTGGACGCGAAAGGGCTGGCGATGTATGGCCAGATGACCGCGGGTAGCTGGATCTACATCGGCAGTCAGGGGATTGTGCAGGGCACCTACGAAACCTTCGTGGAAGCCGGTCGCCAGCACTATAACGGCTCGCTCAAAGGCCGCTGGGTACTGACCGCGGGTCTCGGTGGGATGGGCGGCGCGCAGCCGCTGGCCGCCACGCTTGCCGGCGCGTGCTCGCTGAACATTGAGTGCCAGCAGAGCCGCATTGATTTCCGTCTGCGTACCCGTTACGTCGACGAACAGGCAACCGATCTGGACGATGCGCTGGCGCGCATCAAAAAATACACGTCTGAAGGCAAAGCGGTGTCGATTGCCCTGTGCGGCAACGCGGCGGACATTCTTCCTGAACTCGTCGCCCGCGGCGTGCGTCCGGATCTGGTCACCGACCAGACCAGCGCCCATGACCCGCTGCACGGTTACCTGCCAAAAGGCTGGACGTGGGAAGACTATCAGCAAAAAGCGGAAACCGATCCGGAAGGCACGGTGCTTGCCGCGAAACGCTCCATGGCGGAACACGTCTCCGCCATGCTGGCCTTCAGCCAGATGGGCATTCCGACCTTTGATTACGGCAATAACATTCGCCAGATGGCGAAAGAGATGGGCGTGAATAACGCCTTCGACTTCCCGGGCTTCGTTCCGGCCTATATCCGCCCGCTGTTCTGCCGCGGCATCGGTCCGTTCCGCTGGGTTGCCCTGTCCGGTGACCCGGAGGATATCTACAAAACCGACGCCAAAGTGAAGGAGATCGTCGCCGATGACGAACACCTGCACCGCTGGCTGGATATGGCCCGCGAGCGCATTAACTTCCAGGGCCTGCCGGCGCGTATCTGCTGGGTAGGGCTGGAGTGGCGGCAAAAACTCGGTCTGGCCTTCAACGAAATGGTGCGCAGCGGTGAAGTTTCCGCGCCGATCGTCATCGGCCGCGACCACCTGGACTCCGGCTCCGTCGCCAGCCCGAACCGCGAAACGGAAGCCATGCGCGACGGCTCGGATGCGGTCTCCGACTGGCCGCTGCTGAACGCCCTGCTGAATACCGCCAGCGGCGCGACCTGGGTGTCGCTGCACCACGGCGGCGGCGTGGGGATGGGCTTCTCCCAGCATTCCGGGATGGTCATCGTCTGCGACGGAACCGATGAAGCCGCCGCGCGTATCGCTCGCGTGCTCCACAACGACCCGGCAACCGGCGTGATGCGTCACGCGGATGCGGGTTATGAGATTGCCATTGACTGTGCCAAAGAGCAGGGCCTTAACCTGCCGATGATCCCTGCCACACAAGGAAAGCATGAATGAACGCATTAACACTCACTCCCGGCTCGCTGACGCTCAAACAGCTGCGTAACGTCTGGCGTAAACCGGTCACCCTTTCGCTTGATGAAAGCGCGCACGCGGCCATTAATGACAGCGTTGCCTGTGTGGAAGCCATTGTGGCCGAAGGGCGCACGGCCTACGGGATTAATACCGGCTTTGGGCTGCTGGCGCAGACCCGCATCGCGACGCACGATCTGGAAAATTTACAGCGTTCTCTGGTGCTGTCGCACGCGGCGGGCGTCGGCCAGCCGCTTGACGATGAGATTGTCCGTCTGATGATGGTCCTCAAAATCAACAGCCTGGCGCGCGGCTTTTCCGGCATTCGCCTGAGCGTCATTCAGGCGCTGATGGCGCTGGTCAATGCGGAAGTCTATCCGTGGATCCCGGCAAAAGGCTCTGTTGGGGCATCCGGCGATCTTGCCCCGCTGGCGCACATGTCGCTGCTGCTGCTGGGCGAAGGCAAAGCGCGCTGGCAGGGCGAGTGGCTGCCTGCGAAAGAGGCGCTGAAAAAAGCCGGCTTAACGCCCATTACGCTGGCGGCGAAAGAGGGGCTGGCGCTGCTGAACGGCACGCAGGCATCGACCGCCTTCGCGCTGCGCGGCCTGTTTGAAGCGGAAGATCTGTTTGCCTCGGCGGTGGTGTGCGGCGCGCTGACCACCGAAGCCGTACTGGGCTCGCGTCGCCCGTTCGATGCCCGCATCCACGAGGTGCGCGGTCAGCGTGGGCAGATTGATGCTGCCGCGATGTACCGTCACGTGCTTACCGACACCAGCGAAATTGCCAATTCACACCATAACTGCGAAAAAGTTCAGGATCCGTATTCCCTGCGCTGCCAGCCGCAGGTGATGGGCGCGTGCCTGACGCAGCTGCGTCAGGCGGCGGAGGTGCTGCTGGTCGAAGCCAACGCGGTGTCCGATAACCCGCTGGTGTTCGCCCAGGAAAACGAGGTGGTCTCCGGCGGTAACTTCCACGCCGAGCCGGTAGCGATGGCGGCGGATAATATCGCCCTGGCGATTGCCGAAGTCGGCGCGTTGTCCGAGCGCCGTATCGCGCTGATGATGGATAAACATATGTCCCAGCTGCCACCGTTCCTGGTGCGTAACGGCGGGGTCAACTCGGGCTTTATGATTGCTCAGGTGACGGCCGCAGCGCTGGCAAGCGAGAACAAAGCCCTGTCGCACCCGCACAGCGTGGACAGCCTGCCAACGTCTGCAAACCAGGAAGATCACGTTTCGATGGCACCGGCTGCCGGGCGTCGTCTCTGGGAAATGGCCTCCAACACCCGCGGCGTGCTGGCGGTGGAATGGCTGGCGGCAAGTCAGGGTATCGATCTGCGTGAAGGGCTAAAATCCAGTCCGCTGCTGGAGCAGGCGCGTCATGCGCTGCGTGAGCATGTATCGCACTACGATGACGACCGCTTCTTTGCGCCGGATATTGATAAGGCGATGCAGCTTCTGGAAGAAGGAAGCCTTGTAGGACTGCTACCTTCAGTGCTGTGATTTTTCCCCTCACCCTAACCCTCTCCCTGTGGGAGAGGGCCGGGGTGAGGGTATCAGCCCGCACTATTACGAATACATCGCCGTAATCGACGCGCTGCCCAGCGTATGGAAATGCACGTTAAACCCGACCATCGCGCCGCTCGCCCCTTCATCGACCTCAATCTTCTCCACATCCAGCGCGTGCACCGTGAAGATATAGCGGTGGGTTTCCCCTTTTGGCGGCGCTGCGCCGCCGTAGCCCGCTTTACCGAAGTCAGTGCGCGTCTGAATGGCACCTTCAGGCAGGGCAACCAGGTCTGAACCGGAACCCTGCGGCAGGACGCGCGTGTCGGCAGGCAGGTTCGCCACAATCCAGTGCCACCAGCCGGAGCCAGTAGGCGCATCCGGGTCGTAGCAGGTCACGACAAAGCTTTTGGTGCCTGCCGGAACCTCATCCCATGCCAGGTGTGGGGAGATATTGTCTCCCTGATACCCCATGCCGTTGAAAACGTGACGCTCCGGCAGTTTTTCACCGTCGCGCAGATCTTTGCTGATGATTTTCATACGGTTTACCCTCGTTGATCGCTCGTTCAGCAAGTGTAATGCATAGGGTTAAATCGTGAAATGCGCGGGAATGTTAACGGCTGTTACAACCGCGTCGGTTAATTTACGCAGCTGCTCCGACGTAATGCTGTACGGCGGCATCAGGTAGATAAGCTTGCCGAAAGGCCGTACCCACACGCCCTGGTCCACGAAGAAGCGCTGTAGCGCCGCCATATTCACCGGATGGGTGGTTTCAATCACCCCGATGGCGCCCAGCACCCGCACGTCCGCCACGAAATTCGCCCCCGAGGCGGCGCTCAGCTCCGCTTTCAGCTGCGCTTCAATCGCCGCAACCTGCGTCTGCCACTCGCCGCTCTCCAGAATGGCGAGGCTTTCGCTTGCGACGGCGCAGGCGAGAGGGTTACCCATAAACGTCGGACCGTGCATAAAGCAGCCCGCTTCGCCGTCGCTGATGGTGTCGGCGACCTGGCGGGTCGTGAGCGTGGCGGAGAGCGTCATGGTGCCGCCGGTCAGCGCTTTGCCGAGGCACAGAATATCCGGGGCGATACCCGCATGTTCGCAGGCAAACAGCTTGCCGGTGCGGCCAAAGCCGGTGGCGATCTCATCGGCAATCAGCAGAATGCCCTCGCGGTCGCACATCCTGCGAATACGCTTCAGCCATTCCGGGTGGTACATCCGCATCCCGCCCGCGCCCTGCACAATCGGCTCAAGTATCACGGCGGCGATTTCATGGCGATGCGCCGCCATCAGCCGCGCGAAGCCGACCATGTCCATTTCGTTCCACTCGCCGTCGAAGCGGCTCTGGGGGGCCGGGGCAAACAGGTTTTCCGGCAGATAGCCCTTCCACAGGCTATGCATGGAGTTGTCCGGATCGCATACCGACATCGCCCCGAAGGTATCCCCGTGATAGCCGTTGCGGAAGGTGAGGAACCGCTGGCGCGTTTCGCCTTTCGCGTGCCAGTACTGCAGCGCCATTTTCATCGCCACTTCCACCGCCACGGAGCCGGAATCCGCCAGGAACACGCACTCCAGCGAGTCAGGCGTCATCGCCACCAGGCGACGGCATAAATCCACCGCGGGCTGATGGGTGATCCCGCCGAACATCACGTGCGACATCTGGTCAATCTGCGCCTTCATTGCCGCATTCAGGCGCGGGTGGTTGTACCCATGAATGGCCGCCCACCAGGAGGACATCCCGTCAACGAGCTGTTCGCCGCTGGCGAGATGCAGCTCGCAGCCGTGGGCGGAGGTCACCGGATAGACGGGAAGGGGGCGGGTCGTGGAGGTGTAAGGGTGCCAGATATGCTGCTTGTCGAAGGCGAGATCGTCCTGGGTCATAATCGACTTGTAAACCATTTTGAAAAGTTTTAGGTTTACGAGTATAAACCGAACCGAAAATTAACAAAACCCTTTGGAGAAGCCCCATGGCTCACCACGCACGCTGGACGATGTCGCAAGTCACTGAATTATTCAATAAACCTTTCCTTGAGCTGATGTTCGAAGCCCAACAGGTGCATCGTCAGCACTTCGATCCTCGCCATGTTCAGGTCAGCACGCTGCTGTCGATCAAAACCGGTGCCTGCCCTGAAGACTGCAAATATTGCCCGCAGAGCGCGCGCTACAAAACCGGCCTGGAATCCGAACGGCTGATGGAAGTTGAGCAGGTACTCGACTCGGCGCGCAAGGCGAAAAACGCCGGCTCGACCCGCTTCTGCATGGGCGCGGCGTGGAAGAACCCGCACGATCGCGACATGCCTTACCTGGAGCAGATGGTAAAAGGCGTGAAGGAGATGGGCCTCGAAGCCTGTATGACGCTCGGCACGCTGAACGACGAGCAGGCGCAGCGCCTTTCGGCGGCGGGGCTGGACTATTACAACCACAACCTCGACACCTCGCCGGAGTTTTACGGCAACATCATCACCACGCGTACCTACCAGGAGCGTCTGGATACGCTGGATAAAGTGCGTGATGCCGGAATCAAAGTGTGCTCCGGCGGTATCGTGGGCCTGGGAGAAACGGTGAAAGACCGCGCGGGCCTGCTGCTGCAGCTGGCTAACCTGCCGACCCCGCCGGAAAGCGTGCCGATCAACATGCTGGTGAAGGTCAAGGGCACGCCGCTGGCGGACAACGACGACGTGGATGCGTTTGATTTTATTCGCACCATCGCGGTGGCGCGCATCATGATGCCGACCTCTTTCGTGCGCCTCTCTGCCGGTCGCGAGCAGATGAACGAGCAGACCCAGGCCATGTGCTTTATGGCCGGAGCCAACTCTATCTTCTACGGCTGCAAGCTGCTGACCACGCCGAACCCGGAAGAGGACAAAGATGTTCAGCTGTTCCGCAAGCTGGGGCTTAACCCGCATCAGACCGAGGTGCTGACGGGCGATAACGAGCAACAGCAGCAGCTGGAGCAGCAGATTTTCAACGCCGACACCGACCAGTTCTACAACGCGGCAGCCGTATGACCTGGCAGGCACGTATCAACTCTGCGCTTGACGACCGTCGGGCGGCAGAGGCATTTCGCGTTCGCAGGGTGGTGGAAAACGGCGCGGGCCGTTTTCTTACCCGCGACGGGCGGCAGTTTTGTAATTTCTCCAGCAACGACTATCTCGGGCTGAGCCAGCATCCGGCCATTATCCGCGCCTGGCAGCAGGGCGCTGAGCGGTTTGGCGTGGGCAGCGGCGGCTCGGGACACGTCAGCGGATACACCACAGCGCATCATGCGCTGGAAGAGGAACTGGCTGACTGGCTCGGCTACCCGCGCGCGCTGCTGTTTATCTCCGGCTTTGCCGCCAACCAGGCGGTGATTACGGCCCTGATGGAAAAAGAGGACCGCATTGTCGCCGACCGCTTAAGTCACGCCTCCCTGCTGGAGGCGGCACATTTAAGCCCGGCGCAGCTGCGCCGCTTTGCTCATAACGATGCGGGACAGCTTGCTGCGCTGCTGGATAAACCCTGCGACGGACAACAGCTGGCGGTTACGGAAGGGGTATTCAGCATGGACGGCGACAGCGCGCCGCTTGCCGCGCTGCACGATACCGCCAAACGGCAAAACGCCTGGCTGCTGGTGGACGATGCCCACGGCATTGGCGTAATGGGCGACGAAGGGCGCGGGAGCGCGTATCAGCAAAACGTGAAGCCGGAACTGCTGATTGTCACCTTCGGCAAAGGTTTTGGCGTCAGCGGCGCCGCCGTGCTGTGCAGCGAATCCGTCGCCGACTATCTGCTGCAGTTTGCCCGACACCTAATCTACAGCACCAGCATGCCCCCGGCGCAGGCCGTGGCGCTGTCTGCGTCGCTGGCGGTGATCCGCAGCGCAGAAGGGGAACACCGTCGCCAGCGTCTGGCAGAGCATATCGCCCGCTTCCGCCTGGGACTCGCGGCGCTGCCCTTCCGCAGCACCGATTCGCAGAGCGCTATCCAGCCGGTGATTGTCGGTGAAAATGCCCGCGCGCTGGCACTGGCACAGGCGCTGCGCCAGCGCGGCATGTGGGTGACCGCCATCCGCCCGCCAACGGTTCCGCCGGGTACCGCGCGGCTGCGCTTAACCCTGACGGCGGCGCATGAACGACAGGATATTGAGACGTTGCTGGAGGCGCTCCATGTTGCCGGTGGATAAACGGGCCGTCGCGGCGGCATTTGGTCGCGCCGCGCAGAGCTATTCGCAGCACGATGAGCTGCAGCGTCTGAGCGCGCAGGGGCTTCTGACCGCGCTTGGCGAGAGCCGTTTTCCCCAGGTGCTGGACGCCGGCTGTGGTCCGGGCAGCAACAGCCGCTACTGGCGCGGGGCGGGAAGCCAGGTCACGGCTATCGACCTCTCAGAGCAGATGCTCGACGAGGCGCGTCAAAGGCAGGCAGCGGATCGCTATCTGCTGGCCGATATCGAGGCGATCCCGCTGGCGGATGCGCAGTTCGATCTGGTCTGGAGCCATCTGGCGGTCCAGTGGTGCAGCAGCCTGCCGCAGGCCTTGCGCGAGCTTTATCGCGTGGCGCGACCGGGCGGGAAGGTGGCCTTTACCACCTTGCTGGAGAGTTCGCTGCCGGAGCTGAATCAGGCGTGGAAAGCGGTGGATGAGCAGCCGCACGCTAACCGTTTTTTATCGCATGAGCAGGTGACGCAGGCGCTGACAGGCTGGCGCTACCGCAGCACGGTGCAGACCATCACGCTCAATTTTAGCGATGCGTTCAGCGCCATGCGTTCGCTGAAGGGCATCGGCGCCACGCACCTGCATACCGGACGGGAGAAAAAACCGCTGACCCGGGGACAGCTGCAGCGGCTGGAGCTGGCCTGGCCTCAGCAGCGGGGTTATTTCCCGCTCTCTTATCAACTTTTTCATGGGATTATCGAACGTGACTGAACGTTATTTTGTCACCGGAACGGATACGGAAGTGGGCAAAACGGTGGCCAGCTCTGCGCTGCTGCAGGCGGCACGAAAGCTCGGAAAAAACACCGCCGGATATAAGCCCGTTGCTTCCGGCAGCGAGATGACGGCGGAAGGGTTACGCAACACCGACGCGCTGGCGCTCCAGCGTAACAGCACGCGTGAACTCGCCTATTCAGCGGTCAATCCATATACCTTTGCCGAGCCGACCTCGCCGCACATCATCAGCGCTGACGAAGGTCGTCCGATTGATTTCGCCGTGCTTTCAGCCGGGTTACGGGCGCTGGAAAGCCAGGCCGACTGGGTGCTGGTGGAAGGGGCTGGCGGCTGGTTTACGCCGCTTTCGGACGCGCAGACGTTTGCTGACTGGGTGCAGGCCGAGCAGCTTCCGGTCATTCTGGTCGTCGGCGTTAAGCTGGGCTGTATCAATCACGCCATGCTGACCGCGCAGGCCATACGGCAGGCCGGGCTGCGTCTGGCGGGCTGGATAGCCAACGACGTGGTTGCGCCGGGGAAACGACACCAGGAGTATCTGGCGACGCTCAGGCGCGTTCTTCCCGCCCCGTGCCTCGGGGAAATTCCCTGGCTTGCTGACGGCGCGGAAAATGCCGAAACCGGGCGTTATCTCGATCTCAGCGTCTTGCTTCCCGCGACATCCAGTGCGCGATAAGCTCGTCATCCAGTTCGTTAACGTGGCCCTGCGCCACGTTACGCCCGCGATAGAGCATACAGAAACGGTCCGCAACCCGGCGGATAAACGACAGCTGCTGCTCCGCTAACAGCACCGTCATACCTAACTCCCGGTTTAAGCGCACCAGCAGCTGCCCCAGCTTCTGGGCGAAGCTGTGTCCTGCGCCTTGCAGGGGCTCATCGAGGATCAGCAGGTGAGGACGGTTCACCAGCGCATTAGCCAGCGCCAGCTGGTACTGGTCGTCCGGAGAGAGCGTGTTGGCGCGGGTCTGTCGCAATGCGTAGAGCGCCGGAAACAGGTCGTAAACATCATTTTTCGCTTCCGGGTTGGGTTTCCCCATCGCCCGCATGGCGATATGCAGATTCTCCTCAATCGTTAACTGGGAGAAGATCCGCCTGTCCTGCGGGACATAGCCTATCTCCGTTCCTGAACGCTGTTCTGGCGGCAGGTTAAGCAAATCGCGCGGCGGCGCGCCTGCCTCATGCCAGATGATGCTGCCGCTTTCGACGGGCACTCTCCCGGCGATGCAATTCATGAGGGTGGTTTTCCCCATTCCCGGCAGGCCAACGACGCCTGTACACATCCCTTGCGGAAAATCCAAATTCACGTTCCATAGCGTATGTTGGCTTCCGTAAAACTGATTCACAGCACGCAGACTCAACATCTTTCTCTCCTTAAAAATGTGTGTAGGTGAGGCTCGGGTTTGAATCTGCAAAACCCCTGCCAGAAACCGAAAAGTGTTTAAAAAACCGGCTTTTTTAGGAATAAGTCATCGGAGAGGGGCCGAGAAAAAACGGGATTGCACATCGACGGTGCTGGCGGTGTTGAGTTGTGGTGCAGAACCCGAAATGCTGAAAATGTGAGCAAGATCGCATCGGTTGGTTATGAATGACGCAACTGTTAATCAGCAAAAAATAGCTATAAAAATTTTTTACCGCCGTCTCGTGGGAAAATCCGGGAATTTGCCGAGCGCCAGTCTGCATGGGCTGGAAGCAGTTATCCACTATTCCTGTGGATAACCATGTGCATTAGAGTTAGAAAACACGCGATAAGCGAGAGAAGACGCGGCTTACGCCCAAATTGACGCGAAACGCGGCTTTAGAAAATATCGTTTATTATTTAATTGCTTAGATAAAAGCAATTCCCGTCATGAAAGTGTCACTCGTTGCCACAAAACTATCATTACCTGGCTTGACAAATGTTAAAAAAGAAAAAGTTCTGGGGATAACCTGACCTGACTGGTGTTTTATATTGTCACAGTCCAAATTTTGGTCGCTATCGCGCTAATCATTCAGGCGCTACTCTAAATATCCTGACATGCTACTGGTTTTTCATCCAGTGTTTTTTACTGGCATTCCTGGCAACAAGGAGTAAAATTACTCACCTGCCGCTTATAACGTCATCAGGTTGTCGCCCATGAGTAAACCGTTCAAATTGAATTCTGCTTTCCGTCCATCTGGCGATCAGCCTGAGGCGATCCGTCGTCTGGAAGAAGGGCTGGAAGATGGGCTGGCGCACCAGACGCTGCTGGGGGTAACCGGCTCGGGTAAAACGTTCACTATCGCCAACGTGATTGCGGATCTCCAGCGCCCCACGATGGTGCTGGCACCCAATAAAACCCTGGCCGCACAGCTTTACGGCGAGATGAAAGAGTTCTTCCCGGAAAACGCCGTGGAGTATTTCGTCTCCTACTACGATTACTACCAGCCTGAAGCCTATGTACCGAGCTCTGACACCTTCATTGAGAAAGATGCCTCGGTGAACGAACACATCGAGCAGATGCGTCTGTCGGCCACTAAGGCGCTTCTGGAGCGTCGCGATGTGGTCGTTGTCGCATCGGTTTCCGCGATCTACGGTCTCGGCGATCCGGATCTCTATCTCAAGATGATGCTGCACCTGACGCAGGGGATGATCATCGACCAGCGCGCCATCGTCCGTCGTCTGGCGGAGCTGCAGTATGCCCGTAACGATCAGGCGTTCCAGCGCGGCACCTTCCGCGTACGCGGTGAGGTGATCGACATCTTCCCGGCGGAATCGGACGATATGGCGCTGCGCGTCGAGCTGTTCGACGAAGAGGTTGAACGCCTGTCGCTCTTCGACCCGCTGACCGGACACGTTGAGTCGGTGATCCAGCGCTTCACCATCTACCCGAAAACGCACTACGTGACGCCGCGCGAGCGTATCGTGCAGGCGATGGAAGAGATCAAAGTGGAGCTGGCCGAGCGCCGTAAGGTGCTGCTGGCCAACAATAAGCTGCTGGAGGAGCAGCGCCTGAGCCAGCGCACCCAGTTTGACCTTGAGATGATGAACGAGCTGGGCTACTGCTCCGGCATCGAAAACTACTCCCGCTTCCTCTCCGGGCGCGGGCCGGGCGAGCCGCCGCCGACGCTGTTTGACTACCTTCCGGCAGACGGTTTGCTGGTGATCGACGAATCCCACGTTACGATCCCGCAGATCGGCGGGATGTACCGCGGCGACCGGGCGCGTAAAGAGACGCTGGTGGAGTACGGATTCCGCCTGCCGTCGGCGCTGGATAACCGTCCGATGAAGTTTGAAGAGTTTGAGGCGCTCGCGCCGCAAACCATCTACGTCTCGGCCACGCCGGGCAACTACGAGCTGGAGAAATCCGGTGAAGATGTTGTCGATCAGGTTGTGCGTCCAACGGGTCTGCTCGACCCGATTATTGAAGTTCGTCCGGTGGCCACCCAGGTGGACGATCTGCTCTCGGAAATTCGCGCCCGTTCCGCCATCAACGAGCGCGTGCTGGTGACCACGCTCACCAAGCGTATGGCGGAAGACCTGACCGAGTATCTCGAAGAGCACGGCGAGAAGGTGCGTTATCTGCACTCGGATATCGATACCGTGGAGCGCATGGAAATTATCCGCGACCTGCGTCTGGGCGAGTTTGACGTGCTGGTGGGGATTAACCTGCTGCGAGAAGGTCTCGATATGCCGGAGGTCTCGCTGGTGGCGATTCTGGATGCGGACAAAGAGGGCTTCCTGCGTTCCGAGCGTTCGCTGATTCAGACAATTGGCCGCGCCGCGCGTAACGTCAACGGGAAAGCGATTCTGTACGGTGACAAAATTACCCCGTCGATGGCGAAAGCGATTGGTGAGACGGAACGCCGCCGCGAGAAACAGCAGCGCTACAACGAAGAACACGGCATTACGCCGCAGGGTCTGAACAAGAAGGTGGTGGATATTCTGGCGCTGGGTCAGAACATTGCCAAAACCAAAGCGAAAGGCCGCGGCAAGGCGCGTTCAGTGGTGGAAGAAGATACCGTCGTGCTGACGCCGAAAGCGCTGCAGCAGAAAATCCACGAGCTGGAAGGGCAGATGATGCAGCACGCGCAGAACCTGGAGTTCGAAGAGGCGGCGCAGATCCGCGACCAGCTTCATCAGCTGCGGGATCTGTTTATCGCGGCATCATAGGTTAAAGCAGCGTGTTTCTCCCTCTCCCCGTGGGAGAGGGCCGGGGTGAGGGCATCAGGCCGCAAAAAACGAACCTAACCCAGCGCCTGAATCGCCTTCTCCAGCGCCTCGCGCAGCAGGTGACGGTCGTGCCGATACTTGATGTCTGAGGCCTCCAGTGGCTCCTGCACCACCAGACGATCGCCAATCCCTGACACATCCACTTTTGGTCCCACGACTACGCCGTCAATGATTTTCTTGCCGACGTAATGCTCCATTAATTCAAGCTTGTCCGCCAGCGACAGGCTCGCCGCCGCCGGGCTCAGTTCACGTCCCAGATTACCGATGTAAACCATCGGCGCCGGGGTGCGGCGCAGCGCCTGCGCCAGCTCTTTCACCAGCAGAATGGGCATCAGGCTGGTGTAAAAACTGCCTGGACCGATCAGGATAAGATCCGCTTCCCCGATTGCCTCTACCGCTTCACGCGTGGCGGGCACGCTCGGATAGGTCATCAACTCCGTTGGCGGCAGGAGGATCTGGTCAATATTCACCTCGCCGTAAACTTCATGCCCTTCGGCGTCGATGGCCATCAAGTCAACCGGTTGTTCAGACATGGGGATCAGGAATGCGTCCACTTTGAGCAGATTACGGATTAAGTTGATGGCTTCCAGAGGCCGTACGCTCAGGTGATCCAGCGCCTTTAACATCAGATTTCCGAGGTTATGACCGGAAAGTTCGCCATTACCGCCAAAACGGTACTCAAACATCGCCGACGCGACGCTCGGCTCGGTAATTAACTGGTTCAGGCAGTTGCGCATATCTCCCCAGGCAATGCCGCCTTCGGCACGACGAATGCGCCCGGTTGAGCCGCCGTTATCGGTGGTGGTCACTATCCCTGTCAGCCTTGAGCCCAGTGACGACAAAGAGGACATAACCCGGCCTAAGCCGTGTCCTCCGCCAAGAGCGACCACTCGGTCAAGATCCGCAAAAGTGCGATTGCGCATACGTATTCCTTATCACGTTCGATCGCGTAACAGTAACCTAACTACCCCTAAAAGACGATGCCTCACCCGATGCAAAATGACGTATATCAATGTGAAAATGCGGTTTTTAGGTATTCTGTAGCGAAAATGGACGAATGACTCGCTATATACTTAATTATATAGCGAAAAGCGATAATGGCGCCGTCAGAATTTCCGCGCTACTATCGCCCTAACCACGTTTTCAAAATTGAAAACATACACTCTAGCCCTTGCGCCTGTGTCGAAAGATATGGCGCTCTGGCCGTGGCGAATTTGCCACCAGGGTACAGAAAGAAATGACTGTGCCTCCCGATCTGGAAAGGTGTACATGGCTTCACAACTTACTGATGCTTTCGCGCGTAAGTTTTATTACTTACGTCTGTCGATTACCGATGTGTGCAACTTCCGTTGCACCTACTGCCTGCCCGATGGCTACAAACCGGGCAGCATCACCAATAACGGCTTTCTCTCCGTGGATGAAGTGCGCCGCGTTACGCGCGCCTTCTCTGAGCTCGGCACCGAAAAAGTGCGTCTGACCGGCGGTGAACCCTCGCTGCGCCGCGATTTCCCCGACATCATTGCCGCCGTACGTGAAAACGAACGTATCCGCCAGATTGCGGTGACCACCAACGGTTACCGCATGGCGCGCGACGTGGCGACCTGGCGCGATGCGGGGCTGACGGCGATCAACGTCAGCGTCGATAGCCTGGACGCCCGCCAGTTCCACGCCATTACCGGCCAGGATAAATTCCAGCAGGTCATGGACGGTATCGATGCGGCATTTGCGGCCGGCTTCGAAAAAGTCAAAGTCAACACGGTGCTGATGCGTGATGTAAACCATCACCAGCTCGATACCTTCCTGGCGTGGATTAAATCCCGCCCCATTCAGCTGCGTTTTATTGAGCTGATGGAAACCGGCGAGGGCAGCGAGCTGTTCCGCCGCCATCACATCTCCGGCATGGTGCTGCGCGACGCGCTGCTCAGGCGCGGCTGGATCCACCAGATCCGCCAGCGCAGCGACGGCCCGGCGCAGGTCTTCTGCCATCCTGATTACGAAGGCGAGATCGGGCTTATCATGCCTTACGAGAAAGATTTCTGCGCCAGCTGCAACCGCCTGCGCGTCTCCTCCGTGGGCAAGCTCCATCTTTGCCTGTTTGGTGACGGGGGCGTAGACCTTCGCGATCTGCTGGAAGACGATGCGCAGCAGGACGCGCTTGAAGCGCGCATTTCTGAAGCGCTGACGCATAAAAAACAGACCCACTTCCTGCATCAGGGCAATACCGGCATTACTCAGAACCTGTCCTACATCGGCGGGTAATCAGGCTTAAGAAGGAAACAGAAAATGAGTCAGGTAAGCGCAGAATTTATCCCGACACGCATTGCGATCCTTACCGTTTCCGACCGTCGTGGCGAAGAGGATGATACCTCCGGCCACTGGCTGCGCGAGGCGGCCCATGACGCGGGGCATCACATCGTCGATAAAGCGATCGTGAAGGAGAACCGCTACGCCATTCGCGCGCAGGTCTCTCAGTGGATCGCCAGCGATGAGGTGCAGGTGGTGCTGATCACCGGCGGCACCGGCTTTACCGCAGGCGATCAGGCGCCCGAGGCGCTGATCCCGCTGTTCGACCGCGAGGTGGAAGGCTTCGGCGAGGTGTTCCGCATGCTCTCCTTTGAAGAGATCGGTACCTCCACGCTGCAGTCGCGCGCCGTTGCCGGGGTGGCTAACAAAACGCTGATTTTCGCCATGCCGGGCTCGACCAAAGCCTGCCGCACCGCGTGGGCAAACATCATCGCCCCGCAGCTGGATGCCCGTACCCGTCCGTGTAATTTCCATCCCCATTTAAAGAAATAAGCTATGTCACAACTGACCCACATTAACGCCGCAGGCGAAGCGCATATGGTGGACGTCTCCGCCAAAGCGGAAACGGTGCGCGAGGCGCGCGCCGAAGCGTTCGTCACCATGCTGCCGGAGACGCTGGCGATGATTATCGACGGCAGCCATCACAAGGGTGATGTCTTTGCCACCGCCCGCATCGCCGGTATTCAGGCCGCCAAGCGCACCTGGGATCTCATCCCGCTGTGCCATCCGCTGATGCTGAGCAAGGTGGAGGTGAACCTGCATACCCAGCCGGAGCAGAGCCGGGTGCGCATTGAGTCACTCTGCCGCTTAACCGGCAAAACCGGCGTGGAGATGGAAGCGCTGACGGCGGCCTCCGTTGCCGCGCTGACCATCTACGACATGTGCAAAGCGGTGCAGAAAGATATGGTGATTGGCCCGGTTCGCCTGCTGGCAAAAAGCGGCGGAAAATCCGGTGATTTTAAGGTGGACAGCCATGATTAAGGTGCTCTTTTTTGCGCAGGTGCGCGAGCTGGTGAATACCGACAGCCTGACGCTGGATGCGTCTTTTGAAAACGTTGCTGCCCTGCGCGCGCATCTCGCGGCACAAAGCGACCGCTGGGCGCTGGCGCTGGACGAAGGCAAGCTGCTGGCCGCCGTTAACCAGACGCTGGTGGAATTCACCCACCCGCTGGCCGAAGGGGATGAAGTGGCCTTCTTCCCGCCGGTGACAGGAGGCTAAGATGGCTGAAACCCGCATTCTGGTGAGCCCCGGCCGTTTTAACGTGGGGACCGAATACAGCTGGCTGGCGGAACGCGATGAAGACGGCGCGGTCGTGACCTTTACCGGCAAGGTGCGCAACCACAACCTCGGCGACAGCGTGAAGGCGCTGACGCTGGAGCACTATCCGGGGATGACGGAGAAGTCGCTGGCGGAGATTGTGGAGGAGGCGCGGGGCCGCTGGCCGCTCGGCCGCATCACGGTAATTCACCGCATCGGCGAGATGTGGCCCGGCGAGGAGATTGTCTTCGTTGGAGTGACCAGCGCGCACCGCGGCAGCGCGTTTGCGGCAGGGGAGTTCATTATGGATTACCTCAAAACCAGAGCGCCGTTCTGGAAGCGCGAAGCCACGCCGGAAGGTGACCGCTGGGTGGAATCTCGCGACAGCGATAAACAAGCCGCCAGCCGTTGGTAGTCGGTTTACGTGGATGTGTTAATCTTAACGTGTGTGTCTACTTAATCTTAATCAGGAGTGAATCATGGACCGATTTCCGCGTTCCGATTCAATAGTACAGCAGACCCGTAGCGGCCTGCAGACGTATATGGCTCAGGTGTACGGCTGGATGACGGTTGGCCTGCTGCTTACCGCGTTTATCGCGTGGTATGCGGCGAACACGCCGGAGCTGATGATGTTTATCTTCTCCAGTAAGATCACCTTCTTTGGGCTGATTATCGCGCAGCTGGCGCTGGTGTTTGTGCTTTCCGGTCTGGTGCAAAAGCTGAGTGCCGGCATGGCAACGACCCTGTTTATGCTCTATTCGGCACTAACGGGGCTGACGCTTTCCAGCATCTTTATCGTTTACACCTACTCATCCATTGCCAGCACCTTCGTGGTCACCGGCGGGATGTTCGGTGCGATGAGCCTGTACGGTTACACCACGAAGCGCGATCTGAGCGGCTTCGGCAGTATGCTGTTTATGGGGCTGATCGGGATTGTGCTGGCGTCGCTGGTGAACCTGTGGCTGAAGAGCGAAGCGCTGATGTGGGCCGTGACCTACATCGGGGTGGTGATCTTCGTTGGATTGACGGCGTATGACACCCAGAAGCTGAAGAACATCGGCGAGCAGATCGACGTGCGCGATAGTTCAAACCTGCGCAAATACGCGATCCTGGGCGCGCTAACGCTGTATCTGGACTTCATCAACCTGTTCCTGATGCTGCTGCGTATTTTCGGCAACCGTCGTTAAGGTTGCTTTGCCGGGTGGCGGCTTCGCCTTACCCGGCCTACGAAGCGCGAACCGTAGGTCGGGTAAGGCGAAGCCGCCACCCGACTTATTCACTTCGCTAGCATCCTCTCATTCTTCGCCCGCAGCTTTTTCGCCCGACTTTCCAGCACCAGATAGCAGAGCGTTGCCAGCGCCAGCGGCAGGAAGTAATACAGCATGCGGTAGGCGAGCAGGGCAGCGATGATGGCACCCTGAGAAACGTGCTCCCCGGCCAGCAGGGCAATAAACACCGCCTCCAGCACGCCGATCCCCGCCGGAATATGCACAATCACCCCGGCAATACTGCTCACCAGCAGCACGCCTAGCACGAAGAAGTAGTTTACGTCCTCGCCGATCAGCAGCCAGATGATGGCTCCCATCGCCATCCAGTTAGCGCTGGAAACCGCCATCTGCAGCACCGCAAACTTCCACGAGGGCAGGACCAGCTTTTGCCCTTTAATGGTCATATGACGGCGTCTGGCAAAGGCGCAGGCCCAGAGATAAACGGCGATAATCAGCAGCAGTACGATGCCCAGAATGCGCAGCGTTGCCTCGTCGATATACCAGTGCGCGGGGAGCTGCACCACGCCGATGGTGAAGATCACCCCGCCGAGCAGAATATAGCCCAGCCAGTTAGTGGTGATGCTTAACGAGAAAATGCGCGTGATGGTCCCGCCCGGCAGGCCGAGCCGCGAGTAGAGGCGATAGCGCATGCCAATGCCGCCGACCCAGGTGCTCAGCGTCAGGTTAAAGGCGTAGCAGATAAACGACACCAGCATTACCTGACGTTTGGCCAGCTTGTGGCCGCAGTAAGCGCGGCCCAGCAGGTCATAGCAGCCGTACATCAGGTAGCTCACGATAACCAGCCCCACAGCGCCCAGCAGCACCATCCGGTTATAGTTGCGGATGACCTTCCACACCTCTTCCCAGTCAACTTTCTGCGCGTAGACCACCAGCAGAACCGCGACCGCAATAAAAAACAGCCAGGTCAGGATCTTTTTTGCCAGCCGCCAGCGTGGATGCGATTTCGACATCAGGGTTTGCCTCCATCTTCCGCTTCTATGCGGTCCTGGGTTTCCATTTCGGGTTGTACCGGCGGGTCCACCTGTGCCAGCTTCGGCGTATGCGCCGGCAGCCAGCCGACCATCGCCGGGAAATGCCGCAGAAAGTGGAACACCACCACGCTGATGCCCAGGTTCCACCAGGTGCGTTTGGGAACCATGGACTCATCCACGCGCACGCAGTCGTTAACGATCAACGCCTGCAGGTTATCCCGCAGGGTCTGATTAAACTGGCGATCGTGAATGATCAGGTTGGCTTCAAGGTTGAGCGATAAGCTCAGCGGATCGAGGTTGCTGGAGCCCACGGTGGCCCAGTGATCGTCCATCAGCGCGACTTTGCCGTGCAGCGGTCGGCGGCGATATTCGTAGATCTGGACGCCGCCCTTCACCAGATAGTTATACAGCAGCCGTGCCCCGACTTTGACGATCGGCATGTCCGGCTCGCCCTGCACAATCAGCTTCACGCGCACGCCGCGTCGGGCGGCATTGCGCATGGCATGCAGCAGACGATAGCCCGGGAAAAAGTAGGCGTTAGCGATGATCACTTCACGCTTCGCGTTGGCCAGCATCTTGAGATAATGACGTTCAATATCGTCCCGGTGCTCGCCGTTGTCGCGCCAGACGAAAAGCGCCTGCGCTTCGCCGGGCTTCCGATTCTCTTCCGGGCGATGACGGCGTTTCCACCAGCGGCGAACGGCCTCTTTCCCCGGCAGGTTCTCCAGCTCAAACAGCAAGATGTCCTGCACCACCGGGCCTTCAATGCGAATCGCGTAATCCTGCTTCGCTTCCGGGCCGTAGTCGGACATATGCTCAGCGGAGTAGTTAATGCCGCCGACAAACGCCACCGTCTCATCCACCACCACAATTTTGCGATGCATCCGGCGGAAAAGGTTGGTACGCATACCGAACAGGCGAGGGCCGGGATCGTAGTAGCGGAACACCACCCCCGCGGCGGTCAGTTCATTGACGAATGCATCGCTGAGGTCCGGCGAGCCGTAGCCATCCAGCAGCACTTCAATTTTCACCCCGCGCTGGGCGGCGCGCAGCAGCACGCTGTGCAGCTGCTTGCCAACGTTGTCTTCGAACCAGATAAAGGTTTCGAGGATCACCTTCTGCTGAGCGTGATCAATCGCCTTAAACACGGCCGGGTAATACTCGTCCCCGTTGACCAGCAGCGTGATCCGGTTGCCTTCCTGCCAGGAACATTTCATAGGTGGATCTCCGCGCTGAGCGGGGCATGGTCGGAAAGATGCCGCCAGTTGAGGAGCGCCAGGGCGGTCGGGCTGCTGGCATGGGCATTTTTTACGTAGATGCGGTCAAGCCGCAGCAGCGGGAAACGGACCGGAAAGGTGCGCGCAGGCCTGCCGTTCGCCCGGGTGAAAATTTCCTCCAGTCCGGCCTCTACCTTTAACGGATGGTTTGCCCGCTGTCGCCAGTCGTTGAAATCGCCCGCCACTACCACCGGTTCACCTTCGGGAAGCGCGTTGGCCCATTCGGCCAACATTTTCAGCTGCGCCTGACGATGGGCTTCGCGCAGGCCCAGATGAACACAGCCGACATGGATGGGCAGCTCAAGATCGGGCGGGGTAACGCGGCAGTAAAGCAGGCCGCGTTTTTCGCTCTCCCCGACGGAAACGTCGCGGTTTTCGTAATGTTCTATGGGATAACGGGACAGCACCGCGTTTCCGTGATGCCCTTCCGGATAGACCGCATTGCGGCCGTAGGCGTAATCACTCCACATGGTGTCGGCCAGAAATTCATAGTGCGGCGTGTCGGGCCAGTTCTCAAAGTGAAGCGGATGCACTTCGTGTGCGCCCATCACCTCCTGCAGGCAGACAATATCCGCGCTGACGGTGCGAACCGCGTCGCGCAGCTCCGGTAAAATGAAGCGGCGATTAAATGCTGTGAAGCCTTTATGAATGTTTATCGTCAGCACTTTAAGCGAGAAATGCTGCATTTTTTTCGTCATAAGCTCCTTCCTGAGTGACTATCCCAATGAAAATAAAGTGTAGTCGGCGTCACAAAAAGATGCGGCGTTACGGAATTTTCCGTAAAGTGCGGTAGTCTGATTAAGCAGAGAAAAATCCTTCAGGAGAGAAGCCATGAAGTGGCAACAACGTGTTCGTGTCGCAACTGGCCTGAGTTGCTGGCAGATAATGTTGCATTTACTGGTCGTGGCCGTACTGGTGATGGGCTGGATGAGCGGCACGCTGGTGCATGTTGGCCTGGGGCTATGCGTCCTTTACGGCGTCACCGTGCTGTCGATGCTGTTCTTACAGCGCCACCATGAAGCACGCTGGCGCGAGGTGGGTGATGTGCTCGAAGAGCTCACCACCACCTGGTATTTTGGTGCGGCGATGATCGTCCTGTGGCTGCTGTCACGCGTGCTGCAAAACAACCTGCTGCTGGCCCTGGCGGGTATGGCTATCCTCGCAGGGCCTGCGGTCGTCTCATTGCTGACCAAAGAGAAAAAGCTACGCAATGTTGCGTCTAAACATCGCGTACGCCACTGAGCCCGTCGTGGCCGCAATCACCAGTAGCGGCCACAAACTTCCCCAGACAATATCCAGACTCGCATCCTTCAGATAGATTTGTTTGGTGATGTCCGTAAAGTGCCGAATCGGATTTACCCACGTCAGATCCTGTAGCCATACCGGCATATTCTCGACGGGCGAAACATACCCCGAGAGCAAAATCGCGGGCATCATAAAGACGAATACCCCGATAAACGCCTGCTGCTGCGTCGAGCAGAGCGCCGAGATCAGCAGCCCAAACCCCACCAGCGACAGCCCGTAAATCACCATCGTGAAGTAAAACAGCGCCAGCGATCCGGCGAACGGGATCTGGTAGGCCCAAATTCCCACCCCCAGCACGATGGTGGCCTGGAAGGTCGCGACAATCAGCGCCGGCACCGCTTTGCCGACGAAAATTTGCCAGGTGGCGAGCGGGGAGACCAGCAGCTGATCCAGCGTGCCCTGTTCGCGCTCGCGGGCGACGGAGAGAGAGGTCACAATCATCACCCCGATGGTGGTGATCATGGCGATCAGCGACGGCACCACAAACCACTTGTAGTCCAGATTCGGGTTATACCAGTTGCGCACCACCAGTTCGCTGTTGTTGGGCTTCGGTTTGCCGTCCATCAGCTCCTGCTGGTAATCCTTCACGACCTGCTGCAGATAGTTGGCCGCGATCTGGGCGCTGTTGGAGTTGCGTCCGTCGAGGATCAGCTGCAGCGGCGCGGTCTGGAAGGTATCCAGATTACGGGAAAAATCCGCCGGGAACCGCACCAGCAGCAGCGCTTTTTGCGTGTCGATGGTAGGCTGGATCTCCTGCGGGCTTTTTAGCAGCAGGATGTGGGTAAAGGCTTTCGCGCGGGCAAAACGCTGCGTCAGCTCAACGGCGTGTTTGCCGTTGTCTTCGTTGTAAATGGCGATGGTGGCGTTGGTCACCTCCAGCGTGGCGGCAAACGGGAACAGTAAAACCTGGATCAGCACCGGCAACACCAGAATGGCGCGGGTTTGCGGCTCGCGCAGCAGGGATTGCAACTCTTTGCGTATTAACGTCCATAAACGGTGAAACATGCGCGCTCCTTAATCTAACCGCCGTTTGGTTTTCATCCACGTCAACCCGATAAACATCGCCGCAGACGCCAGTAAAAACAGCGTATTGACGATCAGCACCACCGGAATATTCCCTGCCAGGAACAGGCTCTGCAGCGTGCTCACAAAGTAGCGCGCCGGAATCACGTAGGTCACGGCGCGGATCACGGCAGGCATGCTGTCTATCTGGAAGATAAAGCCGGACAGCATAATCGACGGCAAAAAGGCGGCGTTGAGGGCCACCTGGGCCGCGTTAAACTGGTTGCGGGTGATGGTGGAGATGAGCAGCCCCATCCCCAGCGTGCTGAGTAAAAACAGGCTGGTGATAAAGAACAGCACCACCAGCGAGCCGCGATACGGCACGCCGAGGATAAAGACGGACACCAGCATACAGAGCAGCATCGCCAGCATGCCGAGGAAGTAGTAGGGAATAAGCTTGCACAGCAGCAGCTCGACGCGCGTCACTTCGGTTGAAAGCAGCGCCTCCATGGTGCCGCGCTCCCACTCGCGGGCGATCACCAGCGAGGTCAGAATCGCGCCAATGACCGTCATGATAATCGTCACCGCGCCCGGAATAATAAAGTGCTGGCTGATGGCGGCGGGGTTAAACCAGTAGCGCGTCTGCACGTCGATCAGCGGTTTAAATTCTTCACCCCGATCTTCCGCCCGCTGCATCTGCCAGAGCTGCCAGATCCCCTCCGCGTAGCCCTGCACGAAGTTCGCGGTGTTCGGCTCGCTGCCGTCGGTGATCACCTGGATCGGCGCATCGGTATTCGCCCGCGCCATATTGGCGGCAAAATCCACCGGAATGACGACCAGACCGCGAATTTTCCCGGCCTGCATCTTCTGGATCAGTTCCTGACGATTGTCGCTGATGGTGGCGTCAATGTAGGGCGAGCCGGTCATGGCGTGGGTGAAGTCCAGCGCCTCCTCGCTCTGCTGCTCCAGCAAAATCCCGACCCGCAGCTTGCTGGAGTCCAGGTTAATGCCGTAGCCAAAGATAAACAGCAGCAGCAGGGGGATCACCACCGCAATCAGCCAGCTGCTGGGATCGCGCACGATCTGCCGCGTCTCTTTAACGCACAGCGCGCGCACCCGGCGCCAGGAAAGGGTGTTACTGCGCATGGGCATTCTCCTTATCCCAGTCGTGGATGAGGGTGATAAACGCCTGCTCCATGGTCGGGTCCGGGACCTCCTCGTCGGCGGCCTGGTTTTTCAGGTCGTCCGGGGTACCGTGGGCAATCAGCTTACCGCGATACACCAGCCCGATGCGGTCGCAGTACTCCGCCTCGTCCATGAAGTGGGTGGTTACCATCACGGTCACCCCTTTTTCCACCATGCTGTTGATATGCAGCCAGAACTCGCGGCGGGTGAGAGGATCAACGCCCGAGGTCGGTTCATCCAGAAACAGAATATCCGGCTCGTGCATCAGCGAGCAGGCCAGCGCCAGCCGCTGCTTAAAGCCGAGCGGCAGCTCGTCGGTGGCGTGGGAGGCAATGTTGGTTAACCCGAAGGCGTCGCTCATGCGGCGGATTTTGTCGTTCTGCGCGCGCCCGCGCAGGCCGTACACGCCGGAGAAAAAGCGCAGATTTTGCTCGACCGTCAGGTTGCCATACAGGGAGAATTTCTGCGCCATATAGCCCAGATGCTGGCGCGCCTTGCCGGAGCTGACCTTCAGGTCCATGTCCAGTACCAGCGCCTTGCCGGACGTCGGCACCAGCAGGCCGCACATCATCTTAAAGGTGGTCGATTTTCCCGCACCGTTCGGCCCGAGCAGGCCGAAAATCTCGCCGCGCTTCACCGCAAAATTAACGTTGTCGGTGGCGGCGAAATCCCCGAACTTTTTGGTGAGGGATTTGGCTTCAATGACCGTTTCGCCCGGCGTGCCTTCCACCGTGTGCAGAATGGCGCCAAGCGGCGACTCTGACGTCCCCGCGCCGCCCAGCAGGTCGATAAACGCATCTTCGAAACGCGGCGCCGTCTCTTCCATGTCGATCTCAGGCATGCCGGGCGCATGGCGAATATCGTCGACGGTGGCCTCTTTTTTGAGGATCACCCGCACCGAGCGGCCCTGAATCATCCCGTCGCTGACCTGCGGCAGCTTGAGCACCCGCTGCAGCAGCGTGCGGTTGGACGCCTGGGGGCTGTGCAGCAGGAAGCTGCGCCCGGCCATGCTCTGCGTCAGCGTCGTCGGCTCGCCCTGATAAAGCAGTTCGCCTTCGTTCATCAGCAGCACGTCCCGGCACTGCTCCGCTTCGTCGAGGTAGGAGGTGCTCCAGAGGATCAGCATCCCGTCGCCCGCCAGCTCGTGCACCATCTGCCACAATTCGCGGCGGGAAATCGGGTCAACGCCGACGCCGGGCTCGTCCAGCAGCAGCACCTTTGGTTCGCCCACCAGCGTACAGGCCAGCCCCAGCTTCTGCTTCATCCCGCCGGAGAGCTTGCCCGCCAGCCGGTCGGTGAACGGGCCGAGGGAGGTAAATTCCAGCAGGCGGGCGAAGGTTTTCTGTCGCGTTTCGCCGGTGACGCTGCGCAGGTCGGCGTACAGGTTCAGGTTTTCCATCACCGTCAGGTCTTCGTACAGGCCAAACTTCTGCGGCATATAGCCGAGCATGGCGTGGAGCGCGCCGTCATCTTTTATCGGGTCAAGGCCGAGCACGCGGGCCGATCCTTCATCCGGCTTCAGCAGCCCGGCCAGCATCCGCATCAGCGTGGTTTTCCCCGCGCCGTCCGGGCCGACCAGCCCGGTCACATAGCCTTTCTGGATGGTACAGTTCAGCGGTGCGACCGCGGGCTTATCCATCCCCTTAAAGCGTTTAACCAGATTGTTGAGCTGAATAACCGCGTCATTCATGTCGTTCCCCGCCGTTCACTTTTACGGTGACGGGCATGCCCTGACGCAGCGCGTCATCCGCATCGGTCACGATGATGCGCAGGCGATACACCAGATCGGTACGCAGATCCGGTGTTTCTACTGTTTTCGGCGTGAATTCCGCGGTAGGGGAGACAAAGCCCACTTTGCCGTGATACGGCTTGTCCGGGCGACCGTCGGTATAGAGCAGCAGCTCGCGGCCCGGCTGCATCTGGCCGAGATTCGTCTCATCAATGTAGGCGCGTACCCACACCGGGCGGGTCAGGGAGAGGGTCAACACGGTGCTGCCCGCGCTGAGCATGCTGCCCGGCTCCACGGCGCGGGTCATCAGCGTGCCGTCAGACGGTGCGATGAGCGTGGTGTCGTGCAGATCCAGCTCCGCCTGGGCCAGCTGCGCCTGCGCCTGTTCAAGGCTGGCTTTCGCCTGAGCGATATCCTGCGGGCGGTTACCGGTGTGGTACTGGCTTAACTTATCCTGCGCGGATTTCAGCGTTGCCTGCGCCTGGTCGCGGGAGGAGCGCGCATTTTCCAGGTCATTCGCGGAAATGGTTCGGCTTTTCCACAGCCCCTGCTGGCGAGCGTAGAAGTTCTGCGCGTAGTCATAGGCCGCCTGCGCCTGTTTAACGGCGGCGGCGGCCTGGGCGATCTCTTCGTCGCGATAGCCTGCCAGCATCAGGTCATATTGTGCCTGGGCGACGGAGACGCCCGCCTTGGCCTGCAGCAGCGCATTCTCATAGGGCGCTTTATCCAGCATCCCCAGCGTCTGCCCGGTTTTAATGGCATCGCCTTCGTCAACGCTCAGCGAGGCGAGACGTCCGCCCACGCGGAAGCTCATGTTCACCGTGCGAATATCCACGTTACCGTACAGGGTCAGGCCTTTATCCTGATGGCTCTGATACCACAGCCATCCACCGACTCCGGCGGCAAGCAAAACAACAACCACCAGAACGATGGCGACAGGTTTTTTCATGACTTCAGGCTCCTTTGCGTTAAGCCTTGCAGGATTAGATCGAGATGACAGGCGATGACCTGGCTAATCTGCGCGGCTTTATCCTCATCAAATTGTGTCCAGCCGGTGCGTAACAGGATGGTTTCCCTGCCCAGACGGAAGGCAAGAATTTCACCCAGCAGGGCGTGGGTATGCAAAATTGTCTCGGTATCACTGGCATCGCGCCCGGTATAGGCGGCGATCAGCCGGGTCAGGTGGGAGTGCATCGGCTCAATCACCCGATCGTGTACCCGCTGGTAGGCGGCAGTGGGGGAGAGCTGCTCGCGGGAGATAAACTTGCTCAGGTTGAGCGTATCGTCGTGCGTCAGCAGGCGGATCATATCGTGGCAGGCGTTGAGAATAAGCTGGCGAACGGCGGCGCGATCGGGCGACGGCTGGCCGAGCAGCGCGGTGGCTTCCTCAACGTGCGGGTGAAACTGCGTGCCGATAAAATCGGCGATCCACTCGGCGCAGGCGAGGTATAAATCCTCTTTTGAGCCAAAATAGTAGGTAATCGCCGCAATGTTCTGCCCGGCCAGCGCCGCAATATCGCGCGTGGTTGCATGCAGCCCGTACTCACCAAACTGCGCCAGCGCGGCGGCAATAAGCTGGTTTTTGGCCTGTTCACCTTTTGATGTCGTCGGGGTTGTATTCATAGCGGCATTAAGAATTAATCAATCGATTGATTAAGATTATGCCTGATTCACGCTAACGTCGAGGGAATGCGGAGGGATATTTTATGCGCCACGTCACAAAAGCTGCTACACTCCGCTCCTTCTCGACATTGTGGTTTTTGTCCTCCCCTATTCGTTATATCTCCCTGAAAACTACACCTGTGATGGTCGGGGCGGTTCGGAGTTTTTATGTCTTTTGATTCCCTTGGCCTGAACCCGGAAATTCTGCGCGCGATCGCAGAGCAGGGCTACGTTGAGCCAACCCCAATCCAGCAGCAGGCTATTCCTGCCGTTCTTCAGGGGCGTGACCTGATGGCCAGCGCCCAGACCGGCACCGGTAAAACCGCGGGCTTTACGCTGCCGCTGTTAGAGCTGCTGGTAAAAAATCAGCCGCACGCCAAAGGCCGCCGTCCGGTTCGTGCGCTGATCCTCACCCCAACCCGTGAGCTGGCGGCGCAGATTGGTGAGAACGTGCGTGACTATAGCCGCTATCTCAACATTCGCTCGCTGGTGGTGTTCGGCGGCGTCAGCATCAACCCGCAGATGATGAAGCTGCGCGGCGGCGTGGACGTGCTGGTGGCAACGCCTGGTCGTCTGCTGGATCTGGAACACCAGAACGCGGTGAAGCTCGATAGCATTGAAATTCTGGTGCTGGACGAAGCCGACCGCATGCTCGACATGGGCTTTATTCACGATATTCGTCGCGTGCTGGCCAAGCTGCCGCCGCGTCGTCAGAACCTGCTCTTCTCCGCGACCTTCTCCGACGAGATCAAGGCGCTGGCGGAAAAGCTGCTGCATAACCCGCTGGAAGTGGAAGTGGCGCGTCGCAACACCGCCTCTGAGCAGGTGACCCAGCACGTTCACTTTGTTGATAAAAAGCGCAAGCGGGAACTGCTCTCCCAGATGATCGGTCAGGGTAACTGGCAGCAGGTGCTGGTCTTTACCCGCACCAAGCACGGCGCCAACCACCTGGCGGAACAGCTGAATAAAGACGGCATCCGCAGCGCCGCCATTCACGGTAACAAGAGCCAGGGCGCGCGTACCCGTGCGCTGGCGGACTTTAAATCCGGCGACATCCGCGTGCTGGTGGCGACCGACATCGCCGCCCGTGGCCTCGATATTGAAGAGCTGCCACACGTGGTGAACTACGAGCTGCCAAACGTCCCGGAAGATTACGTTCACCGTATCGGCCGTACCGGCCGTGCGGCGGCAACCGGTGAAGCGCTTTCGCTGGTCTGCGTGGACGAGCACAAGCTGCTGCGCGACATCGAACGTCTGCTGAAGAAAGAGATCCCGCGCATCGAAACCCCGGGCTACGAAGTGGATCCGTCGATCAAAGCCGAGCCGATTCAGAACGGTCGCCAGGGCGGTCGCGGTCAGGGCGGCGGTGGTCGCGGCCAGCAGCCGCGTCGTGCCGAAGGCGGCGCGCCGAAGTCAGCGGGCAAACCGCCGCGTCGTAACAGCGACAGCAAACCGGCCGGTGACAATCCGTGGCGCAGCGGCGAAGGCAAGCCGGCAGGGGAAGGGCAGCGTCGACGCCGCCCGCGTAAACCTGCTAACCCGCAGTAATCTGGAAGCCCGGTCGTAAAGCCGGGCTTTTCTTTTTGCGGCAGCGAGGAGAAAGTGCCACAATAGTGGCTGTTTATACAGTATTTCAGGTTTTCCGATGGCTTTAACCGCGGCGCTGAAAGCGCAAATTGGCGCCTGGTATAAGGCGCTACAGCAGCAGATCCCCGACTTTATCCCCCGAGCGCCGCAGCGGCAGATGATTGCTGACGTGGCAAAAACGCTCGCCGGGGACGACGGGCGACATCTGGCGATTGAAGCCCCGACCGGCGTCGGGAAAACCTTGTCGTATCTCATTCCCGGCATTGCCATTGCACGGGAAGAGGACAAAACGCTGGTGGTCAGCACCGCCAACGTGGCGCTGCAGGATCAGATCTTCAGCAAAGACCTGCCGCTGCTGCGCAAAATTATCCCCGACCTGCGGTTTACGGCCGCCTTTGGGCGCGGGCGTTACGTGTGCCCGCGTAACCTGGCGGCGCTGGCCAGCAGCGAGCCGAATCAACAGGATCTGCTCGCGTTTCTGGATGACGAGCTGACGCCAAACAATAAGGCCGAGCAGGAGCAGTGTGCAAAACTCAAAGTCGAGCTCGACGGCTATAAGTGGGACGGCCTGCGGGATCACACCAGCCAGGCCATCAGCGACGACTTATGGAGAAGGCTGAGCACCGATAAAGCGAGCTGCCTGAACCGCAACTGTCACTACTACCGCGAGTGCCCGTTCTTTGTCGCCCGGCGCGAAATTCAGGAAGCCGAAGTGGTTGTGGCTAACCACGCGCTGGTGATGGCGGCGCTGGAGAGCGAAGCGGTGCTGCCGGAGCCGAAAAACCTGCTGCTGGTGCTAGACGAAGGCCACCACCTGCCGGACGTGGCGCGGGACGCGCTGGAGATGAGTGCGGAAATTACCGCGCCCTGGTTCCGCCTGCAGCTCGATCTGTTCTGTAAGCTTGTCGCCACCTGCATGGAGCAGTTCCGCCCGAAAACCACGCCGCCGCTGGCGGTACCCGAGCGGCTGAGCGACCACTGTGAAGAGGTCTACGGCCTGATCTCATCGCTCAACAACATTTTGAATCTTTATCTTCCGCAAACGCAGGAAGCGGAACACCGCTTTGCGATGGGCGAGCTGCCGGACGAGGTAATGGAGATCTGCCAGCAGCTGGCGAAGCATCTGGAAAAGCTGCGCGGGCTGGCGGAGATGTTCTTAAACGATCTGAGCGAGAAAACCGGCTCGCATGACGTGGTGCGTCTGCACCGCATCCTGCTGCAGATGAACCGCGCGTTGGGCATGTTCGAAGCGCAGAGCAAGCTCTGGCGGCTCGCCTCGATGGCGCAGGCGTCCGGCGCGCCGGTCACCAAATGGGCCACCCGCGAAGTGCGGGACGGGCAGGTGCACCTGTTCTTCCACTGCGTGGGCATCCGTGTGGCAGATCAGCTGGAAAAGCTGATCTGGCGCAGCGTGCCGCACGTGGTGGTCACCTCTGCTACGCTGCGTTCTCTAAACAGTTTCTCAAGGCTGCAGGAGATGAGCGGGCTTAAAGAGAAAGCGGGCGACCGCTTCGTGGCGCTGGACTCGCCGTTTAACCACTGCGAGCAGGGCAAGCTGGTCATTCCGCGCATGAAATTCGAGCCGCTTATCGACAACGAGGAGCAGCACATTGCGGAGATGGCGGCCTACTTCCGCGAACAGGTCGAGAGTAAAAAGTACCCCGGCATGCTGGTGCTGTTTGCCAGCGGGCGCGCGATGCAGCGCTTCCTGGAGCACGTCACCGATCTGCGTTTATTGCTGCTGGTGCAGGGCGATCAGCCGCGCTACAGGCTGGTGGAAACTCATCGCAAACGCATCGATAACGGCGAGCGCAGCGTGCTGGTGGGATTACAATCCTTCGCGGAAGGTCTGGATCTGAAAGGGGACTACCTGACGCAGGTGCATATCCATAAAATCGCCTTCCCGCCTATCGACAGCCCGGTCGTCATCACCGAAGGCGAGTGGCTGAAAAGCCTCAACCGCTATCCGTTTGAGGTGCAGAGTTTACCTGCGGCCTCGTTTAACCTGATTCAGCAGGTGGGGCGTCTGATTCGTAGCCACGGCTGCTGGGGCGAAGTGGTGATTTATGACAAGCGTCTGCTCACCAAAAACTACGGCCAGCGGCTGCTGAACGCGCTGCCGATCTTTCCGATTGAACAGCCAGAGGTGCCCGAGGTAAAAAAACGCCCGGCAACACTGACCGCCGGGCGCAGGAAAAGCCTCCGTGCTAAGGGGCGCGGTCCTACTGGTAAGTGAAGGTCACCTGCACCACACTGCTGAACGTCCCCGCGCTCACCGGCATGGAGGTGGCGTAGTAGCGTGCGGCAAGTGGGAAATCGACGGTATGATCGCTTTGATTAACCAGGGCGCTGAAGCTCGCCTGCGGGGCAATGGTAATGCGATCCAGGCGGTCTGCCAGCTCCAGAGCCAGCCCGCCGGCGCTGCCCGTGCTGGCAAATTTCGTCGGGTGTGCGCTGTCTGCCTGGCCGTTAAAGGTCGCGGTGGCGAGCGTGGTGGTGGACGGGCATTTGGACAGCGTAAGGTCAAAATTCTTCCACTCCCCGGTATCCCCCACATCCTTAAAATCGCTGGAGGCGGCTTGTCCCAGGTTAACGGTCAAATTCTGGCTGGGGCTGTCTACCGAGCAGGTATTGGCGATGATATTGCCTCTCATCTGGATCGCGATCTCATCGGCATTCGCCTGCGTGAGAAGGCCTGCCAGTAGTAACAAGGTGATTTTTTTCATTTATATCCCAACGTAATCGTGGCAATGCTGTTTGCTGTCCCGGGGGTGACGCTGGCTGCCGTTTGTTGATATGCGACCTCAAACGGGATCGCCAGCGGAACGTTCGCTTGTGCAACTGCCGCCGTATTCTTGTAAGTATCAAAGTTGGCAATTTCCCCGTCGAACATCATGCGCACTCCCACGCCGGTTGCTACGCCACTCTCCTGAGTCAGTTTTACGACGCCAGGGAAATCTGTTTCATAGCCGTTTGCACTGGTGATCATCACTTGAGGCTGTACGGTGTTATTGCAGTTAACGGTAATGTCGAACGTCTGAGGCGACGTCAGAGTTCCTGTCCCGGTGAAGTCGCTGACAGGGAAATTGCCCAGCGTCACGGTGAGGCTTTTCGGCGAAACGGAGCAGGTGACTTCGTTAAACGTGATATTTCCTGAATAGGAAAGGGTGTTCGGACTGCCTAAACCTTCGTGATTGTAAACGCCAAGCCCAAACTCCGTCTGAGCCTGAGAAAGTGAGCCAGAGGACACCGTGGAGCTGGTTTTCACCAGCTCCAGAGTTACGTCAAAATTGAACGAGAGCTGTCCATCTGAAGAGAGATATCCCACCGGCGTATTCCGGGAATCACAGTGGACGCCGCCGGCCCCCTGGATGCGTTGCCCCTGATCGTTCATCAGGGCGATACCAATCCCGGCGACACCAGAGTCGTACACGCCCGGCAGGCCCGGTATTTCTGAACCGGAACCATAATAGCAAGCCACTATTTCCATCCCCGGGCTGTAGGTACTGGAGCAACTTCCGGCAACGTGCACCGTCTGTTCTGAACCCGGAATGGTCGCGCCAACGGCCAGCGAGGTGGGTACCGATATGGAGGCCACATCAATCATCTTTGGCATATCCGGTGACGTGCATGACGCTTTCGCGTGCGGCATAAAAAATGCGGATATTCCCAGCACTAACAATAAAAAACTCTGTTTAACGATTTGCATCATCTTTCGTCTCAGCCAGTGCATTACTGACATGTTGCGGCAGCGGTAATAATGCCGGATTTATCTCTCTCTTCAGCCAGCGCGTACTGCGCGATGCATTGTTCGCTGACATTGTCACCCCACATAACGGAGAGTTTTCCGCGTGCGGGGAGGCCGGAGAGGTACGTTTGGCCATCTGAGCCAACGATAAATTCGCTGTCCTTATCCTCAGTGGTCACCGTCGCGCCGAAGGGCAGCGGTTTACCGTTGTGCGTGAGCGTCATCAGCACGCGATTGCCCACGCGGGTGTTAAAGCTGGCGCGCACCACCGCTCCCCGCGTTGGGGTGACGACCTGCGCCGCGTGCGTCACGTCGGCATCATCCGGCAGCGTTTCGGTATCCAGCGCAATGGTGTTATGGCGATACGCGGTGACGAATGGTACGACGGTGTAGCCGCGGAAATCGGTCTCAACGCCCGTCTGGTTGGTGATATGCGTCCCGTGCGTTCCCGGCGCCTTCACCAGCGCGATGGTCTCACCGAGCGGCTGGCTCAGGGTGATGCCGTTCGCATGGGCAACCACGCCGCCCTGCAAACCGACGTTCACGGTCTGCTGGTATTTATCCTGACTGACGCCTGCGCTCACTTCGCCATAGGTCGCTTTGTAATCGGCGTTCATGCTGGTGGAGTTACCGCTGCCGGTACTGCTCAGCCCTTCCTGAATATTCCAGTTCAGATTGTCTTCCTTCAACGCCGTGCCGTTCAGGCCGATATTCTGCGTGGTACCGTCTTTGGTATTGTTCAGGTTGTAGGTGGCCCAGGTGTTATGCATCCAGTGGTCCAGCGGCACGGAAACGCTCAGTGAGAACTGGTTGTCGTTCGTCACTTCGTCGCCTTTTTCATCGCTGTCCTGGGTGTTCTTGTTCATGCTGTAGCTCAGGCTGTAGCTCACCCCGTGCCAGCTGTTGTTGTAGCTGACGCTCATGGAGGTCATGTCCTGGTTCTGGCTCCAGTAAGTCTCTTTCACCATGCTCAGGGTGACGGACCCCCAGCCTTCGGGCAGCGTCTGGTCGATGGTGGCCTCGGTTCGGGCGCGGCGCTGCTGGGGGGCAGACCAGTCGTCAGAGCGGGTATATGACTCCATGGTGTCTTCAAGGGTGTAAAACCCTTTGCTGTTGTAGCGATAGCCCGCGAGCGAGAAGTTGGTGCCTGAACCGGCAAAATCTTTGCTGTAGCGCACGCGCCAGGACTGGCCTTTGCTGGCCTGCTGCTTTTTCAGCAGGGCCTTTGCGCGGGTGACGTCGATGGAGAACGCCCCTAAATCGCCCATGTTTTTCCCGGCGCCGAGCGCCTGGGACTGATAGTGGCTGCTCTGCTGTATGCCGCCGTAAGCGGTAAAACCAAAGGGCAGGCCGTAAATCGCGCTGCCCTGGGCAAACGGAGTTTTCTCGACGTCTTTGTCGTAGGAACGGTACCGCCCGGCGGTCACGCTGTAGCGCAGGTTTTTTTCGCGCTGCAGTACTGGTACGGAGGCATATGGCACTACGAAATGGCTTTCGCTGCCGTCGGTCTCTTTCACGGTGACCTGCAGATCGCCGCTGCTGCCGGTGGGGTAAAGGTCGTTAATTTCAAACGCGCCGGGGGCGACCGTGTTCTGATAAATGACGTAGCCGTTCTGGCGAACCATCACCAGCGCATTGCTGTGTGCGGTGCCGCGAATAATGGGCGCATAGCCTTTTTCGCTGTCCGGCAGCATGTCGCTGTCGGATTTAATCTCCACGCCGGTGTAGGGTACGCTGTCAAAAACATCAGAAGGCGAAGAGCTTTGTCCAACGGTGAGATCGCTTTTCATCGCCACGATATCGCGCTGGGCATAGGTATAAACGGAAGAGAATCTTTGCTGCTCTTCCTTGCCCTGGGTGCTGCGATTCCACGTGGAGTAGTTGCGTACGCGCCAGGCGCCAACGTTAAACCCGGGACGCAGGTTAACGTACTGGCTGCTGTTATTCTGCTCGCCCGACTGTCGCGCATGGCTCTGGCTGGCGGTCGCGCTGTAGTTGAGAATACCTGCGGTGATCCCCTCGTCGAATTCTTTCGGGTCGATATAGCCGCGTGGAACCTGGCCCAGGGCCAGTTGAGGGATACTGAGCAGCAGCTGCTGATTGCGAACGTGAAACGACGTGGAGGCTGCCGGGATGGCGGTTAAATCGGCACACTGGCCTTTTGCCATCAGCGCCGGATATTTTTGGGTTTTGATCCCAAGGCTTTTTAAATCATTCAGGCTAAAGCAGGGCTGAAGTGAACTGCTGCCGTGTGAACCTTTTTGCAATGTGAACGTGACGTTGCGGGTATCAATTTTATTATTATTAATAAAAATAGCGACCTGATATTTACCCGGTGCCTGCCCTGGCCCTTTTTCGTAAACCGACAGATCGGTCTTACCCTGTTGCGGATTATCAATATCCAGCAGCGCCGGGTTAAAATAATCATCAGCCATAACCTGCTGCGCAAAGATCGCCAGTACCAGACCACAGAGAATGACCAGCAGTGATGAAATTCGGCAGGTGAACGGCTTTTTATGGCTGTACATGATTATTTTATTACCGGCGGATAGTATTAACGAACGGCTTTCGACCAGGTATGGCTGATGCTGCCATAATCAGTAATAATGGAATACGTGACGGTTGAGCCTCCGATATTGCCAGGTAAGGCAAAATGCGTTTCCGTTTTCGGGACCGCCCAGGTGGCTTTTGTTACTTTATGACCGTTCAGCGTGACGGTCTGGAAGTTCATAAAGAAAGGCGTGGGGTTATTCACCACCAGCTCATTACCTTCACGGCGCCATTCAAGCTTATCGGCCACCTCTTCTGGTCTGCCTTTTACTGCTGACGGGCGATAAAGCAATTTAATACGCGTATTAATGGCAATTTGTAGCGTATTCACACCTTCGACGTGCTTTGATGATGGGATCGCTTTAATATTTAACCAGTACAGAGATTCCCTGTCTTCCGGTAAATTTCCGACCGTACGTACAACGCGCAGAACGTTATCTTCTTTCGCATCCAGACGGAAAAGAGGAGGGGTGATCAGGAACGGCGCTTTGGCCAGGTTTTTACCGCCAGAGTCGACCCAGGACTGTACCAGATAATCCGTTGCATCTGGGTTTGAAAGACCAAGAGACGATTCCTTTTTCTCTCCCTGGTAGACCAGACGTGTGCCATTAATAATGACACCTGCATGTGCAGTAGTGGCCGCCAGTAAAAGCGTGCTCAGTAAATAACCGTGGCGCATAAATATTTCTCAATAAGATGAGAGATATTAACGCGTATAACCGCGTTAATATCTCAGGATTGATAATATCAGTTATAGATAACGGTGAAGGTCGAAACGGAGTTAGCCGGCCCTGCGGTAATCGCGGCCCCGGTTTGAATATAACGCGCGCCGAATATCAGGTCGTTAACTGCTGTACCGGAGGCTAACGGATATTGCTGAGAAGGGGTGTACAGACTCACCGGCTGCTCAGAAGCGTCAACCAGCTGAATAGCGACACCCGTTGCCGCATCCACATCGGGCGTTAATGCCAGCGTTGCGTTGTTATTCGCATCCGGCGTTCCGCCGAAGTTAATCGCTGCAGAGGTAACGGTTTCCGGACAGTCTTTTAACTGAATATCGAACTTCGTTAACGTGCTGGTAGAGCCTGCCCCGGTAAATACCGTTTTAGAGACTTTGCCTAACTGAACGTTTAACGGGTTACTTAACCCATTAACCACCTGACACGCTGAATCAATAATTTCCCCGGTGAAATTGATCTGCCCTTCACCGTTTGTTGCCGCAAATGCGGATGCAGAACATCCCACCGCTGCGGCGATGAATAAACCTAAAGCAACCTTGTTCATAGTGAATCCTGATATGTGACTGGTGCGAACGTTGCCTGGACGTTTTCACCGTTGACCCTGGAAGACTTTCCGCTGGTTATTTAATCAAAAAATACATGTCTAAGAATCTTCTGCAGAAATCACAAATAATTGAAAAATTGCTTGTATATATTTTTTTCATTAAAACAGAGCATTGGGTTAGGGGATAAAACACTAACGGCCGGGCAATCATCAGGGCTATATTGTTAACAAGATGATGCTGTCAGGAGAAAAGTCGTGGATTACCGCAAAATTATCAAAGAGGTAGGGCGTGGGAAAAATCATGCCCGCGATCTGGACCATGAAACCGCGCGTGCACTTTACACCCGCATGCTTGAGGGCGACGTCCCCGACCTGGAAATGGGGGGCATTCTGATCGCGCTGCGTATCAAAGGAGAGGGTGAGGCGGAGATGCGCGGGTTCTATGAAGCCATGCAGGCGCAAACGCTGCGCTTAGCGCCGCCTGTGGCAAAGCCCATGCCGATCGTAATCCCGAGCTACAACGGCGCGCGCAAGCAGGCAAATTTAACCCCGCTTCTTGCTATTTTATTACACAAGCTGGGGTTCCCGGTGGTGGTGCACGGGGTGAGTGAAGACCCCACTCGCGTACTGACGGAAACCATTTTCGGGATGCTGGGCATCGAGCCAACGCGTCATGCCGGTCAGGCGCAGGCGAAGCTGGATGGCCATCAGCCCGTTTATATCCCGGTTGGCACACTTTGCCCGCCGCTTGAAAAGCAGCTCGATATGCGCTGGCGCATGGGCGTGCGCAACAGCGCGCACACGCTGGCGAAGCTGGCCACACCGTTTGGCGAAGATGCCGCCCTTCGTCTTTCCAGCGTCTCGCACCCGGAATACGTGGCGCGTGTGGGTCAGTTCTTTGCGGCTATTGGTGGAAGGGCGTTACTGATGCACGGCACGGAAGGTGAGGTTTATGCGAACCCACAGCGTTGCCCGCAGGTGATGCTGATTGATTCTGCAGGTACGCGCACCATTCTGGAACGCGGGGAGGAAAATAGCGGTGTGATATTGCCTGAGGCAAAAGATCCCCATACTACAGCCCACTGGATTGAGCAGTGCCTTGCCGGAAAAGTTCCTGTTCCGCATTCGATCAAGCTGCAGATGGCCTGCTGTTTGCTGGCAACCGGTGAAGTGGACACGGTAGAAGCCGGGCTGGCACGCGTGGCGCAGTCTTTTTAACTAAAAAAAAAGCCCGTCCAGTGGCGGACGGGCAAGCAAGGGTAACAAACAACAGGGTCAATGAGGGTTGGAGCAGCTCACCAGAGGGTTTGGCGAGGGGACAGCATTCGTTCAGGCGATTATTTGTAGATAACCGCGGTACCGCTCAGCTTGTTATTGCCGTTAGCGGAGGTAATGGTGTATCCGCTTGCACCGGCAGCAGCGGCTTTCTCAGCCAGTTTGGCTTCCAGACCGTCCAGCGTGGTCGCGCCATCAGCACTCACCACACCGACTTTGTTCATGTTCTGTGCCTGAGTTGAAGAGACTGGCTCTACGGCGAAAGCGCCGAAGGACAGAGCGGACAGGGCAACAGCAGCTACAGCATATTTGATGGTTTTCATAATTAATCTCTCGCAGGTGTTTCTGTTAAGGAGACGATGTTCCGTCGATGTGATGAGTATCACGTTTTTTTGCGAGGGATAAAATCGAAGAGAATTGACGTGGTTGCTCAAAAAAACTGAATGACAAATAACTTATTGAATATTAATAAATTCAAACTGGCGATTTACACTTCTTTTTAATGCGCTTTACAGAAGCGAAATGAAGGGCACATTTTGCCACGCGGTTCGTTAAAAATCGTGAGCGTAAAGGTATGGGCCTGCGGGGTTAACTTAGGTAAAGGAAAGTCAACGTAACTGGCTGTCTTTCGAACCTCTGCGATTATATCCCGAATATGATGAGTTTTTTGAATCTTTATGCTGCTGACAGGAGATGCAAAGCCTTACGCCGGGGATGGCTTTCCGGCGCGCCTCCGGAATGGGTTCTCCGCATTCTTCGCATTCCGTTAAGCTTTCGCCGCGCGGAATTTCACCGCGGGCGCGCGCAACCGCATCTTCAATAGTACTGTTGATCTGTTGGTTAACAGCGTCGTCATTTGCCCAGCCGGAAGCCATAGCGTCCTCCTGAAATCGGTTTAAGCCATACGTTTACTATGGGGTTAAAAAATGAACAATCAAGGCGAAGGAAAAAGAGAACTGCATCTGTGCGGCAGATGCAGTGTGTTGGAGTGTAGTGGGATTACTTGTAAATGGTCGCGGTGCCAAACATATGGTTATCGCCGCTGGCGGAATTAATCTCGAATCCTTTTGCACCTTCCTGACGGGCTTTTTCGGCAAGTTTAGCCTGGAGATCGTCAAGGTTGCTGGCACGGCTAACTGAAACGGTGCCTGCAGGACGGAGCTGGCTGGTGTCGGTACTCTGGGTCAGTGACTGAACGGCCATGGCAGAGAATGAAGCGGTTGCCAGGACGCCAGCGATAATAGCAAGGGTCAGATACTTTTTCATAATCACATCCTCATGAGGAAACAGCAGGTGATTCCCTTTAAGTTTAGAAGCCTGATGAGTGTGACTTAGCGCAAATATTTGATGATGATCTGCTTATTTTTTGAACGATATAAATTGACAATTCGCTGACAGATCATAGACATAAAGGTGTTTGATTTACGGCGGTTTTTTGCGCGACGCAGAGAAAGATTTACCGTTGGGCCAGCAAAGGGTATCTTACGCCGCTGTTTAAAGGAGAATGCCATGACTGCCCAAAAGCCGGGATTGCACCCGCGAAATCGCCACCGCAGCCGCTACGACATGAATGCGTTATGCCTGAGCTGCCCTCCGCTGCAGGACTACCTGGTTCAGACCCCAGCGGGAGAGCCCTCGGTCAACTTTGCTGACCCGCAGGCGGTTAAAATGTTGAACAAAGCTCTACTGGCGCATTTTTACGGTGTGGCTCACTGGGATATTCCGGAAGGCTTTCTCTGTCCACCTGTGCCGGGCCGCGCGGATTACGTGCATCACCTTGCCGACCTTCTTGCCGAAGGTAATGAGGGCGTTGTTCCACCGCAGGCCACCATTCTGGATATTGGCACCGGGGCGAATCTGATTTACCCGCTGATCGGCGCGCATGAATACCACTGGCGCTTTACCGGAAGCGAAATCGGTGACGAGGCTTTTGCCAGCGCCCAGGCAATTATCAGCGCTAACCCGGGATTGAGCCGCGCCATTCGCCTGCGTCGTCAGAAAGAGGCGGCGTCGATCTTCAACGGCATTATTCACAAAAACGAAAGCTATGACGCCACGATGTGCAATCCGCCGTTCCATGATTCGGCGGCATCGGCCCGCGCGGGCAGCGAGCGCAAGCGCCGCAATCTGGGTCAGGCTGAAGACGCCGCGCTGAACTTCGGCGGTCAGCAGCAGGAGCTCTGGTGTGAAGGGGGCGAAGTGGCGTTTATCCTGCGCATGATTGCGGAAAGCAAACAGTTTGGCCGTCAGGTGAAGTGGTTCACAACGCTGGTTTCCCGCGGAGATAACCTGCCGCCACTCTACCGCGCGCTGACCGAAGCGGGCGCCGTAAAAGTGGTGAAAAAAGAGATGGCGCAGGGCCAGAAGCAAAGCCGCTTTATCGCCTGGACGTTTATGGACAATAACAAACGTCGCAAATAGCACTCCGTCGCAGGCCGGGTAAGGCGAAGCCGCCACCCGGCAACCGGGCTACAGCGTCGGCTCCTGCGGTGGAAGCGGCGCTGCGGGCGGCGGTAGTACCTGATAGGTCTGGACCGGCATCCGCACGTTCGCCAGATCGAAGTGTTTTTTCACCATGCTGTCGAGCGCAAAGCGCACCGTCCACTGCTTCAGCGGCTGGGTGGTGAACGACACGCGCAGGGTAAACGCCGTGTTCGTCAGCCCGACGATGCCGGCGAATGACGGCTCGCCAATCACCAGCCCGCGAATATCCTCCATCTGCATCAGCTCTTCTACCGCATCGCGCAGCGCCTGCTTCGCTTTATCGGCATCCTCGTGGCGATCCACATCGTAGTTCGCTACAACTGAACCAATGCCGCGCACAAAGTTGGCGAAGGTGGTGATCGAAGACCAGGGAATGATGTGGTACGCCCCGGTGTCCTGGCGCACGCCCACCGAGCGGATGGACATCCTCTCCACGGTGCCGGTTAACGGTCCGATGGTCACCAGATCGCCCGTGTTCATCCCGTTCTCAAACTGGATAAAGATGCCGGTAATAATATCCTTCACCAGCGTTTGCGACCCGAAGGAGATCGCCAGCCCCAGGGCACCGGCACCGGCCAGCAGCGGGGCGATATTCACCCCGATTTCCGACAGCACAATCATGATGGTGATGGTGCTGATAATCACCGCCAGCGCGTTGCGGAACAGGGTTAACAGCGTTCTTGCCCGCGCGCTGGGCAGGGGGCGGCCGTGAATATCCGACACCAGACGGTTCTCGATGAGGCTCGCCAGCAGCGTCCAGCCGACGGCAGAGAAGAACAAAATCAGCGCGATGCGAATCAGGATGTCGACCGTTTTTTCACCCGCACCGTTGTGCAGCCAGTTCCAGAAATCAAACAGGCTCCACGCATTCAGGAGCAGCATAATCGCCACGCAGACGGTGAGAATGCGCGCCACTTTGAGCGATACCGACATCCAGCCGTTCACCCGTTTTTGCAGCTCCGGGTAATTACGCTGTACCTGCGGCGACAGGGTGATGGTTTTCGAGATCCAGCGCGACAGCAGCCCCGACACAAACGCCGCGATACCGATAATGGCCAGGCTTTTGAACGTCGCCCCCATCATGAATTTCAGGCTATTGCCCGGGTCGAACAGCGAGAAGAAGCACAGTACGATGAAGTAGGCGCTTGCCAGCCAGTGCCACACCAGGGCGAAAGCGCGGATAAACAGGCTAAAGAACGAAAGGGAGCGATCGGCCAGATTCAGCAGGCTTTGGGTAATGGTTTTTTTATTGTGGAAGATCAGATACAGCGACCAGACGGTAATGCAGATCATGATAATGACGTTTGCCAGCGCCCCGAACTGGACGTTCACCTGGTTGGAGATGATCGGCACGGCAACCAGCAGACCGTAGCCAATCAGCCCGCTGAGCACGCTCAGACGCAGCGCCCAGTACTTCGCGCTCGCATCCCGGATGGCGAAAGGACGCAGCGCCGGTACGTGCGGGCAAAAGAGTAACCGCAGCAGCGCCTTGAAGAACTCAATCAGGGCAAAGGCGTTCAGGAAAAGCGACTGCTGGAAGGCGATGGTTTTGTTGTCCGCGTTCAGCCTGTCGGCCAACATCTGACCTAAAAACAGCGTCAACGCAAGCAGCAGTAAATCGATGATAAACGCTGAGGCTATCATCAACGGCAGGTGCAGCCAGCTGCTTTTCTGCTGATTCTTTCTGCGTCCCCATTGCCCCATTTTGCGGTAGAGCGGCCACGCGCACAGGCGCACCAGCCAGTAAAAAAGAAATACTGCGCCGGCCAGCATCAGGAACTGCGTGGCGGCGGCGGTAAACGTTTGTGGGTTAAACGGCTTATGCGGCGAGCCAATCAGGTTGCGGTAGAGCTGAGCAAAGCGCGAGGAGAGCGCTTCCCCATAGTGCCGGCTCACGTCGGTGACATTTTCCAGTACCGTTTTTTGTTCCTCCACCTGGGGAGGGGTGATGACAGGCACCGGCTCCTGCGGCGGCGTGGCGGCCACTTTCCGCAGCTGACCAATAAGTTCCTGCCGGGAGGTGTCGTTCTCAAGGACGTCGGCGAGGGCGCTGTAGGCGGCTTTTTTCTGTTCGACATCGGGTTCCGGTGGCGGCGTATTTTGCTGGCTGGCGGTTGTTCCGGTGGTCACGCCGGGGATCGCGACGGCGAACGATGGCGCACTAAACAGGCTAATCAACAGCAACAGGATCCACGGCACGGCGTCCTCCGGTGAAAATGTCGAACAAAATGATAAGTATAGAAGTCGGGACGCGGAGGGGGATTTTTGGGAACAATCTGGCGTAAAAAAGCCGGGCAAGCCCGGCTTTAGCGTAAAGCGATGGATCAGGAGACGTGCTGCAGGAACTCCTGCAGACGCGGGCTCGGCGGGTTCGAAATTAATTCCTGCGGGTTACCGTCTTCCGCGATACGGCCTTTATCAATAAAGATCAGGCGGGACGCCACTTTTTCAGCGAAGCCGATTTCGTGGGTCACGATCACCATCGTCATCCCTTCTTCTGCCAGATCCTGCATGACCTTCAGCACCTCGTGGCGCAGCTCGGGGTCGAGTGCGGACGTAGGCTCATCAAACAGCATCATTTTCGGTTTGACCGCCAGCGCGCGGGCAATCGCCACGCGCTGCTGTTGACCACCGGACAGCTCAGAAGGGTAGTGGTGCGCGCGTTCAGCCAGGCCGACTTTCGCCAGCAGATCTTTGGCCAGCGCTTCTGCCGCCGCTTTGTTGGCGCCGCGCACGCGCAGGGGGCCAAACATCACGTTCTCCAGCGCCGTCAGGTGCGGGAACAGGTAGAACTGCTGGAACACCATGCCCGCTTCCTGACGAATCAGACGGTCATCCACTTTCGGGTCGTTCACCTTCAGACCGTCGACGATAAGATCGCCGCTGGTGATCTCTTCCAGCTTGTTGATGCAGCGCAGCAGGGTGGATTTACCGGAGCCGGATGGCCCAATAATCACCACCACTTCACCCTGTTTAATGTTCAGATCGATATTGTGCAGCACCTGGGTTGGGCCAAAGTGCTTGGAAACGTTTTTAAATTCAATCACAGGATTTTCATCCTTCTTTCAAGACGACGCAGAACGAAGCTCAGAACCAGAGTAATGATCAGGTAGACAACGGCTACCGCACTCCAGATTTCCAGCGCGCGGAAGTTGCCAGCAATGATCTCCTGACCCTGACGGGTCAGCTCGGCCACGCCGATAACAATGAACAGCGACGTATCTTTAATGCTGATGATCCACTGGTTACCGAGCGGTGGCAGCATGCGACGCAGCGCCAGCGGCAGAATAACGTGGCGGATCGTTTCGCGACGAGAAAGACCTAGCGCCAGACCGGCTTCACTGAAACCTTTATGAATCGACAGCACCGCACCGCGGGTGATTTCCGCAATGTAAGCGCCTGAGTTGATCATAATGGTGACGACGGCTGCGCTGAACGGATCGATGCGCAGGTCGGTGAACGCCATTGGCAGGGCGAAGTAGATGAACATGACCTGTACGACAATTGGGGTGCCGCGGATCACTTCGATGAAAACCAGTGCGATGTGGTTTGCAATCCAGCCGCCGTAGGTGCGAGCGAAACCGGCGACAAGACCGATAATCAACCCACCAACCAGACCCAGGACCGAAATCCACAGGGTCATTTTAGCGCCTTCAAGCAAGATAGGAATGGCAGGCCAGATGGCGCTCCAGTCAAACTGCATGATAATTTCCTGTTACTGTTACCGTGTTTCAAAAATAGCAGGGGCGAAAGGTCGCCCCCGAGTGAACGTCATTGTTACGTCTTATTATTTAGGCTCGGTACCGAACCATTTTTTGTAGATTTCGTTATAGGTGCCGTTCTCTTTCAGCGTTTTCAGCGCGCCGTTAACTTTCGTGCGCAGGTCGTCGCTGCCTTTCGGGAACGCGATACCGTACTGCTGGGCTTCCAGAGACTCGCCAACCGCTTTGAACTTACCGTTACCGGCTGTTTTGATGAAGTACAGGATGTTCGGCGTGTCGTGCAGAACCGCGTCAGCACGGTTGGTGCCGAGTTCCATGTACGCGTTGTCGATGTTCGGGAACTGACGCAGGTCTTTGGTTTTGATATTTGCTTTCGCGTAATCAACCGAACCGGTGCCGCTCTTCACTGCCACCACTTTGCCGTCGAGATCTTTCACGCTTTTTACGTCGTTATTATCGGCTTTGACCATCACCAGCAGGCCGCTTTTGTAGTAGCCGTCAGAGAAGTCGATCGCTTTTTTACGTTCATCGGTAATGGTGATGCCCGCCAGCGCCAGATCAACGTTCTTGGTTTGCAGTGCCGGGATGATGCCGCTGAAGTCCATCGGCTTCAGGGTGTAATCCAGTTTGAGTTCTTTTGCGACTGCGGCCCACAGATCCACATCAAAACCAACGTATTTATCACCCTGTTTGAATTCAAACGGAACGAACGCCGTGTCGGTCGCCACAACCAGTTTGTCGGCAGCCTGAGAGGACACCGTAAAAGCCAGGGTAAGTGCAGCCAGTGAAACTTTTAATACAGACTTCATAGCATTTCCTTTTATATCCACGGGGCGATCCCCTGCGAGAACAGGTGGCACAATGAAAAAATCGTGCCAACTTTACAAGCTATTGTTTTGCAAAGGGGATGATGTCATACATTGCACATTAAATGGGGCAATGAGGTTTTATTGCACCAAAGTGGAGCACTGTTTTGGTGCGCTTCGTTTGGCTCAACTGACGGGGAGATATTTAGCGTAAATTATGACGAAAAAACAATCTTCCGTTAACGGTTGTGTGAGGTGATTATTACATTTCGTTCACTTTTGCAGGTGTGCAGACAAAAACTGTGCACCATAGATGTGCAAAACCCTCACCGGAGGGCGAGGGTTTGATAGAAAATTCGTATGAATTATTCGATGTTAGATTCGATAAACCACAGGAATTGATCCAGGTCGCGGGACGCGGCGGTGAAAATGTCAGCGGTATCTTCGTCTTTGGCTTCGCCAATCGCTTTGCGCACATCGTTTGCCACAATCGCGTAGCGGTCCGCCAGCTCTTTCAGGTGATCCTGAACGGTATGGATATCCAGCGGATAACTCTTCAGTGGCGTTTTGCTGTTGATCACCTGCGTGGTACCCAGCGCCACGCCGCCTAGCTGAACGGCACGTTCAGCCATCGTATCGAGGTGGGTCACCAGTGCTGTGCGGAAGCCATCCAGCATTTCATGAACGGCAATAAAGTTTGCACCGCGCATATTCCAGTGGGCCTGTTTGGTGATCAGCGAAAGATCGATGAACTGGATCACCTGGCGATTCAGCAACTCAATGGTTGCTTTTTTGTCGCTGTCCGATACATCGTTACGGGTATAAAGCAGATTAGACGCTTTCGTTTTCACCAGTTTAGCGGTACTCATAATCTCATATCCTCTTGATGTTTATGTCCCAGGTAATTACGGAACTAAGTATAGCACCGGATTTTTTCCCTGCGGTTTGGATATGCCTATCGGTTTAATAGCGAGAAGGAGGTTGAGAATTTAACTCATTGAAATTAATCTGAAATTTTAAAATTGATACAGATCAATCTTAATTACTGGCTGGGAATGTAAACCCAGAGGGATATTTTGAAAATAGGGTGAAGTGTGTAAAAAATTATAACGACAGTCTTTCTGGCCTTTATTCTGCATGGCGTGGAAGCCATGCAGAATATATGGGCTTAGCGGATATCCACTTTCTCCACTTTAGGTTCAGGGCGCATGGTGAGCGTCGAGCCCATTGATGCCGCGATAATCGAGCAGAGCGCCAGCGTCTGGGTCAATGTCAGGGTTTCGCCGAGAAACACCATCCCGGAAATGGCGGCTAGCGCAGGTTCCATGCTCATCAGGGTGCCAAATATGCGCGTCGGCAGACGCGTCAGGGCAATCATCTCCAGAGAATAGGGAAGTGCGGTAGAGAGGATCGCGACCGCCAGCCCGATGGGCATGACGGACCATTGCCAGATAGATTCGGTCGCCTGCGCCATGCCGATGGGTACAAAGACGATAGCAGCGATCAGTGACCCCAACGCGACGGTCGCCGGACCGTGCTCTTCTCCTGCACGCTGACCCGTAAGTATATAGACGGCCCAGCAGGCGCCTGCACCCAGCGCCAGCGCTGCGCCCGTCAGATCAATCTCAGAAACACTCTTGCCCAGCGGCAGCAGGAACCACAACCCCAGTACGGCTAACACGACCCAGATGAAATCGACCGGACGTCGCGAGGAGAAAAGCGCCACCGCCAGCGGGCCGGTAAACTCCAGCGCGACGGCGATCCCCAGGGGTATCGTCTGAATAGAGAGGTAGAACAGGTAGTTCATTGCCCCCAGGGAGAGTCCATAAAACAGCAGCGGTAAACGCTGCTCCTTTTTGAATCGCAGACGCCAGGGTTTGAAAATAACCACCAGTATCGCCGTGCCCAGCACGATACGCAGGGCAGTTACCCCAGGCGCACCAACCAGCGGAAAAAGCGATTTTGCAAGCGAAGCACCGCTCTGAATGGACAACATGGCAATGAGTATGACTGCGACCGGCAACCAGACCGACGACGTGCGGGATAACCCAGGCATCCTTTCTCCTGTCAGCTTATGTCAAATGAGGTAAAAGTTGCAGTGTAAAGGAAATATGCGGCTACGGTTGAGGCACTGTTGAAAAAAAACCACGTCAAATCCGTAAAATGGTTAAGCGCTGGTGGATTTATCGCCTGTCAGATTAGGAATAATCTGGATGAATGTAACTGCGCAGACGCGCACTATGCGCATTTAGTAGTGAAAATTGCATGTGATTTGAAAGAGATAGCTGACGCTGGAAACGTTCTGTTACAGGAAAGGTTTCGTTAGACATCACGAATCACAAAGAGTTTCGCAAATTTTTTTGATATATTTAAAACTTACGGACTTACTTGGATCACATTTGAGGTGGTTATGAAAAAAATTGCATGTCTTTCAGCACTGGCCGCTGTACTGGCTGTTTCCGCAGGTACCGCTGTAGCTGCTACTTCTACTGTTACTGGTGGTTACGCTCAGAGCGACTATCAGGGCGTGATGAACAAAGCTAACGGTTTCAACCTGAAGTATCGTTACGAGCAGGATAACAACCCACTGGGCGTGATCGGTTCTTTCACCTACACCGAGAAAGATCGTTCTGAAAACGGCGCATACAACAAAGGCCAGTACTACGGTATCACCGCGGGCCCGGCTTACCGTCTGAATGACTGGGCGAGCATCTACGGTGTTGTAGGTGTTGGCTACGGTAAATTCCAGCAGACCGAAAACCAGGGTCTGAACCGCACTGCAAGCAACAGCGACTATGGCTTCTCCTATGGCGCAGGCCTGCAGTTCAACCCAATCCAGGACGTTGCTCTGGACTTCTCCTATGAGCAGAGCCGTATCCGCAACGTTGACGTTGGCACCTGGATCGCTGGCGTAGGTTACCGCTTCTAATCACTTCGGTGATTAAATAAAAAATCCGCCCAATGTGGCGGATTTTTTTTGTCGAAGAGAAAAGCAAAACGGCAACCTTAGGTTGCCGTTTTTAGTGTTTGTTCCCTCTCCCCGTGGGAGAGGGCCAGGGTGAGGGCATCGGTCCGCACGAGACGGCAATTACTTATTCTTAATATCAAAAATATCCGTACCCAGATGGTTGTAGTCAACTTTCTGTAACTTGAAGTTGGTAACGTACACTGGGGAAGCTTTCTTGTTAGAGACAAACGGGTAAGCATTTTTTATCTGCTCGGCCTTAATCCCGGTCCACTGCGAGAAGAACTGCAGGAAATCATTTGCCGAACGACGCGCTTTAATGACGCGATGCGTTTTATCATCACTCGATAGCACCATAAACGGCACCTGGAAGTTCTGCTGGAACTTGTCATCGTGCGCCAGGTACTGCACCTCTTTACCACGCTCTTTAAACGCCAGCCCGTGATCCGAGAAATAGACCATGGAGAAGCTGTCGCCCGTATTGCGTAGCTGATCGTACAGCTTGCTCAGCAGGTCGTCGGTTTGCGTCATGGTGTAGAGATAGCAGGACGTCTCTTTGGACTGCACAAACTCCGCGTACTTCCCTCCGGTCCGATCGCAGGCCTGCGGGTGCGACCCCATCAGGTGCAGGACGATCAGCTGAGGCTGGGTGCGCGGGGTGGCGAAGACCTGTGCCGTCATTTTCAACAGCGCTTCGTCTTTGGTATTTTTGTCGGCTTCAAAATCGCCGTTTTTCAGGAACTGCACTTCGTCGGCGCGTTTAGCGATACTGGCGATGGCCGTATCGTATTCGCCAATTTGCCCCTGATTAGAGAACCACCACGTCTGAAAACCCGCACGGTTTGCCAGGGTGACGAAATTATCCTGATACTGCGGTTTGCCATCCACCACCCGGTTAAGGGTCAGGCCGAGCGATTTCTGCGTCGAGCCGCTGGCCGCGACATAATCGGTAAACAGCGTGCCTTTGACCGAACTGGCAAACGGTGTGTTATCCCAGTGTCCGCCAAACGCTCCCATCGCATCGCGACGCGCGCTTTCGCCAATCACCACCACATAGGTGTGATATTTCGGCTTAACGGCCAGCACGTTCCAGGTGTCTTTCATATTGGAAAGCTCAGCCATGCGCACCTGTTCGTCGAGAACCTCTTTATTATTTACAACGACGTCTTTCACGAAGCGGAAAACCGGATAACCGATATTGCTGAGCCTTAGCTTACCGTCCCAGGGAATATTCTGGATGGGAGCGACAAAGGCCACGGCAATGCTGAACACCAGACAGAGTATTTCGATTTTACCCCAGGATTTTTTCTCGCCCGACTGACGGCGTATGGCGATAACGCCCAGCGCGAAGATAAAGATCCCGACCACGTAGCTGTACCACGGGAAGATCGTCAGGATCTCCGTTGACTCTTCCATATTGGTCGAGTGCAGCGCCAGCAGGGTATTAAAGTTTGGCGCGCCGTAAGCCTGACCAAACGGGAAATAGAGTGCAGCAACCAGCGAACAGATGCCGATTAACGCTTTTTGCACGCGCGGTGCGGATCGCCACAGCACATGCAGAACGCAGGTGAACGCCACCGCGTAGAGCAGACTAAAGGGATAACCCAGCGCAAAGTTAATCAGTAATGACTGCAAAAAGTAAAAACCCGTCCACGGGCTTAAGGCCCGGCTGCGGGTCACAACGGTATCTATCAGGGTTACATTCATAGGTCACTATCATGGATGAAAACGCCATGTGCTCACCCTGGCGTCAAGGGTCATAACCTGCCTGACAGTGCGTGGAGAGGGAATGAGGGTCCGCTTCAGCGAGCCGCAAATTGTGCAGGGCTGCAAGAAGATAGTGCGAGCGCTAAATAATATCAACAGTTGCTAAGCAGATGTTTTGCGAAGGGGATTGCAAATCCGTAAAAAAGATCGGGAATAAGGCGGCTGGAAGCCAGTTTAGAGCGAGATTGTGACGGGAAAATGAAGCGGCGTACCGCAACGCCGCTTAGTGGGAAGATTTGTCGTCCTGATGCGGTTTGTTGTTAAACATATCGCACAGCATGTTCAACAGCATTAAGCGCACTTTAAAAGGAGAGTGGGTAAACACGGTCATGCACCTCTTGAATTCGTTCATAAGACCTCCTGAGTTTTGATCCCTTCGATCCGTGAAGGGTGACTGCATTACATACAGATATAGCACAGGCTATATTGTATAGCTATGGCTATTTCGTTAATTTTTTGTGCTTGCGGAGCTATGGTTTACAATGTGCGCTCTCGAAACCGGGCGCTGGAAGCGTCACCCCACTGAGGAAGTACAATGAACCGTCGCGCAGGTCATCCGACAATGAGGAAAACGACGCAACTGGTGAATGTTGAAGAACATGTCGAAGGTTTTCGCCAGGTCCGTGAAGCGCACCGGCGTGAACTGATTGATGATTATGTTGAACTCATTTCCGATCTGATCCGTGAGGTTGGTGAAGCGCGCCAGGTCGATATGGCCGCCAGGCTGGGGGTTTCACAGCCAACTGTCGCTAAAATGTTAAAACGCCTGGCCTCCGTGGGCTTAATTGAAATGATCCCCTGGCGCGGTGTTTTTCTGACGCCGGAGGGGGAGAAACTCGCGCAGGAGAGCCGCGAGCGCCATCAGCTTGTCGAGAATTTTTTACTGGTGCTGGGCGTCAGCCCGGAGATCGCCCGCCGGGATGCGGAAGGAATGGAACACCACGTTAGCGAAGAGACGCTGGTGAAATTTCGTGAATTTACGCTTAAATATGGTCCCTCCGCTGAATGAAAATCCCTGGACTGCAGGCCCTGGCACGCGATCGTTTTTTCCATCTGTTATTACTCATTGGCGCAGCGTTAAGCCTCTTTGTGCCGTTTGCCCCACATGCCTGGCCCGCCGCGATTGACTGGCGCACCATCATTACCCTGAGCGGCCTGATGATGCTCACCAAAGGGGTCGAGCTGAGCGGCTATTTTGACGTTCTGGGACGTAAAATGGTGCGCCGGTTTGCCACCGAACGCAGGCTGTCCCTGTTTATGGTGTTCTCCGCCGCGGTGCTGTCGACGTTTCTGACCAACGATGTGGCGCTGTTTATCATCGTGCCGCTCACGCTCACGCTGCGTAAGCTCTGTGAAATTCCGGTCAGCCGGCTCATTATCTTTGAAGCGCTCGCCGTTAACGCCGGTTCTCTGTTGACGCCTATCGGCAACCCGCAAAATATCCTGCTCTGGGGCCGTTCCGGCCTGTCGTTTGCCGCCTTTACCTGGCAGATGGCCCCGCTGGCGCTGGTGATGATGCTGTCGCTGCTGGCGGTCTGCTGGTTTGCGTTTCCGGATAAAAAACTGCAGTACCACAGCGGCACCACGGGCCCGCAGTGGCAGCCGCGTCTGGTGTGGAGCTGCCTCGGGTTATACATCGTCTTTCTGTTCGCGCTGGAGCTGAAATATGAGCTGGCGGGCGTCCTGCTCGTTGCCGCAGGGTTTGTCGTTCTGGCGCGGCGCGTGCTGGTGAGCGTGGACTGGACGCTGCTGCTGGTCTTTATGGCGATGTTTATTGATGTGCATCTCCTTATCCAGCTTCCGGTGCTGCAAAACGTTCTGCACAGCGTCAGCACGCTGTCTCAGCCGGGATTGTGGCTAACGGCGATTGGGCTGTCGCAGTTTATCAGCAACGTGCCTTCCACCATTTTGCTGCTCAACTACGTTCCGCCGGATACGCTCCTGGCCTGGGCGGTGAATATCGGCGGGTTTGGGCTGTTGCCCGGCTCGCTGGCCAACCTGATTGCCCTGCGTATGGCCAACGACCGTCGTATCTGGTGGCGTTTCCACGTCTGGTCGATTCCGATGCTGGTTTGGGCCGCGGCGATCGGTTTCGGACTATTCCTTCTCATATAGTGCGCAATTTGTCAGTTTTTCCTGGCAAACGTATAGCAACGTCCTAGCTTTAGTGAACGGCATAGTGTGATGCCGCTCACTGACAGGACCGTTGCTGACCTATGGCTGAAGATCAAAACCCGCCTGCTGACGAGCAGGACAAAAACAATAATGCGCGTAAGCGCCCGGGCAAAAAACCGTTAATTATCCTCGGCATTGTCGTGGTGGTGATGGTCGTCGTGGCGCTGGTCTGGTGGTTTTTAACCCGTAACGAAGAGACGACCGACGACGCCTTTACCGACGGCGACGTGGTGACGATTGCCCCCAAAACGGCGGGCTACGTCACCGAGCTGCGCGTGCGTGATAACCAGCGCGTGAAAAAGGGCGATCTGCTGGTGGTCATCGATCCGCGTGATACCACCGCGCAGCGCGATCAGGCCCAGGCCCAGCTTGGGCTGGCTATCGCGCAGCTGCATCAGGCTCAGGCACAGCTGGCGCTCTCAAAAGTGCAGTATCCCGCCCAGCGTGACGAAGCCAAAGCGCAGGTGCTGAAAGCGCAGGCCGATCTGGCGAACGCGCAGGCGGAGTACCGTCGCCAGCGCGGCGTCGACCCGCGGGCAACCACCCAGCAAAGTATTGATTCCGCGAACGCTCAGCTGCGCAGCGCGCAGGCGGGGCTGGCCAGCGCCCAGGCGCAGCTGGAGGTGGCAGAGCAGGTACAGCTGCAAATCCGCCAGCAGGAAACCAACGTTGAAGCGCGCGAGCGTCAGGTCGATCAGGCGAAAGCGCAGCTGGAAACGGCCAATCTGAACCTCTCTTACACCGAAGTCCGCGCCCCGTTCGACGGGTTTGTCACCAAACGCAACGTACAGCCCGGCACGCTGGTGCAGGCGGGAACGGCGCTGTTCTCCCTGGTTTCGCCGAACGTGTGGGTGGTCGCGAACTTCAAAGAGTCCCAGCTTGAGCGCATGAAGCCCGGCGATAAGGTCACCGTGTCCGTCGACGCGTGGCCGGATATGGCGCTCGAGGGCCACGTTGACAGCATCCAGCAGGGCAGCGGCTCGCGCTTCTCCGCCTTCCCGGCAGAAAATGCCACCGGTAACTTCGTCAAAATTGTGCAGCGCGTGCCGGTCAAAATCGTGATTGATAAGGGGCTCGATCCGAACAGACCGCTGCCGCTGGGGCTGTCGGTTGCGCCGAAGGTGACGGTGGAATGACGGATCACAGCCACGACAGCTGGAAGCCCGCCAGCAACCCGTGGGCGGTGGCGATTGTCGTCACCCTGGCGGTGTTTATGGAAATTCTGGACACCACCATCGTCAACGTGGCGCTGCCCCACGTGGCGGGTTCGCTCTCGTCCAGCTACGACGAATCCACATGGGTGTTAACCAGCTATCTGGTCGCGAACGGCATCGTGCTGCCCATCTCGGCGTTTCTGAGCCGGGTGTTTGGCCGCAAGCAGTTCTTCCTGATCTGCATCGTCATGTTCACCGTCTGCTCGTTCCTGTGCGGGATCGCCACCGAGCTGTGGCAGATCATCCTGTTCCGCGTGATGCAGGGCTTCTTTGGCGGCGGGCTGCAGCCCACGCAGCAGTCGGTGCTGCTCGACTACTTCAAGCCGGAGGACAGGGGCAAAGCCTTCGGGCTCTCGTCCATCGCGATTATCGTTGCGCCGGTCCTCGGCCCGACGCTGGGGGGCTGGATCACCGACAATTACTCGTGGCGCTGGGTGTTCTTTATCAACATCCCGGTGGGGATTGTTACTGTGCTGGCGATCTACCAGCTGCTGGAAGATCCGCCGTGGGAGAGCAAGTCTAAAGAGAAGCTGACCATCGACTGGACGGGGATCGGCCTGATCGCCCTGGGGCTGGGCTGTCTGCAGGTGATGCTCGACCGGGGAGAAGACGAAGACTGGTTTAACTCGAACTTTACCCGCACTTTCGCGGTATTAACGCTGATCGGCATCATTGGTGCGATTTACTGGCTGATGTATGCCAGAAAACCGGTGGTGGATCTGCACTGCATGAAGGACCGCAACTTTGCCATCTCCAGCCTGCTGATGGCGGGGATGGCGATGATTTTGTACGGCAGTTCGGTGGTGATCCCGCAGCTGGCGCAGCAGGACCTGGGCTATACCGCCACCTGGTCCGGGCTGGTGCTGTCGCCCGGAGCGGTGCTGATTGTGCTGACGATTCCGCTGGTGCTGAAGCTGATGCCGGTGGTGCAAACGCGCTGGATTATCGCCTTTGGCTTTACCTGCCTGGCGGTGTCGTTCTTCTGGTCGCGCACGCTGACCCCGGATATCGACTTCGAAACCCTGGTATTGTTCCGCAGCGCCCAGTCGCTGGGGCTGGGGTTCCTGTTTGTGCCGCTGACTACCATTGCCTTTATCTCGATACCAAGGCGGCTGAACGCCGATGCGGCAGCGCTGTTCACCATGTTCCGTAACGTCGCGGGCTCGGTCGGGATCTCGCTGTCGACGGCGGCGATTACCGAGCGCTCGCAGGCGCACAGCGCGCACCTTGCGTACCACGCCTCGCCGTTTAACGAGCAGTTTCAGCAGGCGATACGCGAAAGCGCGCAGGCGATCCAGAACTTCACCACCCAGGTGGGCGATCCCACCGGCATCGCCACCGGGCGTATGTACCAGACGATGATTGAGCAGTCGCGCTTCCTGGCCTACATCGACGTCTTCACCATTCTGAGCGCGGTGGCCTTGTTACTGATTCCGTTTTGTTTGTTGCTCTCGCCGGTTAAGAGCGAGGGGAGTGCAGGAGCACATTGATGATACACAGACGTTTACACCCCCTGATGATAATGATGCTGCTGGCAGGCTGCGCCGTCGGGCCGGACTACCAGCCGCCCGCGCCACCTGCCGTCACGCACTGGAACGATAAGGGCGACAGCGCGGTAAAATCGCAAACGACCTCCGCCGCGACCAACCCGCGCTGGTGGAAGACCTTCGGCTCGCCGCAGCTCGACAGCCTGGTTGAGCGCGCCATTGCCGGGAACCTGACGCTGCAGCAAACGGTGCTGCGCATCGCCGGCGCGCGTGAACAGATTAACCAGGCCGGCGGGGCGTTTTATCCGTCGGTGAACGGCAATCTGCAGGCGACGCGCCAGCAGCTTGGGCTGGAAGGGGAGTTGAAATCCCACGGTGTATATGACCAGGTGGATAGCATCGATCCCGCTCTCAAGGGCGCGCTGGGACCGCTGACGCAGCCGATCAACCTCTACCAGGGCAGCTTCGACGCCCGGTGGGAAATCGACCTGTGGGGCAAGGTGCGCCGTCAGGTGGAAGCCGCCGAAGCGCAGCAGAAAGCGGCTATCGAGCAGCGTAACGACGCGCTGGTGTCGCTGGAGGCGGAAGTGGCGCGCGCGTGGCTCCAGCTGCGCGGGGCGCAGAGCATTATCGCCACGCTGAACACCCAGATTAAGAGCGCGCAGCAGACGCTGGATCTGACCGAGAGCCGCCAGCGGGGCGGGCTGTCGCCGCAGATGGATGTGGAAAACGCCCGGGCGCAGTTAGGCAACCTTGAAGCACAGCTTCCGCAATATCAGGCGCAGGCGCGTCAGGCGATGAATGGCCTGGCGATCCTGCTCGGTAAGCCGCCGGGGGCGCTGGATGCGGAACTGCAGAGCGTGCAGCCGATGCCCGCGCTGCCGGATATTGTGCAAACCGGCATTCCGTCGACGCTGGCGCGCCGCCGTCCGGACGTGCGCGAAGCGGAGGCGAACCTTCATGCCGCCACGGCGCAAATCGGCGTCTCGGTGGCGCAGCTGTTCCCGAGCTTTACCCTCTCCGGGCAGTTTGGCCTGCGCAACAGCGAAACCAACTGGCTGACCGACTGGAGCAGCCACTTCTACAGCTTTGGCCCGCAGGTCTCCATTCCCATCTTCCAGGGCGGTCGACTGGTCTCCAGCGTGAAGGTGGCGCGCGCGCAGCAGGGTGCGGCGGTGCTGGACTATCGTCAGACGGTGCTCACCGCGCTTGGTGATGTCGAAAATGCGCTGGTGAGCTATCGCACCGACCAGCAGCGTGAAGCGGGGTTGGCGAAAACGATCGATGCGCTGCAAAACGCGTTTGACCTGGCAAGCGACAGCTACCGCCAGGGGATCGCCAGCTTTATCGACGTGCTGGACGCCCAGCGACAGCTGGCGCAGGCCCAGCAGCAGCGCGCGCAGGCGCAGGTGCAGAGCGCGCTCGATCTGGTGGCGCTCTACAAGGCGCTCGGCGGCGGCTGGGAGCCGTATCAGCAGGTGCAATTACCGGACTACAGCGTCTTTGGCGACGCCCCGCGCGGATAAATATTCAGAGGATTGGGCAAGAATCGGACAGGAACGCCACATTCGCGATCGCTGAGGGGCGGGTATAACTATCGGGTACCCCTTAAACGACATGCGAGGATTATCTTATGCGTTATCAAAAACTGGGCAACACCGGACTGTTTGTTTCTGAACTGTGCCTCGGCACCATGACCTTCGGTGGTGAAGACGGCATGTGGGGCAAGATTGGCCAGCTTAAGCAAAACGAAGCCGAGCAGCTGGTGGGCCGCGCGCTGGATGCGGGCATTAACTTCATCGATACCGCTGACGTCTATTCGGAAGGGCGCTCGGAGACGATCCTCGGGCAGGCGCTGAAAAACCTCAACGTCCCGCGCGAGAACGTGGTGGTTGCCACCAAGGTATTCGGCGAAACGGGTACCGCCGGGGTGAACTCGCGCGGCAGCTCGCGCTATCACATCATCAGCAGCGTGAAGGAGAGCCTGCGCCGCCTGCAGCTCGATCATATCGATCTCTATCAGCTTCATGGTTTCGACCCGGCCACGCCGATTGAGGAGACGCTGTATGCGCTGGATAACCTGGTGCAGCACGGCCACGTGCGCTATATCGGCGTCTCGAACTGGGCGGCGTGGCAGATTGCCAAAGCGCTGGGCATTTCCGAGCGTCTCGGGCTGGCGCGGTTCGCATCACTCCAGGCGTATTACACCATCGCCGGACGCGATCTTGAGCGCGAGCTGGTGCCGATGATGCAGAGCGAAGGCGTCGGGCTGATGGTCTGGAGCCCGCTGGCGGGCGGTCTGCTGAGCGGAAAATATGGCCGCGACGGGCAGAGTGAAGCCGGTGGTCGTCGTCTGGAGTTTGACTTCCCGCCGGTGAATAAAGATCGCGCCTTCGACTGCGTGGACGTAATGCGGACTATCGCCGAAAGCAAGGGCGTCTCCGTCGCGCAAATCGCGCTGGCGTGGCTGCTACATCAAAAAGCGGTGACCAGCGTCATCATTGGCGCGAAACGCGTTGAACAGCTGGACGACAACATTGCCGCCACCGGTATCCTTCTCAGCGAAGACGAGCTTAAACAGCTGGATGCGGTCAGCGCGCTGCCGCGGGAATATCCTGGCTGGATGCTGGAGCGTCAGGGAGAGTATCGCCGTAATCAGCTCGCGCAACAGTAACCCTTCTTGCCCCGGGAGTGCATCGCTTACCGGGGCTTTTTTTCCCGCCTTGCTCACAAAAAACGATCCTCCTCTTTGATCCTCTTTTCATCATCGCCTATATGACTAGACATGAAATTTTAAATGACTAGTCATATAGGGAGAAAACATGAACCATCAGCTACCGGCCAACTTTTTATGGGGCAACTCGGTCTCCAGCATGCAGACGGAAGGAGCCTGGAACGAAGGCGGGAAGGGGATGTCGGTGTATGACATTCGTGAAGCCGGGGAAAACGTGTCCGACTGGAAAGTGGCGACCGACTCCTACCACCGCTACCGGGAAGATTTCGATCTGATGCAGGATCTGGGCATGAACTGCTACCGCTTCCAGATCTCATGGAGCCGCGTCTGCCCGCAGGGTGACGGCCCGTTCAACGACGAAGGCATCGCATTTTACGACCGCTTTATTGACGATCTGATCGCCCGCGGCATCGAGCCGATGATCTGCCTGTACCATTTCGATATGCCGCTGGTGCTGGCGCAGGAGTACAACGGCTTCAACGACCGCCGCGTAATGGACGCCTTTATCCGCTATGGCAAAAAGATGATCGACTGTTATGGCGACCGCGTTAAGTACTGGTTGACCTTCAACGAGCAGAACATCTTCCATATGCCGGAAGCGTTCCGTATTTCCGGCTATATGAAAGGCGAGAAAACCCTGCGCGAGCTGTACGAGCTGCAGCACCATACGATGGTGGCGCATATGGCGCTAACCGAATACCTGCACCAGACCAGACCGGGCCAGCTGATGGGCGGCATGCTGGCGCACCAGCTGATCTACCCGGCTACCTGCAAACCGCGAGATATCTTCTGCGCCCAGCAGTATGACGAGTTTCTCAACCAGAACCTGCTGCGCGTCTTCGCAGGGCAGGGCTACAGCCCGGCGGTGATGGCGGTGGTGGAACAGGAGGGCTTTGGTGATATCTACCGCGCCGAGGACCTGGCGCTGTTCGCTCGTACAAAGAACGACTATATGGCCTTCAGCTATTACGCCAGCAAAACCCTGGACAGCGATCCGATCCCGGAAGGCACGCCGGTGAACTATTACCTGCTGCACGGTGAGAAAAACAATCCATACCTGAAGGCCACCGAGTGGAACTGGCAGATCGATCCGCTGGGCTTCCGCACCATCATCACCCGCTACGCCAACGACTGGCGCCTGCCGGTGTTCCCGATCGAGAACGGCATTGGGGTGATTGAGTCATGGGACGGCGTGAACCCGATTGAGGACACCTACCGCATCGACTATCACCGGGCGCACATCGAGGCCATGAAAGCGGCGATGTTCGAGGACGGGGCAGAGGTCATTGGCTACCTCGGCTGGGGATTGATCGACATTCTCAGCTCCCAGGGCGACATGCGTAAGCGCTACGGCGTGGTCTATGTCAACCGGGAAAACCACGACCTGAAAGACCTGAAGCGCGTGCCGAAGAAGAGCTACGCGTGGTTAAAACAGGTTATCCATACCAACGGACGCGAGATGTAAGCCGTACGCTGCCGGGCCGTTTTTGTGACTGATTGATGGGAACACTCCGCTATGTCTGAAACAAAAATCACACCGCACATGCAGTCCTTTGTCGATAAATTTGTCGAGTTTTCGGCGCGCCTGGCAAACCAGGTGCACCTGCGCTCCCTGCGCGACGCCTTCGCCACGGTGATGCCGATTTTCATCCTCGCCGGTCTGGCGGTGCTGGTGAACAACGTGGTCTTTCCGTGGATTTTTCACGGCGATACGCTGGCACACTTCAAAGTGTGGGGCGAGGCGATTATCAACGGCACGCTGAACATTGCCGCGCTGCTGCTGGCGCCGATGATTGCCTGGTCGCTGGCGCGCAACAAAGATTTCGACAATCCGGTCTCGGCAGTGGTTATCGCCGTCAGCAGCTTCATCATCATGATGCCGATGCGCTTGCAGATTACGCCCGTCGGCAGCGATACCACGGTGAACGTCACCCAGGTGCTGACGTTCGCCAATATCGGCTCCACCGGGATTTTCGCCGGGGTGCTGATTGGGCTGCTTTCAACGGAAGTGTTTATCGCTATTTCGCGCCTGAAGGCGCTGCACATTTCGCTGGGGGAAAACGTGCCTCCGGCCGTGAGCAAATCTTTTACCGCGCTGATCCCGACCATCCTCACGCTCTCGCTGTTTGCGGTGCTGGCGGCGGTGCTGGCAAACGTGCTGCATACGGATCTGATCCATCTCATTACGACCTTTATCCAGCAGCCGCTGCGGCTGATCAACACCAGCCTGCCCGGGACGATTTTCATCTACAGCTTCGGCAACTTCTTGTTCACGCTCGGTATTCATCAGTCGGTGGTCAACAGCGTGGTGCTGGAGCCGTTCCTGCTGATCAATACCAACGAAAACATGCTGGCCTTCGCCAACGGTCAGCCCATTCCGCACATCATCAACAATATCTTCGTGCCGACGTTCGGCATGGTAGGCGGCACGGGCAGCACGATCTCGCTACTGATTGCGATATTTATCTTCTCGCGCCAGCAGTCGGCGAAGCCGGTGGCGCGCCTGTCGCTGGCGCCGGGCCTGTTTAATATCAACGAGCCGGTGATTTTTGGCCTGCCGATCGTGTTTAACCTGCCGCTGATGATCCCGTTTGTGCTGCTGCCTGCCATAGGCATTTATTTCGCCTGGCTCTGTACTACGCTGGGGCTAATGTCGCGCTGCGTGGTGATGATCCCGTGGACCACGCCGCCGATCCTGAGCGCCTGGCTGGCCACGGCGGGAGACTGGCGGGCGGTGGTGGTGCAGTTGGCAATCATCGTATTTGGTGTATTCTTCTACCTGCCTTTCCTCAAGATTGCCGAGAGAGTGGCGTTGAAAAACAGCGGGATAGAAAACTAACTGAAAGGAAGGACGATGGCGGCGAAGTACATCACCATAGCGCGGGAAATTAAGAAACGCATTATCAGCCAGCAGTACGCCGCCAACGAACCCCTGCCGGACCAGTTTGCGCTGGCGGCGGAGTTCAACTCCAGTCGGATGACCATTCAGCAGGCGATGCGCCAGCTGATCGTCGAAGGTCTGGTCTATACCCGTCAGGGCCAGGGCACGTTCATCCGTAAAAACTTCCTCCAGCTCTCGCAGTGGGATCTCTCCGGCAGCGACTACTTTGGCGCGACCAAAACCTGGGCACATCTGGGCACGGTCACGAGCCAGGTGGTGCATTTCGAGCTGCGCTTCCCGAACGAAAAAGAGCAGGCGTCGCTGATGATTAACGCCGATGCGCCGATCTATGACTTTATTCGACTCCGTTTGCTGAACGGTGAACCGATGTCGCTGGATTCCACGGTGATGCCGATGAATCTGGTCCCGGGCCTGACGAAAAACCATCTTGAAGCTTCAGTGTTCCAGTACGTTCAGGAAACGCTGGGGCTGAAAATTATGGGGTCGTACCGGGTGGTGCGGGCGCTTAAGCCCAGCGCGCTGGACAGAGAGCATCTGGTCTGCCAGGAAACCGATCCGGTGCTGGAGGTGGAGCAGGTGATTTATCTGGAGGATGGCACGCCGCTGGAGTATGCCCACTGCCACTATCGCTACGACCACGGCGGGATCGTGATCGTGAATAACGGGTAATCAGTCTTTCAGGCGCACGACTCGAAATAGCTGTCCGTGTCTTTTATGTAAAGATCGTTCTGACACAGATGCTGGATTTGACCAGGCTTAAATGTAAAACGGATTTTTTGAAACCAGGAACGTTTTATTTTGCTGGTATTCTCGCGCGATAATCCATAGTCATGGATTATTTCATGAACAAAACGAATGCTTTGTGCAGAAACATAGACAGGTGTTTTGGTTAGCTGAATCAGTTTGCTGATCCAAATATCATCCGCGCGAGGACAAACCGTAATAAAATCTTCGTTAAAATGGAAATATTCCGGGATCATATTTTTCTTGAGCACAACGCCACCAAGACCGGTGATGATATAGTTCTGCTCAACGACTTTTGGCACGGTGATAAGCGGGAAATTACGATAGGTATCAAGAAGTTCTTTCTTCTTCTTTACTGTTTCACGCACCCGCGCGGCAACCACATATTTTTGATTGTGGCGATAAAAATCATCCAGCAGTGTTTCTGCCCAAATTTCGTTATAGATTGCGTCATCATCGGCATAAATCAGAATATCGTCTTCGGTTGCTGCTTGCAGCGCCGGAAACAATTTCCGATAAGGGCCGGTATTCTTAACCCATTTAAAAACCAGGTTGGTGCCCGTCTGGCGAATTTTCTGCGCCCACTCCGGCTCCTCAGTGATGCCTTCGTCACTGAGATAAGGTGTACTGGAGACCCACACAACAATTTGATCGACCTTCTTACTCTGGTTCGCCAGTGACCACACTGTTTGCGAACAGAGATAAAGGCGCGATTTTGTTGTTGTTAAGTTAATGCTAATCATCAAACTATGCGTGCTCCAGGAGATAAAAAGACCTTATAAAAGCAGATAAAACTGATTTTATAAGTGGGCGCATCATAACACTTAGAGGATTAGATGTAACCCCGCTGGGTTAGCAGAAAATGGCAAGAAAGGCACTTACGGCAGTAATAGCTGTTCAGAAAGGGTCAGCGTGATGGAGATTACAGTGCAATAAGACCCCGATAATACGGGGTCTTATAAGATACGTTATTGATTCAGTGTGATCAGTTCAAACGCACCGGCATACCGGAGCGGTTCTGCACGGCCTGGTCAACAATCGCCGTTTCGACATCTGGCTGAGACGTCACCGCCTGCACCGCGCTGTTCAGCGTAACAGGAACGACTTCGTTGTTGTTGATCTGGTCCTCGCTGGTGGACAGCGGGTTGTGCACTTCGATGTAGCGGCTGCCGTCTGGTTCAGAGGTCGCTTTCACCGGTTCGTTGATGAACTGCACGCGCGTACCGACCGGCACGTTTTCGAACAGGAATTTGATGTCGTCGTTACGCAGGCGCACGCAGCCGTGGCTCACGCGCAGGCCGATACCGAAGTTGGCGTTGGTGCCGTGGATCGCATACAGACGACCAATGTACAGCGCGTACAGGCCCATTGGGTTATCCGGGCCTGCCGGTACAACGGCTGGCAACGGTTCGCCCGCCGCGATGTATTCTGCGTGCATTTTGGCGGTCGGCGTCCAGGTTGGGCCCGCTTTCTTACGCTCAACTTTGGTGGTCCAGTTCATTGGGGTGTCTTTACCCAGCTGGCCGATACCGATTGGCAGCACGATAACGGTGTTGGTGCCTTTCGGGTAGTAGTACAGACGCATTTCGGCGCTGTTAATCACGATACCTTCATGAACGGTATCCGGCAGGATCAGCTGCTGAGGAATATTCAGCACGGTACCTGCTTTCGGCAGGTACGGGTCAACGCCCGGGTTCGCTTCCAGCATGTTAGACAGGCCCAGCTGGTACTGCGCAGCGAAATACTCCAGCGGCTGAGAGTTACCTTCAGGAACCGTCACCACCTGGTTTTGACCCACCAGACGGCTTCCGTCGGTCGGCAGGGGATACGTCACCGCAGACGCGGTCTTACAAAAACCTACTACGGCTAACGCCGCCGCAAAAAGCGCTGTTAATTTCATGTTCATGTTGTGCGAGGTATCTAAGCCATTCAGGCGATGAGTTGATAAGTCTGAATCTGTGATGGGAGCGCATTATATGTGCATTCCCGCTCACAGGGAATTCAGATGTGTACGAAATCACATTTTTTTCGATTTTGTTAAAGTTTAGTGGATGGTTGCAACGCGGGATCTCAATTCGGAATTGTGGCATAATGCCGTGTTTATCACACTTTTCGCAGGAATCTCCCCGTGTTAGTTACCAGCAACGTCACTATGCAGTTTGGCAGTAAGCCGCTGTTCGAAAACATTTCCGTCAAATTTGGCGGCGGCAACCGTTACGGCCTGATTGGTGCCAACGGTAGCGGTAAATCCACCTTTATGAAGATCCTCGGCGGCGATCTGGAGCCGACCCTCGGCAACGTGTCGCTCGATCCGAACGAGCGCATCGGTAAGCTGCGTCAGGATCAGTTCGCCTTCGAAGAGTTCACCGTCCTCGACACCGTGATCATGGGGCACGCGGAGCTGTGGGAAGTGAAGCAGGAGCGCGATCGCATCTATGCGCTGGCCGAAATGAGCGAAGAAGACGGCTATAAAGTGGCCGACCTGGAAACGCAGTACGGCGAGATGGACGGTTACTCTGCGGAAGCGCGCGCGGGCGAGCTGCTGCTGGGCGTGGGTATTCCGGTTGAACAGCATTACGGCCCGATGAGCGAAGTCGCGCCAGGCTGGAAGCTGCGTGTGCTGCTGGCTCAGGCGCTGTTCTCTAACCCGGACATCCTGCTGCTCGACGAACCGACGAACAACCTGGACATCGACACCATCCGCTGGCTGGAGCAGACGCTGAACGATCGCGACAGCACCATGATCATCATCTCGCACGACCGTCACTTCCTGAACATGGTCTGTACGCACATGGCGGATCTGGACTACGGCGAGCTGCGCGTGTATCCGGGCAACTACGACGAATACATGACGGCGGCCACCCAGGCGCGTGAACGTCTGCTGGCGGACAATGCCAAGAAGAAAGCGCAGATTGCTGACCTGCAGTCCTTCGTCAGCCGCTTCAGCGCCAACGCCTCTAAATCGCGTCAGGCAACCTCGCGCGCGCGTCAGATTGATAAAATCAAGCTGGAAGAGGTTAAAGCCTCCAGCCGTCAGAACCCGTTCATCCGCTTCGAACAGGACAAGAAGCTGTTCCGTAACGCGCTGGAAGTGGAAGCCCTTACCAAAGGCTTCGATGAAGGCCCGCTGTTTAAAAACTTCAACCTGCTGCTGGAAGTGGGCGAGAAGATTGCCATTCTGGGCGCTAACGGCGTGGGTAAATCCACCATGCTGAAAACCCTGGTCGGCGAACTGCAGCCGGACAACGGCACCGTGAAATGGTCCGAAAACGCGCAGATTGGTTACTACGCGCAGGACCATGAGTACGAGTTCGAAAATGACCTGACCGTCTTTGACTGGATGAGCCAGTGGAAGCAGGAAGGCGACGACGAGCAGGCGGTGCGCAGCATTCTGGGTCGTTTGCTGTTCAGCCAGGACGACATCAAAAAGCCGGCTAAAGTGCTCTCCGGTGGCGAGAAGGGCCGCATGCTGTTCGGCAAGCTGATGATGGAAAAACCAAACATCCTGGTGATGGACGAACCGACTAACCACCTGGACATGGAATCTATCGAATCCCTGAACATGGCGCTGGAGATGTACCAGGGCACCCTGATCTTCGTCTCTCACGACCGTGAGTTTGTCAGCTCGCTGGCGACCCGCGTGATCGAAATTACGCCAGAGCGCGTGGTGGACTTCACCGGTAACTACGAAGATTACCTGCGCAGCAAAGGTATCGACGGCTAAAAAAAAGCCGGGTGGCGGCTTCGCCTTACCCGGCCTACGTTCTATTCCCTCTCCCTGTGGGAGAGGGTTAGGGTGAGGGTATCAGGCCGCACTACAGCACCCACTCACTCCCTTCAACCCCGTTCACCCGCAGCGTACGTTTTTCCTCCGCCGGTAATGACACCTTCAGCGCCTTCCACGCCGGACGATAATCCCCGCGCGCGTTGACCTTCAGGTTGATGGTTGCGCCATCGCTTACCATTTCCCATTCCACCCACAGCGCATCGCCGTTCTGGTATCCCCAGCTTTCACCGTCGTCTTCAAACAGCAGCCCGGAGGTCGTGCCGACGCCTTTAACCGGGAACAGCTTCAGCTCGCGGGTCGTATCTTTTTCGGCACTCACATGCGTGATGCGCTCGCTCAGCGGCAGACCGGCTCCGGCGCGCACCAGCAGCGGCAGTTTTTCCAGCGGCGCGTCGAGAACGATCGACTGGCCGCCCGCATACCACGCGTGGGTGTAAAAATCATACCAGCCCGTGTCGTTATCCGGCAGCCAGACGCGGCGCTCGCGCTGTCCGGCTTCGACCACGCTGGCGACCAGCAGGTCGCGGCCCAGCAGGAAGTCATCGCACTCTTCGAAGGTCTGCGCATCGTGCTCGTGGTCGAGGAAGGTCGGACGCAGCATCGGCTCGTCGTCGGCATGCGCCTGCCAGAGCAGGGTGTAGAGATACGGCAGCAGGCGGTAGCGCAGCTCAACCGCGCCGCGAATGGCTGGGGTGACGCCCGGGTACATCCACGGCTCGTTCACCGTGTGGTCATCGTTCCACGAGTGAATGGTAAAGCGCGGATGCATCACGCCGTTCTGCACCCAGCGCACGAACAGCTCGGCGTCCGGCTTGTCGCCGGAGAAACCGCCCACGTCATGGCCGACGTTGAACAGCCCCGACAGGCTCATGCCCAGCCCCATGCGGATGTTATAGCGCAGCGTGTCCCAGCTGGTGCGGTTGTCGCCGCTCCAGGTCTGAACGTAGCGCTGCATCCCGGCGCAGCCGGAGCGGGAGATCAGATACGGGCGTTTTTCCGGCGCAAAGCGCTGCTGCGCTTCCAGCGAGGCGCGCATCATCAGCAGCGGCATGACCGGGCGAATGTGCTTGATGGCGATCTCCTTACCGAAGCCAAAGCAGCGGGCTTCCCCGTCCCACACTTCATATTCGTTGTTGTCGTTCCAGGTGGAGTCGATGCCCATCTCCAGCAGCTGCGTGGTGACGCCGTTCTGCCACCACTGCACCGTCTGCGGGTTGGTAAAGTCGAGGTGCGAGCCTTCGTCATCCCAGAAGCTGGAACGTTCGGGTGCATCGGTTTCTGAATCGCGAATGAACAGGCCGCTCTCCGCCACTTCGTTATAGCGAGGATGATCCTGTAGCAGGCACGGCTTGATGTTGGCGGCCAGCTTCAATCCCGCGTCGTGGAACGCCTGGCTCATTACCTTCGGCTGCGGCACTTTGTCATAGTTCCAGTTGAAGACGTAGCGCTTGCCGTTGATGGAGGTATAGCCGGAGGAGAGCTGGAACGAGTCGCACGGAATAGCGTGCTCTTCGCACAGGCGGATGAAGTTCATCAGCTGGTTTTGCGCATCCGGCGCGTCGGTGTAGTGCATGGTCGAGCCGCTGTAGCCCAGGCTCCACTTCGGTCCGAACAGCGTTTTTCCGGTCAGGCGTACGAAGGCTTTGGTGACGTCCAGCACGCGCCTGCCGGTAAAGATGTAGTAGTCGATATCGCCCGCTTCCGCCTGCCAGCGGCGATAGGCGGTATGGTAGTTGTCGATTTCGTTACCCAGATCCAGCCAGCAGCTGCTCAGGTTGTCGTAGAACAGGCCGTAGCTGACGTCGTCGCGGCGGGCGATAGTGAACGGGATGTGCTTGTAGAGCGGGTCGGTGCTGGCCGCGTTGTACCCCATTGCGTCGAGGTTGCGCATCTCATAGCGTTTACCGTTGCGCTGCAGATCGCCCGCTTTCTCGCCCAGTCCGTAGAAACGCTCGTCCTTACGACGGCTGAGATAGTGCGCCACGCCGTCGCCGTGGGCGTTCAGCAGGTAGGCGCTGGTGGGGCGGTCATTGACCAGCGGCAGCCATTCGCCCGCCTCATTGCGGTAGTGCCACTCCAGCCACAGCGGCTGGTGGACGGTCACGCGCAGCTGTTCGGTTGCCACGGTTAGCGTCTCACCCTGCTGCGTCAGGTTCCAGGCCGGGCAGGAGAAACCGCTTATGTCGTCACGACGGCGGCCTTCCCAGGGCACGTCTTTTTCCGGAGCGATACTCCAGGTGCGGTCCAGCGCCAGCTCGCCTTTGCGCTTAATCAGCACGCGGAACAGGTTCTCTTCCAGCACATACAGGCACAGGCGGTGCTGGTTATCGACCAGCAGTTCCAGATGGTTTGCCGACTGTATATCAACGGTCCAGTTTTTCAGGGTTTTCATATGCAATACATCCACTATCAGGCGCGCTTGGCGCGACGTTCAGCAATAAATGCTACCAGGAAGACAGCGCCAATCAGGTCAAAGAAGCCCATGGCGATAAAGAGCGGGTTAAAGCCGATTTTGTCGGCGGTCACACCGATTAACAGCGAGAACAGGAAGCTGGCGATCCACGCCGCCGAGCCGCGCATGCCGTTGACGGTCGCCATCTGGCCTTTGTCGAACGACTCCACGACCAGGGCGCTCAGCATGCAGGAGATGATCTGGTGCCCGAAGCCGCCGATGGAGATCAGCACGATGGTGATATACGGGTCGCGGGTAATGGCCACGATGGCCAGCGAGATCATCAGGAACGCGCCGGTCACGGAACTGGCGACGACCGAGTTAACGCGGGAGCAGCCGAACAGACGGGTGTACAGACGCGTCAGGTAGCCGCTCGCCACGCTGCCGAGGTCGGCGGCGAGGAACGGCAGCCAGGCAAACATCGCAATCTGCTTCAGGTCCATGCCGTGCTCTTTGGCAAGGTACAGCGGCACCCAGAAGCTTAGCACCGCCCAGGCGGGTTCCGCCATAAAGGCCGGGATGGCGATACCGTAGAAGCGTTTGTTTTTCGAGACGGTTTTCAGCGCGGTCAGGAAGGGCAGTTTGACGGCAGGCGGTTCGTTATCCTGCTTGATAAACGCCAGCTCGTCCTTGCTCAGGTTCGGGTGCTGCTCCGGGTTATGGTAGAACGCCCACCACAGGATCACCCACAGCAGCGCCAGCACGCCGGTAAACATAAACGCCCCCTGCCAGCCAAACGAGGCGTGAGCAAAGTAGATGATTGGCGGAGCCAGCATCGCGCCGATGGAGAAGCCCACGCCCGCCCAGCCGGCGGCAACAGGTCGTTCTGATTTCGGGAACCATTCACCGATGGTTTTGGCGTTAGCCGGGGTAGCGGCGGCCTCAGAGGCACCCATAAAGAAGCGCAAAATAGCCAGGTGCAGCCAGCTTCCGGCGCCCGCGTGGAAAATACACATCAGCGCCCAGATCCCGGCGCAGACCATAAAGCCAATCTTCAGGCCGATCACGTCAATCAGCCAGCCGCAGAGGGGCTGGAAAATGGTGTAGGCGATCTGGAACGCGCCAACGATCCAGGAGTACTGCTCGGTGGTGATCCCGAGGCTCTCTTTCAGCTCGGGGGCAAGAATGCCTAACGAATTTCGGGTGATGTAGTTAACGGTGACGCCAAGTAAGAACAGCACCAGCACGTACCAGCGCAGGTTCTTGATGACGCGACGGGTTTTGCTTGTCGCAACGGTGTTATTGATGTCCTGACTCATTTTACTCTCCACAAGACGGACGGTAAGGGGACGGAGGTTCAGGTGTCACACAGATTTTTATGCCTTTGATTTCTATCCGTTTAAACTGCTTAAGTTGGTATACAACTAGTATGGAAGTTGTGTGACAAGTTCACCTTAAGGGAGAAAATGAGTGGGCAATAGTGGATTTTGTGCAAAATTTCTCATAACTGACTCAACCACTCTGGCATGATGGCATTTATGTCAGTTATTGCCTGACGGATACGCTATGAAAATTTTTTCATTTCGCAAATGGAGCCAGATCACAAAATGGACAAAAGGCTAAAAATCACCGAAATCGCCGCCCGTACGCAGCTCTCGATCAGCACCGTGTCTCGGGTGCTGGCGGGGAAAGCGAATACCAGCGAAAAAGCGCGCGCAAAGGTGCTGGCGTGCGCGCGGGAGCTGGGGGTGATGGAGGGCATGGCGGCGGGACGGCTGCTGCTCAATAGCCTGGTGGTTTTTGCCCCCCAGCGCGCCTTCGACGAGCGGTCCGACATCTTTTACTACCGCGTGATCCAGAGCGTGAGTAAAGGCCTGGCATCCCACGATGTGCGCCTGCGCTACTGCGCGCTGGAAGAGAACGACAGCGATGCCCAGCTTTTTCTGGCGCGCATGAATGAACCGGATACTCAGGCGGCAATCCTTCTCGGCATCGACGATCCCCACATTCACGATCTGGCGGTGGATGTGGGTAAACCCTGCATGCTGATTAACTGCCGCGACCGGAACATGCGTCTGCCTGCCGTTGCGCCGGATCACCGCGCCATTGGCGAGCGGGCGGCGGAATACCTGTTCGAGATGGGACACCGTGAGGTGATGAACGTGCTGTGCCTGCGTCGCTACACCATGGAGCTGCGCCTGTCGGGGATCCGCGACGCGTGGCAGTCCCACAACCTGACGTTCAGCGATAAACGCGATCTGCTGGTGGTGCCCAGCTTCAGCGCGCGCGAAACGGAACAGGCGGTCAGCAGCTGGCTCAGCGAAGTGCAGGGGAAAGATTTACCTACCGCGTTTCTGGTCGGCGGCGACTTTATGGCGGCGGGCACCATCAGCGCATTACAAAACCACGGTCTGCGCGTGCCGCAGGACGTGTCGGTGATGAGCATCGACGGGTTTAACCTGGCGGCGATCCAGGATGTTCCATTAACGGCCGTGCACGTTCCCCGCGACGAACTGGGAACCGAAGCGGTACACATGCTCCAGCAGCGGCTGATGCGCCCGGACGCGCCGGTGGGGACGTTGCTGCTTAACGGAACGCTGACCGTGCGGGATTCGGTACGGCGGATACGTCAGGGGAAACGACGCACCGCCGTGGAGCGGGAAGGGCTGTACGACAGTTAGACCATGCCCAGCGCGCGCTTGCCGTGGATGTTGAGATCGTTCACGGTAAAGCGGTCCTGCCAGCTCTTTTCATAATCCTCACGCGGGAAATCCCCCGGCGACGCGCCGGTCTCCAGCGCTTCCTTGACCTTTTTCGCGTAGGCGAGGTTTTTCTCGCACATCGGTGCGGCGGGGATGTACATCACGTTGCCCCAGCCCTGCTGATTGTCCACCGGCGCGACGGAGTGGATCACATCGCAGTGCCACCACACGGAATCGCCCGCGTCCAGTGCCGGAATGCTGGTCAGCGCCTCGATAAGCAGCGGGTGCCACTTCTCGGAAACCGGCAGCACGCGCCCCGGCGCCACGCCGCACAGCTCGTCTTCCGGCACGTCGTCCAGCAGCGGACGCAGCAGAATGTACGCCATCGCTTCCGGGATGGGCACCACGTGCAGCAGCCCCTGTCCGGGGATCATGTCCGACAGCGCGGTCCAGCCCTGGAAGGTGCGGAATACCGAGCATTTGGTGGTGTTATCGACGGTATACTCTTCCACTTCGGTACGGTGCGCGGCGTTCCACGGATCGTATTTCTCGACGTTGCCGTCAAACACGCGGGCAAAGACCTGCTGGTAAGCCGGCAGCAGCCAGCGCTCCAGCGCGCCGGAGTCGGTATGCGCGCCCAGTCCTTTCGAGGTGGTTCCCGGCGGACGGCGGCGGATACGGTCCGGATAAATCACGCTCACGTCCGGGTCAAACCACTGTTTGCCGTTGCTCTCGAATGTCCATAAACGGTTCAGGAACGACTGCACCTGCGCCATCTCTTCGCTCTGGCGCGCCTGCATCTGCGCCTGCGACCAGTAAATCGGGTAAATCTCCGGACGGGAAGCGGTCAGGGTGCCGAAGAAGTTATCGCCCGGCCCTTTGTACACCTCGTCAAACTTGTTCAGATCGAGGTAGTCGAGCATCGACTGATCCCACGCCAGCGCCTGCTCGCGCGGGAAATGACCTTTAATCACCGCGCAGCCGCGGCGCTTAACGGCTTCGCGCTGCGCGTCGGTAATGGTGCCGTTTTTTACATCCGCGAACGGGATCGCCGGCCAGACGGATTCGCCTTTGTTTTTAAGGGCGTTGATTTCCGCCACGCGGGTGGCAATTTTATCGCTGAGCTTGTTGAACACCGCCTGCACGTCGCCGATCTGCGCACGCAGCTCACGTTTCAACTGACGGATTGCCGCTTTGTGATCCGCCGGCAAAGTTTCACTGGTAAAGGTCATAACTGCCTCGCCTCTTTCATTCGAAAGTAAAAATGTCTACAAGTGATACTTTAAGTTAAAATTAAGTTAATGCAAGTTTAAAAACTTGACGCAAGCCACAGGACGGAAAAAGAGTGATAAGCCGGAGCCAGGCTCCGGCGAGGAGAGGATCAGGCGTCGAACGGGGAGTGGTGGTCGAGCACGGCCTGAATAACGTTCAGCGCGCCCTGATGGTTGTTGTCGTCGGTGCTGTAGCGGCTGATTTCTTTGATGCTTTCCGCCGCGTTGCCCATTGCAAAGGAATATTTCACCAGCTTCAGCATCTCGGCATCGTTGCCGCTGTCGCCAATGGCCACGCACTCCTGCGGGGAGATTTTCCAGCGCTTCAGCAGACGGCTGATGCCGTTGGCTTTGTGCAGGCCGGGGATAATCAAATCGACAAAACCAAAGCCGCTGGTGACGGGCTTCATGATGCCGTCCAGGGAGACGTGCAGCTTATCCACCAGATTAGGGATATCGCTGTCCGGCAGGTTCAGGGAGAACTTAAACAGCACGTCGTCAATTTCACGGTAATCGCTGATGCGCTTTAAGCGGTGGTAGTGCTTTGACATCAGCGCCACGAACGCTTCAGGGGCTTTGTCGCTCACGTAGGCACTCTCCAGCCCGCAGGCCACGAAGTTCAGCCCTTTATCTTTCAGCAGCTCGCCAATGACGATCTGCGATTCATGGCGGGTCAGCTCGCCGTGAAAAATCTGCTCCCCGCGATCGAACACCAGCGCGCCGTTTTCCGCCACGAAGGAGATCCTGTCTTTCAGCTCCGGAAAGAAGGAGATGAGCTGGTAATACTGGTTGCCGCTGGCGACAACGAATTCAATGCCGCGGGCTTTAAGCTGTTCAAACTGTGCCTGGAAGCGGTCACGATCGTACTGCTTGGCATCATCAAGAAAAGTTCCGTCCATATCGGTGACGATAACTTTAACGGTCATACTGTGCTCCTGGGTCACTGCGTTTTGAAACATTCTAATAACAAGGTGACGGGGAGCACAAATTTAATTTCATTCGAAAGTAAAAGCAAAACGGCAACCGAGGTTGCCGTTTTTAGTGTTTTCTCCCTCTCCCCGTGGGAGAGGGCCGGGGTGAGGGCATCAGCGTGCGTATTTCCCCCTCACCCTCAAGGGAGAGGGGATACACCGTTACAGCGTATGCTCAGTACGCGCAATAATATCGTCCTGCGCATCCGGCGACAGGGCGGTGAAGAACGCCGAGTAGCCTGCGACGCGCACCACCAGGTCACGATACTGGTCAGGATGTTTCTTCGCCTCCAGCAGCGTGTCGCGCGAGACGATGTTGTACTGAATATGCCAGCCCTTATGCACCTCGAAGAAGGTGCGCAGCAGCACCATCAGCTTCTGGCGATCGCTGTCGTTTTCCAGCGTTGACGGGTTAAGCTTCTGGTTCAGCAGCACGCCGCCGAGAATCGCCTCGGTAGGCAGTTTACCCACGGAACCGATGACCGCCGTTGGACCCAGGTGGTCGGTACCGGAAGCCGGGCTTGCCCCTTCCGCCAGCGGCGTGTGCGCCTTACGTCCGTCCGGTGTCGCCATCGTCGCCGCGCCAAACGGCACGTTCGCGGAAATCGAGGAGGTGCCCGCGTAGTAGTTACCGCCAATCGGGCCGCGGCCGTAGCGCGGGTTGTGGTACTGCTTCAGCTCTTCAATATAGGTCTGATAGGCACGGGTCAGCAGCATATCCACGCTGTCGTCGTCGTTGCCGTACTTCGGCGCGCCGTTGATCAGGCGCTGACGCAACTGCTCGTGGGTCAGCCCGTCGAAGTCATCCGCCAGGGCGGCCGCCAGCTGCTGTTGACCGATGACGCCCTGTTCGAACACCAGCTTCTTCACCGCCGCCAGGCTGTTGCCGAGGTTGGCGATGCCCACCTGCAGGCCGGAGACCCAGTCATACTTCGCGCCGCCCTGCTTGATACTTTTCGCGCGCTCGATGCAGTCGTCCACCAGCGCCGAGCAGAGAATATCGTGGACGTTCTCTTCCAGCATGGTGTCCACCACATACTCAATCTCGATGGATTTACGGGTGTAGTAGCGGATCTGGGTATCCCACGCCGCCATCACCTCGTCGAAATTGTCGAAGTTACCGGCAGAGAGCGCTTTCTCCTGCGGCAGGAACACCTTGCCGCTGGTGGCGTCGCGCCCGCCTTCCAGCGCCGCCAGCATGACGCGGGCGAAGTTGATAAAGCTCATGCCGGTGCAGCGGTAGCCCCACTTGCCGCCCACCGCGGTTTCGATGCAGCCGATGGCCGCGTAGTCGTAGGCGTCGTCGCGCTCAACGCCGAGCTTGATGAATTCCGGGATCACGATTTCGTCGTTGTTGAACGCCGGCATCCCGAAGCCGCAGCGGATCACCTGCACGCAGGCGTCGAGGAAGTCGTTGCTCATGCCCGCGTGATAGCGCACGCTCAGGTTCGGCTGGGTGGAGCGCAGACGGCCGCAGGATTCCAGAATCGCGTACGAGAGCGGGTTCACCGCGTCCATCGGCTCACCGTTGACCAGCTTCTGGCCGCCGATGGTAACGTTCTGGTACAGCGGGCTGCCGGCAGAGGCTTTGGAGTGCGAGCCGGAGCGGATCTTGTTCACTTCCAGCAGCTTCAGCCAGCAGCTGTGCAGCAGCTCGATGGCGTGCTCGCGGTCGAGGCTCTGGTTCAGCTCCACGTCGCGGCGGTAGTACGGATAGAGATACTGATCCATACGCGCGAAGGAGACGGAGTGGCCGTTGGACTCAATCTGCAGGATCAGCTGAATGAAGTAGCACAGCTGCAGCGCCTGCCAGAAGGTTTTTGGCGGCTCGTGAGCAATCACGTCGCAGTTTTCTGCCATCGCCAGCAGCTCGTCGCGGCGGCTTGCGCGGGTTTCGGTTGAGGCCATCTCGCGCGCCAGATCGGCGAAGCGTTTGATGTGCAGGCTCACCGCTTCCAGCACGATATCAATTGCCTTCAGGAACTGATCGCCGTGCAGGTCTTCCAGCACCGTCAGGTTGATGCGCGAGCGGCGCTCGGCCACTTTGGCGCGCAGGCCGTCGAGACCTTTCTCCAGCACCAGTGGGAAGTTCACCGCCAGGTGCGCGTCGCCGGAAGTCATGTTGCCTTCGGCTTTGATAATGCCGGTGTCCAGCAGGCCTTTCTGCTCGTCGGTGAACATGCCGTAGCAGCGGTCCTGCACCGTCTGGCCGCGCCACCACGGGCAGATCTCGTGCAGGACGCGCTTGTTCTCTTCGCTCACCGCAAAGCCCGCGCCCGGGCGATCCGCCAGGTCGTCGATCTCTTTTTCAATCCAGGAGACGGTGTATTCCGGGAAGATCGGTGCTGCGCGCACTTCGCTTGCCTGGTTACCAATAATCAGCTCGTCGTGTTTGATCCAGATGGTACGCTCGGCCAGGTGATGGGCCAGCGCCAGGGCGCGACGGACCGGGATCGGCTTGTCCATGTGCTGCTGGTACATTTCGGTGTAATGCTGCGCGCGCTCGGTACAGACCGGCGGCTTAACGATATGCACCAGCGCCGTTTTGTGCGCCTTAATGCGCTCGCTGAGGGTATTGAGATTCAGGGTTGTCATAAGTTTATCCTCGTAAGGTCGCGGTTAACCCTTTCTGGCAGGCGTACTGCTGCGCGAAGTCCAGCAGGGCAGGGTTATCCAGCGGTTTGTCAGGGGCAGAGTAGGGTTGGCCGAGCAGGGTGTATTTGTTCATGCCCAGCGTGTGATACGGCAGAAAATGAATATCGTCGACGCCGAGTTCGTCGGCGGCGAAGTTGGTAATGGCGGTTATGGACGCTTTATCGGCGTTAAAGCCCTGGATCAGCGGCACGCGGATGGTGATTTTTTTCCCGGCGGCGGCCAGGCGTTTCAGGTTGTCCAGGATGCGCTTAGCCGAACCGTCCGTCCACTGTTTGAACACGTCACCGTCGACGTGCTTCAGGTCGGCGAGGAACAGATCGACGTAAGGTAATGACGGCTCGATATAGTGCCACGGCACGTGAAGGCAGGTTTCGACGGCGGTGTGGATACCCTGGTCATGGCTGGCTTTAAACAGGGCCTGTGCCAGCTCGGGGTTCATAAACGGCTCGCCGCCGGAGAGGGTGATCCCGCCGCCGCTGCGGTCGTAGAAGGGTTTGTCGCGCAGTACGGTCGCCATGATCTCCTCGACCTGCTGCTCTTCACCGCAGACGGTCAGCGCCTGCGTCGGGCAGCAGTCGGTAAGGGCATTAAGCGTCTCTTCATTCAGCTTTTCGCGGTGGATGACCAGGCCATTCAGCGCGCGTTCGATACAGCCCGGTGCCGCCTGCTGGCACAGGTCGCAGCCGTCCAGACACAGGCGCGCATCAAACAGCACGTCCCGGCTGCGGGAGCGGCTTTCCGGGTTCTGGCACCAGCGACAGCCCAGCGAGCAGCCTTTCAGGAACACCACGGTTCGAATGCCGGGGCCATCGTGGGTAGAGTAACGCTGAATATTGAAGATCATGATTTCGCCTCTCATATTGCATATGAAGATTAAATGGCTTTCGAATGAAAGTTATCTTGATGCAGGTCAACTCTTGAGCAGGTTTTGTCGTGATAGGGTAAGTGCAGGCTAATTTTGAGGGTGACATCATGGAACTTTATCTCGACACATCTGACGTTGCGGCAGTCAAAAAGCTGGCGCGTATCTTCCCGCTGGCGGGCGTGACCACCAACCCAAGCATTGTGGCGGCAGGTAAAACGCCGCTGGACGTGTTGCTGCCAGAGCTGCACGACGCGCTGGGTGGCAAAGGTCGTCTGTTCGCCCAGGTGATGGCGACCACCGCCGAAGGGATGGTGGAGGACGCGCGTAAGCTGCGCACCATCATTAACGATCTGGTGGTGAAAGTGCCGGTGACCGCAGAGGGGCTGGCGGCAATCAAGATGCTGAAAGCGGAAGGCATCCCGACGCTGGGCACGGCGGTGTACGGCGCCGCGCAGGGGATGCTCTCCGCGCTGGCGGGTGCCGAGTATGTGGCGCCTTACGTTAACCGCGTGGACGCGCAGGGTGGGGACGGGATCCAGACCGTGGTTGAATTACAGCAGCTGCTGACGCTGCATGCCCCGCAGTCAAAGGTGCTGGCCGCGAGCTTTAAAACCCCGCGTCAGGCGCTGGACTGCCTGCTGGCAGGGTGCGAGTCCATCACGCTGCCGCTGGACGTGGCGCAGCAGTTTATTACTTCTCCGGCAGTGGATGCGGCGATCGTGAAATTTGAGCAGGACTGGCAGGGTGCGTTTGGACGGACGTCGATCTGACGCGGTTGCCGGGTGGCGCTAACGCTTACCCGGCCTACGGTTTTCTCCCTCTCCCTGTGGGAGAGGGCCGGGGTGAGGGCATCAGGCCGCAGCAGGGTTTACCCTCCGCAGACCTCACACCCCGGGTTACGCATCAGCTTCATCTCGCGGAACTGGCAGGTCATCGCGTCATACATCACGATTTTCCCCGCTGCGGGCGTGCCGTAATTCGCCAGCACTTTGATCGCTTCCATTGCCTGCAATGAGCCAATCACGCCGACGAGCGGCGCCATCACGCCCGCCTCAACGCAGGTCAGCGCATTCTCGCCAAACAGACGGCTCAGGCAGCGGTAGCAGGGTTCACCCTCGGCGTATGTGAAGACGCTGATTTGCCCCTCCATGCGGATTGCCGCGCCGGAGACCAGTGGGATTTTGTGGGCAAAACAGCCCGCGTTCAGCTGGTTACGGACGGCGACGTTATCGGTGCAGTCCAGCACCAGATCGTGCCGGGCAATCTGCGCGGAGAGCGCGTCGTCATCCAGCATGTCGTCAATCAGGGTGAACTGAACGTGGGGGTTGATGCGCGCCAGCGCCGTGCGGGCAGAGTCCACTTTTGGCTGGCCAACCGTCGCGTCGCTGTGCAGCGTCTGGCGCTGCAGGTTGGACACCGATACGGTATCGAAATCCAGCAGCGTCATTTTTCCAACGCCCGCCGCAGCAAGGTATTGCGCGGCGGCGCAGCCCAGCCCGCCCAGCCCGACGACCAGCACGCTGGCCGCCTTAAGCGCTTCCTGTCCCTCGAAATCAAACCCGCGCAGCACAATCTGGCGGTTGTAGCGCATCATCTCCTGGTCGCTCAGCTCCACCGTCATGTCAGCCTCCGAACAGGTGGTTAAAGCGCTCGACCTCAACCCACTCGCCGGCTTCCACGTTGCCGCGCTCGCGCTCCAGCACGATAAAGCAGTTGCCCTGGCTGAAGGAGCTGAAAATGTGCGAGCCCTGATGTCCGGTGGTGCTCACTTCGAGCTCGCCGTCCGCGCTGCGCGCCAGAATGCCGCGCTGGAAATCGAGGCGGCCCGGTGATTTTTTCAGGCGCGTGGCGGCACGAACGCGCTGGCGCTCCGGCAGCGGGTTAGCATTGTTGCCGGAAAGCTTCGCCAGCAGCGGGATCACCAGCTGGTAGAAGGTGAGTGCCGCCGAGACCGGGTTACCCGGCAGGCCGCAGAACCAGCTGTGCGAAAGCTTGCCAAACGCGAACGGCTTGCCCGGCTTGATCGCCAGCTTCCAGAAGCCGATTTCACCCAGCTCCTCGAGGATGGTTTTGGTGTAATCCGCTTCGCCCACGGAGACGCCGCCGGAGCTGATGACCACGTCGGCTGCGTTATCCGCCTCGATAAACGCGGCGCGCAGTTTTTCCGGATCGTCAGGAATGATGCCGAGGTTAATCACGTCGCAGCCCAGCTGCTCCAGCATCAGGTGTACCGCCAGGCGGTTGGTATCGTAAATCTGGCCGTCCTGCAGCGGCTGCCCCGGAAGCTGTAGCTCGTCGCCGGTGGAGAAAACGGCAACGCGCACTTTACGGATAACGTCGATGTCCGCGATGCCGAGCGAGGCCAGGACCGGCAGCTCCGCCACCGTCAGCTTCTGTCCGGCGGCAAAGACCGTCGCGCCGAGGGTAATGTCCTCGCCGGTACGGCGGATGTTCTGGCCCGCTTTAACGCTCGCGGTAAAACGCACGCCGTCGTCGGTCTGTTCGGTCTCTTCCTGCATCACCACGGCGTCGCAGCCTGCCGGAACCGGTGCGCCGGTCATAATGCGCACGCAGGTGCCCGCAGGCCATTCACCGCTAAACGGCTGACCCGCAAAGGCTTTACCCGCCACCGGCAGGGCGTTACCCGTCTGGAGATCCGCCAGGCGTACCGCGTAACCGTCCATCGCGGAGTTATCAAACCCCGGCACGTTAAGCGGAGAGACGATATCGCGCGCGGCAATACGGCCAAAACAGCGCACGAGGGGCAGCGTCTCAACGTCATGCAGCGGGGAAACTCGGTCAAGCATCTGCGTGAGTGCCGTCTCAAGCGGCATCAATCCGGCGGTAAAATCCATGGTGGGCTCCTGCGGAGTAACAACGAAAGCGTCCATTATGGCAGAAAAGTGCGGCTAACTGTATGACCGAAGGGTGCACGCTTTACATCACTGTTACGTCTTTCTATATTCAAAAATCATCTGAAGTTTCGTCGACGATAATGATATTTATAGAAAAAGCCGCAAAACAGGCTAACGGGTGATGCGAATGGTTAAGGCGGTAATCGCAATTCATGGCGGGGCCGGGGCAATCACCCGAGCACAGCTCACGCCTGAGCAGGAAAAACGTTACATCGACGCGCTGTACGCCATTGTGGAAACGGGCCAGAGAATGCTGGAAGCGGGCGAAAGCGCGCTGGACGTGGTCACCGAGGCGGTGCGCCTGCTGGAAGAGTGCCCGTTATTTAATGCGGGGATCGGTTCGGTCTTTACCCGGGATGAAACGCACGAGCTGGATGCCTGCGTGATGGACGGCGTCACCCTGAAAGCGGGGGCTGTGGCAGGCGTCAGCCACCTGCGTAACCCGGTGCTGGCCGCGCGTCTGGTGATGGAAGAGAGCCCGCACGTGCTGCTGACGGGCGCGGGGGCGGAGAGGTTTGCCTTCGAACACGGAATGGAGCCGGTATCGCCGGATCTGTTTTCCACGGAAGCGCGCTATCAGCAGCTGCTGGAAGCCCGTTCGGCGGGCATGACGCAGCTTGACCACAGTGCGCCGCTTGATGAAACCACCAAAATGGGCACAGTCGGCGCGGTGGCGCTGGATAAGGCCGGAAACCTCGCGGCGGCGACGTCAACGGGCGGGATGACCAACAAGCTGCCCGGACGCGTCGGCGATAGCCCGCTGCCGGGCGCCGGCTGCTATGCCAATAACGCGACGGCGGCGGTGTCGTGTACCGGAACCGGGGAAGTATTTATTCGCGCCCTCGCGGCCTACGACATCACCGCGCTGATGGATTACGGCGGCTTAAGCCTGAGCGAGGCCTGCGAGCGCGTGGTGATGGAAAAACTGCCTGCCCTGGGCGGCGTCGGCGGACTCATTGCGGTGGATCGTGAGGGCAACGTGGCACTGCCGTTCAACAGCGAAGGCATGTATCGCGCCTGGGGTTATGCCGGTGATGAACCGAGCACGGGCATCTATCGTGAATAAGGGGGCAGCGCGTGCCGCACAGTGAAGAACTGGACAACCGCGAAGTGCTGGCTGTCCATCAGCTCGATATTGCGTTTCAGGAAGAGCGGCAGTTCATTCCCGCAGTACAGAATTTATCGTTCACGCTCAGGCGCGGCGAGACGCTGGCGATTGTTGGCGAGTCCGGCTCCGGGAAATCGGTCACCGCGCTGGCGCTAATGCGCCTGCTGGAACAGACGGGCGGGCAAATCAGCAGCGAGAAAATGCTCCTGCGCCGCCGCAATCGTCAGGTCATTGATTTAAATGAGCTAAGCGGTTCGCAGATGCAGAGCGTGCGCGGGGCGGATATTGCGATGATCTTCCAGGAGCCGATGACCTCCCTGAACCCGGTGTTCCCGGTCGGGGAGCAAATTGCCGAGTCCATCCGCCTGCATCAGGGGTTGAGCGGCGATGAAGCGCTCAAAGAGGCCCGACGGATGCTGGAGCTGGTGCGCATTCCGGAGGCGCAGGCCATTCTGGGGCGCTATCCGCATCAGCTTTCCGGCGGCATGCGCCAGCGGGTGATGATTGCCATGGCGCTCTCCTGCCGTCCCGCAGTGCTGATTGCCGACGAACCAACGACGGCGCTGGACGTGACGATTCAGGCGCAGATCCTGCAGCTCATCAAAGTCCTGCAGCAGGAGATGGAGATGGGGGTGATTTTCATCACCCACGATATGGGCGTGGTCGCCGATATCGCCGATCGCGTACTGGTGATGCATAAGGGCAGCGCGGTGGAAACCGGCACGGTTGAGCAGATTTTTCACGCGCCCGTACATCCTTACACCAAAGCGCTGCTGGCGGCGGTTCCGCGTCTGGGGGCGATGAACGGTAGCGATTTGCCGCGCCGCTTCCCCCTGATTTCTCTCGAGGCGTCCGAGCAGCAGGAGGATGAGCGCGAGCAGGACACCGTGGTGCCGGGTAAGCCCATTCTGGAAGTGCGCGATCTGGTCACCCGCTTTCCGCTGCGCAGCGGCGTACTGAACCGGGTGAAGCGCGAAGTGCACGCGGTGGAAAACGTCAGTTTCGATCTCTGGCCGGGTGAAACGCTGGCGCTGGTGGGGGAGTCCGGCTGCGGTAAATCTACCACCGGACGCGCGTTGCTCCGTCTGGTGGAGTCACAGGAAGGCAGCATTACCTTTAACGGTGAGCGCATTGATATCCTTCCGGACAGCAGGCTGCAGGCGGTGCGGCGGGATATTCAGTTTATTTTCCAGGATCCCTATGCCTCCCTCGATCCGCGCCATACGGTGGGGTATTCGATCATGGAGCCGCTGCGGGTACATAACCTGCTCGATGGCGAAGCGGCACAGCGTCGCGTGGCCTGGCTGCTGGAGCGCGTCGGCCTGAAGCCGGAGCATGCCTGGCGTTATCCGCACGAGTTTTCCGGCGGACAGCGGCAGCGTATCTGCATCGCCCGCGCGCTGGCGCTAAACCCGAAAGTGGTGATTGCCGATGAGTCCGTCTCGGCGCTGGATGTCTCTATCCGGGCGCAGATCATCAACTTATTGCTGGATTTACAGCGGGATATGGGCATTGCCTTTCTGTTTATCTCGCACGACATGGCGGTGGTCGAGCGCATCAGCCATCGCGTGGCGGTGATGTTTATGGGGCAAATCGTGGAAATTGGTCCGCGAAGAGCGGTGTTTGAGAACCCACAGCACCCGTACACCCGCAAGCTCATCGCGGCGGTCCCGGTTGCCGATCCCGCGCATCGTCACGGCCAGCGCGTGCTGCTGCAGGATGAAATGCCGAGCAATATTCGTAAGCGCGGCGAGGCCGTGGAGCGCGTTACGCTGCGCGAGGTCAGTCCGGGTCATTTCGTGGCGCCCCCGCGTCAGGACAATGCCTTTTCGCGGTTATAACTTTCAACAGGCAGGAGAACACAATGGTTACATTTGTAGCGCGTAGATGGTTGTTAGCCGCGAGCGTGACGGCAGCCCTGGCCGCTGCCCCCGCGTTCGCTGCCAAAGATGTGGTGGTCGCCGTCGGCTCCAATTTCACCACGCTCGATCCGTATGACGCCAACGACACGCTCTCTCAGGCGGTGGCGAAATCGTTCTACCAGGGCCTGTTTGGCCTGGATAAAGAGATGAAGCTCAAAAACGTGCTGGCGGAGGGGTACACCGTGTCCGACGACGGACTGGTGTATACCATCAAGCTCAGGACCGGCGTGAAGTTCCAGGATGGGACAGATTTCAATGCGGAGGCGGTGAAGGTTAACCTCGATCGCGCCAGCAATCCGGAAAATAGCCTCAAGCGCTATAACCTGTATAAAAATATCGCCAGCACCGAGGTGGTCGACCCGGCAACGGTAAAAATCACCCTGAAAGAGCCGTTCTCCGCGTTTATCAATATTCTGGCGCATCCGGCAACGGCGATGATTTCCCCTGCCGCGCTGAAGAAATACGGCAAGGAGATCGGCTTCCACCCCGTTGGCACCGGCCCTTACGAGCTGCTCACCTGGAACCAGACCGATTTTGTGAAGGTGAAGAAATTCGCCGGATACTGGCAGCAGGGGCTGCCGAAGCTCGATACCATCACCTGGCGCCCGGTGGTGGACAACAATACCCGCGCGGCGATGCTGCAAACCGGCGAGGCGCAGTTTGCCTTCCCGATCCCGTATGAGCAGGCCGCCATTCTGCAGAAAAACAGCAAGCTGGAGCTGGTCGCCAGCCCGTCGATCATGCAGCGTTACATCAGCATGAACGTCACGCAAAAGCCGTTCGATAACCCGAAGGTGCGTGAGGCCATCAACTACGCCATTAACCGTCAGGCGCTGGTGAAGGTCGCCTTTGCGGGCTATGCCACTCCGGCCACCGGCGTGCTGCCGCCGGCTATCGCCTATGCGCAAAGCTATCAGCCGTGGCCGTACGATCCGGCCAAAGCGCGCGAGCTGCTGAAAGAGGCGGGCTTCCCGAACGGCTTCAGCACCACGCTGTGGTCCTCGCATAATCACAGTACCGCTCAGAAGGTGCTGCAGTTTACCCAGCAGCAGCTGGCGCAGGTCGGCATCAAGGCGCAGGTGACCGCGATGGATGCCGGACAGCGTGCGGCAGAGGTGGAGGGGAAAGGACAGAAAGAGAGCGGCGTGCGGATGTTCTATACCGGCTGGTCGGCCTCGACCGGTGAAGCAGACTGGGCGCTGTCGCCGCTGTTTGCCTCGCAGAACTGGCCGCCAACCCTGTTCAACACCGCGTTTTACAGCAACCCGCAGGTGGACAAAGACCTGGCCGATGCCCTGAAAACCACCAAGCCGGAAGAGAAAGCGCGTCTCTACAAGGACGCGCAGGACATCATCTGGAAAGAGTCGCCGTGGGTGCCGCTGGTGGTGGAGAAACTGGTGTCAGCCCATAATAAAGCGTTGACCGGGTTCTACATCATGCCAGATACGGGCTTTAGCTTTGACGATGCGGATTTAAAATAAACCTCATGCTGAATTATGTGTGTAAACGCCTGCTGGGGCTTATCCCGACGCTGCTGATTGTGGCGATCCTGGTGTTTCTGTTTGTCCATATGCTGCCGGGCGATCCGGCGCGTCTGGTTGCCGGGCCTGAAGCGGATGCCACCGTCATTGAGCTGGTGCGTAAGCAGCTTGGCCTCGACCAGCCGCTGTATATGCAGTTCATCCATTATATTTGCAACGTTCTGCAGGGCGATTTTGGTATCTCGATGGTATCGCGCCGTCCGGTGTCGGAGGAGATTGCCAGCCGCTTTATGCCGACGTTCTGGTTAACGATTGCCAGTATGAGCTGGGCGGTCGTGTTTGGGCTGGGCGCCGGCATTGTCGCGGCCGTCTGGCGCAACCGCTGGCCGGACAAGCTCGGCATGGCGCTGGCGGTGACCGGCATCTCCTTCCCGGCGTTCGCGCTGGGGATGCTGCTGATGCAGATCTTCTCCGTCGAACTGGGCTGGCTGCCGACCGTCGGGGCCGATACCTGGAAGCATTACATTCTGCCTTCCATGACGCTGGGAGCTGCCGTGTCGGCGGTGATGGCCCGCTTTACCCGCGCCTCGTTCGTTGACGTGCTGAGCGAAGATTATATTCGCACCGCGCGGGCGAAAGGGGTCAGCGAGAAGTGGGTCATCCTCAAGCACGGGTTCCGCAATGCGATGATCCCGGTCGTGACGATGATGGGGCTTCAGTTTGGCTTCCTGCTGGGCGGCTCTATCGTGGTGGAAAAGGTCTTCAACTGGCCGGGGCTGGGACGTCTGCTGGTCGATTCCGTCGAGATGCGCGACTACCCGGTGATCCAGGTGGAAGTGCTGCTTTTCTCGCTGGAGTTTATTCTTATCAACTTAGTGGTGGACGTGCTTTACGCCGCCATTAACCCGGCCATCAGGTATAAGTAAGATGCGATTGTTGAACTGGCGACGTCAGGCCGTTTTAAACGCCATGCCGGGGCTAAAACCGGACCACATCCGCACCCCGTGGTCTGAATTCTGGCGGCGTTTCCGCCGCCAGCCGGTCGCGATGACGGCGGGGCTGTTCGTGCTGCTGCTGATTGTGGTGGCGATCGTGGCGCCGTGGGTGGCGCCGTTTGATGCGGAAAATTATTTTGACTACGACCGCCTGAACGACGGACCGTCGATGCTGCACTGGTTCGGCGTGGACTCCCTCGGGCGCGATATCTTTAGCCGGGTACTGGTAGGGGCGCAGATCTCGCTCGCCGCAGGGGTGTTCGCGGTGCTGATCGGCGCGGCCATCGGGATCGTGCTGGGGCTGGTTGCCGGGTATTACGAAGGCTGGTGGGACCGCATCATCATGCGCATCTGCGACGTGCTGTTTGCCTTCCCCGGCATTCTGCTGGCGATTGCCGTGGTGGCGATCATGGGCAGCGGCATGGCCAACGTCATCATCGCGGTCGCGGTGTTTTCGATTCCGGCCTTTGCCCGTCTGGTGCGCGGCAACACGCTGGTGTTGAAACAGCAGACCTTTATCGAGTCGGCCCGCAGTATGGGGGCCAGCGATGCGACCATTCTCTTCAGCCATATTCTGCCGGGGACGGTGTCGTCCATCGTGGTCTATTTCACCATGCGTATCGGCGTGTCGATTATCTCGGCGGCCAGCCTGTCGTTTCTGGGGTTAGGGGCTCAGCCTCCAACGCCGGAGTGGGGCGCGATGCTGAACGAGGCGAGGGCAGATATGGTGATTGCCCCGCACGTGGCGATCTTCCCGAGTCTGGCGATTTTCCTGACCGTGCTGGCGTTTAATCTGCTGGGGGACGGGCTGCGCGACGCGCTGGATCCGAGGATTAAGGGGTAGTGCTGTGAAATGTGCCGGGTGGCGGCTACGCCTTACCCGGCCTACTACAGAGGGGGAGATTAAACCCGGCTACCCCACAGGTCATACTCATCCGCGTTTTCAACCTTCACGCGAATAATATCACCCGGCTTAACGCTGGTTTCGCCGTTCAGGTACACCGCACCGTCGATTTCAGGGGCGTCCGCCATGCTGCGGCCAATCGCGCCTTCTTCATCCACTTCGTCGATGATAACCATAATCTCGCGGCCCACTTTTTCCTGCAGACGCTCGGCAGAGATCTGCTGCTGCAGCTGCATGAAGCGGTTCCAGCGCTCTTCTTTCACCTCTTCCGGCACCTGGTCCGCCAGCTCGTTGGCGGTTGCGCCTTCTACCGGGCTGTACTTGAAGCAGCCGACACGGTCCAGACGCGCTTCTTTCAGGAAGTCGAGCAGCATCTGGAAGTCTTCTTCGGTTTCACCCGGGAAGCCGACGATGAAGGTGGAGCGCAGGGTCAGATCCGGGCAGATCTCGCGCCACTGCTTGATACGCGCCAGCTGGCGGTCAACGGAGCCAGGACGCTTCATCAGCTTCAGAATGCGCGGGCTGGCGTGCTGCAGCGGGATATCCAGGTACGGCAGAATTTTGCCTTCCGCCATCAGCGGGATGACGTCGTCAACGTGCGGGTACGGGTAGACGTAGTGCAGACGCGTCCAGATACCGAGTTTGGACAGCTGCTCGCACAGGCCCACCATGCTGGTTTTCACCGGCTCGCCGTTGTGGAAACCGGAGCGGTGTTTAACGTCTACACCGTAGGCCGAGGTGTCCTGGGAGATAACCAGCAGCTCCTTCACGCCCGCGTCGGCCAGACGTTTGGCTTCCGCCAGCACTTCACCAATGGGACGGCTCACCAGATCGCCACGCATGGACGGGATGATGCAGAAGGTGCAGCGATGGTTGCAGCCTTCGGAAATTTTCAGGTACGCGTAGTGGCGCGGCGTCAGCTTCACGCCCTGTTCCGGCACGAGGCTGAGGAACGGGTTGTGCTTGGGTTTTGGCACGTAGTGATGAACATGTTGCAGCACCTGCTCGTAGCTGTGCGGGCCGGTGATCTCCAGCACCTTCGGGTGCACTTCGCGGATCTGGTCTTCTTTCGCGCCCAGACAGCCGGTCACGATCACTTTGCCGTTTTCCGTCAGGGCTTCACCGATGGCTTCCAGTGACTCCTGAACCGCGCTGTCGATAAACCCGCAGGTGTTAACGATCACCATATCGGCGTTGTCGTAGCTTGGCACCACGTCATAGCCCTCGGTGCGCAGTTCGGTCAGGATGCGTTCTGAATCCACCAGGTTTTTCGGGCACCCTAATGATATAAATCCAATCTTAGACATTTTTTTGTACAATCAGTTGCTCACTTTGCCGGGGATTATATAGATGCCGCAACTTTATAGCTACATCAGGTGGTCAACAGATCGCCAGGACAAAGGGACAACCAGAAACAGGCAGCTTGCAGCCGCGAAAGCATATGCGGCTGATGCTGGGCTGGAAATGGATGAGATCGAAGACCCAGGCGTCAGTGCCTTTCGTGGCAAGAATACCAACTCAGGAAAATTAGGGGTTTTATAGATGCTGTTAAACAAGGAGCTATTGCCTCTGATTCCTGGCTATATGTGGAAAATCTGGACCACATTACAAGACAGAATGTTACAACTGCACAGAAACTTTTTATTGAATTGTTAGAGTTAGGTTTGACACTCGTCACAGGCATGGATAAGCGGGTATATACACTTGATTCTGTGAACAAAAAACCAACAGAATTAATGATTTCACTATTGCTGTTCAGTCGTGCCAATGAAGAATCAGAAACTAAGTCTCAACGTACTTTAGGTAATGTTGAAACGTTAGTAGAACGCCATAAAAATGGATTGCCAGTTAACATAAAATCCGTAGGTCGCCACCCATTCTGGATTGATGATTCAGGATCGCAATACGAAGCGGTGAAAAACATCCTACTTATTGGAATATTGCACGTGAAGCGATTGATATGTTCTTGTCCGGCAGTGGTGTATACAGTGTAAAAAATATCTTGATCAGAAGTATTCAAATGGTCTGAAAGGTAAAGAGTGGGACTATCAGGTACTAAAAAAATGCGTGATAACCGTGCTTTAATTGGTGAACGTATTGTAACTATAAAGGGCATTCCTTATAAATTAGAAAATTACTATCCTTGGTTATGTAAAGATGAAGCAGAGTTTTTGTTACTGGAAGAAAGAAAAAACAAAGCAACTATAAATCGGAAAAAATTCTGTAGATAATAGAAAATTACTTTCTGGTCTATCGATACTCAAATGTAATAAGTGTGGCGGTACTATGCATTCATTTATGAATCATGGCAAAGCACGATACATCTGTACAAACGGAGTACATCTACAAAAGGGGTGTTCAGGTTGGTCAATCACAGCACAATTAGTTGAACACTGTACTATGATTGCACTATTAATTGGCTACATGGATAAAAGTAGGAGAAGTGGTACTGATACAACCGTATTAGAAGAAGAACTCAATAAAAAAGAAACCTTGATCAAAGATTTAGATACTCAAATTTCTAATATTGTTATTGCAATAGCTATTGCACCTGATGTAAGTTCTTTGGGTCATTCTTTGAACGAAATTAATAGCAAGAGAAAGGAACTTGTTTTATCCGTAGAGAAACTGAAAGAAAGATTAGTTTCATTGCAAGGAAAAGGTTCTTTTGAAGTAGATATCATGGAGTTTCTCATCCTTATTCAATGGGCTGTTTTTATAAATATGGAAGATAATGATAGGGATAAGATCAGAAAAGTTATTGATGCAATTATAGAATATATCGTGGTAGATAAAACAGAGGAATGTATAACTATAAGAATTAAATATTATGGTAATGATGAAGTTTTGAAGTTTTGGTGTTTGGTGGCGTTGATAGAAAACCACATTGGCGGTTTGATATCGATTTTGATACAGGGAAAGAGGGGACACTAACAGTACTTGAAAATGATCATAATGAAGATGCCTGAAATCCAAAAGGCAGTAGGTTACTTGCGAAAATTAAAAGAAAGCTATGTAGCAATGTATGATACTCCTGTAACTTTGCTTTTCGAAGTTGGTTATCCAGAAATTAAAGGTACACAATTTTGGCCTAATACTGGAAAGCACGAGAAATTAACGATTGCTTTTGAAGGTGTGGTATACACTATTTCATTTAATGGTAGATTGCCTAAAGCGATTACAAGTGCACTCGAAACGACAGGGTTAACTCGTCAACAATTTATTGAAAAATTCAAAATACATTAAACATTATAGCTCCAACTATTTTTATTAAGCCCCTCTAGGGGCTTTTTGTACTTATTTTCACTCTCATAAATAAAATATACTCATGGTTACTAATGAACAGATAATTCGTGAGTAACAGTACTAAGCCCGTAAGTATCGGGGTTTATTGTTTATGTACTTTGGCAATACTTTTGAGGAATATACTTATCAATACCATTCTGTTCAAATACTATTGAAATTTATAGTTCTTAGAAATTTTCAATTAAAAAAATTAAGTGTTTGAAAGTCGCATGGATAAAGGCCTGGAGGGGGATCGGCCTATTCCAACCCAAAAATAATGCTTGCCGAAATAAAAATGTTTGGGATAATAAATTTCATCAAGCGGTGGTTTGATGATTTATCTGTCGTAATCGGGTCGCCTCTTACCTTCATAGGCTAGGCCTGCCACATGAAAATGAATAAAACAATAGAAGTACCTCAAACTGTTTTTATTACTATCCAGCTGTAAAATAGTTGGGGTGAATGATATGGTAGTTTAGGGTAATCTCCAATATATATTTTAATTCAATCAATAGAAAAGGTAATAACTATGTTAGAAATGAAATGTCCAAAATGTAATGGTGATACTGAATGTGGTGAAGTAATGACAGTGAATGATAACTTTGGTATTCAATGTACTAATGATAAATGTGGTTATTACTTTGGTATTCATATAAGTAATGGTGAATTAGGTGGTAAAGTTAATGATGGTAATCGTACTGGTACTATCATTGGTTACCATCCAAGTGGATTACCATTAGTTGAATGGTGTGATGGTACTATTACACAGTTTGAACCATTAAAGTAGTTATTCAAAATGGAAAAATAATGCCGTACACCGTTACGGCTTTTTTACGTCTAAAGGAAATACAGTGGCAAAAGAATCAATAGATAGCAGGTAAAATATTAGAATTAATTACTGGTTATAACTACATAACAGACCATTTGTGAAGTAAATTCAATAAACACTCCTATAATAATCATCACGGGAGTATTCAAATGGTAGATTGGTTAATCACTTCTTTAGTACTGATCATTGGCGTTATCATCATGGGTACAGGATTCATCCAGTACTTATTACTTGGTTGGATGCTGTACCTACTAATTATAGTGGTTTTATGGATTATCGCCCGTATCTGGCAGTTTCCCCAAAAATTAAAAGATAAATAAAAAGTAGAAAGAACACAATTCGGTACTAGTTATTAGCAGTTTTTGGGATGTTCAAAAATCATGAGATACTATATAGTATATAGAACATTCGTTCTACCATGATAAAAATCCTCCAAATGCTTAAAGTAAACCCCATCGCAATGGCGGTTTTTTTGGGTTCATTTTATTCTGAAAAATGTATAGCAATATTCAAGGTACACTCGATGAAAGATAAAAAAGAGAAACAAATAAATGTACGTTTATCTGAGTCACATCTATTAGCACTACAAAAATTTGTCGATGAAGGAAAAGCAAAGTCACAAAGTGGTGCTTTAGTTTACTTAGTTAATCAGTACATGATTATGGGTAAGTAACGTTTGATACTATCGTAAAAAATATTTTGCAGTACTAACAAGGATTAGTTAGCATATTTGTAAATGGATTTATAAAATGGAATATTTCAAACAAACTCAATATGAAAATTATGAAGTAAGTAACTACGGTACTGTACGTAATACTAAAAATGGTAAAGTACTAGAAGGTGGTATCAGTAAAAGCAGTGGTTATCGTAAGGTATCACTATCAGTTGTTAATAAGGGTAGTAAGAAAACAGTAACGCATGAGGTACATCGCTTAGTAGCTGAAACATTCTTAGGGCAACACAAGGGATTAGTTGTAGATCATATTGACGATAACCCACTAAACAATGAAGTAAGTAACTTACGATGGATAACACAATCAGAGAATATTCTTAAAGCCAAACGTAAGTAAATCGAACGCCAAAAATTATTGGAAGAACAGAAGCAAGATATCCGAAATTCTGCATTTGTTGGTGAGAAACTATGTCAGTACTTCAATACTAAGTTTAATCGTAACATTTCCCGTGCTGGTTATCGTAGTATTGTTAGAAATAATTAAGAAAAAAGCCTGAATGCTAGGAACACATCAGGCCAGTATTAATTAACCTTTTACAATGTGTTTATTATGACAAAACATATTCAAGTTTTGATAACAGAAGTATAAAGGCACTAATTAGTCAGTGCAAGCTATATAAAGATATCCCATGTGAAAATATCAAGAACATTATGAAGGATTCAATAGCTAAACTTAATGTGAGAGATAAAATTAGTGTATATGATTTGTTTACAGTATTGAGTAATGAGGATGAAATTCGAAATGATTTACTATTCAGTACTGTCAATGCTATTAAAGTACAACAGAATAAGAAACAAGTAAAAGAACGTATGATAAGCTACTACGGGGCAGCGATCATGGATGCAGCAAAACGAATAGAGCAGTATATGATGGAGCACCCAGACGCACTACCAGCACCAGCACATAGACAAAGAACGCTAACGTATAAAGAGGTAGATAAACTATTAGAGCTACGAAAACAAGGTAACTATATTGATGACATGATTGAGTACTTAAAGAGTTTGCGTTAATTGTGCCTTAATACGCATAGTTCCATGCCGTAATACGGCAAAAAAAAGCTCCTGAAACCCGCGTCTTATCGTCAATACGGCAACTAAGTATAGAGATACGAAATCCATTCCATTTCATTCCATGTATTTCTTTCTCTATCAGTATTCAATGAAACTGTGACTTGCGTCACGAATACTACTCGTCGAGAACTCCTCGTAGTATTGGTTAGTAACTTTGCGTTTTTCTCTGCTATCGCATCAAAAACCCGCAAGCGTTTTTTCTCGCTTTCGCTCAGACAAGTAACAGTACTGTCAAAGTAACAAAACCCCAAGAGCTACTATCAAAGTAATTATTCAAAGTATTTGTGAGTCGCCACGGAGTCACACCTGAACGAGTCACCCGCACACGCAGCCGCCCACAGAGGGCATTACTAACAAAAAGGAATATCTAATGAAACCTAACTGGAAACGCGGCCAGTATTGACTTTATTAAATATTTCTCTAAGGGGGTTCACTTTTTTATTTAGTCTGGAATAATAAACTTATCAAACACACACGAGGATGATAGAAATGACTACATACACAAAGATTTATGGGCGATATGCCGTTAACGATGATTATAAAGATACGGTTATATTATATGATGGAATTACTAACCAGCAATTACCATCAGATGCACAAATCAATTTACCAGTTAGTGATATCCAGAAAATGTTTGAACAGGCATATAATAGGAAAGGTGATTCAGATATTTTCGATAACTAATTCACTACTAGATATGAATTAGAAGATAAAGCCGCAATTTATATGCGGCTTTTTTACTGGACATAACCTGTATGCTAATAATCCCAATTATATGTACTTACCAAACAGTGTAATACCTACTGGACGGTACTGAGTAGTAGAGAGGCCAGCCAGTTGGCAGGGATGCTTAAAGATTCATTGTATTAATTTAATTGCTTACAGCCTCATCTAAGCATTATCAGTAAATACATTGAAGGGGTAGCGGTACTAATCTAATAACAAGATTTACATATGCTTAGAACAGAATTTCAGACTTACGAAGATGATTCATTTTACTTTCTATATGTTACAGACAAAATCAGAGTAGAAACTGATGGCGATAGTGGTTTGGTACTAGAACTACATGGTACATATAAAAAAGAAACTATTGATATGTACTGCTACTTAGAACTACAAAATGATGAGGCTGCTTACTTCCAGCAGCTAACCGTCAACCCTGAACTAGAAACAACCATAAGGGCAGTGAAGACATTATACAGCCATTTAAAGAGGCAATATTCCGATGATTACCCAAGTGATAAATGGCTATACAAATAAACCATGCTATTAGTATAAATTAACCTTTTGAACAGTTAATTTTATCAATCGTAACTTTTAATTGATCTTTGGAAATAATTCTACTCCTCGGTCTAAATTTATCCGATTTACGAAAAATAGCTAAGCCAACAAATTCAATTAACAAGTAAATTAAAAGTAGAGGCGAACCTACAAGATAAATAGTCGCTTTTGATATTGGAAATTCTTTATTAAAAGGGAAAAGTTCATTTATGATCAATGCGAAAACGAAAAAAACGATCATGTATAATATAATATTAATGCGGTTGCATATTGACAATACAACTTCATTAATTGAGAATCTATTATATTGTTTGTCTGTCTTATAGAAGTGAATTTTATGAAGATTACCAGATACAAAGGGTTCAAGCATATCAATATTATATTCCCAGTTTTCTTGCCAGTACTTGCTAGCCTTGATTATACGTCGCCAAAAGTTACATAATGATACTCCGATAACCGCTAAACAAGTCATTGTTAATATCATGATAAACTTAGTGCTTTCAGTTGTTGTTTCTTTGAAATACACAGAAAAGCAATAAGCAATCGCAGCAGCAAGCACTGATAAAAAACCTAATATGTATCCAGAACGCTGCCAATAAAGACCAATCTCAAATTTACGTATGTCATGTGATCTCTCAAAGGCATTTTTAATTTTTTCTATATCCAGATTATCCGCATTAATAACACCATTATGATTGCGGGTCTTATCTAGGAGTAGCTCAAAGTAATCAACATTACGTGAAATGATCATATATACTCGTTTATCTTCATAAAAGAACTTGATATTAACCATTTAAAGTGGAGGCCACTCTAAACGAGGTCATGGTTCCAAACTATTCCGGGGAACCAGAAAACAGAACCTTGATTAGTACTAAAATTGCAACGATAAACAGCACTATATTGATTCCCAATAATACTAAGTTTTTTTTTTTAATTCCATTGTTGATAAAACCCACAACTAAATCATTTGAACGATTATTGTACTTTACCACTGTAAACGCAATCAAGTACACTCACAACCTCACAACCTCACAACCTCACAACCTCACAACCTCACAACCTCACAACCTCACAACCTCCACGATGGGTAGGTTTGTTTAAGGTGTGGGTGTGGCGTGAAGCTATCACATGATAATCCTCAGTACTGATTTTCTACTATTCATTTCGCATGTAAGTAAAGAAATTCCACTTAAGGCCGATACTATCCATGATGGGAAATCTGTTGTTCATTTCCTAACTATCATTTCTTGTAGCTTATAAGGAAGAAAATGAAAAAATTATTATTGGCAGTACTATTCATGGCCGGTTCATCACAGGCCGCTACTATCTCTGAGGGTTTTTACTGTGACAGCTACGGAAATCTGATGAAGATGATTAGTGCTATCTCGACTAAAGATCAGGGTGTGATGTTGAAGATGGTCAAAGCTGGTAGTTGCGTTACGGTTGAAGAACCTATGACGATACGTAACGTACAGGTTATGGATCATGGGTTCATGTCGTTCGGTCATTCGGGCGAGGTAGGGTATTCAGTACAACAATTCATTAAGGACTGATGAAAATAGTTACGGTATAAACTACAGATAATCTATAAGGTTTAACAATGGGAAGGATTATAGCTGTTGTATTGGTGTTGATAGCATTATTCATCAAACTCGCGGGTGGTGATGACAAGCATGAAACACAAGCCGAAGAACCATCTAACAAGCTTACAGAGCAAGAGTTACAGGATGCTAAGGATTTCGCTCAGGCTCTTATCCAGCGTGATTACACATGCGATAAAGTCACAACGTTTAGCAATGCGAACTTCTCAGGCCGCATAGACGTATGGTGTGATGATCAGTACCAGTATGAGATAACAAAGCCTGGTGGACGCTGGAAGGTTGTAGCGAAATAACTTAAAAAACCACTACAATGATGTGGTTTTTCATTGTCATCCCTAAACCACCTCTTGGGAGGTGGTGATTGATCCTGTAAGGCTATAGCCTGAAGAATGCCCATGTCGGAATATCTCTTCTTACTCACCACAAGTAAAAGGAGACAGACTGACATGGGGCTTTACAGGAGTTCATCACATGTATATTGGCGTTGCAAATACCACATAGTCTGGACGCCAAAATATCGATTCAGGATCCTCCAAGATAAGCTGGGTAAGGAGCTTTACAGGACAATCTACATTCTCTGCGGAATAAAAGATTGTGAGGTTCTGGAGTTAAATGTTCAACCAGATCATGTACATCTTGTTGTAAGCGTCCCACCTAAAATCTCAATATCAACCCTGATGGGGCATCTGAAAGGCCGCAGTGCCATCAGACTCTACAATCGTTTTCCACATATCAGGAAGAAGTTATGGGGAAACCATTTTTGGTCACGCGGCTACTTTGTCGATACGGTAGAGGTAAACGAAGAGATCATCAGACGATATGTGCGGCATCAGGAGAAAACGGAACAAACGCACGAACAGCAGATGGAATTGCTAGAGTAGAAACAGGAAGGAAACAATAGCTCCCCTTACAGGGGGCATTCTAGAAAGCCACCTTCTAAGAAGGTGGTCTTTTACTTCTTACCAAATGGTACAAAGATTTCATCGAAAGATGAACCATTAATTGTATCCATGTAATCGCTAACTCTTCGTAATGCCTCTTTATATTGTTCCCTATCTTTACCTACTTCTTTATATTCCCCAATTAGCAACAGTTGTTTCGAGTTTTTAATTGTTTTATTAATTGATGAAATATATTTTATTAAGATGTCATTGAACTCTTTTAATGAGTAATTTGTTGAAATTTCAAATCCCCAAATCTGTAAATGCAATTCATGAGCATGCATTTCTAACATTACTTCTCTGAGTTTTTCCTTTTCAATATTTAACTTTTCAATAGTTTTATTATAAATGCTTTCATTAATAATGACTTTTTTCGTTATAAACAACTCCTCAATAATGATATTGATTTTCACAGCTTCTACAGCTATTTCTTGGATTTTATCAATGATAGCTTCACACTTTTTAAACCCTTTATCATTTACTTTGCTTTTTATCCATTTTGTCAATTGATACGCTGAATACACAGCCAAAGATAAAGCACAGGCAGCTACAATCGCTGAAAAGCCTGGAGCTGTAATTTTTTTTGGGGTCTTATATAAAACCCAAGTGATAAATTCTGTAAGAAACACCCCAACAATCATCCAGCTTATATGGGACAGTTTAAAGTTTTTAAAAAGTCCTTTAGCCCACTGTTTCATTCTTCCTAAATACCTTTACATTAAATGGTAAATGGTATTTTATGGCAAGAATTACAAAAAAGGAATCAGCATTACACATTCAAGTAATGGATCTCATCCACTCAGATAAGCAACTAACCCAAGACGATAAAGAGTTTATCTTCAACAACTACAAAGGCGATGGTATAGGGGCTACTGGTGCTTTCTTCATACCTGAAATGCTCGCATGGGATTTCATACTTGATGCTGGTTGTACTGGTCAATGTAATGTATTGAACTTTGTGCGGGTATAGGTCGCCTCAGCTACTACCAGTACTTGAGAAACAAGCCAACACACATTACCTGTGCTGAGCTGAATCCAGAGTACGTAATGATCGGAAAGAGGGTACTACCAGAGGCAGAATGGATCATTGGTGACGCTCTCCAGTACTCACCAGACCGTTTCTATGATGTTGCCTATGACAATCCACCTTTCAGCAAGATCAACACATCAGAAGCGTATACAGGCCGTTACACAGGCTCAGAATTCGAATACAAGGTGATTGAACATGCGAGTACTTTCTCATCCAATGGGGCATGGATTGTACCGCAAGGTTCAGCAGGGTTTAAGTACACTGGACATAAGTACTATGACGCTTCAGTACAGACAGCCACAGCCAAGTACCAGAAGTTTGTTAATGATACAGGGTACACGTTTCAACTCGGGGTGGGTATTGATACCAGTATCTACAAGGATGAATGGAACGGTACTAAGGTAATCTGTGGGGTTGTGACGGTTGAGTACTGAAAATGTGATTTTAAGCAAGCGTAACGCTACATGTTGTGTCTATACTTACTTATTGCACCACATGGTGTATTTCACACAGCAGGTAATTTGTATGGGTAAGAACCAACATGTAGTAACGCATCCTGATGGATGGGCTGTAAAAGGTGAAGGTAATGAACGAGCAACTTCTGTACATTCAACGCAAGCTGAAGCTATAGAAGCTGCTCGTGAGATAGCTCGACATCAACAAAGTGAATTGTTAATTCATGGACGTGATGGGCAGATTCGTTCTCGTGACTCATATGGCAACGATCCATATCCGCCTAAGGGATAAATTTCAGTAAAGCAAAAGAGGCCGATGGCCTCTTTTTTTTGTCTTTTCAATAGATAACGGTGAATGAAGATTAATCAGGCGGATTTTATTTCTTGATTCTTAGGGCAGCCCAGGGAGACGAAGCCGATTTTCGGCTGGTGCGTAACATTGCTCATAGGTTAAAAATTCATCAATTATGGAGTTATCAGGGCGGGATTTTACAGCGTATCGCGGGGGATTTATACACTCTTTGCAAGGCGGATGCGTCGGGCCGAGGTTGTAACATTGTAAATTATGTTAATCAGTTAATAAAAATTGATCCCAGGCATTAAACTGTACAAAAAATGAACTTATCCTGACAATGCACCATGGCTGACAGAGGAGGAAAGAGCATGACCGTTGACAGACTTAAACGCGATCTGCTGAACAAGCTGATCAACGCCCGAATCGACCTGGCCGCGTACCTGCAGTTGAGGAAGGCAAAAGGGTATATGTCAGTCAGCGAAAGCGAACATCTGCGTGATAACCTGTTTGAACTGTGTAATTTCATGCGTGAAAAAGCACCGACCCTGAAGGCGAACGGCGGCGAAAGTGAAGAAATAGCGCTGCGCCGCGCCGCCGAGGTGCTCTCCATAGCAGGGGTGTGTCTGATGAACGGACGCCACGACTGCCCGAACTTTATCGCCGTAAACGCGGAGAAGCTTGAAAACTGCCTGACAACGCTCTCTCTATGCATCATGTGTCTGAACGAGCACAAACAGCTTGAACAGCACTGATCCCGGGGGAGGCAACTCCCCCTTCTGATTAAGCTTTTGTAAAAGTGGTAACGCGCCCGGATGCAGTGGCTAACCTTTATGCCATATGCCGATAAAGGAGCGCGTTATGCCTCGATCCTCGCTGATTTTCCTGCCTGCGTTATTCATTCCATTTTCGCTTCTTGCTGCGCCAGAGGCGGTCAAGGTCGAGGTGCTGCAAAATAAACTCGATCACCCCTGGTCTCTGGCGTTTCTGCCGGACAATCAAGGCCTGCTGGTGACCCTGAAGGACGGTCAGCTCAAACGCTGGCAGGACGGAAAAGGGTTGTCCGATCCGATTATCGGCGTGCCGAAGGTCTGGGCAAACGGTCAGGGAGGGCTGCTGGACGTGGTCCTCGCCCCGGATTTTGAAAAATCACGCCGCGTCTGGCTGAGCTTCGCCGAAGCAGGGAGTGACGGCAAAGCCGGGACGGCGGTGGGCTATGGCCGGCTAAGCGACGATTTTACGCGTATTGAAGCCTTCCAGGTGGTGTTCCGCCAGATGCCGAAACTCTCCACCGGGAACCATTTTGGTGGACGACTGGTGTTTGACGGCAAAGGTTCTCTCTTTATCGGACTCGGCGAGAACAATCAGCGTCCGACGGCGCAGGATCTGGATAAATTGCAGGGTAAAGTGGTGCGCCTCACCGAAGACGGGAAAGTCCCGTCGGATAACCCCTTTGTGAATACCCCCGGCGCGCGGCCCGAAATCTGGTCTTACGGCATTCGCAACCCGCAGGGGATGGCGATGAACCCCTGGAGCGACACGCTTTGGCTGAACGAGCATGGCCCGCGCGGCGGGGATGAGATCAACATTCCGGAGAAAGGTAAGAACTACGGCTGGCCGCTGGCCACGCACGGCATTAACTACAGCGGCCTGAAAATCCCGGAAGCCAAAGGCGAGCACGTTGAGGGCACCGAGAAGCCGCTGTTCGTCTGGAAAGTCTCACCCGCGGTGAGCGGCATGGCGTTCTACAACAGCGACGTTTTCCCGCAGTGGAAAAACAAGCTGTTTATTGGGGCGCTGAAGGAGAAGGACGTGATCGTGCTGAGCGTGGAGGGAAACAAGGTGACGGAGGACGGGCGCATTCTGGGCGACCGGGACCAGCGTATTCGCGATGTGCGGGTCGGGCCGGATGGGTATCTGTATGTCCTGACCGACGAGACGGACGGGCAGCTGTTGAAAGTCAGCCCGTCCGGAGCGTAATCAGGTGACCGGGATCATCACCACGTTGCGGTACGCCGGGCGATCGCTCAGCTGTTTAAGCCAGCGCTCAAGGTGAGGGCGCGGCGTCCACTTCAGACCCATGTTGGTCAGGTTCCAGACGAACGGCGCCACGGCGATATCGCCTGTGCCGAACGCCTCGCCGGAGAACCATGCGTGCTTCGCCAGCTCGTCATCCATCATCGCAAACAGATTTTCGCAGGCATCCTGCGCGGCGTGAATTGCGGGATAGTCGCGTTCAGCTTCCGGCGTGCGGATAAGCCCCATCAGGATCACGCGGTGGGTCGGGGATAACGTCTGGTTTGCCCAGTCCATCCACTTTTCGCCCTGAGCGCGCCGGGCGGGGTTTTCAACCCACAGACGGCCCTGACCGTACTGCGCGGCGAGGTAACGCACAATGGTGTTGGACTCCCAAAGCGTCGCGTCTGTTTCATCATCGCGCAGCAGCGGCACCAGACCGTTCGGGTTCATGGCCAGATAGTCTGCCTCTTTGTTCACGCCGAACGACATGCCAGCCATGATTTGATTGAACGGTAAATCCAGCTCTTCCAGCGTCCAGAGCACTTTCTTAACGTTGGTCGAATTATTTCTGCCCCACAGCGTAATCATATTTACTCCCGATGAGATGTGAATCCGAGTCAGCCTTTCGCCATGGTGAGATAAACCTAACAATTACGCAACAGAAGACAAAAAAATCGTCTTAATCAAAGCGTATCTGAATGTTATTGCATAAACTTTAATAACTTTACCCTCGTTGGGTTTCTTTAACGGTTTTAGTGCGCTATTACTCATCGCTTCTTGCGACACGGTGATGTGACGTAATTTTTGAATGGACACTCGGGTGGCATTTATGACGCGTAAAATGACTTCTCTGCGCAGCCTGGCGACCGGCTCTGCGCTTATTTTCCTGTTTGCACCAACGCTCTACGCAGCTGAACAGGCTGCGCCCGAAGCGCCGCCTGTGGATGCGCGCGCCTGGATCCTGATGGATTATTCCAGCGGTAAAGTGCTGGCGGAAGGGAATGCGGATGAGAAACTCGATCCGGCAAGCCTGACCAAAATCATGACCAGCTATGTGGTGGGCCAGGCGTTAAAAGCGGGCAAGATTAAGCTGAACGATATGGTGACCATCGGTAAGGACGCGTGGGCGACCGGCAACCCGGCGCTGCGCGGGTCATCGGTGATGTTCCTGAAGCCGGGCGATCAGGTTTCCGTTTCCGATCTAAACAAAGGGGTAATTATTCAGTCGGGAAATGATGCGTGCATCGCGCTGGCCGATTATGTTGCCGGCAGCCAGGATTCTTTCATTGGTTTGATGAATGGCTACGCGCAAAAGCTGGGCCTGACCAATACGACCTTTAAAACGGTTCACGGTCTGGATTCGCCGGGACAGTTCAGTACCGCGCGCGACATGGCGCTGCTGGGGAAAGCGCTGATCCACGACGTGCCGGATGAATACGCGATCCACAAAGAGAAAGAGTTTACGTTCAACAAAATCCGCCAGCCGAACCGCAACCGCCTGCTGTGGAGCAGCAACGTCAATGTGGACGGGATGAAAACCGGCACCACGGCGGGTGCCGGTTATAACCTGGTGGCCTCCGCGACCCAGGGCGATATGCGCCTGATTTCGGTGGTGCTGGGCACCAAAACCGACCGTATTCGCTTTAATGAATCAGAAAAACTGCTGACCTGGGGCTTCCGCTTCTATGAAACCGTGACGCCGATTAAACCGGATGCCACGTTCGTCAGCCAACGCGTCTGGTTTGGCGACAAGAGCGAAGTGAACCTGGGCGCGGGTGAGGCGGGCTCGGTGACCATTCCGCGCGGTCAGCTGAAAAACCTGAAAGCCAGCTACACCCTGACCGACCCGCAGCTCACCGCGCCGCTGAAAAAAGGCCAGGTGGTCGGAACCATTGATTTCCAGCTCAACGGTAAGTCGATTGAACAGCGTCCGCTGATTGTGATGGAAGCGGTGGAAGAGGGTGGCTTCTTCAGCCGGATGTGGGATTTCGTGATGATGAAATTCCACGGGTGGTTTGGCAGCTGGTTTAGCTAAACTCGATGGGTTTTCTCCCTCTCCCTGTGGGAGAGGGCCGGGGTGAGAGCACCAGACCGCACCCCGTTTAATACATCAACTTCACCTGCTGCGCCTTCGCGTGGGCCACGATCTCGTCGTCCGGGCGGCAATCGCTGACGATGGCATCGAACTGCGCAAGCTCGCCCATTCTTGCCGAACGTACCTTACCAAACTTGCTGTGATCGACTACCAGCACATGGTACTGCGCGGCGCTCAACGCCCAGTGCTTCACCGGCAGCTCTTCCAGATTAAAGCAGGTCGCGCCCTGGCGCACATTAACGCCGGCGGCGGAATAAAACGCGATATCCGGACAGAGATTGCTGAGCGTGTCCTGCAGGTTAAGCGGCTTAAAGATGGCGTTGCTGGCGTGAAACTCGCCGCCGCATAGGATCACCCGGCACTCGGGTTTCTCCTGAAGCGCCAGAAAGGTGTTCAGGGAGTAGCAGACGGCGGTGAACGGAATGCTGCTGTCGATGGCCTCGATAATCCACGGCGTAGTGGTACCGCAGTCAAAAAACAGCGTCTGGTGCGGCTGTACCAGTGAGGCTGCAAGCCGCGCGGCTTTGCGTTTCTCTTCCACCAGGCGCGTCTTCTGGTCGCTGATCAGATAATGGCTGGCGCTGCGCGGCTCAAGCACAATATACCCGCCCAGCAGCACGACGGGCGCGCTCTCGCTATTCAGATCCCGACGAATGGTCATCTCTGAGACGCCGAGGAGGTTGGCGGCTTCCTTAAGATGCAGCTTATCGCTGCGCTTCAGCGCCTGTAGCAGCTGAGCAATGCGGTCATCGCGACGTGTTTCCATAGTTCCTCGGGATAAAAAAGTGAACCCCCGCAGGGCGGGGGTTCAAGTGTAACCTGTCAGGTTGGGGTTAGTCACGTATCCAGCCTTTGCGGATCGGGATAGCGAAAATGGCACGATAGAGTGAAGACAGCGTGCGGTAGAGCGCTTCACCGAAGAGACTCCACAGGATAGCCGCGCTCACGCAGCCAATCAGCCCGACCAGGAAACCGCCCACCATATCCAGCGGCCAGTGAACACCCAGGTAAATGCGAGACCAGGCGATTGCCAGGGCTGCCACCATCAGGACCGCACCAGACCACAGGCGATGCCAGAACAGGAAAGCCAGTGCGAAGGTGAAGATCACCGTACCGTGATCGCTCGGGAACGAGTCATCCGGCGCGTGGTGCAGGAAGGTATAGCCCACGTGAGCCACAAAAGGACGGGGGTGCGGGAACACATGACCCAGTGCGAAGCTCACCAGAACGCTCACGCCCAGCGCCATCGCCACTTTGATCACCAGCTGGCGGTGCGCTTTCACCTGGCTACGAGGTCCCCACAGCCAGAGGATGGCGGCCAGCGCGGGCACGATGCTGATCAGATCTTTTGCCAGGAAGGTGGCAAAGTCGATCATCCACTCAGGCGAGGCCGGGGTGGCGTTGATCAGATAAAACAGCTGATAATTCAGATTCTCTAACATAGCGTTATCACTCTTTAGCAAACCGGGTGGAAATAAGGCCGTAGACCACCACCTGAGAAAACCAGACCCACCACCCAGCCCACAGGTTGTGAGAGAAAAAATGCGCCCCGCGCATGATCTGGCCGTAGCCCATCACCAGGCCTAACACCACGCCCAGCGCGACGAAGGACCAGGCGAGACGCGGACGCTCGCGCCAGAAGGCAAAAAACAGCCCCATCACCATAAAGCCGCTGGAGGCGTGACCGCCGGGGAAGCAGCGCCCCGGACCGCTGTCAGCAGGGACGGCGCTGAACAGGGGATAAGAGACAGCTTTACCGCCATATTCCACCAGATCCCACGGGCAGCTGTGATGGCTCACGCTTTTCAGCACGCCTACCACCAGCGCACCAACGCCCATCAGCAGCGCCGCCGTGACCAGCCTTGCGTTACGCTTGTAAGCGCCGTAAAACAGCGCCACGGCACCTAAGGCGATGGCAATGTACTTCGCCAGACGGTGGTTCAGCAGATCCAGCAGATGATCTTTCTGCAGTGGAAAGCTCTGCGTTGCCGCGTCATACCAAAAACCGGTGAGCCATCTGTCGAGCGCTTCATTGCGTGATAACCACGTGAAAAGCACGGCAAGGACGAACAGTACGAAAAGCTGATAACCATAAAAGCGGCCCGGCAAGCGGTAAAGTCGTTTTGTCTTATTTGTCTGTAAGTTAGACAATTCTGAACGGCTGGAAGTGAGTGCCATAATTTGGGGTCGTTGACGAGTAATGGGGCTATCATAAATCTGTCAACTTAAGGAAACCTTAAACGAAGACGATATGTGCTTTATTTCTGTTTATCCTCGATAAATCACTATCTCGGGCTGCGGCATTTCATTAAACTCGTCGCGATTTTGTCATTATAAAGAGATTGCATGTTAAACCGTTCTTCTTCTGGTTCACGTCTGGGTCGTCAGGCGTTGCTTTTCCCTCTGTGTCTGGTGCTCTACGAATTTTCTACCTATATCGGCAACGATATGATCCAGCCCGGTATGCTGGCCGTAGTGGCGCAGTACAACGCGGGAATCGAGTGGGTACCGACCTCCATGACCGCCTATCTGGCCGGCGGCATGTTTTTGCAGTGGCTGTTAGGTCCGCTGTCGGATCGTATTGGCCGTCGTCCGGTGATGCTGACGGGCGTGGTGTGGTTTATCGTCACCTGTCTTGCCACGCTGCTGGCGCAAAACATTGAACAATTTACCCTGCTGCGCTTCCTGCAGGGGGTGAGCCTGTGCTTTATCGGCGCCGTGGGGTATGCCGCCATTCAGGAGTCGTTTGAAGAGGCGGTGTGCATCAAAATTACCGCGCTGATGGCGAACGTGGCGCTTATCGCCCCCTTACTCGGGCCGCTGGTGGGGGCCGCGTGGGTGCACGTTGCGCCGTGGGAAGGGATGTTTGTGCTCTTTGCGCTTCTCGCCGCCTTCGCGTTCTTTGGCCTGCACCGTGCGATGCCGGAAACGGCCACCCGCATCGGCGAGAAACTCTCGCTGAAAGAGCTGGGTCGGGATTACAAAGAAGTGCTGAAGAATGGCCGCTTTGTGGCGGGCGCGCTGGCGACCGGGTTCGTTAGCCTGCCGCTGCTGGCGTGGATTGCCCAGTCGCCTGTTATTATCATCAGCGGTGAAAAGCTCAGCAGCTATGAGTATGGTCTGCTGCAGGTGCCGATCTTTGGCGCGCTGATTATCGGGAACCTGGTGCTGGCACGTCTGACGTCACGACGCACCGTGCGTTCACTGATTATCATGGGCGGCTGGCCGATTGCGGCAGGGCTGATTCTGGCAGCGGTGGCGACCGTCGCGTCATCCCACGCTTACCTATGGATGACTGCAGGGCTGAGCATTTACGCCTTCGGAATTGGCGTGGCGAACGCCGGGCTGGTGCGCCTGACGCTGTTTGCCAGCGAGATGAGTAAAGGCACGGTGTCAGCGGCGATGGGGATGCTGCAGATGCTGATTTTTACCGTCGGTATCGAGGTGAGCAAGCATGCCTACGCGATGGGCGGCAACGGGCTGTTCAGCCTGTTTAACCTCGCCAACGGCGTGCTGTGGGTTGGCCTGATGGTGGTGTTCCTGAAGGACAAACGCGTCGGGAACGCCCTGCAACCATAATCTTTTTTCCCTCTCCCCTTTGGGGAGAGGGCCAGGGTGAGGGGTGAGGGCACCAGACCGCACGCGGTCAATTAAACGGCGCCTCCCCGTTCAGCACCTTATCAATCACATCCAGCACGCCTTCATCGTTATTGTGCGGCGCTTCAAAACGCGCCGCCGCTTTAATATGCGGTCTGGCATTCGCCATCGCAAAGCTGAACCCGGACTGACGCAGCATCTCCACGTCGTTGCCGCTGTCGCCGAAGGCCACCACGTCGCTGTCGTCAATGCCCCAGCGCTTTTGCAGGATCCGCAGACCGTTGGCTTTATGCACGCCGGGGATGATCAGGTCGATACTGCCGTGACCGGTGGTGACGGGCACCATGATGTCGCTCAGCTTTTCATGCAGCAGCGCCTGAATCCGCGGAATTTCATCGTCAGACACGTTAAGTCCGAACTTGAAGAAAATATCGTTCAGGTTGTCAAAATCACTCACCATTTCCAGACGGTGATAGTACTTCGCCGCGATATCCTTAAAGCCCTCGTCATAGCATTTCAGCGTGTACGCGCTGCTCTTCCCGCAGGCGATGATCTCAATACCCGGCACGTCGCTTAACACGTTCGCGACCGTGTCGAAATGGGCTCTCGACAGTTCACCGTTAAAGACATCTTCTCCTTCGCTCACGACCCAGCCGCCGTTCTCGGCGACGAACGCAATTTCATGCGCAATCTCCGGGAAAAAGGAGATTAACTGGTAGTACTGGTTGCCGCTGGCGACCACAAAGCGAATGCCTTGCGCCTTCATGCGGGCGTACTGCGCCAGAAAGCGCGGGCGATTGTAAGTCTTGGCATCACTCAGGAATGTGCCATCCATGTCGACGGCGATCAGTTTAACGCTCATATCCCTTCTCCAGTGTCGTTTGATTCGTTTCCGGCTTTGCCACCGCGCGCGCCACCAGTGCCGCGACGATCACCAACCCTAACACCACCAGCATGGCGCTGCGCAGTCCGTAGTGCTCACCGAGGAAGCCGAGCAGCGGCGGCCCGACCAGGAAAGCGAGATAGCCGGTTGTCGCCACCACGCTGACGCGCGTCGGGGCATCCGGGCCGGTGTCGCTGGCGGCGGAGATGGTCAGCGGGAAGCCGAGGGACGCGCCCAGCCCCCAGAGGATCACCGAGACGCCGGCAATCCAGTCCACATCGACAAAGATGATCATCGCAATACCCAGGCCGCCCAGCAGGGCGCTGGCGCGCACCACCGCCACGCGGCTGTAGCGGTCGATAAACCAGCCGCCGGTGAAGCGACCCACGGTCATCCCCAGCGTAAACCCGGCGTAGATCAGCGAGCCGGAGGTCGGGCTAAAGCCGTGGCCGTCCACCATCAGCAGCGGCAGCCAGTCGTTGGCAGACCCTTCCGCGAACGCCATCGCCAGCACCACCACGCCGATCAGCATCAGCTGGAAGTCGCGGTAGAAGGGCAGCCCTTTTTCGGCCGAGTGCTGTTCGTCAGTGGAGTTTTTGCCGTTACCGTCCGGGATCGCCCGGATGCCGGTAATAATCGGAATAATGCACACCAGCGCCACCAGCAGAATATGCAGATTGGCGCTCACGCCGGTGGCCGTCAGCGCCATCCCCACGCCGGCACCGGCCAGCGTGCCGAGGCTGTAAAAGCCGTGCATCATCGGCAGCACGGTTTTGTTCATCTCACGTTCGACCGACGCCCCTTCAACGTTGATGGCAACTTCTGCAGAACCGAAGCTACCGCCATATATCGTCAGCCCCAGGGCGAAGAGCACCGGTGAGGCAAACCACAGCGCGACGCTCAGCACGATCATCCCGAACACCGCGAAGCACATGGTAGTGCGGATCACCGCCCGCGTACCGAAGCGCTTCACCAGCCACGCGGAGCAGAGAATGCCGCTCATGGAGCCTATCGACAGGCCAAACAGCACGATACCCATCTCAGCGGTAGAAACGGACAAAATATCGCGAATGGCGGGGGTGCGCGTGGCCCAGGAGGCCATCAGCAGACCGGGAATAAAGAAGAACATAAACAGCGCCCACAGGCGGAGCTGCAGGGCTTTACGGGGAGAGGTCAGCGTCATTGGGTAGCACCAGAAGTACAACAATAGCGACAACACTAGCAAGTTTGTGTACATTTGTACATAAACCACGTGAGGAATTTATGAGCAGACCACCAAACGATCCGCATCGCCGGGAGAAGATCCTGCAGGCAACGCTCGATACCATTGCCGAGCACGGGATCCACGCCGTCACGCACCGTAAAATCGCTACCTGCGCGGGCGTGCCGCTGGGGTCGATGACCTACTATTTCGACGGCATGGAGCCGCTGCTGGAGGAGGCCTTCACGTGGTTTACCCGCCAGATGTCGCAGCAGTACCGGGATTTCTTTGCCGGCGTCACCGGGCCGGAGATGGCATGCGAATCCATCACTACCCTGATCCACAGCTCGCAGGTGACCACGCCGCACAACATGGCGCTGATGTACCAGCTCTACGCCTTTATGCACCGCAGCGCGGCGCTCAAAACGGTGATGCAGGACTGGATGAAGATGAGCCAGACCACGCTGGAGCAGTGGTTCGACCCGGTCACCACCCGCGCGCTGGATGCGTTTATCGAAGGGATGACGCTGCACTATGTCACCGACCGGACGCCGTTAACCCGGGAGGAGATTCGGGCGATGGTGGGGAGGATTGCGGGCGAGGGCAAAGGCTAGGTTGCGCCCGCGGTCATATTGACGGTAGTTCCCGTGATGGCACCTGCCGCATCTGAGGCCAGAAACGTAATCGTGTCTGCTACCTGCGCCAGCGTCGGCAGGCGATGCGTCAGGGTACTTTGCGCGGCACCGCCGAGAAATTGCTCAATCGTTATCCCCATCGCCTGCGCCTTGGCGGCAAAAATGGCCCCCACATACGAACCCGCCTGCACCGCATCGTCTATCGCGTGCGAACGCAGACACAGCACGCGAATATTGTGTGTCCCCAGCTCAGCCGCAAGCGCCCGGGTCAAGGCTTCCGTTCCCGCGCAGCCGACGATATGCCCGAGGTGGCCCGCCATCGCCATGTTTGCGGCGGGGGCGACGACGGTAATTATGGTCCCGCCATGCTCGCCGCCCATGCGGGATGACACGGCTTTCGCAATGTTAAAGTACGCGGCCAGGAAAGGGTCGAAACCCTGCCTGAACTCGCCGAGCGTTAACGCCTCAAGGCGTTTACCCTGATCGTGCATAAAGCCCGTGGCGTTGACGACGATATCAATGTGGACAAGGTCGGGGAGCTGCGAGGACTCCTCAAGCGCATCGAAAATAAACGTGCTGGCAGAACCGCCCGCTGCGCGAATACGGCTGGCGACCTGCTCCAGCCTGGTGTGGCCACGTGCGGCGAGGTATACATCCGCTCCTTCACGCGCCAGAGCGTGCGCAGTTGCGCTGCCGATAGCGCCGCTGCCGCCGAAGATGACGGCGGTTTTGTTTTTAAAGCCCATACCCGCATACCCTCACCAGACTTAACCCTCAAAAGTATGTGCCGGGTTTCGGCGGATGCAACCTGGCCGTTGGGTGGGGCATGCGGTTGGCAGATCTTACCTTGCCATTATCAATGGGTTACTTTGGCGAGATTTTTTTCCCGCTGGCGTCTACGACGGCTTCGCCATCCTCTTTCGTAAACGCTCCTTTTTGCGCGTCCGGCAGAATATCGAGAACGACTTCAGACGGGCGGCACAGGCGGGTGCCCAGCGGCGTCACCACGATCGGACGGTTAATCAGAATCGGGTATTGCAGCATAAACTCGATTAGCTGGTCGTCGGTGAAGCTATCTTCTGCAAGGCCGAGCTGTTCATAGGGCTCCACGTTTTTACGCAGCAGATCCCGCACCGAAATGCCCATATCGGCAATCAGGGTGGTCAGCGTATCGCGCGACGGCGGGGTTTCCAGATAGAGGATAATCTCTGGCTCCGTGCCGCTGTTGCGGATCATCTCCAGCGTGTTGCGCGAGGTGCCGCAGGCGGGGTTGTGATAGATAGTGATGTGGTTCATAGCAGTGGCTCATTACAGTGTGAAGGAGAGACGTAGCGCCAGCGCGGCGAGCGTCACAAACAGAACCGGCAGCGTCATAATGATGCCCGTCCGGAAATAGTAGCCCCAGGTAATCGTCATGTTTTTCTGCGCCAGTACGTGGAGCCAGAGCAGGGTAGCGAGGCTGCCGATAGGCGTGATTTTCGGGCCCAGATCGCAGCCAATCACGTTGGCGTAAATCATCGCCTCCTTAATCAATCCCGTTGCCGTGCTGCCCTCAATGGAGAGCGCGCCAATCAGCACCGTGGGCATATTGTTCATTATGGATGACAGGAACGCGGTGATGAACCCGGTTCCCAGCGTGGCGGCCCACAGCCCGTGTCCGGCCAGGCTATCCAGTACGCCTGAGAGATATTCCGTCAGCCCGGCATTGCGCAGGCCATACACCACCAGATACATCCCCCAGCGAAAGGATGAAAAGATGGCGGCAATCCACAAAGCAGTGGACGAATGCAGCACAGAGCATCCGTTCTTTTATGAAGATGGGGCCGATAACCATCTTAATCCCAAAATCGGTGCGGACTGGCAACTATGCGGGCAGCAAAAACGCGTGGTGACGCCGGGACAGTACTTAAAATACAATCTGACTGGAACACTGCACTGCGGAATGGGCAAAGTAAGCTACGTGGGCGGTACCAGCAAAAGTCCGGCGCTATTCATCTGCCTGCTGAAGCGGCTTAAAGTGACGTACCGACGGGCGAAAACCAACGCGCTGATCGTGCATAATTACATTATCCGCAAAAGCCGGGAAACACAGCGCCGGTTGAAGGATAACCCGAAGTTCAAGGTCATTTATCAGCGGTTTACTCGCCATGGGTGAATCATGTGGAACGGCTATGGTAGGCACTTCATGACAAAATAACGCGCAATCATCAGTGTCGCTCAATGTAGCAACTGTTGAAAGAAGTTCGCCATTTTATGGAAACCACCAGCCTGTTCCGCGGAGATAAACATGGGCTGGTAAAAGTGTAGCGGTATTCGGCGTAGCTATTTAGCTACACTGTTTCCCTGTGCATTATTTTGATGTATAAGGTCAATCAAATGAGACAAAATCCATCAGTGGAGGGTAGTTTTTGGTTAGGGCAAGATGCTGTTTTTACTCGGAGACTATCAAGCTAATTTCGCTCATTTAGCCTAGGTTTTAGTCTAAAAATGTCTTACCCAGATTGCCATATAACCTTAAATTTTCTTTCGAAATTTAAGGTTATATGGAAAATTAAAAAGATTACTTTAGAAAATTAATGCTGTATGAATCGCATGATTATCATCAAAAAGTGATTTTAAAAGCATATGTAAATAGTAAGTAAAGTGCCCACTATGTTCACTTAGTTCAGTATATAATGGCACATCAAGGCGATCTTCTTTTGTTTTTATATTATCGAGCAACAATCTTTGTTCTTTATTACTTATATTATTAAGAAAGTAATCATAATATCCAAATATTCTTTCCAATACATCATAGCCTTTTGTGTTTATTTTTTCATCATATATCTCAAATATTCTTTCAAGCGGAGCCGTATCGAGTAATGATGACAGCAATAATACTCGAGAAGAAACGTCCTGCTCTTTATCTGATGCATAACCAATCGCTATAATGCCTGCAAAGTATAATATTTTTCTTGAAAACCTTAATTTTATATTCCTTATACCCCAAGATTTTCCATCAGAATCAATTTTGTGTTGAAAATCAGTTGTTATGGTTCGATAATACCTGATGATATCATTGAGTAAATATTTATCTATTTTACCATCGCTGCTTGACTTTAAATATTTATTGATAAGTGTTTTTCTATAAGTTTCAAAAAGGCTGTTATTATAAACGGAGATTCCTTCCAGTAAAAATAACATTCGCCTCGTTAATAATTTATTTGTATCATCAGCCCCACCTATATTTTTCAATAGGCTTTCAAACGAAACAACTTCATCAGCTCCAAAAGTGCCGGTGCTACCAGTATCTTTGGCTACATATTTTTTTACGCAATTATTAATTAATTCCGCTTTTAATTCTATGCTTTCTTTAATATCTTCCTTTTCACAAAAAAGGAAAAGATCAAAATCAGACTCAGCAGAAGCTTCGTTTCTGCCAAATGAACCAGTTGTAACAATTGTATATTCCGCACTGGAATCGTCACCAAGTGCCTCCAAAAGATCTTTTTTTAAACTATCTAAAGTGCTTTCGGAATATTTTATAGCAGAGGAAATTGCTGTATATTTTTCACAAAAATCTTTATATATCATATGGTTATTCCTGTTTGTTTTTGATTAAGCTATATTCCATATAATTTTCTGGAGAAATTTTAGTCTTTTGCTTTGAATTTGTGTATCTCTTATCCAAAGACTTCTCGCTTTTTAATACCTCATATTTTCTTGTTGTATATTCAATCTCATAACTTCTTAAGCAGCTAGGAATATTTCCATTTTTTAGCTCACCCAACCATTTAAAGAGAACTCTGTATTTATCTTTCCATGTGCTTTCTTTAAGCAATAAATCTTTTGTATTGATTTTTCCAATTTCCATAAAAAATATTTGACTTAATTTGTCTGATATGACTCCATGCTTTGTGTTGATATAATTTTGATAGACAAAGTGCTTGGTTTTCCAAAATGAATCAAGCGTATCTAGGCGTTTAATTGTGCTATAACCACTATCTTTTATAAAGAAAGAACGAGCGATAGATATTCTGTTCAAGCTATGTGTTCTGTTAATGCCTTTATATTCAACGCAGCGGATGATTCCATCAATTGTATCGGCATTGATTTTGCTTGAAAAAATATCGATTCCTTCATTGCTTGTCTTATTATTAAGTAACTGCTTGATGAATGTAATATCGAAACCTTTCGATAAGACATCATTGATACCACTACTTTTCCATATACGGCCTGAAATAAGGTCATTTCCTATTTCATGATGCCCATAACCAAACCTCGATTTTATATATGGTTCAGCACTATGTGATAGGGGCATATGCCCAATATCATGAAGTAAAGCAGCTGCTACGATATGCTTTTTTAGCTCTTCATCATATCTTCTTTCTGTTGCTATATAATTAGCAATTCCAGCAACATATAGTGAATGAACCGCGCGATTTCTATCAATCCTTGCCAGTTCACTCTTATCACTGTAATCAATTGCGCCCAAGAACGAAATATCATTCAATCTATTGAATGCTTTTGTTTTAATAATATTATTTATTTCTTCATGCTTCCGAAAATCCTTAATCCAATACGTTATATTTTCTTTTTCTAAATCATCCTCGCTATATGTTGTATTAAATAGATTTTCCATTTTTCAACGCTCTGTTACGGATACAATATGATGTTAACTTTAGCACTTTTGGAGGTACAAGGGCTAGTATTACAACAATAAAAGTAAACTGCTTCATTTCTATAACAAAAGGTGATAAGTCTCCTGTCCAAGCAAATCAACAATCTTACTTTACATAAAGTAAGGTCCGCAAGTCTTTAACTTGTATCCAACTCCTGCGCAGCAGTGTTGGCTGTATGTACAGATAGCATTCGCTACTGCTCTCGGTTGGCTATTTAGGACTGAGCCCAGCTGACACCTAACAGTAGATACGGTCTTGAGAGTTTTCTGTCGGGAGCAATTGGTATGCTGACCTTCTTAAGCCTGACACTTCAATGTTAACATCCATTATATAGCATAATGCATTCATCAGAACTATACGCATGAACTTTTGCCTTACCGCTTAGACTGTCGTGAGCATTGATTCCATTATGAAAAGCTTTTTTCTGGCATGGCAGGATGGTCGTTACTGAAAAAATTATCTCGACACTTTTATGACACAAACCATTTGATACATCCCTGCCTTGCGACGAGTATTTAATATATTGATTTTAAATGTAAATTGCCAATATCTCTGCTGGATTTGAATCAGCAACCAAGCGATTATGGGACGCCTTGCTAAAAGATATTTGTCTATTCTGCCGCCATTATGTAGCTATAGTTATGAAAGATTGATCATAACCATATGATTTCATTAAATTTAATTTTCAGCCAACAAAAAACCCATCAACCTTGAACCAAAACGGCGGGGTTGATGGGCTCCACAAATTGGGGACATCAAAGAAAAGCAGTGGCACTAGTTATGACTGCCCCCTGATAAAAAAGTTCTGCACGTAACAAAAATATTTTCCGCCACGCGCATTCTTAGGAGTTATCCGAGTCCTGGCCAGATGATGATGATCAGCGTACCCGCCAGCGTCAGCAGCACGTTAGCGATAGCATACGTGCCCGCATAGCCCAGCGCCGGGATGTTGCTGCGCGCGGTATCGCTGATGATTTCCATGGCAGGCGCACAGGTACGCGCCCCCATCATCGCCCCGAAGAGCAGGGCGCGGTTCATGCGCAGCACGTAGGCACCGAACAGGAAGCAGATCACCACCGGTACCAGGCTGACGATAAGTCCGGAAACCAACATCTGCCAGCCGACGGCGCCGAGGCTGTGACCAATCCCGCTGCCCGCGCTTAAGCCCACGCCCGCCATAAAGACCATCAGACCGAACTCTTTCACCATGTTCAGCGCACCCTGCGGAATGTAGCCGAAGGTCGGGTGGTTCGCTCGCAGGAAGCCCAGCATGATCCCGGCGAACAGCAGACCGGCGGCATTACCGATGCCGAAGCTGAAGTTGCTGAACTGGAAGGTGATCATCCCGATCATCAGGCCAACGATAAAGAAGGCGCAGAAGGCCAGCAGGTCGGTGACCTGGCTGTGAATGGAGATAAAGCCGATGCGGTCGGCCACGGTTTTCACGCGGCGGGCGTCGCCGCTGACCTGCAGCACGTCGCCTTTGTTGAGCACCACGTTGTCGTCGATAGGCATCTCAATCTGGCTGCGGATCACGCGGTTGAGGAAGCAGCCGTGGTCGGTCAGCTTCAGCTGCGCCAGGCGGCGGCCCACGGCGTTATGGTTTTTCACCACGATCTCTTCGGTGACGATGCGCATGTCGAGCAGATCGCGGTCGAACACCTCTTTGCCGTTACGGAAGCTCGGGTCGAGACGGGCGTGGGCGTCCGGGTAACCCACCAGCGCGATGTCGTCACCCATCTGCAGCACCGCGTCGCCGTCCGGGTTCGCCAGAATGCCGTTGCGGCGGATACGTTCAATGTAGCAGCCCGTCTGGCGGTAAATCCCCAGCTCGCGCAGATTTTTACCGTCAGCCCATGCCACCAGCTCTGGCCCGACGCGATAGGCGCGGATCACCGGGAGATAGACTTTACGTTTGGAGTCGGTATCCAGACCGCGCTCGCGGGCGATTTGCTGGGCGCTGGTCTGCAAATCCTGGTGCTGCAGTTTGGGCAGGTAGCGTGCGCCGACAATCAGGCTCACCAGACCAATCAGATAGGTCAGGGCATAACCCAGGCTCAGGTGGTCAAGTGCGGTAGAAAGCTGCGCGCCGGCCATGCCGGAATGGCGCAGGGTATCACCGGCACCCACGAGCACAGGGGTGGAGGTCATGGAGCCTGCCAGCATACCGGCCGTTAACCCGATATCCCAGCCAAACAGTTTACCCAGCCCTAAGGCGATCAGCAGCGCGCTGCCGACCATTACCAGCGCCAGCATCAGATAATTTTTGCCGTCGCGGAAGAAAATTGAAAAAAAGTTCGGTCCTGCTTCCACGCCAACACAAAAAATAAACAGCATAAAACCTAAGTTGAGCGCGTCCGTGTTAATGCTGAAGTGCTGCTGGCCTAATAATAAGGAGACGACTAAAACGCCAATGGAATTACCAAGTTGAACTGAACCCAGGCGCAATTTACCCAGGCAAAGGCCCAGCGCCAGTACCACAAATAATAACAGGATGTAATTCCCATTTAACAAGTCTGCGACGTTTATATTCACGGAGGCTAACTTCTTGTTTACCAGTAAGTTGTTGAATGAAAGGACTTTTTGGGCTACTGTTTTCTGGGTCAGGGAAAGGCGTTAACGCTCCCTGTTTCCTGCTTTATTCCCTAAAACATTAGCTGGCGTGTAGTTTAATCGCATTAGCTACTGACAGCTACTGATTATCGCATCACCCTGTGCGTACTTTGGCAAGGATTGCCGCATTGCTTTATCTGACTGGGCGTCTACCCGACGAAAGTGTATTTGATAGAGATAAGTCAGGAGGATAGTTTGAACACTAAACGAAACTGGGCGGGGGTGATCAGCTGCTTTTTGCTGTTCACGGTCGTATGCATGTCGCTTGCTTTTAACGTGAAAGGGGCATTCAGGGCGTCGGGTCATCCGGAGCTGGGGCTGCTCTTTTTTACGCTGCCGGGGGCTGCTGCCAGTTTTCTCTCCCGTAAAGGGGAGGTGGTGAAGCCGCTGCTGGGCGCCATGCTGGCCGCGCCGCTCTGTTTGCTGCTGATGCGCTTGCTCTATATTTCAACGCGGAGTTTCTGGCAGGAACTGGCATGGTTGATGAGCGCCGTATTCTGGTGCGCCCTTGGCGCGCTCTGCTACTTATTTGTGCGCAGTCTGCTTCAGCACCGACGGCACCACAAATAAAAACGCCCTCTCGGTGAGGGCGTCCTTTCATTACTGAGCGGCAAACAGGCCCAGATGCTCTTTGGCGTAAGCTTCAAAGTCAGTGCAGCCGCCGATGTGTTTCTGATCGAGGAAGATCTGCGGTACGGTTTCAACCGGCTTGCCGACGGTTTTTTCGAGATCCGCTTTGGTGATGCCTTCCGCGTGGATATCCACGTAGCGGAAGTTGAAGTCATCGCGCTCTTCGGTCAGTTTCTCAGCCAGCTCTTTCGCGCGCACACAGTAAGGGCACCCTGGACGACCAAAAATTACTGCAAACATTTCTCTCTCCTCAAAAAACAAGCCTGACGGCGAATAGGACATATAGTGCCCGATAACCTGCCGCCATTAAAGAAGGTTTCGCCTGTCGCTTTGATACAGTCAGGCTATGTTTCGCCAATTACATCGCGCAGATCATTGCCTATACTGGCTGCAATACGTATTAAGCACGACAAAGAGAGACAAGATGACACCCACGATTGACCTGCTCCGTTCCCACCGTTCCATTCGCCACTTCACCGATGAGCCGATTACCGAGGCGCAGCGTAACGCGATCATCGACAGCGCCAGGGCGACCTCGAGCTCGAGCTTCCTGCAGTGCACCTCCATTATCCGCATCACCGACCCGGCCATGCGTGAGCAACTGGTGACGCTGACCGGCGGGCAGAAGCATGTGGCGCAGGCAGCGGAGTTCTGGGTGTTCTGCGCCGACTTTAACCGTCATCTGCAGATCTGCCCTGAGGCCGAGCTGGGGCTGGCCGAACAGCTGCTGCTGGGCGTGGTGGATACCGCGCTGATGGCGCAAAACGCCTTCACGGCGGCGGAGTCGCTGGGGTTAGGCGGTGTCTACATCGGCGGCCTGCGTAATAACATCGAAAGCGTGACCGAGCTGCTGAAGCTGCCAAAACACGTGCTGCCGCTGTTTGGCCTGTGCCTCGGCTGGCCGGCGGATAACCCGGATCTGAAGCCGCGCATTCCTGCGGCGATGCTGGTGCACGAAAACCACTACCAGCCGGTCGATCAGGATGTCCTGAATCAATACGATGAAGAGCTGGCGAACTACTACATGACGCGCGGCAGCAATAACCGTCGTGATACCTGGACCGACCATATTCGTCGCACCATCATTAAAGAAAATCGCCCGTTTATTCTTGATTATCTGCACAAACAGGGCTGGGCGACGCGATAGTCCATTTATCCTGTGCCTGCCTGCGTATATGATACGCAGGCTTTTTCCATGTCTTCAGAGAGGTGCAGGGTGAAAATTGCCATATTGTCCCGGGATGGAACGCTCTATTCATGTAAACGCCTGCGTGAGGCGGCGGCGAAACGCGGGCATCAGGTTGAGATCCTCGACCCGATGTCCTGCTACATGAACATCGACCCGGCCGCCTCGTCGATTCACTACAAAGGCCGCAAGCTGCCGCACTTCGATGCGGTCATCCCCCGCATCGGCTCCCAGATTACCTACTACGGCACCGCCGCGCTGCGCCAGTTCGAGATGCTGGGCAGCTATCCTCTCAACGAATCCGTTGCTATTTCCCGCGCCCGCGACAAGCTGCGCTCGCTGCAGCTCCTTGCTCGTCAGGGGATCGATCTCCCCGTCACGGGGATTGCCCATTCACCGGACGACACCAGCGATCTGATCGACATGGTGGGCGGCGCCCCTTTGGTGATCAAGCTGGTGGAAGGCACCCAGGGCATTGGCGTGGTGCTGGCGGAGACGCGTCAGGCAGCGGAGAGCGTGATTGACGCCTTCCGCGGGCTGAATGCCCACATTCTGGTGCAGGAGTATATTGAAGAGGCCAAAGGGCGCGACATCCGCTGCTTCGTCGTGGGAAACGAGGTGGTAGCGGCCATTGAGCGCCAGGCCAAAGAGGGCGACTTCCGCTCTAATCTTCACCGGGGCGGCATTGCAAGAATCGCTGATATCAGCGACCGCGAGCGGGAAATTGCGGTGAAAGCCGCGCAAACCCTGGGGCTGGACGTGGCGGGTGTAGATCTTCTGCGCGCGACGCGCGGGCCGCTGGTCATGGAGGTGAACGCCTCGCCCGGGCTGGAAGGCGTGGAAAAAACCACAGGTGTCGATATTGCGGGTAAAATGATCTCATGGATCGAGCGTCATGCCACGCCGGGTTACTGTCTGAAAACGGGTGGTTAAATGGATTACCGCGCGCTTTTTGAGTACCCTATGCGAAGTTTTTATTAAAGAGGCTGCATCGCGATGGATTTACAGGTCGTACCTACACTGGATACGTTACGTCAATGGCTTGATGATGCCGGAATTACGTTCTTCGAATGCGATTCCTGCCAGGCGCTGCATCTGCCTCATATGCAGAATTTCGACGGCATTTTCGATGCCAAAATCGATCTCATTAACGACGTGATCCTTTTCTCCGCGCTGGCCGAAGTGAAGCCGTCCGCGCTGCTGGCGCTGGCCTCCGACCTGTCGGCCATCAATGCCAGTTCTTTGACGGTGAAGGCATTTCTCGACATACAGGATGATAATCTGCCAAAACTGGTCGTTTGCCAGTCTTTATTCTCCGGGGCAGGGCTGTCGTTCAAGCAGTTCGCCTGGTTTATGCGCTTGAGCGAAGAGCAAATTTCGATGGTGATGATGGAAGCCAATGCACACCATCTGCTGTATAGCGCGGAAGATGATGCAGAGAATAATGATGCATCTCCCAATTTTCTTCACTAAGCCTGTCTGACTTTTGCGCAGTCGCTGCCATGGCGGCTGCAGAAGGCCATTTTTTCTGCTGCTTTTAACCTTTCTTTAAAGAATTATTCACCTCCCTGAAGGCCGTTTCGGCTTATCACGTAGACATAACCTGCATAAAAAATTGATAAAAGGCGTTTTTTCGTCTGGGCTATAGCCGGGGACACGGGCTACAGTTATTCTTGCGATGCTTAAAAAAGCGAGCGGAAACTGCCGGGTAAAGAGGTTTCTTTTTATTTTGGGCAGAGCGACAAACTATGCATGATTATTGCATATCTTCAGATTGCACAGTTTTAGTTCGTTTGTTAACGAGCTTTCAGAAGGAATAACACTATGATCGCCTTGAATAAAAAATGGTTATCGGGTCTGGTTGCGGGTGCTCTGATGGCCGTCTCTGCCGGCACGCTCGCTGCGGAACAAAAAACGCTGCACGTTTATAACTGGTCTGACTATATTGCGCCGGACACGGTGGCAAATTTTGAAAAAGAGACCGGCATTAAAGTGGTCTATGACGTGTTCGATTCCAACGAAGTTCTGGAAGGAAAACTGATGGCGGGCAGCACCGGGTTTGACCTCGTGGTGCCTTCCGCAAGCTTCCTGGAACGTCAGCTAACGGCAGGCGTTTTCCAGCCGCTGGACAAGAGCAAGTTACCGAACTGGAAAAACCTCGATCCGGAGGTGCTGAAGCTGGTGGCCAAGCATGACCCGGACAACAAATACGCCATGCCTTACCTGTGGGCGACTACCGGTATCGGCTACAACGTTGATAAAGTCAAAGCGGTGCTGGGCCCGGACGTGAAGCTGGACAGCTGGGACGTGGTGCTGAAGCCGGAAAACCTTGAGAAGCTGAAAAGCTGCGGCGTCTCCTTCCTCGATGCGCCGGAAGAGATTTTCGCCACCGTGCTGAACTACCTGGGCAAAGACCCGAACAGCAGTAAAGCCGATGATTACACCGGTCCGGCGACCGATCTGCTGCTGAAGCTGCGTCCAAACATTCGTTACTTCCACTCGTCCCAGTACATTAACGACCTGGCGAACGGCGACATCTGCGTCGCGATCGGCTGGGCAGGGGACGTATGGCAGGCGGCTAACCGCGCGAAAGAGGCGAAAAACGGCGTGAACGTCTCTTACTTCATTCCGAAGGAGGGGGCGCTGGCCTTCTTTGACGTCTTCGCGATGCCGACTGACGCTAAAAACAAAGACGAAGCGTATCAGTTCCTCAACTACCTGATGCGTCCTGACGTGATCGCCCACATCAGCGACCACGTTTACTACGCGAACGGTAACAAGGCCTCCGTGCCGCTGGTGAGCGAAGAGATCCGCAATAACCCGGCTATCTATCCGCCAGCGGATGTGTTCGCCAAGCTCTTCACCCTGAAAGTACAGGATCCAAAAATCGACCGCGTGCGTACCCGCGCGTGGACCAAGGTGAAAAGCGGTAAATAAGCTACCGTGAGTCACAGGCCGGGCAAGCGAAGCGTGTCCGGCAACAGGCGCACCGTTCTGGTGCGCCTGCACCATGATTTGATCTCTACCGGAGAACACCCCGTGAATGACGCGATCCCCCGCCCGCAGGCGAAAGTCCGTAAAGCGCTGACCCCGCTTCTTGAAATACGTAACCTCACCAAATCTTTCGATGGCCAGCATGCCGTGGACGACGTCAGCCTGACGATCTATAAAGGCGAAATTTTTGCCCTTCTGGGGGCCTCTGGCTGCGGTAAATCGACCCTGCTGCGTATGCTGGCCGGTTTTGAACAGCCCACTGCCGGGCAGATCATGCTTGATGGCGTGGATCTCTCCAGCGTGCCGCCGTATCAGCGCCCGATTAACATGATGTTCCAGTCTTACGCGCTGTTCCCGCACATGACGGTGGAGCAGAACATCGCCTTTGGCCTGAAGCAGGACAAACTGCCGAAAGCGGAAATTACCGCGCGCGTGGCCGAGATGCTGAGCCTGGTGCACATGCAGGAGTTCGCGAAGCGTAAGCCGCACCAGCTCTCCGGCGGCCAGCGCCAGCGCGTGGCCCTGGCCCGCAGCCTGGCAAAACGCCCGAAACTCTTGCTGCTCGATGAACCGATGGGCGCGCTGGATAAAAAACTGCGCGACCGTATGCAGCTCGAAGTGGTCGATATCCTCGAGCGCGTGGGGGTGACCTGCGTGATGGTGACCCACGACCAGGAAGAAGCCATGACCATGGCTGGACGTATCGCGATCATGAACCGCGGCAAGTTCGTGCAGATTGGCGAGCCGGAAGAGATTTATGAGCATCCGACCACCCGCTACAGCGCGGAGTTCATTGGCTCGGTTAACGTCTTCGAAGGGCTGCTGAAAGATCGTCAGGAGGATGGCCTGGTTATCGAATCGCCGGGGCTGCAGCATCCGCTTAAGGTCGATCCTGATAACTCTGTGGTGGATAACGTGCCGGTCTACGTCGCACTGCGTCCGGAGAAAATCATGCTCTGTGAGGATCCGCCTGCCGATGGCTATAACTTTGCCGTGGGCGAAGTGGTGCACATTGCCTATCTGGGCGATCTGTCCATCTACCACGTGCGCCTGAAAAGTGGGCAGATGCTCAGCGCGCAGCTGCAGAACGAACATCGCTATCGCAAGGGGCAGCCGACCTGGGGCGACGAAGTGCGCCTGTGCTGGGACGCTGACAGTTGCGTTGTGCTGACGGTATAAGGAGCGATCATGAGCACACTTGAACCTCCAGCCCGCTTAGAAAAGCCGGGCGCCATTGCCGGTTTACTGACGCGCATGCAGATGAAACACGGCCGCAAGCTGGTGATCGCCATGCCGTACGTGTGGCTGATCCTGCTTTTCCTGCTGCCGTTCCTGATTGTTTTCAAGATAAGCCTGGCGGAAATGGCGCGGGCGATCCCGCCCTATACTAACCTGCTGGACTGGGCCGACGGGCAGCTGACGCTGACGCTTAATCTCGGCAACTTCCTGCAGCTCACCGACGACCCGCTCTATTTCGAAGCCTATCTGCAGTCGCTGCAGGTGGCGGCGATCTCGACGCTCTGCTGTCTGGTGATGGGCTACCCGCTGGCGTGGGCGGTGGCGCACAGCAAGCCGTCGACGCGTAACATCCTGCTGCTGCTGGTAATTTTGCCGTCGTGGACCTCGTTCCTGATCCGCGTTTACGCCTGGATGGGGATCCTGAAAAACAACGGCGTGCTGAATAACTTTCTCATGTGGCTCGGGGTTATCGATCAGCCGCTGACGATCCTGCACACCAACCTCGCGGTCTATATCGGCATCGTGTACGCCTATCTGCCGTTTATGGTGCTGCCGATCTATACGGCGCTGACGCGTATTGATTATTCGCTGGTGGAGGCGTCGCTCGATCTCGGCGCGCGCCCGTTAAAAACCTTCTTCAGCGTCATTGTCCCGCTGACCAAAGGCGGCATCATCGCCGGGTCGATGCTGGTCTTTATCCCGGCGGTCGGGGAGTTTGTGATCCCGGAACTGCTTGGAGGCCCGGACAGCATCATGATTGGCCGCGTGCTGTGGCAGGAGTTCTTCAATAACCGCGACTGGCCGGTGGCCTCTGCGGTGGCGATTGTGATGCTCCTGCTGCTGATCGTGCCGATCATGTGGTTCCACAAGCATCAGCAGAAACAGATGGGAGATCACGGATGAACAACTTACCGGTAGTGCGCTCCCCGTGGCGGATAGCGATCCTCGTTATCGGCTTTACCTTCCTGTATGCGCCGATGCTGATGCTGGTGATCTACTCGTTTAACAGCTCCAAGCTGGTGACGGTCTGGGCAGGCTGGTCGACGCGCTGGTACAGCGAGCTGTTCCACGATGATGCGATGATGAGCGCGGTGGGGCTGAGCCTGACCATTGCGGCGCTGGCGGCGACCATGGCGTCGGTGCTGGGTACGATCGCCGCGCTGGTGATGGTGCGCTTCGGGCGTTTTCGCGGTTCGAACGGCTTCGCCTTTATGATCACCGCACCGCTGGTCATGCCGGACGTGATCACCGGTCTCGCGCTGCTGCTGCTGTTCGTGGCCCTGGCGCACGCCATCGGCTGGCCGGCGGATCGCGGCATGCTCACCATCTGGCTGGCGCATGTCACCTTCTGTACGGCCTACGTGGCGGTGGTGATCTCCTCGCGCCTGCGCGAGCTGGATCGCTCTATTGAAGAGGCGGCGATGGATCTTGGCGCGACGCCGCTGAAGGTCTTTTTCATCATCACCCTGCCGATGATTATGCCTGCGGTGATCTCCGGCTGGCTGCTGGCGTTTACGCTGTCGCTGGACGATCTGGTTATCGCCAGCTTTGTCTCCGGACCGGGGGCGACAACGCTGCCGATGCTGGTCTTCTCCAGCGTGCGTATGGGGGTCAACCCGGAGATCAACGCCCTGGCCTCTATCATCCTCGGCGTGGTCGGAATTGTCGGATTTATCGCCTGGTATTTGATGGCGCGCGCGGAAAAACAGCGCGTGCGCGATATCCAGCGTGCAAGACGCGGCTGAAGGATTTAAAATTTCCAGTGATGTGCCGCGCATGACGCGGCATTGTTTTTCAGGGAAGTAAAACATTGGGATTATTAAAAAAATCACGTATTACGCACGCGCGTCCTAACGTACCTGCACTGGTTCAGGTGGCGGCGCTCGCCATTATTATGATCCGCTGCCTGGACGTGCTGATGATTCTGAATACCCTGGGCGTGCGCGGCATCGGTGAATTCATTCACCGCAGCGTGCAGACGTGGAATCTGACGCTGGTCTTTTTGAGCAGCCTGGTGCTGGTGTTTATCGAGATCTACTGCGCGTTTTCGCTGGTCAAAGGGCGCAACTGGGCGCGCTGGGTCTATCTGCTGACGCAGATTACCGCGGCGAGCTATCTGTGGGCCGCCTCGCTGGGGTATGGCTACCCGGAGCTGTTCAGCATTGCCGGTGAATCCAAACGCGAGATCCTGCGCGCGCTGTTTATGCAAAAACTGCCGGACATGCTGGTGCTCTTTCTACTCTTCGTTCCGGCTTCCAGTCGGCGGTTCTTCCGCCTGCAATAATGTGTATAATCGCAGCCCTCGTGATTCTTAAGGTTTTCATATGCAGTGCGCACTCTATGACGCCGGACGCTGCCGCTCCTGTCAGTGGATAGAACAGCCGGTCTCTCAACAACTCACCGCCAAAATGGCCGACCTGCAACAGCTGCTGGCAGCGCACGCGGTGGGCGAATGGTGCGCACCCGTCAGCGGCCCGGAGCAGGGTTTCCGTAATAAAGCCAAAATGGTGGTCAGCGGCAGCGTGGAAAAACCGCTGCTGGGGATGCTGCACCGCGACGGCACGCCGGAAGACTTAACCGACTGCCCGCTGTATCCCGCCTCCTTTGCGCCGGTCTTTGCGGCGCTTAAGCCGTTTATCGCGCGGGCGGGGTTAACGCCCTACAGCGTGGCCCGCAAGCGCGGCGAGCTGAAGTACCTTCTGTTGACCGAAAGCCAGATCGACGGCGGCATGATGCTGCGCTTTGTGCTGCGCTCTGAAACCAAGCTGGCGCAGCTTCGCGCGGCGCTGCCGTGGCTGCAGGCGCAACTCCCGCAGCTAAAAGTCATTACGGCGAATATTCAGCCGGTGCATATGGCGATCATGGAAGGTGAGAAAGAGATTTTCTTCACCGACCAGCACGCGCTGGCGGAGAGCTTCAACGGCGTTCCGCTGTGGATCCGCCCGCAAAGCTTCTTCCAGACCAACCCGACCGTGGCAAGCGGCCTGTACGCTACCGCCCGCGACTGGGTTCGAGCGTTGAACGTTCACCACATGTGGGATCTATTCTGCGGCGTGGGCGGGTTTGGCCTGCATTGCGCCACGCCGGAGATGCAGCTCACCGGGATTGAGATCTCTGCCGAAGCGATTGCCTGCGCGAAACAGTCCGCCGCCGAACTGGGGTTAACGAACCTGCGCTTCCAGGCGCTGGACTCCACGCAGTTCGCGACCGGCCAGGGCAACGTGCCTGAGCTGGTGCTGGTCAACCCGCCGCGCCGCGGCATCGGCAATGCGCTGTGCGACTACCTGAGCCAGATGGCGCCAGAGTACATCATCTATTCCAGCTGCAACGCGCAGACCATGGCGAAAGACATTGCGCACCTACCGGGCTATCGCATTGAACGCGTTCAGCTTTTTGATATGTTCCCGCATACCGCGCACTATGAAGTGCTGACGTTGCTCGTAAAATCTTAAACAAAATGTGAACTCTTCATCCCGGCGAAATCAGGTAAGCTTACGTCATAAGAAATGAATGAAGGCTTACTCATGAAGCAGATCCTGCTGGTGGAAGACGACCACGATATCGCGGCGCTTCTGCAACTCAATTTAGAAGACGAAGGCTACGCCATCACCCACGAGCCCGACGGGGGCAACGCCCTGCAGCGTCTTGAAGCCCATACGTGGGATGCGGTGATCCTCGACCTGATGCTGCCCAAGGTTGACGGTCTGGAGATTTGCCGCCGCATCCGTCAGATGACGCGCTACCTGCCGGTGATCATCATCAGCGCCCGCAGCAGCGAAACCGACCGCATCACCGGGCTGGAAACCGGCGCCGACGACTATCTGGCTAAGCCGTTCTCCGTGCAGGAGCTGATTGCGCGCATCAAAGCGCTGTTTCGTCGCCAGCAGGCGATGGGGCAGGCGCAAACCGACGGACACATTCAGGCGCACGGACTGACCATCGATCCGCTGGCGCGCAGCGTGCTGCTTCACGGCCAGGTGGTGGACCTCACCCCGCGCGAGTTCGAGCTGCTGTACTTTTTTGCCCGTCATCCCGGCGAGGTGTTTTCGCGTCTGGCGCTGCTGGAGCAGGTCTGGGGCTACCAGCACGAGGGCTACGAACACACCGTTAACACCCACATCAACCGCCTGCGCATTAAGATTGAGAAGGACGCCGCCGAGCCGGAGATCATTCGCACCGTCTGGGGCAAGGGCTATAAATTTGCGGAGCCGCAATGATGCGTCGCTTTAGCCTGAGCCAGCGCCTGACGCTGCTCTTCATCCTGCTGATGATGCTCTGCGCCGCCGTCGCCTGCGCGGTACAGCTCTACAGCAGCATGCAGTACGGTAACGCGATGGTGCAGCGTTTGTCGGGCGGGCTGGCGCAGCAGATAGTCCAGCGCGAACCGATTCTGGACGCGCAGGGCCGGGTCGACCGCAGCGCGCTGAAACCGCTGTTTGGCCGGCTGATGACCTTTAATCCGAGCGTTGAGCTCTACGTTATCTCTCCTGACGGCGATATCCTCGCCGATGCTGCCCCGCCGGGCCATATTCAGCGGCAAAAAATCGACCTGGCGCCGGTGCAGAGCTTCCTGAGCGGCACTGCCATGCCGGTACTGGGCGACGATCCGCGCAGTCAAAATCAAAAAGTCTTCAGCGCCACGCCGCTGCGGCAGGACGGCGAGCTGAAAGGCTATCTGTACATTATCTTGCAGGGCGAGGAGTCAAACGCTCTGGCGGAAATGGCCTGGCACAAGGCGCTGTGGAGTACCGTCCTGTGGTCACTGCTGTGGGTCGCGCTGTTTGGGCTGCTGGCAGGGCTGCTGGTCTGGTACTGGGTCACGCGCCCGGTCAAACAGCTGACGGTGGAAGTGGCCGGGCTGGAGCAGGACAGCATAAGCGCAATCAGGCTGCTGGCGGCACAGACGCCGGACGCGGCGGCAAAAGATGAAGTGGCGATCCTGCGCAACAGCTTTATCGAGCTGGCGCGCAAAATCACCCGCCAGTGGGATCAGCTGGCCGACAGCGATCGCCAGCGCCGGGAGTTTATCGCCAACATTTCGCACGATCTCCGCACGCCGCTGACCTCGCTGCTGGGCTATCTGGAAACCCTTTCGCTAAAATCCGCCACGCTGACGCCGCAGGAGCACCAGCAGTATCTCGCCACCGCGCTGCGTCAGGGGCAAAAAGTCCGTCATCTTTCGCAGCAGCTGTTTGAGCTGGCGCGCCTTGAGCACGGCGGCATTAAACCCCAGCGCGAACGGTTCGCGATGGGAGAGCTGATTTCCGACGTGGCGCAGAAGTTTGAGCTCACCGCCCGCACGCGAGAGGTCAATCTGCATATTGACGTGCCGGGGCCGCTGCCGCTGATAAACGCCGATGTGTCGATGATCGAACGCGTGGTGACCAACCTGCTCGATAACGCGATGCGCCATACGCCAGCTGGCGGGGAAATTCGTCTGGCGGTCTGGCAGGAGAATGAACGGCTGCAGGTCGAAGTGGCCGACAGCGGAACGGGCGTGGATGCCTCGCTGCGCGACGATCTGTTCCAGCGGCCATCGGCGCTCAATACCCAGGCGTCGAGAGAGAATCGCGGCGGGTTGGGGCTATTAATCGTGAAACGGATGCTGGAGCTGCACGGCGGCGGGATCAGGCTGATGGAGTCGGTGAGCGGGGCGCGGTTCAGGTTCTTTGTGCCGCTTTGAGAAATTGCCGGGTGGCGGCTTCGCCTTACCCGGCCTACAGACTACCACCCCCGTAGGCCAGGTCACCCGGCAAAAAAGGTTACTGCGGGAACCACTGCTCGCTGATTTTCTGATACGTACCGTCCGCTTTAATCGCTTTCAGCGCGCCGTTCAGTTTTTCCAGCAGGGCTTTGTTATCCGGACGTACCGCGATGCCGAGGCCCGTACCGAAGTACTGTGGATCGGTCACTTTTTCCGTTGCGGTGCCCAGCTGCGGATTGGTTTTCAGCCATTCGTTCACCACGGCGGTATCGCCGAAGACGCCGTCGATACGGCCATTTTTCAGGTCGATAATCGCGTTCTGGTAGCTGTCATAGGCCACGGTTTTCACTTCCGGATGTTTGTCCTGCAGGTATTTCTGGTGCGTGGTGCCGTTTTCCATCCCGATGCGTTTGCCTGTCAGCTGATCGAAAGAGGTATAAGCGCCTTTCTTTGCAATCACCACCGCCGAGTTGGCGTAGTACGGGTCGGTGAACGCGACCTGCTTGCTGCGCTCAGGCGTGATGTCCATCCCGGAGATCACCGCATCGTATTTTTTGAACTTCAGCGACGGGATCAGGCTGTCGAAGGCATGGTTGGTAAAGGTGCAGTCGGCCTGCATCTGTTTGCACAGCGCTTTCGCCAGATCGATATCGAAACCGACGATCTGGTTGCTGGCATCCAGCGACTCAAACGGCGGATAGGTGGCGGAGACGCCGAAATTGATTTTATCCGCAGCGGATGCGCCAGCGGCGAAGGTGGCGAGTAATGCGGCCAGAACTAACTTTTTCATTGTAATGCTCCCGTCTGTCTTATTGATGCGCCGTGTCTGCGGCCTGGATGTACAATGCCAGTTAATGAATTTGTATGCAATAAAAATGATTAAATATTGTGTTTGTTGCAAAAAAAAGCGGATAACCCATCAGGTTACCCGCTTTATAAATACCGTTTTATGCATTCGCGTGGTTAATTTCTGCGCTCAAACGCCAACGCTTTACGCTCGATCAGGCGCATCATCAGCGTCAGCAGACCGTTCACCACCAGATACACCACACCCGCCGCGCCGAACACCATTACGTCATAGGTGCGTCCATACAGCAGCTGTCCGTGACCCATTACTTCCATCAGGGTGATGGTGTAGGCCAGCGAGGTACTTTTGAACACCAGCACCACTTCGTTGGAATAGGAGGAGAGGGCGCGCTTAAAGGCGTACGGCAGCAGGATCGCCAGCGTGTCTTTCTTGCTCATGCCCAGCGCCCCGCAGGACTGCCACTGGCCTTCCGGGATGGCGCGGATCGCCCCGTAGAACAGCTGGGTGGTATAGGCCGCGCTGTTCAGCGAAAGGGCAATCAGGGCACACAGCCACGGCTCAGAGAGCAGATGCCAGATAACCGGATAGTCCTGCAGCGACGGGAACTGGCCCGGGCCGTAGTAAATCAGGAAGATCTGCACCAGCAGCGGCGTACCGGTGAAGAGGGTGATGTAACCGCGCACAATCCACACCAGCACCGGCGTTTTCAGCGTCAGGATGATGGTGAAGATAAGGGCCAGGATCAGCGCCACGATAATGGACGCCACGGTCAGCGTCAGGCTGGTGTGCAGCCCTTTCATCAACTCGGGAAAGTATTCAAGCATCAGCCTGGTCTCCGTTCAAAGCGCGTCGCACGCAGGTCAATACGCTTGAGGATGTACTGACTGAGCAACGTGATCACCAGGTAGATCGCCGCAGCCACAATGTACCAGGTAAACGGCTCCTGGGTACGGGTGGCGATGCTTTTGGTTTGCAGCATCAAATCGTTAACGCTGATCAGGCTCACCAGCGCGGTATCTTTCAGCAGCACCAGCCACTGGTTGCCGAGCCCCGGCAGGGCATGACGCCACATCTGCGGCATCACCAGACGGAAAAAGATGGCGGATTTCGACAACCCTAACGCCTGACCCGACTCCCATTGTCCCTGCGGCACGGCTTTCAGCGCACCGCGCAGGGTTTGCGACGCGTACGCGGAGTAGAGCAGGGAGAGGGCAATCACGCCGCACAGGAACGGGCTAACGTCGAAGTTATCAATCTGCATCTGCACCGGGATCTGCGCAAAACCGAGATTGAGGGTGAAGCCGTCAGACAGCGTGAGCAGCAGCTGCGAAGAGCCGAAATAGATAAACAGGACCACCAGAATTTCCGGTAGCCCACGCAGCACGGTGACCAGCGCGGAGCCTGTCCAGGCGACGGGGAACCATTTCGCGGATTCCCACACCGCAAAGAACATCGCCAGCACGAGGCCGATAATCAGTGCGCAAACGGCAAGGCCGACGGTCATCCCGGCGGCACTTGCTAAAGGAAAAATTTCATTCATCAGGAATTACTTCTGGAACCATTTTTTGTAGATGGTTTCGTAAGTGCCGTCTTTCTTCACTTTTTCCAGCGCAGCGTTGAATTTCTGCTGCAGCTCAGTGTTGCCCTGACGAACGGCAATCCCCAGACCGGTACCGAAGTAATCCTTATCGGTCACTTTGTCGCCCACTGGCGCCAGCTTGTCGTTGGCTTTCAGCCACTCGGTCACAACCGCGGTATCACCGAAAACGCCGTCGATACGGCCATTTTGCAGATCCAGCTTCGCGTTCTGGTAGCTGTCATACGGAACGGTGGTGATTTCCGGATGCTTATCCGTAATGAATTTCTGGTGCGTGGTGCCGTTCTGCACGCCGACTTTTTTGCCTTTCAGCTGATCGACAGAGGTGAATTTACCTTTCTGACCAATGAACAGGGCGGAGTTGTCGTAGTAAGGGGTGGTGAACAGCACCTGCTTTTCACGCTCCGGGGTGATATCCATACCGGCCATCACGGCGTCGATACGGCGGAACTTCAGGCTTGGGATCAGGCTGTCAAACGCCTGGTTGCTGAAGGTACAGGTCGCATCGATCTCTTTACACAGGGCGTTAGCCAGGTCCACGTCGAAGCCCACAATTTTGTTGTTCGCGTCGATGGACTCAAACGGAGGGTAAGAGGCTTCCGTGGCAAAACGAATGGTCTGGGCTGCGGTAGCGGAAAGGGTAACGCCAGCAAGCAGCACGGCAAGTAATACTTTTTTCATTATATTTCCCCTGACACAATCAATGAGATAAATAGTTTTTGAAGGCATCGGTTTGCGGGTTCGCGAAGCAGCTCGCATCACCTTGCTCAACGATATAGCCGTTTTCCATGTAGACCACACGGCTGGCGGTTTTACGCGCCACTTCCACTTCGTGGGTGACGATGACCTGCGTAATGTTGGTTTCCGCCAGCTCGCGAATAATGCTCACGATCTGGGCGGTGATTTCCGGATCCAGCGCCGCGGTGGGTTCATCAAACAGCAGCACCGCGGGTTCCATCATCAGCGCACGGGCAATGGCCACACGCTGCTGCTGACCACCAGAAAGATGCAGCGGATAGCGGTCGCTGTAGGGCTTAAGACGCAGGCGGTCCAGCAGCTTTTCGGCGCGCGCGATCGCCTGATCCTTGCTTAACCCCAGCACGCGGCACGGGGCTTCAATCAGGTTTTGCAGGACGGTCAGGTGCGGCCAGAGATTGTATTGTTGGAAGACCATGCCGACGTTTTGACGAAGTTCACGAATCGCTTTATCAGACGGCGTCTTCGCGAAATCAAAATGGTTACCGGCAATCGCCAGCGTACCTGAACGGGGCATTTCAAGCAGATTAAGGACACGCAGAAGGGAGCTTTTGCCTGCACCGCTTGGGCCAAGCAAAACCAGCGTTTCGCCTTCCGGGCAGTTCAGCGTGATGTCAAACAGCGCCTGGTGTGCGCCGTAGAAGCAGTTAATGCCGTTTAGTTTAATACTCATCGGGGCAGTCTTTACTCATCCAGGCAATCTATAGCAATTGAGGCCGCAGATAGTACCGTTGACAGAATAGTTATGCAATATTTCTGCGTTAAAAGTTAAATATAACCCGTGTTTCCTCTTAAACATAGCACAAAATAGCGAACGGCAAGGTCGGCGAGTATAAATGTCGGCATTCCGCATGAAATGCCGCACATTTTACGGGGGTTACCAGGGAATATCGGCGGATTTAGCGATTCTCAATCGACTGGCGAAGCGTGCCTGCCGGGGCATGAACGCTGCCGCCCACGTAGCGTACGTCGTCCACTGCCCAGCATTGACCTTCACGGATCATCAGCACTTCATCCTGCCAGGTTTGGGTTCCCTGCGTCAGCTTCACGCGCAGCGGAATATTACGGGCGTCCGTATTCGGGATGGTTGATGCGCTCGCCACTTCGGCGCTGTCCGGTAGCGTGGTGCGGCTGGAGAACGGATCGGATTTCAGCAGGGCGTTATGCTGTGGATCGCGGGTGGCATCGTTAAGCAGTTTTGCCAGGCCATCGCTCAGATACGGGCGTAGCCCGGTGAGGTCGTTGCTGCGGTGCTGAATGCGATAATCATAGAACTGCTGCGCCACGGTGTCGGGGCCGCCCTCTATGCAGGGGCCGCTGCGGGTACCGATATCCTTAAAGGCTGGCGTGACCGTGGTGGTACAGGCGCTGAGCACCAGCGCGCAGGGCACGAAAAGTGTTAAAGCAGAATAGCGCATGTTGATTTCCTTATTTATTAACTATCCTTTCAATCATAGCGTAACGAACCGATAATGCTGTGCCTAAGGCATTGAACGCTAAAGAAGGAGAGAAACCATGCAGTTTTCAACAACGCCAACCCTGGAAGGGCAGACAATAACCGAGTACTGCGGCGTGGTCACCGGCGAAGCGATTCTCGGCGCCAATATCTTCCGTGACTTTTTTGCCGGTATCCGCGACATCGTGGGCGGCCGCTCTGGCGCGTACGAAAAAGAGCTGCGCAAAGCGCGCGAAATCGCCTTTAAAGAGCTTGGCGAGCAGGCGGAAGCCCTCGGCGCGGATGCGGTCGTCGGGATTGATATCGACTACGAAACGGTCGGGAAAGATGCCAGCATGCTGATGGTGAGCGTGAGCGGTACGGCGGTGAAAACCCTCCGATGAGGCGTTCGTTTGCCACAATCCTGCTGGCGCTGCTGCTGGCAGGGTGTGCCGCGGAAAAGGGAATCATCGATAAAGGTGCCTACGAGCTGGATACGCGTCATCAGGCTCAGGCGGCTTACCCGCGCATCAAGGTGCTGGTTATCCACTACACCGCGGATGATTTTGACAGCTCGCTGGCCACGCTGACGGATAAGAACGTCAGCTCTCACTATTTGATCCCGGCTAAACCCCCGGCACCGGACGGTAAGCCGCGCATCTGGCAGCTGGTGCCCGAGAGCGAACTGGCCTGGCATGCGGGCATTAGCTTCTGGCGCGGCACAAACCGCATCAATGATACGTCTGTCGGCATTGAGCTGGAGAACCGCGGCTGGCAAAAAACGTCGGGCGTTAAGCGCTTTACCCCGTTTGAGCCTGAGCAAATTGCGGCGCTGGTGCCGCTCGCCAAAGATATTATTACCCGCTACAACATCAAACCTGAAAACGTGGTGGCCCATTCGGACATCGCGCCGCAGCGCAAAGACGATCCCGGCCCGCTGTTCCCGTGGCGACAGCTTGCTCAGCAGGGCATTGGCGCATGGCCCGATCCGGCGCGCGTCGCGTTCTATATTAACGGGCGTCCGCGCTATCAGCAGGTGGCGACCGGGGCATTACTCGATCTCCTCGCGCGGTATGGCTATGAGGTGCCGGTTGACAGCACCCCTGCGCAGCAAAAGCGCATCATCACGGCGTTCCAGATGCATTTCCGGCCTGACCTGTGGAACGGTATTGCGGACGTCGAAACGATGGCCATTGCCGAAGCGCTTCTGGAGAAGTACGGGCAGGGGTAATCCTTCGGACTACCCCGAATGCCTTAACGCATTCTGATTTTCTTCAGATTAATCTTAAGTACAAACTCAATTCATTTTTAGTTAATTGACTTAAAATTATCCGGATTTAAGATAGACACATAGCTTGCTAATTAATATAGCAAATAAATATATCGCATTTATTCTTTATTTCTCTCATTGAGAATTTCACAGGAACATATTCAGGGCTTAAGGCTTTTTTGCCCTATGCCTGCATTTTTAAATTTCACATCTTAAATCGGGTATAACAATGTTAAGCATCTATGCAAAAAAATTACGTCCGCAATATGAAATGGAAGCCATTATTTCTGCTACATCAGGTTTTGAAGAGAAGATCTTAAAGAAATGGCAGAAACTCTCCACGTCCGATTCACAATATATTCATATTATCGTCAGCGGTGAAGTTGAATTCCGACGCGAATCCGACGAACTGTGTATGTTCACGGTAACGGGCCAGTGCATTTTTGGCCTCTCGTCGATGTACTATAACGCAACCCATATGTACGGCCTCATTCGCGCTAACGCTGTGGTGCGCTCAATCAAAAAAGAGGTCTTCGCGCAGCTGATGACCGATAACAATTTATGGCCTGAACTCACCAAAGTGCTGGCCTGGTACATCTGTATGCTGAGCAAACGCGACGATGTGCTGGTTGCCCGCAGCGCTTATTCTGTAGTGCGCGAGTTTTTATACGAGATTAATGAGCTGATTGTTCATCATCAGCGTGATATTAATATTTATGATTACATTCAGGAGTATACCAATCTGGCGCGCAGTACCATCATTAAAATCCTCTCCGACCTCAAAAAAGGTCAATATATTGTGGTGGAAAAAGGTCGACTCCTTAATCTGAACACATTGCCTGAAAAATACTAACTATTCCAGCCGATCTCCTTTTTCACTCAAAGGAGATCGGGATCCCACGTTATGTTGCACTCTCGTCTGCGAATTATCCTGCGTTTCATCCACCGGTGGCGCGGGAATTTTGCCTTGCGAATAATCTTGCTCCTGTTCTTTTAACGCCTGCTTAAACAACTCGGTTACAGAAGCATCCTCACTGCCTGTACTGGCGGGCGCGACATCATGCGCTTCGGTGCCGGGTAACGTATCCCGCGACGTATCGTGCGGTTCCGCGCCGTCGGGCGCTTGCTGCCAGTCGGCATCGTCGCTGTTAATCGGCAGATCCTGCATGGCAGGGATGTCTGCCTGCACCGGTGCGGGTTTCGGATGTGGATGCGGGAACGGCTTGCTCACATACACGTAGTGCATATCAGAAAGCTGCGTTTCAGGTTTCGCGACGCTCGCTTTTGTTACCGGTTCCGGCGCAGGATGACGCAGATTCCAGTAAGTATGCGCGTACACGCCCGCCGTCAACATGACGCACAGACCCAACATCCCTAAAAAGGCGTTGCCGACGATTTTTCTCAGGCTGGGGAGGCGATACGAAAACCAGACCGCCTCCCCGGTAGCGTAGCTGCGCTGGGCCGCAAAACAGATGGTAGACATCAGGCTTTCTTCTCCTGCATTTTCGGGGAGGTCTGGATCAGCACGCTCGGCGTGGAATGGGTTTCACGCATTAACTGCATCAATGTATCTTCCCCTGGAATGCCATCCACATGCAGATGCATTTTTTGCTGGAACTCGCGGGTGCGTTTCATCATCTCCGCCGTCCAGGTCCGGGAATGGGTTTCCGGCTGGTTAAGGGCTACGCTCAGCTGCTGGTCAAGCCAACCCATGTCCTTCGCATCGCTGGCGGCGCTGATGACGTCTTTACCTTCCGGCGTCAGGCGGTGCAATTGGGTAAAGTTGCCGGTGGCATGCTGGTTAAACCAGCTGCGGCTTACCTGCCAGGTACGGTTGTTCATCAGCAGGTCGAGTGAGTTATCCCCGACGCGGGCGACCACGGCATAATTGAGGTGGTTGCCGGTTTTCAGTTCACTTACCCACGGATACCCTTCCTGCGCCAGCGCGTCCGGTGAGGCGTTACCCTGCCTGCACATCAGGTTCACCTTCGCGGCGTTTTGACACAGGGCATCGTCCGCTGAGGCGTCATATCCCCACATCAGATAGAGCTGATGCATGGCATCCGGCTGATTGACCATTTCATTGTCGATAAACGGCACCACCGGGGCCTGAACATGTGGCGTCTGCTGTTTCCAGCTGGCAGGCACCGGGAGCTGAACCGGAAGTTTTGCATCGATCGAGGAGGTTAAACACCAGCCGCAGGCGGCAAACAGCACGGATGCGAATAAACCGACGGTAGCCAGGCGCTTACCGTGTTTTTTCGCAGGCAGCGTCTCGCCGGAGGCCAGACGTAAATGACGCGGGCTGACCTGATCCGCACGCTCGGTCCAGGCGGCGAGCATCGACAGGTGGGCCAGCTCGTTCAGCTTGCTGATATTCCCTCTGGTCAGCGCATGCATCTTGCGCACGCGCGCCGGGGTTAACGGTGAGCTCTCGCATCCGTGCTCTTCACACTGCGCCTCAACGTAGCGGAGAGATTCCCGGCAGGTAAGAGGACGCAGGCTGTGACGGGTATGCGCATATTCACGCAGCTCAGGCTGCTGCATCAGGACGGCTTCCCGATCCGCTGCGCCCATCAGCACGATGGAGAGGCAAAACCCCAGCTCCTGGGCGCGCGTCAGTAGCATAGCCAGCACCTCCTGACAGGTGTCCTTCATGGCTTCGGTGTGGCTAATCACCAGCACTTTCGTCCTGGTTTTTTCCCCTTGCCACTGGTGCAGGATGGTATCCACCGCCTGAAGCCGGTTTTTGCTCTCTTTCGTTCCCGGGTTGAGTTTATACAGCAGGCTACTGGCACTCAGTTTTGGAAACGCGTTGATGGCAAAAACGTCAGGATTAGCGGATTTCAGGGCGTCGCTGAACTGGCCCAGCAGCGGGGCATCGTCAGCAAAGAGCCCAATAATCCCCGCCTGTTGGGTTTTCTCTTTCAGCAGGTTGAACACATCCTGATGATAAGGCACCAGAAAATCCCCGGATAACCCGGTTATTTTCCGAAAGGGCGGGTTTTTAAAATTAAAGTGGCTCTGATACATAACGACTTACCGTCTCTGATTAGGAATAGCAACAGGACGAGAAAGTAAAGCAACGCTATAGGGTGGTCAATTTGCGCACAGGGTAAAAATATCCTGCCGGTGAGGCCTAACATCTGGATTTTATGCGGTCAATATTTTTCTGTATGAAAGTTAGCGGCAAAGTGAGTGGTCGTTTTTACAGCGGGAAATTACGCTTTGCTCACATATTGGCGCAGCGCGACGCTGCTTATTTTCGCTTTGCTAAAGGCCAGATGAAAAATGAGGTTCTCATTTCTGTCACGGTGGATAACGCCTTGCATTATGTTTGTGCTGTTAATTTTTTGCGGCCAGCAAGGGTATCTGACGTTTAAAGATTATAAAAAAGTTACGAATAAGTTGGCTAACGCTGATGCGCAGCCGCTGAAAACGCGTCGTGATAAAAAAACATTCACCCTTTTCACGGCGGCCGTGCGTCAGGACAACCTGCCAGCCGCCGCGAAAGCCCCGCTGGCAGCGGAGATCGAAGGTATTGTGCGCAGCGATGACGCCTGGCTTTCTTTCGCCGTGATCAAAACGCCGGGTGGTCAGAAGAGCTACCGTGAAGGCGAGCCGCTGACCGGTTTTAACGATGCCTATATTCAGGAAATTAACAAAGACAATGTGGTGGTTAATTACGAAGGTGCTACGCAGGTACTGGCATTAAATAAACCTGATTATTTTAAGGGCGGCGTTGACAGCGGCCCGGTAAGCAAATCGACGAAAGATGCAGGCGCGGAAAGTGTGCATCTGAATGATTATCTGGTGTTAAAGCCGTTAATCGAAAAAGGCCAGCTGGAAGGCTACAACATTAATCCAAGGAATGCCTCTTCCTTCTACAGCCATTCAGGGCTCGAAAAAGGTGATGTGGCGGTAAAAGTGAATTCTGTCGATATGACCGATGAAGCAAAGGCAAAAAGTATTATTGCCAACTGGTCGAAAATGAAAGAGGCGGAGGTCGTCGTCAGACGTCACGCTCACCTTGAAAATATTCGGGTTAATGTTCTAAACAATTAACAAGTGTACAGACATGAAGAAATTTCCCTGGGCGTGCGTGGCGCTGACCGCATTGTCGTTATATTCAAGTTCGCTGCTTGCAGCCAACTTTAGCGCGAGCTTTAAAAATACCGATATCCGCGAGTTTATCGATACGGTAGGCCGCAATCTAAATAAAACCATACTCGTCGATCCGTCCGTGCAGGGCTCGGTGTCGGTGCGAACCTACAACGTGCTGACGGAAGATGAGTATTACCAGTTCTTCCTGAGCGTGCTGGATTTGTACGGCCTGTCGGTGATCCCGATGGACAACGGCATGATTAAAGTAGTGCGTTCCAGCGTGGCCCGTACCGCCGGCGCGCCGCTGGCAGACAGCAAAAACCCGGGTAAAGGTGATGAGATCATCACCCGCGTCGTGCGCATGGAAAATGTGCCGGTACGTGAACTTGCCCCGCTGCTGCGCCAGCTCAACGATGCCACCGGCATCGGCAACGTGGTGCACTTTGAACCGTCCAACGTGCTGCTGTTGACCGGTAAAGCCTCGGTGGTGAACCGCCTGGTGGATCTGGTTCAGCGCGTGGACAAAGACGGGATTCAGCGCCGCGAGATCGTGCCGCTGCGCTTTGCCTCCGCCAAAGAGCTCTCCGACATGTTGAACAACCTCAACAATGAAGAGCAGAAAGGGCAGAACGCGCCGCAGCTGGCCACAAAAGTGGTGGCGGATGACGAAACCAACAGCCTGGTGATCAGCGGCTCGGAAGATGCGCGCATGCGTACCCGCTCTCTGATCCATCAGCTGGACCGCGAGCAGAACAACGAGGGGAATACCCGCGTCTTCTACCTCAAATATGCCAGCGCCACGAAGGTGGTGCCGGTTCTGACCGGGATAGGTGAACAGCTGAAGGACAAGGCCAGTACGCCGAAGGCGAAAACCGCCACCGCGTCCAGCGATCTGAACATTACCGCCGACGAGGCCACCAACTCGCTGGTGATCACCGCCCAGCCTAACGTGATGAACTCCCTTGAGAAGGTGATCGACAAGCTCGACATCCGTCGTCCACAGGTGCTGGTGGAAGCGATCATTGCTGAAGTGCAGGACGGTAACGGCCTGGATCTCGGCGTGCAGTGGACCAGCAAGCACGGCGGCGTGCAGTTCGGCTCCACCGGCCTGCCAATCAGCCAGATTAAAAACGGCACCATGAAGGGGGCGAGCTTCACCGGCCTTGCGACCGGCTTCTTTAACGGCGATTTCGGGGCGCTGATGACCGCGCTCTCTACCGACGGCAAAAACGACATTCTCTCTACCCCAAGCGTGGTCACGCTGGATAACAAAGAGGCGTCGTTCAACGTCGGTCAGGACGTGCCGGTGCTTTCCGGCTCCCAGACCACCAGCGGCGACAACGTCTTTAACTCCGTTGAGCGCAAGACGGTCGGGACCAAGCTGAAAATTGTGCCGCAGATCAACGACGGCGACATGATCCACCTGAAGATTGAGCAGGAAGTCTCCAGCGTCGACAACAGCGCGACGGAAGATGCCAGCCTTGGCCCAACCTTCAACACCCGTACCATCAACAACGAAGTGATGGTGCACAGCGGGCAGACGGTGGTGCTCGGCGGCCTGATGGAGAACGTCACCAAACAGTCGGTCTCCAAAGTGCCGCTGCTGGGCGATATCCCGCTGGTCGGCCAGCTGTTCCGCTATACCTCGCAGGATACGTCGAAACGCAATCTGATGGTGTTTATCCATACCACCGTGCTGCGCGACGACGACAACTACAGCGCGGCGTCGAAAGAGAAATATGACCAGATCCGCGCCCGCCAGCAGCAGCGCGTGGAAGAGAAAAAGCTCGGCATTATCGAACCAACGGATAACGCGGTACTGCCCGCGTTTCCCGTCGACGCCAGCGCCGCGCCGGTAAAAACCAGCGCCAGCACACCGCGCAATCCGTTTAAACACTAAGGCGGCGAGGGCACCGTGGACGAACTGACTAAAACCCTGTGTAGCAGCAGCTACGCAAAAGATAACGGCGTTCTGTTTTACAACAACGACGTCTATATCCGTGATAACACCCCGGCGTTAGCACTGCTGGAAGTGCGCCGGGTGCTGGGACGCGCGTTCGTCCCGGTGACCCTGACATCTGAAGCCTTTGACGAGCTGCTGGCCAAGATCTGGCAGCAGAGCAGCGGCGTTTCGCAGCAGCTGGTGGATGATATGGACGCGGATATCGACCTGATGGCGTTAACCGAGGAGATCCCGGATAACGAAGACCTGCTTGATAACGACGAGAACTCGCCGGTGATCCGCCTGATCAACGCCATTCTCGGCGAGGCGGTGAAGGACGGCGCGTCGGATATTCATATCGAAACCTTCGAGCGCACGCTGAGTATTCGCTTCCGCGTTGACGGCGTGCTGCGCCCGGTGCTGCAACCGGCGCGCAAGCTGGCACCGCTGCTGGTGTCGCGCATCAAGGTCATGTCGAAACTGGACATCGCCGAGAAGCGCCTGCCGCAGGATGGCCGTATCTCTCTGCGCATCGGCCGCAAGGCCATCGACGTGCGCGTCTCGACCATTCCGTCCCAGTACGGCGAGCGCGTGGTCATGCGCCTGCTCGATAAAAGCAACCTGAAGCCCGACATCAACAAGCTGGGCCTGATTGATGAAGAGCTGGAGAAGTTAAAAGGGCTGATTGACCGCCCGCACGGCATTATCCTGGTCACCGGGCCGACAGGTTCCGGTAAAAGTACCACCCTGTACGCCATTCTCTCGGCGCTGAACGGCCATGAGCGCAACATCCTGACCGTTGAAGACCCGATTGAATACGAGCTGGAAGGGGTGGGGCAGACGCAGGTTAACCCGCGCGTGGACATGACCTTTGCCCGCGGGCTGCGCGCCATTCTGCGTCAGGACCCGGACGTGGTGATGATCGGGGAAATTCGCGACGGCGAAACCGCGCAAATTGCGGTACAGGCCTCGCTTACCGGTCACCTGGTCATGTCTACGCTGCACACCAACAGCGCCGCCGGGGCGATTACCCGCCTGCGGGATATGGGGCTGGAGTCGTTTTTAATCGGTTCATCGTTGCTCGGTGTCATTGCCCAGCGTCTGGTGCGTCGGCTGTGTACGCACTGCCGCACCACCAGTCCGCTGGACGCCAATGAAAAAGCGCTATTCAGCTTTATGGAGACGCCGCCGAAAGCGATTTACCGCGCGGTGGGGTGTGAACACTGCCGCCAGAGCGGCTATCAGGGCCGTGCCGGTATTCATGAATTTCTGGTGGTGGACAGCACCATGCGCCGCGCCATCCATGAAGATAAGGACGAAATGTCCATCGAAACGCAGCTCTTTAAGCAGGCCTACAGCCTGCGCGAAAACGGGCTGCTGAAGGTGATTAGCGGCATCACCTCTCTGGAAGAGGTGATGCGCGTCACCGCCGAGCGTGGAGGGGATGAGTAATGGCCTTCTACGCCTGGACGGCAACGGATGCGGCGGGCAAAACCCGGCGCGGCACGCTGCAGGTCGAGGGGCAAAAACAGGTTCGCCAGTGGCTTCGCGAACAAAAGCTAATGCCTGTCAGCATCACCGAAACCCGCGAAGCGGCGGTGTCCGGGAAAGCAAAGACCGGGGCTAAGCTCTCCACGCCGGTGCTGTCGATGTTTACCCGCCAGCTTTCCACGCTGGTCAACGCCGCGCTGCCGCTGGAAAGTGCGCTGAAGGCCATCTCGAAGCAGACGGAAGACAAAAAGCTGGCGGCGATGGTGGTGGAGATCCGTGAAAAGGTGGTGGAAGGGCACACGCTGTTTGACGCCTTCAGCCAGTTCCCGCGCACCTTCGACAAGCTCTACTGCACCCTGGTGATGGCCGGTGAAAAGACCGGTCACCTGGGCGACGTGCTGGAGAAGCTGGCGGAGTACAACGAGCAGCGTCAGAAGATGAAAAGCAAGCTGACGCAGGCGATGGTCTACCCGATTACCCTGACGGTGGTGGCCATCGCGGTGATCGGCATTCTGCTGGTGGCGGTGGTCCCGCAGGTGATCGAGCAGTTCACCCACATGAAGCAGCAGCTGCCGATCACCACCCGCACGCTGATCGCAGTGAGCGATTTCCTGCAGGCGTACGGCATCTATATTGTCGGGATCCTGGCCGGTGGGTTTATCGGCTTTAAGACCTGGCTCAGAAATGCCAAAAACCGCTTTCGCTGGCACAGCTGGCTGGTGAACGGCTCGCCGATTAAAAAGCTGATGTGCGCCATCAACAGCGCCCGCTATATCCGAACCCTGAGCATTCTGCAGGCCAGCAGCGTGCCGCTGCTCGAAGGGATGTATATCGCGATGGACGGTATCGAAAACCTCTACGCCCGGCAGGTGCTGGAGCAGGCCGCCGATACCGTGCGCCAGGGGGCATCTTTATATGCTGCGCTTGAACAGGCGAAATTATTCCCGCCAACCATGCTGTACATGATTGCCTCCGGCGAAGAGAGCGGGGAGCTCGGCAATTTAATGGACCGCGCGGCGGAAAACCAGGAGTCGGCATTACAGCATCGAATTACGTTAACGCTGTCGGTATTTGAACCGGCGCTGGTGGTCTCCATGGCGACGATTGTTTTATTTATCGTGCTGTCAATATTACAGCCGCTTCTGCAACTTAATAATATGGTAGGTTAAATCATGGCTATAAAACGTAAAAACCTGGCTCGCCAGGCGGGCTTCACCTTGCTCGAATTAATGGTGGTGATCGTTATTCTCGGCGTTTTAGCGAGTATGGTGGTACCAAACTTAATGGGCAATAAAGAAAAAGCGGATACGCAAAAAGCGACCAGCGATATTGTCGCGCTCGAAGGCTCGCTGGATATGTATAAGCTCGATAACCACCGCTACCCGACAACAGAGCAGGGCCTGCAGGCGCTGGTGACCAAGCCTGAAATCGCACCCATCCCGAACGGCTACCGCGCTGACGGCTATATTCGCCGCCTGCCGCAGGACCCGTGGGGAAACGATTATCTGCTCGTCAGCCCGGGCGAACACGGCGCAGTTGACGTCTTCTCTGCCGGTCCGGACGGCGAAGCCAATACCGCCGATGATATTACGAACTGGTCGCTGGATAAGAAAGAGAAATAATGAAAAATCAACACGGCTTTACGTTGCTGGAAATTATTCTGGCGCTGGTGATATTTGCCAGCTGCGCCATGATGGTGGTGTCAACAATACCCTCACGCAGCGGTGCGGATATATTTGGCCAGCAATTAAAAGCCCTCGTTGATTATGGTTCAGACCGCGCGGTAATGGACGGAAATATCGTCGGGCTGGTAATCACCACCGATAAATATCAGCTGGTCACGCTCGACGATAAAAATGGCGTGCGTCACTGGGTGCCTTTATCTGCCGGACGAATTACCACCAAAGGCGATTTTCCGCAGGAGATGCATGTATCGCTGTCGCCCCAGCGTCTGGCGGCCACCGTCGAGGCCGATCCCCAGATCCTCTTTCTGCCGGACGGTGAGATTGGCCGCTTTACGCTGACGCTGCAAAGCTACGACAAACAGCACCATTTCCGCGTGGTGTCGCAGGGCGCGGCCCCGGTATCGGTAGAGGACGATGACTAAAGGCAAGGTTAAGCAGAACGGGATGACGCTGCTGGAGGTGATGGTCGCGCTGGTCATCTTCTCCACCGCCGCGCTGGCGCTGATGAACTCGGTCTCCCTGAACGTGCGTTTTACCCACGGGCTGGCCGACACGCTGCAGGCCAGTTGGGTGGCCGAGAACCAGCTGGCGGAAGCGCAGCTCGCGAAAACCGACTTCCCGGATGCTGAGGAGCAGGGAACGGAAATCATGGGCGGGCGCGGCTGGAACTGGCGCAAGCAGCGGGTCAAAACCTCCGACAACGGCTGGGCTAACGCGATTCGCGTGTATGCCGAAGGTGACGACAGCCAGCCGGTTATTTCGCTGCAGATCGTTGGGCCAGGAGAGAGCCAGTGAAGAGAACCCGACGCCAGCGCGGTTTTACCCTGCTGGAGATCATGATTGCCCTGACCATCTTTGCGGTGATCGGCACGCTGGCCTGGCAAATTCTGGACGGGGCGATGCGCACCAGTTCGGCCACCGATGCCAGCGCGGCGAAGCTCAATCAGCTGCAGCGCGCATGGAACCTGATGGAGCGTGATTTCTACCAGCTGCAGGCGCGCGCGCCGCGCAACGAGCCGGATCTGTTCCGTCAGGCGGACGATGCGCTTGAGCTGACCACGCTGAACGGCGTGAGCGGCACGGTCCAGCTGGAGCGCGTGCGCTGGCGGCTGGAACAAGGGCATCTGTATCGCGACGTCTGGCCGGTGATTGACGGCCCGGCGGACGCGAAACCCGACGAGGTGCCGATTGTCAGCGACGTGAAATCCCTGCAGTGGCGTTTTTACCGTCAGGGCTGGCAGAAAAGATGGAGCGACCCGGCGCATCTGCCGGACGGCGTGGAGCTGACGTTGACCATGGAAAACGGTGATACCTGGCGCTGGGTATTTACGACCCCGGGAGATCTGCCTGAGGCCGCTGCACCTGCCCCGCAGCCGGCACAGGAAGTGAAGCCATGAGCCGATTACAGAAACAGAAAGGCGTAGCCCTGCTGGTGGTGCTGATCCTGCTGGTGATGATGTCGGCGCTGGCTGCCAAAATCAGCCAGCAGTTCTGCCGCAACCTGCAAAAAACGCATTACCAGGTAAGCCAGCAGCAGCTGCGCTGGGCGATGCAGGCCCAGGAAAAGGTGGTGAAAGACCGGCTGCAGGCCGACGCCAGCGGGGAAAGCAAAGCGCTCTCCCCCGACGGCGACTGGCATCAGCCGCTGGAAACCCGGGGCGAAGACTACACGGTGGTCGGCCAGGTGGAAGACGCGCAGGACTGCTTTAATGTCAACAACCTGCTGGCGGTCGAGAAAGTTGCCCAGGGGAAAAACCCCCCGGCGGTGCCGGAAAAGCCCCGCAGAGAGCAGATTGTTGAACAGCTTCTGACGCAGAGCGGCCTGAGCCAGACCAATGCGGAAGAGGTGTATCTGCAGCTGGTGGACTATCTCGATGGCGACACGACGACGGCCAAAGAGGGCGCTGAGACCGATGCCTGGGCTGGCGTGGTGCCCGCTCGCCAACCGGCGAACCAGATGATGCGCACCATTGCGGAGATCACGCTGCTGCCCGCATTTCCGGCTGCCGCTTACCCGAAGGTGAGCAAGCTGCTGTGCGCGCTGCCGGACGCCGCCAGCAAGGTGGATGTGAATACCCTGAAACCGGAGCAGGCCGCCTTGCTGGCCGCGCTGTTCCCGGGAAAACTCAATGAAGATGATGCCGTTCGCCTGATTGAATCGCGTCCTGAAACCGGCTGGGAAAGTATGGAAACCTTCAGCAAAGCGCTGGAGCAGGCCTTCCCGCAGTTGAAAGACGACCTTCCACAGGTGGCCGACTATCTCTCCATTAACAGCCGGTATTTCCGCGTCAATTATACCGGCAATACCGATGAATTAACGCTTCGCGTGGTGAGCCAGCTTCAGGTCAATAACGAAGCCGGTGAGATCGTGACGTGGCAGCGCCGTTACCGAATGATTGAATAAGAAAAGTAGAACGCTATGAAACAGGTCCTTTTTGTGCGTCCCGACAGCCGCGAGGGCGGGAAAATAATGTGGTGTGTCTCCGGCAGCGAGCAGGTTGAGACGCTGGATAGCCTTGACTCGCTGATAAACCATCCCCTGGCGGCACGCGTTTGCCTGCTGCTGCCTGCCAGCAACATGATCTTCCGCCACTTTACGCTGCCGAAAAAAGTTGCCTCGCAGGCGGCTGCATTCTCGTGGATGGCGGAAGAGACGCTGATTGGTGACGTGGATAATCTTCACTGGACGGTGCTCAACAAAAAGGGCACCGAGGTCGATGCGGTGGCGATTGATGCCGACCAGCTGCGCGGATGGTTAACCCGTTTTCAGGCCGCCGGAATGAAGGTGATCCAGGCGTTGCCGGATGCCTGGCTGCTGCCGGTAGCAGAGGGAGGAAGCACGCTGGTTAAGCAGGATGAAAGCTACTGGCTGCGTTTATCCCCCCACACCGCCGGGGAGATGGAGGCCAGCCTGCTGCCGCTGCTGATGCAAAAAGCGGGCGAGGGCGAGGTGTGCTGCTACGGCGCGCAGCCTGAAGGGGTTGACGTTGACCTCCTGCAGCCCTGGCAGCATCCGCTGGTACTGATCCAGCCGCAGTGGCAAACCTGCCGCGTGAATATTATGCACGGTGAATTCAGCGCGAAAGCGGGCTCGGGTAAAGCCCCGAAAGGCATCAAAGCGGCAATGGCCGCAGCGGGTCTGCTGTCTCTCGGCCTGTTGCTCGGCCCGCGCGTCGCCATGGCCTGGATGCTGGTGCAGCAGGAGAATGCTATACAGCAGGAGATCGTTCAGGTTTTTCAGCACCATTTTCCGAGTATGCGCCAGAAGACCAACATCAAATACCACTTTGATCAAAACATGAAAAAGCAGACCAAAGGGGTATTTTTGCAGCTTGAAGCGCTGGAGAAAGCCAGGCAGGCCGTGCCGGCGATGGAAATCGATCTGCTGGAATACGACGCCCAACAGAACACGCTGACGCTGAGCGTCAGTGCGCAAAACCAAACCGCGTTGCAGACGTTTGTGGATCAGGCGGGGGAAAATTTTGATTTTACCCTGCAGCCTGTTTCCACCGCTGCACCTTATACCGCCATGATCGCAGGGAAATATAAATGAAAGAGCGAATCGCGCAGCTTAAGTCTCGTTATCAGAATTACAGCGCCAGGGAAAAAGTCATTATAAAAATATGTGCCGTTGCCCTTGCGGGGACGGCCGTTTATTACGCAGGCATGATCCCGCTGGATAATATGATTCTGAACAGTAAAGCCACGCTGAGCAGACAAAAAGAGACGTTGAACTGGATGCGCAGTGAAATAGATAAAAACCATCTCCAGGTCCAGATTGTCAAAACAGATAATCCGCGTACGGTGGTGGAGAGTAGCGCACAGGAAATTAATCTTCCCCTGACGGATGTGCGTCAGGATGGACAAACCTTATCGTTCGTCGTGAATCGCGTAAACGTCTATGAATTAAAGAGCTGGCTGCGGGAAATTAACCAGACCTCCGGCGTCAGGCTGCAAAAAATGAACCTCACGCCGGTCGATCGCCTCAGTGATGTAAAAGCGGAAGTCCAGCTCACCTGGAGCAAGGCCGCATGAACACCTTCGCGCTGATGCGGGAGGTTTACCCGGTGGGGTTCCCGCTGATGAGTGCGATTCTGGGCGGCATTGTGGGGAGCTTTCTGGGCGTCGTCGCCGAGCGCGTACCGGGCATGGTGATGGAGGAAGAGGACGGCAGTAATTTGCTCTTTCCGGCGTCGCACTGCCCGGCGTGTCAGCACACCCTGGCCGCCTGGGAGAATATTCCGCTGGTCAGTTGGCTTCTCCTGCGTGGACGTTGTAGCCGCTGCGGCGTGGGTATCCCATTGAGAATATTTTTGATCGAACTTTTTTCCGCGCTGTTTTTTGGCGTCACCGCCTGGTGTATGCCAAACGTACAGGTCTTGTTCTCCCTGTGGGTACTGGCGGCGTTCTTGTTGCCTCTGGCCTTGATCGACTGGCGGCATCAGCTGCTGCCGGATTGCCTGACGCAGCCTCTGCTGTGGGCTGGCCTGTTGCTCCATACGTTTGACCATACGATGCCGCTACGCGATGCGCTTTTTGGCGCCGTGGCAGGTTATCTCTCTCTTTGGCTGCTCTACTGGGCATTTCGGCTTTGTACCGGGCGGGAAGGGCTGGGCTATGGCGATTTTAAGCTGCTGGCGGCTTTGGGGGCCTGGTGCGGCTGGCAGGCATTACCCATGCTGGTATTAGTCGCCGCCTTAAGCGGTATTGTCGGTTATTTCATCCTGAATATCTTAAATAAAAATAACCTCATTATTGCTTTCGGACCCTATCTCTCATTTGCTGGAATAGTGGTGTTTATTGGGCAGCAGTTTGCTTTCATATTTTAAATATTTCGGTCAAGTTTTTTTGTCAATTTTTTCGACGGTGTAAGAGCAGGACGTCTCTTTGCGCCCAGTGTATCGTAAGGGATATAAGCTATACGGAATTTTGGCTTGTATCTTTTTATGGGGGAATACAACGCAGAAAAATATTTTCTTGTCACGGTTGTAAGGTCAGTTAAATACGCATTATGCAAATAGATTCCATGCTCTCAAGGAAGACATGGATTATTAACGTCACGAATAAATTTATCAGGAAATAAAAATGAAATTTATGAAGCCTAAATATCTGGCGCTCTTCATTGCGGCGGCATCCGGCTCCGCATTTGCAGCAGCACCGGGTACACCGACTATCAGCAGCGGCAATGATAAATTTGCGCTGGTAGAGGTAGACCAGGCGGCTCAGGACTACAACAGCCTTGTCAAAGTGCATAAAGATGGCGTGGATGTGAAAGTTGAGTGGAATGTCTGGAGTGGCGCTGCGCCAACGTCTGCAAAAGTTCTGCTTGATGGCACCCCTGTCTGGACCGGGGCCGGTAGCGCTTCCGGCTCCGCGACGTTTAAAGTGAAAAAAGGTGGCCGTTACCAGGAACAGGTTGAGTTGTGTAACGCCAGCGGCTGTACCAAAAGTGCCAGCAAGCTGATTATTGTGGCGGACACCGACGGCAGCCATCTGCTGCCGCTGAATACAACCATGAAAGAGAACAATAAAACCTTCTCTGAGCATACCGATAAGGTCGTCGGGGCCTATTTCCCTGAGTGGGGCGTATACGGCCGTAACTTCCCGGTTGATAAAATCCCTGCCGCTAACCTGAACCACATCCTGTACGGCTTTATTCCAATCTGCGGTGGCGATGGCATCAACGATGGTCTGAAAACCGTTGAAGGTGGTAACAGCTTCGCCGTATTGCAGCGTGATTGTGCAGGCCGCCCGGACTATACCGTGGCTATCCACGATCCGTGGGCTGCCCTGCAAAAACCGCAGGCTGGCGTGTCTGGATGGGATGACCCCTACAAAGGGAACTTCGGCCAGCTGATGGCGCTGAAAAAAGCGCATCCCGGCCTGAAAGTCCTGCCATCCATCGGTGGCTGGACCTTGTCCGATCCGTTCTTCCACATGGGCGATCCTGCGATCCGCGCTCGCTTTGTATCGTCTGTAAAAGATTTCCTGCAAACCTGGAAGTTCTTTGACGGTGTGGATATCGACTGGGAATTCCCAGGCGGCGGCGGTGTGAGTGAAAACCTCGGTAATCCGCAGCAGGATAAAGCGACCTACACTGCGCTGATGCACGATCTCCGTGCGATGCTCAATGAACTGTCAAGCGAAACGGGCCGTTCCTACGAGCTGACCAGCGCCATTGGCGCCGGTAAAGATAAAGTTGAGGATGTGGATTACACCACCGCTCAGCAGTATCTCGATCACATCTTCCTGATGAGCTATGACTTCTACGGCGGCTGGAGCAACACCGACCTGGGCCACCAGGCCGCACTGCGCGCACCGTCATGGCAACCAGATACCAACTACACCACAGAAAACGGCGTGAATGCGCTGCTTCAGCAGGGTGTACAGCCAGGTAAGATCGTCGTGGGTACAGGTATGTATGGCCGTGGCTGGACCGGCGTGCACGGCTACACCGGCGATAATCCATTCACCGGTACTGCAACCGGCATGGTGAAAGGCACCTGGGAACCGGGTGTTGTCGACTATCGCCAGATCGTAAATGAGTACAAAGGCAAGCCGGGTTGGGAGTATGGCTACGACGCGACTGCAGAAGCGCCTTACGTCTTCAACAAATCAACGGGCGATCTGATCTCCTATGAAGATGCCCACTCCGCGGCCGCGAAAGGCAAATACGTCCTGGCCAACAAACTGGGTGGTCTGTTCTCCTGGTCTATTGATGCTGACAACGGCGATATCCTGAACGCGATGAACGAAAGCCTGCTGGGCAGCACTACCCCGGTTGATCCGGTGGTGACTAACCATGCGCCAATCGCGTCATCTTCCGATCAGAACGTCTCAGGCCCGGCAACCGTTACGCTGGATGGCTCTGCCTCTACCGACCCGGATGGCGATGCTATCACCTACAAGTGGACCCAGATTTCTGGTCCATCGGTGACCCTCACCAACAGCACCAAAGCCAAAGCGACCTTCAACGTTGCGGCCGTGACCAGCGACCAGACCCTGGCGTTCCGCCTGACGGTAACGGATGCGAAAGGCCTGAGCAACGCAATTGATGTGCAGGTCGTGAACAAAGCGCCAAAAGCGAACCAGGCGCCGGTAGTCAATCAGATGGAAGCGGTAACGCTGCAGGCGGGTGAAACCTATGCTCTGCATGCCCAGGCGGCGGATCCTGACGGCGACGCGCTGACCTACGCCTGGAGCATTCCGGCGGATATGCACGCAACCGGAACCGATAGCGCGAACGTGACCATCACTGCGCCAGAGGTGACTTCAACGTCTACTTACACGCTGAGCGTCGTTGTCGGTGATGGTAAAACCAGCGTGCAGTCTAACGTGCAGGTTACCGTGAATCCGAAACCGGCTGAGGTTACGCCGCCGGCTGATGACGTGACCCCACCTGCTGACGAGGTTACCCCTCCGGCTGATGAGGTGATTCCGCCATCTGATGAAGGCTCTGCAGCCGGTAGCTGCGACGCGCCTGTCGATGCTAACGCCAGCAAATATGCCGCGTGGGATGCCAGCAAAATCTACAACAATGGCGATACCGTAAGCTTCGACCATCTGGTGTGGAAAGCGAAGTACTGGACCCAGGGCAACCAGCCCGGCTTCGGTGTTGATGCCTGGGAGCTGGTCAGCAATGTGAAGATGAACTGGCGTTCTGACCTGGTCTACAACGGCGGCGAAACCACAACCTATCAGGGCAACGTTTACCGTGCCAAATGGTGGACCCGCGGTGATAACCCGGCTAAGAGCGATGTATGGGTGAAAGAAGGCCCATCAACAGGCTGCAAATAATATAGCCCAGTAATCACTCACCACCCTTTTGGTGTGGTGAGTGATTCAAAATTCATTTTACAGGATGTTGCTAAGGAGAAATCACTGACGCTTACAGCAGGTAAACATGAAAAAGGTAATGTTGTTGTTATTGATAATAAGCCAAAGCGCGCTGGCAAACTGTTGGGATAAAGCGGCGCATTATTATCATGTCGATCCGTACTTATTATATGCCATCGCCAACGTTGAATCCGGCATGAACCCTTACGCGGTTGGTCAAAACCATGACGGCACGCGTGATGTCGGGCTAATGCAAATTAACAGCTCCCATTTTGCGCAGCTTGAGAGCAGGGGGATCGATGAATACCGGCTGATGACCGAGCCCTGTACCTCCATCATGGTCGGCGCTTCCATCCTGTCCGGGATGATTAAGGTCTATGGCTATAACTGGGAGGCGGTAGGCGCGTATAACGCCGGGTTAAAAAAAGAGAATTATCCGCAACGCATGAAATATGCCCATAAAGTCTGGGCGAAATATCAGCAATTGAAATTAGCGGCACGTTATTAAGGTTTTTTATTTTTGAAGAATTCCCGAGGGTGTTCTTCGAAAAGTGAAAACAGCTGTCTGTGGTTTATTTATTAACGGATTAATACATAAGCCGGGATTTTATAATTTAACTTCTATTAACAGGAATACAGAAATGAACAAAAGGACGTTACTGAGTGTACTCGTTGCCGGCGCATGCGTCGCCCCGTTTATGGCGCAGGCTGCCTCGCTGCAAGCGACCCCCAGTGAGCCGTACACCATGAAAGCCAGCGATCTGGCGAAGAAGGAAAAAGAACTGACCAGCTTCCCGCTGATGGCCTCGGTGAAAGAGACCATCCAGACGCTGGACAATGCTCAGGTAGAAATGATTGAGCCAGGCCGAGCGGCGAACCCTGAAAACGTGAAGCGCGTGGAAGGGATCGTGAAGGCCAGCGACTGGGAATATCTCTTCCCACTGCGCGCGCAGGCGTACACCTACAGCAACTTCCTGAAGGCGGTAGGTAAATTCCCGGCGCTGTGTAAGACCTATAACGACGGTCGCGACAGCGACGCCATCTGTCGTAAAGAGCTGGCTACCATGTTTGCCCACTTTGCCCAGGAAACCGGCGGCCACGAGAGCTGGCGTCCGGAGGCCGAATGGCGTCAGGCGCTGGTTCACGTGCGTGAAATGGGCTGGAGCGAAGGCCAGAAGGGCGGCTATAACGGCGAATGTAACCCTGACGTCTGGCAGGGGCAGACCTGGCCGTGCGGGAAAGATAAAGACGGCGACTTCCTGAGCTACTTCGGTCGCGGTGCGAAGCAGCTGTCCTACAACTACAACTACGGTCCGTTCTCTGAAGCGATGTACGGCGACGTGCGTACCCTGCTCGAAAAACCTGGGCTGGTGGCGGACACCTGGCTGAACCTGGCGAGCGCGATCTTCTTCTTCGCCTACCCGCAGCCGCCAAAACCAAGCATGCTGCAGGTTATCGACGGCACCTGGCAGCCGAACGCTCACGATAAAGCCAACGGTCTGGTCCCTGGCTTCGGCGTGACCACCCAGATCATCAACGGCGGCGTTGAGTGCGGCGGCCCGACTGAAATTGCCCAGTCGCAAAACCGTATCAAGTACTACAAAGAGTTCGCGAACTACCTGAAAGTGCCCGTTCCGGCGAACGAAGTGCTGGGCTGCGCTAACATGAAGCAGTTTGATGAAGGCGGTGCTGGTGCCCTGAAGATTTACTGGGAACAGGACTGGGGATGGAGCGCGGATACTCCAACTGGCCAGACCTACTCCTGCCAGCTGGTGGGCTACCAGACGCCGTTCAGCGCCTTTAAAGAGGGTGACTACAGCAAGTGCGTGCAGAAGTTCTTTAACGTCAACATTGTGAACGACGATGGCTCTGCCACCACCCCGGACGAAACCCCGGTAACGCCAGCGCCGGCAGAAGATGAAACGCCGGCTCCAGTGCCAGCGCCAGCGCCGACGCCGGATGAAACCCCGGCTGAGCCGGTGGCGGTGAACCACGCCCCGGTCGCGCATATTGCGGGTCCAGTCGGCGCCGTTGAAGCCGGTGCGCAGGTCTCTCTGAGCGCGGAAGGCTCCACAGACGCCGACGGTAACAAGCTGACCTACACCTGGCGTTCACAGGATGGTCAGACCGTGACCGGTCAGGACAAAGCGGTTGTGACCTTCAGGGCGCCAGAATCCGCCACTGCACAGCAGATTGAAGTGAGTCTGACCGTTAGCGATGGCGAACTGAGCAGCACCACCTCTTACCTTCTGAACGTGAAGGCGAAAGCGGCACCGTCTCAGGACGAAGGCACTTCCGGCTCTTACGTCGCGTGGAGCGCGAACAGCAAGTACAAGGCAGGTGATATCGTGAACAACCACGGTAAACTGTTCCAGTGCAAACCGTTCCCGTACAGCGGCTGGTGTAACAACGCCCCGGCATACTACGAGCCAGGCGCAGGTCTGGCATGGGCTGATGCCTGGACGGCACTGTAAAAGCAAACGGCAACCGAAAGGTTGCCGTTTTAGTGTTTGCTCTTTCCCCTCACCCTAACCCTCTCCCCAAAGGGGCGAGGGGACAGTACGGTGCGGAAGTCGCCACCGGGCAAAAAGGCTAGCGATGAAGCTTCCCGTGATCCCGCAGCCACGCCGCGGTGCGCATAATCCCTTCATCCAGCGTCACAACCGGTTTATACCCCAGCTCATTCTCCGCCCGCGAAATATCCAGCGTGAAGTCAAAGTTGAGTTTAGAGACGCCGTAATGCGTCAGCGCAGGCTCTTTGGCCGATTTACTGCCAAAACGCTCCATGCTGCGGGCAATCATATCCAGCATCGGGTAGGGCACGGAACGGATACGGCAGTCGATCTGCAACTCGTCGATCAACCGCTGCACAATGCTGCGCAGCGTGCACGGTTCGCCGTTAGTGATGTTGTAGGCGCGACCGGAGATCAGCTTATCGCAGTCCGGCTGGCTTGCCAGCCACATAGCGTGAACGGCGTTTTCGTAATAGGTCATATCCACCAGCGCATCGCCGCCGCGCGGCAGCAGCACGCTGCCGTAGTGGTGCATCATCTGCGCCAGACGCGGAATAAACACCTTGTCGTGCGGCCCGAACAGGCTCTGCGGACGCAGGACCGTAAAGCGGGTATGCGGGTTTGACTGCGCCAGCAGGTCAATCACCTCTTCGCTGGCCGCCTTGCTGCGGGCAAATTCACAGGCAAAGCGAGCAGGGCGGAAATCTTCCTGCACGTCGCGATGGTGGTGATAGTCGAAATAGAGTGACGGTGACGAGATATGAATAAAGTTACGCACGCCCCAGGCAACGGCCCATTCACCCAGACGACGGGTGGCGCGCACGTTGGCGAGATCGAAGGCTTCCTGGGTCCCCCACGGGGAGGTAAAACTGGAACAGTGCCATAGCGTGTCGATACCGGCGAGCATCACCTTTGCCTGAGAGGAGACCAGCTCCGTCAGGTCAGCATGGACGAACTCTGCGCCCATTTTTTGCAGCAGTTTACCCATCGCTTCGTTGCGACCGGTAGCCCTGACGCTGATGCCTTTATTGCGCAGAAATTCGACCGCATTTCGGCCTAAGCCGCTGGTCGCCCCGGTAACCAGTACCTTCATAGCTATCCACTGTGTTGAAAAGAATTTCGTGCGCATTCTTTCGTGAATTACGGCGCTATGCAATGGGAAAGGTGAAAGAAAGAGAGTTTTATTTATATCTTTTCCGTCTTTTGTTCTGCCCGTTGCGCAATGCGTTTCGCCATTCCGCGGAAGATAAACAGGTGGGCAGGGATCATCAACAGCCAGTAGAACAGCCCCGGCATTCCGTGCGGATGCCACCAGGCGCGGACGTCCAGCTCCCGATGGTCGCCTTTGTCCTTCAGCGTAAAGCAGAGTCGTCCCAACCCCGGCGCTTTCATGCCGAACAGCAGCGCCAGCTGTTTTTCCGGCTCGACGATGATCACCTTCCAGCTGTCGACCGCATCGCCCACCTCAAGATACGGGCGTGCCGGGCGGCCTTTTGCCAGCCTGTGCCCCACCAGCAGATCCATTGCCCCGCGCGTTTGCCAGAGGATATTGCCGAAGAAATAACCGTCTTTGCCGCCAATCTGGTTCACCACCTCCCACAGATCTGCGAGGCTGGCAGAAGTCTTCACCGTGCAGCCCGCCTGTTTCGGGTAATAGCCATACTCCGGGCGCCAGCGGGCAAACGCCTGGGCGTCGTAGCCCCAGTCGCTGGAGTTCACCAGTTGCTCTTCCTCTTTCAGCGTATTACGCACGGCATCGTCAAAGCGGATCAGGTCCTGGGGTATGAGTGCCCGCAGCTCGCGATCGTCCGCCAGCAGATCGTGCTTCAGCCCCTGGATCAGCGCTTTGGCGGTCGTCGGCGGCACGGAGGTGATCACATTCAAAAACCACACCGAGATCCAGCGGGTTGGAAAGGGGATGGGGATCAGCCAGCGGCGGCGGCCGCTGACGCGCATGAAATGTTCGAACTGCTCCTGATAGCTCAGGACTTCAGGCCCGGCGGCCTCCAGCACGCGGTGCTGGTCGGTTGGGTGATCCAGCAATGCCACCAGATAATGCAGCAGGTTCTCCAGCGCAATCGGCGTGGTGCGCGAACGGACCCAGCGCGGCGGCGTGAGCACCGGCAGGTTATACACCATATCGCGCATCACTTCGAAGGCGGCGGAGCCTGCGCCGACGATAATTCCGGCGCGCAGTTCGGTGACGGGAATAGCAGCGCCGCGCAGGGTGTCAGCCGTCAGCTGGCGGGCGCGCAGGTGATCGGACTGCTCGTGTTCGGGTGCCTGGAGCGAGCTTAAAAAAATTACCTGTTTCACCGGCGTTTGCAGAAGAGCATCGCGGACGTTCATCGCCACCTGACGCTCGTGGGCGATAAAATCCCCGCCTTCGCCCATGCTGTGCACCAGGTAGTAAAGCGTGTCGACCCCTTCCAGCAGCGCGGGAAGCTCCTTCGGCCAGTTGAGATCAACGTTGTGGCAGGTGACGCCAGGTAAACTGAGCTTTTGCAGGCGCTCCGTGTTGCGTGCCGCTGCCAGCACCCGGTGTCCCTGCTGGCTTAGCGCCGCGGTGAGGTGCTGACCGATATATCCGCTGGCGCCGAGCACCAGAATGCGTTGCGGCACGTGATGCTCCTTATCGCTGTAAAAACGCCTGCCAGTGTTTCACTACGTCCGCCAGCTGCTCGCGGCTGACGTCAAGATGCATGACCAGACGCACGACGGGTGAGGCGTTGATCAGCACGCCACGGGCTTTCATAAATTCCCCCAGCGCTGCGGCGCGATCCTCGCCCACGCGGACGAACAGCATGTTGGTGTCGTGGCGCATCACGTCGGCGCCAATCTCGCGCAGCTGAGCCGCCATCCACGCGGCGTTGTCGTGATCGTCCTTCAGGCGCGCCACGTTGTTTTTCAGAGCATACAGCCCCGCTGCCGCCAGAATACCCGCCTGACGCATGCCGCCGCCGGTCATTTTGCGCCAGCGGTTCGCGCGTTTGATGTAGTCCGCATTGCCCACCAGCAGGGAACCCACCGGCGTGCCCAGCCCTTTAGAGAGGCAGATGGTGAACGAGTCGCAGTATTGCGTAATCTCTTTCAGCTCGCAGCCGTACGCCACCACGGCGTTGAAGATGCGCGCGCCGTCCACGTGCAGGCCGAGCCTGCGCTCGCGGGTAAACTCCCATGCGGCTTTCAGGTATTCGCGCGGCAGCACTTTGCCGTTGTGGGTGTTTTCAAGGCTGAGCAGCCGGGTGCGGGCGAAGTGAATATCGTCGGCTTTGATTTTCGCCGCGACCTTATCGAGCGGCAGGGTGCCGTCCGGCGCGGCGTCAATCGGCTGCGGCTGAATGCTGCCGAGCACCGCGGCACCGCCGGCTTCGTAGAGGTAGTTATGCGCGCCCTGGCCCACGATGTACTCTTCACCGCGCTCGCAGTGGCTGAGCAGCGCCACGAGGTTAGCCTGCGTACCGGTTGGCAGGAACAGGGCGGCCTCTTTTCCGCTGAGCTCTGCGGCATAGCGCTGCAGTTCGTTTACCGTCGGATCGTCACCGTAGACGTCGTCCCCGACCGGGGCGGCCATCATCTCTTCGAGCATGGCGCGGCTCGGGCGGGTTACGGTATCACTGCGTAAATCGATCATGGCATGTCCTTATTATTAAAAAGGCGATGCCAGATGTTTTACCTGAGCCAGTTGGTTTTTGCCAGTTCGATCACCTCGTCACCACGCCCGCTGATGATCGCGCGCAGCATATAGAGGCTAAAGCCTTTGGCCTGCTCAAGCTTGATCTGCGGCGGGATCGCCAGCTCCTCTTTGGCGACGACGACATCCACCAGCACCGGACCGTCGATGGAAAAGGCGCGCTGCAGGGCTTCATCCACCTCGGAGGCTTTCTCCACGCGAATACCGGTGATGCCACAGGCCTCGGCGATACGCGCGAAGTTGGTATCGTGCAGCTCGGTGCCGTCCGTCAGATAGCCGCCAGCCTTCATCTCCATCGCCACGAAGCCCAGCACGCTGTTGTTGAAGACCACAATTTTCAGCGGGAGCTTCATCTGCACCACCGACAGGAAATCCCCCATCAGCATGCTGAACCCGCCGTCGCCGCACATCGCCACCACCTGACGCTCCGGCGCCGTTGCTTTTGCGCCCAGCGCCTGCGGCATGGCGTTAGCCATCGAGCCGTGGTTGAACGAGCCGAGCAGGCGGCGTTTACCGTTCATCTTCAGGTAGCGCGCGGCCCAGACCGTTGGCGTGCCCACGTCGCAGGTGAAGATGGCATCGTCGTCGGCGAAATGGCTGATCTGCTGCGCCAGATACTGCGGGTGAATGGCTTTGTCGCTCGGTTTGGCGAGGTCGTCCAGCCCCTTGCGGGCATCGCGATAGTCGCTCAACGCCTTATCAAGGAACTTGCGGTCGGTTTTCTCTTCCAGCAGCGGCAGCAGGGCGGCAAGGGTAGATTTGATGTCGCCCACCAGCGCCATATCGACCTTGCTGTGCGCGCCGATGCTGGCCGGGTTGATATCAATCTGAATGATTTTGGCATCCGCGGGGTAGAACGGACGATACGGGAACTGGGTGCCGAGCAGGATCAGCGTGTCGGCGTTCATCATGGTGTGGAAGCCGCTGGAAAAACCGATCAGACCGGTCATCCCCACATCGTAAGGGTTGTCGTACTCGACGTGCTCTTTGCCGCGCAGGGCGTGAACAATGGGCGATTTCAGCTTACCGGCAAATTCAAGCAGCTCCTTGTGCGCCCCCGCGCAGCCGCTGCCGCACATCAGGGCGATATTGCTGGAGTAACGCAGCAGCTGTGCCAGCTTTTTCAGCTCCTCCTCGGCTGGCGTCACCACCGGCTGCGGCGCGTGATACCAGTGGGTGCTGGCACCTTCCGGTGCGGCCTTGAGGGCTACATCGCCCGGGATAACAACCACCGAAACGCCGCGGTTCAGCACGGCCTTGCGCATGGCGATCGCCAGCACCTGCGGGATCTGCTCCGGGGATGAAACCAGCTCGCAATAGTGGCTGCATTCACGGAACAGCTCCTGCGGATGCGTCTCCTGAAAATAGCCGCTGCCGATTTCGGAAGAGGGGATATGAGCGGCAATCGCCAGCACCGGGACGTGGTTACGGTGACAGTCGAACAGCCCGTTGATCAGGTGCAGGTTACCCGGCCCGCAGGATCCGGCGCAGACGGCCAGTTCACCGGTAAGCTGTGCTTCAGCGCCTGCGGCGAAGGCGGCAACCTCTTCATGGCGGGTGGGCATCCATTCGATGGTCTTCATCTTGTTGAGGCTGTCGCTAAGTCCGTTCAGGGAATCGCCGGTTACGCCCCAGATACGTTTCACGCCAGCCTGTTCGAGCGTTTTCGCAATATATGCAGCCACGGTTTGTTTCATGGTTGTCCGTCTCCTTTTTGTGATATCGCTTACAAGCTTAGAAGAAAGTCTCCGTATTGCCCGTCATTTCCCCCTAATTAAAAGGTGCTTTTCACGCGCAATTATTCGGCATAATCTGGCAATACCTCGGTGAAAACAGGAATCATTTCAAATGGTTAAATCATTGTTAATTGCTGTTAATGAAAAGCTATCGTGCGACGATCTTGGCAAACTCTTGTTACGACTTGCCGTTGGCGGGCTGATGCTTTTTCACGGTTTGCACAAGCTTTTTGGCGGCGTGGGCTTTATCAGCGGCATGCTGGTGGAAAAAGGGTTGCCGGGATTTATCGCCTACGGCGTGTTGGTTGGCGAAGTGGTGGCGCCGATCCTGATTATTGTTGGGCTCTTTACGCGCCCGGCCGCGCTGGTGCTGGCGTTTACGATGATTGTGGCGTGGCTGATGGTGGGAATGGGGGAAACGCTCGCCCTTGATAAGGTAGGCGCATGGGCGATTGAAAGCCTGGTGTACTTCTTTATCGGCTCGCTGGCTGTCGCGTTTTTAGGGGCAGGGCGCTTTGCGGTAGGGAAAGGTCCGGCGTGGCGGTAGGGTTGTTGTAGGTCGGGTAAACGCAGTGCCACCCGACAAAAAGCCCGGTGGCGCTGACGCTTACCGGGCCTACGAACGTTTATTGTTTATGCGAGGACCAAATCCCCCTGTGGATGGCACGAACATGCCAGCACGTAACCCTCGGCAATTTCCGCGTCGGACAGCGTCATGGTGCTGGTGACGGTATACTCCCCGGAAACCACCTTCGTCTTACAGCAGCCGCACACGCCCGCACGGCAGGCAGCCACTACCGGCACCTTATTGCTTTCCAGCGCCTCCAGCAGCGTGGTCCCCACGCGGCCAAAGAAGGTCTGCGCAGGCTGCAGTTTGGTGAACTTAACGCCGCTGGTTGCCGCTTCCGCTACCGGCGTGAAGAACTGCTCTTTGAAGAAGCGGGTCACGCCAAGCGCTTTCACCTCTTTTTCCACGCTATCCATGTACGGCGCCGGGCCGCAGGTCATCACGGTGCGGTTCGCCATATCCGGCACGCTTTGCAGCAGCTCGCGGCTCAGGCGACCGGGCACAAAGCCGTGGGTCGCGTTGTGCTCAGCCACCAGAGTCACAGGATAATTCCGCCACTCATCGGCAAAAATCACATCTTCCGGAGAGCGCACGCTGAAGATCGCCTGCACGTCTGCCTGCGGACGGTTCTTCGCCAGCCAGCGGCGCATCGACATAATCGGCGTTACGCCACAGCCCGCCGCCAGCAGCAGGAATTTATCGTCTGCTTTGTCGTCACAGGTGAATTCCCCCTGTGCGTCAGACAGCCAGATATAATCCCCGCGCTTCACGTCTCGGGTCAGCCATTCTGAACCGGCTCCGCCTTCAATGCGACGGATGGTAAGCGTGATGTACTCGCTCACGCCCGGCGTGGAAGAAAGGGTGTAGGCGCGCAGGGTGTCTGCCGAATGGCGAACGCTAACCAGCGCATATTGACCCGCACGGTACGGATAGTAGTCATGGCACAGCAGCGACAGCGTCCACACATCCGGCGTCTCCTGATGGATGTGATGAACCTGCATCCGCCACGGACATTGTGGGGTTGGCATGGTCATGAGTTACTCCTTACGCGCTCAGCAGCTGCTTCATATCATCTTCAACGTTGGTCACAGAACGCAGACCGAATTTCTCGTTCAGCACCGCCAGCAGGTCCGGCGTCAGGAAGCCGGGCGCGGTCGGGCCGGTCACGATGTTGGTCACGCCGAGAGAAAGCAGGGTAAGCAGGATGACAATCGCTTTCTGCTCAAACCATGACAGCACCAGCGACAGCGGCAGGTCGTTCACGCCGCAGCCCAGTTTCTCCGCCAGCGTGACCGCCAGAATGATGGCTGAGTAAGCATCGTTACACTGGCCCGCATCGATCAGGCGCGGCAGGCCTTCGATGTCGCCGAAGTCCAGCTTGTTGAAACGGTATTTGCCGCACGCCAGGGTCAGGATCAGGCAGTCTTCCGGCACGCGGGTGGCGAAATCGGTGAAGTAGTTACGCTCGCCGCGCGCGCCGTCGCAGCCGCCAACGAGGAAGATGTGGCGCAGCTTTTCACGGCTGACGAGGTCGATCAGCGAATCAGCGGCACCCAGCAGGGTTTCACGACCAAAGCCGACGGTGATCAGGTGCGGGATCTCGCTGTACGGGAAGCCCGCCATCTGCTGCGCCTGGGCGATAACCGGACCGAAATCGTCGCCTTCGAGGTGGCTCACGCCCGGCCAGCCGACGATGCTGCGGGTCCAGATGCGGTCGTCATACGCGCCGACGGTAGGGTCGATGATGCAGTTAGAGGTCATCACGATAGGGCCCGGGAAGCGGGCGAACTCCACCTGCTGGTTCTGCCAGCCGCTGCCGTAGTTACCGATCAGATGTTTAAACTTGCGCAGCTCCGGGTAGCCGTGCGCCGGGAGCATTTCGCCGTGGGTATAGACGTTAACGCCGGTGCCTTCGGTTTGCTTCAGCAGGTTGTAGAGATCTTTCAGGTCGTGACCGGAAATCAGGATGCACTTGCCTTCGGTCGCCTTGACGTTGACCTGCGTCGGTGTCGGGTGGCCGTAGGTGCTGGTTTCACCGGCATCCAGAATGCTCATCACGCGGAAGTTCATCTGGCCGATTTCCATTGAGCACTCAAGCAGGGCATTCATATCGGCAGGCCAGGTGCCCAGCCACGCCATGATTTTGTGGTACTGGGCGTAGATGTCGTTGTCGTATTGCCCGAGCACGTGCGCGTGTTCCATATAGGCCGCCGCGCCTTTCAGCCCGTACAGGCACAGCAGGCGCAGGCCGAGAATGTTCTCGCCAATCGCCGCCTTGTCTTTATTCGGGGTGAATTCTGCCGCCTGACGCTGGAGGTCGCCCAGATCGTCGCTGATCAGCTGAAGTTCTGACATCGGATTTTCCACGTGGGCGCTGGCGTCCGCCTTCAGGCACTGTGCTTTCAGCGCTTCACGCAGGGCAATCGCTTCGCGGGCATAGCCGACAATGCGCGGAGAGTCGAAGTTAACGTTGGTCAGCGTGGAGAAGAAGGCGCGCGGGGCGAAGCTGTCGACGTAGTGGTCGACAATGCCGTATTCACGGGCCTTGAACGCCCAGGCGGAAAGGCCTTGCAGGGCCGCAATCAGCAGGTCCTGCAGGTCAGATGTTTCTGCGGTTTTGCCGCACATACCCTGTGCGTAAGAGCAGCCATTGCCTGCCGGGGTACGGATGGTTTGTTCACATTGCACACAAAACATAATCACACCTGTTAAAGTTATATTTGATATACATGTTTAAGATTATGCTTGTGCCAGAACGGTGAAAAGGGCTTTCTGCTACAAAATAGAGGGAGATTGATTTAGCGCAATTTTGGCGGCAGGAAACCTACCGCCAAATAAGTATCAGGCAGAGAAGAAGGCCATCAGGACCGGAACCAGCAGGCTTAAAATAAAGCCGTGCACGATGGCGGCGGGCACCATCTCCAGCCCCCCGGAGCGCTGTAGTACCGGCAGGGTAAAGTCCATCGACGTTGCGCCGCACAGGCCCAGCGCGGTAGAACGACTGCGGCGAACCAGGCTTGGGATCAGCATGATGGCAATCAGCTCTCGCGCCAGATCGTTAAAGAAGGCGGCGCTGCCGATCACCGGGCCGAATGATTCGGTCAGCAGAATACCGGAGAGGGAGTACCAGCCAAAACCTGACGCCATCGCCAGGCCGGTTTTCAGCGGCAGATCGAGAATAAAGGCGTTAATGACGCCCGCGACCATTGAACTGGCGACAACAATCACGGCAACCATCATTCCCCGACGGTTGAGGACAATTTGCTTCAGGGTCATGCCATTATTTCGCAGCTGAATACCGATCAGGAACAGCAGGAAGATAAGCGTATATTCGCTGGCCTCTGTCGCGTGCTGTAAAAATGCCCAACCGGTCAGTCCAAGAAGAAAACCGAGCACCACGACGCCGCACAGTTTTAATGATTCCAGCGCCATGGCAATTCGTGAAGGGAGTTTTTCCTGATGGTGGTGATTTTTCCATGGAATAGTGCGTTCCAGCCACAGCAGCGCGGCAATATTGCACAGTAAAATAACCACCACGGTGACGACAGAATAATGGAGGATGGAGAGTAAATTCGCCGACAGGTTATCCAGGAATGCCAGGCTTATCCCCATAAAGAAAAGAATAACGTAAACAATCCAGCTGAGAAAACGGTTGATAAGCCGTAATGCAGATTCCTGATGCAGCGGGATAAGGTAGCCCACAATCAGGGGCAGCAGAATAATGAGGAGTCCTGAAAACATGAACAGCCGGTCCTTTTGAGTATCTGTTGAGCGCCAGAGACACTACCCAATAAAGGCTGTCAGGTAAAGGAGCAATAAAAAAGCCGGGTGGCGGCTACGCCTTACCCGGCCTACAAAGTGCACTCTAACGTAGGTCGGGTAAGCGTTAGCGCCACCCGACACCGCGCTCGATTAATCGCGTTTTTCCAGCAGGGTGCGGTACAGCACGCCGCCCAGGATACCGCCGATAATTGGCATCACCCAGAACAGCCACAGCTGTTGAAGCGCCCAGCCGCCCTGGAAGATGGCGACGGCGGTGCTGCGTGCCGGGTTAACGGAGGTGTTGGTGACCGGAATCGAAATCAGATGGATAAGCGTCAGCGCCAGGCCAATCGCAATCGGGGCAAAACCGGCTGGCGCGTGTTTGTCCGTTGCGCCGTGGATCACCAGCAGGAAGCCGGCGGTCAGCACAATTTCAATCACGATGGCAGACAGCATGGAGTAACCGCCCGGAGAGTGTTCGCCGAAGCCGTTAGAGGCAAAGCCGCTGGCCGCCGCGTCGAACCCGGCTTTACCGCTGGCAATCACGTACAGAACGCCAGCTGCAATAATACCGCCAACCACCTGCGCCACAATGTAGCCAATCACGTCTTTTGCCGGGAAACGGCCGCCTGCCCATAAACCTAATGTCACTGCCGGGTTAAAATGACCGCCGGAAATATGTCCCACGGCAAACGCCATGGTTAATACGGTTAAACCAAACGCCAGCGCGACGCCGACAAAACCAATACCCAATTCCGGGAATGCTGCTGCCAGAACGGCGCTACCGCAGCCACCAAATACCAGCCAGAATGTACCAAAGCATTCTGCCGCTAATTTTCTAAACATAACCACCTCAAAATAATTATCCGCACGCTTTCCCGCGCGCGGGATATATCGTCATAAAGGGATGACGACTCAAAGAGTCTCTATTCTAAAAAATAACAACACCCCTTCGCCACTTAAATAAATTCTGTTGGTTTGATTTTAGGCAATGCGATGTCAATCCTTGTTCAAATTAGCGGTAAATAGAGCATAGACTAATTCTCGCAAGGGTGAACGTTGTGCTGTCGTGACAGAACGCCTCCCGCTATACTGCTGATAACTTAAAGGAAAAAGTGATCATTTGTCGGGGGATTTATGCTTCTCGAACGTGTGGAAATTGTCGGGTTTCGCGGTATTAACCGCCTGTCGCTGCAGCTGGAACAGAACAACGTCCTGATCGGCGAGAACGCGTGGGGTAAGTCCAGCCTGCTGGATGCGCTGACGTTACTGCTTTCGCCCGAAGACGATCTGTATCACTTCGTTCGCGACGATTTCTGGTTCCCGCCCGGCGACGTGACGGGGCGCGAGAAGCACCTGCATATCATCCTGACGTTCCGCGAATCCGAGCCCGGACGGCATCGGGTGCGTCGCTTCCGCCCGCTGTCACCCTGCTGGGTGCCGTGCGATGACGGTTTCCACCGGATTTTCTATCGGCTGGAAGGGGAGATGGCGGAGAACGAGGGGGTACTCACCCTGCGTGATTTTCTCGATGAGAAAGCCAACCCGATCCCGCTTGAGAATATCGACGATTTGGCCCGCCACCTGATTCGCCTGACGCCGGTGTTACGCCTGCGCGATGCGCGTTTTATGCGGCGTATTCGTAACGGTACCGTACCCAATATGCCGGACGTGGAAGTCACCGCCCGCGAGCTGGATTTTCTGGCAAGAGAGCTGGTGTCGCGTCCGCAAAATCTGACCGATGGTCAAATCCGTCAGGGGTTGTCCGCAATGGTGCAACTCCTGGAGCACTATTTTTCCGAGCATGGAACCTCTGAGTCGCGTCATCGTCTGATGCGCCGCCGTTCTCATGATGAGCAGCGCAGCTGGCGTTACCTCGACATCATTAACCGAATGATTGACCGGCCCGGCGGTCGTACCCATCGGGTGATTTTGCTGGGGCTGTTTTCAACGCTTCTGCAGGCCAAAGGCACCGTTCGTCTTGACCGGGACGCCCGGCCGCTGCTGCTGGTGGAAGACCCGGAAACGCGGCTGCATCCCATCATGCTCTCCGTGGCATGGCATCTGCTGAATCTGCTGCCGCTCCAGCGCATTACGACCACCAATTCCGGTGAATTATTATCGCTGACGCCGGTAGAACACGTCTGCCGTCTGGTCCGTGAGTCCTCCCGCGTCTCCGCTTTCCGGCTTGGTCCGGGTGGTTTGAACGCGGAAGACGGGCGGCGCATCGCGTTTCATATTCGCTTTAACCGCGCGTCGTCGCTCTTTGCCCGCTGCTGGCTGCTGGTGGAGGGGGAAACGGAAACGTGGGTTATCAACGAACTGGCGCGCCAGTGCGGCCACCATTTTGATGCGGAAGGCATTAAGGTGATTGAATTCGCCCAGTCGGGACTAAAGCCGCTGATAAAATTTGCTCGCCGGATGGGGATCGAGTGGCACGTTCTGGTCGACGGTGATGAGGCGGGCAAAAAATATGCCTCGACCGTACGCAGCCTGCTGAATAACGAGCGTGAGGAAGAGCGCGACCATTTAACCATGCTCCCTGCGATGGACATGGAACACTTTATGTACCGTCAGGGGTTCGATGACGTCTTCCACCGCATTGCCATGGTGCCGGTCGATGTCCCGATGAACATGCGGCGCGTGATCGCCAAAGCCATTCATCGTTCGTCAAAACCGGATTTAGCCATTGAAGTGGCGACGGAAGCGGGAAGGCGGGGCGTAGAGGCGGTACCGACCCTGCTGCGGAAGATGTTTTCCCGCGTGCTGTGGCTGGCACGCGGGAAAGCGGATTAGCGTTGGGTCGCCTGTTTCACCTGCTGAATCAGGCTATCCAGCAGCTCGTAGCGGCGGCGATATTCGGAGCGTTTTTTGCTGGCGATCTCTTCCATCGGTTTACGCGGCATGACGAGCGGCAGCATAAAGTTACCGTTATCCTGTTTTTCACCGCCGATAGAGAGCCAGAAACTGTCGTAATCGGCCAACAGTTTCCCCTCTTTTTTCTTGCGGTAGCGCCAGCTGCGATAAATATGGGTATCGTTACTGACGGCGATAATCTGTTCTACCGGGAAGGCGGTGCCGAGGGTCATGGCGGCCTCGACCAACAGACGTTTCGGGAACAGACCATGGCAGGCTTTCGTCGCACCCTGGATCAGCTCATGGGGAACATGCGCTTTTGCCCCTTGCAAACCGCCAATGAACAGCGTCGATTTTCCCTCAAACTGGCACAGGGTGAAGGTCATCTCGGCCAGCACCGTATTCTGATGGTCGCAGAAGGCGAGGGTGGCTTCCCCTTCTTTATCCAGAAACGCATCGGCGCACAGACGGACGGTAAATTGCTGTTCATCTTTGCCGGTTAAGGTCAGCAGGGTGAAGCCCTTCTTCGAAAAATAACCCGTTAGCAGCGTCACCGGAAGCTGGCGGCTCATCGTCTGATAGTGCCAGTTGAGGGATTCCAGCGCATGCTGTCGATCCATATTCACCGTCAACCAGGGACGATGCAACCGACACGGTAGCCCTGGTTGTACCTGCAGCATCTGCATCAGACGTGGTTGTTTTGCAAGACTTGTTAACAGGCGCGCAGTGCTAATGGGTGTCGCCAGTGAACGTAACATGAATTTACGTCGATAGGCGGGGTTTTGCCACGCCAGTCCTGGTTTGAGCTTACCGAAAGCCAGATTTTTGAAGAGCTGCCAGCCAGATTTAGGCTGAGGCAAGTTTGAAAAAGGTGTATCGACGATGGAAGACATGATAGATCCTGCTTCTTGATGAAGATCTCCATTTCAGCAGGCGAACGTTCAACGTCTCGTAAACAAATTGTGACGATTTCAAGAAGAAGGGGTTTCGTTGAGGAGTCGTTTAGATAGAATCAACACTTATCATTGCCAGAACATTTATTTGGATTATTTATGAACCTCAAGGGAAAACGCAGAACGCTGTTTCTGCTGCTGGCGGTCGTGGTTTTAGCCGGTGGATACTGGCTATGGCAGGTGCTGAACGCGCCGGTGCCGCAGTATCAGACACTGATTGTTCGTCCGGGCGAACTGCAGCAAAACGTCCTCGCGACGGGCAAGCTTGACGCGCTGCGCAAGGTTGACGTCGGCGCTCAGGTCAGCGGCCAGCTGAAAACGCTGTCGGTTGAGATTGGCGACAAGGTGAAAAAAGGCCAGCTGCTCGGCGTTATCGATCCTGAACAGGCTGAGAACCAGATCCGCGAGGTGGAAGCCACGCTGATGGAACTGCGCGCGCAGCGTGCGCAGGCGCTGGCAGAACGTAACCTGGCCCAGGTGACGCTAACCCGTCAGCAGGCGCTGGCTAAAACTCAGGCTATTTCAAAACAAGATTTAGATACCGCCACCACTGAACTGGCGGTGAAACAGGCGCAGATTGGCACGATTGACGCGCAAATCAAACGCAATCAGGCTTCGCTGGATACGGCGAAAACCAACCTCGACTACACCCAAATTGTGGCACCGATGGCGGGCGAAGTGACCCAGATCACCACGCTCCAGGGGCAGACGGTGATTGCCGCACAGCAGGCGCCAAACATTCTGACGCTGGCGGACATGAGCACCATGCTGGTCAAAGCCCAGGTCTCAGAAGCGGATGTGATCCATCTTAAGCCGGGGCAAAACGCCTGGTTTACGGTACTGGGCGATCCGCAGACGCGCTACGAAGGCGTGCTGAAAGACATTCTGCCGACGCCGGAAAAAGTGAACGACGCTATTTTCTACTATGCTCGTTTTGAAGTGCCAAACCCGCAGGGCGTGCTGCGTCTGGACATGACCGCACAGGTGCATATCCAGCTGACCGGCGTGAAGAACGTGCTGACCATTCCGCTCTCTGCGCTCGGCGAATCCGCCGGGGATAGCCGTTATAAAGTGAAAGTGCTGCGCAACGGCGAAACGCGCGAGCGTGAGGTCGTGATTGGCGCGCGCAACGACACTGACGTGGTAGTGGTGAAAGGGCTGGAAGAGGGCGAGGAGGTTGTTGTCAGCGAAAGCCTGCCCGGAGCCGCCAAATGACGGCGCTGCTTGAGCTGAATAACATTCGTCGCAGCTATCCCTCCGGCGATGGCCCGGTGGAGGTGCTGAAGGGCATCTCCCTGCGCGTGGAGGCGGGCGAGATGGTGGCGATTGTCGGCGCATCGGGTTCCGGTAAATCGACGCTGATGAACATTCTCGGCTGCCTGGATAAACCCACCAGCGGTACCTATCGCGTGGCCGGGACGGATGTCTCCACGCTGGATGGCGACGCGCTGGCGAAGCTGCGCCGGGAACACTTCGGCTTTATCTTCCAGCGTTACCATCTGCTTTCTCACCTCAATGCCGCGCAGAACGTGGAAGTACCTGCGGTCTATGCGGGCGTCGAGCGTAAAAAACGCCTCGAGCGCGCGCAGATGCTGCTGACGCGTCTGGGGCTGGCAGAGCGGTTGGAGTACCAGCCCTCGCAGCTTTCCGGCGGCCAGCAGCAGCGCGTGAGTATTGCCCGCGCCCTGATGAACGGCGGGCAGGTGATCCTCGCGGATGAGCCGACCGGCGCGCTCGACAGCCATTCCGGCGAAGAGGTGATGGCGATCCTCCATCAGCTTCGCGATCAGGGGCACACGGTCATCATTGTTACCCACGATCCGCAGGTGGCGGCGCAGGCGGAACGCATTATTGCGATCCACGACGGCGAGCTGGTCAGCAATCCGCCGCCGCGCGAGTCCAGAGCAGCGGCGCCGAAAGAAGCGCTCCCGACATCAACCGGCTGGGGACAGTTTTCCAGCGGCTTTCGTGAAGCGCTGACCATGGCCTGGCTGGCGATGGCGGCCAACAAAATGCGTACCCTGTTGACGATGCTCGGCATCATCATCGGTATCGCCTCGGTGGTGTCGATTGTGGTGGTGGGCGACGCGGCCAAGCAGCTGGTGCTGGCAGATATCCGCGCCATCGGCACCAATACCATTGACGTGTATCCCGGCAAAGACTTTGGCGACGACGAGCCGCAGTATCAGCAGGCGCTGAAATACGACGATCTGGCGGCCATTCAGAAGCAGCCGTGGGTCAACTCCGCCACGCCTGCGGTGTCGCAGAACCTGCGCCTGCGGGTGGGCAATGTCGACGTTGCCGCCAGTGCGAACGGCGTTAGCGGAGACTATTTCAACGTCTACGGCATGACCTTCAGTGAAGGCGCTACCTTTAACGCCGAACAGCTGGCGGGCAGGGCGCAGGTGGTGGTGCTGGACGCGAACTCGCGCAGGCAGCTCTTCCCCAATAAAGTCAACGTGGTAGGCGAAGTGATCCTGGTCGGCAACATGCCTGCCACGGTCATCGGCGTGGCGGAAGAGAAGCAGTCGATGTTTGGCAGCAGCAAGATCCTGCGCGTCTGGCTGCCCTACACCACCATCTCCGGGCGGATTATGGGGCAGTCCTGGCTCAACTCCATCACCGTGCGCGTGAAGGAGGGCTACGACAGCGCGCTCGCCGAACAGCAGCTTGAGCGGCTGTTAATCCTGCGCCACGGGAAGAAAGATTTCTTCACCTGGAATATGGACGGCCTCTTGAAAACGGCGGAAAAGACCACACGTACTCTTCAGCTGTTCCTCACGCTGGTGGCGGTGATTTCGCTGGTCGTCGGCGGCATCGGGGTGATGAACATCATGCTGGTGTCGGTAACGGAACGCACCCGGGAGATCGGCATCCGCATGGCGGTCGGGGCCCGCGCCAGTGACGTGCTGCAGCAGTTTTTGATTGAAGCCGTGCTGGTGTGTCTGGTCGGCGGGGCGATGGGCATTGCGCTCTCGATGATGATCGCGTTTGCACTCCAGCTCTTTTTACCCGGCTGGGAGATTGGCTTCTCGCCGGTTGCCATTATTACCGCATTTTTGTGTTCGACCTTTACCGGCATTTTGTTTGGCTGGTTGCCCGCCCGCAATGCGGCGCGGCTGGATCCGGTGGACGCGCTGGCTCGGGAATAACCCGAAAATAAAAATGCCAGCCGATCGGGCTGGCATTTTGACTGCGGGATGTACACAATAAAACAGAGAGCTATGCAACCGTCTCTGCTTCAACGGGTACGATTAGGCTTGCATGATTGCCTTTTGGTCCCTGGTGTACATCGAACCGGACGGACTGCCCGGCTTTGAGCGTTCTGTAACCATCCATCTGAATGGTGGAATAGTGAGCGAAGATATCCTCGCCGCCGCCTTCGGGGCAGATGAAGCCAAACCCTTTGGCGTTGTTGAACCACTTAACAGTACCCATTTCCATGCTTCGACATCCTTCGTAAATCTTATAAGTTAAGATGGAATGAACCGGTGGTGGAGTGGGGGCTGTTCAAAACCTCGCCATCTCACGCTTGTACAATTTAGAGAAACGAAAGAAGTCGTCAAGCGTTTGGCGCTGGAGATGGGACAATAATCAACCAAAGTTTGAAGCAGTTAACGCTATTGCAATAGTTTGTGACAGACATCGCGGATGACAGTAATAGATGATTGTTATCTAACATCTGAGGTAGATTCAAAGTGGTTATGCATAATGGGTAAGACCAACGATTGGCTGGATTTTGACCAGCTGGCGGAAGATAAAGTGCGCGACGCGCTAAAACCGCCATCTATGTATAAAGTTATGTTAATGAACGATGATTACACGCCGATGGAATTTGTTATTGACGTGCTACAAAAGTTCTTTTCTTATGATGTAGAACGTGCAACGCAACTGATGCTTACCGTTCATTATCGTGGCAAAGCTATCTGCGGCATCTTCACAGCCGAAGTGGCGGAAACCAAAGTAGCGATGGTGAACGACTATGCGAGGGAGAACGAGCATCCGTTGCTGTGTACGCTGGAAAAGGCCTGATAAGGCATAAAATTGGGGGAGGTGCCTATGCTCAATCAAGAACTGGAACTCAGTTTAAACATGGCTTTCGCCAGAGCGCGTGAGCACCGACATGAGTTTATGACCGTCGAGCATTTACTGCTCGCACTGCTTAGCAACCCATCTGCCCGCGAAGCGCTGGAAGCCTGCTCCGTGGATCTGGTGGCGCTACGTCAGGAACTCGAAGCCTTCATCGAACAAACCACACCGGTGCTGCCAGCCAGTGAAGAAGAGCGCGACACGCAGCCGACGCTCAGCTTCCAGCGCGTGCTGCAGCGCGCGGTTTTCCACGTCCAGTCTTCCGGACGTAGCGAAGTGACTGGCGCAAACGTCTTAGTCGCCATCTTCAGCGAGCAGGAGTCACAGGCTGCCTACCTGCTGCGCAAACACGAAGTCAGCCGCCTCGACGTGGTTAACTTTATCTCTCACGGAACGCGCAAAGACGAGCCTAACCAGTCATCGGATTCCAGCAATCAGGTCAATAACAATGAAGAGCAAGCAGGCGGGGAGGATCGTATGGAAAACTTCACCACCAACCTTAACCAGCTTGCTCGCGTTGGCGGTATCGACCCGCTGATTGGTCGCGATAAAGAGCTGGAGCGCGCGATCCAGGTGCTGTGCCGTCGCCGCAAGAACAACCCGCTGCTGGTGGGGGAATCAGGCGTGGGTAAAACCGCGATTGCCGAGGGTCTTGCCTGGCGCATTGTGCAGGGCGACGTGCCGGAAGTGATTGCCGACTGCACCATCTACTCGCTGGATATCGGCTCGCTGCTGGCGGGCACCAAATACCGCGGTGATTTTGAAAAACGCTTCAAGGCGTTGTTAAAACAGCTGGAGCAGGACACCAACAGCATCCTGTTTATCGATGAGATCCACACCATCATCGGCGCAGGTGCGGCCTCCGGTGGCCAGGTGGATGCGGCTAACCTGATCAAACCGCTGCTCTCCAGCGGCAAGATCCGCGTGATTGGCTCCACGACCTACCAGGAGTTCAGCAACATCTTTGAGAAAGACCGTGCGCTGGCGCGCCGCTTCCAGAAAATCGACGTGACCGAACCGTCCGTCGAGGAAACGGTGCAGATCATCAACGGCCTGAAGCCGAAGTACGAAGCGCACCACGACGTGCGTTACACCGCAAAAGCGGTCCGTGCGGCGGTGGAGCTGGCGGTGAAATACATCAACGATCGTCATCTGCCGGATAAGGCGATAGACGTGATTGACGAGGCAGGGGCGCGTGCGCGTCTGATGCCGGCCAGCAAGCGTAAGAAAACCGTTAACGTGGCGGATATTGAGTCCGTGGTGGCCCGCATCGCGCGTATCCCTGAGAAGAGCGTTTCTCAGAGCGACCGCGACACGCTGCGCACCCTCGGCAATCGCCTGAAAATGCTGGTCTTTGGTCAGGATAAAGCCATTGAGGCCTTAACCGAAGCGATCAAGATGGCCCGCGCCGGACTGGGGCATGACCACAAGCCTGTCGGTTCCTTCCTGTTCGCTGGCCCGACCGGCGTGGGGAAAACCGAGGTGACGGTTCAGCTTTCCAAAGCGCTGGGCATTGAGCTGCTGCGCTTTGATATGTCCGAGTATATGGAGCGTCACACCGTCAGCCGTTTGATTGGTGCGCCTCCGGGCTACGTGGGCTTTGACCAGGGCGGCCTGCTCACCGACGCGGTGATCAAGCATCCGCACGCGGTCCTGCTGCTCGATGAAATCGAGAAGGCGCACCCGGACGTGTTCAACATCCTGCTGCAGGTGATGGACAACGGGACGCTGACCGACAACAACGGGCGCAAGGCGGACTTCCGCAACGTGGTGCTGGTGATGACCACCAACGCCGGGGTGCGTGAAACCGAGCGTAAATCCATCGGCCTGATCCACCAGGATAACAGCACCGATGCGATGGAGGAGATCAAGAAGATCTTCACGCCGGAGTTCCGTAACCGTCTGGACAACATTATCTGGTTCGATCACCTGTCTACTGAGGTGATCCATCAGGTGGTGGACAAGTTCATCGTCGAGCTGCAGGTTCAGCTGGATCAGAAAGGCGTGTCGCTGGAAGTGAGCCAGGAGGCCCGCAACTGGCTGGCCGAGAAAGGCTACGACCGTGCGATGGGTGCCCGTCCGATGGCGCGCGTGATTCAGGACAACCTGAAGAAACCGCTGGCGAACGAGCTGCTGTTTGGCTCGCTGGTGGACGGCGGCCAGGTGACCGTGGCGCTGGACCAGGCGAAGAACGAACTGACGTACGATTTCCAGAGTGCGGCGAAGCACAAGCCGGAAGCGGCTCACTGAGTTGTAACGTAGGTCTTAAAAACCGGGCAATAGCCCGGTTTTTTTATGTCTGCCAAGGTAAAAGCAAAACGACAACAGTGTTGTCGTTTTTAGTGTTTTCTCCCTCTCCCTGTGGGAGAGGGTTGGGGTGAGGGCAACAGGCCGCAGAGGAATTTTGCGAGGCGCTTTCCAGTTTCTTTCGAAGTTAGTTGCTGGGTAAATATACAGTAATAAAATAGTGTCGCACCTGCAAAATCAGGTGCCGGGATTGGCGTCCTGAAAGTGTGCACAAACAATCTTACGTGCATAAAGGATCACATATGACTGATATTAATAATTTCGCCCAACTTTACAGCGAACTCTCCCTCAACCCCGATCTCCCAACCCTTGCCGAGCGCTGCAAACTGCTCACCGAAATCCTTCTCGACTGCAAATCACTCCCCCAAACGCAGCCCGTTTGCCGTTGCCTCGGGGCTTATCTGGAAGAGGTGAAAACCGGCCTCACGGAATCCATGCGTGATATTCAGATACTGGAATTTGAGGAAGAAGCGGAACAACCGCGGCAAAAAGAGTGGCTGCTGGAAGATACAGAAACGAAATGTGACTACTGCCGGGCGTTAAACCACGTGCTGCTGGTGTCGCATTTTGACCGCGATATGCTGCCGCATCTTACGGGATTACTTCACGACATGGCGCATTCTATGGCAGGAGATTTAATCGCTCCTGTACAACCATGGATGACAATACATCTTCCGACGCAGCAACACTAAAGCCATAAATAAAAAAGGCCGGGATAATCCCGACCTTTTAAATATTCATCTGCCATTACAGGCGAAAACAATTAGCGACTACGGAAGACAATGCGGCCTTTGCTCAGGTCGTACGGGGTCAGTTCAACAGTCACTTTGTCGCCCGTCAAAATGCGGATGTAGTTTTTGCGCATTTTACCGGAGATGTGCGCAGTTACCACGTGACCGTTTTCCAGCTCTACGCGAAACATGGTATTAGGTAACGTATCAAGTACGGTACCCTGCATTTCAATATTGTCTTCTTTGGCCATCTAATCCTCTGGGGTATCACTACCAAGTTTTGAACCGGCAAGATAATGCCGAAATTCATCAATTAAGTAAAGAATTGCGCGATTAAAACGCAGCAAAACAGTTTCGGCGCATTGCCCAAGCGTCACGGTACAACCGAACAGGAAGCGCATTCGTAAAGGGGAGACAACAGGATAAACGTCAGGACGTTATCTGAAGCGAGGGTCCCAAACGGCGGCGGGGCAACAGGCAGAAGCTACTCTGCGGCATAATTATAACACCCTCACAAAAAATATGCGGAAAACATTTAGACATTGGGCATAAAGAGCGTTCTCGGTATCCAGAAGTCGCGGGGGAGCTTCTCCTGACGGCTGGCATCCAGATGCTCGATGTACTGGCGTCTCGGGATCTCAACGGCGCCGAGGGAAGCCGTGTGCTCGTTAAGCACCTGACAATCGATCAGGCGTCCACCGCGCTGGGCAAACGCCTGGCTGAAGACCAGCAGCGCCGTTTTCGAGGCATTCACCGCGCGGGAGAACATCGACTCGCCGCAGAACAGCGTCCCCTGCGCCACGCCGTACATGCCGCCAACGAGCGCTCCGCCTTCCCACACCTCGATGGAGTGGGCGTAGCCAAGCTCATGGAGCTGGTGGTAGGCGGTAATAATATCGCGGGTTATCCATGTCCCTTCATAACGGTCTTCAGCACAGCCTTCAATGACCTGACCAAAGGCGTGGTTGAGGGTGACGCGGTACGGTGATTTCGCATGGAAACGCTTCATGCTGCGGCTCACGTGAAACTGCCCTGGCCACAGCACGGCACGCGGATCGGGAGACCACCATAAAATCGGATCGCCGGGGGAAAACCAGGGGAATATTCCGCGCTGGTACGCCATTAATAGTCGAGCGGGACTGAGGTCACCACCGAGGGCCAGCAGCCCGTTGGGCTCACGCAGCGCCCCTTCCGGAGAAGGGAACGCGATGTTATGACGAGAAAGCTGGACCAGGCGCATGACAGCAAAACTCCAGTACGCGAGTGAGGACGCTACAAATATAGTCTACAGACGCTGTTTAAACTGGTAGTAGCGACCCTGTTTCGCCAACAGCTCTGCGTGACTACCTTGCTCAATAATGTGTCCGTTGTCCATCACAATTATCCGATCAAAGCTCGCCAGTCCGCGCAGGCGGTGCGTGACCATCAGCACGGTTTTGCCGGTCATAACATTCGCCAGTAAATCAAGGATTTGGCTCTCGGTCGTGGCATCCAGCCCTTCGGTGGGCTCGTCGAGCAGCATCAGCGGCGCATCGTGCAGCAGCGCGCGCGCAATGGCCAGACGGCGCAGCTCACCGCCGGAGAGCTGGCGGCCGCCTTCGCCCAGCCAGCTGTTCAATCCCTCGTCCTCAAGCAGCTTTTGCAGTCCGACCTGCTCCAGCATGGTGCAAAGCGCATCATCAGAGGCCTCTGGCGCGGCCAGCAGCAGGTTATCGCGCAGCGTGGCGCTAAACAGATGCACGCGCTGCGGAACGACGCTCACGGCCTTGCGCAGGGCCTGCTCGCTGAAATCAGTCAGCAACGTATTATTAAAACGAATATGACCGCGCTGCGGATCCCAGGCGCGGGTCAGCAACTGCAGCAGTGTCGATTTACCGCAGCCGGTACGGCCGAGGATCGCAATCCGCTGTCCTGCCTTAACAGAAAGGTTGATACTGTCCAGCGCGTTCTGCGCCTGTTTGTCGTAGGCGAAGGTGACATCTTCAAGCGTCAGCGCAACCTGCTCTGGAACAGCGGTTTGCCCGGCACTGAACGTAACTTCAGGCTCCTGCTCCGCAATCTGGGTGATGCGCAGGGCAGAGGCGATGACCTGACCCAGATGCTGGAAGGCGCCCGTCACCGGGGCCAGCGCTTCAAACGCCGCCAGCGCGCAGAAGACGAAAAGGGCAATAAGAGGACCCGGCTGTGAATTCCCCCCGACATCGCCGGAGGCCAGCCACAGCATGGCTATCACCGCCACGCCGCCGATCAGCATCATCAGCGCCTGAGAGAAGGCCGTCAGCTCCGACTGGCGGCGCTGGGCTTCATGCCAGTTCAGCTCCGTACTTTCCATCCGCGCGCGGTAGCGCTTGCTGGCACCAAAAATGGTCAGCTCAGCCTGCCCCTGAAGCCAGGAGGTTAACTGCTGGCGGTAGTCTCCGCGCAAACGCGTCAGGTTTTCCCCGGTGGATTTCCCGGCGCGGTAAAACAGCGGCGGCAGAATGATGAGCGTCAGCAGCATGATCCCGCCCAGCGTCAGCGCCACGGGAACATCCAGAACAGACAGCCCCAGCGTGACCACGACAATCACCACAAACGCGCCCACGATCGGGGAGATCACGCGCAGGTACAGGTGATCCAGCGTGTCGACATCCGCAACGACACGGTTGAGTAGCTCACCCTGACGAAAACGCGCCAGCCCGGCAGGGGAGAGGGGCAGCAGCTTGCTGAAGGTGTAGATGCGCAGGTGCTGCAGCACGCGGAAAGTGGCGTCGTGGCTGACCAGCCGTTCGAAATAGCGTCCGGCAGTACGGGTGATGGCGGTACCGCGAACCCCGGCAGCCGGAAGCATGTAGTTGAAGCTGTATAATCCGGCGAACCCCGCGACGGCCGAGGCCGACAGGAACCAGCCGGAAAGCGTGAGCAGTCCGATGCTGGCGAGCAGCGTGACAATGGCCAGCACAATCCCCAGCGTCAGCATCCATTTGTGGCGTTTATAGAGCGCAAGATAAGGCAGCAGAGCACGCATCAGATGTCCTCCTGACGGTTCGCCAGCAGGGCGGCAAACGGTCCCTGCGCGGCAACGAGAGAGGCGTAATCGCCTTGCTCAACAATACGGCCGTTCTCCATGACCCAGATCTGGTCCCAGTCGGCAATGCCTTCCAGCTGATGGGTGACCATCAGGGTAGTTTGCTGCCGGGAGGCGGCGTTCAGTGCTTCCATTACGCGCTGCTCGCTGTGGGCATCCAGGCTGGCGGCGGGCTCATCCAGCAGCATCAGCTGGCAAGGATTCAACAACGCGCGGGCAACGGCCACACGCTGCGCCTGTCCGACCGACAGCCCGGCGGACTGGTCACCGACCACGGTATCTACCCCTTGCGGGAGCAGCGGCAGAAACTCGCTGACCCAGGCGCGGTCGAGAACCGACTGCAGTTCATCTTCACGCGCATCCGGGCGCGCCAGCAGGACGTTTTCACGCAGCGTAGCGGCGGGAAGCTGCGGGTTTTGGCCCACCCAGCTGAGCTGTTTACGCCAGGCGTCAGGATCGAGGTTACGCAGTTCGGTTCTGTTGATCCGCAGTGAACCCGTATAGGCCATAAATCCGGATAGCGCATTCAGCAGAGAACTTTTCCCGGAACCGCTGGTGCCGACGAGCACCACGCGCTGTCCTGCAGGTAAGGTAAAGTTCAGCGGACCCGCAAGCACTTTGCCTTCGGGTGACAGAATGGAAAAGTCCTGCGCTTCGATGGTCACGGGCTCTTTAGCATTCAGCGTCACGTCACCGCGCTCCGGGTGTGCCAGCGGCGTTTCCAGGAACGTTTTCAGGCTATCGGCTGCGCCAACCGCCTGGGCTTTGGCGTGATAGAAGGTCCCCAGATCGCGAAGCGGCTGGAAAAACTCCGGGGCCAGGATCAGCGCCAGGAACCCGGCAGAAAGGGTCACCGCCGTGCCGTAATGGCCAAAATCCAGCGCGCCGAGGTAGGAGAAACCGAAGTAGACCGCCACGAGGGCAATCGACAGAGAGGTAAAGAATTCCAGTACGCCGGAAGACAGGAAGGCGAGGCGTAACACTTCCATAGTGCGCTGACGGAAGTCCTGTGACGCCTGGCGAATGTTTTCGGTTTCCGCTTCACCGCGGCCAAAAATGCGTAACGTCTCCATGCCGCGCAGACGATCGAGGAAATGGCCGCTCAGGCGACCCAGTGCCAGGAAGTTACGGCGGTTGGCATCCGCAGCCCCCATCCCGACCAGCGCCATAAACAGTGGGATCAGCGGGGCGGTGCCCATCAGAATCAGCGCAGCCATCCAGTTCACCGGGAAGATGGCGATCACGATCAGCAGCGGAACGAAGACGGCAAGGGCCATCTGCGGCAGATAGCGCGCATAGTAGTCGTGCATATCGTCAATCTGCTCAAGGATCAGCGTCGCCCAGCTACCGGCTGGTTTACCCTGGATCCACGCGGGCCCGGCTTCCTGAAGCCTGTCGAGCACCTGACGGCGGATCTCGTAGCGGATGTGCTGTCCGGCGTGAAAACCGACGCGCTCACGCAGCCACACCACCCAGGCGCGCAGGATAAAAATCAGGATCAGGACAATAAAGGGCAGCAGGAGCGCTTCGCGTGGAATGTTCTCCATGATCATGTGATTAAGAATGCGGGCCAGCAGCCATGCCTGGGCAACAATCAACAGGCCGCTAACGAATCCCAGGAGACGGGAAATCGTAAGCCAGCGGCGGGAAATAACGCTTTGCTGTTTCAGCCAGCGTGTTAACTCTTGTTGACGGGTTTTTTCCATTGCGTACTTTGCAGGTGACGTTATTAGAAATTGGGCAGCGCAATGTTACAACGGGGAGACAATAAAGGCGACTTATCGCCGCCTTTATTTACGTTTGTTACTGACTTGTAAAGATTATTTACCTTGTTCAGCCAGTCCATCGAGGTAGCGTTCAGCGTCCAGCGCGGCCATACAGCCGGTGCCCGCAGAGGTGATCGCCTGACGGTAAATATGGTCCATCACGTCGCCGGCCGCGAACACGCCCGGGATGCTGGTCTGGGTCGCGTTACCGTGAATGCCGGACTGCACTTTGATGTAGCCATTTTCCAGCTCCAGCTGACCGTCGAAGATCGCGGTGTTCGGGCTGTGACCGATCGCCACAAACAGACCCGCCACTTCCAGCGTTTCGACGTTATCGGTGTTCTGGGTATCACGGATACGCAGACCGGCAACGCCCATCTGGTCGCCCGTCACCTCTTCCAGGGTACGGTTGGTGTGCAGCACGATGTTGCCGCTTTCCACTTTATCCATCAGGCGTTTGATCAGGATCTTCTCCGCGCGGAAGGTGTCGCGACGGTGGATCAGGTGCACCTCAGAGGCAATGTTCGCCAGGTAGAGCGCTTCTTCCACGGCGGTGTTGCCGCCGCCGATGACCGCGACTTTCTGATTGCGGTAGAAGAAACCGTCGCAGGTTGCGCAGGCAGAAACGCCGCGGCCTTTGAACGCTTCTTCGGATGGCAGACCGAGGTAACGGGCAGAGGCGCCGGTGGCGATGATCAGCGCGTCACAGGTGTATTCGCCGCTGTCGCCCGTCAGGCGGAACGGACGGTTCTGCAGATCGACCTTATTGATATGATCGAACAAAATTTCGGTTTCGAATTTAGCAGCATGCTCGTGCATACGCTCCATCAGCAGCGGCCCGGTCAGGTCGTTCGGGTCCCCTGGCCAGTTTTCCACTTCGGTGGTGGTGGTCAGCTGACCGCCTTTTTCCATGCCGGTGATGAGTACCGGGTGCAGGTTAGCGCGTGCAGCATAGACCGCCGCGGTATATCCCGCAGGTCCAGAACCAAGGATTAGCAGCTTACTGTGTTTGGCCGTGCCCATGAGATCCCCATTGTTGTTGGCAGACATTTGGCTGGATTGTAGGGAATTTGTTGTCGTAAAAAAAGAGCGCAGCAATTTTGATATCAATCTGTGTAATAGCCACGGACGATGAATAGCGCGCGATAACATCACGCTTTCTCTTGAAAACCGGTCGTTTGTAAGGCAATAAAATGAGGATTAATACCCTGCCGCAATGAATATCCGGCATGTTGTACTAAAAAACGATGTTTTGCTTTGACAATCCCCTGCGCTTTTGCGAAAACATTCAAGGAAGAAGAAAAAACCGTGTTAACCGTATGCCGCATAGGCATGCACGTAAATGCCATTTTTACCGGGTCAGTGAAATCTACGCATGGCGTGGACAGACGCCATACGTGATGTCGGTGACTGCCTTCGGGCAACGGTCTTCTTACCAACAGAACCCGAATCCGCATCGCGTCTAATACATAATCAGGCGATGTGATGACTAACGGGTACAGGCTCTGAACAGTGATGTGCACAGGGTCCAGGCAGGAGTAGGGAAGGAATACAGAGAGACAATAATAATGGTAGATAGCAAGAAGCGCCCTGGCAAAGATCTCGACCGTATCGATCGTAACATTCTTAATGAATTGCAAAAGGATGGGCGTATTTCCAACGTCGAGCTTTCAAAACGTGTGGGACTTTCCCCGACGCCGTGCCTTGAGCGTGTGCGTCGACTGGAAAGACAGGGTTTCATTCAGGGCTATACGGCTCTGCTGAACCCGCATTATCTGGATGCCTCACTTCTGGTATTTGTTGAGATTACTCTGAATCGTGGTGCGCCGGATGTGTTTGAGCAATTTAACGCCGCTGTACAGAAACTTGAAGAAATTCAAGAGTGTCACCTGGTATCCGGTGATTTCGACTACCTGTTGAAAACCCGTGTGCCTGATATGTCCGCCTACCGTAAGCTGCTGGGTGAAACCCTGCTGCGTCTGCCAGGCGTGAATGACACCCGTACCTATGTGGTGATGGAAGAGGTCAAACAGAGCAATCGTCTGGTTATTAAGACGCGCTAACACGGAACAGGTGCAAAATCAGCGTAGTTTGATTACACTCCTGTTAATCCATACAGCAACAGTGCCGGGGAGTCCCGGCACTGTTGTCCGTTTTAGCAAACAGGCAGGATATGCCTGATACCTGGAGAGCCTTTCTTGAGCCAGGAATACACTGAAGACAAAGAAGTCACACTATCGAAGCTAAGCAGCGGACGTCGTCTCCTCGAGGCTTTGCTGATTGTTATTGCCCTTTTTGCCGTCTGGCTGATGGCAGCCTTACTCAGTTTCAACCCCTCGGATCCCAGCTGGTCACAAACTGCATGGCATGAGCCTATCCATAATTTAGGCGGTGTCCCCGGTGCCTGGCTTGCGGACACGCTGTTTTTCATTTTCGGTGTGATGGCCTATACCCTTCCCGTCATTATCATTGGCGGATGCTGGTTTGCGTGGCGTCATCGTCAGAACGATGATTACATCGACTATTTCGCCGTGTCGCTGCGCCTGATTGGCGCGCTGGCGCTGATCCTCACCTCGTGCGGGCTGGCAGCGATTAATGCGGATGATATCTGGTACTTCGCCTCTGGCGGGGTGATCGGCAGTTTGTTGAGCTCTGCGCTACAACCGATGCTGCACAGCAGCGGCGGCACGCTCGCATTGCTCTGCATCTGGGCGGCCGGGCTGACATTGTTTACCGGCTGGTCCTGGGTGAGCATTGCCGAGAAAATCGGCAGTTTTATCCTCACTATTCTGACCTTCGCCAGCAACCGTACCCGTCGTGACGATACGTGGGTTGATGAAGACGAGTACGAAGAGGAAGAGGAAGATGACGCGCCTGTGCAGCGTCGCGAGTCTCGTCGTGCGCGTATTCTGCGCGGCGCGCTGGCGCGTCGTCAGCGTGTTGCTGAGAAATTTGCCAACCCGCTTGGCCGTAAAACCGATGCGGCGCTCTTCTCCGGTAAACGCATGGATGAAGACGAGCAGGTGGCGTATCGCGCGGCGGGTGTCGCCGTCGATCCTGACGATGTGCTCTTCTCCGGCAGCCGGGCCATGCCGGGTGACTTCTACGAATACGATCCGCTGTTAAATGGCCACTCGGTTACCGAGCCGGTTGCGGCAGCAGCCGCCGCGACGACCGCTGCGCAGGCGTATGCCGCGCCGGTCGACGCTGTGATGCCATCCGCGCCGGTTTCGCCGCCGGAATCCGTTATTCAGCAGCCGCAGGTTGACTGGCAGACTGCGCCCGGTGTTCACACGCCGGAGCCCGTTATCGCGCCTGAACCTGAAAGCTACGTCCCTGTTCAGCAGGAGCAGTGGCAGCAGCCTTATCAGCCGCCGCAGCCTGCGTATGAACCGCAAAATTACCCGCACGATGAACAGCCGGTGGCCCAACCTTATCAGGAGTATGTGCCTGAACCGGTTGAACCTGTGCAGCCTTATGTTGAGCCGCAGCCTGAACCTGAAATCGTGGAAGAGGTGAAGCCCGCCCGTCCACCGCTGTACTATTTCGAAGAAGTCGAAGAGCGACGTGCGCGTGAACGCGAGCAGCTGGCGGCCTGGTACCAGCCGGTGCCTGAACCGGTGCAGGAGCCGGTGACGAAAGCGCCTTCTGTTTCCGTTCCACCGATCGACCCGACGCCTGCAGTCGCACCCGTAGCGGAAAGCGTGAAGCAGGCTACCGCTGCCGCAGCTGCACCTGTCTTTAGTCTGGCAACAGGGGGCGCGCCACGTCCTCAGGTGAAGGAGGGGATTGGTCCGCAACTGCCTCGCCCTAACCGCGTTCGCGTTCCAACCCGCCGAGAGCTTGCCTCTTATGGTATCAAGCTGCCTTCCCAGCGTATGGCTGAAGAGAAAGCGCGCGAGCCTGACTACGAAGATGACGCCGATGAAATGCAGCAGGACGAGCTGGCCCGCCAGTTCGCTGCGCAGCAGAATCAGCGCTACGGTGAAGAATACCAGCACGATGAACCGATGCTGGAAGATGAAGAGGACGCGGCAGAAGCAGAACTGGCGCGCCAGTTTGCCGCCACCCAGCAGCAGCGCTATTCCGGTGAGCAACCGGCGGGTGCAAACCCGTTCTCGCTGTCTGATTTTGAATTTTCGCCGATGAAGGATCTGGTGGATGATGGCCCGAGCGAGCCTTTATTTACCCCGAGCGTGATGCCGGAAGCAGCGCCTCTGCGCCAGCAGCCAGCACCACAGACATACTCGCAGCCTCAACAACCAGTTCAGCAGCCGTATGCTCAACCGCAGCAGGCACCACAGCCGCCGCAGTTCCAGCAGCCTGCGCCTCAGCCTCAGGAGAGCCTGATTCACCCGCTGCTGATGCGTAACGGTGACAGCCGTCCGCTGCAGCGTCCAAGCACGCCGCTGCCGTCTCTGGATCTGTTAACGCCGCCGCCGTCAGAAGTGGAACCGGTCGATACCTTCGCGCTCGAACAAATGGCGCGTCTGGTCGAAGCCCGTCTGGCTGACTTCCGCATCAAAGCGGACGTGGTGAACTACTCGCCGGGTCCTGTTATCACCCGTTTTGAACTGAACCTGGCGCCTGGCGTTAAAGCCGCGCGCATTTCCAACCTGTCCCGCGACCTGGCGCGTTCTCTGTCGACCGTGGCGGTACGTGTGGTGGAAGTGATTCCGGGCAAACCGTACGTTGGGCTTGAGCTGCCGAACAAGAAACGTCAGACCGTCTACCTGCGTGAAGTGCTGGATAACACCAAGTTCCGCGATAACCCATCCCCGCTGACCGTGGTGCTGGGTAAAGATATCGCGGGCGATCCGGTGGTGGCGGATCTCGCGAAAATGCCTCACCTGCTGGTCGCGGGTACTACCGGTTCCGGTAAGTCTGTCGGTGTGAACGCCATGATCCTCAGCATGCTGTATAAAGCGCAGCCGGAAGATGTGCGTTTCATCATGATCGACCCGAAAATGCTCGAACTGTCGGTCTATGAAGGCATCCCGCATCTGCTGACCGAAGTTGTGACCGACATGAAAGATGCTGCCAACGCCCTGCGCTGGAGCGTCAATGAGATGGAACGCCGCTACAAGCTGATGTCTGCGCTGGGCGTGCGTAACCTGGCCGGTTATAACGAGAAAATCGCCCAGGCGGTGCGCATGGGACGTCCGATTCCGGATCCTTACTGGAAACCGGGTGACAGCATGGATGCCCAGCATCCGGTGCTCGAAAAACTGCCTTATATCGTCGTGCTGGTCGATGAATTCGCTGACCTGATGATGACCGTCGGTAAGAAAGTGGAAGAGTTGATTGCCCGTCTGGCGCAGAAAGCGCGTGCGGCCGGTATTCACCTTGTGCTGGCGACCCAGCGTCCTTCCGTAGACGTTATTACCGGCCTTATCAAAGCGAACATTCCGACGCGTATCGCCTTTACCGTATCAAGTAAAATTGACTCCCGTACCATTCTTGACCAGGGCGGTGCAGAGTCGCTGCTGGGTATGGGTGACATGCTCTATTCCGGCCCGAACTCCACCTCTCCGGTGCGTGTCCACGGTGCGTTCGTCCGCGATGAGGAAGTTCACGCCGTCGTCCAGGACTGGAAAGCGCGCGGTCGTCCACAATATGTTGACGGCATTACCAGCGATACGGAAAGCGAAGGCGGCGGCGGTGGCTTCGACGGCGGCGAAGAGCTGGATCCGTTATTCGATCAGGCGGTTAGCTTCGTTACCGAAAAACGCAAAGCCTCCATCTCTGGGGTGCAGCGTCAGTTCCGCATCGGCTATAACCGCGCGGCGCGTATCATCGAGCAGATGGAAGCGCAGGGCATTGTGAGCGAGCAGGGGCATAACGGTAATCGCGAGGTGCTGGCACCGCCGCCGTTTGATTAACCTTCAGCGATTGCAAAGAAGGGTAAATCAGCCAAAATTAAGCATTTTCTTCTGTCGCCTGCCTTCGGGCAGGTCCAGAATAGAAGACGGAAACCCCATATCGGGAAGACGTATTTTAAGGAATAACAATGAAAAAAATCGCCATCGCCTGTGCATTACTCACCAGTTTTGTCGCCAGCAGCGTCTGGGCTGATGCAGCCAGCGACCTTAAAAGCCGACTGGATAAAGTAAGCAGCTTCCACGCCAGCTTCACGCAAAAAGTGACTGACGGCAGCGGCAACGCGGTGCAGGAAGGCCAGGGAGATTTGTGGGTAAAACGCCCGAATCTGTTCAACTGGCACATGACCCAGCCGGATGAGAGCATCCTGGTGTCTGACGGCAAAACCTTATGGTTCTTCAACCCGTTCGTTGAGCAGGCTACGGCGACCTGGCTGAAGGATGCCACCAGCAATACGCCGTTTATGCTGATTGCCCGTAACCAGGCCAGCGACTGGCAGCAGTATAATATTAAACAGACGGGTGACGAGTTTGTCCTGACGCCGAAAGGCAGCAACGGCAACCTGAAGCAGTTCACCATTAACGTAAGCACCAACGGTACCATTAATCAGTTCGGCGCGGTTGAGCAGGACGATCAGCGCAGCAGCTACCAGCTTAAATCTCAGCAGAACGGCGCCGTTGATGCATCGAAATTCACCTTTACCCCGCCGAAGGGCGTAACGGTGGACGACCAACGCAATAAGTAAGAGGCGTGAGTGGGCAATCTGTCGCTCGATTTTTCAGATAACGCGTTTCAACCTCTGGCCGCTCGCATGCGGCCAGAAAATTTAGCGCAGTACATCGGCCAGCAACACCTGCTGGCTGCCGGTAAGCCATTGCCGCGCGCCATTGAGGCCGGGCATCTTCACTCCATGATCCTCTGGGGGCCCCCTGGTACCGGCAAGACCACGCTTGCAGAAGTGATCGCCCGTTATGCCAACGCGGACGTCGAACGTATCTCGGCGGTCACCTCCGGCGTGAAAGAGATCCGTGAGGCGATCGAGCGTGCGCGGCAGAACCGCAATGCCGGGCGGCGCACCATCCTCTTCGTGGACGAAGTCCACCGCTTCAACAAGAGCCAGCAGGATGCCTTCCTGCCGCATATTGAAGACGGCACGATCTTCTTCATCGGCGCGACCACCGAAAACCCGTCGTTTGAGCTGAACTCGGCGCTGCTTTCCCGCGCGCGCGTTTACCTGCTCAAATCGCTGACGACCGAGGATATCGAAAAGGTTCTTACTCAGGCGATGGACGACAAAGCGCGGGGCTACGGCGGGCAGGATATCGTTCTGCCTGACGACACGCGTCGTGCGATTGCCGAGCTGGTCAACGGCGATGCGCGTCGGGCGCTGAATACGCTGGAAATGATGGCCGATATGGCCGAAGTTGACGATGCCGGGAAGCGGGTGCTGAAGCAGGAGCTGCTCACCGAAATTGCCGGGGAGCGCAGCGCGCGTTTCGATAACAAAGGCGACCGTTTTTACGACCTGATCTCGGCGCTGCATAAGTCCGTGCGCGGCAGCGCGCCGGATGCGGCGCTTTACTGGTACGCGCGCATTATCACTGCGGGCGGCGATCCGTTATACGTCGCGCGTCGCTGCCTGGCGATTGCATCAGAAGATGTCGGCAATGCCGATCCTCGCGCCATGCAGGTCGCGCTTTCGGCCTGGGACTGCTTCACCCGCGTTGGACCCGCGGAAGGCGAACGTGCCATAGCGCAGGCGATTGTCTATCTGGCCTGCGCGCCGAAAAGCAATGCGGTTTATACCGCCTTCAAAGCGGCGATGTCCGACGCGCGCGAACGGCCGGACTACGATGTGCCGGTTCACCTGCGTAACGCGCCGACCAGGCTGATGAAAGAGATGGGTTACGGGCAGGAGTATCGCTACGCTCACGACGAACCCAATGCCTACGCTGCCGGGGAGGAATATTTCCCGCAGGAGATGGCACAAACGCGCTATTATCACCCCACAAACAGAGGTCTTGAGGGCAAGATTGGTGAAAAGCTCACCTGGCTCGCCGGACAGGATCAAAATAGCCCTATAAAACGCTACCGTTAGTTCAATCGTTGCGGTAATGTTGGCAATGTATCCTTGTGGCCGCAGGCTGTGGTCACATTTTCCTATTTTAATTCGATAAGCACAGGATAAGCATGCTCGATCCCAATCTGCTGCGTAATGAGCCAGACGCAGTCGCTGAAAAACTGGCACGCCGGGGCTTTAAGCTGGATGTAGATAAGCTGCGCGCTCTTGAAGAGCGTCGTAAAGTTCTGCAGGTACAAACTGAAAATCTGCAGGCAGAGCGTAACTCTCGATCGAAATCCATCGGCCAGGCGAAAGCGCGCGGGGAAGATATTGAGCCATTACGCCTGGAAGTGAACAAACTGGGTGAAGAACTGGATCAGGCGAAAGCTGAGCTGGACGTTCTTCAGGCCGAGATTCGTGATATTGCCCTGGCTATCCCGAATATTCCTGACGACAGCGTGCCTGTCGGCAAAGATGAAAACGACAACGTTGAAGTGAAACGCTGGGGCACGCCTCGTGAGTTTGACTTCGAGGTGCGCGATCACGTGACGCTGGGCGAAATGCACGCGGGCCTGGACTTTGCGGCAGCGGTTAAGCTGACCGGCTCTCGCTTCGTGGTGATGAAAGGCCAGATTGCCCATCTGCACCGTGCGCTGGCGCAGTTCATGCTGGATCTGCACACCGAGCAGCACGGTTACAGCGAAACCTACGTACCGTATCTGGTTAACCACGATACGCTGTACGGTACGGGCCAACTGCCGAAATTTGCTGGCGATCTGTTCCACACCCGTCCGCTGGACGAGGAAGCCGACAGCAGCAACTACGCGCTGATCCCAACCGCGGAGGTGCCGCTGACTAACCTCGTGCGTGATGAGATCATCGACGAAGACGACCTGCCAATCAAACTGACGGCGCACTCTCCGTGCTTCCGTTCTGAAGCCGGTTCTTACGGTCGCGACACGCGCGGTCTGATCCGTATGCACCAGTTCGACAAAGTTGAGATGGTGCAGATCGTCCGTCCTGAAGAATCCATGGACGCGCTGGAAGAGATGACCGGCCACGCTGAGAAAGTGCTGGAGCTGCTGGGTCTGCCGTACCGTCGTATGGCGCTGTGCACCGGTGATATGGGCTTTGGCGCCTGCAAAACCTTCGACCTGGAAGTGTGGGTGCCTGCGCAGAACACCTACCGTGAAATCTCCTCCTGCTCTAACGTCTGGGATTTCCAGGCGCGCCGCATGCAGGCTCGCTGCCGCAGCAAATCTGACAAGAAAACCCGTCTGGTGCATACCCTGAACGGTTCTGGCCTGGCTGTAGGCCGTACGCTGGTTGCCGTGCTGGAAAACTACCAGCAGGCAGACGGTCGTATTGAGATCCCTGAAGTGCTGCGTCCATACATGAAAGGCCAGCAGTACATCGGCTAATATTTGTCTTAAAACAAAAAAGCGCCTCAGGGCGCTTTTTTTATGCCTTTGATTTGATACGAAGCAATAACCTCTCCCTCTAAAGTAGTAATACTCCTCCGAATGAAAGTCAGCACAAAAAGCTGATAACGAAGATATTCGTTATATATAAAACTACATAGCGGTATGAGCCGCCTCTCTTTTCTTTGTGAGCAACCAAAGTGAGTCTCTATGAAAATCAACGCGCCTGAAGCATTAATGGCTGCCGAGGTCACTCGCCGTGGGTTGATGAAAACCACGGCCATAGGCGGCCTGGCCGTAGCCAGCAGTGCCTTCACGCTCCCCTTTACCCGACTGGCGTCGGCGGCAGAGGCTCTGTCCCCGGCCACTGCCCCGGAAAAAGTGGTGTGGAGTGCCTGTACCGTAAACTGCGGTAGCCGTTGTCCGCTACGTATGCATGTGGTGGATGGTGAAATTAAATATGTCGAAACCGACAATACCGGGGACGATAACTACGAAGGGTTACATCAGGTCCGTGCCTGCCTGCGTGGTCGCTCCATGCGTCGTCGTGTCTATAATCCGGACCGCCTGAAATACCCGATGAAGCGCGTCGGTAAGCGCGGGGAAGGGAAGTTCGAGCGAATTAGCTGGGATGAAGCCTACGACATCATCGCCACCAATATGCAGCGCCTTATCAAAGAGTACGGTAACGAATCTATCTACCTGAACTACGGTACCGGGACGCTTGGCGGCACGCTGACCCGCTCCTGGCCACCGGGAAAAACGCTGGTGGCGCGCCTGATGAACTGCTGCGGCGGTTATCTCAATCACTATGGCGACTACTCCTCGGCGCAGATCGCGGCAGGGCTGAACTACACCTACGGCGGCTGGGCTGACGGCAACAGCCCGTCCGATATCGAAAACAGTAAGCTGGTCGTGCTGTTCGGTAACAACCCGGGTGAAACCCGCATGAGCGGTGGCGGGGTGACCTACTACCTCGAACAGGCCCGCGCTAAATCCAATGCCCGCATGATCATCATCGATCCGCGCTATACCGACACCGGTGCCGGACGCGAAGATGAGTGGATCCCCATTCGTCCGGGCACTGATGCGGCGCTGGTCTCGGCGCTGGCCTGGGTGATGATCACTGAGAACCTTGTCGATCAGCCTTTCCTGGATAAATACTGCGTTGGCTATGACGAGAAAACTCTGCCAGCCAGTGCGCCGGCAAACGGTCACTACAAAGCGTATATTCTTGGACAGGGCAGCGACGGCGTGGCGAAAACGCCGGAGTGGGCCTCCACCATCACCGGCATCCCGGCAGAGCGTATCGTTCAGCTGGCGCGTGAGATTGGCTCAGCCAAACCGGCCTATATCAGCCAGGGCTGGGGTCCGCAGCGTCATGCGAACGGCGAAATCGCGACCCGTGCCATCTCCATGCTTTCCATTCTGACCGGCAACGTCGGCATTCACGGCGGTAACACCGGCGCGCGTGAAGGCTCATATGAAGTGCCGTTCGAACGTATGCCGACGCTGGATAACCCGGTTCAGACCAGCATCTCCATGTTTATGTGGACCGATGCGATCGAACGGGGTCCGGAAATGACCGCCCTGCGCGACGGCGTACGCGGCAAAGACAAGCTGGACGTGCCGATCAAGATGATCTGGAACTATGCCGGTAACTGTCTCATTAACCAGCATTCAGAAATCAACCGCACCCATGAAATCCTGCAGGATGACAAGAAGTGCGAGATGATTGTAGTGATCGACTGCCACATGACCTCCTCGGCGAAATATGCCGATATCCTGCTACCGGACTGCACCGCCTCTGAGCAGATGGATTTCGCGCTGGACGCCTCCTGCGGCAACATGTCCTACGTGATCTTTACTGACCAGGCTATTAAACCGCGCTTCGAGTGCAAAACCATCTATGAGATGACCTCTGAGCTGGCGAAACGTCTTGGCGTTGAGCAGCAGTTTACCGAGGGACGTACTCAGGAAGGGTGGATGCGCCATCTGCATGAACTCTCCCGCAAGGCGATCCCGGACCTCCCTGACTTTGATACCTTCCGCAAGCAGGGGATGTACAAACAGCGCGATCCGGAAGGGCACCACGTGGCGTACAAAGCGTTCCGTGAAGATCCGCAGGCGAACCCGCTGACCACGCCGTCGGGCAAAATCGAAATCTACTCCGAAGAGCTGGCAAAAATCGCGTCGACCTGGGAGCTGCCGGAAGGGGACGTTATCGATCCGCTGCCGATCTACACGCCAGGTTTCGAAAACTACAACGATCCTCTGACGGCGAAATTCCCGCTGCAGCTGACCGGTTTCCACTACAAAGCGCGCGTGCACTCCACCTACGGCAACGTAGACGTGCTGAAAGCCGCCTGCCGTCAGGAGATGTGGATCAACCCGATGGATGCTAAAGCACGCGGCATCAGCAATGGCGATCGCGTACGCATCTTCAACGGTCGCGGCGAGGTGCACATTGAGGCCAAAGTGACGCCGCGCATGATGCCAGGCGTGGTGGCGCTGGGGGAAGGGGCCTGGTACAGCCCTGATGCCAACCGCATCGACCAGGCGGGCAGTATTAACGTGCTGACCACGCAGCGTCCGTCGCCGCTGGCGAAGGGCAACCCATCCCACACAAACCTTGTCCAGGTTGAAAAGGTTTAAGGAGTAGCCGATGACAACCCAGTATGGATTTTTTATTGATTCCAGCCGTTGTACCGGGTGCAAAACCTGCGAGCTGGCCTGCAAAGATTACAAAGACCTGACGCCGGACGTGAGCTTCCGTCGCATCTATGAATACGCCGGGGGCGACTGGCAGGAAGATAACGGCGTCTGGCATCAGAACGTCTTTGCGTATTACCTGTCGATTGCCTGTAACCACTGTGAAGATCCTGCCTGCACGAAGGTCTGTCCGAGCGGGGCGATGCACAAGCGCGAAGACGGTTTTGTGGTGGTGGATGAAGATGTCTGCATCGGCTGTCGCTACTGTCATATGGCCTGCCCGTATGGCGCGCCACAGTACAACGCTGCCAAGGGCCATATGACCAAATGCGATGGTTGCCACACCCGCGTAGCGGATGGCAAAAAGCCGATTTGCGTCGAGTCCTGTCCGCTGCGCGCGCTGGACTTTGGTCCCATTGAAGAGCTGCGTCAAAAACATGGTCAGCTTGCCGCCGTGGCGCCGCTGCCGTCTGCGCACTTCACGAAGCCAAGTATTGTGATTAAACCTAACGCCAACAGCCGTCCTACAGGTGACACCACCGGCTACCTGGCAAATCCGAAGGAGGTGTGAGATGGGAAGTGGATGGCATGAATGGCCGCTGATGATCTTCACGGTCTTTGGTCAGTGCGTGGCGGGTGGCTTCATTGTACTGGCGCTGGCGCTGTTGAAGGGTAATCTCAACGCTGAACAGCAGCAGCGTCTGGTGTTGAGCATGTTTGGCCTGTGGGTGCTGATGGGGCTTGGCTTTATTGCCTCAACGCTGCACCTGGGCTCGCCGATGCGCGCGTTTAACTCCCTGAACCGCGTGGGGGCCTCATCACTGAGTAACGAGATTGCCAGTGGCGCAATTTTCTTTGCCGTCGGTGGGCTAGGCTGGCTGCTGGCCGCTATGAAGAAGTTGCCTGCGGGTCTGCGCAGCCTGTGGCTGATCCTGACCATGGTGCTGGGCGTGGTGTTCGTGTGGATGATGGTGCGTGTCTATAACACCATTGATACCGTCCCCACCTGGTACAGCGTCTGGACGCCAATGAGCTTCTTCCTGACGATGTTTATCGGCGGGCCGCTGCTGGGCTACCTGCTGCTGCGCGTGGCGGGTGTCGACGGATGGGCTATGCGTTTGCTGCCCGCTGTTTCGCTTCTGGCGCTGGTAGTGAGTGCGATGGTCGCTCTGATGCAGGGTTCTGAACTGGCAACCATTCACAGCTCTATCCAGCAGGCCTCTGCCCTTGTGCCGGACTACGGTGCGCTGATGGCCTGGCGTATCGTTCTGCTGGTCGCTGCGCTGGTATTCTGGATTGCTCCTCAGCTCAAAGGCTATCAGCCTGCGCTGCCGTTGTTGTCACTGGCTTTTGTGCTGGTACTGGCGGGTGAACTGATTGGTCGCGGCGTGTTCTACGGGTTGCATATGACCGTTGGTATGGCTGTCGCCAGTTAACGGTGTATTGGGTTATATCAAGCCGGGCCTGAGTGCCCGGCTTTTTCCTTTTTCGATCATGAAATTTTTCGACTGTCGTTTTGTTTTAATTTTGCCCATTAATAAATGAAAACAGAGACATAATTAATATCTATAGCAGGCGTGGCATTAGCAGGATAAGTTTTTTAAATCGACAGGGAACATATTGTGCGAGGCGGCTAAATCAGTGGATTGACTTTGTTTTTGCCAGTGGCATGATGCGCACGAAATCTGAACTTCCTCACGGTTTTTAATCCATGACCACCTATACCCGGCCAGTGCTGCTGTTGCTCTGTGGCCTGCTTTTGTTGACCCTGGCGATCGCAGTGTTAAATACGCTCGTCCCGCTGTGGCTCGCCCATGAAAACTTACCGACCTGGCAGGTGGGTATGGTCAGCTCGTCCTTTTTTACCGGGAACCTGCTGGGTACGCTGGTGACCGGGAGCCTGATTAAGCGCTTTGGCTTTAACCGCAGCTATTATCTGGCCTCGCTGATTTTCGCCGCCGGGTGTGCCGGGCTGGGCCTGATGGTCGGCTTCTGGAGCTGGATGGCATGGCGCTTTATCGCCGGTGTCGGCTGCGCGATGATTTGGGTGGTCGTTGAAAGTGCGCTGATGTGCAGCGGCACCTCCCGCAACCGCGGTCGCCTGCTGGCTGCCTACATGATGGTTTACTATGTCGGCACCGTGCTGGGACAACTGATGGTCAGCAAGCTGCCAACCGACCTGATGAGCGTTCTGCCGTGGGTAACGGGCATGGTGCTGGCCGCGATCCTGCCGCTGCTCTTCACGCGCATTGTGAACCAGAACAGCGAGCATCAGGAAGCGACACACGTCTGGCCAATGCTCAGACTCCGTCAGGCGCGTCTGGGCGTTAACGGCTGCATTATCTCGGGGATTGTACTGGGCTCGCTCTATGGCCTGATGCCGCTCTATCTGAATCATCAGGGCGTCAGCGATTCCGGAATTGGCTTCTGGATGGCGGTCATGGTAAGCGCGGGTATTGTCGGGCAGTGGCCGATTGGCCGTCTGGCGGATCGTTTCGGTCGTCTGCTGGTGCTGCGCGTTCAGGTCTTCGTGGTGATCATGGGCTGTCTTGCCATGCTCAGCAACGCCGCGATGGCGCCTGCGCTGTTTATTCTCGGGGCCGCCGGCTTTACGCTCTATCCGGTTGCGATGGCCTGGGCCTGTGAGAAAGTAGAACATCACCAGCTGGTGGCAATGAACCAGGCGCTGTTACTGAGCTATACCATCGGCAGTTTATTAGGGCCGACGTTTACCGCGATGCTGATGCAGAATTACTCTGATAATTTATTGTTTATCATGATCGCCAGCGTATCGTTTATTTATCTCTTAATGCTGCTGCGCAAAGTGGGCGAACACCCAACGCCTGTGGCTCATGCCTGATGAATTAAAAGCCTGTCGATGACAGGCTTTTTTGTCCCCACCACAACTCAGAGTTTTACTTATTGTTTGTTTATTGCGCCAGACGATAATTCATGTGAGTCCTACCACTATAAGGCATCAATCATGTCTACTCGTCGTTTTTCCACTACCGCACTTGCCGTAGTGTTGTCTTTAACGTTTGCAACGGCTCCGGTCATGGCTAATCCTGGAAACGGGAATGGCAATGGTCACGGAAACGGTGGCGGACAGGGTAACAGCGGCAGTCATGGTAACGGGAATTCTGGTAACCATGGCAATAAGCAAAATAACGGTCAGGATAATCCTGGAAAATCGGATAAGAGCGTTAAAAGCAGTAAAGATGTCGGTAGCGATGTCGACGCTCGCGTGAGTTTCGATCATGCCCGCCATCTGGCCGTGAATTACGGCTTAACGGGCTATAAGTCACTGCCTCCGGGGATCGCAAAAAACCTGGCGCGCGGTAAACCACTGCCTCCAGGTATTGCGAAGAAGGCCGTGCCAGCCTCAATGCTGGGTCAGCTTCCTTCCTATCCAGGCTATGAGTGGCGGGTAGTGGGTGACGACCTGGTCTTAATTGCACTGAGTACAGCTATTGTGACGTCCGTTATTAACGGCGTCTTTAAATAGAATATAAAAAGGCCCGGTTCTCACCGGGCCTTTCTTTAATACATTACCTTGTGGCCGTACTGTTCAAGAATACCTTTGACGCGTTCCATCGTCTCTTTCTTCGGCGGCTTCACGCCATCGAGTTTGTACTCTTCACCCATTGCCACCCACTTATGTTTACCCAGCTCGTGATAGGGCAGAAGCTCGATTTTCTCGACGTTGCCCATATCGCGAGTAAATTCCCCGAGGCGGTGCGCGGAGTCGTCGTCGTCTGACCAGCCAGGCACCACCACGTAGCGGATCCAGGTTTTAATGCCTTTATCGGCAATGTATTTGGCAAATTCCAGCGTGCGGTGGTTTGAAACACCAACGAGGTTCTGGTGGATCTCATCGTTCATCTGTTTGAGATCGAGCATCACCAGATCGGTCACTTCGAGCAACTCGTCGATAACCGGATCGTAGCGACGTACAAAGCCGTTGGTATCGAGACAGGTATGAATGCCTTCTTTGCGGCAGGCGCGGAACCAGTCGCGGACAAATTCAGCCTGCAGAATGGCTTCACCGCCGGATGCGGTGACGCCGCCGCCGGAGGCGTTCATAAAGTGGCGATAGGTCACCACCTCTTTCATCAGATCGTCGACGGTGACTTCTTTACCGCCGTGCGTGTCCCAGGTGTCGCGGTTATGGCAGTACAGGCAGCGCATCAGGCAGCCCTGGAAAAAAGTGATAAAGCGGATACCCGGGCCATCGACGGTGCCACAGGATTCAAAGGAGTGAATACGACCAATAGTTGACATTGCGGTGATATCTCCATCATCGGCCCGTCCCGGGCCTGTGTATGCACAGCTCAAAGCCGGCTGTGTTAAGTCTGTTTTGGCTGTTATCCATTCAGTATAGATAGCGGACAAAAGAGACTGAGGTGGAGAGGGTGCTAAAAAGGCCCCACTGACGTGGAGCCTTTATTGTACGCTTGTTAACGCGTGATTTCAGTCAATTCCACTTACATGGACTGAGTGAAAGTACGGGTGATAACGTCCTGCTGCTGTTCTTTAGTCAGGGAGTTAAAACGTACTGCGTAGCCAGATACGCGGATGGTCAGCTGAGGATATTTCTCAGGGTGTTCCATCGCGTCGAGCAGCATTTCACGGTTCATAACGTTCACGTTCAGGTGCTGACCACCTTCGATGGACGCTTCGTGGTGGAAGTAACCATCCATCAGACCCGCGAGGTTAGTTTTACGCACTTCGTCGTCTTTACCCAGTGCGTTTGGCACGATAGAGAAGGTGTAAGAGATACCATCTTTCGCGTAAGCAAACGGCAGTTTAGCAACGGAGGTCAGAGAGGCAACCGCACCTTTCTGGTCACGACCGTGCATTGGGTTAGCACCTGGGCCGAATGGCGCGCCAGCACGACGACCGTCTGGGGTGTTACCGGTTTTCTTACCATACACAACGTTAGAGGTGATGGTCAGAACAGACTGAGTCGGGATAGCGTTACGGTAGGTAGTCAGTTTCTGAATTTTCTTCATGAAACGTTCTACCAGGTCAACCGCCATGTCATCAACGCGAGAGTCGTTGTTACCAAACTGCGGATATTCACCCTCGATTTCGAAGTCTACAGCCAGGCCGTCTTCGTCACGAATTGGTTTAACTTTCGCATATTTGATTGCAGACAGGGAGTCAGCAGCAACGGACAGACCAGCGATACCACACGCCATGGTGCGGATCACGTCACGGTCGTGCAGCGCCATCAGAGAGGCTTCGTAGCTGTACTTGTCGTGCATGTAGTGGATAACGTTCAGCGCAGTGACGTACTGTTTAGCCAGCCAGTCCATGAAGTGATCCATGCGGTCCATGACTTCATCGAAGTTCAGAACGTCGCCTTTGATCGGCTCAGACTTAGGACCAACCTGCATTTTCAGTTTTTCATCAACGCCGCCGTTGATTGCGTACAGCATGGTTTTCGCCAGGTTTGCACGCGCACCGAAGAACTGCATTTGTTTACCAACAACCATTGGGCTTACGCAGCAAGCGATAGCGTAATCGTCGTTGTTGAAGTCCGGACGCATCAGGTCATCGTTCTCGTACTGCAGAGAAGAGGTGTCGATGGACACTTTAGCGGCGAATTTCTTGAAGTTCAGAGGCAGTTTTTCAGACCACAGAACGGTGATGTTCGGCTCCGGAGAAGGACCCATGGTGTACAGGGTGTTCAGGAAGCGGAAGCTGTTTTTGGTTACCAGAGTACGGCCGTCAACGCCCATACCGCCGATGGATTCAGTTGCCCAGATTGGGTCACCGGAGAACAGCTCATCGTATTCTGGAGTACGCAGGAAGCGAACCATACGCAGTTTCATGACCAGGTGGTCAATCATTTCCTGAGCGTCTTGCTCGGTGATTTTGCCTGCTTTGATATCACGTTCGATGTACGCATCCAGGAAGGTGGATACGCGACCGAAGGACATTGCTGCACCGTTCTGAGACTTAACTGCGGCCAGGTAGCCGAAGTAGGTCCACTGGATAGCTTCCTGAGCGTTGGTAGCAGGACCAGAGATATCGCAGCCATATTTAGCTGCCATCTCTTTGATCTGACCCAGCGCGCGGTGCTGTTCAGCGATCTCTTCACGCAGACGGATAGTCGCTTCCAGGTTTACGCCGTTTTCCAGATCGGACTGCAGAGACACGAACTGAGCGTATTTGTCTTTCATCAGGAAGTCGATACCGTACAGCGCAACGCGACGGTAGTCACCGATGATACGGCCACGGCCATACGCATCTGGCAGACCAGTCAGAACGCCAGATTTACGGCAGTTCAGAATGTCTTTGGTGTAAACATCGAATACACCCTGGTTGTGGGTTTTGCGGTATTCGGTGAAGATTTTTTTCAGCATTGGGTCCAGCTCGCGGTTATACGCTTTGCAGGAACCTTCAACCATTTTGATGCCACCGAACGGGATGATTGCGCGTTTCAGTGGTGCTTCAGTCTGCAGACCAACGATTTTCTCAAGGGCTTTGTTGATATAGCCAGCATCGTGAGAAGTGATGGTGGAAGCAACGGAGGTGTCAAAATCAACTGGCGCGTGAGTGCGGTTTTCCAGTTTAACGCCTTCCATTACGCTGTCCCACAGCTTGGTGGTCGCCTCAGTTGCGCCAGCCAGGAAGGATTCGTCACCTTCATACGGGGTATAGTTTTTCTGAATGAAGTCACGTACGTTTACTTCATTCTGCCAGTCACCTTTCGCAAAACCTTCCCAGGCTGTGGCTAACTTTTCATTAAGCTCGGACATGTAACACCTACCTTCTTAAGTGGATTTTTTATTTACTGCCTGAGAAAACCATCAATGATGATCGTCGCCACGCAGGTAAATGACCCAGTATGTCAACCCAACTAACAGACCCCCACCGATAATGTTCCCGATAGTGACAGGGATCAGGTTATCAGTAATGAAATTCATAATAGTCAGGTGAGAGAAACTTTCCGGGGATGAACCAACTGCGGTCCAGAACTCCGGGCTCGCAAAGTCGCGGATAACAATGCCCATTGGGATCATGAACATATTCGCGATACTGTGCTCAAAGCCGCTGGCAACGAACATCGCAACCGGCAGAACCATAATTAAGGCTTTGTCCATCAGGCTACGACCCGAGTAGCTCATCCATACAGCCAGGCAGACCATCAGGTTAGCGAGGATGCCGAGAGCAACGGCTTCGATAAATGTGTGGTGCATTTTGTGGTCGGCGGTTTGCAGGACGTTAAGGCCCCAGCCACCGTTGGCGGTCATGTACTCGCCAGAAAGCCACATCAACAAAACAAAGAGCAGACAGCCAACCAGGTTACCCACGTAGACGTTAAGCCAGTTACGTGCCAGCTGACCCCAGGTAATTCTTCCGCTGGCCTTGGCCACGACAATCAGCACCGTTGAGGTGAAGAGGTCGGCGCCGCAGATGACGCAGAGAATCAGACCCAGTGAGAAGCAAATGCCGCCAATCAGTTTGGCCATGCCGAAAGGCATTCCGGCTGTACCGGTGGTGGCGGTGATGTAGAAGACGAAAGCGATAGAGATGAACACACCAGCCGTGATCGCCAGATAGAACGTCTTCATCGGGTGTTTCGTTGCTTTATAGACACCCGCTTCTTCGGCAACTTTAGCCATTGCAGCGGGGAGTAAAAGATCAAAAGGGTTGTCAGCTTTCACACTAACTCTCTCTTTATTAAGTCGGCGACGAGATACTAACAAAGCATTATAGAAGAGAAATTGATATAGATCATATCTCGCCTGGCTTATAGGCCCGCAGTGTGTATGGTTTTACGACAAATGCGGAGTAAGTGTTTGATTATCCGTATAAAAATAAATTTTAAAAGTTATGAAAAGAGTTGAATTTTTTCGTTCAGCCACCTCTGAAGCAGTTAATTAATATGGAGTATTAACCATAAAAAGTAACAGTAAAGCCCAGATCAATATTATTATATTTACCCGTATTTAACTTTATTATTACAATCAACAATCATTGCCGAAGAAAATAAAAAACGGGGCAATGAAATTGCCCCGTAATATAGCCCAGACGATTGAATACGCCTACTGCTGGTAATGTTATGTGCGCTTATTTTGACCAGTAAGCGGCTTTTGCTTTCTGCAGCTTTTCGTAGGCCTTCAGCAGCGACTGATGCGCCGGGAAGGCTTTCAGATCGCTATCAACAGCCTGCAGGCCATAGAACGGCGCTTCGCCGCTCAGGGCCGCGCTGGCTGCTTCTACGGCTTCAGCACCGTACATACGCACGAAAGCATTCAGGTATTGCAGCGGTTCGCGATCCTCTTCCTGTGCAAGCAGCAGCAGGGTTTGCAGGCAGCGGTAATAGTTGGTGCGCTCGGCAGAGAAGACCGACTGGTTGAATTCCATGGTCCACTCGGTCCAGGCCAGAGCCTGATCCAAATCGCCACCCGCCAGGGCCAGCATTGCTTTCAGCTCACCGATACGCAGGGTATACCAGCCGTTGTCTTTACCGGTCGCCAGACCCAGCAGTTCGCGTACGCGGGTGAAGTCATCGTGGCCTTCTTCGTCCAGCTGGGCGATCAGGTTCAGATAATCTTCTTTCTCCCATTCGCTGCCCGGCAGTGCCAGCAGCGTTTCGCGCAGGTGTGCACCCATGCTGTTATTCGCCAGCCACAGATCTTCAGCAGGGTAGATGTCGGACATGCCCGGAACAATAATGCGGCACGCGTAGACGCCAAGATGCTCGTAATCGGCAATATACACTTCCTGATCTTCCGAGTTGAAGATCGCCATCAGCGTGGCGAACTCTTCTTCCGTGGTTCCGGCAAAGCTCCAGTCCACGAACGGATAGTCGGCGTCCTGCTTGAACATATCCCAGGAAATTAAGCCGCTGGAATCGATGAAGTGGGTTTCGAGGTTGGTATGCTCGGCCACTTCTTCGTCGTCAAACGTTGGCGGCGTAAACACGTCGAGATCTTTCAGGCTACGGCCCTGCAGCAGTTCGGTAACGGTACGCTCCAGCGCCACGCCGAAGTCCGGGTGCGCGCCGAAAGAGGCGAAGCAGGTGCCGTTGGTTGGGTTAAACAGCACGACGCAGATAACCGGGTACTTACCGCCCAGAGAGCCGTCATAGGCAAAGATTGGGAAACCTTCTGCTTCCAGTTTGGCGATGGATTCCACCACGCCCGGGTAGCGTGCCAGCACGTCTGCCGGAATTTCAGGCAGGCTGATAGATTCAGCGATGATGCGGTTTTTGATGTGGCGCTCAAAGACTTCAGACAGACCCTGCACGCGTGCTTCATTGCGGGTGTTACCGGCGGACATACCGTTGGACACATACAGGTTGCCGACGATGTTCATCGGGATATAAACGGTCTGCTCGTCAGACTGACGGGTAAACGGCAGGGCGCAGATACCGCGATCCTCGTTACCGGACTGCAGATCGATCAGCATGCTGGCGGTCAGTTCGTTGTCTGGATCGTAGAAGGCACGCAGGCGAGCGTCGAGAATACCTTTCGGCAGTTCGTCATCTTCGGTCAGCGGGAACCATTTTTCATTTGGATAGTGAACGAACGGGCCGTTAGCGATGGTCTCGCCCAGCCAGAAATCAGCGAAGAAATAGTTGGTGGACAGACGCTCAAAATACTCACCCAGCGCAGAGGCCAGTGCCGCTTTTTTTGTCGCGCCTTTACCGTTGGTAAAGCACAGGGCACACTCTTTGTCGCGAATATGCACGGACCAGACATGAGGCACCGGATTGAGCCAGGAGGCTTCTTCGATGTTAAAACCCAGGTCGGTCAGTTTCTGCTGGAAGCGAGCGATGGAATCTTCCAGGGCGGCGTCTTTGCCGGGGATAAACGTTTGAGTCATGGCGGTCACTTTTATCGTACGTAAAGCGCGCAATGATACGGGTTTTGCGTGACGGGTGCTATCTTCGGCGAAAATAAATGGCTGGACTATGCTTAGTGGCAGTAACTGACTGTTAAGGCATAGAAAAATGAAAGCATTTGATCTCCAGCGGATGGCGTTTGATAAAGTTCCTCCTGAATTTCTGGGCGAAGTGGCGCTGCGCAGCCTGTATACCTTCGTACTTGTCTTCCTGTTTCTTAAAATCACCGGCCGTCGCGGCGTACGGCAGATGTCGCTCTTTGAGGTGTTGATTATTCTGACGCTGGGTTCAGCGGCGGGGGACGTCGCCTTCTATGATGATGTGCCGATGGTGCCGGTGTTTATCGTTTTTGTCTCACTGGCGCTACTTTATCGTCTTGTCATGTGGCTGATGTCGAAAAGCGAAAAGCTGGAAGATCTGCTTGAAGGGAAGCCGGTCGTTATCGTCGAGGACGGACAGCTGGCCTGGGAAAATGTACAAAGCGCCAATATGACCGAGTTTGAGTTCTTTATGGAGCTACGCCTGAACAGCGTGGAACAGCTCGGGCAGGTGCGTCTGGCGATCATGGAAACTAATGGGCAGATCAGCGTTTATTACTATTCTGACGACGAGGTGAAGCCGGGGCTGTGTATCCTGCCGGATATGCTCATTGAGCGTTTCAGAACGGTGCCTGAATCAGGCGAGTATGCTTGCGTAAGATGTAGCCATGTTGTAGCGATGCAGCCGGGGGATCGTCAATTATGCCCTCGCTGCGCAAATCCGGAATGGACGAAGGTTAGCCGGGCCAAACGCATCACCTGACAGCCATTTTGTCGGTTTTGTCTTAACGAGGCGGCAGATTGTTTTGTGTGACGCGGGGCACATTTCACGGGTCATAAGTTTTAGACATTGCGGCGCGTGTCACTGAATGATAAAACCGATATCCACAGTTATAACTTATGGCTTTTAGCGTGGTGAGGGGAAATGGCTCAAGTCTTTAATTTCAGTTCAGGTCCGGCAATGTTGCCGGCAGACGTGCTTAAACAGGCTCAACAGGAACTTTGTGACTGGAACGGTCTCGGTACGTCGGTGATGGAAATCAGCCACCGGGGTAAAGAGTTTATTCAGGTGGCAGAAGAGGCAGAAAAGGATTTTCGCGATCTGCTGAATATTCCCTCGAACTACAAAGTATTGTTCTGTCACGGCGGTGGACGCGGCCAGTTTGCGGGTATTCCGCTGAATATCCTCGGTGACAAAACGACGGCTGACTACGTTGATGCGGGTTACTGGGCAGCAAGCGCCATTAAAGAAGCGCATAAATACTGCACGCCGAATGTGATCGACGCCAAAGTGACCGTTGACGGTCTGCGCGCCGTGAAGCCAATGCGCGAGTGGCAGCTTTCTGATAATGCAGCGTATCTGCACTACTGCCCGAACGAAACCATTGATGGGATTGCCATCGACGAGACGCCAGACTTCGGCAGCGATGTCGTGGTTGCCGCTGACTTCTCCTCCACCATTCTGTCTGCCCCAATTGACGTCAGCCGTTATGGCGTGATCTACGCGGGCGCACAGAAAAATATCGGCCCTGCAGGCCTGACGATTGTTATCGTGCGTGAAGATCTGCTGGGTAAAGCACATACATCCTGCCCGTCGATTCTCGATTACACCGTGCTGAACGACAACGATTCTATGTTCAACACCCCACCGACGTTTGCCTGGTACCTCTCCGGCCTGGTCTTCAAATGGCTGAAGCAAAACGGCGGCGTGGCGCAGATGGACAAAGTAAATCAGCAGAAAGCTGAACTGCTTTATGGCGTGATCGACAAGAGTGATTTCTACCGCAACGATGTGGCGAACGCTAACCGTTCCCGCATGAACGTACCGTTCCAGCTGGCGGACAGCAACCTGGACAAAGTGTTCCTGGAAGAGTCCTTCGCGGCAGGCCTGCACGCGCTCAAAGGTCACCGTGTCGTGGGCGGCATGCGCGCCTCCATCTATAACGCGATGCCGCTGGAAGGCGTTAAAGCCCTGACGGATTTCATGATCGACTTCGAACGTCGTCACGGTTAATTTGCTGTTTTTCACCCCCGCAGCGCCCCTGCGGGGTTTTTATTATGTTGAGTTGAGAGTTTAGTTTTCATGGAATCCCTGACGTTACAACCTATCGCGCGGGTAGATGGCACCATCAATCTGCCTGGTTCAAAAAGTGTCTCGAACCGCGCTCTGCTGCTGGCAGCTCTGGCAAACGGCACCACCGTCCTCACAAACCTGCTGGACAGCGATGACGTGCGCCATATGCTCAATGCGCTGAAAGCGTTGGGCGTTCATTACACTCTCTCCGACGATCGTACCCGCTGCGAAGTGACCGGCAACGGCGGCGCGCTGCGCTCGGGTGAAGAGCTTGAGCTTTTTCTGGGCAACGCGGGTACCGCTATGCGCCCGCTGGCGGCGGCCCTGTGCCTGGGAAGCAACAATATTGTGCTGACCGGCGAGCCGCGCATGAAAGAGCGCCCGATTGGTCACCTGGTGGATGCCCTGCGTCAGGGCGGCGCGCAGATTGACTATCTGGAGCAGGAAAACTATCCGCCACTGCGTCTGCGCGGCGGTTTTACCGGCGGTCACGTCGAGGTTGACGGCAGCGTCTCCAGCCAGTTCCTGACGGCACTGCTGATGACCGCGCCGCTGGCCCCGCAGGATACAGTTATCACGATTAAAGGCGAGCTGGTCTCCAAACCGTATATTGATATCACGCTGCACCTGATGAAAACTTTCGGCGTTGAGGTGGAAAACCAGTCTTATCAGCGCTTCGTGGTGCGCGGGGCACAGCAGTACCAGTCTCCGGGCAACTACCTGGTTGAAGGGGATGCGTCATCCGCGTCCTACTTCCTGGCCGCGGGTGCGATTAAGGGCGGAACGGTAAAAGTGACCGGTATTGGCCGTAACAGCGTGCAGGGCGATATCCGTTTTGCGGACGTGCTGGAAAAAATGGGCGCCATTGTCACCTGGGGCGATGACTTTATCTCCTGTACCCACGGTGAGCTGAACGCCATCGACATGGACATGAACCATATCCCGGATGCGGCGATGACCATTGCCACGGCGGCACTGTTCGCCAAAGGCACGACCACGCTGCGTAACATCTACAACTGGCGCGTAAAAGAGACGGACCGCCTGTTCGCGATGGCGACAGAGCTGCGAAAAGTCGGTGCCGAGGTGGAAGAGGGCGAAGACTACATTCGCGTCACGCCTCCTGCAAAACTGCAGTTTGCGGAAATCGGAACCTACAACGATCACCGTATGGCGATGTGCTTCTCGCTGGTGGCGCTGTCAGATACGCCTGTCACGATCCTTGACCCGAAATGTACCGCGAAAACCTTCCCGGACTACTTTGAACAGCTGGCACGCATTAGCACGCTGGCCTGATAACGCCTTGCCGCATCACTCGATGCGGCATTTGCTTACGCTTCATTACGAACACCTCCGCTCATTTCTTCTACACTCTGCTTCAATCATTCCGTAATTTGCACGCAAAGGTAACAGTTGCGCACGTTGGCGCGTATAATGCGCGGCGTTCATGTAAACGGTATGCCTTATTTAAGGAGAAAAAGATGACGGCAATTGCCCCGGTAATCACCATTGATGGGCCGAGTGGCGCAGGGAAAGGGACTCTGTGCAAAGCGATGGCGGAAGCATTGCAATGGCATCTTTTAGATTCGGGAGCAATCTATCGCGTGCTGGCGCTGGCCGCGCTGCATCATCACGTGGATGTCGCGTCTGAAGAGGCGCTGGTTCCGCTGGCTGCGCATCTGGATGTGCGCTTCGTGTCAACCGATGGCAACCTGGAAGTCATCCTTGAAGGGGAAGACGTGAGCGGGGAAATCCGTACTCAGGAAGTGGCGAATGCGGCCTCGCAGGTCGCGGCCTTCCCGCGCGTTCGCGAGGCGCTGTTGCGTCGTCAGCGCGCGTTTCGTGAAGCCCCGGGTCTGATCGCGGACGGACGTGATATGGGAACCGTGGTCTTCCCTGATGCACCTGTGAAAATTTTCCTTGACGCCTCTTCGGAAGAACGTGCGCAACGCCGCATGCTTCAGTTGCAGGAAAAGGGGTTTAGTGTTAACTTTGATCGCCTTTTATCCGAGATAAAAGAGCGCGATGACCGCGATCGTAACCGCGCCGTCGCCCCACTTGTTCCAGCAGAAGATGCATTAGTTCTGGATTCAACCAGTTTAACTATTGAGCAAGTGATTGAAAAAGCGCTACAATATGCGCGCCAAAAACTGGCACTCGCGTAATCGCGACCGATTTAGCAGTACCCCCGCTGCAATGGATTGACGGCGGGTATGTGAAACAACCCCATCCGGCACGGAGCCAGGTGGACGTTAATATTAACCTGAAGATTAAACATGACTGAATCTTTTGCTCAACTGTTTGAAGAATCCTTAAAAGAAATCGAAACCCGCCCGGGTTCCATCGTTCGCGGTGTTGTTGTTGCTATCGACAAAGACGTAGTACTGGTTGACGCCGGTCTGAAATCTGAGTCCGCCATTCCGGCAGAGCAGTTCAAAAACGCCCAGGGCGAGCTGGAAATCCAGGTTGGCGACGAAGTTGACGTTGCTCTGGACGCAGTAGAAGACGGCTTCGGTGAAACCCTGCTTTCTCGTGAGAAAGCGAAACGTCACGAAGCATGGATCACGCTGGAAAAAGCTTACGAAGAAGCTGAAACTGTGGTCGGTGTTATCAACGGCAAAGTTAAAGGTGGCTTCACTGTTGAGCTGAATGGTATTCGTGCGTTCCTGCCAGGTTCTCTGGTAGACGTTCGTCCAGTTCGTGACACTCTGCACCTGGAAGGCAAAGAGCTTGAGTTCAAAGTAATCAAGCTGGACCAGAAGCGTAACAACGTTGTTGTTTCCCGTCGTGCCGTTATCGAATCCGAAAACAGCGCAGAACGCGATCAGCTGCTGGAAAACCTGCAGGAAGGCATGGAAGTCAAAGGTATCGTTAAGAACCTCACTGACTACGGCGCATTCGTTGACCTGGGCGGCGTTGATGGCCTGCTGCACATCACCGACATGGCGTGGAAACGCGTTAAGCACCCAAGCGAAATCGTGAACGTGGGCGACGAAATCACTGTTAAAGTGCTGAAGTTCGACCGCGAGCGTACTCGTGTATCCCTCGGCCTGAAACAGCTGGGCGAAGATCCATGGGTAGCTATCGCTAAGCGTTACCCAGAAGGTACTAAACTGACTGGTCGCGTAACCAACCTGACTGACTACGGCTGCTTCGTTGAAATCGAAGAAGGCGTTGAAGGTCTGGTGCACGTTTCCGAAATGGACTGGACCAACAAAAACATCCACCCATCCAAAGTTGTTAACGTTGGTGATGTAGTGGAAGTGATGGTTCTGGATATCGACGAAGAACGTCGTCGTATCTCCCTGGGCCTGAAACAGTGCAAAAACAACCCATGGCAGCAGTTCGCGGAAACCCACAACAAGGGCGACCGTGTTGAAGGTAAAATCAAGTCTATCACTGACTTCGGTATCTTCATCGGCCTGGACGGCGGCATCGATGGCCTGGTTCACCTGTCTGACATCTCCTGGAACGTTGCAGGCGAAGAAGCAGTTCGTGAATACAAAAAAGGCGACGAAATCGCTGCAGTTGTTCTGCAGGTTGACGCAGAGCGTGAGCGTATCTCCCTGGGCGTTAAACAGCTCGCAGAAGATCCGTTCAACAACTGGGTTGCACTGAACAAGAAAGGCGCAATCGTAAACGGTAAAGTGACTGCAGTTGACGCTAAAGGCGCAACCGTAGAACTGGCTGACGGCGTTGAAGGTTACCTGCGCGCTTCTGAAGCTTCACGTGACCGCGTTGAAGATGCCACTCTGGTTCTGAACGTAGGCGACGACGTTGAAGCTAAGTTCACCGGTGTTGACCGTAAGAACCGTGCAATCAGCCTGTCTGTTCGTGCTAAAGACGAAGCTGATGAGAAAGATGCAATCGCAACTGTTAACAAACAGGAAGATGCAAACTTCTCTAACAACGCAATGGCTGAAGCTTTCAAAGCAGCTAAAGGCGAGTAATATCAGGTTCTCAGCATCAGTTGCGCTGTAACGCATTTACAGCGCGAAGGATGAGGAGCAAACTTGACAGATTGCAGGATTCGTCCTGTAATCAATAACAAAGGGCGGCTACGGCCGCCCTTGTTTAATGAGCTGTTCAGCTAATTGGTTTGAAAGGAACCGGAGGAATCATGACCAAGTCAGAATTGATTGAAAGACTTGCCAGTCAGCAACCGCATATCCCTGCCAAGGCAGTGGAAGATGCCGTAAAAGAGATGCTGGAGCATATGGCCTCCACTCTTGCCCAGGGCGAGCGCATTGAAATCCGCGGTTTCGGTAGTTTTTCTCTGCACTATCGTGCTCCACGTACCGGGCGTAACCCGAAAACTGGCGATAAAGTCGAGCTGGAAGGTAAGTACGTTCCACACTTTAAGCCGGGTAAAGAACTGCGCGATCGCGCCAATATTTACGGCAACTGAGTTTAGCCAGCCGGTTAAACTGGGTTCGAAAGAAAGCACCTGCGGGTGCTTTTTTTGTCTCTGTCGCTTTCATTCTGAAGGTGCCCCGCATTTTTCGTTTCGTTTTCTGCAACCCGTTAAATACCTTGCTGCGCTTGCTGTAAATCGCATCCTTCACACCTGACGACCCGCTCAACCTGCTTGCATACTGCCACCCTGAAACAGGGAGGTAGCAATGGGAATTCCCGCGCTTAGCGTCTGCGCCATTCTGGCGATAGTTCCGTTACTCTGGTTACCTGAACTGCCATCACCTTACACCGTGTGGGTCATGGTGGCTGGCGGGATAGTGATTGCTGCATGGCAAAACCATCGAGTGAAGTATGCTGGTATTACGCTGTTATTTTGTGCGTGGGGCATTCTGGCCGCACAGGAGAGCGTCTGGCCGATGCAGCATTTAACAACGGGGGCCGTGCAGGCCGAGGTAGAGCTCACCGCGACCGACGGCGCCACTCTGCATCAGGGAAACATTCGCAGCGTCGATGGCAAGCGCTGGTGGGCCTCCACCGGCGTAACGCTGTATGGCAATTATCTGCCCCAGAAATCGTGCGCCGGTCAGCGCTGGACCATGACGCTCAGGCTCAGGCCTGCCCATGGCGAACTGAACGACGGCGGATATGATTCTCAGCGCAGCGCTTTTGCCCAACATCAAACCCTAAGCGGGCGCTTCACCCGTGCTGAACTCGTCGATGGGCGCTGCAGCCTGCGAGCGCAATACCTGATGTCACTGCAAAACCGACTTTCGGCTTACCGCTGGGGGGCGGTTATCCTCGGACTGGGAATGGGGGAACGTCTGGATGTGCCCCGGGAAATAAAAGACCTGATGCGTGAAACCGGCACGCTGCATTTGATGGCGATTTCGGGTCTGCATATCGCGCTGGCAGCATCCCTCGTCTGGTTACTCGCACGTGGGCTCCAGTTTTTATTACCCAGCCACCGGGTCCACTGGCAGATGCCTCTCCTGGCCGGGTTGTGCTTTGCCGCTTTCTACGCCTGGCTTACCGGTCTGCAACCTCCTGCGCTACGAACGGTCATCGCGCTTGCTGTGCTTGCCATATTGCGGATCGCGGCCCGTCAATGGTCTCCCTGGCAGGTATGGGTGTGCTGTATCGCGGCGATCCTCATAAGCGATCCCCTAGCCGTACTTTCGCAGAGTCTGGCCCTGTCCGCATTTGCCGTCGCCGCGCTCATTTTCTGGTTTCAGTGGCTTCCTCTTCCTGACTGGCAACGAGCTCGACCTATAAGGCCACTACTGAATCTGCTCCATCTGCAGGTCGGCATGCTGATGCTGCTCATGCCGTTACAGGTCCTGATTTTCCATGGCTTCAGTATCTCCTCCCTGGTCGCGAATCTCTTCGCCGTTCCCCTGGTGACGTTTGTCTCCGTGCCGCTGATCCTGCTCGGTATGCTGCTTCATCTGCTGCCGCTGGCGGCACTGGAAAGCGTCGTCTGGTTCGCAGCAGATAAGTCACTAGCGGGGTTGTTCTGGCTCCTCATGCGCCTGCCTGACGGCTGGCAGAATGTCGACCAACGCTGGCAATACATGACATTACTGCCGTGGTTGAGCATCATTGCCTGGCGTTTTCGCGCATGGAAAACCCTTCCTGCCGTTTGTCTTGCAGGAAGCGTCTTACTGGCATTTCCTCTCTGGCGAACGGCAAAAAGCGAGAGCTGGACGCTGCATATGCTGGACGTGGGGCAGGGGCTGGCCATGGTCATTGAACGACAGGGAAAAGCCATTCTTTATGATACCGGACTCGCCTGGCCGGGCGGGGATAGCGCGCAGCGGTTAATTATTCCCTGGCTGCGCTGGCATCACCTGCGGCCTGAAGGCGTAATTCTCAGTCATGAACACCTCGACCATGCGGGAGGCCTCGCATCGTTGCAAAAAACGTGGCCTGACGTGTGGGTAAGAAGCCCCTTGCGCCAGGCGGGACATCGCCCCTGTTTTCGCGGGCAGAGATGGCAATGGCAGGGACTTACCTTCAGCGTCCACTGGCCCCCTGAAAATTACCCGGCTCAGGGAAACAACCGTTCCTGCGTGGTAAAGGTGGGCGACGGCAAGCAGAGCGTGCTGCTAACAGGGGATATTGAAGCACAAGCGGAACAGGCTATGCTTAGCCATTACTGGCGTTATCTGACGTCCACGCTAATCCAGGTGCCTCATCATGGCAGCAACACTTCGTCTTCATTGCCGCTGGTCCAGCGGGTAGAAGGTCAGATCGCCCTGGATTCAGCAGCCCGCTATAACGCATGGCGATTCCCGTCGACAAAAGTTGTCCGACGTTATCGAAAAGAGGGGTATATCTGGCATGATACTCCTCATTCTGGACAAATATCGGTGACATTCTCGCAACATCACTGGCAAATCCGGCGCTTGCGAGAACAATATTTACCCGTTTGGTATCATCAGTGGTTTGGCGCGCCCGTCGATAACGGGTAGAATATGCGGCTATTTCAACGAATGCTGGTTTTTTGAATGCATAACGACAAAGATCTCTCCACGTGGCAAACCTTCCGCCGACTCTGGCCGATGATTGCGCCCTTTAAAACAGGCCTGATCGTGGCGGGAGTAGCGTTAATCCTCAACGCAGCCAGCGATACTTTTATGCTATCGCTTCTCAAACCGTTACTGGACGACGGTTTTGGTAAAACGGATCGCTCAGTGTTGCTATGGATGCCTCTGGTGGTTATCGGACTGATGATCTTGCGCGGCATCACCAGCTATATCTCCAGCTACTGTATTTCCTGGGTATCCGGGAAAGTGGTGATGACCATGCGCCGTCGCCTGTTCAGTCACATGATGGGGATGCCGGTCTCATTCTTCGATAAGCAGTCTACCGGGACGCTGCTGTCCCGTATTACCTACGACTCAGAGCAGGTTGCCTCCTCGTCATCAAGCGCACTGATCACCGTCGTGCGTGAGGGCGCGTCGATCATTGGCCTGTTCGCAATGATGTTCTATTACAGCTGGCAGCTGTCAATCATCCTTATCGTGCTGGCGCCGGTGGTTTCTATTGCCATCCGTGTCGTTTCAAAGCGCTTCCGCAATATCAGTAAGAATATGCAGAATACGATGGGACAGGTAACGACCAGCGCGGAACAGATGCTGAAAGGACACAAAGAAGTCCTGATTTTTGGCGGTCAGGAAGTCGAAACCCACCGCTTTGACAAAGTCAGCAATAAAATGCGTCTGCAGGGGATGAAAATGGTCTCGGCCTCTTCCATCTCAGATCCGATTATTCAGCTGATTGCCTCCCTGGCACTGGCATTCGTCCTGTATGCAGCAAGCTTCCCGAGCGTCATGGAGACGCTGACGGCGGGTACCATCACAGTGGTCTTCTCCTCTATGATTGCCCTGATGCGTCCGCTGAAATCACTGACGAACGTCAACGCCCAGTTCCAGCGCGGGATGGCCGCCTGCCAGACGTTGTTCAGCATTCTGGATTCCGAGCAGGAAAAAGACGAAGGTACACGCGAAATTGAGCGCGCCCGTGGCGATGTCGAATTCCGCAACGTTACCTTCGCCTACCCTGGTCGTGAAACGCCGGCGCTGCGTAATATCAATCTGTCCATTCCGGCGGGTAAAACTGTGGCGCTGGTGGGGCGTTCCGGCTCGGGTAAATCGACCATTGCCAGCCTGATCACCCGTTTCTACGATATTAACGAAGGTGAGATCCTGTTAGACGGTCATGACCTGCGGGAATATACCCTGCAGTCGCTGCGTAATCAGGTGGCGCTGGTTTCCCAGAACGTGCACCTGTTCAACGATACCGTGGCTAACAACATTGCCTATGCGCGCACGGATGAGTACAGCCGCGAGCAGATTGAGAACGCCGCGCGGATGGCCTACGCAATGGACTTTATCAACAAGATGGATAACGGTCTGGATACGATAATCGGTGAGAATGGGGTACTGCTCTCCGGTGGTCAGCGTCAGCGTATCGCCATTGCGCGTGCGCTGCTGCGTGACAGCCCGATTCTGATTCTGGACGAAGCGACTTCGGCGCTGGATACGGAATCTGAACGCGCTATTCAGTCGGCACTGGATGAACTGCAAAAGAACCGTACCTCGCTGGTGATTGCGCACCGCCTGTCGACTATCGAGCAGGCTGACGAAATCGTCGTGGTTGAGGACGGCATCATTGTTGAACGCGGAAGCCATGCTGATTTGCTGGAACACCGCGGCGTTTACGCCCAGCTTCATAAGATGCAGTTTGGCGAATGATTGCACGCATCTGGTCCGGTGAATCCCCGCTGTGGCTGCTGCTTTTGCCGCTCTCCTGGCTATACGGCCTGGTGAGCGGCACAATCCGTCTGCTTTACCGTCTGGGGCTGAAGCGTGCCTGGCGCGCGCCGGTTCCGGTTGTGGTTGTCGGTAATCTTACGGCGGGTGGCAACGGTAAAACGCCGGTGGTGATCTGGCTGGTGGAGCAATTGCAAAAACGCGGCATCCGCCCGGGGGTGGTATCGCGCGGATATGGTGGTAAAGCGGCGCGTTATCCGCTGCTGCTGACGGCGGAAACCACGACCGCCGAAGCGGGTGATGAACCGGTATTGATTTTCCAGCGTACCGGCGCACCGGTTGCGGTCTCCCCGGTGCGCAGCGACGCCGTTCAGGCACTGCTTGCCGAACACGCGGTGCAAATCATTATCACTGACGATGGCCTGCAGCATTACGCCCTGGCGCGTGATAAAGAGATTGTGGTCATCGACGGCGTTCGCCGTTTTGGTAACGGCTGGTGGTTACCTGCAGGGCCCATGCGCGAACGCGCTTCGCGTCTTAAGTCCGTTGATGCGGTGATCGTGAACGGGGGGGAGGCGAAAACGGGTGAAATCCCGATGTACCTTCAGCCGGGTCTGGCGATCAACCTGGTGACGGGGGAACGTCGGTCGGTTGCGGAGCTGCCTTCACTGGTGGCGATGGCGGGGATTGGCCATCCGCCACGCTTCTTCGCGACGCTGGAACAGTGTGGTGCCCGGCTGGAAAAACGCGTTCCGCTGGCCGACCATCAGGCGCTGGTGGAAGGGCAGGTAGACGCCCTGACCGTACCCGGACAGGCGCTGATCATGACCGAAAAAGATGCGGTGAAATGCCGTACCTTTGCGAAAGATAACTGGTGGTATCTGCCGGTTGACGCTGAACTCAGCGGCGAGCAGCCGGAACAATTGCTCAAGGAACTGATTGCGTTGGTGCAGTAAAGGCTTACGCGGTTCTGGTGGCGCTTTGACTGACAGGAAAACGCATGTCTTTACCGCAACTCTCGCTTTCAGCTGCACGTCATTTACACCTTGCCGCGCAGGGGCTGCTCAAAAAGCCCCGCCGCCGCGCGCAGCCTGCCGATATTCTCTCGACCGTTCAGCGCATGTCGCTACTTCAAATCGACACCATTAACATTGTGGCCCGCAGCCCTTACCTTGTCCTGTTTAGCCGCCTGGGGAGTTATCCTTCTCAGTGGCTGGATGAGGCGCTCAGCAAGGGGGAATTAATGGAGTACTGGGCGCACGAAGCCTGCTTTCTGCCCCGCAGCGATTTTGCCCTGGTTCGCCACCGTATGCTTGCCCCTGAAAAGATGGGCTGGAAATACCGACAGGCGTGGATGCTGGAACATGCGGCCGAAATTGAGCAGCTTATCGCGCATATTCAGGAAAACGGTCCCGTACGCTCCGCCGATTTTGAACACCCGCGCAAGGGTACAAGCGGCTGGTGGGAGTGGAAGCCGCACAAACGTCATCTCGAAGGGCTGTTTACCTCTGGCAAAGTCATGGTGATTGAACGGCGTAATTTTCAGCGCGTCTACGACCTGACGCATCGCGTGATGCCGCACTGGGACGACGAGCGCGACCTGCTTACCCAGGAGGCGGCCGAGGCCATTATGCTGGAGAATAGCGCCCGTAGCCTGGGGATTTTTCGCGCGCAGTGGCTGGCAGATTATTATCGCCTGCGTCAGCCCGCGCTAAAACCGCTGCTGGACATGTGGCAACGCGAACAGCGCGTCATCCCCGTCACCGTGGAAACGCTGGGCGAAATGTGGCTGCATGCGGATCTCCTCCCGTTATTGCCTCAGGCTCTGGAGGGGAAACTTCAGGCAACCCACAGCGCGGTATTGTCGCCTTTCGACCCGGTTGTCTGGGACAGAAAACGCGCCGAGCAGCTCTTTGATTTCAGCTACCGGCTGGAATGTTATACCCCGGCCCCAAAGCGCCAGTATGGTTACTTTGTTTTACCGCTGCTGCATAAGGGACAGCTGGTCGGGCGCATGGACGCCAAAATGCACCGCAAGACCGGCACGCTTGAAATCATTGCGCTTTATCTGCAAGAGGGCGTCAGGGTGACGGCGAGCCTGGAAAAAGGGTTAACGTCCGCCATTAGCGAATTCGCGCGCTGGCAGGGTGCCGACGACGTGACGCTGGGCCGGGTACCCGACGGACTGTTTACATCCTGTCGAAGTGGCTGGGAAACAGGCACGCCCTGAAAAGGGAATGTGTTAAGCTTTAGCGATTACCCATACGGAGGAACTATGGATCACCGTTTACTTGAAATTATTGCCTGCCCGGTATGCAACGGCAAACTCTACTACAGCCAGGACAAACAGGAGCTGATTTGCAAGCTGGACAGCCTGGCTTTCCCGCTGCGTGACGGCATTCCGGTACTGCTGGAAAATGAAGCGCGTTCCCTGGTGGCAGAAGAGAGCAAACCATGAGTTTTGTTGTCATTATTCCTGCGCGCTACGCGTCTACGCGTCTGCCGGGTAAACCGCTGGTAGATATCAACGGCAAGCCAATGATTGTGCATGTCCTTGAGCGTGCAAGGGAATCCGGTGCCGACCGTGTGATTGTTGCTACCGATCATCCCGACGTCGCCCGTGCGGTTGAGGCGGCAGGCGGTGAGGTATGCATGACCCGCGCCGATCACCAGTCCGGGACCGAACGTCTGGCGGAAGTGGTTGAGAAATGCGGTTTCAGTGATGATACGGTCATCGTTAACGTGCAGGGTGACGAGCCGATGATCCCGGCGGTGATTATCCGTCAGGTGGCAGAAAACCTGGCGCAGCGTCAGGTCGGTATGGCGACGCTCGCGGTGCCTGTTCACCATGCGGAAGAGGCGTTCAACCCGAATGCGGTGAAGGTGGTCATGGATGCCGAAGGCTATGCGCTCTATTTCTCCCGCGCCACGATCCCGTGGGATCGCGATCGCTTTGCGCTCTCTAAAGAGACCATCGGTGATACCTTCCTGCGTCATATTGGGATCTACGGCTATCGGGCCGGTTTTATTCGTCGATATGTGACCTGGGCGCCGAGTCCGCTGGAGCATATCGAAATGCTGGAGCAGCTTCGCGTGCTCTGGTATGGCGAAAAAATTCACGTTGCCGTTGCCAGCGAAGTGCCTGGTACGGGCGTTGACACGCCGGAAGATCTTGAGCGCGTTCGCGCTGAGTTGCGCTAATACCGCCTGCATCCCTCCTGACGGGGGGATGTTCCTCTCCTCGTTAATTTCCCTTTCTTTTCCCTAATTGATCTCTTCCGGGTGACATCTTCCTTCAGGACGCTCATTATAAAAGCAGTAGTCTTAATGGGGGTAATCTCATATGGAACAGCTGCGTGCCGAACTTAGCCATCTGCTGGGTGAGAAATTAAGCCGTGTCGAATGCGTGAGTGAAAAGGTCGATACCGCGCTTTGGTCGTTGTATGACAGTCAGGGCAACCCAATGCCGCTGATGGCCAGAAGTTTCACCTCACCGGGTGTGGCCAGGCAGCTTGCCTGGAAAATGTCGATGCTGGCGCGGGAGGGAACCGTCCGTATGCCGACGGTGTACGGCGTGATGACCCATGAGGAACATCCCGGCCCGGACGTGCTGCTGATTGAGCGCTTGCGCGGCGTGCCCGTTGAAGCGCCCGCGCGCACGCCGGAGCGCTGGGAGCAGTTAAAAGACCAGATTGTCGAGGCGCTGCTGGCCTGGCACCGTCAGGATAGCCGCGGACTTGTCGGTCCGGTCGACAGCACTCAGGAAAACCTGTGGCCGCTGTGGTATCGCCAGCGGGTTGAGGTTCTGTGGGGGACGCTTAACCAGTTCAACAATACCGGTTTAACCATGCAGGATAAGCGAATTCTGTTTCGCACCCGCGAGTGTTTACCGGCGCTGTTCGACGGTTTTAATGACAACTGCGTGCTGATCCACGGTAATTTCACCCTGCGCAGCATGCTCAAAGACTCCCGCAGCGATCAGCTTCTGGCGATGCTGGGGCCGGGGATCATGCTCTGGGCTCCGCGCGAATACGAGCTGTTCAGGCTCAACGACAGCGGGGCGGCGGAAGGTTTACTGTGGCATTACCTTCAACGCGCGCCCGTTGCAGAAGCGTTTCTCTGGCGGCGCTGGCTTTATCTGCTCTGGGACGAAGTTGCGCAACTGGTCAATACCGGACGTTTTAATCGCGCAAACTTCGATCTGGCAACAAAATCACTCCTGCCCTGGCTCGCCTGACGATCCTTTCAGCCACTGCCAGAGGCGTCCGAGCGTCTCATAACCGACGCGATCGCTATGCATCAGCCACGCCGGGGACGGTATCGCCCGTTCCCACGGGTTGAGCGGCGCGTCGATAGCCATCTGGTTTGCCGGTGCGGGAAGCGGGTGCAGGCCTTGCTTCTCAAAGAAAATCATCGCGCGTGGCAGGTGCGAGGCGGAGGTCACCAGCAAGAACGGGACATCGCCAATCGCCTGCTTCACTGCGACAGCCTCTTCTTCGGTATCTTTTGGGCTGTCCAGGGTGATGATGGAGGAACGCGGTACGCCGAGCGATTCCGCGACTCTGGCGCCCGCTTCAGCCGTACTCACCGGGTTCGTTTTGGCCGCCGCGCCGGTGAAGATCATTTTTGATCCCGGATTCGCCAGCCACAGGCGAATGCCTTCGTTTAGCCGTGGCAGGCTGTTGTTGATCAGGTTTGAACTGGGGGCCCAGTCAGGATCCCAGGTATATCCGCCTCCCAGTACCACGATGTACGCCACTCTCTGATTTCCCTGCCATGTCGGGTACTTGTTTTCGATGGGGCGTAACAAACCATCCGCGACCGGTTGCAGGCTCAACAGCAGCAGGATAAACCAGCCGAGCGTGATAAGCGTTTTGCCACTCTTCTGAAAGCGACTGAACCACACCAGCGCCAGCCCCAGCGCGATGATGATGAGCAGCAGCGGAAGGGGAAGCATCATCCCTCCAATGTATTTCTTAAGGGTAAAAAGCATCCTTTTTGGTTCCTTTTTTGACCATATAGCAGGTGATTACCGGTGATATTACACCAGAGAGGTTCATTCTCCGCGCGGGTGTGACAAAATAGCGGTTTTGCAGTTAGCGAGTGGAACTCTCCCAATGCGGGATCGCAATTTTGATGACATCGCGGAAAAGTTTTCGCGCAACATTTATGGCACCACGAAAGGGCAGCTCCGTCAGACGATCCTCTGGCAGGATCTGGACACCATTCTGGCTACCTTTGGCGGTCAAACGTTGCGCGTGCTGGACGCTGGTGGCGGTGAAGGGCAGACGGCGATAAAAATGGCCGAGCGCGGTCATCACGTCACGCTTTGCGATCTTTCTGCTGAAATGGTCGCCCGCGCGACGCGTGCGGCAGAAGAGAAAGGTGTGAGCGACAACATGCATTTTATACAATGCGCCGCTCAGGACATCGCGCAGCATTTGGAAACCCAGGTTGATCTGATATTGTTTCATGCGGTGCTGGAGTGGGTTGCCGATCCGCAAAGCGTGTTACAAACCCTGTGGTCGATGTTGCGCCCGGGCGGCACGCTGTCGCTGATGTTCTACAATGCTAACGGCTTCCTGATGCACAACATGGTTGCGGGAAACTTCGACTATGTTCAGGTCGGGATGCCCAAAAAGAAAAAGCGCACGCTTTCCCCGGACTATCCGCGCGATCCACAGCAGGTTTATGGCTGGCTGGAAGCGATTGGCTGGCAGATTGTCGGGAAGACGGGCGTCAGGGTGTTTCATGATTATCTGCGTGAAAAACACAAACAGCGTGACTGTTTTGACACCTTAACAGAATTGGAAACGCGGTATTGCCGTCAGGAGCCTTTTGTCAGCCTTGGCCGCTATATTCACGTCACCGCGCACAAGCCGCAGATGCAAGGATAACCTATGAGTGAATTTTCCCAGACAGTCCCCGAACTGGTTGCCTGGGCCAGGAAAAACGATTTCTCCATCTCGCTGCCGGTAGACAGACTCTCTTTCCTGCTGGCGGTCGCCACGCTGAACGGCGAGCGGCTGGATGGTGAAATGAGCGAGGGTGAACTGGTGGATGCGTTCCGCCACGTCAGTGATGCGTTTGAGCAAACCAGCGAAACCATTAGCGTGCGTGCCAACAACGCGATCAACGATATGGTGCGTCAACGTCTGCTGAACCGCTTTACCAGCGAGCAGGCGGAAGGAAACGCCATCTATCGCCTGACGCCGCTGGGCATCGGCATCACCGATTACTACATTCGCCAGCGTGAATTTTCCACGCTGCGTCTTTCCATGCAGCTGTCGATCGTGGCGGGTGAGCTTAAGCGCGCCGCCGACGCGGCGGATGAAAACGGTGACGAATTCCACTGGCACCGTAACGTCTACGCGCCGCTGAAATATTCGGTGGCGGAAATCTTCGACAGTATCGATCTCACCCAGCGCCTGATGGACGAACAGCAGCAGCAGGTGAAAGACGATATCGCGCAGTTGCTGAATAAAGACTGGCGAGCGGCTATCTCCAGCTGTGAACTTCTGCTGTCAGAAACCTCCGGCACGCTGCGCGAACTCCAGGATACGCTGGAAGCCGCAGGGGACAAGCTGCAGGCTAACCTGCTGCGCATCCAGGACGCGACGCTGGCGCATGACGATCTGCATTTTATCGACCGTCTGGTATTCGATCTGCAGAGCAAACTCGACCGCATTATTAGCTGGGGCCAGCAGTCGATCGACCTGTGGATCGGCTACGACCGACACGTGCATAAATTTATCCGTACCGCGATTGATATGGATAAAAACCGCGTCTTTGCCCAGCGTCTGCGTCAGTCGGTGCAGACCTATTTCGATGCGCCGTGGGCGCTGACCTACGCCAATGCCGATCGTCTGCTGGATATGCGCGACGAAGAGATGGCGCTGCGCGATGAAGAGGTGACCGGTGAACTGCCACCGGATCTGGAATACGAAGAATTTAACGAAATTCGCGAGCAGCTTGCGGCGATGATCGAAGAACAGCTCGCTGTCTACAAAACCAGACAAGTGCCGCTGGATCTTGGGCTCGTGGTGCGCGACTATCTGGCGCAATATCCGCGCGCGCGCCACTTCGACGTTGCCCGCATTGTGGTAGACCAGGCGGTGCGCCTGGGCGTCGCGCAAGCAGATTTCACCGGACTGCCGCCGAAGTGGCAGCCAATTAACGATTACGGAGCCAAGGTACAGGCGCATGTCATTGACAAATATTGAACAAGTGATGCCGGTTAAGCTGGCACAGGCGCTGGCGAATCCGTTATTTCCGGCGCTGGACAGCCAGCTGCGTGCCGGTCGTCACATTGGCTTAGACGAGCTGGATAATCACGCCTTTTTGATGGACTTCCAGGAGTACCTGGAAGAGTTTTACGCACGCTACAACGTGGAGCTTATTCGCGCGCCGGAAGGGTTTTTCTACCTGCGTCCACGCTCCACGACGCTGATTCCGCGTTCCGTGCTCTCGGAGCTGGATATGATGGTCGGCAAAATTCTTTGCTACCTCTATCTCAGCCCGGAACGTCTGGCGAATGAAGGGATCTTCACCCAGCAGGAACTTTACGACGAGCTGTTGACGCTGGCAGATGAGAGCAAACTGCTCAAGCTGGTGAACAACCGCTCCACGGGGTCGGATCTTGACCGTCAGAAATTACAGGAAAAGGTTCGCTCTTCCCTGAACCGTCTGCGTCGTCTGGGGATGGTCTGGTTTATGGGCCACGACAGCAGCAAATTCCGCATCACGGAATCTGTCTTCCGCTTTGGCGCCGACGTGCGTGCGGGTGATGACGCGCGTGAAGCGCAGCTTCGCATGATCCGCGACGGTGAAGCGATGCCGGTGGAAAACCATTTGCAGCTCAATGATGAGCATGAAGAGAATCTGCCGGATAGCGGGGAGGAAGAGTAATGATTGAACGCGGTAAATTTCGCTCACTGACGCTGATTAACTGGAACGGCTTCTTTGCCCGAACGTTCGATCTGGATGAGCTGGTCACGACGCTCTCCGGCGGTAACGGAGCGGGTAAATCCACCACCATGGCGGCCTTTGTCACGGCGCTGATCCCTGACCTGACGCTGCTTCACTTCCGTAACACCACCGAAGCGGGGGCCACAAGCGGTTCCCGTGATAAAGGTTTGCACGGGAAGCTGAAGGCCGGCGTCTGTTATTCGGTTCTGGACGTCATTAACTCCCGTCATCAGCGTGTGGTGGTGGGCGTGCGCCTGCAGCAGGTCGCTGGTCGCGACCGTAAAGTGGATATCAAACCGTTTGCGATCCAGGGGCTGCCAACGTCCGTGCAGCCGACGGCGCTGCTGACGGAAACCCTGAACGAACGTCAGGCGCGTGTGCTGACGTTGCAGGAGCTGAAAGATAAGCTCGAAGCTATCGAAGGCGTGCAGTTCAAACAGTTCAACTCGATTACCGACTACCATGCGCTGATGTTTGATCTGGGCGTGGTGGCGCGTCGTCTGCGCTCGGCATCAGACCGTAGCAAATACTATCGCCTGATCGAAGCGTCCCTTTATGGCGGTATCTCCAGCGCCATCACCCGCTCCCTGCGCGACTACCTGCTGCCGGAAAACAGCGGCGTACGTAAGGCCTTCCAGGATATGGAAGCGGCGCTGCGTGAAAACCGCATGACGCTGGAAGCGATTCGCGTTACCCAGTCCGACCGCGACCTGTTTAAACACCTGATCAGCGAAGCTACCAACTACGTGGCGGCGGACTACATGCGTCACGCCAACGAGCGACGCGTGCATCTCGATCAGGCATTAGAATATCGCCGCGAGCTCTTTACCTCCCGTAAACAGCTGGTGGCCGAGCAGTACAAGCACGTCGAAATGGCGCGCGAGCTGGGCGAGCACAACGGTGCCGAAGGCGACCTGGAAGCCGATTACCAGGCCGCCAGCGATCACCTGAACCTGGTGCAGACCGCGCTGCGTCAGCAGGAAAAAATCGAGCGCTATGAAGCGGATCTCGACGAGCTGCAAATTCGTCTCGAAGAGCAAAATGAAGTGGTGGCCGAAGCCGCCGACATGCAGGAAGAGAACGAAGCCCGCGCCGAAGCGGCCGAGCTGGAAGTGGATGAGCTGAAAAGCCAGCTTGCCGATTACCAGCAGGCACTTGACGTGCAGCAGACGCGAGCGATTCAGTACACCCAGGCATTGCAGGCATTACAGCGTGCGAAAGAGCTGTGCCATCTGCCTGACCTGACGCCGGATAGCGCCGACGAGTGGCTGGACACCTTCCAGGCCAAAGAGCAGGAAGCCACCGAGAAACTGCTGTCCCTCGAACAGAAAATGAGCGTCGCGCAAACGGCGCACAGCCAGTTTGAGCAGGCTTATCAGCTGGTTGTGGCGATTAACGGTCCGCTGGCGCGTAACGAAGCCTGGGACGTTGCCCGTGAACTGCTGCGCGACGGTGTGAACCAGCGCCATCTGGCCGAGCAGGTTCAGCCGCTGCGGATGCGTCTGAACGAGCTAGAACAGCGCCTGCGCGAGCAGCAGGAGGCCGAGCGTCTTCTGGCGGAATTCTGCAAGCGTCAGGGAAAAAATTACGATTTCGACGAGCTTGAGGCCCTGCATCAGGAGCTGGAAGCGCGTATTGCGGCCCTGTCCGATACCGTATCAAACGCCAGCGAACAGCGTATGACGCTGCGTCAGGAGCTGGAGCAGATTCAGTCTCGTTCGAAGACGCTCTTGCAACGAGCGCCGGTCTGGCTGGCGGCTCAAAGCAGCCTGAATCAGCTCAGCGAACAGTGCGGCGAGCAGTTCGAATCCAGCCAGGACGTGACCGAATATCTGCAGCAGCTGCTGGAGCGCGAGCGCGAAGCCATTGTTGAGCGTGACGAAGTCGGCACGCGCAAGCGTGAAGTCGACGAAGAAATTGAACGCTTAAGTCAGCCGGGCGGTGCGGAAGACCCGCGCCTCAATGCCCTGGCCGAGCGTTTTGGCGGCGTGCTGCTGTCCGAGATTTATGACGACGTTGGCCTTGACGATGCCCCGTACTTCTCCGCGCTGTACGGTCCATCCCGTAACGCGATTGTGGTCCCGGATCTGTCACTGATTTCTGAGCAGCTTGCCGGCCTGGAAGATTGCCCGGAAGATCTCTACCTGATCGAAGGAGATCCGCAGTCGTTCGATGACAGCGTCTTCAGCGTCGACGAGCTGGAAAAAGCGGTGGTGGTGAAAATCGCCGATCGTCAATGGCGTTATTCCCGCTTCCCTGAGCTGCCGCTGTTTGGCCGCGCCGCGCGCGAAAGCCGCATCGAAAGCCTGCACGCCGAGCGTGAAACGCTGTCTGAACGTTTCGCGACGCTGTCGTTTGACGTGCAGAAAACCCAGCGCCTGCATCAGGCGTTCAGCCGCTTTATCGGCAGCCATCTGGCCGTGGCCTTTGAAGCTGACCCGGAAGCGGAAATTCGCAAGCTCAATACCCGCCGTGGCGAGCTGGAACGTGCCATTGCCAGTCATGAAAGCGACAACCAGCAGAGCCGCGTCCAGTTCGAGCAGGCGAAAGAGGGCGTCGCGGCCCTTAACCGCATTCTGCCGCGCCTGAATCTGCTGGCGGATGACACGCTGGCTGACCGTGTGGATGAGATCCAGGAGCGTCTGGATGAAGCGCAGGAAGCCGCGCGTTTCGTTCAGCAGCACGGCAATCAGCTGGCGAAGCTGGAGCCCGTCGTGTCTGTACTGCAGAGCGACCCGGAACAGTTCGAGCAGTTAAAAGAAGACTATGCCTGGTCACAGCAGGTGCAGCGCGAGGCGCGTCAGCAGGCGTTTGCCCTGACGGAGGTGGTGCAGCGTCGCGCCCACTTCGGCTACTCCGATTCGGCTGAAATGCTGAGCGGTAACAGCGACCTGAACGAAAAACTGCGTCAACGCCTTGAGCAGGCGGAAGCGGAACGTACTCGCGCCCGTGAAGCAATGCGCAGCCACTCCGCTCAGTTGAACCAGTACAACCAGGTGCTGGCCTCGCTGAAAAGCTCCTTCGACACCAAGAAAGAGCTGTTAAACGATCTTCAGAAAGAGCTTCAGGACATCGGCGTTCGTGCCGACAGCGGGGCAGAAGAGCGCGCGCGTATTCGTCGTGACGAGCTGCATGCACAGCTCAGCAATAACCGCGCGCGTCGTAATCAGCTGGAAAAAGCGCTGACCTTCTGCGAAGCGGAAATGGATAACCTGACCCGTCGCCTGCGCAAGCTGGAGCGCGACTACTTTGAGATGCGTGAGCAGGTTGTGACCGCGAAGGCGGGCTGGTGCGCGGTGATGCGCATGGTGAAAGACAATAACGTTGAGCGTCGTCTGCACCGTCGTGAACTGGCATATCTCTCAGCCGACGAGCTGCGTTCCATGTCGGATAAGGCGTTGGGTGCGCTGCGTCTGGCGGTGGCGGATAACGAACACCTGCGCGACGTGCTGCGTATGTCGGAGGATCCTAAACGTCCGGAACGTAAAATCCAGTTCTTCGTGGCGGTTTACCAGCACCTGCGCGAACGTATTCGTCAGGACATCATTCGTACCGACGATCCGGTCGAGGCTATCGAACAGATGGAAATCGAACTGGGTCGCCTGACGGAGGAGCTGACCTCCCGCGAGCAGAAGCTGGCTATCAGCTCCCGCAGCGTGGCGAACATCATTCGTAAAACCATTCAGCGCGAGCAGAACCGTATCCGCCAGCTGAACCAGGGTCTGCAGAGCGTGTCGTTTGGCCAGGTGAACAGCGTGCGCCTCAACGTCAACGTGCGCGAAGCCCACGCGACGCTGCTGGAAGTGCTGTCTGAGCAGCACGAGCAGCATCAGGATCTGTTCAACAGCAACCGTCTGACCTTCTCCGAAGCGCTGGCTAAGCTGTATCAGCGCCTGAATCCGCAGATTGATATGGGCCAGCGTACGCCGCAAACCATCGGTGAAGAGCTGCTGGATTACCGTAACTACCTGGAAATGGAGGTAGAGGTAAACCGTGGCTCAGACGGCTGGCTGCGTGCGGAATCCGGGGCGCTCTCTACCGGTGAAGCGATCGGTACCGGGATGTCAATTCTGGTGATGGTTGTCCAGAGCTGGGAAGATGAAGCGCGCCGTCTGCGCGGCAAAGACATCTCGCCATGCCGACTGCTGTTCCTGGATGAGGCGGCGCGTCTTGATGCCCGCTCCATTGCCACGCTGTTCGAGCTTTGCGAACGTCTCGATATGCAGCTCATTATTGCGGCGCCGGAGAACATCAGCCCCGAGAAAGGCACTACCTACAAACTGGTGCGTAAAGTGTTCCAGAACAGCGAACACGTTCACGTTGTGGGGCTGCGTGGCTTTGCGCCGCAGCCGCCAGAGTCATTGCCAGAAACCACAGCCGACGCTTCCTGAAGTATCTTCTGACCCGAAGCGGCGCCCTGGCGCCGCTTTTTTTTTAAACTTAACTTGTGCTTAGGGCTGCGTTATCTTTAAACTTCTTTACATAAGGTAAGGCAACAGCTTAGCCGTCTACCTATAATGAAAGAAAGCCCCAACGTGATGGGCATGTCGTGAAAACAGGGGGCAAGGGATGTTGCTTAAGAAAGAATGTGGTCGTCAGCTGTCGGCGCTAAGTTTATGCCTGGCAGTGATGTTTGCTCCACTGTTAACCGCCCAGGCGGACGAGCCTGAAATTGTGCCGACTGACAGCTCGGCAACGACAGGCGCACAGCCTACGTCGTTGTCCCAGCCGCTGGACCAGTCTCCGGCGACGGCTGTCATGGCCGGTATTAAACCGCTGCCGGAAGGCATCGATGCCGAATCGCTCAGTCAGCAGCTGCAGTCAGGGCTGCCGTCAGGCTACACGCCTGTCTATATCAATCAGCTCACGCTCCTCTATGCTGCCCGCGATATGAAACCGATGTGGGAAAACCGCGATGCCGTGCGCGCCTTCCAGCAACAGCTGGCGGAGGTCGCGATTGCAGGGTTTCAGCCGCAGTTTACAAAATGGGTTGAGCTGTTAACCGATCCTGCTGTCACCGGGCAGGCGCGGGACGTGGTGCTTTCCGATGCCATGATGGGCTACCTGCAGTTCGTGGCGGGTATTCCTGTCAATGGCAACCGCTGGCTGTACAGCGATAAACCTTACAAACTGGCGACGCCAGCGCTGTCGGTGATTAATCAATGGCAGCTAGCGCTGGATAATGGCGAACTGCCGCGCTTTATCGCCAGCCTGGCACCGACGCACCCACAATATGCCACTCTGCACCAGTCGCTCCTCGCGCTGGTGGGGGACACGCGTCCGTGGCCGCAAATGCGCGGTACCGCGACGCTGCGTCCGGGGCAGTGGAGCAGCGATGTGCCCGCCCTGCGCGAGATCCTGGTGCGTTCCGGTATTCTGGAAGGCGGGCCAAAGATTGCTCTCCCGGGTGATGATCCACAAAACGTCGCCGTCAGCCCGTCAGCGCCCGTGAAAGAGAAGAAAGCCGTTGTCCTGAGCGACAAACCCGCGGCTTACGATCGCGAGCTGGTTGCGGCCGTTAAGCAATTCCAGGCCGCTCAGGGGCTGGGGGCCGATGGCGTCATTGGCCAGACGACGCGTGACTGGCTGAACGTATCGCCTGCGCAGCGGGCAGGGGTGCTGGCGCTCAATATCCAGCGTTTGCGCTTGCTGCCGGGAACGCTCTCTACCGGGATTATGGTTAACATTCCGGCGTATTCCCTGGTCTATTACCAGGACGGTAGCGAAAAACTGGCATCGCGCGTGATTGTCGGGCGTCCGGATCGCAAAACACCGATGATGAGCAGCGCGCTGAATAACGTGGTGGTAAACCCGCCGTGGAACGTGCCGCCGACTCTGGCGCGAAAAGACATTCTGCCGAAGGTCTGGAACGACCCGGGTTATCTGGAACGTCATGGCTATACGGTGATGCGTGGATGGAACAGTAAAGAGGCCATCGATCCTTATATGGTCGACTGGTCGACGATCACAGCGTCAAATCTGCCGTTCCGTTTCCAGCAGGCTCCCGGGGCGCATAACTCTTTAGGGCGCTACAAATTCAATATGCCGAGTTCAGAAGCTATCTATCTGCACGATACGCCGAACCACAACCTGTTCCAGAAAGATACTCGCGCGCTGAGTTCTGGCTGCGTGCGCGTGAACAAAGCCTCGGAGCTGGCCAACATGCTGCTTCAGGATGCGGGCTGGAACGATACGCGTATTTCGGATGCCCTGAAGCAGGGGGATACGCGTTACGTTAATATTCGCCACAATATTCCGGTCAATCTTTACTATCTGACGGCGTTTGTGGGCGAGGACGGGCGTACCCAGTATCGTACAGATATTTACAATTATGATCTCACCGCGCGATCCGGCGCACAAATTTTGCCAAAAGCGGAACAATTAATCAGGTAAATGAAGCAGTTCGGGAAAAATGATTGTCGTAAGTTATGGTGAATAAGCGGCTATATCGCTGCAAGCCGCGTATTCACTGGGGTTGGGCGCCTTGACGTACCTGGTTTTGCCAGTTATGGTGCCCTTCGTGCGCTAAGCATATTACGATTTCTTTTACCTGTAGACCTGATTATCATGGACAAATTTGACGCTAATCGCCGCAAACTGCTGGCGTTAGGTGGCGTTGCGCTCGGCGCAGCGGCCATCCTGCCGACGCCAGCATTTGCCACCCTCTCGACACCTCGTCCGCGAGTTTTAACGCTCAACAATCTTCATACCGGTGAGTCGCTAAAAGCGGAGTTTTTCGATGGCAGAGGCTATATTCAGGATGAATTAGCAAGACTTAACCATTTTTTCCGTGATTTCCGCGCGAATAAAATAAAAGCCATCGATCCAGGACTGTTTGATCAGATTTTCCGCCTTCAGGGCCTGCTGGGCACCAGCAAGCCGGTGCAGCTCATTTCTGGCTATCGCTCGATTGATACCAACAATGAACTGCGCGCCCACAGTCGCGGGGTAGCGAAAAAAAGCTATCACACGAAGGGACAGGCAATGGATTTCCATATTGAAGGCGTTTCGTTAGCCAATATTCGCAAAGCTGCGTTATCTATGCGTGCAGGTGGTGTAGGATATTACCCCAGCAGCAACTTTGTACATATTGATACCGGTCCGGTTCGGCACTGGTAATAACGAAACACAGGAGCAGTATGAACTATCGTATTATTCCGGTTACCGCGTTCTCCCAGAATTGTTCATTGATCTGGTGCGAACAGACTAAACTGGCCGCGCTTGTCGATCCCGGCGGTGACGCTGAGAAAATCAAGCAGGAAGTCGCAGCAAGCGGCGTCACGCTGATGCAGATTTTGCTCACTCATGGTCATCTTGACCATGTAGGCGCTGCCGCTGAACTGGCTGAACACTACGGTGTGCCGGTGATCGGCCCGGAAAAAGAAGATGAGTTCTGGCTGCAGGGGTTACCCGCCCAAAGCCGCATGTTTGGCCTTGATGAGTGTCAGCCCCTGACGCCCGATCGCTGGCTGAACGAGGGAGAGCGCGTTAACGTAGGGAATGTGACTTTACAGGTGTTGCATTGTCCTGGGCATACGCCAGGCCATATCGTCTTCTTTGATGACCAGTCTCGTCTGCTGATTTCCGGCGATGTGATCTTCAAAGGTGGCGTAGGACGCAGCGATTTTCCGCGCGGCGACCACGGGCAGCTGATTCAGTCGATTAAACAAAAGTTATTGCCGCTGGGTGATGACGTTACGTTTATCCCTGGGCACGGTCCGATGTCGACGCTGGGCTATGAACGGCTCCATAACCCGTTCCTTCAGGATGAAATGCCTGTCTGGTAACCCGAATAAAAAAAAAGCCTGCATAACGCAGGCTTTTTTTATGGGCGCAAATTACAGTACGGCGACAATCGCTTCGCACAGTGGCGCCATGTTGTCAGGCGTCATGCCTGCAACGTTCACGCGGCCAGAGGCCACGGCGTACACGCCAAACTCTTCACGCAGACGCAGAACCTGCTCTTTGGTCAGGCCGCTGAACGAGAACATGCCGTTCTGTTTGATGATAAAGCTGAAGTCGCGGTCTGCGCCTTTCTCAGCCAGGGTGTTCACAAACAGCAGGCGCATGCGCTGAATACGCTGGCGCATATCGTTCAGCTCTTGTTCCCAGATAGCGCGCAGCGCATCGTTGCTCAGGATAGTGGCAACAACAGACGCACCGTGTGCCGGTGGGTTAGAGTAGTTAGCGCGGATAACCGATTTCATCTGGCTGAACGCACGATCGACGGTCTCTTCGTTAGCAGCAACCAGCGTACAGGCACCCACACGCTCATTGTACAGACCGAAGTTCTTGGAATAGGAGCTAGCGACAATCAGCTCCTGATGCACGGCTGCGAACGCGCGCAGGCCTTCGGCATCTTCTTCCAGACCACGGGCGAAGCCCTGGTAGGCAAAGTCAAACAGCGGCAGCCAGCCGTTTTCTACGGACAGCTTCGCCAGGTGTTGCCACTGCTCAAGCGTCGGATCGATACCGGTTGGGTTATGGCAGCAGCCGTGGAACAGCACCACGTCACCCGCCTGTGCTTCGCTCAGGCTCGCCAGCAGGCCGTCAAAGTCGAGAGAGTGGTTTGCCGCGTCGTAGTAGGCGTATTCACGCACTTCCAGACCCGCAGAGTTAAACACGCTCTTGTGGTTCGGCCAGCTTGGGTTGCTTACCCATACGCGCTTAACAGAGGTGTTTTTCGCCAGGAAATCCGCCGCCACTCGCAGCGCACCGGTACCGCCTGGGGTCTGTGCTGTGCGGGCACGTTTGTCACTCACAATTGCACTGCCTTTACCGAACAGCAGCTCCTGGGTGCAGCGACCAAATTCAGGGATACCATCAATACCGAGGTAGTTTTTGGTGGTTTCGTTTTCCAGCAGATACTGCTCAGCTTTCTTGACGCTGGTCAGTACCGGAGTTTTGCCGGTTTCATCTTTATATACACCAATACCCAGGTTGATTTTGCCAGGGCGGTCGTCGGCACGAAACAGATCGGCCAGGCCCAGAATCGGGTCGGCAGGAGCGGCGGTAATGTTCTCAAACATGACGAAGTTCCATTGTGATTACAGAAGTGAAATCCGCTATCAGGTTAACGGTAGATTTACAAAATGCCAACCGTTTGCGACGAAAAGCGTGCGGCTTTTCAAAAGTCGCCATTATTTTCTATCACACATAAAAAAACAGGGCCGAAGCCCTGTTCATTAAGCATATAACAAAGTGGTGTTCTGATTAGAACTGGTAAACGATACCAACACCAGCCTGGTCGTCGGTAGACAGAGCTGTTGCACGGGTGTAATCATTCTCATCCAGCAAGTTGAACTTGTACGCAGCATAAACGTTCATGTTCTTGTTGAAGTAGTACCAGGTACCCACTTCGATGTATTTAACCAGATCAGCATCGCCACCTGCGAAAGTAGCACCGTTAGCAGTACGGCCTGTCAGGTCTTTACCCTTAGACTGCACATAGCCAATGGATGGACGCAGACCAAAGTCGAACTGGTATTGAACCACAGCTTCGAAGTTCTGCGTTTTGTTCGCGAATTCGTCATCGTTTTCACGAGTCATGTTACGGGATTCACCGTACATAACAGATGCGTATACGCTGTTCGCATCATATTTCAGTGACGTTGCCCAACCTTCAGCACGTTCACCTTTACCATCGGCAGTCTGCTTAGTGGAACGGTCAGAGTTGGTGTATGCCGCGGTTACGTTGAAGCCGTCTGCGAAGTCATAACCCAGAGAGTAGCTGCCGCCATCGCCGTTCTGGCGAGAAGTGGTGTGGCCGTTTTCATTTTTACCCTGGTACTGCAGGCCCAGTGCCAGACCATCAACCAGACCGAAGAAGTTAGAGTTACGGTAGGTAGCTAAACCGGTGCTACGTGAGGTCATGAAGTTATCAGTTGCGGCCAGAGAGTCGCCACCCCAGATAACCAGCATATCGGTTGAAGCCAGCGCATCATAGAACACACCGTAGTTACGGCCGTAATCAAATGAACCGTATTCACCCGCTTTCAGACCCGCGAAAGCCAGACGGGTTTTGGTACCCTGAGCACCTTCCTGAGAGGAAGCGTCCATGTTGTATTCCCACTGGCCGTAACCTACCAGTTGGTCGTTAACCTGGGTTTCACCTTTGAAACCGATACGGGCATAGGTGGTATCGTTGTTATTAGATGCACCGTTAGTAGTCCATTGATGCTCACCTACAGCTTTACCGTAGAAGTCCAGCTTGTTAGCGTTTTTGTTATAGATTTCTGCAGCGTTAGCTGCACCAGCTACCAGCAGAGCAGGGATAACCACTGCCAGAATATTGCGCTTCATCATTATTTATTACCCTCATTGGTTTTTTTATGACACTCGCCACTGCCGTCAATAAATTCTGTCAATAAATATTTCCGGAACTATTGATGAGAGTTTGGTGTCTTTATGTATCTGACAGGCATCTTTCCATTCGGCGAAGCGTTTCGCTAGCCTGAAAGTGCTACAATTCTCAAGATTAAGTAACCGAAAGAAAATATGTGTAACTAAATATTTATTTTTGGGAACTTTGTGAACCACCTCAAACTTCAGAGTGCCCTGGCGAATTAAGCGACAGGACATATCCTATATATATGAATTCCTTATGATTAATTGAGATAACGGCGATTCATATAAACAGAGGCTAAACGACTCAGTTTTTCTTATGACTGCAGAAAGACTTCTGGATGGCTGAAAAAGTGGTTGAAATTTGTGCTATCGCTTGAGGATGTAATAATCGCAATAAGAATGGGGTTTATTTTTTGTGGCTGGATATTTCGTGGAAACAAAACGTAACAGGTAGTGGTTGTGACGGGGTGAAGGTTTAAAGATGCTGACTTTGCGCTGACGAAAACTGACAATGCAGAATAAAATAATGGCCAGCACAGGCTGGCCATTTTAGTCTTTTACCGATTAGAAGCTGGCGTTACGTGGTGTACGTGGGAATGGAATCACGTCGCGAACGTTCTGAACTCCGGTAACGTAGGCGATCAGACGCTCGAAGCCGAGACCAAAACCGGCGTGCGGTACGGTACCGTAACGACGCAGATCGCGGTACCAGCTGTAGTCAGCTGGGTTGAGCCCCATCTCTTCCATACGCGCGTCCAGCACGCCAAGACGCTCTTCACGCTGAGAGCCTCCGATGATTTCACCGATGCCCGGCGCCAGGACGTCCATCGCTGCCACGGTTTTACCGTCTTCGTTAAGGCGCATATAGAAGGCCTTAATGTCTTTCGGGTAGTTTTTAACGACAACCGGCGCTTTGAAATGTTTCTCGGCCAGATAGCGTTCGTGTTCAGACGCCAGGTCAACGCCCCAGTAAACCGGGTTCTCGAACGTCTCACCGCATTTCTCGAGGATCGCCACCGCGTCGGTATAGTCCACCTGCGCAAAGTCGGCAGACACAAAACGCTCCAGACGCGCCACAGCATCGCTGTCCACGCGTTCTGCGAAGAATTTCATGTCGTCAGGACGCTCTTCCAGCACCGCTTTGAACACGTACTTCAGCATCGCTTCCGCCAGACCCGCAACATCGTCCAGGTCGGCGAACGCCACTTCCGGCTCCAGCATCCAGAATTCCGCCAGGTGACGGCTGGTGTTGGAGTTTTCGGCACGGAAGGTTGGGCCAAAGGTGTAGATCTTAGACAGCGCACAGGCGTACGTTTCGCCGTTGAGCTGACCGGATACCGTCAGGAAAGCTTCTTTACCAAAGAAGTCTTTGTCATAGTCCACTTTACCTTCCGGCGTGCGCGGCAGGTTTTCCATGTCCAGCGTCGAGACGCGGAACATCTCACCCGCACCTTCTGTGTCGGACGCGGTGATCAGCGGGGTAGACACCCAGAAGTAACCCTGCTCGTCGAAGAAACGATGCAGCGCCTGCGCAAGCGTATGACGCACGCGCGCCACCGCACCAATCAGGTTGGTACGTGGACGCAGGTGCGCCACTTCACGCAGGTATTCAATGCTGTGACGTTTTGCTGCCATCGGGTAGGTATCTGGATCTTCAACCCAGCCGGTGACTTCAATGGCTGAGGCCTGAATTTCGAAACTCTGGCCCTGGCCCGGGGATGCCACAACCACGCCGGTGACAATAACGGAACAGCCCGTCGTCAGGCGCAGAACGTCATCATTGTAATTGGGCAGAGAATTATTAATGACGGCCTGTACAGGATCAAAGCAGGAACCGTCATAGACGGCAAGGAAGGAGATGCCAGCTTTAGAATCTCGGCGGGTACGCACCCATCCGCGCACGGTGACCTGTTGGTCAACGGCGACACGGCCCTGGAGTACGTCGGCTACAGGCACAACGCTCATAATATTCTCTCTGTTAATAGTCGGAAAAAATAAACACTTGTCCACCCTTATGGGGGGATATCTATGTTACCTGCCATCCGCTATCAGACAAGTAAATTTCGCAGTCAAAAGAGAAGAATTAAGAAATAAATAAGAAGAGGGGAGCCATAGAGGCTCCCGTAAGCGCTTAACTGGCTTTTTTGATCTGAGGAAGATCGAAGGCTTTGCGCAACGCGCGAACAAACGCTTTGTCATGGCAGATGGTTTTGCCCGGGCTGTCGGAGAGCTTCGCCACCGGCTTGCCGTTACATTCCACCAGTTTGATGACAATATTCAGAGGTTTTACCTGAGGAATATCGCAGGTCAGACGGGTTCCGATCCCGAAGCTCAGGTTCACCCGGGTGTTGAAATGGCGATAGAGTTCGACGGCTTTCGCCAGGTCGAGATTATCGGAGAAGACCAGCACCTTGCTCATCGGATCAATGCCGAGTTTCTCGTAATGGGCAATGGCCTTCTCGCCCCATTCAACCGGATCCCCGGAGTCGTGGCGTAATCCCTGGTAACGTTCAGCGAACTCGGGACCAAAGTCGCGCAGGAAGGCATCCATCGTAATACAGTCGGTGAGGGCGATCCCGAGTTGATTCGGGTACTCCTCAAGCCATGCGGCCAGTGCCGCGCGCTGGCTGTTAGCCAGATCGGGGCTGATCTGCTGATGCGCCTGGAACCACTCGTGCGCCTGGGTACCCATTGGCGTCAGGCTGAGGCGACGTGCCAGATCGTAGTTACTGGTGCCTACAAACCACGGCTCCTGCTGAAGACGTTTAACGATGGCCTCCTGAACGTCGCGCGAGAAACGACGACGGGTGCCAAAGTCCATCAGGCGGAAGCGGGACATGTCTAACCCTTCGGTCAGCGTGGAGAAGGCCGCGAGTTTATTTTCCAGCGCGGCGACCGCCTGCTCGACGCCCGTTTCCGGCGAACGATAGCGGTGAGCCAGCTCACTGATCACCGCCAGAAGCGGCACTTCCCACATGATCACTTCCCGCCATGGACCTTCAAGGCGAATATCCAGCTTGCCGTTATCGTTAAGCACGGTGACCTGCTCCGGCTTATAGCGGAAATCGCGCAGCCAGTTCAGGTAGTCGGCTTTGAAGAAAGGCAGGCCAGAAAGCCACTGATATTCCTCGTCCTGCAGCGTCAGATGCTGCATAGCATTGACCTGTTCACGAATGGCGTCTGCGTAGATACCGAGCAAGTCGTCGCCACGGCAGCGGAATTCCGCCGCGACATGAACGTCATAGTAATGGTGGAAAACGGCTTGCTGCATATGCAGTTTATACGCGTCGGTATCCAGCAACGTATGCAGAACTGGAGAAGCGAATTGAGTCATAGGTGCGCAGTAGCATCCTCTCACAGGAGCGTTTAGTACAATAAACAACTCCGGAGTATACCTTGTTTAGTGATTTATTGAACCCCGATCACAACATAAGCGCGTTTTATGGTCGAGGGCATTTTGTGCCCCGTGTTATACAAATGTAGCAAAAAAAGGTTTTGACCCTGAAAAGATGAACATTCTGCATAGCGCGTTTTGCGCAACAGGAATATATTGAAACGTTACTCGACAAACGATGCATAAGGTTTTCTATGACACAACAGCCACAAGCCAAATACCGCCACGACTACCGTGCGCCGGATTACCTGATTAGCGAAATCGATCTGACTTTTGACCTGGATGCCACTAAAACCGTTGTCACGGCGGTAAGCAAGGTGACGCGCCACAGCGCAACTGCGGTGCCGCTGCGTCTGGATGGTGAAGACCTGACGCTGGTCTCCCTGCATATTAATGATGAAGCCTGGTCAGACTATAAAGAAGAAAACAACCAGCTGGTCATCGACAACCTGCCGGAACAGTTTACGCTGCGCATCGTGAATGAAATCAGCCCGGCTGCCAACACCGCGCTGGAAGGGCTTTATCAGTCAGGCGTGGCGCTGTGTACCCAGTGTGAAGCGGAAGGGTTCCGCCACATTACGTGGTATCTCGACCGTCCGGACGTCCTGGCGCGCTTCACCACCAAAATCATCGCCGATAAAACCCTGTATCCCTTCCTGCTCTCCAACGGTAACCGCGTAGGTGAAGGCGAGCTGGAGAATGGCCGTCACTGGGTGCAGTGGCAGGATCCGTTCCCGAAACCGTGCTACCTGTTTGCGCTGGTGGCGGGGGACTTCGACGTGCTGCGCGACACCTTCAAAACGCGCTCAGGCCGTGAGGTGGCGCTGGAGCTGTTTGTTGACCGCGGCAACCTTGACCGCGCGCCGTGGGCGATGACCTCCCTCATCAACTCCATGAAGTGGGACGAGGAGCGCTTCGGCCTCGAATATGACCTCGACATCTATATGATCGTCGCCGTCGATTTCTTCAACATGGGCGCAATGGAGAATAAAGGCCTGAACGTCTTTAACTCCAAATACGTTCTGGCGCGTACCGATACTGCAACGGACAAAGACTACCTCGATATCGAACGCGTCATCGGCCACGAATATTTCCACAACTGGACCGGCAACCGCGTCACCTGCCGCGACTGGTTCCAACTGAGCCTGAAAGAGGGCCTGACCGTCTTCCGTGACCAGGAGTTCAGCTCCGATCTGGGTTCACGCGCGGTAAACCGCATCAACAACGTGCGTACCATGCGCGGCCTGCAGTTTGCGGAAGATGCCAGCCCAATGGCGCATCCGATCCGCCCGGATAAAGTCATCGAGATGAACAACTTCTACACCCTGACGGTGTACGAGAAGGGCGCCGAAATTATCCGCATGATCCACACCCTGCTGGGGGAAGAGAACTTCCAGAAAGGGATGCAGCTCTACTTCGAGCGTCATGACGGCAGCGCGGCCACCTGCGACGATTTTGTGCAGGCAATGGAAGATGCCTCTAATGTCGATCTCTCTCACTTCCGCCGCTGGTACAGCCAGGCCGGTACGCCGATTGTTACCGTCAAAGACGACTACAATCCTGAAACCGAGCAGTACACGCTGACCATCAGCCAGCGCACGCCGCCGACGGCAGAGCAGGAAGAGAAATACCCGCTGCATATTCCGTTCAGCATTGAGCTGTACGATAACGAAGGCAAAGTCATTCCACTGCAGAAGGGCGGTCACCCGGTACACCACGTGCTGAACGTGACCCAGGCCGAGCAGACCTTTATCTTCGATAACGTCTATTTCCAGCCGGTGCCTGCGCTGCTGTGTGAATTCTCCGCGCCGGTGAAGCTGGAGTACAAGTGGAGCGATCAGCAGCTGACGTTCCTGATGCGTCACGCGCGTAACGATTTCTCCCGCTGGGATGCCGCACAAAGCCTGCTGGCGACCTACATCAAGCTCAACGTAAACCGTCATCAGCAGGGCCAGCCGCTGTCGCTGCCTGTTCACGTAGCTGACGCGTTCCGCGCGATCCTGCTGGATGAGAAGATTGACCCGGCATTGGCCGCAGAAATTCTGACTCTGCCGTCAGCGACTGAAATCGCGGAGTTGTTCGAGATTATCGATCCGATCGCGATCGTGGCGGTGCGTGAAGCGTTGACCCGTACGCTGGCTGCTGAGCTGGCGGACGAGTTCCTCGCCATTTATAACGCCAACAAGCTTGACGCTTATCGCGTTGAGCACGCGGACATTGGTAAACGTTCTCTGCGCAACACCTGCCTGCGCTATCTGGCGTTTGGTGAAACCGAGCTGGCGAACACCCTGGTGAGCAAGCAGTATCACGAGGCGGATAACATGACCGACGCCCTGGCCGCGCTGGGCGCAAGCGTTGCTGCCGAACTGCCGTGCCGCGATGCGCTGATGCAGGAGTACGACGATAAGTGGCATCAGGATGGCCTGGTGATGGACAAGTGGTTCATCCTGCAGGCGACCAGCCCGGCGGCCGATGCACTCAGCAACGTACGCAGCCTGCTGAAGCATCGTTCCTTTACCCTGAGCAACCCAAACCGCGTGCGTTCGCTGATTGGCGCGTTTGCCAGCAGCAACCCGGCGGCGTTCCACGCCGAAGACGGCAGCGGTTATCAGTTCATGGTGGAAATGCTGACCGAGCTGAACAGCCGTAACCCGCAGGTGGCGTCGCGCCTGATTGAGCCGCTGATCCGTCTGAAGCGTTACGATGCGAAGCGTCAGGCGAAGATGCGTGCCGCGCTTGAGCAGCTGAAAGGGCTGGAAAATCTGTCTGGTGATTTGTACGAGAAGATTGCTAAAGCGTTAGCGTAATATAAGTTAACCCTCCCTCTCCCTGTGGGAGAGGGCCTGGGTGAGGGCATCAGGCATTAGCCTTAGCTCGCTGTAACTCCGTGCTCCCGCGCTTCATCACTCGATCTAATACCTCAGCTTCGAGCTCCCCCAGTCTTGCCGAGCCCACGCGACGAGGCCGCGGAAGATCCACCGTCAGATCCAGACCTATTTTCCCGTCCTCTATTAACAGCACCCGGTCCGCCATCGCGACGGCTTCGCTCACGTCATGCGTCACCAGCAGTACCGTAAAGCCGTGCGCCTGCCACAGGGATCCAATCAAATCCTGCATTTCGATTCGCGTCAGGGCGTCCAGCGCGCCGAGCGGTTCATCAAGCAGCAGCAGGCCAGGACGGTGAATCAACGCCCGCGCCAGCGCCACGCGCTGCTTCTGCCCACCCGAGAGGGCGGCAGGCCATTCATCGGCTCGATTTTCCAGCCCAACGGCGGCCAGCGCCTGGCGGGCTTCATCCCGCCAGCTGCCCTTAAGACCGAGCCCGACATTGTCGATAACCGTTTTCCACGGCAGCAGCCGCGCGTCCTGAAACATCATGCGGGTATCGTCCTGAATATTCGAAAGCGGCGTTGTTCCTGCCAGAATGTCGCCGCCGTTAGGGGCTTCCAGTCCGGCCAGCAGCCTTAGCAGGGTACTCTTGCCGCCGCCGCTGCGCCCGACAACGGCCACAAATTGTCCGGCGGGAATATGCAGATCCAGCCCGTTAAGAATGGTGTTTTCGCCGTAGCGTTTGGTCACGCCGTTCAGCAGTAACGGTGTTCCCTGGTTCAGTCGTGCAGTATTCATGCTTTCGCCTCCTGAAGAGTGTAGGCCGGATTCCAGCGCAGCCAGCTGCGCTCCAGCCACTGGGCGCTAACGTCGGCGAGTTTGCCGAGAAGGGCATACAGAATGATGGCAACCACCACCACGTCCGTTTGCAGGAATTCGCGGGCGTTCATCGCCAGGTAACCAATGCCTGAATTGGCCGAGATAGTCTCTGCTACAATCAGCGTCAGCCACATCAGGCCGAGCGCAAAACGCACCCCGACCATAATGGAGGGCAGGGCGCCCGGCAGGATCACGTGTATAAAGAGAGAAAAACCCGATAAGCCGTAGCTGCGCGCCATCTCCACCAGACCGCGATCGATATTGCGGATCCCGTGCCAGGTGTTGATGTAGATCGGGAACAATGTGCCCAGCGCCACGAGGAAGATCTTGGCGCTCTCATCAATCCCAAACCACAGGATAACCAGCGGGATCAGCGCCAGATGCGGCACGTTGCGCAGCATCTGAATTGAGGTATCCAGCAGCCGCTCGCCCCAGCGGGAAAGGCCACTGATCAGGCCCAGAACCAGACCGATGCCGCCGCCGATGGAAAACCCAATCACGGCGCGCCAGGAGCTGATCGCCAGATGCTGCCACAGCTCACCGCTCACGCTCAGCGACCAGAACGCTTCTACGACGCCCTCCGGGGAGGGCAGAATGCGGCTCGACAGCCAGCCGGTGGACGACGCGAGCTGCCAGAGTGCCACAATGCCGACGGGTAAAAACCACGGCGCGGCGCGCAGCAGCCATTTTTGTGAGGTGGCAGACATGGTCACTCCTTAGCTCTGCGCGGCTTTGCGTGGAATAAACTCGTTCGCCACGGCTTCGCCCTGAAGCTGAAGCCGCTGCGGCTGTGGAATTTCCGGAATGGCGACATCCAGATGCGGGAATAACAGCTCGCCCACCTTGTACGCCTCTTCCAGATGCGGATAGCCGGAGAGAATAAAGCTGTCGATGCCCAGCTCGGCGTATTCATTAATTCGCGCGGCCACGGTCGGGCCGTCGCCAACCAGCGCCGTACCCGCACCGCCGCGCACCAGACCGACGCCTGCCCACAGGTTCGGGCTGATCTCCAGGTTCTCGCGCTTGCCGTTGTGCAGGGACGCCATTCGGTGCTGCCCGACGGAGTCGGTTTTGGCAAATGCGGCCTGGGCTCTGGCGATCGTTTCATCATCCAGATGCGAAATCAGGCGGTCCGCCGCCTGCCAGGCTTCTTCATTGGTTTCGCGGACAATCACATGCAGGCGAATGCCGAAGCGCACCTTGCGGCCATGGGCGGCCGCCTTAGCGCGGACCTGGGCAATTTTTTCTTTCACCAGCGCAGGCGGTTCGCCCCAGGTCAGATAGAGATCGACCTGCTCTGCCGCCAGATCCTGGGCCACATCCGACGATCCGCCAAAATAGAGCGGCGGGCGCGGCTGCTGCACCGGCGGGAAGTAGAGTTTCGCGTCGCGAACGTGGATATGCTTGCCTTCAAAGGTAACGGTTTCACCTTCCAGCAGACGTCGCCAGACGCGGGTGAACTCGGCGGAGGCTTCATAGCGCTCGGTATGGTCGAGAAATACCCCATCGCCCGCCAGCTCCTGCGGATCGCTGCCCGTCACCAGGTTAAACAGGGCGCGGCCGTTGGACAGTCTGTCCAGCGTTGCCGCCTGACGCGCCGCCACGGTGGGGGAGACAACGCTCGGGCGTAACGCAACCAGGAACTTCAGACGCTGGGTGACCGGGATCATCGACGCGGCCACGAGCCAGGCATCTTCACATGAACGTCCGGTCGGGATCAGCACCCCGGTGAAACCGATTCGGTCCGCCGCCTGCGCAATCTGCTGCAGGTAGCCGTGGTCAACCGGGCGCGAACCCTCTTCTGTACCAAGATAGTGTCCATCACCGTGGGTGGGTAAAAACCAGAAAAGATTCAGACTCATGATTTAGCTCCTTCTTTGCCTGCGGGCTGCCAGATGCGTTCGCGAATAGTGACCTGTTTCGGCACCAGGTGGTTTTGATAGAAAAGGTCAGCCGTTTGTTGCTGAAGCGCGGCGACGTGGGCGTCCACGGGCGTGATGGTGGTCGGTGGACGGTGGTTGAGATAGCTCGCGATCACCGGCTCAGGTAAGCCCATGGTTTTCGCCAGCAGGGTAATGCTCTCCTGGCGCTGGGTCTGGGTCAGCGCATCGGCCTGGGTAAAGGAATCCAGTACGCCCTGAATAAATGCGCCGTTCTTTTCCGCATAAGGACGCGCGGCCAGATAGAACGAACCGGTCTGCTTCAGCGTGGTGCCGTCTTTCAGCACGCGAACGCCGCCCTGCAGTAATGCGGCGGAGTAGTACGGATCCCAGATGGCCCAGGCATCAACGTTCTTCTGCTGGAATGCGGCGCGCGCGTCGGCAGGCGTCAGGTAAACAGGTTGAATGTCAGTGAACTTGAGTCCGGCTTCTTGCAGGGCACGCAGCAGCAGGTTGTGTGAGCTGGAACCTTTCTGGAAAGCAACTTTATGCCCTTTAAGATCGGCGACGCTTTTAATGTCGCTGTTTTCTGGCACCAGAATCACTTCGGCCTTCGGTTTGGGCGGCTCAACGCCAACATAGACGAGGTCCGCTCCCGCCGCCTGGGCGAATATCGGCGGAATATCACCCGTACTGCCGAGATCGATACTGCCGACGTTCAGGGCCTCCAGCATCTGCGGGCCAGCCGGGAACTCCACCCAGGAGAATTTGGTGTCCGGGAAGCGTTTTTCCAGAAGCTGGTGGCTTTTCGCCAGCACCATGCTGACGCTGCCTTTCTGATAGCCAATGCGTAAACTTTCCGGAGCCGTTTCTGCGGCATGGGCCAGCGAGGAAAGCGCCATCAGACCTGCCAGGCCGATACGGGTTAATGTTTTAAACATGTGCGACTCCTTGAGCCTGACCAAACGCCGGCGCCTGGATATCCCTGCGGTGCAGAGCATGCCAGAAGGTTTCCAGGGCAGTATCGAGGCGGGTTTGCAGGTTCGGCGTAAAATGAGGTTTATGTTGATAATCGATAACCTGGGAGTCATCGGCGAAAACGCCGTGGAGGATCTCCTGCGCTTTCAGCGCGTTCAGCACCGGCTTCAGGGCATAATCCACGGCCAGTAGATGGGCAACCGTACCGCCCGTTGCCAGCGGCAGTACGACTTTGCCGTCCAGGGCACGTTCCGGAAGCAGATCGAGCAGGGTTTTCAGCGCCCCGGAAAAAGAGGCTTTATAAATGGGCGTTGCCACAATTAGGCCGTCAGCGCCGTTAAGCTGCTCGATGAGCGTTTTAAGCGCAGGGCTGTCGAAACGGGCATAAAGCAGATCTTCAGGTTCGAAGTTATGCAGGTTCCAGTGGCACACTTCCACATCCAGGGCATTGAGTTTTTCGCGGGCATATTCCAGCAGGGCGCTGGAGCGCGAAGGGAATCGTGGACTTCCGGCCAGGGTAATGACGCGCATACTTCCTCCTTATAACTAATTGTTTGCTTTTATCTAACATTCATAACAATTTTCAGGAGTGTGACACCGCGCGGTTATTCCACTAAATGATTTATCTGCAATTAAAATGCGAAAAAGTGCATAAGAAATAGACAGGGAGGTAAACGATTGCGTTTTACGCTGATTTTTTGCCGCAGGTCAATTCCCTTTCGCGCGTGGATCGCCCATAATCCCCTCCCGGTTTGCACACCGGGAATCCAGGAGAGTTCATGTACTACCCCTTCGTTCGTAAAGCTCTTTTCCAGCTCGACCCTGAGCGCGCTCATGAATTTACAATGCAGCAATTACGTCGTATTACCGGAACGCCGCTGGCCGCGCTGGTGCGTCAGAATGTCCCGGTAAAACCTGTGCAGTGCATGGGTCTGACCTTTAAAAACCCGCTGGGTCTGGCGGCTGGTCTGGACAAAAATGGCGAGTGTATTGATGCCCTGGGCGCGATGGGCTTTGGCTCTATTGAAATCGGGACCGTCACGCCGCGCCCGCAGCCGGGAAATGACAAGCCGCGCCTGTTCCGCCTGGTTGAAGCCGAAGGGCTGATCAACCGCATGGGCTTTAATAACCTTGGCGTTGATCACCTTGTTGAGAACGTTAAAAAAGCCCACTTTGACGGAATTCTGGGCATCAATATCGGCAAAAATAAAGACACACCGGTCGAGCAGGGTAAAGATGACTATCTGATTTGTATGGAAAAAGTCTACGCCTATGCCGGTTATATTGCGGTGAATATTTCTTCACCCAATACTCCGGGGTTGCGCTCCTTACAATATGGCGAAGCGCTGGACGATCTTCTGAGCGCCATTAAAAATAAGCAAAATGAACTCCAGACGGTCCACCATAAATATGTTCCGGTCGCGGTTAAGATCGCCCCGGATCTTTCTGTCGAAGAATTGATCCAGGTTGCCGACAGTTTAGTTCGCCATAATATTGATGGTGTGATTGCAACCAATACCACCCTCGATCGCTCCCTCGTGCAGGGAATGAAAAACTGTGACGAAGCGGGTGGGTTAAGCGGACGTCCGGTACAATTAAAAAGCACCGAGATTATTCGCGCCCTGTCTGCGGAATTAAAAGGACGCCTGCCGATTATTGGCGTCGGTGGCATCGACTCCGTGATTGCTGCGCGCGAGAAGATGGCGGCGGGTGCGTCACTGGTGCAAATCTATTCCGGCTTTATTTTTAAAGGACCGCCGCTGATTAAAGAAATCGTTACTCATATCTAATCTTTTCTCTTAATCAGACAACCAGGGCTTTATTTCCAGCCCTGGTTGTTTTATATTCCGTCACTGTTGCTTATTTAGACATTATAGTCTTTTATTAATGGTGTTATAAACGAAGCGGCGATCAGGACATTTTTAGTACAGGACGTTTCGGGGACGGGAGAGAAACATGCGAATTAAACCTGACGATAACTGGCGCTGGTATTTTTGCGACGAGCATGATCGAATGATGCTCGATTTAGCCAATGGCATGTTGTTTCGCTCTCGTTTCGCCCGCCGAATGTTAACCCCGGACGCGTTTTCCCCGTCGGGCTTTTGCGTTGACGATGCGGCGCTTTATTTCTCTTTCGAAGAAAAATGCCGCGATCTGGTGCTTTCTAAAGAGCAGCGTGCCGAGCTGGTATTAAATGCGCTGGTGGCTATCCGCTTCCTGAAACCGCAAATGCCGAAAAGCTGGCATTTCCTGCCGCACGGTATGAACTGGACCCCGGCAACGGCTGATGCGGCCAGCGTCAATCTGAGCGATACCGCAGAAGAGGTGAGCCTGCTGGTGGTGGAGCCCGGCGAAAATGCCGCGCTCTGTTTGCTGGCCCAGCCCGGCGTGACGATTGCCGGGCGGACAATGCAGCTTGGGGATGCCATTAAGGTTATGAACGACAGGCTGAAGCCCCAGCTTCGCGTGGATGCCTTCAGCCTCGAGCAGGCGGTTTAAGCTTCCAGCTGTACGGACGTTTTCGGGACGCAGCTACAGCACAGAATTGTGCCGTCATTTCCAATTGCCGATTTTTTCAACGCACTCACTTCGCCATCCACCAGCCTGATGCGGCAGCATCCGCAAATTCCCGCGCGACAGGAATAGGGGATGCGGATCCCTGCTTGTTCCAGCTGCTCAAGCAATACCTGCTGGTTATTACCCCGGATCACGTTGCCCTGCCAGTGAATCTCTACCGCAGCGGCGACGTTTGTCTCAACGTCGACAAACTCCTCTTCCTGACCCGAGCCGTACACCCTTGCTGGCCCACGGGCGAGCACTTCTACCTCATCACCAACGCGGATCGCGCCGCTGGAGCGCGGGATCAGGTTCTGGCCGAAATCGACATCACCGTTATCCTGCGCGGTGCGGAATGACTGCAGCGTCTTCAACGGTTCGCCGGAAGGGTGCTTCTGGCCTTTCTCCGGGCTGACCGTCGTGAAAATGCAGCGGCTGCACGGCTTCACCACGTCAAAAATGACGCTGCCAATGCGGATCACTTTCCAGGTGTCTTCGTCCCAGGCGTCGACACCGGTCACCACCAGGTTCGGACGAAACTGTTCCATCTGAACGCTGGCTTTGCAGCGGCCTTGTAAATCACGCAGAGAGGCTTCGTTAGTCAGCAGGAACGGGAAGCCATCGGCGAAGGAGAGGGGAACGGCGTCATGGCGCTTCACGCGACGCGTCAGTTCAGGCCCAACCCAGCGCAGCTGCACGTCGCGGGAGAAGAAGCCGCTCAGCCAGCGGTTAATCTCATCCGGGGCGATACGCGCGGTAAAATGGTTATCCCACACTTCCGTTGGCGCATCGACGGGCGCAAAATCAGCAAAGCGAATCACCGCGCTGGAACCGTCCGGCGCGGTCAGGTGCAAACCGTCATGAAGTGGGGAAGGAGTAAAGCGAACCATCTGCGGGAACTGGCGTGCGGTAATGAACGTACCGTCAGGCTCGGTGACCATAAAAATACGATCGAAGGCGAATCCGCTCATGTCGGCCAGCGCGTGAGAGACGCCGATGCCGCGCATGGATTTCACCGGATGAATAAAAAGCCTGGATAACGTCGCCACTGCACACTCCCACAAATGAAAATAAGCCTTCAACTTTATGACATACACGCCATATTAGCTATAATGCGCGACAATTTTCTAAGAGTAAAAGTGACGATATGAATTCTCTGTTTGCCAGTACGGCCCGTGGGCTGGAAGAGCTGTTAAAAACTGAACTGGAAAGCCTGGGCGCACAAGAGTGCCAGGTGGTTCAGGGTGGTGTCCATTTTGAGGGCGACACGCGGCTTATTTACCAGAGCCTGATGTGGAGCCGTCTGGCGTCGCGCATCATGCTGCCGATGAAGGAGTGCAAGGTTTATAGCGACCTTGACCTCTATACCGGCGTACAGATGATCGACTGGACAGAGATCTTCACCCCGAATGCCACCTTTGCGGTGCATTTTAACGGCGTGAACGACGAGATCCGCAACAGCCAGTACGGTGCCCTGCGCGTAAAAGACGCCATTGTGGACTGCTTCACGCGTAAAAATAAGGAACGTCCGAACGTCGATCGTGAAAACCCCGATCTGCGTATTAACGTCTGGCTGAACGGTGACACGGCGAGCATTTCTCTTGATCTGAGCGGTGCAGGCCTGCATCTTCGCGGCTACCGCGATCGTACCGGTATGGCGCCAATTAAAGAAACGCTGGCGGCCGCCATTGTCATGCGCTCCGGCTGGCAGCCGGGTACGCCGCTGCTCGATCCGATGTGTGGTTCCGGTACGTTGCTGATTGAGGCGGCCATGCTGGCAACCGATCGCGCGCCGGGCCTGCATCGCGGTCACTGGGGCTTTAAAGGCTGGGCACAGCACGATGAAGCGCTCTGGAAAGAGGTCAAAGACGACGCGCAAACCCGCGCACGCAAAGGCCTGGCGGAGTACACCTCCCACTTTTATGGTTCGGACAGCGACCCGCGCGTCATTGAACGCGCGCGCAGCAACGCCCGTCGCGCCGGTATCGGCGAGCTGGTCACCTTCGAAGTGAAAGACGTGGCGAACCTGACCAACCCGTTGCCAAAAGGCCCGTACGGTACCGTGATCAGCAACCCGCCATACGGCGAGCGTCTCGACAGCGAGCCGGCGCTGATTGCCCTGCACAGCCTGCTGGGCCGCAATATGAAGGACCACTTCGGCGGCTGGAACCTGTCTCTGTTTAGCGCCTCGCCGGAGCTGCTGAGCTGCCTCCAGCTGCGCGCCGATCGCCAGTTTAAGGCCAAAAACGGCCCGCTGGACTGCGTGCAGAAAAACTACCATCTGGCGGAGAAGGCGGCCGACAGCAAGCCGTCCGGCGTGGCGGAAGATTACGCCAACCGCCTGCGCAAGAACCTGAAGAAATTTGAGAAGTGGGCGAAGCAGGAGGGCATTGAATGCTATCGCTTGTACGATGCCGACCTGCCGGAATACAACGTGGCGGTTGACCGCTACGCGGACTGGGTGGTGATTCAGGAATATGCGCCACCGAAAACCATTGATGCGCAAAAAGCGCGTCAGCGCATGCTGGACGTTATCGCGGCCACCATCGCCGTGCTCGGCATTGCGCCGAACAAGCTGGTGCTGAAAACCCGCGAGCGTCAGAAAGGGAAAAACCAGTATCAGAAGATGGGCGAGAAGGGCGACTTTATCGAAGTGGGCGAATACAACGCGCGCCTGTGGGTCAACCTGACCGACTATCTGGATACCGGTCTGTTCCTCGACCACCGTATCGCCCGACGCATGCTGGGCCAGATGAGTAAAGGCAAGGACTTCCTGAATCTCTTCTCCTATACCGGCAGCGCCAGCGTGCATGCCGGTCTGGGGGGCGCGCGCAGCACCACCACGGTGGATATGTCCCGCACCTATCTGGAATGGGCGGAGCGCAACCTTCGTCTTAACGGCTTAACCGGACGTCAGCATCGCCTGATGCAGGCTGACGTGCTGGGCTGGCTGCGCGACACCGACGAGCAGTTCGACCTGATCTTTATCGATCCGCCGACCTTCTCCAACTCCAAGCGCATGGAAGATAGCTTTGATGTACAACGCGATCACCTGCGCCTGATGACCGACCTGAAGCGCCTGCTGCGCAAAGGCGGCACCATTATGTTCTCGAACAACAAACGCGGCTTCCGTATGGATCATGACGGCTTAGCAGCCCTGGGACTGAAAGCACAAGAAATCAGCCAAAAAACGCTGTCTCAGGACTTTGCCCGTAACCGTCAAATCCATAACTGCTGGTTGATTACCGCGGTCTGAAAGGAAAAATAAATGTCTTTAATTAGTATGCACGGCGCGTGGCTCTCTTTCAGCGACTCACCGCTTCTCGACAATGCAGAACTGCACATCGAAGATAACGAGCGCGTCTGTCTGGTGGGCCGTAACGGCGCGGGTAAATCCACGCTGATGAAAATCCTCAACCGTGAACAGGGTCTGGATGACGGGCGTATTGTTTACGAGCAGGATCTGATTGTCTCCCGCCTGCAGCAGGATCCACCGCGTCACGTGACCGGCAGCGTTTACGATTTCGTGGCGGAAGGGATCTCCGAGCAGGCTGAATACCTGAAGCGCTATCACGAGATTTCGCATCTGGTGATGACCGATCCGAGCGACAAAAACCTCAACGAACTGGCGAAAGTGCAGGAGATGCTCGATCACCACGGTCTGTGGCAGCTTGAAAACCGCATTAATGAAGTACTGGCGCAGCTCGGTCTGGAACCCGATATGGAACTGTCGGCGCTCTCCGGCGGCTGGCTGCGTAAAGCGGCTCTGGGCCGCGCGTTGGTCAGCGGACCGAAGGTGCTGCTGCTGGACGAACCGACCAACCACCTGGATATTGAAGCGATCGACTGGCTGGAAGGTTTCCTGAAAACCTTCAGCGGCACCATCATCTTTATCTCGCACGACCGTTCGTTTATTCGCAATATGGCGACGCGCATTGTCGACCTCGACCGCGGCAAGCTGGTGACCTATCCCGGCGATTACGATACGTATCTGCTGGAGAAAGAAGAAAACCTGCGCGTGGAAGAGCTGCAGAATGCCGAGTTCGACCGCAAGCTGGCGCAGGAAGAGGTCTGGATCCGCCAGGGCATCAAAGCCCGCCGTACCCGTAACGAAGGCCGCGTGCGTGCCCTGAAGGCGATGCGTCGCGAGCGCAGCGAACGCCGTGAAGTGATGGGCAGCGCCAAAATGCAGGTGGAAGAGGCGTCCCGTTCCGGCAAAATTGTCTTCGAAATGGAAAACGTCAACTATCAGGTTGACGGTAAAGTGCTGGTGAACGATTTCTCCGCGCAGGTGCAGCGTGGCGATAAAATTGCGCTCATCGGCCCGAACGGCTGCGGTAAAACCACGCTGCTGAAACTGATGCTGGGCCAGCTGCAGGCCGACAGCGGCCGCATTCACTGCGGGACCAAGCTGGAGGTCGCCTACTTCGACCAGCACCGCGCGGAGCTGGATCCGGACCGTACGGTGATGGACAACCTCGCCGAAGGTAAGCAGGAGGTGATGGTAAACGGTAAGCCGCGTCACGTGCTGGGCTACCTGCAGGACTTCCTGTTCCATCCGAAACGCGCCATGACGCCGGTGCGCGCGCTGTCCGGCGGTGAGCGAAATCGTCTGCTGCTGGCTCGCCTGTTCCTTAAGCCAAGCAACCTGCTGATCCTCGATGAACCGACGAACGACCTGGATGTCGAAACGCTGGAATTGCTCGAAGAACTGATTGACGGCTATCAGGGTACCGTGATGCTGGTCAGCCACGATCGCCAGTTCGTGGATAACACCGTGACCGAGTGCTGGATCTTCGAAGGTGAAGGGCGAATTGGGCAATACGTAGGCGGTTATCATGATGCAAAAGGGCAGCAATTGCAGTCTCTGGCGCAGAAACAGTCAAAGTCCAAAATAAGTTCTGAACCTGCTGTAACAAAAGCAGAAACTGTCAAGAAAACCTCGGCTAAACTAAGCTATAACCTGCAGCGCGAACTGGAGGGGCTACCGCAGCGTCTTGAAGAGCTGGAAGCCGCGCTTGAGGATTTGCAAAAACAGGTTGCTGATGCGTCATTCTTTACTCAATCGCATGACTATACTCAGAAAGTACTGTCAGAAATGTCCGCGGCTGAAAAAGCCCTGGAAGAAGCATTTGAGCGCTGGGAGTACCTTGAGTCTCTGAAAAACGGCGCATAAACAGGGATAACATATGTGTGACCAGCACCATGCCGACAGGCATATTTTATGCTCGCAATGCGATATGCTCGTGGCGTTGCCAGAGCTTGGTCACGGACATAAAGCCCTGTGTCCACGTTGCGGTGCGACGTTGACAACCGAGTGGGACGCGCCGCGGCAGCGTCCCACTGCTTACGCTTTGGCAGCATTGTTCATGCTGCTGCTCTCCAATCTCTTCCCCTTCATCTATATGAAGGTGGGGGGGATCACCAGCCAGGTAGATTTGCTTGAAATTCCGGGCGTGATGTTCTCGGAAGATTACGCCAGCCTCGGTACCTTTTTTCTCCTGTTTGTCCAGATAGTCCCGGCTTTTTGCCTGGTCGTTATCCTTTTGCTGGTCAACCGCGTCAGGATGCCGGCACCGCTGAAAATCCGACTGGCGCGTATCCTTTTTCAGCTCAAAAGCTGGGGCATGGCCGAGATCTTTCTGGCGGGTATTCTGGTCAGCTTCGTGAAGCTCATGGCGTACGGCGACGTGGGGATCGGCAGCAGCTTTATTCCCTGGTGTCTGTACTGCGTTCTGCAGCTGCGCGCATTCCAGTGCGTGGACAGGCGCTGGGCGTGGGATGATATCGCTCCGGCACCGACGCTTGCGCAGACGGTGAAGGTCGGCGTGCCCGGTATTCGTCAGGGGCTGCGTTCCTGCCCGTGCTGCACCGCCGTGCTGCCCGCCGATCTCGACGTTTGTCCGCGCTGCGAAACGAAAGGTCACGTACGCCGTAAAAATAGTCTGCAGTGGACGATGGCGCTGCTGGTCACATCCATCATGCTGTATCTGCCAGCCAATATTCTGCCGATCATGATCACCGATTTGCTCGGCGACAAAATGCCCTCGACGATCCTCGCCGGGGTGATACTGCTCTGGGGCGAAGGTTCTTATCCGGTCGCCGGCGTCATCTTTATCGCCAGTATTATGGTGCCCACCTTAAAAATGATTGCCATTGCCTGGCTCTGTTGGGATGCGAAAGGGCATGGAAAACGCGATAGCGAACGCATGCACCTGATTTATGAAGTGGTCGAGTTTGTCGGACGCTGGTCAATGATTGACGTGTTTGTCATCGCCGTTCTCTCTGCACTGGTGCGGATGGGCGGTTTGATGAGTATTTATCCCGCGATGGGGGCTTTAATGTTTGCACTGGTCGTGATTATGACCATGTTTGCGGCCATGACCTTCGACCCTCGTTTATCGTGGGACCGTGAGCCTGAATCAAGCCATGAGGAAGAGTAAGAGCATGGAAAATAAGAGTGGAGAGGCGAAAGTGCAGAAGGTCAAAAACTGGTCGCCGGTGTGGATTTTCCCCATCGTGACTGCGCTGATCGGTGCATGGATCCTGTTTTATCATTACAGCCATCAGGGACCGGAAGTCACGCTGATAACCACCAATGCCGAGGGGATTGAGGGCGGTAAAACGACTATCAAAAGCCGAAGCGTGGATGTGGGCGTGGTGGAAAGTGCAACCCTGACCGACGATTTAACCCATGTGGAGATCAAGGCGCGCCTTAATGCCGGCATGGAAAAACTGCTGCACGGCGATTCCGTTTTCTGGGTCGTTAAGCCGCAGGTGGGGCGTGAGGGAATCAGCGGCTTAGGGACGCTGCTTTCGGGCGCTTACATTGAGCTGCAGCCCGGCGCTAAGGGTAACCAGCCAGCCAAATACCAGCTCCTGGACTCACCGCCGCTTGCACCGCCTGATGCCAAGGGTATCCGCGTGATCCTCGACAGTAAAAAAGCAGGTCAGCTCACGGCGGGCGACCCGGTTCTGTTCCGCGGCTACCGGGTCGGGTCGGTTGAGAAAAGCACGTTTGATCCGCAGAAACGCGCGATCAGCTATCAGCTCTTTATCAATGCGCCAAACGATCGCCTGGTCACCAGCAACGTCCGCTTCTGGAAAGACAGCGGGATCGCGGTGGATCTGACTTCGGCAGGTATGCGCGTTGAAATGGGTTCGCTGACCACGCTGTTTGGCGGCGGCGTGAGTTTTGATGTGCCGGAGGGCCTGGATTTGGGCCAGCCGGTTGCAGAGAACACCGCTTTCCGTCTCTTTGACGATCAAAAAAGCATTCAGGATGCGCTCTATACCGATCACGTTGACTTCCTGATGTTCTTTAAAGACTCCGTTCGCGGCCTGCAGCCGGGGGCGCCTGTTGAGTTCCGCGGTATTCGCCTCGGTACGGTTGGGCAAGTGCCGTTCTTCGTCCCGGGTCTGAGCCAGATGCTGGATGATGACTATCGCATTCCGGTGCTGATCCGCATTGAGCCGGAGCGTCTGCTAAACCAGATTGGCGAAAATCAGGATATTGCAGCCCATATCTCTCAGCTGATGGAACGCGGCCTGCGTGGATCGTTGAAGACGGGTAACCTGGTGACCGGTGCGCTGTATGTGGATATGGACTTCTACCCGAAAGCGCCGCCGATTACCGGTATCCGTGAATTCGGTGGCTATAAGATCATCCCAACGGTGAGCAGCGGCCTGGCGCAGATCCAGCAGCGTCTGATGGAGACGCTGGATAAGATCAACAATCTGCCACTGAACCCGATGATTGAAGCGGCGACCGGGTCGTTGCATCAGAGCCAGGAGACAATGCAGCGTCTGCAAACCACGCTGGATAACATCAACAAGATTACGGCGAGCCAGAGCATGCAGCAGCTTCCGCAGGACATGCAGAAAACGCTGCGTGAGCTGAACCGCAGTATGCAGGGCTTCCAGCCGGGTTCAGCGGCCTACAACAAGATGGTGGCAGATATGCAGCGTCTTGATCAGGTCTTACGTGAACTGCAGCCGGTGCTGAAAACGCTCAACGAGAAGAGCAATGCGCTGGTGTTCGAAGCGAAAGATAAAAAGGATCCTGAGCCGAAGAGGGCAAAAGAATGAAAAAGTGGCTATTGATGGTTGGTGCTCTGCTGTTAACGGCGTGCAGTTCAGGAGTAGATAATAAAAGCTACTATCAGCTGCCTGTGGCGACCCACAGCGGTGGGCAAAGCACGGCCAGCCAGGGAAACCGTCAGCTGTGGGTTGAGCAGGTTGCGGTGCCGGATTATCTGGCAGGAAACGGCGTGGTCTATCAGACCAGCGACGTTAAATACGTGATTGCGACGAACAACCTGTGGGCCAGCCCGTTGGATCAACAGCTGCGCAACACGCTGGTGGCCAATCTGGGCAGTCAGCTACCGGGTTGGGTTGTCGCGTCGCAGCCGTTGGGTAACGACCAGGATACGCTGAACGTTACCGTAACGGGCTTCCACGGTCGTTATGATGGTGCGGTGGTGATCAGCGGGGAGTGGTTGCTGAATCATCAGGGACAGCTGATTAAGCGTCCTTTCCATCTGGAGCTGAAGCAGCAGAAAGATGGCTATGACGAAATGGTGAAAGTCCTGGCTCAGGGTTGGGCACAGGAGTCGGCCAGCATCGCGAGGGAAATCTCCCGGCTGCCATAAGTAAAATTCATCATCAAAAACCGCAGTTGGCCTCTCGCTGATTGCGGTTTTTTTTTCGTTTTCACTTCAGTTTGTTACTTGTGCTGCGTCACAATTTTTGTACAAATGAACTTCCAGGTAGCTCACAAATATGACACCCGTATGAATTTTGAACATTGACGATGGGGCTAATTCGGGGTATTCGTTATCTGTGCCTGTACATTGAGTGCAGACACTGTTTTCTTTCCACCAGACAAAAGAATGAGGGAAACGAGGCATGAAGAGACAGAAACGAGATCGCCTGGAACGGGCTCATCAACGTGGTTATCAGGCCGGCATCGCTGGACGTTCTAAAGAAATGTGTCCTTATCAGACGATAAATCAAAGGTCACAATGGCTTGGAGGCTGGCGAGAAGCCATCGGCGACAGGGCACTCATAGCCTGATAACGTCTCTTTCAAAAAAGAAACCTCCGCAATGCGGAGGTTTCGCCTTTCCGGGAGTGCGAAAAGCACGATCAGAACGCAGAAGTATCCTGGAACAGGCCAACTTTCAGGTCGCTTGCGCTATAGATCAGACGCCCGTCTACCAGCACTTCGCCATCTGCCAGGCCCATAATCAGGCGGCGGTTAACGATGCGCTTGAAGTGAATACGATAGGTCACTTTCTTCGCTGTAGGCAGAACCTGGCCAGTGAATTTGACTTCGCCCACGCCCAGTGCGCGGCCTTTACCTTCGCCGCCCAGCCAGCCCAGATAGAAGCCAACCAGCTGCCACATCGCATCCAGGCCCAGACAGCCAGGCATTACCGGATCGCCAATAAAGTGGCAACCGAAGAACCACAGGTCCGGGTTGATATCGAGTTCTGCTTCTACGTAACCCTTATCGAAGTTGCCGCCGGTTTCGGTCATTTTCACGACACGGTCCATCATCAGCATGTTCGGGGCCGGTAACTGTGGGCCTTTTGCGCCAAACAGTTCACCGCGACCAGAGGCAAGAAGATCTTCTTTTGTATAGGATTCGCGTTTATCTACCATGTTCTCAGTAAGCCTTATTTTAGTGAAGGACGCAGGATAGCTAACACGTGTACGCTGAACAAGTCCGATCAGTTCGAACTAAACCAGCCCAGCCAGCGTAACGGCCATGGATAACGATGACGAGCATCCTGCTGTGTCGCCTGAGCAATGCGCTCCTGGATAGTCTGCATCAGGGTGGTTTGCCCTTCGCCATCCCATACCAGGTTTGTCAGTAAGGGTAGTGCATCCTCAATCCCTTCGATGGCCCAGATAGCGAACTGCTCTTGTTCCACCGCATCCAGAATCTCCTGACTGAGGCTTAAATGGCGTGCGTTGGGAGCCGGGATAATCACACCCTGCTTGCCGTTTAAACCGCGCTGCTGACAGATAGAGAAGAAGCCTTCAATTTTCTCGTTGAGGCCTCCCACTGGCTGGGCGCGGCCAAACTGGTCCACCGAACCGGTGATCGCGATGTTCTGATTGATGGGCACTTCCGCCAGGGCGCTGATTAAGGCGCACAGCTCGGCCATAGAGGCGCTGTCGCCATCCACTTCGCTGTAGGACTGCTCAAACGTCAGCGAGGCGGAGAAGGGGATCTGTTGCTCAAGCTGCAGCTCTGACATCAAAAACGCCTGCATGATCATCATGCCTTTGGCGTGTATGTTGCCGCCCAGCTCGGCTTTCCGTTCAATATCGGTAAACTCGCCATCGCCAATGTGCACAACGCAGCTGATACGGGACGGCTCCCCGAATGCGCGCGGATGGCCTGGAAATTCAATCACAGACAGGGCGTTAATCTGCCCGACGCGTTCGCCTTCGGTTTCCACCAGAATTTGTTCGAGCAGAATTTCATCCTGCATACGGTCAGCAAGATAGCCTTCTCGCCACTCACGCTGAGCCAGCATCTGAGTGAGCTGTTCACCGGTGAACGCCCCGTCACCACTGATCACACCCACTTCACGCAGCTGTTTGCCGATCCAGAGCGGGCAAAGCGGCAGCGTTTCCTGGTCACCGGTGTAGCGTACCGCTTCGCGGATTAAGCCCGGCCACGCGTCAGCCGCAGGGGTTGGCAGCGCAGAACGTTCTGCTACAGCCATCACCCACTGGCACCACTGCGCCATATCGTCGGCATCAGCAATCTGGATGTTGTCTTCGTATTCGCTATACACGGCCTGCTCAGCCAGTTCCGGCTCCATTTCCTGGAAGTCCGCCAGCGATTCACGGTCGCCCGTTAGCACGACGGTCAGCGACAGCGGCATAGAGGGAACAGAGACGGGTAGAGGACGAGACTCATCGTAGCCGACCCAGTCGAAACGCTGCTGGTGCACGATGGTTTTCAGACGCATCCACAGCAGCGGCTGCGAGAGCAGGGTGCGCAGTGAAATGATCAGAACACCGCCATTTGCGCGATGTACCAGCCCAGGCTGCAGCGAAAGCTCGCCGTTAAACTGGCGCAGACAACCAAAGAGTTGTTCAGCCTCGACCCAGTTAGCGGTAATCACCTCACCCTTAGCGGCAAAATGGCCGTCGGCCTGTGCCGCCGGTTCGAAAGTGACATCATGTCCCGCAATACGATACTGGCCGCCAAAAACGGCGTTCGCTTCCGGCTTTAACTGACGCACGGCATCCCCGAACAACGTCAGGTATTCCGCTTCTTCCGGGGCTTTGAGCAGCATGAAAGGCGCAGTTGCCCATGGGCTTAAGACCTGCTCCAGCGCGTAATGCAAACGGGGCTGCGTATCGCTAAGGATGAATTCGTGTTCTTTTGCGAGTTCGGGCTGTGCAAACAGTTCCTGATAACTTTCGGTATCCGGAACAAGGTCACGCCATGCAAGTTTCGTAATGGTCAAAGTTGATGTTTTTTAGTCAGATGTAAAAGCGTGGAGTATACCGTAAGCGGGGGGCTGTACCCAAGCAGGATCGGGTATTTCGACAGGGCGATTGGCTGCATTCACTCACAGGATATGATTTCTTTTCAGCAGATTGCTAAAAAACTGATATTCTGAACAGAGTTACGTGGTAACACTGAGATCGCAATGAAATATCAACAACTGGAAAATCTCGAAAGCGGCTGGAAATGGAAGTACCTGGTCAAAAAGCACCGTGAAGGGGAGCTGATCACCTGCTACATCGAAGCCAGCGCTGCACAAGAAGCCGTGGATATTTTGCTGACCCTCGAAAATGAACCGGTACAGGTTAACGGCTGGATTGAGAAACACATCAATCCTGCCTTGTTAAACCGGATGAAGCAAACTATCCGTGCGCGACGCAAACGGCATTTTAATGCTGAGCATCAGCACACTCGCAAAAAATCAATCGACCTGGAATTTGTTGTCTGGCAACGTCTGGCTGGGCTGGCACAACGACGGGGTAAAACGCTTTCGGAAACCATCGTGCAGTTGATTGAGGATGCCGAACATAAAGAGAAGTACGCCAACCAGATGTCGACGCTGAAGAACGACCTTCAGGCGCTGTTGGGTAAAAAGTAGATTTTTCTTTTCTTCAGACAATAAAAAACCCCGCATGGCGGGGTTTTTTTATAAGACGTTAACTTATGCCGCTGGCTGAGTTACAACGTCTTTGATGCCTTTAACTTCGATCTCTACGCGACGATCTGGAGCCAGGCAGTCGATCAGTGCAGCGCGAGCTTTCACGTTGTCACAGGTGTTGCCAGTAACTGGGTTAGATTCGCCCATACCACGTGGGGAGATCTTGTTAGCTGGGATACCTTTAGAGATCAGGTAATCAACAACAGACTGAGCACGTTTCTCAGACAGTTTCTGGTTGTAAGCGTCAGAACCGATACGGTCGGTGAAGCCCAGAACCACTACAGAACCGTCTTTAGGATCCAGGTTGCTCAGCTGAGAGTACAGCTGATCCAGTGCCTGCTGACCTTCTGGTTTCAGAGTCGCTTTGTTGAAGTTGAACAGAACATCAGACTTCAGAGTGAAGTGCTTGGTCTGTACTTCTGGAGCTGGAGCCGGCGCTGGAGCAACAACTGGTGCTGCTTCTTCCTGCTGGCCGAAACGGTAGGAAACACCTACGCTCAGCATGCCGTTGTCTGGACGAACACCAACGGTGTTGCCGTCGCCGATGTTGTTAACCCACTGGTATTCCAGACGGGTAGCGATGTCACGGGTCATAGCCCACTCAACGCCACCAGCGAATACTGGGGAAACACCGGTGTCATGGTCGCTACCAACCTGGTTGTTGCTGGAGTCAGCGCGCCATACCATGCCGCCCAGACGGGTGTACACGTCCAGATCGTCAGTTACTGGGTAACCCAGTTTAGCGGTCAGCTGAACGCCCTGTGCTTTGAAAGCGCCGTTTACGGTGTCGCCTTTGTATGGCATACGACCTAACCAGTCGTAACCCATTTCAAAACCAACATATGGGTTAACCTGATAGCCACCGAACGCACCTGCACCAAGCTGGCTCTCGTGAGTCGGGCCATCGTTGTTCAGGTCTTTGTTGTACCAGCCGGTGTCGTGGAACTGAGACCAGCCCAGTTTACCACCTGCATACCAGGTATTATCTTTCGGAGCGGCCTGCGCTACGGTAGCGAAGCCAGCCAGTGCCACTGCAATCGCGATAGCTGTCTTTTTCATTTTTTGCGCCTCGTTATCATCCAAAATTCGCCATGAAAGTCTCAAGAGAGAATCACGGTTAAATCCTTCACCGGGGGGCGTGGTCAAATATAAATCTACCGATATCTTCGGCTTAGGCCGAGCACCCCTGGCGATGTAAAGTCTACAACGTAGCTGAAAACTTACAAGTGTGAAGTCTGTCAGGCATATGAAAAAAAAAGTTCCGTATACCGATTATTTAACATTTTTAGAACGAATTTTGTGCAATAAAATGAAGGAGAACCGCACCAGACAAGCCTTGCCGCAATTTTCAGACCGGGAACTTTAATGCCATCTTGTGGTCGAAAAAAATTCCAGGAAAAATCTTAATTTCACTCAATGATACAAATTTGAGTGAATTTTTAGCCCAGAAAGTTGTCCTCTGCGGTAAGAATCCGATCGAACCGGACGCATAATGAACCCGATCGCACTCCCTTCTTCAGCGGCTTCAGTCAGACGGAAATGTTCCTCTTCCGTCAATTCTTCGGGTAACCATCCAATTACCACGCTGTAATTTCCGGTGCGTAACGCGCGGATCATCGACTCAACGGTATCGCACGGCGAGAGCTGATTAATCTGCATGACCTTGGTCAGCGGAAGGCCAGCGGACTGAACCCACTCACGGCTCAGTTTTTGTTGAGGCGTGAGCCAAAGCTGCCAGCGCGATTGCTGACCAAGCTGTTGTAATAACGGCAACAACAGAAGTTGCGTCAACAGGGGCTGGTCTTCACGATAAACCACTTCACTGATAAGCCCTGTGGAAACACGCTCGACGGAATTCTGCGCGACATTGCCTGCGGCAGAAGAGAGAGAGATTGCGCGATTTGCATAGCCTGAAGTGTGCATATTCATTCCAGCCCTGTAGTTACTGTATGGATATACAGTAACCCCTGTATGCATAAAGATCAACCTCATTTTCGGAAAGCGACTCGCAAAATTCATTCAATCTTGATGCCCCTCGAAAAATCATCTTGCTCAACGGCGATAAGTTGCCTATTTTCCTGCTAACGGATCCGCTAGTAAGAAATTTCGTTGTTATTTTATGATTTTGAAGGGAAATATCATGAAAAAGATATCTTATGAACGGATTTATAAATCCCAGGAATACCTCTCCCCGTTGGGCGAGATTCATCATCGTGCGCTGTTTGGAGGGTACACCCTGGCGGTGGATGATGCGGTTTTTGCCATGGTGTCTGATGGCGAGCTTTATCTTCGGGCTTGTGAGGAGAGTGCGAAATACTGCGTAAAGAATGCCTCCTCATTTTTGACATTGATGAAGCGAGGCCGCCCGGTGCTGCTCAACTATTATCGTGTGGATGACGGATTATGGCAGGACAGGGAGCGGTTGCTTCAGCTCTCTTCGTTTGCGCTCAGTGCGGCAAGAAAAGAGCGCTATCAGCGCCATCAACGAAACCGACTCAAGGATCTGCCAAACCTGACCTTTCAGCTTGAAGTCTTGCTCTTTGAAGCCGGAATTACCAATGAAGAAACACTCCGGGCGCTGGGCGCCAGAGCCAGCTGGCTGAAGATGCGGGCGAAAAATAAAGCGCTCAGTATTAAAGTCCTCTTCGCGCTCGAAGGGGCTATTGAAGGGCTGCATGAGGCGGCACTCCCGGCAGGCATTCGCCGGGAGCTAACGGAGTGGTTTAATGCGCTGCCTGAGCCACAGGAGAATCACTCCTCCAGGTAGCGATTTGCTGTTGCAGCCGGCAAATTTCAGGCAGCAGAGCGATAAGCAGGCCTATCTGCTGAAGAACCAGCGGCGCTTTGCTGTCGTTTCCCGGGTCAAGATGCGCAATGCGTTGCGCCAGTTCATTCAGCGCCTGTTGTACGCGCGGTTCATCGGCTGGGCGGTGATGAAGCGCGTCATCGACATAACAGACGGCGTCATCGAGCAGGTTGAGAATACCCGGGTTGGTGAGTTTCTCGCGGTGGGCACCCAGCGTCGAAATATAGCTGGTAAACGTATGGTTCAGGCAGAGCAGGCGGAACGCGGTCTCACGAATTTCCGCCGTGGCGCGAGGCTCCGTTGACATGTTAGAGACAACGGAGGCCAGTTCTGCATCACTGTTGTGCGCATCACGACGTGCTATCCGGTAAGCCAGGCGGTTATCGCGCCCCTGGTGGTACTGCTCCAGGATAGCGTCAAGGTATCGACAGTTGGCATTCATCGCCCTGTCGACCACGCGCGGTAAATTACGGAAACGCCAGTCCGGCCAGATAAAGCTGACCGCGGCCCAGGCAATTGCGCAGCCAATCAGGGTATCGATCACGCGGGGCAGGGCGACTTCAAAGCCTTCACCCAGCAGGTTAAAGCAGAGCAGCACCAGCAGCGTGATGAACATGGTGGCGTGGGCATACTGCACGTTGCGAAACGCGAAGAACAGCACGCCGGTGATCACGATCAGAATCAATTGACCTTCGACGGAAGGCACGAAATAGAGCACCGGAAGGCCGATCGCGACGCCAACCAGCGTACCGATAATACGCAGCGCAAGACGATGTCGGGTGGCGTTATAGTTCGGCTGGCAGACAAACAGGCTGGTGAGCAGGATCCAGTAGCCGTGGTGCAGCCCGGTTATCTGGATAAAGGCATACCCCACACACAGCACCAGCGACATTCTCACCGCGTGGCGAAAGAGAGCTGACTCCGGCGTAAAGTTCCGGCTCAGGCGTAGCCACATATCGCTAACGCTGTGCACGCTGTCATCAGCAAGCTGGTTTTCCACCTCACTGCCCGGCAGTGCCATCGCCTGTTCGGACTCAATGGTTGCCAGCTGTGCATCAATCGCCCGCAGGTTGTTCAGCAGAAAGCCCAGCGCTTTGATGTGTTCCGGTGACGTTCCGCTGGCCTGAACGCGGTCGAGCGCCGCATCAAGGTGGCTGAATACGCGTTCAAAGCGGGGATCATGCTGATAGGGCGTGCGCAGCAGAATGGAGCGCGAGAGCCGCTGACACGCCTGAGACTGCATGGAGAGCAGGCGCTGGAAGCGGAACATCACGTCGCTGTAGCGGAATCTCTCGCGCAGGGCGGCATACTGAACGTGCGAGGAGCTGGCGCGTTCATGAATATCCTGGGCGGCAAAATAGTAGTGTAAGGTCCTTCGCGTTCCGCGCTGACCGCGATCGCCGCGCAGACGGGTAAGCAGAGAGGCTTTTGTCTGGTTAAGGGTGGCAACCAGCTGGCCGTTTGCCAGCGCCAGATCGTAGAGCGGCGCCTGGCTTTCTTCCTCGATATCCGGGTCGAACAGCCGGGATTTCAGTTCCAGATAGTGGGCTAACTGCTCAAAGCTGCGGGCAAGATTATCCTGCAGAGGGCGAACCGGGAAGATCAGATGACCGGTTAGCGTCAGCAGGTTATACCAGATGGCACCCAGCAACAGCAGAACCGGCTGCTGGTACCACTGGTCGTACAAGGAAACGCCCAGCATAGTGTAGATGGCGATCAGCAATGCACCAAAAGCGATGGTGGCATAGCGCTGCCCAAGGCCACCGAGCAAAATAAACCCGCTGGTTGAGAGGGTAAGACCCAGGGCAAACAGCCAGGGCCACGGGAAAAGCAGCTCAACGGACGCTGACGCAATAAAAAAGCAGACAAGCGTAATGACCAGATTACGCAAACGCCCGGCCAGACGATCGTCCAGGTCCGCCAGCGCCCCGGCCACCACTCCCAGCGTGAGTGGAATAGTGAGTTTGACATCATTCAGCCACCAGGGCAGAGCAACCGTGCCGCAAAGCGCGATGAATATCCTGACGTTATAAAGCCAGGTGCTGTTCCAGGTATAACGGCGAAGCAGTGGGCTTAGCATAAACGCGGCCAGTCCTTATTTTACTGAAAACGACGACGAGCGTTTGCTTCACGCGCCGCCTGGGCCACTTCTACCGGAACAACCCTGCGACCGACGGGCCAAAGGGCGATAGCGGCGATCTTAAAGTTCGCGATCCCCACCGGAATACCAATAATCGTGATGCACTGTGCAATACCGGCAAAAATATGCATGATGCACAGCCACCAGCCGAAGAAAATGAGCCACAGAATGTTCAGCAGGGTTCCGCCCGTATTCATCAGGGCGTTTTTGTTCTCCGGATTCAGCTCGTCAACGTGGATGGCTTCATTCCCGTAGGGGATTAAGGAGAGTTTTGTGATTTCCCAGCAGGAACGGGTCAGGGGAAGCGTGAAAATCAGGACGATGCTCACCAGCGTGGCAAAAAGCCAGGAAAGGGTGGTGGCAAAACCGCCCAAGACAAAATTCAACACATTCAGAACGGTACGCATAAACCCTCACTTCCTTTCGATAAAATTAACGCCCAATGATTGTAACGTTTTTTTAGGCTGGAGCACCTTAAAACTGGCAGTTAAACTGTCAGGTAAATTATCTCTTCGTGGATTTGGCGGAACATGGAACTGAAAGCAACGTCGTTAGGCAAACGCCTGGCGCAACACCCTTACGACAGGGTTGTTCTCCTTAATGCCGGGGTGAAAGTCTCCGGGGAACGCCACGAATACCTTATTCCGTTTAATCAGCTTCTGGCTATCCACTGCAAACGCGGGCTGGTGTGGGGCGAGCTGGAGTTCGTTCTGCCTGACGATAAAGTCGTGCGTCTTCACGGCACCGAGTGGGCGGAAACTCAGCGTTTCCACCATCACCTGAACGCGCTCTGGCAGCAGTGGAGCCAGGATATGAGCGTGATTGCCGCCCAGGTGCTCCAGCAGGTGCTGGACGATATCGCGCAAAGCAACGCGCAACACGCGTGGCTGACCCGTCAGCAGACCGCCGGGCTGCAGCAAAAGATCCGACAGGCACTCTCGGCGCTGCCGCTTTCCGTGACGCGTCTCGACGAGTTTGACAACTGTCGCGACGCCTGGCGCCAGTGTCAGGCCTGGCTGAATGATAAGGATAAAAGCCGTCTCGCCCATAATCAGGCCTGGACAGACGCCATGCTCACCCAATACGCCGACTTTTTCAGTACGGTGGAATCGTCACCGCTCAATCCGGCCCAGGCGCGCGCGGTGGTCAACGGCGAGCAGTCGCTGCTGGTGCTGGCGGGGGCCGGTAGCGGTAAAACGTCGGTGCTGGTGGCGCGTGCCGGCTGGCTGCTTACGACCGGTGAAGCGGTAGCCGATCAAATTCTGCTTCTGGCTTTTGGCCGCAAGGCTGCCCAGGAGATGGACGAACGTATCCAGGAACGCCTGCACACCCGGGATATCACGGCCAGAACCTTCCATGCCCTTGCGCTGCATATTATTCAGCAGGGCAGTAAAAAAGTGCCTTCCATCAGTAAGCTGGAAAACGACGCGCAGGCGCGTCAGGCGCTGTTCATCAAAACGTGGCGCCAGCAGTGCAGTGAGAAAAAAGCGCAGGCAAAAGGGTGGCGTCAGTGGCTGGAGGAGGAGCTCAGCTGGGAGGTGCCGGAGGGCAGCTTCTGGCAGGATGATAAGCTGGCGCGTCGGCTGGGTTCGCGACTTGACCGCTGGGTCAGCCTGATGCGAATGCACGGTGGATCGCAGGCAGAGATGATTGAAAGCGCGCCGGAGGCGATCCGCGATCTGTTTTCGAAGCGGGTCAAGCTGATGGCTCCGCTACTGAAAGCCTGGAAAACCGCGCTGAAAGCGGAAAATGCCGTTGATTTCTCCGGCCTGATCCATCAGGCCATCATCATTCTTGAGAAGGGGCGTTTTGTCAGCCCGTGGAAGCATATTCTGGTGGATGAGTTCCAGGACATCTCTCCGCAGCGTGCAGCGTTGCTCTCAGCGCTGCGGGCACAAAATAAACATACCTCGCTGTTTGCGGTGGGGGATGACTGGCAGGCCATCTATCGCTTCAGCGGGGCACAGCTTTCGCTGACGACCGCATTCCACCACTATTTTGGCGAAGGCGATCGCAGCGATCTGGACACGACCTACCGCTTCAATTCACGGATTGGTGAAATCGCCAACCGCTTTATCCAGCAGAACCCGCATCAGCTGGCAAAGCCGCTCAATAGCCTGCGGCCAGGGGATAAAAAAGCCGTGACCCTGCTGGCGGACGATCAGCTGGAACCGCTGCTGGACAAGCTCAGCGGCTATGCGAAGCCCGATGAGCGTATCCTGGTGCTGGCGCGCTACCATCACCTCAAACCCGAGGCGCTGGAAAAGGCGGCCACCCGCTGGCCGAAGCTGCAGCTTGAATTTATGACGATTCACGCCAGCAAAGGGCAGCAGGCCGACTATGTGATTGTCATGGGGCTGAAAGAGGGCAGCGACGGTTTCCCGGCTCCGGCCCGCGAGTCGGTAATGGAACAGGCCTTGCTGCCGGTGCCGGAAGACTTCCCGGATGCCGAAGAGCGGCGTTTGCTGTATGTGGCTATCACCCGCGCGCGCCATCGCGTGTGGCTGCTGTTCAATAAAGAGGAGCCATCCGTGTTTGTCGATATCCTGAAGAGTATTGATGTGCCGGTAGCGCGTAAACCATAACGACGCCAGGCAAGGTTTTGTAGGCCGGGTAAGGCGTAGCCGCCACCCGGCAAAAAAGCTACTTCAATCTGTCGGAAAGATAACGCTGATAGTCCGGAATAAGGATATCAACCGGCGAGTTAAACTGTGGCGATTCGATGATGAAATCCGCCGTCGACAGGTTCGTCGCCACCGGAATATTCCACACCGTCGCCAGACGCAGCAGGGCTTTGACATCCGGGTCGTGCGGAACCGCGTTCAGCGGGTCCCAGAAGAAGATCAGCACATCAATCTTCCCTTCGGAGATCTGCGCGCCGACCTGCTGATCGCCGCCCATCGGGCCGCTCAGCATGGCATTCACCTGCAGACCCGTTTCGCGCTGGATCAGGTTACCGGTGGTACCGGTCGCCGACAGAGCGTGCTTTTCCAGCGAAGACTGATGGCGGCGAACCCAGTTAAGCAGCATTTGTTTACAGTGATCGTGCGCCACCAGCGCAATGTGTTTGCGTTCAGGTAGCGTGCGTGTTGTCAGTTCCATAATCATATCCATCAGGTTAACTGCCTACACGATGACGGGAACCGTCTGACGCTGCAAGAGAAAGGCGTAAAAAATGTGGCTTATGATGAAGGTTGTTGTTTTGCCCACTGTAAAAACCGGGCCCGCGTGTCGGGATCGGCCTGCTGGAACCAGAATTTTAGGCGCTGTTCCGTCAGGGTCTGGGACTGGGGAGGAATGACGTCCAGTTCAGAGACGCCGGAAAGCAGCGTACTGTCGTCAGCCATCATGGTAGCAAACTGAGGAAGCGACGCGCGTTTACCCGCTTTGTTATAGGTCTGGGTCGCGGCCTCGTAGTCCGGACCTTTTGGTGAGGTCGTCAGCGCCAGAATATCCAGCTTCACCGGAATCGGCATCGCATCCCCGTCCAGCAGTTCAATGCGGGGAGACGCGTCGAAGGCCGCCGATTCTTTCTCCGTTTCAAGACGAGGCAGGGTAATGTTCACCTGACTGATTTGCCGGGTATTAAAGCTGACGATCAGCGGCGGCGAGATATACATCCTTTGCTCGTGATTCGCCAGACCGATCGATTTTTCCACCCGGAATACCAGCTGATGCGGCCCGTTATCCAGCTCGATGCTGTCCGCACCGCGCAATAACGAACTGGAGACCTTTTTTCCGTCCAGTACAAGGAGATCAATATCGGTAGAGAGCCGGAGCGTGGTAGCAAAAACGCAGACCGGCATCACTAACGCAATCAGAGCAGTGGCAATACCGGTTTTCATAGAAGGCTCCCGTCAGAAATCCTGTCGCCGCATTAATGTATCTAAATTTTTCGAGAATCATGTTTACTAACATATAGACATATTTCGCCGTTTTGCCCTCATGCGTCGGTATGGGATGGATGGTTGAGATGTGCGGTTTGGCGTACACTTTTAAAAAAGCCAGGAGAAAAACCATGAAAGAGAACGATATTGCCGAGATTCTGACATCCACGCGTACCATTGCGCTGGTGGGCGCGAGCGATAAACCCGATCGTCCAAGCTATCGGGTGATGAAATACCTTCTCGATCAGGGCTACCACGTCATCCCGGTCTCGCCAAAAGTGGCGGGGAAAACCTTACTGGGCCAGCAGGGTTATGCCACGCTCGCTGACGTGCCGGAAAAAATTGATATGGTTGATGTCTTCCGAAATTCCGAGGCGGCGTGGGAAGTGGCGCAGGACGCTATCGCCGTCGGGGCGAAAACGCTGTGGATGCAGCTGGGCGTGATTAATGAGCAGGCTGCGGTGCTGGCGAGGGATGCGGGGTTAAACGTCGTCATGGATCGCTGTCCGGCGATCGACATCCCCCGTCTGGGGCTGGCGAAATAATAAAAAAAAGCCCGTTCATCGGGCTTTTTTTACACGCTTAGTTCCGCAGGCGCGGAGCCTGTAACTGTTTGCGGATAGTCTGAGCAAGCTCATCCATTGTGGGTTGCTCCGGATGCTCTTCCTGCAGCTCGCTGCTCAGCTGCGCTTCGGCAAGATAGGTGTGAACGGGCTGTCCATCATCACCTTCCATCACCACATGGTACCAGGGCGCGGCGCGAAGCTCTGCATTCACCGCCAGCTCGTCTGCTGATGGTTCATCAAGGGAATACTCCGGGTCGATATCCACGACCACACCCAAATACCCGAGCAAAGTGTGGCGGACCTGCTGGCCGATACCGAATTTGCTGGCAATCATAGTCACCTCCCGGGAAATACGACTTACACGTTATGTGCGGGCAATATTTCTCTTTTCAAGTTACATGACGCGACAGGCAAACCCTTTCAGATACAGTCCTTCCGGGTAGGTAGCAATCACGGGGTGATCGGCTGCCTGACGGAACTGCTCTATAAATTGTACATCACGGCCAGCATCTATTGCGGCATCGGCGATGATTTTCTGAAATAAATCTGTGGTCATCAGGCCTGAGCAAGAGAAGGTGAGCAGAATCCCGCCCGGGTTCAGCAGCTGGATAGCCAGCATGTTGATATCTTTATACCCACGGCACGCGCCCATCAGCTGGCTTTTGTTTTCCACAAACTTTGGCGGATCCATCACGATGACGTCGAACTTTTCGCCCTGATCGCGATATTTACGCAGCAGCTTGAAGACGTCATCACGCACAAACTCCGCTTTGCTCAGATCCAGCTTATTCAGCTCGACGTTCTGTTTTGCCACGTCGAGCGCTTCCTGTGAGGTGTCCACGCTGACCACTTGGGCACAGCCGCCCATCAGTGCCGAAAGGGCGAAACCGCCGGTATAGGAGAAGCAGTTCAGCACGCGTTTGTCGGCAACGTACTGACGCGTAGCCAGACGGCTGTCGCGCTGGTCGAGGTAGTAACCGGTTTTGTGCCCGCCCTGAATATCCACCAGCAGCTTCATGCCGTGCTCTTCAATCGGCAGCAGGGCCGGTGGCAGTTCGCCCGTTACGGGCCCCTGAGTCAGCTCCATACCTTCTTTTTTGCGCACAGCAACGTCGCTGCGGTCATAGATGGCGCACTGCGGGAACAGCGTTTGCAGCGCGCTAATCAGCGCGGCACGCTGGTATTCCGCTCCGGCGCTCAGGAGCTGCAGCACAAGGAAGTTACCGAAGCGATCGATGGTCACGCCCGGCAGGCCGTCGGACTCACCGGCAATCAGACGGTAGCTGTCCAGCCCGTCGCGTTTTGCCAGCCAGTCGCGCCACTGCTGCGCCTGCTGAAGACGACGCACAAAGAAGTCGATGTCGATGGTTTCATCTTTATCAAACGTCCAGACGCGCGCGCGGATCTGGGACGCTGGCGAGTAAGCGCCTCGCGCTAACCATTTCCCCTGATGGTCAACGATATCAATGGTTTCACCGAGGCTGGCTTTGCCTTCCATACGGGCAACCGCGCCGGAAAAGACCCAGGGATGACGGCGCAGTAATGATTTCTCGCGCCCTTTGGCTAACACTAAACGTACACTCATAATTTGCTGTTCTGTCGATTTCAGGGAAATGGCGCGTAGATTACCACATTCAGCAAGGCGCAATCATCTGCGGATGCCGTTGAGCGTTTCGGCACAAAATCGAATCGCTTAGGCACATTACGGCATTGCAGCAGGCTTTACAGTAGGGCCTCCAGTTCAGCAGAGGAAGCACCCATGAAAAAGCGCAGTGTCATCACAATAGCCGCTCTGACGGCAATGAGTTTTCAGGTTTTCGCAGCAACGTCTTTCAGCATGACCAGCCGGGATATTTCCGGCGATCGGCGGTTGGCGCAGCAGCAGGTATTTGAGGGATTTGGCTGCCATGGTGGGAATACCTCTCCCCAACTGGCCTGGAAAAATCCGCCCGCCGGTACAAAAAGTTTTGCCGTTACGGTCTATGACCCTGATGCGCCCACCGGCAGTGGCTGGTGGCACTGGACCGTAGCCAATATACCGGCGAATACAATGACGCTGCCCGCTGATGCCGGTAACCCGAACGGCGAGAAATTACCTGCCGGCGTGGTGCAGGGGCGCAATGATTTCGGCTATTCTGGATTCGGCGGCGCATGTCCACCTGCCGGGGACAAGCCTCACCGCTATCAGGTTACCGTCTGGGCGCTGGACGTGGATACACTGCCCGTCGACAAAAATGCCAGCGGCGCGCTGGTCGGTTTTATGATTAATAGTCACACTCTGGCAAAGGCTCAGTTAACAGCAACCTACAGCAGATAAGGATGACAGGGTGCAGGAGTTCCATTTTCGACATAAACATCTTACTGCGGGCGAAGTGACTGCCAGCAAAATGCACCGCCTGCACCAGGTTAAACTCTTCTTTCCGGCTATTTGTCATATCACTCACGGCAGTAAGGTGATTGTTCAGGACGATAACCGCCTGGAGGCGACACGGGATCAACTCATTATTATCCCTGCCAATACGGTGATGGAGATTATCAATCAGCCCGCGAACGGCATGTTTCGCTCGGATTTGCTCATGTTATCTCCGGAGATCGTTGCCGAGTTTAAAGCGCATTACCTGAAATCCTGGCCGCGCACGACGTTGCATTCGCTCTGCGCGCCGCTGAGCGAGGGGCTGGCGTTTATGTGGGATAACCTGCTGCACGCCGTGCGTCAGGATTTACCGGAGGCGCTACAAAAGCATCAGGCTTTCGGTCTGTTGCTGGCCTTGCTGCATGACGGCGTGGCAGGTCCGCTGCTTATTGAGCGACACAGTAACCTGACCGAGCAGGTGCGGCAGTTCATTATGCTGTCGCCCGCCAGAGCCTGGAGCGCGCAGGACGTCGCCAGCCGTCTGGCCTTAAGCGTACCGACGCTGCGCAGGCGGTTACGCGAGGAGTCACAGAGTTTTCGCCAGATTGTGGAGGAGGTGAGGATGGCCGTTGCTTTATCACAGCTACAGTCAACCCGATTACCGATCGGCGAAATCGCATTACAATGTGGGTATCTTTCCAGCTCTCGTTTCACCGCCCGTTTCCGGCAGCACTACGGCTGTTTGCCGAAAACGCTACGTTAAGGAGAAAAAGAATGTCTAAAGTCTGCACCATTGCCTGGGTTCACGGCGTTGTTCAGGGCGTGGGGTTCCGCTACAGCACCCAGCGCGAGGCCGTTCAGCTTGGGCTAACGGGATACGCGCGAAACATGGACGACGGCAGCGTTGAGGTGGTCGCCTGCGGCGAAGCGGAGCAGGTCGACAAGCTGGTGGCGTGGCTGAAAGCGGGTGGGCCGCGTAGCGCACGGGTTGATAAGGTCTTAACAGAACCGCATCAGCCCGGGCGGGAATATATGAACTTCGGTATTCGCTACTAAATGCACTTCACCGGTTTTGGCAGGCCGGCAATTTTGGTGGCCTGTTTTGCCGGGCCTTTCGGGAACAGACGATACAGATAGCGGCTGTTGCCTTTCTCTTCACCGAACTTATTGGCCATCGCCTTGACCAGCATGCGGATGGCCGGAGAGGTGTTGAATTCAAGGTAAAACTCGCGGACAAAACGCACCACCTCCCAGTGTTCGGGGGAGAGGGTAATCCCTTCGTTTTCCGCAATTTTCTCCGCCAGCGGTTCGCTCCAGAGCGTAGTATCTTTCAGATAGCCTTCGCTATCGGTCTCAATTTCCTGGCCTGCAAAAATGAACATAATCTTCTGTCGTAGGTAAAAAATCAGCGACAGTGTAGCAAAAAAGCGGGCTCAGGATAAACCGTGACCTACAGGAGCAGCTGAAGCAGGTTGTTGGCATTGAGCTTCTTCAGCGCGTTGCATTTATGGGTTGAAACCTGTTTCTCCGACATGTGCGTCACGATGGCAATGTGGCGGACCGGCAACCCGGTCAGCATCAGATCGAGCACGTTGAATTCAGGAACGGTCAGGCAACAGTCCAGGCTTCGAACGCGGCGGGGCTCTTTTGCCAGCAAATATGCCGCATCGGCAACGGCGATCCTGTCGTCGATGATATAAACCGTTAGCGTACCGAAACGCTTGCGTAAATGCGTCGCCAGCGCCCACCCCTTTTCGTTGCAGACCAGATAAAGGCTGCCTTTCCAGCGGGCGGCTTCAAGCCTGAGCAAAATGTTGATCAGCGCCTGATGCGTCGCCGCCACGGAAAAACGGCAGCGGACGACCACAACGCGGCGGGTAAGCAGCGTTGGCTGCCATTGTACGGTATCGCTTATGACCTCTGGCTGGACGCCCCGACGCAGCAGCGCATAGCGCAACCCTTCGGCGTAAAATCGATTATTGTCGAGAATGGCGTAACTCACGGTGACCTCGTTATAACGTGCTGGGCGTATAGATAACGCGCAGCGTGCCGGTATAGTCGCCTGCGTTTTTGCTGCTGGCGGCAAACGCAGGCGTTTTCAGGATAATCGGCGCAGGAATGCACAGTACGCTCTCGCGTCCGCCCGGCAGCACGACCTGACGCAGATGCTGCGGATCGTTTGTGCCTTGCCAGACCAGGGTTTTACCGTTCGCGACCGTTTCGGTTGCGCCTGTGATTGGATTGGTGACGGAGACCCGATAATCGAGACGGTCCCGCACATCGGTCTGGCTACCGCCGCGCCGCCGGATAGAAAATGTGCCTTCGGCACGGTCCGCTGACGTCAGTCCGTCGTCCTCAAAGCGAAGATAGGCACGGGTGCTGGTACTGTTTTTGCCGTCGTACAGGCACATATCCAGCGTGTTTTCCCCCTGGATCTCGCTGCCCCCGGGGCGCCCCGGGAAGTTGGTCAGGTTGAGGTTAACGATGGGCGTGGAGTGCGGAAAGGCCGGCAGATAAATCTGCTGGTTTCCCGGGTCGACCACCTCAATGCGAATATTGGCCTGCCATTTGGCGAGGGTGAGATAGCCCGGACAGCCGACATTCACGTCATTGAAGTTCCCACTGCAGTTGGCTGTTCCCCATTCACGCAGGTTCAGCTTCAGCGTTGCTGTCCAGATCCCCGGTTGGGTGAGCTTATCGAGTTCGCTTTTAACGATATAGAAATCGAAGTAGGGCTCCCTGTTCCAGTCAGCGATTGTGTGCGATCCCGCAGTCACAAAACTGGCGAAAGTATGTACTATGTTGTTGATAAACATATAGTGATCGGCAAACACCTTGATATCCACCGTCTTGCTGGTGAGCGAATGTGTAAATCGTAAATTGATGGCATTAGACGCCTCTGGTTTCCACCAGACCGGGGCGTTCATGCAGGCCCCGTTCGTGGTGTCAGTCCGGGACTCACAGGTCAGGGTATTACGCCCCCACTTTTGCGGATCGGCGGGGTCATAACCGCCCGATTCATGAAACCAGATGTCAAAACGCGCAGGCGGTGCCATACGATCGAAGCTGATCCCAACGCTGGAGTTACGTCCCGCGGGGGCGCCCGCCAGCGTCTGGCCGGCCCACAGGCTTAACAGCAGTAAAATAAAGAGGCGTTTAATCACATCATTTCCCTTTAGTGAGGCTATCGGTATTCATGGCAGTCGGGCCAGCAGGGACCGACCGTCCGGCCAGCATCAGCTGCGCCTGCTGCTGGACTGCATCCGGCAGGGCGGAGAAGGTTAATTCCTTACAGGGAATCGAACCGACGTAACGCACGACGTCGCGCATGCTCTTCACGTTCAGCGCGCACTGATAAAATTGCTGCTGACGCACCAGGTAGAGGTTATGCAGCAGGGCGTCGCTTTGCGCGCTAAACCCGCCATTGCCAAGGTCGCTCCAGCCGTTCACGTTCAGCGGCACGCCGCCGATAAACGGCGAATGGCGCTCGTCGGTTAACTGGCCAAGCCAGGTGTAGCTTGCGGTAGTTTGCACGTCCCGGCGCAGCAGTTTGCCTGGCACCATAAACAGCGTTCTGCTGCCTGACCCTTGCGTGATTTCACTGCTGGCTCCCCGGGAGACGTCCAGCGATTCGTTAATCGTCAACGTCGTCTGCTGATAGCCCGGTACCGCGAAGAGGGCGCGGCTATTGCCCGGAATGTCTGCACTGCCGCTATTATCCAGCGATACGGCGACGCGCGGATCCTGAGCATCTTCCGGCGTGGCCACGTTCACCGCGACGGCGGAAGCAGGGCGACCGTCGCTCCAGCGGCCCAGCCACAGGCCAGAACGGGACAGCGCGAGCGTTGAGCTGTAGTTACCGCTGCTGCTCAGCGTATGGCGCCGATCCTGTCGATCCCAGGCATCGCTGACCGTCAGGCTTCCGTTGCCATATCGTCCGCCCTGGCGCGTATAGGCTGAGGTATTCAGCGAGTCGCTGTTAATGCCCGACGCGCTGAGGCCATACTCATTTTCACCGCGGGCATCGGCATACCAGTTATGCGCCACACTGTAGCTCAGCTGGTTTTTTTCACGCTGCTGGTGCTGCCACGTTGCGCCCAGAGAGGTGTAGCTTGACGCATCACCCTGACGGTTATGCGCCATGGACAGGCTCACGCTCAGGTAGCCGCCTTTATCCCTGCCGTCGCGGGAGTCATCGTTACGCATAAACAGGTTAATGCTGCTGTTAATGTTCAGGCCATGGGTACTGAAGGCGTTGCTCAGGCCTCCCTGCCAGGCCCGCGTGCGCGTGCGGGTCATATAGACCGATTCCCACGGCAGACCCGCATCGTGGCGATCGTCGCTGTCCGGGAGCTCACGGCGTGAAACGTACCGGCCTTCGTTGCGGTTATCCGAATACCCCAGGCTCGCATACCAGGCGCCGACCGGGACGGAGAACATCACCGAGAGGGTGCGATAACAGCCGTTCACGGCGTCAAATCCCGCGCTTTGGGTGGTGCAGTTTTCAGCGGATAACGCGTTGCGATAGACGCTCAAAGAAAAACCGTCGTTGTAGCTGATTTGCTGAATATTGCCGCGCTGGCCTTCGCTGCCGTAGAGGTAGCTAAACCGGGTACTCAGCACGCCATCGATCGGGCCCGCGTTGAAGCCCCGGCTCCAGTCGATCGCATTTTCCAGGAAACGCTGGTTTTTCTTGAAAGTTGCGCCGCTGGTCAGCGCCAGCGTCGGGGTGACGGGCAGGCGTACGCCCGCCTGCGCAACCGCGCGGCGTTCTTCGTTTTGATCGCTATTATCGGTTTCGCCCGCCTGCAGGAACCACTCGACGCGGTCGAATGGCGTAATGCCGGTTCGGGTAAACGGCACCTGCTCGGTGCGCGTCAGCCGGTTATTTTCATAGATGGAGAGCGTCACGGTGTAGCTCCCGTCCGGGAACGAACGCGTGTCCAGGGTTTGCGCCCCGGCATTCAGATAAAAGCTCGCCAGCAGCTGATTGCCCCGGCGGGCGTCGATACGCGCGTCATGGGAAAGAAGCACGGTCACAGGGGTTCCCTTCGACTGCTGAACCGGGTTCATCCATGCCCTTGTTGAACCCGTGCGCAGGCCGCGAATTTTGCCCAGCGGCAGCTGGCTGAGGTTGATATTCCCACCGGCGTTACTGAACAGATCGCGGGTATCCATCTCGCCCAGCTGAACATAGTACTGACGCAGGATATCCTGGCGAAACCAGGCGTTGTTGACGGTGACCTCCTGCAGCTGCTTCTGCCGTGAACGCTGCCCCAGCCAGGTCCAGTCGAGATTCGCATAGCCGTCCTGCGTGAGCGCCAGCGCGCCGTTGCCCTGCACGGTTGCCGACTGATAATCCCTGTCGGCAACGAAGTTAATGTTTTGCTGATGGATCAGCGCATTTTCGGTGCCCTGAGTAGGCTGATACCATTGATTCTCTGCCGTCTGCTTAGGCAGAAATTTCTTGTCCAGGAACAGGTTAATGCGGGCGTTATTCTCGTCATAAATAATGGCCGCACGGTCGGTATCGATGTAATCACAGCCCGTTGCGGAGCCGTTGCTGTTACAGGCCAGGTTGCCGTTACGGGCAAGCGGAACAGCCAGCGCGGCAGACACGGTGGCAACAAGCGATGGGTCGTCATTAAACCGGCGTTTGATGGCCGCTACCACGGTTTCAGGTGCGACAAAGCTGACCGTTTCAAGCGTGATATCCGTTTCAAAAAGGCCAAGCGCCTCGCCATAGAGGTTCACCTCTGTCCACAGGCGCTGCGTCTTCGCCAGATCTTCAAAACCTGGCGGGACGGCCATTCCGGCGCAGGCGAGTTGGATGGAAGCGGGTAACAAAGCAACAAAGAGGAGGGTATTTCTGTGAAACGCCATGAACGAGCCTCGACATCATCCTGACGTCAGAGGGTGAGCACCCTCTGACGTTATTCCTTAGGTGCAGTGGTGTTACGCACCGCCTTCCGTGGTCGTCGCCTGCGTCAGCATCAGGCTGACAACGCCGCTGTACTGACCGGTTTTCAGAATGCCTTTGGTGGTCTGGGAAATGGTCAGCGGCAGTACCGCTGAACCGTTTTCAATGCTCCCCGGGAACAGTTCGGCGCCTGTATATTCCACATCTGCGGTAGAGAGGGTTTTATCACCCAGAATCACCGTCATTGGGATGGTCTCAGCACCGTCAGCATTCGCCAGCTTCGCGGCGCTAACCAGACGGACTTTTACGTTGCTGGTCGCGGAGTTAGACCACACCTTGGTATTCAGGCGGTAGCTTTCCAGGCCACGGCCAGGCAGGTACTGCATATCGATGCTTGCCGGCAGCGGTGTGTTATCGGCCTGGGTCATATCCAGCTGTGAATCAACGCTGGCGTTGACGGTAATATCTTTTTGAATCGCCAGCGCGCTAACGGACGTGGTCATCGCGGCAACAATCATCAGAGGTTTAAAATACTTACGCATTGATATCTCCATATTTACAAATGAGCACCCTGGCTCTTTAAACAAACCCTTTGGGTCTTTACGGTAACGTCGTGTTATTGCACGACGGGTAAATCAGCTTCTTCAGCGGTTTTATTCAGCCAGTTGAAGTAGCGGAATTTATATTTCTGGCCTTGTACCTTCGAGAGCGTTTTTAATTTCCGTTCGGTGTCCGGATAAATCGTCGCGTCTTCTTTAATCCATCTGCACGACGAATCCGCATCACAAATACCGATCTCTCTGAGCGGCACGCGCAACGTGCCGCTGTTTTTTAACGTTCCCCTCTGAGGGTCAATTGACAGCGCAACCACGCTTTTTTTCGGTGCGAGATGGATCAGGGCACCCCAGATCACATTGACGCCCAGTCTTGCCGTCGCAGCAGGGCTTTCTGCCTTGCCCGGAATAATGCTGTCAGGCTGCTTGACCCCTTCAAAATAGACGCGCCAGGTCGTCTCTTTTTCCGGGGGCGTAAGCGATACCAGGCGAACCACGCGCATTGCGCCTGCCGCAAGGGCGAATTTTTCCGGCGTGACAACAACGCCACCCTCTTTCCACGACGCCACATCAATTTCTTTTTCCAGGGCCGTGCCGGGATTAAGAATTTTCTTTTGCCTCACCCGAATGAACTGAATATCATCCGTTTTTGACGCCACCTTAATTTGCGCCGCACCGGACTTATCTACGTTAAGTTCCATGGGATACACGCTCATATTGGCCAGTGCCATTTCCGGGAAAAATGGCAGTGACAGCGCGGCGACATAAAGGGCGGTTGTGACGCTCACTCTTTTTTTCTGTTTCACAATCAAGTCTGCCTGCTCTGAGTTTAAAGGCGGCGCGTTAACACCAGGACACCGTCTGCTTTCGTATCGCTTCAGGGCAGGGAAACTTTAACCAGAACAGCGGTTTGTGAAAATTTGTATTAATTAACTCGTTATATACAGTTTTTTATCCTGATTTTCTGGCTTTAAGGTTGTATAGTTAAGCGAAAATACCGCGACCAGGGATGGGGAGAAAATTCCTTCTGATGAGAAAATAAGCAAGTCAGGAGAGGGTTTTCATGTCGATGTACCAGGGATTAAAAAGCATGCGGTAACAGCCGAGAATAAAAGATGTTTTTTATATGCAATAATTCGTTGTTATTTGATCCTGAAGCACATGCAATAAGTCTTGTTGGACAACCGGAATCTGTATTAACGCTTTCGGCACCCGCCGTTCGCCTCTTACAGGAATTTATTAAACACAAAGGGCATGACCTGAGTCGGGAGGAATTGATTACCCGCGTGTGGGAGGAGTTTGGCTTTACGCCATCGGGAAATAATCTCAATAAAGCGGTGAGCGAATTACGTAAAAGCTTCCAGGCACTGGGAGAGGGGTACGAATTTATCGTAACCGTACCCCGTTATGGGTTTCGTTTTGAGGCCGATGTGATTTTTCAGCCCGGAGAGAGTATTCAACCCGCTGATCCGCAGCCTCCGTCTGCACCGCAAGTGGAAAAGCCTCAGCGCGCTTCCCTGAAAAGGTGGGGGATTCCGGCCATATTGATTATTGCTGCATTGGGGGCGAGCTTCTACTTTAGCCGGCAGCAGGGGATATTCGTCCCGGCGAAACTCATGCCGGTTAAGGAGAAAATCGCGCGTTGTCGTCTCTGGATTATCAACGATCACGGAAGACCGCTGGTGTTATCGAAATTAGCGGCGCAGCTGGCGGCCAATAACGTGGCGTGCGAACGTGAGGAGTACGACATTTATTATTTCAGCGCCCGTTTTTCTATTGCCGCCGCAGATGAGGTGTTCATTGGCGCCTGCCCGGTCAGTAAATCCAGCCTGTGCAAAACCATCCGTTATAAAAGCGGGGCCCAAATATGAAAATAAAACTTCTCTTTGGTCTGGGTGGTGTGTTGGTCGGCAGTGCCCTGGCGCTGTTTTACTATTCCGGCTGTGTGTTTAAAAAGGATGTGCTGGCCTGTAGCACCGAATTTAACTTTACGCGCAATGAGGGAAAAACCAGCGAAGTGAAGGTCAATACCGTTGCCCAGTTCTATTTTCATCGGGACGGTACCGGAGTGACCACCTATAAAGGCGCGGCAAGGGCTGACGGGCAAAATCTGATCGTTGACAGGGACGTGGACTTTACCTGGCAGCAGCGGGACGATGATAACGTCATTGTATTGAGCTACACTGAAACCTGGCGTCGACACAACGACAATACGCCTGACGCCCAGTGGGGGAGCTTTGCCAGTCCGACTGCACGCTACTACCTCACGATCTCTGAACTCTCGCCTTCCGTGTGGCTGATTCAGGACCGGCGCTATCCGACCTATATTTGCCGGGGTGAGTAGGGCATAAAAAAAGGAGAATGCCGGGGCATTCTCCTTTTTCATATCCGTTGTGCTTAATCCCGACTGGCGAAGCCCAGGATGCTCAACAGGCTGACGAAGATGTTGTACAGCGACACATAGAGGCTCACGGTGGCGCGGATATAGTTCGTCTCACCGCCGCGAATGATGTTGCTGGTTTCAAACAGGATCGCGCCGGAAGAAATCAGAATAAACACGGCGCTGATCGCCAGATGCAGGGCAGGCAGCTGCAGGAAGATGTTTGCCACCATACCCACCAGCACAACTACCACACCCGCCATCAGCATACCGCCGAGGAAGGACATGTCCTTACGCGTGGTCAGCACGTAGGCCGAGCAGCAGAAGAACACCAGCGCGGTACCGCCCAGCGCCATGCCGATAAGGTCACCCATACCGGCAGACAGATATGCGTTCAGCATCGGCCCCAGGATGTAGCCCAGGAAGCCGGTGAAGGCAAACGCAGACAGAATACCGACCGGTTTGTCAGCGGTTTTGTAGGTCAGGAACATCAGACCATACATGCCCACCAGGGTCAGGATCAGCCCCGGAGACGGCAGCATCAGCACGGTGCTGGCGGTGGCGGTGATCGCCGAAAATGCCAGCGTCAGGCTAAGCATGAAATAGGTATTGCGCAGCACCTTGTGGGTACTGAGTAGCGATGTGCGGTCGCGCGAAGAAGTAATTATACGATCCATGAGTCACTCTCTTATGACAGATGTAATTAGCGGAAAGAATAGGAAACGGGGCGCCAGTCTCAAAGTGGTTTTACCCATCTTTACTCAGCACGTTAGTGCTGGAGGTGGTTATTTATTCTGCAGAAGTGCGTTTCACCAGTATGAACAGCGGTTTGCGACAATTTACCAGATCAAGCTCTTATAGGTTACTGAAAAATATTGCGTTATTACCATTCGAACGCTAAGAGTTATTTCCGGATCGTCATAAAACAGACAATAAGGCGAAGGAAATGAAACCACAAACACGCACGAACTTTACACTCTCTTTGTTAACCGCAGGGATCCTGTGCGCCAGCACGGCTGCCTGGGCGGCTAACGTGCCGGCAGGAACCCAATTGGCAGAGAAGCAGGAACTGGTCAGGAACAACGGTAATGAGCCGGCCTCGCTCGACCCGCATAAAGTCGAAAGCGACGTCGAATTCAATATTATCAGCGATTTATTCGATGGGCTGGTCAGTGTCTCCCCGACGGGGGACATTCAGCCCCGACTGGCGGAAAAATGGGAGAACAAGGACAACACCGTCTGGACGTTCCATTTGCGCCCGGGCATCACCTGGAGCGACGGCACTGCCATCACCGCGGAAGATGTAGTCTGGAGCTGGCAGCGTCTGGTTGATCCTAAAACCGCTTCTCCGTATGCCAGCTATCCAGGCAACATGCACATTGTGAATGGTGCGGATATTGCGCAGGGGAAAAAAGCCCCCGATACGCTGGGCGTGAAAGCGATAAACGACACCACGCTGGAAGTCACTTTGACGCAGCCTAATGCGGCATTCCTGGCCATGCTGGCGCACCCGTCACTGGTGCCGGTGGACAAAGTGCTGATTGGCCGCTTTGGCGACAAGTGGACCAAGCCTGAACATATCGTCACCAGCGGGGCGTATAAGCTGTCGCAGTGGGTGGTCAACGAACGCATTGTGGCGGAGCGCAACCCGCGCTACTGGGATAATGACCATACCGTGATTAACAAGGTGACGTATCTGCCTATCACCTCCGAGGCCGCAGATGTGAACCGCTATAAAGCGGGCGAAATTGACATTGTCTACACGGTGCCGATTAACCAGTTTGCCCAGCTCAAGAAAACCCTGGGCAGCCAACTTGACGTTTCACCTCAGCTTGCGACCTATTACTACGAATTCAATACCACCCGTCCGCCGTTCAACGACGCGCGCGTGCGCAAGGCGCTGAACATGGCGCTCGATAAAGACATCATTGCCGGAAAAGTATTAGGGCAGGGGCAGCGCCCGGCGTGGCTCATCAGCCAGCCGGATATTGGCGGCGTTAAGCTCCAGAACCCGGATTACGCCAGCTGGCCGCTGGACAAGCGCATCGCGGAGGCGAAAAAACTTCTCAACGAGGCTGGGTACAACGAAAGCCACCCTCTGAGCTTTAACCTGCTCTATAACACTTCTGAATCGCACCAGCGTATCGCGATTGCGGCCAGTTCCATGTGGAAAAAGAACCTCGGCGTGGAGGCGAAGCTGCAAAATCAGGAGTGGAAAACCATGCTGGATACCATGCACACCCACAACTTTGACGCGGTGCGTTACGCGTGGATTGCCGATTACGACGATGCGGCGACCTTCCTGAACACCTTCCGCACCGGCGACAGCGAAAACACCAGCCAGTACAGCAATCCGGAATATGACCAGGCGCTGGTGAATGCCGCAAAAGCCAAAACAACGGAAGAGCGGGGTAAGTTCTACCAGCAGGCGGAAGATCTGCTGGGACGCGATGTGCCCGCCATTCCGGTTTATCACTACGTCCGAACGCACCTGGTTAAACCGTGGGTCGGTGGATTTACGCCGGATAAGCTGGGGTACTATTACACGAAAGACATGTACATCAAAAAACACTAGGCCTGTGCTGATAAAATCGTCGATGTGTTGTCAGTTCAACCGATTAAACACGTTTTGACTATTTTTACAGCGAACGAGTGCCACCACTCTTTACAGCACGCGGTGAGGTGTTTATAGTTCGCCTCACTTAGGAAGTGTGGCCGAGCGGTTGAAGGCACCGGTCTTGAAAACCGGCGACCCGAAAGGGTTCCAGAGTTCGAATCTCTGCGCTTCCGCCAGATATAAACCCCAGGTTACTCGTTAACCTGGGGTTTTTATTTTTGTCTTAACGCGGATTTGCCCTTCACCAGACTCTGGCCATCCCTTCGCTTGCCGGGCGAACGAGCGTAAAACCAAATTTTGCATAAAGCTCAGGAACATCCGCCATTAAGCAAACGTACGCTCCTTTACAGGCGTGGTTATCCAGCCAGGCAACAAGCGTTTCCATAATGATTCTGCCCAGCCCTTTCCCCTGATGAAGCGGATCAACCGCGACGTCGACAATATCAAAATTCAACGCACCATCCCCCACGATGCGCCCCATACCGACCGGTTTTCCCTGAAACACTATATGCATGCCATAGCAGCTGCCGGGCAGCGCTTTTTGTGCCGCTTCCAGCGGGCGAGGGCTAAGACCCGAGATCTCGCGCAGCCGGCAAAACGCTTCTGCAGTGGGGACGGTTTCAACCACGGTATAGTTATCAGGCATAAGAGGAGCTCCAGTCGGTGTTCAGTAAAGGGTTTCAGTCTGGCAGTAAAATTGACGAAAGACGATTTTACGGACCGATCCCGTTCACACTTTTAACTTCCCGCTATTCCCCTGTAAAAAACTCGCGTTATCATTCACCCCGTAAATGCCTTTTCATCTCTTACCGAGGCTTTGATGCTGGAGAATGTTTTCATCAGATAATCAGCTTCTCGCCCTTTTCAGGACGGACTGGTTATCGCTGCGCTTAAACCTTACGCACGCACCTGCGGGTGTGGGCTCGTTTTTACGCATGATGATTACACAGGTTTTCCAGTATGAATTTATCCCGTCAGGAACAACGTACCTTACACGTTCTCGCCAAAGGTGGACGTATTGTGCACGTCCGCGACAGTTCTGGCCGCGTCACGTCCGTTGAGTGCTACACCCGCGAAGGGCTGGTGCTGAGCGACTGTACGCTCAGCGTCTTTAAAAAACTCCGCACCAAAAAGCTGATCCGTTCCGTGAACGGGCAGCCTTACCGAATCAACACCACCGGGCTGAACAACGTTCGCGCCCAGCTGGATAATCGCTGAGCAGAATAAACAACGCCACCCTCGGGTGGCGTTGATGCATTGAACGGGATATCGTGGCGGAATGTAGGCCGGGTAAGCGCAGCGCCACCCGGCAAGAAACACGGCGTTATGAGCGAATAAAAGCCAGAATGTCCGCGTTGATGGTATCCGCATGGGTGGTATGCATCCCGTGCGGGAAGCCCGGATAAATTTTCAGCACGCTGTTCGCCAGCAGCTTGTCCTGCAGCAGGGCAGCATTTTTATACGGCACGACCTGATCGTCATCGCCCTGCAACACCAGAACGGGAACCGTAATGGTTTTTAAATCTTCCGTCTGGTCGGTCTCTGAAAAAGCCTTAATCCCCTCGTAGTGGGCCTTGGCGCTTCCGATCATCCCCTGACGCCACCAGTTCTGGATCGTCCCCTGCGAAACGTCCGCGCCATCCCGATTAAAGCCGTAGAAAGGACCGCTGGCAACGTCGAGGTAAAACTGGGCGCGGTTAGCCGCCAGCGCTTTGCGGAAGCCGTCGAAAACCTCAATGGGCGTGCCGCCGGGGTTAGTTTCGGTTTTTACCATCAGAGGGGGAACGGCGCTGACGAGCACCGCTTTGGCGACGCGCCCCTGTGGTTGTCCATACCGCGCAACATAGCGGGCGACCTGGCCGCCGCCGGTGGAGTGGCCGACATGCACGGCATTGTGCAGATCCAGGCTTTCAACCACGGCTGACGCATCGGCCGCATAATGATCCATATCGTGGCCTTCACTCACCTGGTCCGATCGTCCATGTCCGCGGCGATCGATAGCGATAACGCGATAGCCTTCTGCAAGGAAGAAGAGCATCTGGTTATCCCAGTCATCGGCACTCAACGGCCAGCCGTGGTGGAAGACAATAGGCTGGGCCTCTTTTGGGCCCCAGTCTTTGTAGTAAATATTGACGCCGTCTTTCGTGGTTACGAATGCCATACCGCAGACTCCTCTGTTAAGAACAACACGCCCCCTAAAGTGTAGGAGAAATCACAAAAGCGGTTGGTTTAATTCCGGTGATGGATATTCATTTTGCGTCTGGGCTCTGGCGCGATGCGCCAGAGCCTTCAGGACAGGATTAACAGCAGGGGCGTTTAACGGTTTTCTTCAATATAGCGGGCCAGGTCCGCCGGGGTTTTCAGCACTGTCGCCACGTCAGTTGGCGGGATCATGCAGCCGTAAACGTCCTGCACCTCCAGGACCATATCGACCGCCAGAATGGAGTCGAGAATGTCGGATTCAATCAGTTCATCGTGAAAGCCCACCTTGCGGGATAACACTTTTTCGAACAGGGCGAGAATTTCTTGTTCCATAATTTTTCCTGGGGTCATTAATTTGTGCGGGCGTAAGCGTCCAGCAGCTTGCGGTCAATTTTGCCGTTAGGATTCAGCGGCAAAGCGTCTTTTACGATAATTTGTGAAGGCACCATATAGTGGGGAACCACCTTCGACAGCGACGTTTTGATGGTATCCGGCGCCAACTCTGTCACGCAGAATGCGGCAATGCGCAGCACGCTGCCGCAGGATTTCATCAGCGGCAGAACCACCGCTTCGTTGATGCCGGACATCGCCAGCAGGCGGTTTTCAATCTCATTGATTTCAATACGGTAGCCATTCAGTTTGACCTGGCTATCGTTGCGGCCCTGGCAATAGATAAGCCCCGCTTCATAGCCCAGATCGCCTGTCCGGTAGCCGCGAAATGCTTCATTTTCCCGACGGAGTAATTTTTCTGCATTCTCCTGCGGCAGGCCGAGGTAGCCGCGCATGACGTTTTTACCCCAGATAATCAGCTCGCCCTCAGAGGAAATTTCCATTCTGCTCTCAGGCATCATGACCCCCACCGGCAGCACGGCGCTGTCGCTGTTCAGGATCTCATCCGTGATTTCAACCACGGTCGTCGCGATGGTCGCTTCCGTTGGGCCATAGGAGTTGATGATTTTGGCCTGCGGGAAACGGCGGCGGAGCTGTTTAACCAGCGCCTTATTTAACACTTCACCAATGAAGATAAAGACGTTGAGCGCAGGCAAATACTCGCTGTTGAACTGCGGGGAAAGCAGCTGCTGGTATGCAAAAGAGGGGGTGGAAACCCAGGCGGAGACCGCATTACTTTTCAGTCGCTCCAGCCAGTTCTCTTTCTGAATATCGTCTTTGGCGTTCAGCACAATGTGTCCGCCCATCGCCAGATTCGCTAGCAAAGGGATCAGGGAGAGGTCAAAACTGAACACCGCGTGGTTCATCAGCACCGGTTTTTCCGGCAGCGAAAAGTCCTGACTGACCCATTTCATGAAGTGCCATACGCTTTCACGCCCAATCTGCACCCCTTTAGGCTTGCCGGTGCTGCCTGAGGTAAACATGATATAGGCCAGATCCTGCTCCTCCAGCACCTTGCCCGGTTCACCCGTGGCGATGAACTGCCGGGTCGCAACGTCGTAATAGTAAGGGGCATTGGCCAGATGGCAGATCTCCCGCAGGCGCTCCTGTGGGTAGATGCAGTCCACCGGGATGTACGGAATGTTGTGCAGCAGACAGCTATAAATCGCCACGGCGAACTCGGCCTGCTGGTGTCCGTACAAGACGACCGGCGTACCGGCAACAGGCTGGCAACGCTGATAGCGCTGTGCCCAGTCCGTCACGGCAGCAGAAAGCTGTAGCCAGCTTAAGGCTTCGTCGCTGCCGCTGATGGCCAGTTGCTGCGGGGAGGCGGGATCGCATAATGCCGCACGTAAGAAATCCTGCAGTTCCTGAAGATCGGAGTGATTTTTCATAGAGGTGACATTCCACTAAAGATGTAAAGGGATCCCGCGGCGCTTCCCAGCGTCAGAATTCTCCCTAAAAACGCAACGGCCGGATACTGCAAACCGCGGTGCAATGCCGGGCTGCGCTTGGCTGACCACAGCAGCATGTTATGAGTAACGGAAATCGCGCCAAACAGCGCGCCGCTGATGACGTAATGGCGTTCCAGGCCATTCCATGCCCCCATGCAGAACAGGGTGCAAAAAATACCGATATTTTGCGCCAGCGTTTTGTTCTGACGGAAAAAGTTGAACTTCATCAGGTTCATATAGACGGGCATAAAGACTACATCGCGCAGCCATTCAGACAAACTGATGTGGAAGCGGCGCCAGAAGTCCTGCGGGTTCTTTGCCAGAAGGGGCATATTGAAGTTTGCCGGAATGTTCAACCCAAACAGGCGGCCCGCACCGATGGCCATATTGCTGTAGCCCGCAAAATCAAAGTAGAGGTAGGCACTATAGGCAATCGACATCACCACGCCCACGGTCAGCGTAAACGGCTTATGGTTCCAGGGCTGCACGACAAGTGAATCAACCAGCATGGCAAACAGGAACTTCTGGATAATGCCGGTAACGATTTGCTCTAACGCGACCAAAAACTGTTCACGGTTAAGGGCAAACACGGGCTTGCTGACGTCACTCATCCATGTCCGCCAGCGGTACATGGGGCCTGCCAGGATGATAAAGGGCATAAACAGATAGCAGAAATAGTGCAGGAAATTCTGGCCTTCTTTTTTACTGCGATAGAGCAGCACGTCCACTGCGCGGAACGTCATAAAAGAGAGGCCGATCATGCCGAGATGATGATTAACGTGTAATTTCACTAAAAATAAAGGAAGCAGCGTTAATACAATAGCTTGCCAGGTTTTTAACCATCCTTTTTCTTTTAACGCGGCGACAAGGTAAAAACTGATAAAAACGACCGCGGGAACACGGTAATCACCCTGAAAAATATAGCCCCAGCCTAATGCAGCCAGGACAGATAAGGCCGATAAATAAGTCAGGCGATGACGTAATACGCGATTGACCAGCGCAAACACCAGAGCGGATGAAAACAAATAGACAAAAAACATTCCTGAGCTATACATCATTCGGCCTCAGAACTTTTGATATTCAAAATGCAGCTGCATACTCATGCTGTCATCGACAGAGGTCCACGCGACGATAGTGATCGCCAGCAGGAGATAAAGGAAAAAAAGACGGATCGCGATTTTCATTATTTAAAGCTCTGTGCAATAAAGCGAATCATAGGAACCCAGGCCAGTTCGGAAGGGTGCAAACGATCCCAGTTCCAGCCATTCTGATAAGGCATGGCGTACATATCTAAATAAGGGATCTGGTTCTTTTCCAGAATGGTTTTAATTTGCTTATCAACCGGGCGGAAGGTATCGGTATTGTAAAGCGCCCAGGGGTTAACCGGGTCGACGATAGCAATTACCTGCACGTGACGTTCCTTCAGCAGCTGGACGGTTTTACTGAACGCGGCGATTTGCGCAGGCACGACCGGCGTGTCATCCCACTGTTGCGGCTTACCGTCCTCTTCGTAAATCGTTTTGTCCATCCACAGCGTGGCTGCGCTCTGCTGGCGTTTTTTATTTAACTCGCGCGCGTTCGCCAGCTCTTTATCCCAGTCAGGGGTAATGTGGGCGGTGGGCTGCTGCGGCCACGGTTGTACCGTCTGGGGCGTGACGTTGAGCAGCGCCAGCCAGTCGTTTTTTATCATTGTGCAGACGTTCGCAAACTGGAAGCTCAGCTCGTCCCACATCAGATCGGGGTGCCAGCCAAAGACGCGCATTTGGCCAAAGGTTAAATGGCTTATCTCTTTACTATTAATATGCTTTAAATAATTAACCAGCAGCGGGCGCGCCTGCGGGTCCTTCATCAGCGGATTAAAAATAGAACCGGGGAAATTATCGGCATAGATAGCCGGTGGCAGCCCTTTTGAGTAAAAGCTGTCAGGTGCCAGAAGTAAAACAACTTTACTGTTTGCGTTAAGGCTATTTTTAAAACGCGAGAACAGTAAAAACTGCGTTTCGTCATCGACAAACGCATCGCCATACGCCACAACGGGTGTGTGCAATTGCTTATTAAAGTAATTATATACAGCGTAATGTTCATCTTCTGAGGTGGCAACCTCAGACGCGCCAATGAAGAAAATCGCATTACCTTGTAAGGCATGGGAAATAGTCGCAATTTTTTCCGCTTGTTCTTTCGGCGTGCCCTCCATTGATTTAATCAGCGGCTGGAAGGTGAGGGGCGGATCGAAGCTCGTCACCAGCGGGTGAACACACAGGAACAAAATGGCCAGGGTCGCCATCAGGATATGTAAGCAAAGCGTATTTTTGATTTTCATCATCAACCAGTAACACTGCATGGCAGTAATTTCTAAAATCTGTCGGTACTCAGATTTATAACAATTACACAACAAATGGCCGTCTATTTTTGTGGCATTCTATACCAGAGCGATTTAAAAGGATGAGCGTTGCTGTGTAACGGTATGTACAAGGGAGCAGAGACCGATGCGCGGTAAGCGCCTGGGTGATTTTTGCGCAGTCAAACGCCGGTGGCTAAAAATAGAAAAATTCCTGCTTTACAAGGCGCTAATAGATGTTTATAGTGCGCCTCACTTTGGAAGCGTGGCCGAGCGGTTGAAGGCACCGGTCTTGAAAACCGGCGACCCGAAAGGGTTCTAGAGTTCGAATCTCTACGCTTCCGCCAAATTCGAAACCCAGATCGTTATACGATCTGGGTTTTTTGTTTTGAGCCGGTTTCTGCTTGCGTGCTGAAGAGGCGCTGGAACGGTGCTCTGGCATCCGTCACGCGGGTGCGCCGCTGATCAAAAGACGTACACAGAACCCTGTTCTATTTTTAGCACAACGTTTTGTTTTATATTTTTTAACGTCCAGCCCTATGCTATTCCTGTTTTTAATGGCCATATGATTTTTCATATAATAAGACGCTGTCTCCATTACACGAGGCACAAAAGAGAACAGGTTCTTAATAATCTTTCATGTTTCATTTCATTTTCTGCAAGTAGTTTGGCCTGACGCGCAAAACTGATTAAATCATGGTGTGGATCACTGCCGACAGAGCATAACTAAAATATAATGGCGGTATCGTTCTGAAGCAGGGTTTATTCGCTTCAAAAAATTACTGTTACCCACCATGAATGGAAGACATGATGAGAGGAAAAATCCCCAAGAGCGAGCTGCTGGTGACGTTCGAAGTTGTGGCGCGTCACGAAAGCTATACCCGCGCGGCAGAAGAGCTGGCGTTAACGCAGAGTGCAGTGTTCAGACAGGTGACGGCCCTGGAGGAGTTTTTACACACCTCATTATTCAATCATGCCAAAAAGCGGATTTTTCTGAATGCAGCAGGCAAGCATTATTTGAATATCGTCAAAGAGACGCTTAATAAGCTGGAACGCGATACAAATATGATAATGTCCTGGCAGCCTGCCGTTCAGGTTGTGGAGCTGGCGGTAAATCCCACCTTCAGTACGCATTGGCTGATCCCTAATTTATGGGAGTTTAATAAATTAAATCCTGATATTATTGTTAACATTCACTCGCTGGCCAATATCGGCGATTTTTTAAATCGTGAATACGATGCGGCTATTATGCGCGCCGATTTTTGTCCCCCGTGGTCGGAAGTCGATTATTTATTTGAAGAGGAGATCCTGCCGGTATGCAGCCGAAGCTTGCTCCCCAGCGCGGAGCAGAAGCTGGGGGTTGAGGAGCTGCTCAGTGAGTTTCCGCTGTTACACCAAAGCACTCGCATCAATGGCTGGCAGGAGTGGTTTGCGCTGTCCGGTATCACCAGTCCGGACGTGAACCTTGGCCCGCGCTTTGACCTCCTCTCGATGCTGATTGCCGCAGTACGATCGAATCTTGGGGTCGCGCTGCTTCCCCGCTTCGCCATCCAGCATGACCTGGACTGCGGCGAGATGGTGATCCCCTGTGATGTTCCTATCCGCACCGGCAACCGCTTCATCATGACGTGGCGGGAGGAAAAGGCTCAGTCCCTGCCGTTACAAACCTTCCGCGAGTGGCTATTACAAAAATCAGTGGTATCGCCGGCCGCGTAATAACACCGGATGGCGGCAGTGCGGCGCGCCATCCGGTACCGACACGCTTACCAGTCAATGCCCTCCTGCGCCTGAATACCGCTGTCAAATGCGTGTTTTACCGGGCGCATTTCGCTGACCGTGTCGGCAAGCGCCAGTAACTGCGAGTGACAGCCGCGTCCGGTGACGATCACGGTCTGCTGCGCCGGACGGTTCTCAACTGCCGCGATCACCTCCTGAGTATCCAGATAGTGATAAGCCAGCATATAGGTGAGCTCATCGAGAACCACCAGGTCGTAGCTCGGGTCAGCCAGCATGCGCTTGCTCTCCTGCCACACCGCCGCTGCGGCCTGAATATCCGTCTCCCGGTTTTGTGTCTCCCAGGTAAAGCCGGTGCCCATAATGTGGAACTCGACGCCGAGCGGATGCAGGGTGTTGTATTCACCATTATCCCACTGGCCTTTAATAAACTGCGCGACGCCAACGGTTTTACCGTGGCCGACGGCACGCGTCGCCGTACCGAAGGCGGCGGTGGACTTGCCTTTTCCGTTGCCGGTGAAGACGATCAGAATGCCTTTCTTCTCTGTTGCCGCCGCCACGCGGATATCAACCTGCTCTTTGCGCTTTTGCTGTCGTTGGCGGTGTTTTTCTGCGTTAGCTCGCGCTTCCATAGTGGCTCCTTAATGTCCCGCAGGGCAGGATGCACAGCGATGCTGCTGCTCAAACTGGCTGAAGAAATTATTCCCTTTGTCGTCAACCAGCACAAAGGCGGGCAGATTCTCGACCTCCATCATCCATACCGCCTCCATGCCCAGTTCGGGATACTCAAGGCAGCGCAGGCTTTTCACATACTGCTGCGCCAGCAGCGCCGCCGCACCGCCGATGCTGCCGAGGTTGAAGCCGCCGTGCTTATGGCAGGCATCGGTAACCTGCTGGCTGCGGTTGCCCTTGGAAAGCATGATCAGGCTTCCGCCCGCGGCCTGGAAAGCATCGACGTAGCCGTCCATCCGCCCGCCGGTGGTCGGACCGAGGGAGCCGCAGGCCTGATTCTCCGGTGTTTTCGCCGGACCGGCGTAATAGACGATATGGTTTTTCATGTACTCCGGCATCGGCTCGCCGTTATCCAGCCGGGCTTTGATTTTTGCGTGAACAATATCGCGTGCGACCACGATAGGGCCGCTTAACGACAGCCGGGTGCCGATCGGCAGGGCAGACATATCGCGCAGGATCTCGCGCAGCGGGCGGTTCAGGTTGATCTGTACGGTTCGGGCGTCGTGTTCCTCACGGCTGGCGTCGGGGATATATTTCCCTGGGTTATGTTCCAGCTTCTCCAGCCAGATACCGTGCTTGTTGATTTTCGCTTTGATATTTCGGTCGGCGGAGCAGGAGAGCGCCATGGCGACAGGGCAGGAGCCGCCGTGACGCGGCAGGCGGATGACGCGAATATCGTGCGCGAAATACTTGCCGCCAAACTGGGCACCGATGCCGAATTCGCGGCTGGCGTTGAGCAGCGTGGATTCCAGCGCCGTATCGCGGAACGCCTGGCCCAGCTCGTTCCCGCTGGTGGGCAGGTTGTCATAATATTTTGTTGAGGCCAGCTTCGCCACCTTCAGCGCCTGGTCGGCAGAGAGGCCGCCGACCACAAAGGCAATGTGATACGGTGGACAGGCCGCGGTACCGAGCGACTTCATCTTCTCGATCAGGAACGCGGTGAGCTTCTCCGGCTGCAGAATCGATTTCGTTTCCTGGAACAGCGCGGCTTTGTTAGCCGATCCGCCGCCTTTATTGACAAACAGGAAGCGATATTCGCTCCCCGGCGTCGCGCTGATGTCTATCTGCGCCGGCAGGTTGGTTTGGGTATTAACCTCGGTATACATGTCCAGCGGTGCGTTTTGCGAGTAGCGCAGGTTACACTCGCTAAAGGTGGTATAAATCCCTTTGCTCAGCGTTTCGGCATCATCACCGCCGGTCCAGACGTGCTGGCCTTTGCTCGCCACAACGGTGGCCGTGCCGGTATCCTGACAGTTTGGCAGGACGCCTTTTGCCGACACTTCGGCGTTGCGCAGCAGCTGCAGGGCGACATACTTATCGTTACTGCTGGCCTGCGGGTCGTGCAGAATGCTGGCTATCTGCGTTAAATGTCCGGCGCGCAGGAAGAATGAGGCTTCATAAAAGGCCTGCTGGGCCAACAGGGTCAATGCCTCAGGCGCCACCTTAATGACCTCTTCGCCCTCTAACTCCGTCACCGTAACGTGCTGTGTGCTGAGGAGTTCATATTCCGTCGTATCGTTACTCTGAACAAACAGTTCCTGCCAGACAAATGGTTTAGACATAGTACTTCTCACTTTGTGGTTGTTTTTGCCGGGCGCTGGCGCAGCTGCCGCGCCCGGCTGACAAAATCACAGTCAATGGGCTAAAAAGAGGCTGGCCTGCGTCGCCCCGGCAACATACGCAATCGTCTGCTGGGCGCGGACGCTATTCCCGGCGGCATCCAGCGGTGGCGAGTAGACCGCGATGGCGTATTGACCGGGCACGATGGCAACCATGCCGCCGCCGACGCCGCTCTTCGCCGGGATCCCAACGGTGTACAGCCATTTGCCGCTGCCGTCGTACAGCCCGGCAATCGCCATTTCCGCCAGAACCTGCGGCACGTAGCGTTCATTCAGCAGTTGCTTACCGTTGAAAGGCGATTTGCCCTTGTTCGCCAGCACCGCGCCCATTTTGGCGAGCTGCTCAACGGTGATGTCTACGGAACACTGGCGGGTGTAGATTTCGACGGCTTCACGGGTATCGCCATAAAAGCTGTTGTAGGAGGCCATCAGCATCGCCAGCGCCTGGTTATGCTGATTGGTCTCCATTTCCGATTTGAACACCGGCTCGTTGACGGTCAGCGAGGCATCGGCCCACGCGTTCAGGTTATTGAGGATCGTGTTCCAGCGGTCGGTCTTATCTTTCGCCTCAATCAGGCTAACCGTGCTCATCGCCCCCGCATTCACCAGCGGGTTTTCCGGCGCACCTTTGGTCAGCTCAATGGCTAAACCGGAGTTGAAGGGCAGACCGGTCGCACTGGCGCCGAGTTTATCCAGCACCTCCTGCGGACCGCGCTGCTCCATCGCCAACGCCAGGGTGAAAACCTTGCTCAGCGACTCCATTGGAAACGCTTTTTTCACGTCGCCAACCTGGTAAATCTTGCCGTCGACCGTGGCGAGGGTGATGGCGAAATTGTCGGGGCTATAGGTCGCCAGGGCAGGGATGTAGTCGGCGACCTTCCCCTCATGATTACCTTTGAATTTTTGGTGAGCCTGTTCAAGCAGCTGCGTATAGTCCGGCGCGGTTTGCGCCAGCGTGGCAGCGCTAAACATCAGGCTGACGGATAAGAGGCTGACGCCGAAAATGTTTATCTTCATGGGGCTTTCCTGTACATCGGAAGACGAAAGGCCAACCACGGTTGGCCTTTGTAATCAATACATGGCGATTTCAGTTTCTGAAGCAGAGCTTTCTTTGGCCGGAACCTTGCCGCGGCAGCCGGCGCCGAAGTGCTCGCCTTCCCAGCGACCGACGATAGCGGCACCCATTGCGTTACTCATCACGTTGGTGGCGGAACGGCCCATGTCGAGGAACGGATCGACGCCCATCAGCAGAATCAGACCCGCTTCCGGAATGTTGAACTGGTTGAGCGTGGCGGCAATAACCACCATCGATGCGCGCGGCACGCCCGCCATACCTTTAGAGGTCAGCATCAGGATCAGCAGCATGGTGATCTGCTCGCCAATGCTCAGTTCGATGTTGCACGCCTGGGCGATAAACACGGTCGCAAACGAGCAGTAGGCCATTGAGCCGACCAGGTTAAAGGAGTAGCCGATGGGCAGGACAAAGCTGGCAATCCTGGAGGAGACGCCGAATTTTTCCAGTTTGTTCAGCGTGCCCGGGAAAGCCGCTTCTGAACTTGAGGTCGTAAAGGCCAGCAGCGCAGGTTCGAGAATCGCTTTAGTCAGACGACTGATGCACGGACCGACAATCATCGTGGACAGGCCAATCAGAATCGCCCACAGCAGGCCGAGCGTCATGTAGAACTCACCCATGAAAATACCGGCGCTGACCATCACGCCCAGACCGCGTTCGGCAATCAGTCCGGAGATCGCGGCAAATACGGTCAGCGGGGCAAACAGCATGACGTAACCCGTCAGCTTCAGCATCACATGCACCAGAGAGTCGAGCACCTTAATGATGGGGTCGGCTTTCTCACCAATGGCTGCCAGGCTGCAGCCGAGGAAAATCGAGAACACCACGATTTGCAGAATCTCGTTGCGGGCCATCGCATCAACGATGCTGGTCGGTACCGCGTGAGAGATAAACACTTTCAGCGTGAACGGCTCGGACTGAACGGCCGCAACGGCCCCGGCGTCATGGGGAACAAAGTTAATGCCTGCGCCAGGCTGGAAGATGTTGACGATAACCAGCCCCAGGGCGATGGACAGCAGCGAGGCGCAAATAAAGAGGAAAAAGGTTTTGGAGAATATACGGCCAAGCGTTTTAGCATCACCCATTTTGGCTATGCCGACCACCAGGGTGGAAATGACCAGCGGGGCGATAATCATTTTCACCATGCGTAAGAATATGGTAGTGAAAATAGAGATATCCTGTGCGTACGTTTTTGCTGTATCTGCTGATGCCATATTATTAATGACCACCCCGGCAATCATGCCGAGTATCAAACCTAATATGATCATTTTCGTTAAGCTTATTTTTTTCATGTTTACTCCATCGGATAAAGGTTGGTTAATGTGTAGGGTCGCGTGCGCCTGAGCCCTGATGAACCGCTCAGACGCACGTTTGTTGTGACCAACCGCATGAATTATCTGGAATACAGTGATACAGCAAATATCTATATCCCAATGGACGTTGTTGTATTTGTAGTGTTACAGATCAAACTCGATACTTAATAACGGTGCATGCTGCTGGGCACCATAGACATCATTGTCACCGACGTTACCGGAGATAATATCGCGAGGCATGACGATTTTGACCGCATTGGCCGGATCGAACCAGATAATGCGATGAATAAAGTCAGGCTTAACGTTATATAAACGGGCAATAAGCTGCGGCGTTAATTGCTCCGAGGCTTTTACCCGCTGATAGTCTTCACGCGTTTTAAATAAAATATCCAGAACCAGCTCATACGGTCCGGCGTTTTTAGAACGAATGACCTGCGCCAGTGAGCAAATACCCTGTTTCATAGCTGAACTCCTTCTGGCGTGACCTGCTCGAGGTGGAAATCAAAACGCAGCGCGTCGCTCGCTTCGATCAGGTGGTAGATTGAGAACTCATACACCGGGCCGCTCTGAATGTCGGAAGGGGAGAACGGGAACGCGAGATTGCCCGCTGTTGCGATCCGGTTTTCATAGCCGTAGTGCAGCAGGGTAGAGCGCACCAGCGAACAGACGCTGTTGGCGATATCCTGGGTGGGGGCCACTACGTCCAGCAAAATACCCAGTTCGTGCCCGGCGGACTGCATCGGCTCATGGTTGCCCATCACGCCATTCTTTCCGTACAGGTGGAACGTCATGCGGATGCTGTCGTCATTCAGCGAGAGGTTGCGCTTCACGCTGACCTGCACTTCTTCGAGGATATTATCGATCCCGGCAATCATGATCGGGTCGCGCGTACCGGCAATGGTCAGACAGCGGAAGCCGACCCGGCGGGCGCCTTCCAGCTTCAGCGCGTACGGCGTTTCTTCGTGGCGGGAACCGCTGACGTACACTTCGCCCTCGTTGACCGCTTTGAAGCTGCACCCTTTCAGGTTCAGGACGCCGCCCGGCCCCGGCAGGAAGTACGGATCAGATTTCTCGTACAGGGTGTGCGCCGCCGCCGACGTTTCGGTGAATTTACGCTTCGGGTTAAACGTTTTCAGCGTAAAGCCGTTATCGTCAATGATGCCCATCGCGCAGTCGGAGCCGGACCCCGGCGTAGCGGCAATCGCCGCGCACTCGAGGATCTTACCGCAGTGCAGCGCCAGACCTTCATCGAAGCCCTGCATGATGGGCAGCGCGGCAAAGCAGGCCGGATCGTACGCCCGTCCGCCCAGCACCACCTGCGCCCCGGCCGCCAGCGCCCGCTGGAAAGGCTCGATACCCATCTGCGCCACGATATAGGTGCTCTCTTCGATAGCCTCGTGGGTCAGTTCCGGAACGAAATCCAGGGCGGTGATTTTCCCGTCATCCAGCGCCTGATGCACGGTGGCTTTATCGACATCCGACGGGATCAGCGCCATGGAGAATGAGAGTTTCTCTTCCTGAGCAATCTCAAGGATTATCTGGCGGCACCACTCCAGATGAGGCGCGGCGCCGGACCCACCGGCGGTACCGATCACCACCGGAATGTTGTGCTTAACGCCAGCCACGATCATATAGCGCAGATCGCGTTTTACCCCCGCCCGGTCGGTGAAAGGCTTACCTGCCCCCAGGTAGTGGGGGCCAGGGTCGGAAGAGCCTGCGTCGACCGCAATAAGATCCGGCGACGCTTCCATGGCCTTCCGAAAGCTCTCTTCCGGGAAGCCATAGCCCAGGATAGCCGTTGGCGATAAGATCTTAAATGTACGTGCCATCTTTTAATCCTTAGTCTGCAACAGTGCGATGGTGCGGTTCATTTCGTTAAACACGATGTTAAGACCTTCATCGAAGCCCATGCCCGGTTTGATCAGCATGCGCATCGGGCGAGCGGCGAGGGCCACGTGCACGCAGGTGCGGGCGCTGATTTCCGTTTCGTTACAGGTACCGCCCTGATAGGCTTCCATGCCGTGCTTGTTGCAATACAGCACCGCATCAACGATGTTGTGAATACCGCCCAGGTCCGGGGTTTTAATCTGCACCATGTGGCAGCTGCCCGCATCGGTGAAGTCCACAATGTCCTGATAGGTGTTACACCACTCATCGGCAACGATTTTCACGCCGGAACCCAGACGCATCAGCTCGTGGGTGATGGCGGTCAGCAGGCGGATCTGATCCGGCTTGTTACCCGCATCCACCGGCCCTTCAATGTACAGCGGCAGGCCCTGGGCCTCTTTTTCGAGGCTGGCGATATAGGCGGCGCAACGTACCGGATCCATATCGAAAATCAGACCGATGGTGCCGTACACGTCAATGTGCAGCGTCGGGCGATAGCGCGGGCTGGTGCGCAGGCTCAGGATGCGGTCGGATAACCAGCGTACATATTCCCGCAGTTTTTCCCCTTTCAGGCCCAGCTTCTCTTCCACGTTGTTGATAAGCGCATGTGGCAGTACGTCAACGCCTTTGAGGATCATCTTGTCGACGGCGATATAGCGGTCGTCGCCGCTCTGACCAAATAACGGAATGGCCTCCGGAACGCACGGCAGCTGCCATTCATCACACACGACTTCCGTTTTCAGGCGGCCGGTCGCCAGTGCCGCCGCGTCGAGCAGCGCCTGCGACAGACCATAGCGTACGGCGGTATGCAGCAGATGGCCGTCTATACGCAGTTCGTCAAAGAAACGGGCATTCGTCAGGAACCGGTCAACGTCACGGCCTTCCAGCAGCGGCTTGATGTGATCGTTGAGGAACGGAATGAAGTGTTCAGCCAGGAACAGCGGGTCACGACCGCCTGCCCCTGAATATTGCACCGCTGCACAATCGCCCACCGCCACCGCGCCGTTTTCCAGAATCAGCTGTACGGATACGCATTCACCCGCCTGACGAACGGACGTAAATCCAGGCGTTACCGGATTGCCGGTATAGATAAACCCGTCATGACCGGCGCCGTTTTTGATGGCCTGCTGATCGTCGAAATAGAACGAGGAGTAGCCTGCGGTGAAAAGGGCCTGCTTAATTTTCATTATGGTCTTCCTATTAATTTACTGTGGGATACCGCGTTGATGTCATCAACAACCATCTGGAATGAGGGCTTACGGCCTTCAAAACGCGCGCGCTCGGCGACGTAATCGTGATGCAGGGCGAGGATATCTTTCGGCAGCGGAACCGCACCGGCTTCAAGCACGCGAATGGCACCGGCGTTATCACGCACCGGCAGAATTTTGCCTGCGTTGCAGGAGGCAGGGGCGAACGGTACGTCCAGCACGCCCGCTTCAAACGCCAGCACCGTCCCGCGCGCGACATCGCCGTTGCCCAGTTCGAAGACTTTCTTCAGCACGGCGCGGACTTCGCTCTTAATGAGCTCGACTTCCTGCTCGACGGCGGCGCACGGCGGGAACTTCTGATCGCTGACCATGTTGAGCATCTGACGCGAGGCCTTCAGCCCCTGGGCATTTGCGGCGGCGGTCGGAATACCGAACGCCTCGTGCGGGCTCTTGGTGATCACTTTGGTCGCCCCGGACATACCGGCAACCGCTGCGCCCCAGGAGATAATGGCAAACGCTTTCGACTCATCTTCCGGGAAGCCGCCCATCCACTGGTGGAAGACGGTACTCAGCTCGTAATCGTCAAAGCCGTGGTTATGGAAATATTCGTGGGACAGCTCGCGCAGAGCCTGAATCGCGGCGATATCCTGCGTCAGGCTACCGACCTGGCCGTAGCCGACGGTAATTGACTTCACGCCCTGCTCCAGCGCCAGCAGACCTTCGATAATCGCCACCGAGTGGGACACAAACGGCGGGATCAGGGTGCCGGTCAGCGGGCCAAACGGTTCACGGTTAATGCGAATGCCGTTCTCCTCGTACAGGCCCATCAGGCGGTCGCAGTACTGCCAGTCGCGGATAGATTTTTCCAGAGTGACGCGCTTGGCGTACGGAATGTTGTAGGAGATACCGCCGCCTTCATAGCTGGTAAAGCCGCTGGCCATCGCGATCTCCGCCAGCAGGCGCGCATCCGGCGTGCCGTGACGTACCTGAATCGGTTTCTCCAGCGCTTCAGTCATGCGGCGGCAGGCGGCGACGCCGTGGTTAACGACCGGTAAGCCGTTAAGTTTGGAGGTGCCCGCTTCGATGGATTTTTGGATCCCTACCGCCGCCTCTTCATAGCGATTCAGACGGGTGTAGGCATCGATGGTACTGGGCAGCAAATCGCAATCTTCCTGCAGCGTTTTGAGCAGGGCGATATGTTCATCCATCAGCGCTACGCCTGCGCGCGGCTGGCTCAGGGTTTTACCTTCCTGGTCCGCCTTCAGTAGGGCGTGAGAAAAGCGTTTTTGCTCAGGAATGGTTTGCTGGTACTTCACGCCATCTTCGAAGTTCTCAACGTCCTTGCCGGTTTGCCAGGTCTGCAAGACCTGTTGCCGCTCAGTCATGAATTCGTCATGGGTTAGCTTTTTATTTCGAAGTTCCATTCGTTGCTGCCTTAGGTTTTATAGGGTTAAACATTGAATACTGGTGCGAGCCGCCGCCTGCGGGTCCAGCCTGGCGACGTTCGCCAGCAGAGGAAGCAGACCTTTTGCATCGCGGTAATAGTCAAACTGCCCGGGTAAAAGAACGCGTCTGCTGCTGTCGTCCAGCTCGCGGTACTTCAGCCAGCGGTGAATATCGAACTGGCTGGCGCGGGAGAGCCATCCCCCGGAACCCACCACTTTGCGCACGGTGGTCAGATCGCGCCCCATCTGCAAATCGACGTTGCCTACGCAGGTACAGACCTGTTTTTTGGTGCCGGCATGGCGCTCGCTGGCGTACCCCACGCACAGCCCGGCCAGCAGCGTGTCGAAATGCTTTTCTTCTTCGGTAGCAGGGAGGTAGTCCGGATGCGCGACCAGATGGCGCAGATAGCCATAGAACGCTTCCCTGCGCTGAGGCTGGTGGGCGAACACCGCGTTCACCAGTTCCTGCGTACTCTCGCCAACCACCACCGCCGAGACGCGCATGCCGAGGTCGCCCTCTACGGTGCGTTTCACAAACGGCTCAGGCACGCCGTGCAGGACGGTATCCGGGGAGAGCATGTTGGCGCTGGCGGAATAGACGTCGGTGGTGGCTCCGCCCATGTCGATCAGCATGAATTCTTTCCACGCGCTGTCGATGTCGCTTATCGCTTTCACCAGCTCGTAGACGGTCCACGGCGTGGGCATCGGCTCTTCGCCGGTTTCCCCGACGATAACGTCCAGCCCTTTCCCCTTCACGATGCGGGAGAGAAAGACATCGCAGATAGCCTTGCGGGCGGCATACGGATTCGGGTGATCGAGGTCAGGCAAAACGTTGTCGACCACGATCAGATCTTTGTGGCCAAGAATGGCCTGCACGTCGTCCTGAATATCGCGATTTCCGGCGTAAATAATGGCGCAGTCCAGCGTTGACGCTGCCAGCGCGCGGGCATTGGCAAGTCCGTAGCTCTCTTCGCCGCCGTCCGTACCGCCCGTGAACAGCAGAATGTCCGGCGGGGAGTCCTCCAGCGCCTGGATATCGTGACGGTTCAGTTTGTACGAGTAGTACTGGGCGATTTTGGCACCCGCTGAATGGGCGGTGACTTTGGCTGATTCCAGGGTTATTGACGGCACCAGACCCATTGCGGCAACGGCGAGCCCGCCTTTTGCCGACGACGAGTATTTCAGCGTAACGTCCCCGCTGTTCAGCAACGGTCGCGCATCGGCAACGTTTAGCACCTGGTTCAGGCTGGTAAAGAAACCCTCCGCCAGATGGTGGGTCGTCGTCGGGGTCAGAACGTGGTTGACCAACGTTAGCGCATCACCCTCCGGCGTGAAGAGCGCGGCTTTGGTCCACGTCGAACCAATGTCGACTGAGACGATTTGCATCAGAAGCCCTCTTCAAGACAGAGCTCTTCAACGCGCTGACGCTGTTGTATATCGTTCGCCATCAGCTGACAGACGTCCTCCAGGTCGTGGCTCGGAGCGAACACGCGGTTGAAACCCATCTCTTTGAATTTGGCTTCGACATCGGCGAAATCGTGCTTACCCACGACCAGGTTACCGCCAACAAAAAGCAGAATGTCGCCGATACCGCGTTCGATGCAGCGCTCGCGCAGCCCCAGGCAGTCGATGTCGCCATGGCCGTAGATGGATGAAACGACAATAGCATCAGCACCCGTTTCGATGGCCGCATCAATATATTCATCCTGGCTCACCATCACACCAAGATTGATGACGTGAAAATCATGGGAAGTAAAAACACGATCCAGAACTTTATTGCCTACCGCATGGCAGTCAGCACCAATGACGCCAATAACAAGTGTTGATTTCTTCATGGGTAATCCTCTGTAGGGCTGATAGTGAAAATAAAATGGGTATTAAAAACGGTTAATGTACATTGGGTCTGTTAATGGTGTTGGAGTGTGTTTTGAAGGCGAAAGGGATGCAATTGATCTATTTTCAAAAAATCCTTCCAAAAATGATGATGGTAACGATGTTGCATTGAAAAATGTTTTATATCAGTTACTTGTGTGCGATTTATTTTAGGGTTGATATTTATCTGTAAACGTCGCTGACAAAACCATTTTAATATTTGTGATCGCGCGCCTGTTTTATTGCTGAAGGCGATTTATATGTTTTTTTAAGCATGATGACCAAAGCAATAATGTCGTAATGGCAGAGGGAAGACGGTATTCACTGTTTTATTGATATTGGTCATAAACGCCATTCGTAAAATTAAGAAAGAGTGATAAATACATCAAATTTTTGACGTGTGGAGGGGATGTATAATTCAGCACTAATTTTAATTACCCGCTTTCTTGCGTCTTTAAATATTTAATCTGAGGATATAACGATGAGTAAAGGGAAGGTTTGGCTTGTAGGGGCAGGGCCTGGCGATGCGTCTTTGATTACGGTAAAAGGTCTGCACTGTATCCGCCATGCGGAGGTGATTGTTCACGATCGCCTGGTAAACCCTGAACTTCTGGCTCAGGCTCCGGCAGGCTGTCTGATTATTGATGTCGGTAAAACCCCAAGCCATCATCCGGTGCCTCAGGAACAAATCAATACCCTGCTGGTCAAGCATGCCGGGGAAGGGCGCCAGGTGGTGCGCCTGAAAGGCGGGGACCCCTACGTTTTTGGCCGCGGGGGCGAAGAGGCCGAGCAGCTGGCGAAAGCCGGCCTGACGTTCGAAATTGTGCCGGGGATCAGTTCCGCGATTGGCGGACTGGCCTATGCCGGGATCCCGGTCACGCACCGTCATTACGCCTCCAGCTTTCATATTGTGACCGGTCATATGTGCCAGGGGAACGACCCGCAAAACTGGCATGCCCTGGCGCAAATCAACGGAACGCTGATCGTTCTGATGGGAATGACGCGGCTGACGGAAATCTGCCAGCAGCTCATCGAGGGAGGCATGTCCGCTGAAACGCCGGTGGCGGTGGTGATGTATGCCAGCCAGTCGCGTCAGCAGATCGCCAAAGGTACGCTGACCGATATCCACCTCGAGGTTGAACGTCAAAAACTGCATGCTCCGGCGCTTATCGTCATCGGTGAGGTGGTCAGCCTGCAGGAGATACTGGCGTTTACCGCATCACATATCGCGCTGAATCAGGTTGTGGTCTGATGTTATCCTGACATTTTCGAAATGGACGAGTGAAACGAATGAGTGAGCATGGTGGTAACGTTCTGGAAACGGGGCTGCAGTTGGGGATCGATCCCGAGCTGCTGGTGGACTTTAGCGCGAACATCAATCCGTTAGGGCTGCCCGATCGCGTCAGGTCGCTCATTGTGTCCCATCTGGATATCATCATGCAGTACCCGGACGTTGAATACCGCCATCTTCACCAGGCGCTGGCCACCGCCAGCCGGTGTGACTATGACCAGACGATTGCCGGGAATGGCGAAACGGAGCTGATCTATGGCCTGGTGCGAACGCTTGCCCCTCGCCGGGCGATGCTGCTGGTACCGGGCTTCGCCGAATATCGCCGGGCATTACAGCAGCAGGGTTGCGAGATAATTGACTATGCGCTGAGTGAGCAGAACGGGTTCCAGGTGGATGTTTCCATACTGGACGCCGTTCGCGCGCACAGGCCCGATTGCCTGTTCATCGCGACGCCAAACAACCCTACCGGACTCATGCCTGATGCCGGTCTTCTCGACCGGCTGGCCTCGCTGTGCGAATCGCTGCAGATTGCGCTGATTGTGGATGAGGCGTTCATCGATTTTCTGCCGCAGGGCTCCACGCTGGCGCCGCGGCTGGCGGAGTCACGCTATCTTTACCTGCTGCGATCCCTGACCAAGTTTTTTGCTATTCCCGGGCTGCGCCTTGGGTATCTGCTGAGCGGCAATACGCAAACCATTCACCAGCTGAAACGCACCCGTGAGCCCTGGTCCGTGAATGCCTTCTCGGCGCTTGTGGGGCAACATTTGCTGTCGGATGAGGACTATATTGCTCGCAGCCACGCCTTTATCGCCCGGGAGCGGGATTTCCTGTGGCAGGCGATGGCGCGCTTTTCATCGCTGGCGGTCTGGAATCCGCAGGCCAACTTTATTTTCTTCCGCTGTCTTCGTCCGGGTTTCGACCTGAAGGCGGCGCTGCTCGGCCATCACATTCTTATCCGCCACTGCGAAAACTATCCAGGGCTCGATCGCGACTACTACCGGATTGCCGTGCGTACCGAGGCGGAGAACCGCCGGTTTATTGCCGCGCTGACTCACGTTTTACAAGGCTAAGGCGATGGACTATTTCCCGATTTTTTGCAACCTGAAGGGGAAACGCTGTCTGATCGTCGGTGGCGGGCAGGTGGCGACGCATAAGGCGAAGGGGCTGCTGGCCGCCGGAGCGGTGCTGCATCTGGTTGCGCCCACCCTGACGCCGGAACTCGCCAGCCTGCACGCGAGCGGTGACATCAAGTGGTTTCCGGCGACGTTTTCGCCGCAGTATCTGCAATCGTGCTGGCTGGTCATTGCCGCGACCAGCGATCCGCAGGTGAACCGTCAGGTCGCCGCAGCCGCCAGCGCGGAGCGTATCTTTTGCAATGTCACGGACGATCCTTCGACTGCCACCTTTATCTCACCGGCCATTATCGACCATTCGCCGGTCATTATTGCGCTGAGCTGCGGGGGCAACGCGCCGGTGTACAGCAAGATCCTCAAAGCGCATGTCGCCGCCCACCTTCCTCCGGGCATGCGGGAAAGCGTGCGGCTGGCGGGGACGCTGCGTGAACGGATTAATCGCGCATGCGGTGACCGGGAGCGCAAGCGTGCATTTTGGGGCGCGTTCTTCCGGCATGCTCCGCTGCAGCAGGCTTTAGCGCAGGAGCACGAGCAAGAGGTCAGACAGCAGGTCGAGTGGCTCATTCAGCACAGGCTGCTGTCAGAGTAGCGTCACGCCGCCTTTTACCATCCGCAGCAGGTGTTGTTCAGGCCAGTGGCGGGTGAGCTGTTTTTTTACCAGCAGCCATTTCACATAATCGACATCGTCTTTATTTCTGTCCAGCATCAGACCCACGACGCTGCCGCTGTGCGCCACGTTTACCCCGTAAATACCGCACTCCTCCACCAGTGAGAGCAGTGCGTCAAAATCCGGTTTAGGCAACAGCGTCTGGCTGGCGATGGCGCTGAGGGTGGCCGCTTCGCCCATCCGATAAGGGTTTTGCGTTATGCAGGACTCCTGGACTTTTCCCCACGCGCGTTCCAGCGCTGGCGCACCGGCCAGTAGCCCCGCCTGACGCGGGATGCGGTGGTAATCTGCCGTACGCAGCGTTTGCGGACTTTCCAGAACGAGCAGGTCGAGAGCGGGCTGGGCGTGGCAGGCGATCTGCGTGGAAGCGTCGTTATGATCGAAAAGGGTCAACTGGCGAAACACGGTGCTGTCGGTGGGTTCGAGCGAAACGCAAAGCATTGCCAGCGTGCTTTCGTCGAGCTGACGCCCCAGATGGTGGGCGGTGGCGACGGCGGTGGCGGCGATATCCGCGGTGCTGCTGGCCATCCCTTTGGCAACCGGGATGGTCGAGTGCACGTCAATGCGGATATCCTGGCTTAGCTGCGCCGGATAATGCCAGTGCTGCAACAATCGCTCGACCATCGCGCGCGACAGCGGGCGTTCATCCGCCACGGGTGAGCCGTGGCTCACCTCAACGGTGCTGTACCATTCGACAGGGCAGGAGACCAGCTTCTCACTGCCCAAAATCCAGCCCTGGATAAGCTCACCGCACGACGCGGGGCATTGCGCAACAGCCACGTTTCCACCTTACTGGTCAGAAATTTCTGGAGCATAGTGTCATGAGGATATTCCTCTTACCTTGATATACCGCAAATTCCGACCTGGATAGTCTCCATATTATTTTGCGATCCTGCTGAACGCGTAATGCATCAATGAAATCACACTGACTTACGTTGAACAGCAATATTATGTTTTTACCGGGCTTTAATATCCTGATGAATTTTGATCACAATAAAATGAAAAAATATCAAGTAGTGCAATAACTTGTCATAGAACAATAAATATTGAGATTTTAAGCGTGATTATCTTTGCTTTTTATTTTTTGTGATAAAACGTTGAGTTATTGAGAAAGGTGTCAATTATTCTGGCGCCACGTTTTACTCAGCATGGTTTTCATTTGTGGTTAAGTATTTGCCTAAGGTGAATTGAAGCGCCGCAAATAGCATTGCTGTTTTGAGAACGAACTCTTTCTCATAATGTAAGCCGACAGGTTTTGCCACATTTGTGGCAGGGAAGGGGGTGACAATCCCCCGCAGCCCCCGCTGCTGTGATGCTGACGACCCCGTAATGACCACTGATCGCGAGATTGGGAAGGACGGGCGAGGAGGACGCTAAGCCAGAAGACCTGCCTGTCGGGAACGTTCAACAACTTCGGTGGGAAGTGGGTTGTACTGATGCATCATACAGTCGAAAGACTGGGACGACGTGTATCTATACCTCCCAACCACCCTGGACAGGATCGGGGTCATGGCGGCAAAGCAGTACGCGTTTGTTCTGGCAGGTACCGGAAGCGGTTGTGGTAAAACCACGGTGACGCTTGGCCTGTTGAGTCTGTTAAAACAGCGTGGATTACGCGTCCAGCCGTATAAAGTGGGCCCTGACTATCTTGATACCGGCTGGCATACCAAAGTCAGCGGCACCTCCTCCCGCAACCTCGACAGCTTCATGCTTCCTGAGCCAATACTCAATGCGCTGTTTTGCGAGCATATGCAGCAGGCGGATATCGCGGTCATTGAAGGCGTGATGGGGCTGTATGACGGCTACGGCACCGATCCGAACTATTGCAGCACCGCCGCGATGGCAAAACAGCTGGGCTGTCCGGTGGTTCTGCTGGTGGACGGCAAGGCGGTTTCTACGTCGATTGCCGCGACCGTAATGGGCTTTCAGCGGTTCGATCCTACCCTCAATATTGCCGGGGTGATTGTCAATCGCGTCAACAGCGAATCACATTATCAACTGCTCAAAACGGCCATTGAGCACTACTGCACGCTACCCGTCCTGGGCTATGTGCCGCACGTTGAGGGCGTCGGTTTGCCCGAGCGCCATCTTGGGTTGGTCACCGCCCGGGAGTCGGCCGCGGACCCGCAGACCTGGCAAAATTTTGCCTCCATTCTTGAACGTACGCTGGATATCGAACAACTTCTCGCGCTCAGCCAGATGGCGTCGCTACCGCAGGGCGCCTGGCCCGCGCGCCCTGACGGGGACGCCGGGCGCGGGTTAACGCTCGCGATGGCCGATGACGAGGCCTTCAATTTCTATTACCCGGATAACATCACGCTGCTTGAACGTACCGGGGTCGACATTATCCGCTTTAGCCCGCTGCGCGATAGCCGCTTACCTGACTGCCAGATGGTCTGGCTCGGGGGCGGTTACCCGGAGCTGCATGCGGCACGGCTTGCGGAAAACACCGCGATGCTCGCCAGCCTGCGGGAGGCGCACCGGCGCGGGGTGGCGATCTACGCCGAATGCGGTGGGCTGATGTACCTCGGCAGCACGCTGGAAGATAGCGAGGGGGTTACCCACCGGATGGCCAATATTATCCCCGGCCACAGCAGGATGGGTAAACGGCTGACCCGTTTTGGCTATTGTGAGGCGCAGGCGCGCCAGCCCACGCTGCTGGCCGATAGCGGGGAGGTGCTGCGTGGGCATGAGTTTCACTATTCCGACTTCTCCCCCCAAACCCCTGCGGTACTGGCGTGCCGCAAAGTGCGTGATGGCGTGACGATGCAGGAATGGGCGGGTGGCTGGCAGGTTGGCAACACGTTCGCAAGCTACCTGCACCTCCACTTTGCCCAACGCCCCACGATGCTCAGCCGCTGGCTGACGGCGGCGAGGGGGGCGCTATGACCCTGATGGCATGGTGCGTCGCGTGGCTGCTCGATGTCATCATCGGCGACCCGCAACACTGGCCGCATCCGGTGCGCTGGATAGGCAACCTGATCAATGCGGTGCAGCGGGGTGTTCGCCGCTGCTGCCATAGCGACGCGGCGTTACGCATTGGCGGCGGCGTCATGTGGCTGGCCGTCGTGGGGCTGACCTGGGGCATAGCCTGGGGCGTGCTGGCGCTCGGACGATGGGTGCATCCCTGGCTGGGCTGGGCGATTGAGGTGTGGATGATATTTACCGTGCTGGCCGGGCGCAGTCTGGCAAACGCCGCGCTGGACGTTGAACGCCCGCTGCGGGCAGGCGACCTTGATGAAAGCCGCGAAAAGCTCTCCTGGATAGTGGGGCGCGATACCTCTCAGCTTCAGCCGGAACAGATCAACCGGGCGGTGGTGGAGACCGTCGCGGAGAACACGGTTGACGGCGTTATCGCCCCGCTGTTCTTCCTCCTGCTGGGCGGCGCGCCGCTGGCGATGGCCTATAAGGCGGTGAATACCCTCGATTCAATGGTGGGCTACAAGCATGAAAAATACCGCGCGATCGGCATGATCAGCGCCCGTATGGATGACGTGGCGAACGCTATCCCCGCGCGCCTGAGCTGGCTCTTGCTGGGCGTTGCGGCGTGGCTATGCCGCGAGGATCCCTCCCGCGCGCTGCGCGTCGGCTGGCGCGACCGCTATAACCACAGCAGCCCCAACTGCGCGTGGTCTGAAGCAACGGTTGCCGGTGCGCTGGGCATCCGGCTTGGCGGACCCAACACCTATTTTGGCCAGCGCGTGGAAAAGCCGTGGATCGGCGACGCCCTGCGCCCGATTGCGGTAGACGACATTTCCCGAACGATTCGACTGATGTGGGTTTCCTCCACCCTGGCGCTGGCGCTGTTTATCGCAGCACGCTGGCTGATGGCTGGCGTGGCCTGAGGACAAAAGACAATGCAATACATCCAGCAACCCCAGGCGATTGAAGCCAAAAGTTTCGACATCATTGGCGAAATCATTCGCGAAACGCGGCCGGAGTACCGGTTCGCCAGCCCGCTGCATGAGGCGATCGTCAAGCGGGTGATCCATACCACCGCAGATTTCGACTGGCTGGATATTCTCTGGTTTTCAGATGACGCGCTGGATCAGCTTTGCGCGGCGCTCCGTCGCCCGTCCGTTATCTATACCGATACCACGATGGCGCTCTCCGGGATCAACAAAACGCTGCTGTCCACATTCGGGGGCGAATGCCGCTGCTATATCAGCGACCCGCGGGTGGTGGCGCAGGCAAAGGCCCAGGGAATCACCCGCTCGATGGCGGCCGTGGATATCGCGGTGACGGAAGAGAGCGAGAAGATCTTCGTCTTTGGCAATGCGCCCACGGCGCTGTTTCGCCTGCTTGAGCATGATGTTGCCGTCAGCGGCGTGGTGGGCGTCCCGGTGGGGTTTGTGGGGGCGGCGGAATCGAAAGAGGCGCTGACGCACAGCCATTTGCCCGCGATTGCGGCACTCGGGCGCAAAGGCGGCAGCAATGTGGCGGCGGCGATTGTAAACGCCATGCTCTATTACCTGCAGGGGGCGCGATGAGCGATTCCACCTTCGATTCCCCGGTATGGCATAACGGGAAGGCATTACGTAAAGGCTACACCACCGGCTCCTGTGCGACCGCGGCAGCGAAAGTCGCCGCACTGATGGTGCTGCGCCAGCACCTCATTCATCAGGTCTCCATTGTGACACCCTCCGGCGTCACGCTGTGTCTGAACGTGGAATCGCCGCACATTGAAGGGCAGCAGGCGATTGCGGCCATCCGCAAAGACGGCGGTGATGACGTCGACGCCACCCACGGCATGCTGATTTTCGCCCGCGTGACGCTCAACGACAGCGGCGAGATTACGCTGGCGGGCGGCGAAGGCGTGGGGACCGTGACGCGCAAAGGCATTGGCCTGGCTATCGGCAGCGCGGCGATCAACCGCACGCCGCGTCACACCATTGAGTCCGCCGTGCGCGAGGCGATTGGCCCGACGCGCGGGGCCAACGTGGAAATCTTCGCCCCTGAAGGCGAAGAGCGTGCGCAGAAAACCTACAACTCACGCCTCGGGATCCTGGGCGGTATTTCGATCATCGGCACCACCGGCATTGTCACGCCGATGTCAGAGGAGAGCTGGAAACGCTCGCTTTCTCTGGAGCTGGAAATTAAACGCGCGGCCGGGCTGGAGCGGGTCGTGCTGGTGCCGGGCAATCATGGCGAGCGCTTTGTGCGCGAGCAGATGGGCATTGTTCAAGATGTCGTGGTCACCATGAGCAACTTTGTCGGCTACATGATTGAAGAGGCGGTGCGGCTGGGGTTTCGCCAGATAGTGCTGGTCGGCCATCCCGGCAAGCTCATCAAAATTGCCGCCGGGATATTCCACACCCACAGCCATATCGCCGATGCGCGCATGGAAACGCTGGTGGCGCATCTGGCGCTGCTCGGTGCGCCGCTGGAATTACTCACCGTCGTCAGCGAGTGCGATACCACCGAAGCGGCGATGGAACACATCGACACCTGGGGTTTTCAGGCGCTTTACAGCCATCTCGCCGAACGGATCTGCCTGCGCGTAATGCAGATGCTGCGCTTTACCAAAAATCCGCCGACCTGTGACGCCATTCTGTTTTCCTTTGATAACCAGGTGCTGGGCAGCAACCGCCCGGTCGAGGCGATTGCCCGGGCGCTGCAATGTTAACGGTCGTGGGAATGGGGCCTGCGGGATTGCGCCTGATGACGCCCGCCGCGCGTGAAGCGATCGATCGCGCCGATGCGCTGGTCGGCGGAAAACGCCATCTGCTGCAGTTCCCGGCGTTTTGCGGCGAGACGTTTGTCCTGGGGGCCAACATTCCGGCGCTGCTGGCCTGGGTTGAGGCGCGTCAGGAGAAAAAGGTGGTGATCGTGGCCTCCGGCGATCCGCTCTTTTACGGCATCGGATCGCGGATGGTGGCGCATTTCGGTATGGCGCGCGTGCGCATTATTCCCGGTATCAGCGCGGTGCAGTACCTGTGCGCGCAGGCGGGCATTGATATGAATGAGATGTGGCTCACCAGCAGCCATGGCCGCAGCGTGAACGTTGACGAGCTGGCACGGCATCGCAAAGTGGCGATGGTCACCGATAGCCAGTGCGGGCCGAAAGAGATTGCCGCGCAGCTGGTGGCGCGCGGGAAGGGCCATCGCTGGATGGTGATTGGTGAAAACCTGGCGATGGAAAATGAACGGATCCACTGGCTGCCCGTCAGTGAGGTCAGTGCCGACTATGAGATGAATGCGGTGGTGATCCTCGATGAAAGATGAACTGTTTCTGCGCGGCGAAACGGTGCCGATGACCAAAGAGGCGGTACGCGCGCTGGCCCTCACGAAGCTCGAGCTGCATCGCGCCAGCCACCTGATTGACGTCGGTGCGGGAACCGGGAGCGTGTCGATAGAGGCGGCGCTGCTGTTTCCCTCGCTGCACGTGACGGCCATAGAGCGTAACCCTGCGGCTCTGCAGCTGCTTGCGGAAAATCGCCAGCATTTTGCCTGTCGCAATATCGCGATTTTGCCGGGCGTTGCGCCGTTACCGGTGGCGGATAAGGCCGATGCGGTCTTTATGGGCGGCAGCGGCGGCCATCTGACCTCGCTTATTGACTGGTCCCTGCGCCAGCTACATCCCGGCGGACGTCTGGTGATGACGTTTATCCTGATGGAAAACCTCACTATCGCGATGGCCCATCTGCAGCAGATCGGCGTCCAGAACATTGATTGCCTGCAAATGCAGGTCTCCGCGCTGACCCCGCTCGGCAGCGGCCACTTTTTCAAACCGAATAATCCCGTTTTTGTTATCGCCTGTCAGAAGGAAGAACACCATGTCTGAGACGTTTGATTCCCGTTGCGTGTGGTTTGTCGGTGCCGGTCCCGGTGACCGTGAGCTCATCACGCTCAAGGGCTACCGGCTGCTGCAGCAGGCGCAGGTGGTTATCTATGCCGGTTCGCTGATCAATACCGAGCTGCTGGCGTATTGCCCGCAGGGAGCCGAATGCCACGACAGCGCGGAACTCCATTTAGAACAGATAATCGACCTGATGGCGGCGGGCGTGAAGGCCGGAAAAACGGTGGTACGTTTGCAGACCGGCGATGTCTCGCTCTACGGCTCCGTCCGCGAGCAGGGCGAAGAGCTGACCAGGCGCGGTATTGCCTGGCAGGTGGTGCCCGGCGTCAGCGCTTTCCTCGGCGCCGCGGCGGAGCTTGGGGCGGAATACACCGTGCCTGAAGTCTCGCAGAGCCTGATTATTACCCGTCTCGAAGGCCGCACTCCGGTGCCGGAACGTGAACAGCTGGAGTCATTTGCCAGCCATCAGACCTCCATGGCGATTTATCTCTCGGTCCAGCGTATTCACCGGGTGGCGGAACGCCTGATTGAAGGCGGTTATCCGGCCACCACGCCCGTTGCCGTCATTTATAAAGCGACCTGGCCGGAAAGCCACACCGTCCGCGGCACGCTGGCGGATATCGCCGACAAAGTACGCGAGGCGGGGATCCGCAAAACGGCGCTCATTCTGGTCGGGAAGTTCCTGGGCGAGGAGTATCACTACTCAAAACTCTATGCCGCGGATTTTAGCCATGAATACCGTAAAGCCTGAGCCCATCGCGCTGTTTTGCCTGACGCCGGGCGGCGTGCGGCTGGCGAAGCGTCTGGCGGCAATGCTGCCGGTCACCTGCTTTACCAGCGAGGGCCTGCGGGAAGAGGGCTTTATCTCCTTCGATGGCGGCTTTGCCCCGGCGGTGCGCGAGGCGTTCACGCGCTACCCGGCGCTGATTTTTATCGGCGCCACCGGCATTGCGGTGCGCGTTCTGGCGCCACTCATCCACGACAAGCTGAGCGACCCGGCGGTGGTGGTGATCGACGAGCGTGGGCAGCACGTGATTAGCCTGCTTTCCGGCCATGCTGGCGGGGCGAATGCGCTGACCCGCTATCTGGCGGAAATGCTGGGGGCGGATCCGGTGATTACCACCGCCACGGACGTCAACGAGATGGCCGCGCTGGATACCCTTGCCTTCCAGTTGAATGCCCGAATGCGCGATTTCCGAACGACGGTGAAAATCGTCAACCAGATGCTGGTGAGCCATCAGCGGGTAGGGCTGTGGTGGGATGCGGAACTCGACGACGACGTCAGTCAGTGCGATCGGCGCGGGTTTATCACCGTGAGCGACCTGCAGCACCTCCCGGAACTGGATGCGCTGGTGTGCATTACGCTGCGCAACACGCTGCCGGAACTGCCGTTACCGCACTGGACGCTGGTTCCCCAGCGGGTCGTGGCGGGCATCGGCTGTCGACGCGACACGCCGTATCCGCTGCTGGCGACCCTGTTAATGCGCCAGCTTGCGGCGCATCAGTTCGATCCGCTGGCGCTGAAAGCGATTGGCAGCGTCTCCCTTAAAAAAGACGAAGCGGGCCTGCTTCAGCTTGCCGCCTGCTGGGGTGTGCCGTTTGAAACCTTTACCGCTGACGCGCTGCGTGAGCACGAACACCGCTTTCCGACTTCACCGTTTGTACGCCAGACGGTTGGGGTGGGGAGCGTCTCGGGACCGGCAGCGTGGCTGCTGAGCCATGGGCAACTACGAGGAGAAACCCTGCGCGAACAGGGCGTCACTATCACTTTGGGAGTTTCACACTGATGTTAACCGTAATTGGAATCGGCCCGGGCTCGCAGGCCATGATGACCATGGAAGCCGTAGACGCGCTGCAGGCGGCAGAAATCATCGTTGGCTACAAAACCTATACCCATCTGGTGAAGGCCTTCACCGGCGACAAACAGGTGATCAAAACCGGGATGTGCAAAGAGATTGAACGCTGTCAGGCGGCGATCGAGCTGGCGCAGGCCGGGCATAACGTCGCGCTTATCAGCAGCGGCGACGCCGGTATTTATGGCATGGCGGGGCTGGTGCTGGAACTGGTCAGCAAACAGAAGCTGGACGTTGAGGTTCGCCTGATCCCCGGGATGACGGCCAGTATCGCCGCCGCGTCTCTGCTTGGCGCGCCGCTGATGCACGATTTTTGCCACATCAGCTTAAGCGATCTGCTGACGCCGTGGCCGGTCATTGAAAAACGCATTGTTGCTGCGGGAGAAGCGGACTTCGTCATCTGCTTCTATAACCCGCGCAGCCGGGGTCGCGAGGGCCATCTGGCACGGGCGTTTGAGCTGCTGTCCGCCAGCAAAAGCCCACAAACGCCGGTAGGGGTAGTGAAGTCTGCCGGGCGCAAAAAGCAGGAGAAGTGGCTGACCACGCTGGGCGACATGGACTTTGAGCCGGTCGATATGACAAGCCTGGTGATCGTCGGAAATAAGGCCACTTACGTTCAGGAGGGGCTGATGATCACACCCCGGGGCTATGTGCTGTGAACTATGGCGACGTGCTGGTCATGGGCGGCACCAGCGATGCCCGCGCGATCTGCCAGCAGCTGGATGCGGCCGGCGTGGCCTACACCCTGTCGGTGGCGACGGCCACCGGGCAGCGGCTGGCGGGCGACATTAATGGCCGGGTGCGCTGTGGCCGCCTGGAGCCGCAGCAGATGGTTGACTGGCTTGCGCAAAACAGGACCCGCTGGGTGATTGACGCATCGCATCCCTACGCTGAGGTGGTCAGCCGCAACATCCTGGCGGCCTGTGAAACGGTGGGCGTGTTGCTTAGCCGCTATCAGCGCCCCGAACAGCTCAGCGAGCTGACGCATCCGCTGCTCTACAGCGTGCCGGGCATAGAAGAGGCCTGCGACATCGCGCGGCGGCTGGGCGAACGCGTGCTGTTGACCACCGGCAGTAAAGATCTGGCGCGCTGGCGCGCCGGGCTGCCGGAGAAAACGCTGCTGGCCCGGGTGCTGCCGGTGCCCGAGGTCCTTGAGCAATGCGCCGGGCTTGGCTTTGGCGTTACCGAGATCTTCGCGATGTGCGGGCCATTCAGCGCTGAGTTTAACGCGGCGTTTTATCGCCAGTGCCGGGCTGACGTGATGATCACCAAAGCGTCCGGTGCGGAAGGCGGCTATCGGGAAAAGGTTCAACCCTGTCTGGATGCGGGCATCCCCTGCATCGTGATTACACGCCCGGCGCCGCTGGTGACGGGAGACGAGTTACTGGAAAGTCAGGCCGCATTCGCCGGGCGCTTAGCCCGCTGGCTGGCCGCTGCTTAAGGAGTTAGAGATGAAAAAGGCGCTTCTGGTGGTCAGCTTTGGTACCAGCTACCACGATACCTGCGAGAAAAACATTGTGGCCTGCGAGCGTGCGCTGGCGGAAAGCTGCCCTGACCGCGAGCTGTTTCGGGCATTCACCTCCGGGATGATCATTCGCAAGCTCAAACAGCGTGACGGCATTGAGATCGATACGCCGCTGCAGGCGCTGAAAAAGCTTGCGGCTCAGGGATATCAGGACGTGGCGATCCAGTCCCTGCACATCATCAACGGCGATGAGTACGAGAAAATCGTCCGTGAAGTGCAGAGCCTGCGCCCGCTCTTTACCCGCCTGACGCTGGGGGTACCGCTGCTGAGCAGCCACGACGATTACGCGCAGCTGATGCGCGCCTTACAACAGCAAATGCCGACGCTTGGGGCCACGGAAAAAGTGGTGTTTATGGGCCACGGCGCCAGCCATCACGCCTTTGCGGCCTATGCCTGCCTCGACCACATGATGATGGCCCAGGGCTTCCCGGCCCGCGTCGGCGCGGTGGAGAGCTATCCGGAAGTCGACATCCTGATTGAGAGCCTCTGTAAACAAGGCGTCACCGCCGTGCATCTGATGCCGCTGATGCTGGTGGCGGGCGATCACGCCATTAACGATATGGCCTCTGATGACGAGGACTCCTGGAAGACGTTGTTTAACGCTGCCGGGATCCCGGCAACGCCGTGGCTGAGCGGGCTGGGCGAAAACCCGGCGGTGCGCGCGATGTTCGTCGCCCATTTACAGCAGGCGCTGAGCGTGGCGATGGAGGAGGCAGCATGAGCGGCAAACTGTACGCCCTCAGCACCGGGCCGGGCGCGTCGGACCTTATCACCGTGCGAGCCTCACGGATCCTCGGTTCGCTGGATATTCTCTACGCCCCGGCGGGACGAAAAGGGGGCGACAGTCTGGCGCTTTCTATCGTTCGTGAATATGTCGGCGAGCAGACTGAAATCCGCTGCTGCCACTTTCCCATGAGCGCCGACAGCGCTGAAAAGGAGGCGGTGTGGGATGCGGTGGCCGACGCGTTAGTAACGGAGGTGAACGACGGAAAACAGGTTGGCTTTATCACCCTGGGCGACGCGATGCTGTTCAGTACCTGGGTGTTCTTACTCCAGCGCATCGGCAGCCCGGACTGGCTGGAAATTGTGCCCGGCGTGACGTCGTTTGCCGCGATTGCCGCGCGGTCCAAAACGCCGCTGGCGATGGAACAGCAGTCGCTGGCGGTGATCGCATGCACCGCGCCGGAAGCGGAGATTGCGCAGGCGCTGCAGCAGCACGACAGCCTGGTGCTGATGAAGGTCTATGGCCGGTTTGCGCGCATCAAAGCGCTGCTGACGCAGGCCGGGCTGCTGAACTGCGCGCTGATGATGTCAGAGGCCACGCTCCCCGGCGAGCAGTGCTGGCGGCATCTGGATGAGGTTGCTGACGACCAGCCGTTACCCTATTTCTCGACCATTCTGGTCAACAAACAGTGGGAGTATGCGCAATGAAACTCGAACAACAGCTTAAACAGCTGTCATTAAGTGGCCTGGCGGCGGCGCTATTGCTGATGGTGGTGCCGGAGCAGGCGTTCGCGATGCACATCATGGAAGGCTTTTTACCGCCCATGTGGGCGCTGGCGTGGTGGCTGATCTTCTTACCGTGTCTGTGGTATGGACTGGTGCGCCTGCGCCGTATCGTGCAGGAGGATAGCCACCAGAAAGTCCTGCTGGCGCTGTGCGGGGCGTTTATTTTCGTGCTGTCGGCGCTGAAGATCCCCTCGGTGACCGGCAGTTGCTCGCATCCGACCGGCGTCGGGCTCGCCGTGATTCTGTTCGGGCCGGGCGTCGTCGCTATTCTCGGCGCCATCGTGCTCCTGTTTCAGGCGCTGCTGCTGGCGCACGGCGGGTTAACCACGCTTGGCGCGAACGGCATGTCGATGGCGGTGATTGGGCCGGTTGTCGGGTACATGGTGTGGAAAATGGCCTGCCGTGCCGGGCTCCGTCGTGATGTCGGGGTATTTTTGTGCGCGATGCTGGCGGATCTGGTGACCTATTTTGTCACCTCAGTCCAGCTTGGCGCGGCGTTCCCGGACCCGGCGACAGGTGCAACGGGGTCGATTGTGAAATTCATGGGCATTTTCTGCCTGACGCAGATCCCCATCGCCATCGCGGAGGGACTGTTAACCGTCATGATTTATGACCAGTTGACCAAACGTCAGCTGATTACCGCACAAGGACACTGAGATGAAAAAGACGCTGATGCTGTTGGCGATGGTGGTTGCTCTGATCGTACTACCATTTTTTATCGATCACGGGGGGGAGTTTGGCGGCTCGGATGGTGAAGCCGAAAATCAAATTCAGGTTGTGGCGCCGCATTACACGCCGTGGTTCACGCCGCTCTATGAACCCGCCAGCGGCGAAATTGAAAGCCTGCTGTTTACGCTCCAGGGCTCCATTGGCGCAGCGGTGATTTTCTATATTTTGGGCTACACCAAAGGCAGACAGCGCCGTGATGACCGGGCTTGACAGGCTAAGCTATCAGAGCCGCTGGGCTCACGTGGCGCCGGAACGCAAGTTTCTGCTCTGGCTGGCGCTGATGACGCTGGCGTTTGCGCTGCCGCCGCTGGGGCAGGGGATCGTCCTGGCGTTGACGGCGGGACTGACCTGCTGGCTGCTGCGGATGACCTTCTGGCGCTGGTGCCGCTGGATGGCGCTGCCGTTTGGCTTTCTGCTGGTCGGCGTGCTGACGATCCTCTTTAGCGTCACCCGTGACCCGAACACGCTGGCGGCAGGCGTCCCGGTGGGGCACTACTGGCTGGGGATAACCGCGTCCGGGCTGACTGCCGCCAATGAAACCTTCTGGCGCAGCCTTGCCGCGCTGGCGGCGACCTTCTGGCTGGTGCTGAACCTGCCGTTTCCGCAGCTGATTGTGCTGCTTAAGCGGGCGCGCGTGCCGCGCCTGCTTACCGAGCAGATCCTGCTGACCTGGCGCTTTATTTTTATTCTGTTAGACGAAGCGCTGGCAATTCACCGCGCGCAGACGCTGCGTTTTGGCTATCGTAGCCTGCCAAAGGGCTATCGCTCGCTGGCGATGCTGGTTGGTTTGCTGTTTACCCGGGTGCTGATTCGCTATCAGCAGATGGCGACCACGCTGGATATTAAACTCTACCAGGGTGATTTTCCCCTGTAAGGAATCGCACCATGCTTACCACCGCCGATCTCTGGTTTCGCTATCAGGAGGCGCAGGTGCTCAAAGGGCTGACGCTGGATTTTTCGGCCCATCCCGTCACCGGGCTGGTCGGAGCTAACGGCTGCGGAAAGTCGACGTTATTTATGAATCTGAGCGGCCTGCTGAAGCCGCAGCAGGGTGCGGTGCTGTGGCAGGGGAAGCCGCTGGACTACAGCAAGCGCGGACTGCTGGCGCTCCGTCAGCAGGTGGCAACGGTGTTTCAGGATCCCGATCAGCAGATCTTTTATACCGATATTGATAGCGACATCGCCTTCAGCCTGCGCAATCTGGGCGTGGCGGAACCGGAGATTGCACGGCGCGTCGACGATGCGCTGACGCTGGTTGACGCGCAGCGTTTTCGCCAGCAGCCGATCCAGTGCCTGAGCCACGGGCAAAAGAAGCGCGTCGCCATTGCCGGGGCGCTGGTGCTGGGCGCCCGCTATCTTCTGCTGGACGAGCCCACGGCCGGGCTTGATCCTTCAGGACGCACGCAGATGATCGAGATTATCAGGCGCATTGTGGCGCAGGGGAACCACGTGGTGATCTCCAGTCATGATATTGACCTGATTTACGAAGTGAGCGATGCCGTTTACGTGCTGCGTCAGGGAGAAGTGCTGGCGCACGGCGCGCCGGGTGAGGTCTTTGCCCGCGGCGAACTGATTGAACGGGCCGGATTAACGCAGCCCTGGCTCGTCAAGCTGCACGCGCAGCTTGGCCTGCCGTTATGTAAAACCGAAGATGAATTTTTCAGCCGTATGCGACAAAAAAACGTAATGAAGGAGGCCTCATGACGCAGGCAATTATGTTGCAGGGCACCGCTTCTGACGTGGGTAAAAGCGTCCTGGTGGCGGGGCTGTGCCGGATTTTTTATCAGGATGGCCTGCGTACCGCACCGTTTAAGTCGCAGAATATGGCGCTCAACTCCGGTATTACGCCGGAGGGTAAAGAGATGGGCCGCGCGCAGATATTTCAGGCTCAGGCGGCGGGGATAACGCCGGACGTACGGATGAATCCGGTGCTGTTAAAACCGACCAGCGATCGTAAAGCGCAGGTGGTGCTGATGGGGCAGGTGGCGACCGATATGGACGCGGTCAGCTACCACGAGTACAAACCGCGCCTGCGGGAGCAGATCCGCGACGTCTATAACAGCCTGGCCGGAGAGTATGACGTGGTGGTGCTGGAAGGCGCGGGCAGCCCGGCGGAGATTAACCTGCGCGATCGCGATATCGTCAACATGGGGATGGCCGAAATGGCGCAGTGCCCGGTGATCCTCGTGGCGGACATTGACAGAGGCGGCGTGTTTGCCGCCATCTACGGCACGCTGGCGCTTTTGCACGACCACGAGCGGGCGCGGGTGAAAGGGGTCATCATCAATAAATTTCGTGGCGATGTTGCGCTGCTTTACTCGGGTATTGAGCAGATAGAAAACCTGACCGGCGTGCCGGTGCTGGGCGTGATGCCATGGCTGGATGTGGATCTGGAAGATGAAGACGGCGTGGCGCTGCAAAAGGGAAAATACCTGCGAACGGCCCAGCGCGATATCGACATTGCCGTGGTGCAGATACCGCATATCTCCAACTTCACCGATTTTAACGCCCTGGCGGCGCAGCCCGATGTTCGCGTGCGCTATGTCCGTTATCCCCAGGAGCTGGCGGGGGCCGATCTCGTGATTCTCCCCGGCAGTAAAAATACGCTGGGCGATCTGGCCTGGCTGCGGGAAAGCGGCATGGCGCACGCGGTGCTCCAGTCCCACCAGCAGAACGTGCCCGTCATGGGCATTTGCGGCGGCTACCAGATGCTTGGCGACACCATCATTGATGAGGTGGAGTCGGGGCTGGGAACCCAGCCGGGGCTGGGTCTGCTCCATACCGTGACCCGCTTCGCGCAGCGAAAAACCACGACGCAGGTCTCGGCGCAGATGGCGTCGGCGCTCCCGGCGTGGCTTAAGTCGGCAGCGGGCATTAAGGTGCAGGGCTACGAGATCCATATGGGAGAGACCCAACTGACATCCGACGGTAGCCCGGCGCTGTTTCTGGAAAAAGAGGGCGAGCGCATCGCGGACGGTGCCATCAGCGCTGACGGGCAGGTGATAGGGACCTATCTCCACGGGCTATTCGATAACGATGCCTTCACGCGCGCGATGGTGGACGGCTTGCGCCAGCGCAAAGGACTGGCGCCCTTAGACGTTGCGGTAGATTACGCCGCCTGGAAAGCGCAACAGTTTGATATCCTGGCGAGCGCGATGAGAGAACATATTGATATTAAAAAGATCTATCAAATAATGCGGGAGCATCAGGAGGAAGGCGCATGATTTTGGTCACCGGAGGCGCGCGCAGCGGGAAAAGTGCGCACGTCGAACAGCTGGCGGCGCAGCAGTGCGAGCGCGTGCTGTATATCGCGACGTCGGTGATTACCGATGAAGAGATGGCGCTGCGCGTTGACAAGCACCGCGCTCAGCGTCCTGCGCACTGGCGAACCTGGGAAGGGTATCGCGATCTGGGCGACGTGATTCGCCACCAGGTGCAGCCGGGCGAAGGCGTGGTTCTGGAATGCGTCACTACCCTGCTGTCGAACCTGCTCTATGACGCCAGCGGCGGCGCGTCGCCGGAGACCCTCGATTTTTCCGCGCTTGAGGCGGTGCTGCAACAGCAGGTGGACGACCTGATTGCGGCCTGCCAGCAGTCGGCGGCGCCGGTTTATATTGTGACCAATGAGCTGGGCATGAGCATCACGCCAGAGAATCGGCTGGCGCGTCATTTTGTCGATATTGCCGGGCGCGCGAACCAAAGGCTGGCGCAGGCGGCGCAGGAAGTGTGGCTGGTTGTCTCGGGAATTGGAGTAAAGATTAAATGCCGTTAAAAATGTTGTGGGCGACGCTGGGATTCATTACCCGCATTCCGGTGCCGCAAAAGTGGAGCGACGGCGTTGAATTTTCGCAGTATGGCCGTGGCGTCCCCTGGTTCCCGGTAGTGGGTCTGATCGTTGGCGTGCTGGCTGCCCTGGGCTATCTGGCGGTGAGCCAGACCGGCGGTGGGATCTATATCGGCGCGGTCGCCTGGGTTCTGGCGCTGGTGCTGCTGACCGGCGGGTTTCATCTGGACGGTCTGGCGGACACCTGCGATGGCGTCTTTTCTGCCCGCACCCGCGAACGAATGCTGGAGATTATGCGCGATAGCCGGTTGGGAACCTACGGCGGTCTGGCCATCGTATTCTGCATCCTTATCAAAGTCGCTGCGGTAATTTCCCTGGCCCACCTTCCGGTTAATACCCTGTTTGCGCTGCTGGTCTGCGCGCCGATCGTCGGGCGAACGGCAATGGTGTTGGCCATGTACCGGCAGCGCTATGCGCGCGAAGGGGCTGGAATGGCAAACGCCTATCTCGGCCATATCAGCGGCAAAGAGACGGTCATCACCCTCTGCATCGGCGTGGCGCTCGTGGGGCTATTGGCCGGGGCGCACGGGCTTATCGCCAGCGTCATCACCTGGATGGTCGTCAACGCGGTAAAGACATTTTTAAGCCGCCGACTGAACGGGCTGACGGGGGATACCCTGGGCGCGATGGAGGAGATCGGTGAAATGGTCTTCCTGCTGTCGCTACTGTGGGTCTGATGTATGCGTCTTTTTCTGGTTCGTCACGGTCAAACAACCGCTAACATCAGCGGCGTATTTTACGGGAGTACCGATCTGGCGCTCTCGCCGCAGGGCATTGCCCAAAGCCAGCGTGTTGCCGGGTACCTGTCCGGGGTCGCGTTCGGGCACGCGCGCGTCAGCGCGCTGCAGCGTTCTCAGCAAACGGCGCGGCTTATCGTGCCGACAGCCCATGATGTCCACGTCGATGCGCGGCTTAACGAGCTGGATTTTGGCGAATGGGAGATGCGTCACTTCAGCGACATCGAAAAAGAAAGTCCCGCGTCGTGGCAGCGCTGGATGGATGACTGGCAAAACGCAACGCCAGACGGCGGCGAAGCCTTCCCGCATTTCGCCGCGCGCGTCAGGGCGGCGGCGGATGCGATGAGTCAGCTGCAGCAGCGTGAAGACATGCTCATTGTGGCGCATCAGGGCGTGCTGAGCCTGCTGCTGGCAACCTGGTTAGGGATGCCCGTGGCGGCGATGTGGCATTTCCCGTTCAGTCACGATGCCTACACGGTCGTTGAAAATCGGGGCGGGCATTGGGTGTTACGGGTATTTAATGGCAGAAGCGTTTGGCAAACAGAAGAGTGAGGGTGATGAGGATGGGGACAGTGAAGGCGCTGGCGGCGGCCATCAGACCGCTTGATAAACAGAAGATTCAGGCGGCCTCAAGGCATGTTGATGGCTTAATAAAGCCGACAAACAGCCTGGGTCGGCTGGAAAGTCTGGCAATACAGCTTTCGGGAATGTGGGGCATCGACAGGCTCGATAATCTGCAAAAAGAGATTATCGTCATGTGCGCCGACCATGGCGTGTTTGATGAAGGCGTGGCCGTGACGCCGAAAGTGGTGACCTGGCTTCAGGCCGTCAATATGCAAAAGGGGTTGACCGGAGTGTGTGTGCTGGCCCGCAATAGCCAGACGTCGGTACTGCCCGTTGACATCGGTATTGACGGCGAGCCTATCGACAATATGCTCAGCCTTAAACTCTCGCGCGGCTGCGGGAATATCGCTCAGGGACCGGCGATGAGCCGTCAGGATGCCGAGCACCTGCTGCTGGCGAGTGCCAGCCTCGTTAAAAAACGCGCGCAGGGGGGGATCTCCGTCTTTGGCGTAGGCGAGCTGGGTATTGCCAATACGACGCCGGCCTCGGCAATCATCAGCGTGCTGACCGACAGCGATCCGCATGATGTGGTGGGGATTGGGGCCAATTTGCCGCAGGACCGGGTGCAGCATAAGGAAACCATAGTCCGGCAGGCGATACGCATAAACCAGCCGGATGCGCGCGATGCGGTTGATGTGCTGGCCAAAGTCGGCGGCTATGACCTGGTGGGCATGACCGGGGTGATATTGGGCGCTGGCGCATGCGGACTGCCCGTGGTGTTAGACGGTTTTCTCTCGTATGCCGCCGCCATCGCCGCCTGTCAGATTGCGCCAGAAGTGAAGAACTACTGTATTCCCTCTCATTTTTCCGCCGAAAAGGGGGCCAGGCGCGCGCTGGAGCACCTTGGGCTGGCGCCGTTTATCCATCTTGACATGCGTCTTGGCGAAGGGAGCGGTGCCGCGCTGGCAATGTCTATCGTCAGCGCGGCCTGCGCAATGTACTGCGAGATGGGGCAACTGGCGCAAAGCGGCATTGAGTTGCCCGTTCCGGCATGACGGAAAGGCAAAAACCCCAGCCAGGCTGGACGCCGGAAAGCGTCCAGCTTTGGGCCAGCGGTCAACCCCCCCTTAACAGGGCATTCTGGTGCAGCGGATACGACGTCGATACTGCAGCGGCGTCTGACGCATCATCTTTTTAAAGCAGGTAATGAAATAGGTCACCTCGCTAAACCCGACTGCCAGCGCAATAGCGTCAATTGGCTCATCGCTGTACCGCAACAGCTCGCAGCTGCTTTTTATCCGCCGGGTCAGCAAATATTCGTGGATGCTACCGCCGGTCTGCTGGCGAAAAATGCGTGAGGTATAGCTGCGCGAAAGCCCCAGGTCGTGCGCTAGCTGGTCGAGTGAAAACTTGCTGGCATAGTGGGCTTCGACCCAGCTCATAATCCGCGAGGCGACGGTCTGCTGGCGCGGCGGGTAGGGCTGCGGCTGCTCGGGCAGAAACGTCATGAGCTGCATCATCAGAAAGGCCACCTCGCACGCCTCGGTCTGCTCGTTGCCCTCCAGGCGCTGAAACTGTTCAAGGATCCTTTCGATAAACGCTGCGTGCTCGCTGAGATCGTAGATTTGCGCCGGAAGATTGCTGGCGGCCAGCGCGGCGAACCGGGCCTGATGGCGCGGGAACGTGCTGAGTGCGCTTTCGACCACCGATTGCTCAATGTGCATGGTGGTGCGGTGATAGGGATTCTTATCGCTATGATCGACCTGCACTTTGTGCAAACGGAAGGGCGGGAAGATAAATAATCGCCCCGGACGGGCGGTGTAGTGCTGATTATCCACCACCACGATGCCGTAGCCGCTGGAGATATAGAGCAATTCAACGCATTGATGCCAGTGGTAGTAAATTGCGCTGGTGGTGGACATGCGGTTAAAAGAAATGGCCTGCCGATCGAGCGTAATCCGTTCCAGCAGCTGCGTTTCACCCATATTACCTCCAGGACAACAGATTTAAATTTTTAGGCCATCATTTGTAATTTATCCCCCTCGCGTTCGACAAAATCCAGCAAAAATGAAATGGCGGTTTAATTTTGTGAGTCTGCTCACTCAGCGCCGGGAATAAAAGCAGTTACTCTTCATTCAGACGTCGCACTCGTGGCTTTAAAAAGCCTAATAACAATAACTTATCTCTACCCTCGTGTAATGCGGGAGGACCCTGTGCAACCTGAAAATATTCATCTGGATAATCCACTGACAAGCCGGGAAGAGGTGCTACGGCTGGTTAACGACATGCTGAACGCGGTGTCGCCCTGGTTTAAAAAAGACGCCAGCCGCATTGATTTAGCGAACTTTACCGCTCACTACGGCCAGCAGGTGGCGAGCATGGAAACGTTTTCCCGCCTGCTGTGGGGCGTGACGCCGCTGTTAGCTGGCGGCAGCGAGCCGCAGCACTTCTCATTCTATTTACAGGCGATAAAAAACGGCACCGATCCGCAGCATGCCGATTACTGGGGAGACGTCGGGCCTTACGATCAGCGAATCGTCGAGATGGCGGCCTACGGGCTGCTGCTGGCGCTGGCGGGTGAAACCGTACTGGCACACTTCACTGAGACGGAGAAAGAGAATTTATGGCGCTGGCTAAAGCAGTGCGAGACCCAGGAAATCCCCGATAACAACTGGCACTTCTTCCCGATTCTGGTGCAGGTCGGCTTCCATTATTGCGGCATGCCGACCAACCCGCAGGCGCTGGAAGATCATTTTGCTGCCATGGAACACTACTACCTCGGCGATGGCTGGTACGCCGATGGTCCGGGACGGCCGCGCGACTATTACATCTCGATGGGCTTCCATTTCTATGGCCTGATTTACGCGAAGCTCATGGCCGGGGTCGATCCAAAGCGCTGTGCAACGCTGCGTCAGCGGGCCGCGCGTTTCTCCTCTGACTTCATCCATTTCTTTGCCGAAGACGGCGCGGCGATCCCGTTTGGCCGTAGCCTGACCTACCGCTTTGCCGAGGCGGCGTTCTGGAGTGCGGCGGCCTTCGCCGGGCTGGAGGTCTTTTCGCCCGGCGCGATTAAGGGCATCGTTCTGCGTCATCTGCGCTGGTGGCTAAAGCAGCCGATATTCGACCGCGACGGCGTGCTGAGCGTCGGTTACAGCTACCCGAATCTGGCGATGGCGGAAGACTACAACGCGCCGGGGTCGCCGTACTGGGGCCTGAAGACCCTGCTGGTGCTGGCATTAGATGAGGGCGATGCTTTCTGGCAGGCGGCCGAGCTGCCGCTGCCGCCGTTGCCCGCCCGGCACACGATAGCCCACGCGGATCAGGTGGTGGTGCATCAGGACGATCACCTGTGGATGCTGACGTCCGGCCAGCTGGAGCTGAACAACTTCGTGAACACCGAAGCGAAATACTGCAAATTTGCCTATTCCACCCGCTTTGGCTTCACCATCGAACGCGGGCGCTACGGCCTGAACCATGCCGCGCCCGATTCGATGCTGCTGCTGGCCGAAAAGGATAACTACTGGCGTGGCCGCCGCGAATGCCAGCACGTGGTCACTTCTAACGGCACCATTTACAGCCGCTGGCTGCCGTGGCGCGACGTGGAGATTGAGAGCTGGCTGCTGGCGCTGGGCGACTGGCAGCTACGCGTCCATCGCATCAATACCCGGCGCGCGCTGGACTGCGCGGAGGGTGGCTTTAGCCTGGCGAACCGCCCGCAGCCGCAGGTACACGAGAGTGACGGTGCCTGCTGGTTACGCAGTGCCCGGGATGTCTCAGCCATTTTCTGTCTACACCCGCACGCCCGCCGCGGCGAGACGGTGGTGACGCCGCCGAACAGTAATCTGCTGTTCGCCGAGCGCGCGGCGGTGCCGGTGCTGCGCGGCGAGCTCGACCCCGGCAAGCATATGTTAATCAGCGCGGTGTGGGCGGGAAATGCCGCCGACTTCGATCCGCAACGCTGCCCGCAGGCCTTCATTAGCGATGACGCGGTACGCTTCGTGACGGCACGACAAGAAACGACGCTCGTTCTGGCTCCGGAGGCATCGCTATGAGCACATCATCGTCCGTACGCGCCGCGCAGTACAAAATGAGTACCTTTATTTTCCTTTACTTCTTCACGTGGTCATCCAGCTTTGGCCTGTACGCCCTGTGGCTGAGCCAGAAAGTGGGCCTCGATAGCGTCACCATCGGCAGCGTGTTCGCCATCAACGGTGTCTTCGCGGTGGTTCTGAAGCCGGTGTACGGCTACATCATGGACAAAATCGGCATGAGCAAGTGGCTGCTCTATTTTGTCTGCGCCATTTCCGCGCTGATGGCGCCGTTCTTCGCGCTGGTGTACCAGCCGCTGCTGCAAAGCCATGCGATGGCGGGGATTATCATCGGCGCGCTGTATCTGAGCCTGGGCTGGTACGCCGGCGTGGCGGCGTCTGAATCTTACGCCGACCGCTTTAGCCGCCTGTACGGGCTGGAGTTTGGCCGCATCAGAATGTGGGGTTCACTGGGCTGGGCGATGGCGGCGTCGGTCTCCGGGCTGTTGTTTAACGTCACCCCGCTGGCCAACTTTCTGCTTAGCAGCGGGACCTCGGTACTGATGCTGCTGGTGCTGATTAGCCTCAAAATCGGCGACGAGCAGCTGCGCAATAACAGCGTTATTTCCGCAAATAAGATCGTCTTCGCCGACGTGCTGATGCTCCTGAAAAACCGCAAATTCTGGATGTTCAGCCTCTACGTCGCCGGGGTGGCGTGGATGATGTTTATCGCCGAACAGCAGTTCCCGCGCTACTTCGTGTCGTTCTTCGCCACCAAAGAGCAGGGGAATGCCTGGTACGGCTACCTGAGTACCGTCCAGTCGGGGATGGAATTCGTGATGATGATGTTTATCCCGTGGCTGGTGAATCACTACGGCGCCAAGCGCGGCCTGCTGTTCTGCGGCTGTGTGGTCGGAGCGCGGCTGATCGCCTCCGGGCTGACCAGCGACCCGATTGTTATCTCCATCATCAAACCGTTTTATGGCGTCGAGATCGCGCTGCTGCTCATCTCGGTCTTCAAATACATCGCGGAGCATTTCCATCGTCGGGTTAACGCCACGATGTACCTGCTGGGCTACCAGGCGATGATTTACGTGGGTTCGATTGTGGTCGCCCCACCTGCCGGCTATCTGTACGACAGGATTGGCTTTGAGCATACCTATCTGCTGATGGGCTGCTGCGCCCTGGTATTTACGCTGATTTCCGCCTTTACGCTGTCGCGCTGTCAGTCGACGCGCGATGACTCACGATCCTTTGCTCCGGCTTTAGATACCGCCCCGGTTGAACCGGCCAAACATTAATTCAGGAGTTGTTATGACCAAATCTGTTATCACCGAAGCGCTGCGGCCAATCGAACTGCATCAGGTCGATCGCCTGGCACTGAGCCAGAAGCTGGAGGCGGCGTTAGCCCGCGTCACGCGCAAGCTCGACAAAAATATTGTCGCCTTCGGCGATAAGTTCCCCGGTGAGGCCTGTGAGAAGGGGGTCTGGCCGCGCACCGATAACGTGGAATGGACCACCAGCTTTTGGCCTGGCCAGCTGTGGCTGGCGTGGGAGATGACCGGCAAAGCGCATTATCGCGAAGCCGCAGAGCGCTATTTACCGTCGTTCGCCCGGCGTATTGAGCAGCGCATCGACACCGCAACGCACGATCTCGGGTTCCTCTATTCGCTCTCCTGCATCAGCGCCTGGCGCCTCACCGGCAACGAAGCCGCTCGTCAGTCGGCGCTGCTGGCTGCCGATCGCCTGATGGAGCGCTTTAATCCGACGGCCAACATTATTCAGGCGTGGGGTGATTTAAACGACCCGGAGCAGCAGGGAAGAATGATCATCGACTGCAATATGAACCTGCCGCTGCTGTACTGGGCCAGCGAACAGACCGGGGATCCGCGCTATGCGCAGGCGGCGACGGCGCACGCAGGACAGGCCGCGGCCTATATCGTGCGTGAAGATGCCTCGACGTATCACACCTACTATATGGATGTGCAGACGGGCGAGCCGCGCTTTGGCAACACCCATCAGGGCTACAGCGATACCTCGTGCTGGTCGCGCGGCCAGGCATGGGGCATTTACGGTTTTCTGCTCAGCTATCAGCACACCGGCGATAAGCAGATGGTTGAGCTGTCGCGCAGCCTGGCGCATTACTTCCTCAACCGTCTGCCGGAAGATGATGTTTGCCACTGGGATCTGGCGCTGCTCGGTACCGACGCCGTGCGCGACAGTTCAGCGGCGGCGATTGCCGCCTGTGGCCTGCTGGAGCTGGTTAAGGCGCTGCCGACACTCGACGCAAACCGTGCATATTATGAAGAGATGGCGCTGCGTATCGCGCTGTCGCTGACCGATAACTACCTTGCTCACGACGACGATCCGACCGAAGGGCTGCTGCAGCACTCGGTTTATCATATGGGCAGCGGTAAGGGGGTCGATCAGTGCTGTAGCTGGGGGGACTATTTCTATCTTGAGCTGCTGGCGCGGCTGCGACAGATTTGGCACCCGTACTGGTAATCCTTAAGCGCTTGTGCGTTTCGCCCGGCGGCGCTACGCTTGCACGGGCCTACAATGAATAGTGCAATATATTGATATTGTTACGGATTGTAGGCTGGGTAAGCGCAGCGCCACCCGGCAAGAAAGCGTGTGCAGACGGTTTACAGCCCAATCACCAGCTCCCCGGAATGGCTCCGCGAACAGCACAGCGCCACCTGCTGGTCCGTTGCGCTTTTTTCCGCCTCCGACTGCACGCTATCCCGGTGATCCACTACGCCGTCAATCACCGGCGTCAGGCAGGCGCCGCAGATCCCCATTTCGCAGGACAGCGGAACGTCCACGCCGTTTGCCTGCAGCACCTGGGCAATGGTTTTGTCCGCAGGCACCGGCCAGCGCTCCCCGGTGGAGGCCAGCTTGACCGTAAAGATCTCGCCCGCGACGTCGCCTGTGGCAGGGGACGCGGGCTGAAACGCCTCGCTGTGAAGATGGGCGTCATCCCATCCCTTCGCCGTGGCGACCTCACGCACTTTTTCCATGAACCCCGCAGGTCCGCAGACCCAGGCTCGCAAACCCGCTTCAGGCATGGGGAGATGCTCTGCCAGCGCTGTGCGCGGGCTGATAGTATGAATGATGCACTCACCGCACTGCGAAAGTTCGCGCGCAAACGCCGCGCTTTCGCGCTTCCTGACGTAATAGTGCAGCGAAAACGACGTGCCGGCGGCCTTCAGCTGCAGGGCCATCGCATACAGCGGCGTAATGCCAATCCCCGCCGCCAGCAATAAAACCCGTTCTGCCTGAACCAGCGGAAACAGATTGCGCGGGGCTGAAATTAGCAGCTTCTGCCCCGGACGCAGTGTTTCGTGAACGTAGCGCGATCCGCCGCGCGAGGCGGTTTCCCGCCCCACGCAGATAAGATAGCTCTCTTCCTCACAGGCCCCGGTCAGGGAATACTGGCGTACCACGCCGCAGGGCAGGTGGACATCAATGTGCGCGCCGGGCTGCCACGGCGGCAGCGCTTCGCCGTCTTCAGCCACCAGCCTGACGGCGAGGCTTTTGTCGCCCTCGCGCCACAGCCCGTCAACAATTACGCTCAGCATAGCGGCCTCCGTCATACCAGGAAAAATTCGCCAAAGCCCATCTTCTTCAGTCCCCGACGGTAGGCAATTGAGCTTTTATCGGCGGGAATATGGGCTTCCAGGGTGAGGTCCAGCGGCAGGCTTTCCGGGCGCTGGGTTTCCACCATCAGACGATCTTCTTCGAAGATGCGCAGATTGAAGGCATGCACGTCCTCCACCGGTATATGCAGGTCAAAATTACGGGCGATAGGGGCGAACATGCGGGTAACGCGCGACGACACGGGCGACGCGGCGTTCATGATCACCAGTCTCGACTCTCCCGGAAAATGAATCGTCAGGGTGGCGGTAAACGGCAGATGCATTTCAAAATGTCGAAGCCACTGGAAGCCTTCTGGCGCCTGCACGGGGGAACTGGCGGGATAGTTGCTCACTGAACTCCAGTAATCCGCCACGAAGCCGAACGGCGTCTCCTGCGGCTGATAGGCGGGCACAAGCTGATTATTGGGATCGGCAAAAGTATCGGTGTGGATCCACGCAAAGTGCGCCACGTCCAGAAACCCCTCCACCTGTCGCCCGGCAAAGCCATTCACCTCAAACGCCGGGCAGTTAATCTGCTGAAATCCGTCGTCATCCCAGTGCGGCATGGCGGGCAGCGGCGCAGGGTTATCCGGATCAAAGGCCAGGCAGGTCCAGATCAGGCCGAAGCGCTCCTCCACGGCGTAGTTAATCAGGTTCAGCTTCGCCGGAACGGGCTGGTCGGGGCTGGAGGGAATACGGTTGCAGCGCCCGTCCTCTCCAAAGCGGAGGCCGTGATAGGGGCAGATAATCCCGTGCTCGTCGTGAAAGCCGAGCGTCAGCGGCACGCCGCGGTGCGGGCAAACGTCACGGGCGACCACGACCTGGTCGTTTATGCGGTAAATCACCAGCTGTTCATCCAGTAGCGTCGCTTTGACCGGCGCCGGACCGACGTCGCAGGCGCGCGCGACCGGATGCCAGCATTTCGCCAGACGCAGCCAGTCCTCTGGCTCAAACGTGCAGTGGGCGGGTGGAGTCGGTTCTCTTTTCATCGTTGTCCCTCTTACGTTCAGCCTAACGGGCCGCCCTGAATGGTCTCGCACAGACCGTTGATGATGCGCTCTCCGGTCTCCTCTCGAAGCTCCAGATACCAGGCCTGCGTCAACGCCATGTCTTTGCCGTGGGTGACGTCGCAGCGCTTACGCGCCTTCAGCACCAGGTCGCGTACCCGGTCGCAGCGCAGCGCCTCGTACTGCCGCAGCGCCAGCGTGATGCTGTGGTTTTCGCGCAGGCATTCCCCCAGCACGACGGCGTCTTCCATCGCTGCGCAGCCGCCCTGGCCGATATCCGGCGTGGTGCTGTGCGCGGCATCGCCGAGCAGCGCGACGTTGCCGCGCACCAGGCTGTCGAACGGCTCAATGTCGTGGATCTCAATGCGGTTGGTGGTGTCAGGATCCAGCGCGGCGATAAGCGTCTGCACCGGCGGCGCCCAGCCGCGGAAGTAGCCCGTGAGATCGGCGCGCAGGGTGGTGCGATCCTCCGCCAGGCCCGCAGGGAGCGGCACGTCAAAAAAGAAGTAAAAGCGTCCGCCGGAGACGGGCATCAGCGACACGCGCTTGCCTTCGCCAACGAAGGTGGTCCACTGGTGCGCCGGGGCGATCTCTTCGTCAATCTTCACCAGTCCGTTCCAGTTCACATAGCCCGCGTAGCGGCGCTCGGGGGTATACCCCAGCACGTACGGGCGAACCGCCGAGTGGCTGCCGTCGGCGGCAATCAGGAAATCGCCGGATGCCGTGGTGCCGTCGGTGAAGGTCACGCTTACGCCCGAGTCGTCTTCATTTACGCGTTCGACGCGCTTGCCGAACTGCACTTTGTCGCGCCCCCAGAAGTCCAGCATTTCGCGCTGAAGCTCAGCGCGCGAGACGGGGCAGGGACGCCCGCCGGTACGCTCAACCAGCGGAGCAAGGCTAAAGCGGGTCAGGGTATCGCCGCGCCGGTAATCCTTATAGGCCATAAAACGCATCGGTCCGCCGTAGGTCTCGATGATGTCGCCCATGCCGAGGTGCTGCATGCATTTCACGCCGTTAGGCCAGATGGAGATGGCCGCCCCGACGGGCCTGATCTCCTTTACGGCTTCAAATACGGTACAGTCGATGCCCGCTTTTTTCAGCGCGACGGCGGCGCTCAGGCCGCCAATACCCGCACCAATAACGATTGCTCTCATGCTTCTCTCCTTTTGCAGGGTGTAAAGACGTTCAGCAATTTGCGTACCAGGCTGCAGAGTGGCGAAAACGGCGTTGTGAGTGAGAGGTTTGCACTGCTAAGGTGCGCAAACGCGGTGAGCGTGCCTTTTTTTGAATCAAAAATTTCCTGGTCAGCCATCCGGAATCGACTGTTTCACGTCTGCCTCAAGAGTGGCGTGGTTTGTGCAATAAGCAGGAGGATAATCAAGGAGAACCTATGATCGCACTGCACGATTTCAATCAGCTGCCTGAGAAAGACGCTCTTACGCTGCTTCAACCCTGCGTGGCGATACCCGGCTGGGCCGACGCGTTGGTTGACGGACGGCCTTATTCGAGCCGGGAAGCCTTGTTCATTGCGGCGCAGGCCCTGGCGCAACGCTGGGATGAAGCGGTATTAACGCAAGCATTGAGCGCTCATCCGCGCATCGGGGAAAAGCCCGCGGGCGCGCAGGCGGAGGCGGCGCTGTCGCGCCAGGAGCAGGGGGCGGTGAACGATCGCGATGCCGCCCTTGCGCAGGCGCTGCGTGAAGGAAATGCTCGCTACGAGGCCCGCTTCGGACGCGTCTTTCTGATCCGCGCGAAGGGCCGCAGCGGCGAGGAGATATTACAGGCCCTGCACGCGCGGCTGGAAAACAGCGATGCGCAGGAAATCCGTGCCGCGCTGGAACAGCTGCGGGAAATTACGCTGCTACGGCTGGAAGGAGTCATTAGCGAATGAGCACACTCAGCACCCATATTCTTGATATTTCGACGGGCAAACCCGCAGAAGGCGTAACGGTTCATCTGCAACAGGACGGGAAGACGCTGGCCACGGGGGTGACCAACGCCCAGGGGCGCATCGCCGCGTTCGTTCCCTCTCTGCCCGCGGGCCGTTACCAACTGGTGGCGGAGTTCGGCGCGTGGTTTCGCGAAACCGGTCGCGACACGCTCTACCCCTGTGCGCAAATTGATTTTGTGACGGGAGAAACGGCAGACGAGCATTTCCATCTGCCGTTTGTGATTGCGCCCGGCGGGTGGTCAACCTACCGGGGCAGTTGACCACACCCGCTCGCCGTTGACCCAGGTCTCACTGATGTTGCGCTCGTCGCCCAGGGTCATCAGCACAAAGAGCTGCTCGTAGATATTCTGACAGCGGCGATTGCGCAGGCGCTGCAGCGGCGTTACGTCAGGATCGATAACCACGAAATCCGCCTCTTTGCCGGGCGCGAAGTTGCCAATCTTATCGTCCAGCCGGAGGGCGTGCGCGCCGCCCAGCGTGGCGTGATAAAACGCCTCGCTGGCGCGCAGGCGGTAGCTCTGAAGCTGGCCCACCTTGTAGGCTTCCCCCAGGGTGCGCAGCATGCTGAAGGTGGTGCCTGCACCGACGTCGGTGCCGATGCCCATCCGCACCCTGTGCTGCCAGCAGGCGGGCAGGCGAAACAGCCCGCTGCCGAGAAACAGGTTCGAGGTGGGGCAAAACGCCACCGCCGAGCCGGTGTCATGCAGGCACTGCCACTCGCTGTGGTGAAGGTGAATCGCGTGGGCAAACACGCTGCGCTCGCCGGTCAGGCCGTAGTGGTGATACACGTCCAGATAGCGCTCGTGCTCCGGCCAGAGGTCGCTTACCCAGGCCACTTCGTTGGGGTTTTCGCTCAGGTGGGTCTGCAGCCAGGTATCCGGAAACTCCTCTCTGAGCAGGCTGACCGCCGCAAGCAGCTCGGGTGATGACGTCGGCGCAAAGCGCGGCGTAATCGCATAGCCCAACCGTCCACGGTGATGCCAGCGCTGGATCAGCGCCCGCGTCTGTCGGTAGCTCTGCTTCGCGTCTTCACTCAGGTAGTCCGGCGTGTGTCTGTCCATCATCACCTTTCCGGCGATAAGGCGCATGTTCAGGCGCAGGGCCTCGGTAAACAGCGCCTCGACCGATTCCGGATGCAGCGTGCAAAACACCAGTGCGGTGGTGGTGCCGTTGCTCACCAGCTGCTGTATGAAAAATTCGGCGATCTCTTTCGCGTAGGCTTCATCGGAAAACTGGCTCTCCACCGGGAAGGTGTAGGTGGTCAGCCACTCCAGCAGCTGTTCGCCGAAGGCGCCGATCATCTCCGTTTGCGGATAGTGGACGTGGGTGTCAACAAAACCGGGCAGCAGCAACCTGCCGCGCAGGTCGGTATAGCCTATGTGCGGGTCAAGATACTGCTCGCCCTCCTGCCACGGCATCTGTGCCAGAATTTTTCCATTCTGGATAAACAGCAGTCCGTCCTCAAGGTAGCGCGCGTGCTCGGCAATGGCGTCTGCGCTGTCGCAGACCCGGGCAATATCAAAAAATGCACCGCGTATCGCAGTCTGGTATTCCATCATGGTTCTTGCCTTCGTGTTTGCGTAGCGGGGGTAAGAAGGCTCAGCAAGAACGGTGCCAGAATGAACGGGCCGCAGATACGCTGCGGCCGGAGGGAGGGGTTACTCTTTTTGCGTCGCCACGCGGGAACCGAACGACGTCGCGCCTGCCGTTTCGCGCTCTTCCCGCGCCAGCCAGCGGTAGGTGACGCCGCCCAGGAAGACGCCGATAAACCAGCTGAAGTTCGCCACCTCATGCAGGGCCGGGATAAAGCTGATGATCAGGCCCACGGCAACGGACGGGATCAGCGCGCCAATGGCTTTCGGGTTAAAGCCGTTGCGGTACCAGTATTTGCCCTTTGGCGTGTCGTCGAATAGATCGTCAACCGACACCTTGCCGCGCTTAATCAGGTAGAAGTCGGCAATCAGAATGCCGAACAGCGGGCCGATAAACGCCCCGAGCACGTCCAGGGTGTAGTGGATAAGTTCCGGCGAGTTGAACAGGTTCCACGGGGTGAGCAGGATCGAGCCGACGGCGGCAATCATGCCCCCGGTGCGGAAGCTGATCTTCTGCGGCGAGCAGTTCGAGAAATCAAACGCCGGGGAGACGAAGTTCGCCACGATGTTGATCCCGATGGTGGCGGTGATCATCGTCAGCAGGCCAATCGCCACGGCCAGATCGTTGCCCACGCGGCTGACGGTCTCAATCGGGTCGGTGATCATGCGGCCAAACAGCGACTGGGTGCCGGACACAATCACCACGGTGACGATGGAGAACAGCAGGAAGTTAAACGGCAGGCCCCAGCGGTTGCCGCGGCGGATCTCGCCCATGCTTTTGCCGTAGCGGGAGAAATCGCCAAAGTTGAGCAGCGGGCCGGAGAAGTAGGAGACCACCAGCGCGGTGGCGGTGATCATCTGCCAGGTCTGCTCGCCCGCGCTCAGGGATTTACTGGCGAGGGTAAAGGAGATCCCGTCAAATCCGGTCTTGTATACAATCCAGCCGGCGAGGGCCAGCATCACCACGTAGACCGCCGGACCGGCGATATCAATAAAGCGCTTGATGGCGCTCATGCCATGCCAGAAGACCATCGCCTGCAGGACCCACATAATGGCAAAGCAGATCCAGCCCAGATGCGACAGGCCCAGGAATGCGCCGGTAGTGAGTGAAGAGAGCGACGGCCAGAACTTCAGCGCCACCAGCATCAGGGCGTTGGCGGCGAGATAGGTCTGAATCCCGTACCACGCAAAGGCGATAAGCCCGCGGATCACCGCCGGAATATTGGCCCCGAACACGCCAAACGCCTGACGGCTGATCACCGCATAGGGCACGCCCGCCATCTGGCTCGGTTTGGCCACCAGGTTGGCGCACAGCTGCACGATGCAAATCCCCACCAGCAGGCAGAGTAGCACCTGCCAGCTTGCCAGCCCGAGCGTAAAGAAGCTCGCGGCGACAACATAACCCCCCATGCTGTGAACGTCCGACATCCAGAACGAAAAGATGTTGTACCAGCTCCAGTTCTGGTCACGCGTCGGTGCCAGATCCTCATTGCAAAGACGTGGGCTGTAAACCGCACCGGAATCAGCGGCCGTACCCTGCTGCGCGTTTTGACTGTTTGGCATGAAACCTGCTCCTGTGAATGAAAACCCGTTGAGTGGGAGTGCAAACGGTGTTGCAGGATTCAGGCCAAAATAATAAATCTTGTATGCAAAATTTTATTTTTATGTATACGATTCGATAACGGAAAGTAAAATTCGGAGTGGTAAATGAACAACATAAACGCCCTGCAGACCGCGCCAGACCTGCATGACAAAGACGAATCCATCTTTCAGGCGCTGATGACCGCGATTGTCGAACACCAGCTGCTGCCGGGGAGCAAACTGCCGGAAGAGGCGCTGGCCGAGGTCTTTGGCGTGAGCCGCACGGGCATCCGCAAGGTGCTTCAACGACTCGCGGCTGTGCAAATGGTCACCCTGACGCCCAAGCGTGGTGCACACGTCGCCAGCCCGACGGTGGAAGAGGCGAGGCACATCTTCCGCACCCGCGCCCTGCTGGAGGTCGCCAACCTGCCGGACGTGCTGGCGCACTGCCAGCCGCCGCATCTTGCCGCGCTGGAGGCCATTATTCGGCAGGAACAGCAGGCGCACGAGGCCTATGACGGCCCGGCGGCGATTCGCCACTCCGCCAATTTCCACATTCAGCTACAGGCCATCTCCGGCAACCAGGTGATCACTGAGATGGTGATCGGCCTGAGCCAGCGCTCGTCGCTGGTGATCGCCACCTGGGGCGCGCCGTGGCGTCAGGGCTGCCGCTGCAACGATCACGAGCAGCTGGTGGATCTGCTGCGCCAGAAGGCGCTTGAGCCATTAAGCGATGCCCTAATGCACCATTTTGAACATATTGTCGCCAGCCTCTGCTTCGAGCGGGCGGGCGAGTGCCTGCCTGATTTTGCCCGGCTGTTTGCCGGCCACAAGGAGTCGTAATGTCTGTCTGTATACAAGTGATCAACCCCAACACCAGCCTCGCCATGACGGAAACCATCGGCGCGGCGGCCCGCGCGGTGGCGGCACCCGGGACGGAGATCCTCGCGGTCTGCCCGAGCGCGGGCGTGCCGTCTATAGAAGGCCACTTTGATGAGGCCATCGCCGCCGTTGGTGTCCTGGAACAGATCAAAAAAGGCAGGGAGCAGGGCGTGGACGGTCACGTGATCGCCTGCTTTGGCGATCCGGGCCTGCTGGCGGCGCGCGAGCTGGCGCAGGGGCCGGTTATCGGCATCGCCGAAGCCGCTATGCATATGGCGACGCTGGTCGCGACGCGCTTTTCGGTGGTCACCACGCTGCCGCGCACGCTGATTATTGCCCGTCATCTGCTGCACCAGTATGGCTTTCAGGACCATTGCGCGGCGCTGCATGCCATCGACCTTCCGGTACTGGCGCTGGAAGACGGTAGCGGTCTGGCGCAGGAAAAAGTGCGCGCGCGCTGTATACAGGCGCTGAAAGAGGACGGCTGCGGCGCCATCGTGCTGGGCTGCGGCGGCATGGCGACCCTGGCGCAGGAGCTGACCCGCGAGTTGCGCGTGCCGGTGATCGACGGCGTCAGCGCGGCGGTGAAGATGGTGGAATCGCTGGTGGCGCTGGGGCTGTCGACCAGCAAGCACGGGGATCTGGCGTTCCCGGAGAACAAAGCGTTAAGCGGGCATTTTCAGGCATTGAATTCATTTTAATTTTTGGGGGTGGCAATGGGGCTTTTCGAACAGGATTATCCGCGGGATCTGCGCGGCTACGCGGGCAACCCGCCGCACGCGCGGTGGCCGAATCAGGCGCGCATCGCCGTGCAGTTTGTGCTCAATTACGAAGAAGGGGCGGAAAACCACGTTCTGCACGGCGATGCCGGTTCCGAGCAGTTCCTTTCGGACATCATCGGCGCGGCCAGCTACCCGGACAGACACATGTCGATGGACTCCCTCTACGAATACGGCAGCCGCGCCGGGTTCTGGCGGATCCACAATGAATTTCAGAAACGCGGCCTGCCGCTGACGGTCTTCGGCGTGGCGATGGCGCTGGCGCGTCATCCGGAGATCGTCGAGGCAATCAAGGCGGCGGATTACGACGTGGTCAGCCACGGCTGGCGCTGGATCCACTATCAGCACATGGATGTCCAACAGGAGCGCGAACACCTGCACAAAGCGGTGCAGGTGCTGACCGACCTGTTCGGCAAGCCGCCGACGGGCTGGTACACCGGGCGCGACAGCCCCAACACCCGCCAACTGGTGGTGGAGCATGGCGGCTTCGACTACGACAGCGACTACTACGGCGACGATTTGCCCTTCTGGACGGAAGTGGCCTGCGGCGACGGCGCCCGCAAACCGCACCTGATTGTGCCCTATACGCTGGATGCGAACGACATGCGCTTCGCCACCGCGCAGGGGTTTAACACCGCCGAGCAGTTTTATACGTATCTGAAGGACAGTTTTGACGTGCTGTACGAAGAGGGGGAAAGCGCGCCGAAGATGATGTCCATCGGCATGCACTGCCGCCTGCTGGGGCGACCGGGGCGTTTTCGCGCGCTGCAGCGGTTCCTGGATTATGTGCAGCAGCACGAGCGGGTGTGGGTCTGTACCCGCCAGCAGATTGCAGACCACTGGCGGGAGGTGCATCCGTTTCAGAAGTAAGTGTGCGATGTTTTGCCGGGTGGCGGCTGCGACTTACCCGGCCTACGACATCAAACTCACCTGCGCCGCCACGATCCGCCATCCGTAGGCAAACCGTACCCACGTCTGCTGCTGGCGGCCAATACGTTCTGTGCTCTCGCGGGTAAACTCGGTGCTGCACACGGCATAATCCTCCCCGAAGGTGGTGATGACGGTGTGGCGCAGCGTCCGCTGCAGCCCGGCGGCGGGGCGCGCCGCGCGAAAGGCGCGGATTTCATCAATCCCGTACAGGTTTTCACCCGCCCCCAGCCGAACCGTGTTTTTGTCGTGCCAGAACAGCTCGTCCAGCACCGCAACGTTGTTGCTCACCAGCGCGTCCTCATAGCGGTAAAACGCGGCCGTCACCTCGGCAACCACCCACGGGAGGTTAATGTCATCGTGATTCATCATGCTGCTATCTCCGCCGGACGGGCATCGGTGATGCCGCTCTCCTCCAGAACCCGCGCGACGCGCAGGCAGGCCTGCTCGTTAAACGGCGCGGCAATCAGTTGCAGGCCGATAGGTGCACCCTGCGCGGTACGCAGCGGAACGGTGGTCACGGGCAGGCCCAAAAACGAAATTGGCTGAGTCAGCATCCCCATGCTGGCGCGAATGGGAAGCGGCTGACCGTTAATTTCCATGGTCTGCTCGCCCGCCAGCGTGGCGCTGCGCGGGGTGGCCGGGGCGATCAGCACGTCGGCCTGCGCGAACAGGGTTTTAAACGCCTGCCGGGCGTGTGCGCGGAACCGCTGGGCCTGAATGTACCAGGCGGAGGGGATCATCGCCCCGGCCAGCAGGCGTTCGCGGGAGTGCGGCTCAAAGCGCTCGGGCTCGCGGCGAAGCGCGGGCAGGTACTGGTTTCCCCCTTCCGAGGCGCTGATGATAAACGCCGCAGAGCGCGCCAGCTCGGCGTCCGGGAACTGCAGCTCATCCTGCACATCGAGCGCCTTCGCCACCCGCGCCACGGCGTCTCTGGCGTCCGTGTCGCACCAGGTGGTGAAGTAGCCGCCGAGCACCGCGCAGCGCAGGCCGTCAAGCCCGCGATCGAGCAGGGGGCGCGTCTGCTCGCGGGAGCTCTCTGCCTGAAAACCGTCGCTGGTGTCCCGCCCCTGCAGGGCGTCGTACACGGACGCCAGGTCGCACACGCGGCGGGCAAAGGGGCCGATATGATCCAGGCTTGCGACAAACGGATGGCTGCCGGATCGCGACAGGCGGCCAAAGGTGGGCTTCAGGCCATAGATGCCGCACAGGGAGGCCGGAACGCGAATTGAGCCGTTGGTGTCGGTGCCGAGCGAGAAGTGCACCAGCCCGGCGGCCACGGCGGCGGCTGAGCCGCCGGACGAACCGCCTGCAATGCGCGCCAGGTCGTGCGGGTTACGCGTCGTGCCGTAGTGGCTGTTTTCGGTGGTAAAGCCGTAGGCGTAGGCGTCCATATTCACCATCCCGGTCAGCAGCCCGCCCGCGCTGCGCAGCTGGCGCACCGCGAAGCTGTCAGCGGCGGCGGCAGGACGCTGGCTGAACAGCTCGGCCCCGGCGAGGGTGGTATGGCCGGCAACGTCGAACAGGTTTTTCACCGCATAAGGCACGCCCGCCAGCGGCGGCAGGGGACGCTTTTCCCGTCGCAGGGTATCTATATTGTTGGCTTCGGCGAGCATGCGTGCTTCCGTCACGGCGGTCCAGGCATTGATCTGTGGGTTCACGCGCGCAATCGCCTCCAGCGTCTGGCGGGCAATCTCACGAGCGCTCAGCTCTCCCGCGTTCAGCGCATGCTGGATCGCGCCGATACTCATCTCGTGTAGCCTCATGCTTTATACACTCCTGCGATCTCCAGACGGTCGTCGAGCGGCAGCGCCATCAGCGGAGCGGCCATGCTGGCAATGCGGCTGAACTGCAGCTGCAGCTCGGCGCGGCGGGCGTCGTCCAGCTCAACGCCGAGCACGGTTTCCATTTGCGCCAGATAGGCCTGCCAGTCGGGTTGGTGTGTCGTCATTTTTTTCTCCTCAGAATCCGGCTGTCGCGCCGTTGCTGCGCGGGTCAAATGCCCCTTCGAACAGCCCGTTGGGGTGGCGAACAATGGCGCCCGCGTGGCCCATGGCTTCACTAAAGTCAGGAAAAAGCTCCACCTCGTGACCGAGGGCCTGCAGGCGCGCGACCGTCTCGGGTGAAAAACGCCCTTCAAGCTTTAAGGTATCCGAGGTTTGTCCCCAGGTACGTCCCAGCAGCCAGCGCGGGCGGGTGATGCTCTCCTGCAGGGGGACGCCCTGAACAACGTAGCGGGTAAAGAGCGCGGCCTGGGTTTGCGGCTGCCCGTCGCCGCCCATCGATCCGTAGACCATCACGCGACCGTCCTTCAGACGCGCCGCCGCCGGGTTCAGGGTGTGGAACGGCTGTTTGCCCGGCGCGAGGGCCAGAAGATGAGCCGGATCGAGGCTGAACGATGCGCCCCGGTTCTGCCAGACGATGCCTGTATCGGGCAGCACCACGCCGCTGCCGAACTCGTGATAGATACTCTGGATAAACGACACGGCGAGCCCGCTTTTATCCATTACCCCCATCCACACCGTATCGCCGGGGCCTTTGCCGGCTCCCCACGGCGCGGCGCGGCCGTCGTCAACCCTGTCGGCAAGCGCCTGCAGAGCGGCGGGATCCAGCAGACCCTGAATATCGGTTTTCAGCGCGCGCGGGTCGGTGATGTGGGCATCCCGCAGGCCAAAGGCCAGCTTGGTGGCTTCAACAATGCGGTGAAGGGTTTCGGCGTCGTCGGCTTCCGCCATGTTCAGGCGGTCGGTAATGCCGAGTATCGCCAGCGAGACCAGTCCCTGCGTCGGCGGGGCGTGGTTAAAGATCTCCCCCTGCTGATGCTGCAGCTTCAGCGGCGCGGTGCGTCGGGCGGCGTGAGCGTTGAGATCGGCCAGCGTCACGGGGAGATCCAGCGTCTCCATGCCGCGCGCCAGGACTTCCGCCAGCGGGCCGCGATAAAAGCTGTCCAGGCCGTCCTCCACCAGGCGCGTGAGGGTCGTGGCCATGGCGGGCTGATAAAAACGGCTCCCGACCTGCGGCGGCTTGCCGTCCACCAGCCAGGTTTCCGCGAAGCCGGGAACGTCCTTCAGCTCGTTGAATTTACTGGCCGTGGCGTGGGCCTGAGAGGCTGTGACCGGCGTGCCGTTCTGCGCATAGTCAATGGCGTCGGCCAGCAGGCGAGCCAGCGGCAGCGCCCTGTCGGTCATCTCGCGCGAGACCTTCAGCGCCTCGTCCCATCCGCTCACCGTGCCAGCGACGGTTAGCGCCGCACGGGGGCCGCGATGGGGGGTCTGCGTGAGCCCGTCGTAGGCAGCCAGCGTCGCGCGCGATCCCGCCGCGCCGCTGGCATCAATGGCGACAGGTTCGCCTTCCGGGGGCACGATAAGCCAGAAGCCATCGCCGCCCAGCCCGTTCATATGTGGATAAACCACGGCAATGGTGGCCGCCGCCGCGACCATCGCTTCAATGGCGCTGCCGCCTTCGCGCAGCACGGCCAGCGCGCTCTGGCTGGCGAGGTGGTGGGGCGCAACCGCCATACCGTGTGTGGAGACATTACTTTGCATGAGGAGTCCTCGTAACCCTGAAGGTCACAAGGTGCTGCAAAAGCTGTTCCAGTTCTGAAAGAAAAGTTTCAGTAAACTGGCACGTATAATGAAAGGTAGAATGAAAGGCAAAATGTGATGAAACAAAAGTTACAGAGGCGCTATGGAACAACTGGATGAACGTCTGAAAGCACAGTACCCGTCGCTGTCGCCGCAGGAGCAGCGGGTGGCGGACTTTATTTTCGACCATTTTGACGATCTCATTAGCTACAACAGCGCCGAGCTGGCGCAGCTGAGCGGGGTGTCGAAAGCCACGGTCAGCCGTCTGTTTAAGCGTCTGGGCTATGAGAAATATAAAGACATGCGCGACGAGCTGCGCACCCTGCGCCAGAGCGGGATGCCGCTCACCGATAACCGCGATGCGGTGCAGGGCAATACGCTGCTGGCGCGTCACTATAAGCAGGAGATGGCGAACCTGACCCAGTGGGTCAATGCCCTCGACGCGCAGCAGTTTGCCGACGCCATGGCCTGCATGGTTAAGGCGCGGCGCATCGTCATTATCGGCATGCGTAACGCCTATCCGGCGGCGCTGCACCTGCGCCAGCAGCTGCTGCAGGCGCGCGGTCAGGTGCTGGTCCTGCCGCAGCCGGGGCAGAGCCTGGGCGAGGAGCTGGTGGATTTAACGCCGGACGATCTGGTGGTCATGATGGCCTTCCGCCGCCGCCCGCGCATTATCCGCCCGCTGATGCAGCAGCTTCAGAGCAGCGGTATTCCGGTGCTGCTGATGTGCGAGCCGCAGGCGCACAGCCTGTTCCCGCTGGCGAGCTGGCAGCTCTGCGCCCCGCTGGACAGCGTCTCGGCCTATGACAGCTATTCCTCGGTCAACAGCCTGATCAACCTGCTGGCGAACGCCTTCCTGCATGAAATTCTCGATAAAGGCCGTCCGCGCATTCACGAAATTGCCTCCCTCTACCAGCAGCTGGACGAACTCGAACAACGATAATGGGGCATCAGGCTGGTGCTTTGCATTGAAATGGTGCAGCTGACGGGGCGGAGAAACGCACGTTTTTTCGACCCGCCCGCGTTTTATCAGGCTTTACAACAATATTTCCCGCTTCGTCTTATCTGGCACATTAGTTGCAAAATCACATTCTAAGAATCTTTTGTTTCATGTTAACGTTACGGGGAAGCACCATGAAAAAATTGTTGATTGCACTGGCCGGGGCCGCATGCCTCTTCACACAGCTGCCGGCAAAGGCTGACCAGCTTCAGGATATCGAGAAGCGCGGCACCATTCGCATTGCCGTGCCGCAGGACTTCCCGCCGTTTGGCTCGGTGGGGACCGATCTGCAGCCGCAGGGCTACGACATTGACATGGCGCGCTACCTGGCTAAACAGATGAAGCTCAAGCTGCAGCTGGTACCGGTAACCAGCGCCAACCGCGTGCCGTACCTGCAAACCGACAAGGTGGACCTGGTCATTTCCAGCCTCGGTAAAAACCCGGAGCGCGAGAAGGTGATCGACTTCAGCCGCGCCTACGCCCCGTTCTTCCTCGGCGTGTTTGGTCCGAAAGGGGCTGAACTGAAGGATGCCGCCGCGCTCAGCGGAAAAACCATCGGCGTGACGCGCGGGGCGGTGGAGGACATGGTGCTGACCGGCCTGGCGCCGAAAGACGCGGAGGTGAAGCGCTACGAAGACAACAACACCACGCTCTCCGCTTACCTCTCCGGTCAGGTGCAGTACGTGGCAACCGGCAACCTTGTGGTGGCGGCCATTTCGCGCCAGAACGCGGCGAAAGCCCCGGTGCCGAGCTTTATGCTGAAAGATTCGCCGTGCTTTATTGGCCTGAAGAAGAACGAACCGGCCCTGAAGACAAAAGTGGATGCGCTGATTGAGCAGGGCATCAAGGACGGTACGCTGAACGGCCTGTCCGAGCAATGGCTTAAGGCCCCGCTGCCGGCAAACCTTGGCGCCTGAGCCGATGACTGAGCAACTTGATTTTTCAGCCCTCTGGCCGCACTGGCCGGAGCTGCTGGCCGGGCTGTGGGTCACCGTTCAGCTGACGGTGATGGCAACCGTCGGCGGGCTGGCAACGGGGATTGTCGGGGCGGCGATCCGCAGCGGACGCACGACCTGGCTCAGCCGCATCTGGGGCGCGTACGTGGAAATTATCCGCAACACGCCGTTTGTGGTCCAGCTGTTTTTCATCGTCTTCGGCCTGCCGAATCTGGGGCTGAAGATGACGGCGGGGGAAGCGGCGCTGCTGGCCATGGTGGTGAACCTGGGCGCCTACAGCACCGAGATTATCCGCGCGGGCATTCAGGTCACGCCGAAAGGGCAGTGGGAGGCCGGACGCGTGCTGGGGCTGACCCGCCTGCAGACCTTTATTCGCGTGGTGCTGCCGCCCGCACTGCAGCGCATTTACCCGGCGCTGGTGAGCCAGTGCATCATCGTGATGCTCGGCTCGTCGGTGGTATCGCAGGTCTCCTATGAAGAGCTGACCTTCGCCGCCAACCTGATCCAGTCCAGAACGTTTTTAAGCTTTGAGGTTTATCTGGTGACCACCGGGATTTACTTAGCGCTGTCGATTACCCTGCGCCAGCTGATGATGGCGGCGGGACGCAAATGGCTGGGGGTGCAGGCATGATGACCACCTTTACCGACTGGGACATTATTCGCAACCTGCTGCTGGCCGGGCGCTGGACGGTACTGCTGTCGCTGGTGGCCTTCGTCGGCGGCGCGGCGGTGACGCTGCCTCTGCTGCTGCTGCGCCTGACGGGCGGGCGCACGGTGAAGCGCATCATCCGCGGCTATATCGAGCTGTTTCAGGGCACGCCGCTGCTGATGCAGCTGTTCCTGGCCTTCTTTGGCGTGGCGCTGTTCGGCATCGACGTCTCGCCGTGGACCGCCGCCTCGCTGGCGCTGACGTTCTACACCAGCGCGTTTCTGCTCGATATCTGGAACGGCAGCATTCGCGCCCTGCCGAAAGGGCAGTGGGAAGCGTCGCGCTGCCTGGGGCTGACCTTCGGCCAGACCCTGTTTCGCGTGGTCGCCCCGCAGGCGCTGCGCATCGGCATTGCGCCGACGGTCGGCTTTGCCGTGCAGGTGATCAAGGGCACCGCGCTGGCGTCGATTATCGGCTTTATCGAGCTGACCAAGGCCGGGACCATGCTGACCAACGTGACCTATCAGCCGTTTAAGGTCTTTGCGCTGGTGGCGCTCGGCTACTTTATTCTGTGTTATCCGCTGTCGCGCTACAGCCGCTATCTGGAGACGAAATTCAATGCCTCTCATCACCATTAATCAGGTGCAGAAGTACTACGGCGATAACCACGTGCTCAAGGGCGTCGATCTGGATATCGACATGGGCCAGGTGATTTCCATTATCGGGCGCAGCGGATCGGGCAAAAGCACGCTGCTGCGCTGCATCAACGGACTGGAAGGCTATCAGGACGGCAGCATCAAGCTGGGCGGCATGACCATTACCGACCGGGATTCCCAGGCGCGTGAAATCAGCCGCTCGGTCGGGATGGTGTTCCAGAGCTTCAACCTGTTCCCGCACATGACGGCGCTGGAGAACGTGATGCTCGCCCCGCGTCGGGTGCTGAAGAAAAGCGCCGCCGAATGCCGGGCGCTGGCGCAGCAGATGCTGGAGAAGGTTGGCCTCGGCGATCGTCTGGATTACTACCCGTCGAGCCTCTCCGGCGGCCAGCAGCAGCGCGTGGCGATTGCCCGCGCGCTGGCGATGTCGCCTAAAGTATTACTCTGCGACGAGATCACTTCCGCCCTTGACCCGGAGCTGGTAGGCGAAGTGCTCAAAGTGCTGGAGCAGCTGGCGGCCGAGGGGATGACGCTCATACTGGTTACCCATGAAATGAATTTTGCCCGCGAAGTGGGCGACCGCGTGGTGTTTATGCACCAGGGGAAAGTCTGGGAGCAGGGCGACAGCAAAACGCTGTTCGCCAACCCGCAGACCACGGAACTGAAGCAGTTCATCTCCTCCGTGCGCGGCCTCAACTGATAAGGACTGAACAATGGATATCGCACGCTTTCCGCAAATCAATCCGCCCCAGCGCCTGCTGATGGGGCCGGGCCCGATCAACGCCGACCCGCGCGTGCTGCGCGCCATGTCGAGCCAGCTGATCGGCCAGTACGATCCGGCCATGACCCACTACATGAACGAGGTGATGGCGCTCTACCGCGGGGTGTTCCGCACCGAAAACCGCTGGACGATGCTGGTGGACGGCACTTCCCGCGCGGGAATTGAAGCCATTCTGGTCTCCGCCATTCGCCCGGGAGATAAGGTGCTGGTGCCGGTCTTTGGCCGCTTTGGCCACTTGCTGTGCGAAATTGCCCGCCGCTGCCGCGCGGAGGTGCATACCATCGAGGTGCCGTGGGGCGAGGTGTTTACCCCAGACCAGGTCGAGGATGCGGTTAAGCGTATTCGTCCGCACCTGCTGCTGACCGTGCAGGGCGACACCTCCACCACCATGCTGCAACCGCTCGCGGAGCTGGGCGCGATCTGCCGCCGCTACGACGTGCTGTTTTATACCGACGCCACCGCGTCGCTCGGCGGTAACGCGCTGGAGACCGACGCCTGGGGGCTGGACGCCGTCTCGGCCGGGATGCAGAAGTGCCTCGGCGGCCCGTCGGGCACGTCGCCGATCACGCTTAGCGCGCGGATGGAAGAGGCGATCCGCCGCCGCAAGTGCGTGGAAGAGGGCATTCGCACCGACGCCCACCGCGACGGCGACGAGGAGATGATCTACTCCAACTATTTCGATCTCGGCATGGTGATGGACTACTGGGGGCCGGAACGCCTGAACCACCACACCGAAGCCACTACCGCGCTGTTTGGCGCCCGCGAATGCGCGCGGCTGATCCTGCAGGAAGGGCTGGATAACGGCATCGCCCGCCACAGGCTGCACGGCGATGCGCTGCTGAAGGGCATTCAGGCGATGGGGCTGGAGACCTTCGGCGACCTGAAGCACAAGATGAACAACGTGCTGGGCGTGGTCATTCCGCAGGGGATCAACGGCGACCAGGTGCGTAAGCTGATGCTGGAGGATTTTGGGATTGAAATCGGCACCTCGTTTGGCCCGCTGCACGGTAAAGTGTGGCGCATTGGCACCATGGGCTATAACGCGCGCAAGGACTGCGTGATGACCACCCTGAGCGCGCTGGAGTCGGTGCTGAACTACCTCAAATTCACCACCACGCAGGGGGCCGCCATGCAGGCCGCGTGGGACCACTATAGCCGCGAGACGCCGCAATGAGCCCGGTGGCAGAGCGGGTGATGGCGCGGGCCGACGCGCTGGCCGCCATCAGCGAAACCCCGGATGCGCTGACACGGGTCTATCTCTCCACGCAGCATCTGCAGGCCAACCAGCTGGTCGGGGAGTGGATGCGCCAGGCGGGCATGACCGTCTGGCAGGACAGCGTGGGCAATATCTGCGGTCGCTATGAGGGCGCGCAGGAAGGGGCGCAGGCGGTGCTGCTCGGCTCTCATCTGGATACCGTGCGCAACGCCGGGCGCTACGACGGCATGCTCGGGGTGCTCACCGCCATCGAAGTGGTGGACAGCCTGCACCAGCAGGGTCTGCATCTGGCGCAGGCCATAGAAATTGTCGGCTTTGGCGACGAAGAGGGAACCCGTTTTGGGATCACCCTGTTAGGCAGCCGGGGTATTACGGGCTCCTGGCCGCAGGGCTGGCTGGAGACGTGCGATGCTCAGGGCATCAGCGTGGCGCAGGCGATGGTGCAGGCGGGGCTCGATCCTGCCCGCGTGGCGCTCGCGGCACGTCATCAGGACGATTTCAGCGCCTGTCTGGAACTGCACATCGAACAGGGGCCGTGTCTGGAGCAGGAAGGGCTGGCGCTGGGCGTGGTGGAAGCCATTAACGGCGCGCGCCGCCTCAGCTGCCGCTTCACCGGCGAGGCCGGACACGCGGGTACCGTGCCGATGAGTCACCGTAAGGATGCCCTGGCCGCCGCCGCCGAATGGATGGTGGTGATCGAAAACATCACCCGACAGCAGGGCGGCAACCGGGTGGCGACGGTCGGTGAGCTGCGCTGCCTGCCCGGCGCGGTCAACGTGATCCCGGGCGAGGTTGCGCTCTCGCTGGATATTCGCGGCCCGCAGGATGCCCCGCTTGACGCGCTGCTCGCTGAACTGCTGGCGCAGGCGCAGGCGATTGCCGCGCGTCGCGGGTTGAGCTTCAGCGCCGAGGAGTTTTACCGTATCGCCGCCACGCCGTGCGATGCGCGTTTGCAGGATCTGCTGGGGCAGGCCGTTGAAACGGTGCAGGGGCGCTCGTTATCCCTGCCCAGCGGCGCCGGGCATGACACCATAGCGCTGGCCGAACGCTGGCCGGTGGGGATGCTGTTTGTGCGCTGTAAGGGCGGGGTCAGCCACCATCCGGCCGAATCGGTGATGGCTGAGGATGTCGCCCTGGCGATTGAGGCGTTTGGGCGGGCGGTGAGAACGCTGGCTGACGGTGTTGCGCGTTAATTTGTAGGCCGGGTAAGCGGTAGCGCCACCCGGCAGGGAACAGCGTTACTCCAGCCCCAGCGTATATTGCGCGATCTTAAAGTAGATAATCAGCCCGGTGCCGTCGATCAGCGTCGCGATAAACGGGGCGGAGACGACCGCCGGGTCAATGCCGCAGCGCTTAAGCACCATCGGAATGACGGACGACACAATCGCGCTCCAGAGCGTAATGCACACCAGCGTCAGGCTGACGATAAGCGTGATTTCCAGCCCAATCCCCATCATCCAGGCGCGGATGCATCCGGCCAGACCCAGCGTGGCGGCAATCATCAGCGAGGTGGTCATCTCTTTACGCAGCACGCGGCCAACGTCGCGCAGACGCACTTCCCCCAGCGCCATGGCGCGCACCAGGGTGGAGGTGATCTGCGTTCCGCTGTTGCCGCCCGTGCCGATCAGCAGCGGAATGAAGAACGCCAGCGCGATGGCGGACTCCAGCGCCTCTTCAAAATGCTGGATCACCGAGCTGGTGTAGGCCTCCGCGACAAACAGCAGCAGCAGCCAGACGGAGCGTTTTTTCCACAGGCTATACGGGCTGGTGTCCAGATAGGGCTTCTCCAGCGGCAGCGTCGCCCCCTGAAGCTGAGCATCCTCGGTGACGTCATCTTCCAGCAGATGGGCGATTTCGCGCTCGGTCAGACAGCCGACGAGCTTGCCGTGGGTGACCACGGGCACCACGTCCGCGCCGCCGTGCGCCAGCAGCCCGGCAACGTCGGCACGTTCATCCTCCGGTTTGACCTGCAAAAACTGCGAAATCATCAGCGATTTCACCGGCTGTACCGTATCGGCGGTCTGCAGCAATTTACGCACGGCAATCATGCCCGCCAGGCGGCCATTGTCTTCAATAAAAATATGAGACGGAATATCGTCGTCTTTTAATTTTTCGAAGAATTGCTCGCGCGCCAGCGCCACGCATAATGAAATATCGAGGACAATAAAATCGGTATTCATATATTGCGCGATCGCGCTGTCATTGAATGCCAGGTTTTGGTTGTGAATAGCGTAAGACATAGTGAATTCCCTTTGAATAATAAAATCTCTCAGGGGCGAGCAAGACAGGGCATGTCGAAGAGGAGATCCCCACGTCCTGGGTTCAGCACTGTACACCGTATCCCGTGAGGGAAGTTATACTGACAAAGCCTTGATTCGACAGTGCCTGTTTTACCCTGTGTCGATTCTCTCGAACCTACCAGAGCGATAACGTGTATTTGTACAGGAGCCTCGCCATAACGAGATCGTTGTAAAACGAGGGAAATAATACGCTTATTTGATATTGCCGCTCGGGAAATTAAATAATGTTTAAGAACGGTTTAGGAGAATCTTATTTAATAAAGCGTTGATGGTTTATTTAAGGTCATTCATTTCTAATGGAGGATTATATAATCAACGGAGGAGAAGCAAATGGCGTGGTTTGATAATCTGCTGAATCATTTTGCGCTGTATCCGGCACATCTGTTCGCGCTGTTATTTATGATGGCGCTGAGCAAGTCGACGGTGCTGATCTCCTCCGTGCTGCCGCCCGCCTCGGTGATGCTGCTGGCGGGCATGACCGTCAGCCAGGCGAGCATGCATCCTGCGCTGGCGTGGCTGGCCGTGGTGTTGGGGGCAACGGCGGGCTCGGTGCTGAACTACCATATCGGCCAGCTGATGGGGCACACCCGGCTGGTCACGCGTTTTACCTCAAAGCATGCCGACAAGTTCTTGCGGGTACAGCATCAGCTGCAAAAGAACAGTGTCATCGTGCTCTTTACGTCGCGATTTCTGGCGGTGTTGCGTTACATCGTCCCGCTGGCGGCGGGGATGCTCAGGCTGAATGCAGCAAAGGTCTACGCCGTCAGCCTGATTTCCGCCTGCGTATGGGCGGCGCTGTATGTCGGCATCGTCACCGGCATCAGCGCCTTTTGAGTTACAAACTCCCCATGCCGCCGTCCACCAGCAGCTCCGTTCCTACCGTGTAGCTCGACTCGTCGGACGCCAGATAGAGCGCGGCTTTTGCCAGCTCCGTCGTCGAGCCCATTCTGCCGAGCGGCACCAGCTTGATGATCTCCGCCATCATCGCGTTAAGCGCTTCTTCGCTTAAGCCCGTTTTGGTAAAGGCCGGGGTTTCCACCGGACCGGGGCTCAGACCGTTAACGCGGATCCCGCGCGGCAGCAGCTCCGCCGACAGCGTGCGCGCCAGCGACAGCAGGGCGGCCTTGCTCGCGGCATACACGCTGCTGGTGGGCAGGCCGATGCGCGCGCTCACGGAGCCGCAGAGGATCACCGACGACGGGTTATTCAGCAGCGGCAGCAGCGCCTGAATTAAAAAGAACGGTCCCTTCAGGTTGATGTTCATCAGGCGATCCCACGCATCCTCCTGCCAGGCTTCCAGCGGCGCGTGCGTTACGTCGCCGGCGTTGAGAAACACCGCGTCGAGGCGCGGCCAGCGGGCGGCGAGGGTTTCCGCCAGCGCTTTCTGCGACGCGATATCGCCCGCATCGGTTGGGATCACCCAGGCCTTATCGCCCAGAATGCGCTCTGCTTCGGCGAGGGTGTCCGGGTTGCGTCCGGTCACGGCGACGCGCGCCCCTTCGGCGATAAACGCCTGCGCGGTGGCAAGACCGATGCCGCTGGTGCCGCCGGTAATCAACGTATACTTATCGGTTAAACGACCCATGTTCTTCTCCTGAAATGTCTCTGGAGAAAGCACTATAGAAACGTTAGTATCGAAAGGAAACCAGGTACCAAATGGATACTAACTAGGCAAGAGGTATGCTATGGCAGAAATGCTGGAGGTGTGCTGTGAAAAAAAATCTGAGGCGTATACCTGCCCGATGACGCAGTTTGTGAACCTGATTTCCGGCAAATGGGCGATCCCCATTCTCTATCGCCTGATTGTCTTTAATACGCCCGTACGCTTTGGCGACCTGCTGCGGGCGGCTGCACCCATCACCCAGAAAGAGCTGACGAAGCAGCTGCGCCTGTTTGAACAGCGCGGGCTGGTGACGCGGACGGTCTACCCGGAGATCCCGCCGCGCGTGGAGTATCAGATCACCGGGCTGGGGTTAACCCTGCAGGACGCACTCTCGCCGCTGGCCGCCTGGATGAGCGAGTACGGCGACCAGCTTCAGCGTTAGGCTACTGTTTTACGTAGCGCGGTGCCGGGATGCCGGTGCGTGCGCTGCTAAACAGCTCAAGGCGCGCCGCTTCGTAGCGCTCCCACAGGCCTGCATCATGCATCGGCGGGATGGTGATCGGTTCGCCCTGATCCAGACCCGCCAGCGACGCATCCACCATATCGTCGGTGGTCATTACCGAACCTTCCGGCAGATCGTCCACCGTGACGCCTGAATGGCTCCAGATCTCCGTTGCGGTGGCGGCGGGCAGTACGGCCTGAATACGCACGCTGCTGTCGGCAAATTCTTCCTGTAACCCACGGGTAAAGCTCAGTACCCACGCCTTAGTGGCGCTGTAGAGCGCGCTTCCCGCCCGGACGTGCAGGGCCAGCACGGACGCGATATTGATCAGCGTGCCGCGGTTATTCTGCGCCAGGCGGGGCAGGATGGCGTAGGTCAAACGCATCAGCGCCGTGGTGTTCAGGGTATTAATGGCCTGATGCTGCGCTACCTCGCCCGCGAGGAACGGTGCCATCTGCGCGGTGCCCGCGTTGTTGATGAGCGTATCAATGGCGGTATTGCTGCGCAGCTCCTCTTCCACGGCGCGGATCCCGGCTTCATCGGTAAGATCGGCCACCAGTATATCGACGGCCACGCCATAGCGCGCGCGCAGGTCGGCGGCGAGGGTTTTCAGGCGATCTTCGCGGCGAGCGACCAGCACCAGGTTGGCACCGCGCGCGGCAAGACGATCGGCATAAACGGCGCCAATCCCGGAGGAGGCACCCGTGATCAGGGCGGTGGTGATTTGCGTAGTCATCGTGTGTTACCTCAAAGCAAAGTGGGTTATTTGGTTTCAAGATGAAACTGAATTAACTCTCTGCTATTTGGTTTTATAATGCAACCATGTTGGCGATCATTTTGTGCTTTTGCCGTCGGGAACGGTCAGGAGGGGAGTTTAGCCACTATCTCTTCAGGCGTCAGTTCGCGCCCATCGTCGGCGATAAGCGCCAGTTTGCGCAGGGGTTTGCGCTGTTCGGAATCGACCAGCACGGTGCCGCATTCGTTTTCAGTAAACAAAAATTCATTCCCCCACTGGGACAGGGCAACCAGCACGGTTTGCAGGGCGCGTCCCTTGTCGGTCAGGACATACTCCTGCCAGGCGCTGCCGTCGGAGGCGGGCTGAAGCCGGAGAATGCCTTCGTCTACCAGCAGCTTGAGCCGCGTGGTCAGCATGTTTTTCGCAATACCGAGGCTTTTCTGAAACTCGCCGAAGCGTTTAATCCCGCGGAGCGCGTCGCGAACAATCAGCAGCGACCACCAGTCGCCGATGATATCCAGCGAACGGGCGACGGGGCAGGTGCTCTCTTCGAGGCGGGTACGTTTCACAGCGAATTCTCCGGCAGGGTGTGGTTTTATTATAAAACTAATTGGCACACACCGTAAGCACGTTAATCATCAGTTTGAGAAATGCTTCCCGGAAAATTGTGACGAATCTGTCACACTGAGCGCGACATTTTAAAACGAGTGAGGAATTAGGGATGAGAAAAGCACTACTCGCGCTGGCAGTCGCCGGTTCCATTTCAGCAACGTTTGGCGTGCAGGCGCAAGAGACGCCGGAAGGGTATCAGCTGGAGCAAGTTTTAATCATGAGTCGCCATAACCTGCGCGCGCCGCTCGCCAACAACGGCAGCGTGCTGGAGCAGTCCACGCCGAAGCAGTGGCCGGAGTGGGAGGTGCCGGGCGGTCAGCTCACCACTAAAGGCGGCGTGCTGGAGGTCTATATGGGCCATTACATGCGCGAGTGGCTGGCGCAGCAGGGGATGGTGAAGACGGGAGAATGTCCAGCGGCGGATAGCGTTTACGCTTATGCCAACAGCCTGCAGCGTACCGTCGCGACCGCACAGTTCTTCATTACCGGCGCGTTCCCGGGCTGCGACGTTCCTGTGCACCATCAGGAAAAAATGGGCACCATGGATCCGACCTTCAATCCGGTGATTACCGACAACTCATCGGAATTCCGCGAAAAAGCGCTGAAGGCGATGGAGGCCGAGCGGCAGAAAATGCAGCTCGCAGACAGCTACAAGCTGCTGGAGCAGATGACAAACTACGCCGACTCGCCGTCGTGCAAAGAGAAAAAAGTCTGCTCGCTGGCGGATGCGAAAGATACCTTCAGCGCCGACTATGAAAAAGAGCCTGGCGTATCCGGGCCGCTGAAGGTGGGTAACTCGCTGGTGGATGCGTTCACGCTGCAATATTACGAAGGCTTCCCGGCCGACCAGGTCGCCTGGGGTGAAATCAAGACCGACCAGCAGTGGCGCGTGCTGTCGAAGCTGAAGAACGGCTATCAGGATTCGCTGTTTACCTCCACCGAGGTGGCACAAAACGTGGCGAAGCCGCTGGTGAAATATATCGATAGAACCCTGGTCACCGACCAGGCGAAAGCACCTAAGATCACCCTGCTGGTGGGGCATGACTCGAACATTGCTTCCCTGCTCACCGCCCTGGATTTCAAACCCTATCAGCTGCACGACCAGCAGGAGCGCACCCCGATTGGCGGCAAAATTGTCTTCCAGCGCTGGCACGACAAAAATGCCAACCAGGAGCTGATGAAAATTGAGTATGTCTACCAGAGCTCAGAGCAACTGCGTAACGCCAGCGTGCTTTCGCTGCAGTCTCCGGCACAGCGCGTGACGCTGGAGCTGAAGGGCTGCCCGGTAGATGCGAACGGCTTCTGTCCTGTCGACAAATTCAATGCGGTGATGAATAACGCGGCGAAGTAAAGGAGCACCCCCCGCGTGATAGCGGGGGGAAACGCTTAGACGTTTTTACGTTCGATGGTTTGCTCGCCCCAGAAGAGCGAGTCTTTGTCCGTTTTTTCGAAGGCGCGCACCAGCACCTCATCGTTACCTTCCTCCCAAATCTGCTCGGCCAGCTTTTCATCGTACTTCGCGACTTCAAAGATAGCTTCGGCAATCTCCGGAGAGGTGTTGCGTAAACTTGCCCATTCGCCCACGTGGTGAGCTTTGGATTCTTGAGTTGGCATGCTTGTCCTCCTGTTGGGTGTTAGCCGTTCAGTTTTTTGGCCAGACCCGCGACATATTCACCCTGATAGCGGGCGATAGACAGTTCTTCATTGCTTGGCTGACGTGAGCCATCCCCACCGGCAATGGTGGTTGCGCCGTACGGCGTACCGCCGCGCACCTGGGAAACGTCAAACAGCTCCTGTGCGCCGTAGCCAATCGGCACAATCACCATCCCGTGATGAGCAAGGGTAGTCCAGGTTGAGGTAATCGTCTGCTCCTGGCCGCCGCCGGTCCCGGTAGAGCTGAATACACTCGCGAGTTTGCCGTAAAGCGCCCCGGATGCCCAAAGTCCGCCGGTTTGATCGAGGAAGGTGCGCATCTGGCCCGACATATTACCGAAGCGGGTCGGGGTGCCGAAGATAATGGCATCATAATCCGCCAGCTCCTGCGGGGTGGCGACCGGGGCGTTTTGTGTTTTACCCCCGGCTTTCAGGAAGGCTTCCGCCTGCATGGTTTCCGGTACGCGTTTGACCACAACCTCAACGCCATCAACCCTGTTTGCACCTTCTGCTACCGCGTGAGCCATGGTTTCAATGTGTCCATACATGGAATAATAGAGCACCAGAACTTTTGCCATTTTGCATCACTCCTCGTTGGTTTTTCTGACAGCGGATCGCTGCGTTCTTTTAAAGATATGTCATCACAGCCAGACTGCAAAAATGAACGCCATTTATTTGATTTATAACAACATGCGTAGAAAAATGACTTTGTAGCAAAATGATACAACTTTCCCGGTGCGGATTTTTAAAATGATAAGAAAGGTTTATGCATTCCCGTCGCGTCATCTCACCCGAAAGGCTGAGTTCATGTTGCAGAATATTACCTGCGGCTTGCCGGATAGCGGCATTCCACTAAGCTTAGTTTCACGCGGCACAGATAAAGGCACTGTCCTTGTGTTGCGAGGTGAAAGAATCCTCTTTTACTGAATGCAATATGATGTCTAATGTTTCACATTCTGGAGGTTAGAAATGGCAAACCATCGTGGTGGTTCAGGTAATTTCGCAGAAGACCGTGAAAGAGCATCAGAAGCAGGCCGTAAAGGTGGCCAGCATAGCGGGGGCAACTTCAAGAATGACCCGCAACGCGCATCTGAAGCTGGCAAGAAAGGGGGTAAAAACAGCCACGGCAGCAGCAGTAAGTAACACGCCGGGTTGAACCCCTGCCGCCGGGATCTCCCGGCGGTTTTTTTATTTCTGCAACATTGAACTGTAACCAAAGGCAACGCACACTACAGAATTGTTCTCACTTGCTGGTGCCGCATGTCTGTCTCACGCTTTAAATTCTCCGTAAAACCGCAGGAAGCCATCCTCATTCTCATCACCATGTTCTGGGGCGGGACGTTTCTGGCCGTTCAGTACGCGGTGACCCTCAGCGATCCGTTCTTCTTCGTTGGTCTGCGCTTTGCGACGGCGGCGCTTGCCGTAGGGCTGATTTCGCTTAACACGCTGCGGGGTCTGACGCTCAAAGAGCTGAAGGCCGGCGTGGCCATTGGTGTCGCGATAGCGATGGGCTACAGCCTGCAGACGTGGGGATTGCAGACCATCTCCAGCAGCAAATCCGCGTTTATCACCGCGATGTATGTGCCGCTGGTGCCGCTATTGCAGTGGCTGTGCCTGGGGCGGCTGCCCGGTCTGATGTCCTGTATTGGCATCGTGCTGGCGTTTATCGGTCTGATTTTGCTGGCCGGGCCGGAAAACAACCTCCTGGCGCTGGGGCCGGGCGAGATCATCACCCTCGTCGGGGCGGTTGCGATTGCGGCGGAAATTATCCTGATCAGCGCCTGGGCGGGCAAGGTGGACGTCAAGCGGGTTACGGTAGTACAGCTTGCTACCGCGTCGCTGGTGGCCTTTGCGACGATGGTTCCGGCAGGGGAGTCCGTGCCGCCGATGTCCACTGGGCTGATTGTGGTCGCACTGGGTCTGGGTATCTTCAGCGCCATTATTCAGGTCACCATGAACTGGGCGCAGCGCAGCGTATCGCCAACCCGCGCGACGGTGATTTATACCGGTGAACCTGTCTGGGCGGGCATTTTCGGGCGACTGGCTGGGGAACGTCTGCCGCTGCTGGCCCTGGTGGGCGCGGCATTTATTGTCGCCGGGGTGCTGGTGAGCGAGTTGAAGCTCAAACGGAAGAAAAACGCGCTGCCAGAAAATGACAGCGCGACGTTAAATCAGGAATCCTGATGCACGACGGCGCCCTGCGGCGCATCAGCCATCCGGCGGCTCAGCAGGGCGTTAAGCAGGATCGCGCCGAAGGTCGCCGTGCCAATCCCGCCGATCGTAAAGCCGCCCAGCGTCAGGGCAAAATCGCCCGCGCCCAGCACCAGCGTGACCGCCACCATAATCAGGTTGCCGTTCTGGCTGAGATCGACCCGATGCTGCACCCAGATGCGCGCGCCGGCCACGGCGATCAGCCCAAACACCACAATCGATGCCCCGCCGATAACCGGTGACGGAATGGTGTGGATCAGCGCGCCGAATTTCGGTGAGAAGCCGAGCAGCATCGCCATTACCGCCGCCGCCACGAAGACCAGCGTCGAGTAGACTTTGGTCACCGCCATTACGCCGATGTTTTCGGCATAGGTGGTGACGCCGCTGCCGCCCACGGAACCGGAGAGCATGGTTGCCAGCCCGTCACCGACGAACGCGCGGCCCATGTACGGATCCATGCTGCGCCCGGTCATTCCCGCGACCGCCTTCAGGTGACCTAAGTTCTCTGCCACCAGGATCACCGCCACCGGTGCGATAAGCATCATCGCCTGGGTGTTAAAGGTGGGCGAGGTCACTTTCGGCAGGCCGAACCAGGCGGCCTGATGCAGCAGCGTAAAATCCACCGGCTTGCCGAGACCAAAAACGTTCGCCAGCAGGGCATACACCAGACAGGCAACAATCAGCCCGACCAGAATCAGCAGCCGCTGGATCATGCCTCGCGTGAACACCGCCACCAGGCCGATGCACAGCACGGTGATCACCGCCATCCAGCTTTCAAACGGCGAGGCGGAGACGCTTCTGACCGCAATCGGGGCGAGGTTCAGGCCAATCGCCATCACCACGGCGCCCGTCACGACCGGGGGCATCATGCGCTCGATCCAGCGCGTGCCAATCTTCATCACTACCAGACCAATCAGGGTATACACCAGACCACAGGCGATGATGCCGCCGAGGGCCACGCTCAGGTTGGGGTTGATCCCCTGGCCGTTAAACCCGGTGGTGGCAATAACCACGCCGACAAAGGCGGCGCTGGATCCCAGATAGCTGGGCACGCGCCCGCCGGTGACAAAAAAGAACAGCAGGGTGCCGATACCCGACATCAGAATAGAGAGGTTGGGATCGAGCCCCATCAGCATCGGCATCAGCACCGTGGCGCCAAACATCGCAACCGCGTGCTGGACGCCCATCACCATCGTCTGCCCGAGCGGGAGGCGTTCATCCGGCGCGACCACGCCTGCTTCTGTGGAGGTCGATTTCAACTGCCAGTGGGGAAATCCGAACATGGTCTGTCTCCTTAAAGCGGGTTAACAGGCGGGGCGCATAAGCGCGTGGTAGCCGCGGTCAAACCACACCAGCCCTTGCGGCGCGGGGTGGCGAATAATCGAAACAATGTCGCAAAACAGAATGTCATGGGTACCGACGCTCACCACCTGGCTGATGCGGCAGTCAAACGAGGCCAGCGCATCCTCCAGGCGCGGGCAGCCGGTGTCGCCCGTCTGCCAGCGGGCGGCGGCGAAGCGTTCTTCCATCGGCGTTTTGCCGCCAAACAGGTTTGAGAGCGGCTCCTGCCCGGCGCTCAGGGTATTCACGCACAGCGTGCGGTTTTCGCTGAACGTTGGCCAGACGGACGCGCCGCGGTTCAGGCACACCAGCAGGGTGGGTGGGGAATCCGTGACGCTGCACACCGCGCTAGCGGTGAAGCCTGCCATCCCCGCGGGACCGTCGGTGGTGATGATATTCACCGCCGCGCCGACGCAGGCCATGGCGTCGCGAAAGGTTTGTTTATCCGGTGTCGTCATCATCGCTCCTTACGCCAGCCCGCAGGCATCGTCGAAGGTCAGGCGCGGCAGGCGGCCGTAAAGTTTGCCCGGGTCGCCGTAGCCAATGTTGATCAGCAGATTGCTTTTAAGCGTCGTGCCGGTGAAAAAGGCCTCGTCGACCTTTTGGCGGTCAAAGCCCGACATCGGGCCGGTGTCCAGCCCCAGCGCGCGACAGGCGAAAATCATGTAGGCGGCCTGCAGCGAGCTGTTGCGAAAGGCGGTCTCTTCCGCCAGCGCGGGGCTTGCGGTAAACCAGCTTCTGGCATCGCCGTGCGGGAACAGTTCAGGCAGGCGTTCGTAGAATTCACTGTCCCAGGCCACAATCGCCGTGACCGGAGCGGTGAGCGTTTTCTCCAGGTTGCCGCTGGAGAGCGCCGGGCGCAGCTTCTCTTTTCCCTCCGCGCTTCGCACAAACACAATGCGCGCCGGGGAGCAGTTGGCGGAGGTTGGCCCCCATTTCATCAGGTCGTAGATTTCGCGCAGCGTCTCGTCGCTGACGGCAATATCCTGCCAGCCGTTATGGGTGCGGGCGCCGGTGAACAGCGTTTCCAGCGCGGTGGGATTAATGGCTTCGCTCATTACAGCTCCTTATAAAGCGTGTTCATGACTGTGCAGCAGGCTGGCCAGCCCGTTCAGCAGCAGGGTGTTAAAGGTGTCCGGCTCGGTGACGTTACAGGCATGTCCGCCCTGGCGCATCACCGCGCTGTGGCTGTGCGGGATCGCAGCCTGCAGCTCAGACGAGCAGACAGAGGGCACCAGCATGTCGTCGGCGGAACAGATGATCTGGACCGGGCAGCGAATGCGTGCGGCGTGGCGGCTGAAGTCGGCCTTTTTCAGGGCGCTAAGCCGGTGCAGCAGGTTGGTTTTTCCCTGAAAGTGGGCCAGCGCCAGGGCCTCTTCGGCCTCGAGACGGGGGGCGCGAGCGGCCATCCAGTCTGCCGGGTAGAGAAACAGCGGCTGCGCCTCAACCCACGCCTGCGGGCCGCCGTAATGCAGCAGGCGCTCGCGGATCTGAAAGCAGCGGCGGGTGTGGGCGTTGAGGCTCAGCCAGCCGTTGACGCACACCAGCGCGGTGAGGGCGTCGGGCCTGTCGAGGGCCAGCTGCAGGCCGACCAGCGCCCCCAGCGCGTGGCCGACGATGCTGTAGCGCGCGATCCCGGCCTCTGCCAGCGCCTGGGCCAGTTCGTCCGCCATCTGTGCCAGGCTGTACCCTTCCGGCAGGGCGTCGGGGTTATTGCCCGTTCCGCGCTGGTCATAGCACACCACCTGATACTCCGGTTCCATCGCGGCCAGCTGGGGCAGCCAGTAGCTGCCGCTGCCGCCGAGACCGGAAATAAGGACCACCACGGGCGCACCCTCATACGGGGGCGGTGAGACGGAGAGTTTCATGGCCGCCTCACTTCGCGATGTGCGCAACGGTGGCGATTTCAACCAGCGCGTCCGGCTTCACCAGCCCGCACTGAATGCAGAAACGGGCCGGTTTATCGCCGGGGAAGAACTCCGCGTAGATTTCATTAATCGCGGCGTAGTTTTTCCAGTCGGTGATAAAGATGCTGTTGAAGGTCACATCCTCCATCGTGCCACCCGCCGTTTCGATCACGGTTTTGATCGTCTCCAGCACGTGGCGGGTTTGCGCCTTTGGGTCGTTGATAAACACCACGTTGTTGTCTTTATCAAACGGCAGCGTGCCGGAGACATACACCACGCCGTCGGCGAGGGTGCCGGGAACAAACGGGGCGATGGGCGTGCTGGTGCCCGGCGGGATAATTACGGATTTCGGCATCGTGTGTCTCCTCAGGCGATACGGGCGAGCGGAGGATTCAGGGCGTCGCAGAAATCATTGACGCAGCTGACCCAGCCAAAAAAGGTTTCGATATTGAACAGGGCCGCCTTCTGGGCAAATTCCGGCCCGGCCTGATGGGTCGCGTCTTCCAGCACCACGCCGAAATACTCGAGGAAAAAGCCGTCGCGCAGGGTCGACTCCACGCAGACGTTGGTGGCGATGCCGGTGAACACCAGATGGCGAATGCCCCGACTGCGCAGCAGGCTGTCGAGCGGGGTGTTGAAAAAGCCGCTGTAGCGCGGTTTCGGCAGGACGATATCACCCGCCTGCGGGACCAGTTCATCCACCAGCTGATAATCCCAGCCGCCCTTCGCCAGCAGTTTGCCCTGCAGCTCGGGCCGTTTACGCATGGTTTTCAGGGCGTTCGACTTGTGGAAGTTGGGCGAGCCGGGGCCGCCGGCCTCGACGTACTGATCGTCCCAGCCGTTCTGGAACCAGATGATGAGCATGCCCGCGGCGCGCGCGGCGGCGACGGCGGTTTTAATGTTCTCAATCACCGGTCGGGTGGCGGAGACGTCGAACCCCGCCAGATCCAGATAGCCGCCCTGGCTGGCGTAGGCGTTTTGCATGTCCACCACGATCAGCGCGCTCTGCTGCGGCGCAAAGGTGATGGCTTCCGGGCGTGCGTTAAGGGTTGTCATTACGCCACCTCCTTCGTGACGGCAGGAATGTGGGCGCGGCACTGCATCAGCGGCTGGATGCGCTCGCCGAAGGTCTCCACACCGGTGAGGAAGTCATCGAAGGTCAGCAGGACGCCTTCCGCCCCGGGAACGGCCGCCACTTCATCGAGCATTCTCGCAACACTGGCGTACGAGCCGACCAGGGTGCCCATGTTGATATTGACGGCGGAGGTCGGGTCGGCCATCTGACGAACGTTGGTGTCCGCGCCGGAGCGGGTATCCTTCTGGCTCTGCTCGGTGAGCCAGCTCAGGGCTTCCTCGTCGGCGCCGTCCTTATAGCGCTCCCATTTTGCGCGCGCCGCGTCGTCGGTTTCGTCGGCAATCACCATAAACAGCACGTAGGAGCCCACGTCGCGCCCGGTTTTGTCGGCGGCTTCTTTCATGCGCGCGGCGGTCGGGGCGAAGGCGGCAGGCGTGTTCACACCTTTACCGAAGCAGAAGTTAAAGTCGGCGTATTTCGCCGAGAATTCCATTCCCGCGTCGCTCTGCCCGGCGCAAATCACCTTCATCGGCACCGACGGCTGCGGGCTGACGCGGCAGTCGTTCATGGTGAAGAAGTCACCTTTGAAATCGCTTTTTCCGGTACCCCACAGATCGCGCAGCACCTGCACGTACTCGGTCAGGTAGTCGTAGCGACGCGAGAAGTAATCGTCCCCCGGCCAGAGCCCCATCTGCTCGTACTCCGGTTTTTGCCAGCCGGTGACCAGATTGACGCCAAAGCGCCCGCCGGAGATGGAGTCGATGGTGGAGGCCATGCGCGCCACGATCGCCGGGGGCAGGGTGAGCGTGGCGGCGGTGGCGTAGATTTGGATCCGCGAGGTGACTGCGGCCAGCCCGGCCATCAGGGTGAAGGACTCCAGGTTGTGGTCCCAGAATTCGGTTTTGCCGCCAAAGCCGCGCAGCTTGATCATCGAAAGCGCAAAGTCGAAATGGTAGTGCTCCGCTTTCTGCACGATGGCTTTATTTAGCTCAAAGGTCGGCATGTATTGCGGTGCAGTGGTCGAGATAAGCCAGCCGTTGTTGCCGATGGGTACAAATACGCCAATTTTCATCACGAACCTCTCTTCATTACGTCGCAGGTGTAACGGTGTTTTTGCAAAGGCAGTGCCAGTTTTGAAAATGGCTGTGTTATTAATGTGTTAATCAGAAGTTGGTGGTTTGATTGGATTAAATGTGGACTAACTGGTCAAAAACATTGCACAGAAAACAGGCATTCATGCGCGATCGGAGTGCAGAATGTCGTGACGAGACGGGGGTTTTGCTATGCTGAGGGCAACGCAGAATAAGGAGAGCGGGAATGGCACAAGGCGCAGTGAAAACACCAGGTAAACGTTCGCAGGCGGTGAGCGCTAAGAAACAGGCGATCCTCAGCGCGGCGCTGGAGACCTTTTCGCAGTTTGGTATTCACGGCACGCGCCTGGAGCAGGTGGCGGAGCAGTCCGGGGTATCCAAAACCAATCTGCTCTACTACTACCCGTCGAAAGAGGCGCTGTATGTCGCGGTGATGCAGCAGATCCTCGATATCTGGCTGGCGCCGCTGAAAGCGTTCCGCGAAGAGCTGGCCCCGCTGGTGGCGATCAAAGAGTACATTCGCCTGAAGCTGGAGGTGTCGCGCGATTACCCGCAGGCTTCACGACTGTTTTGTCTTGAGATGCTGCAGGGGGCGCCGCTGTTGCAGGCGGAATTAACCGGAGATTTAAAACAGCTGGTGGACGATAAGTCGGCCATTATCGCCGGATGGGTGGCCAGCGGAAAACTGGCTCCGGTCGATCCGCATCATCTGATCTTTATGATTTGGGCCTCCACCCAGCATTACGCTGACTTTGCGGCCCAGGTCGAGGCGGTGACTGGAAAAACGCTCCAGGACGAAGCGTTTTTCCACAGCACCCTGGAAAACGTGCAGCGGATGATTATCGAAGGGATCCGCCTGCGTTAGTTCCCCGGTGGGAGAGGGCAGCTTAAGTCGCCCTCTTCGCACTGCATCAGCGAGGCCAGAAACGCTTCGCGCTCCACGGTTTTTTCCGCCAGGCACTGGTTAACAATCATTGGCTGGACGCTCCCGCCTTCCGTCCCCGAACCGATAAACGCACAGTCCGCGTCGCGCAGGGCAATCCACGCCTGCTGCGCTTTTTTCAGCAGATCGCGCTGGGGGGCAGCCGCACGCTTGATGGCGGCCTGATAGGTCTGGTTGAGCTTTTTATCGGCAGCCTGGTACTGCTGCGCGCTACAGGTATTCAGTTCAAGCTGGGTGGTCGCTTTGTCGCACTCGTCGGCCAGCGCGCTGGCGCTTAGCAGCAGTGCTGCGCCTGCGATAAGAAATCGTTTCATACACTCCCCAATTAAATAAGGCTCCGTCTCCGGAGCCTTATTAGCACAGCGTTAGCCGATTGTCATCAGGCTGGCGTTACCGCCTGCCGCCGCGGTATTGACGCTGAGAGAGCGTTCTACATACAGGCGTTCCAGCAGCAGGTTGGTTTCACCGCGGGCGAAGCCCTGCACCGAAACAATTGCCCCGCTGCGGGCCGCAACCTGCTCGCAGAGTTCGCGCAGCTGGTCGGAATCACCGTGATAAATCACGGCATCAAACGGCTGCGTCAGCAGCGCATCGGCTTTCGCGAAGTGAATGCGGGCCGAGACCGCTTTCGGCAGCTGTTTGGCGAGATCGCGATGTAGCGCATCGTCCGGCCACAGCACTTCACACCCGGTTGCCATCGCGGCAGCCAGCTGCACCAGCGCGTCCTGCTCGTTATCGGCCACGCACAGTACGCGTTCGCGCGGCATGAGCGTCCAGGTGTTGCGCTCGCCGGTCGGCCCCGGCAGCAGACGCTGCGTACCGGCCTGTGCCAGCTCGCCGTACTGCTGCGCCACGGCACGCAGTTCAGGACGTTTTTCCGCCCAGGCGATCAGGGCTTCAAGTGGCTGCGTCAGCACGGTTTTCAGCTGTGCATCCACCGGATATTCCGCATCCTGACGTGCCAGGGTGACGCCCAGCGCGTTCTCCGGTCGGTTCGCCAGCAGACGGTACAGGTAGAGTGGACCGCCCGCTTTCGGACCGGTGCCGGAAAGGCCTTCACCGCCGAACGGCTGCACGCCCACGACCGCGCCAACCATGTTGCGGTTAACGTACAGGTTGCCCACTTTGGCGCTGCCGGTTACCTGCGCGATGGTCTCGTCGATACGGGTATGTACGCCAAGCGTCAGGCCATAGCCGGAGGCGTTGATCTGCTCAACCAGCTCGTTGAGGTTGTTACGGTTGTAGCGCACCACGTGCAGTACCGGACCGAAGACCTCTTTTTTCAGCTCGTCGAAGCTCGCCAGCTCGATAAGCGTAGGCGGCACAAAGGTGCCGGTACGCCACTCGCGGGTATCTTCGCTGTTTTCACGCACCGCCTGGAACACCGGACGGCCTTTCGCGCGCATGGTCTGAATGTGGTTTTCGATGTTGGCTTTGGCTTCCGCGTCGATCACCGGCCCGATGTCGGTGGTGAGACGGCCCGGGTTGCCCATGCGGCATTCGGCCATCGCGCCGCGCAGCATTTTCAGCGTGTGGTCCGCCACGTCGTCCTGCAGGCACAGCACGCGCAGGGCGGAGCAGCGCTGACCTGCGCTGTCGAAGGCGGAGGCCAGCACGTCGACCACCACCTGCTCGGTGAGGGCGGAGGAGTCAACGATCATGGCGTTCATGCCGCCGGTTTCCGCGATGAGCGGCGTAGGACGACCCTGTGCATCCAGACGAGTGGCAATGTTGCGCTGCAGCAGCGAGGCCACTTCGGTCGAACCGGTAAACATCACGCCGCGCACGCGGTTATCGGAGGTCAGTTTGGCGCCCACGGTTTCACCGCGGCCCGGCAGCAGCTGGACCACGCCCGCCGGTACGCCGGCTTCCAGAAGAATATTGATGCCCTGTGCGGCAATCAGCGGGGTCTGCTCTGCCGGTTTTGCCAGCACGCTGTTGCCTGCGGCAAGCGCGGCGGCAATCTGGCCGGTGAAGATCGCCAGCGGGAAGTTCCACGGGCTGATACAGACGACCGGGCCGAGCGGACGGTGGGTTTCGTTGTCGAAATCATCGTGCACCTGACCGGCGTAGTAGTGCAGGAAGTCGACCGCCTCGCGCACTTCGGCGATGGCGTTGCTGAAGGTTTTACCCGCTTCGCGCACCAGAATACCGATGAGCGACTGCATCTGATCTTCCATCAGCACCGCCGCGCGCTCCAGAATGGCGGCACGCTCCTGTGGCGGCGTGGCGAACCAGATAGGAGCGTTATTCACAGCGCTGTCCAGCGCCTGATCCACTTCCGCATCGGTGGCTTCACGCACGTAGCCGACGATATCTTTTGGCTCTGCCGGGTTGATAACAGGCTGCATGTCGCCGTCAGCAGCGGGCTGCTCCAGCATCGGTTTGGCCTGCCACTTCTGCAATGCGCTGTTGAGCAGGGCAGAGGAGAGGGATGCCAGACGGTGTTCGTTGGCGAGATCCAGGCCCGCCGAGTTAACGCGACCTTTGCCGTACAGCTCGCGCGGCAGGGCAATCTTCGGATGCGGCAGGCCAATCTGGCCTTCCTGGGCCGCCATCTTCTCTACGGCCTGCACCGGGTCGGCCACCAGCTCGTCCAGCGGCAGGGTGGTGTCAGCGATGCGGTTAACGAAGGAGGTGTTCGCGCCGTTTTCCAGCAGGCGACGCACCAGGTACGCCAGCAGGGTTTCGTGGGTACCCACCGGAGCATAGATACGGCACGGGCGGTTCAGCTTGCCGTCCGCCACTTTACCGGTCACCTGCTCATACAGCGGTTCACCCATGCCGTGCAGGCACTGGAATTCGTACTGGCCCGGGTAGTAGTTCTGCCCGGCCAGGCTGTAGATTGCCGCCAGGGTGTGGGCGTTGTGGGTGGCGAACTGCGGATAGATCAGGTTCGGCACGCCGAGCAGCTTTTTCGCGCAGGCGAGGTAAGAGACGTCGGTATAGACCTTGCGGGTATAGACCGGATAGCCTTCCAGCCCTTCCATCTGGGCGCGTTTGATTTCGCTGTCCCAGTAGGCCCCTTTCACCAGACGGATCATCAGGCGACGGCGGCTGCGGCTGGCCAGGTCAATCAGGTAATCAATGACGAACGGGCAGCGCTTCTGGTAGGCCTGGATAACGAAGCCGATGCCGTTCCAGCCCGCCAGCTCCGGCTCGAAGCACAGTTTTTCCAGCAGGTCGAGGGAGATCTCCAGACGGTCGGCCTCTTCGGCGTCGATGTTGATGCCGATGTCATACTGGCGCGCCAGCAGGGTCAGGGACTTCAGGCGCGGGTAGAGCTCTTCCATCACCCGGTCGTACTGCGCGCGGCTGTAGCGCGGGTGCAGGGCGGAAAGCTTAATCGAGATGCCCGGGCCTTCATAAATACCGCGACCGTTGGACGCTTTACCGATGGCGTGGATCGCCTGCTGGTAAGAGACCATATAGGCCTGCGCGTCGGCGGCGGTCAGGGCCGCTTCGCCGAGCATGTCGTACGAGTAGCGGAAACCTTTATCTTCCAGCTTGCGGGCGTTCGCCAGCGCTTCGGCAATGGTTTCCCCGGTGACGAACTGCTCGCCCATCAGGCGCATTGCCATGTCCACGCCTTTGCGGATCAGCGGCTCGCCGCTCTTGCCGATGATGCGGTTCAGGGAGCGGGACAGGTTGGCTTCGTTATGGGTAGAGACCAGCTTGCCGGTAAACAGCAGGCCCCAGGTTGCCGCGTTAACGAACAGCGACGGGCTGCGGCCAATGTGGGAATGCCAGTTACCGTTGCTGATCTTGTCACGGATCAGCGCGTCGCGGGTGGCTTTATCCGGAATACGCAGCAGCGCTTCTGCCAGGCACATCAGCGCCACGCCTTCCTGTGAGGAGAGGGAAAATTCCTGCAGCAGACCCTGAACCATCCCGGCGCGGCCGGTGGCGGTTTTTTGGTTACGCAGTTTGTCAGCCAGCTGGTACGCCAGGCTGTGCGCCTGGGCGGCAACGGCTTCCGGCAGGCGAGCCTGCTCCAGCAGCATCGGTACGGCGTCGGTTTCGGCGCGGCGGTACGCGCCGGTGATGGCGGCACGGCTGACGGACTGCGGCAGGATCTGCTCGGCGAATTCGAGGAACGGCTGATGGCTTTCATCGCCAGCGGCTGGCGCTTCCTCGCTTTCATTGGCGGCACCGGCGAGCAGGGCAGGCAGCTCCGGCAGGCCCTCGTCGCTCTCGAGTCTTTCGAGATAGTTAAAAATCGCCTGCTTAATTAACCAGTGCGGCGTGCGGTCAATGCGGGTCGCTGCGGTCTTAATCCGTTCGCGGGTTGCGTCATCCAGCTTAACCCCCATGGTGGTCATACCCATGCCAAAGCTCCTGTTGTGCTTTCATCGTGTTTGGTCGTTAGCGTGAAATATCCACCATGTTGCAACTTTGTGCAACCGTGTTAAATGTGACCTGGTTTGCAACCCGGGAAATGAATGAATTGTTAACGGATGGTTAGCTGGAAAAACGTGCTGCCTTTGTCCCGGGAAGCCTGTTTTTATGCGGGAGTTAACACTTTTAAAAGGTGCAACCCGTAAAAGCGTGAGCGAGTGCAACCTACAGGAAACTTGTATCAAACCGGGGATGAAATTGATGTAAATGCAGTGTTAAATCGTTTGTCAGCGGAAGGCGCATACGGCAGGATAGCGCGCCCAACCGAAACACAAGATACATTCACCTCGTTCCGGTGATCATATAACAAGGCAGCCCGGACGGCTGTCGCTCGACACTTTTGGAGAATTTGAATGGCTATTAGCACACCGATGCTGGTGACATTTCTCGTTTATATTTTTGGCATGATCCTGATAGGGTTTTTGGCGTGGCGGTCAACGAAGAACTTTGACGACTACATTCTGGGCGGACGCAGTTTAGGCCCGATGGTGACCGCACTTTCTGCGGGCGCATCCGACATGAGCGGCTGGCTGCTGATGGGGCTGCCGGGCGCGATTTTCATCTCCGGTATTTCGGAAAGCTGGATCGCCATCGGCCTGACCGTCGGCGCGTGGATCAACTGGAAGCTGGTGGCAGGCCGTCTGCGCGTGCACACCGAGGCCAACAACAACGCCCTGACGCTGCCGGATTACTTCACCGGACGTTTTGAAGATAACAGCCGCATCCTGCGCATTATCTCCGCGGTGGTTATCCTGCTGTTCTTCACCATCTACTGTGCCTCCGGCATTGTGGCCGGCGCGCGTCTGTTCGAAAGCACCTTCGGCATGAGCTACGAAACCGCCCTGTGGGCCGGTGCGGCGGCGACCATCCTCTATACCTTCGTGGGCGGCTTCCTGGCCGTAAGCTGGACCGACACCGTGCAGGCGAGCCTGATGATCTTCGCCCTGATCCTGACCCCGGTGATTGTGATTTTCACCGTTGGCGGCTTTGGCGATTCGCTGGAAGTGATCAAGCAGAAGAGCATCGAAAACGTCGACATGCTGAAAGGGCTGAACTTTGTCGCCATCGTCTCCCTGATGGGCTGGGGTCTGGGCTACTTCGGTCAGCCGCACATCCTGGCGCGCTTTATGGCGGCGGATTCTCACCATACCATCGTTCATGCGCGCCGCATCAGTATGACGTGGATGATTCTGTGTCTGGCGGGCGCGTGTGCGGTCGGCTTCTTCGGTATTGCCTACTTCAGCAATAACCCGGCGCAGGCGGGCGCGGTAAACCAGAACGCCGAGCGCGTGTTTATCGAGCTGGCGCAGATTCTGTTTAACCCGTGGATTGCCGGTATTCTGCTCTCCGCGATCCTGGCGGCGGTAATGTCCACCCTGAGCTGCCAGCTGCTGGTCTGCTCCAGTGCGATCACCGAAGACCTCTACAAAGCCTTCCTGCGTAAAAACGCGAGCCAGAAAGAGCTGGTGTGGGTAGGGCGCTTTATGGTGCTGGTGGTGGCGCTGATTGCCATCGCGCTGGCGGCCAACCCGGAAAACCGCGTGCTGGGCCTTGTGAGCTACGCGTGGGCGGGCTTTGGTGCGGCGTTTGGTCCGGTCGTGCTGTTCTCCGTCATGTGGTCACGTATGACCCGTAACGGCGCGCTGGCGGGAATGATTATCGGTGCGCTGACCGTTATCGTCTGGAAACAGTTCGCGTGGCTGGGCCTGTACGAAATCATCCCAGGCTTCATCTTCGGCAGCATCGGTATCGTGGTCTTCAGCCTGCTGGGTAAAGCACCGTCTGCCTCCATGCAGAAACGCTTTGCGGAAGCAGACGCGCACTACCACTCCGCACCGCCGTCTAAGCTGCAGCCGGAATAATTCTCCCCTCACCCTAACCCTCTCCCCAAAGGGGAGAGGGAATAAACCTCTCTTGCTAAATTCTGCAATTTACGTTGATATCGCTGTGCTTATAACAATGAGGATAGCGAAGCATGACAATCAAAACAGGGTTAATGGCGGCAGCATTATTGATGCTGGCGGGCTGCAACGCGCCATCGCAACATGCGGCGGTAGAAACCTGCAAAGCGGATAACCAGATGCAGCAAACCACGCTCTATTTCGGCTTAAACCGTCCTGCCGGGGCGCAGATCACCAGCAACGAATGGCAGCAGTTTGTTGACCAGGACGTGACGCCGCGTTTCCGCGATGGCCTAACGGTGTTTGATGCCCGCGGGCAGTGGCTGGGGAACGACGGAAAAGTGGCGCGTGAACCGAGCAAGGCGTTGATGCTGATCCACGGTAAAGATGCGCAGAGCGAGAAGAACATCGAAGCGTTGCGCGGGATTTATAAATCACGCTTCGCGCAGGAGTCGGTGATGCGTGTCGACCAGCCGGTGTGCGTGCAGTTTTAATGAAAACGGCGGGATAACCCGCCGTTGTTGTTTTGTAGGCCCGGTAAGCGCAGCGCCACCCGGCACAAAACTTACAGCACCAACCCCGCAAAGCTCGCCGACAGCAGGCTCACCAGGGTCGCACCGTACACCAGGCGCAGACCAAACCGCGACACCACGTTACCCTGCTGCTCGTTCAGGCCCTTAATCGCCCCGGCCACGATGCCGATGGAGGCGAAGTTCGCGAACGACACCAGGAAGACGGATAAAATGCCCAGCCCGCGCGGGGACATCTGGTGCGCTATTTTTTGCAGCTCAATCATCGCCACAAATTCATTCGCCACCAGCTTGGTTGCCATAATGCTGCCCGCGTTTAAGGCATCGCTCAGCGGAATCCCTACCAGCCATGCCAGGGGATAAAATACATAGCCGAGGATCTGCTGGAAGCTCATACCAAATACGCTGGAGAAGAGGGCGTTAACGGCACTAATAAGCGCGATAAAACCAATCAGCATCGCCAGAATAATCATCGCCACCTTAAAACCGGCCAGAATATACTCGCCAAGCATCTCGAAGAAGCTCTGCGATTCATGCAGTTTTTCCAGTTTGATATCCGGCTCCGCTTCCGGGCGCGTCGGGTTGATGACCGTGAGAATAATAAAGGTGCTGAACATGTTCAGAATCAGCGCCGCGACGACAAATTTAGCGTCGAGCATGGTCATATACGCCCCGACAATCGACAGGGAGACCGTCGACATCGCCGTGGCTGCCATGGTGAAGAGACGACGAGAGGAGAGATCGCCCAGCACGCCTTTGTAGGCAATGAAGTTTTCTGACTGACCGAGGATCAGCGAACTCACCGCGTTAAAGGATTCCAGCTTGCCCATACCGTTCAGTTTTGACAGCAGCGTACCGATTACCCGAATAAAAATCGGCAGGATCCGCCAGTGCTGAAGAATACCAATCAGCGCGGAAATAAAAATAATCGGGCAAAGTACGCCGAGGAAAATGAACGCCAGCCCTTTTTCTCCCATGCCGCCAAAGACGAAATTGGTACCTTCACCGGCAAATTTGAGCAGCGACTCAAAAAATCCTGAGACGTATTTAATCAGGAATAACCCGCTTTCGGCGTGCAGGAAAAAGAACGCCAGAGCAATTTCTATGACAATCAGCTGTAAAACAAAACGAATGCGAATTTTTCGGCGGTCGAAACTCACCAGCCAGGCAAGCGCGAGAATAATGACCAGCGCCAGCAGGAAATGGACAATTTTAAACATAATTTAATTTCACCAGGTGTTTGAGGCGGTTATTTAGCCACAGCCCTGAATCAGCGTAAATGGGCATTTTCGTTATAACTTATAAACTTAACGATAACACCTGAAACTATTATCAGGCTGGGCGTTTACAACTCGTTATCAAAACACCGCACATTTCGCTTGTGTTTCTTTCTGCCGTAATGATAATCACTATCACAAGAATTTACCTTTCTTTGCATCAGTTGACCGCGATAAACATTTAAGGTGTCGGCATGTTTGTTCCATTTCTCATTATGTTACGTGAAGGGCTCGAAGCCGCCCTTATCGTGAGCCTCATCGCCAGTTATCTGAAGCGAACCCAGCGCGGGCGCTGGATTGGCGTCATGTGGATCGGGGTATTCCTTGCCGCGGCGCTCTGTCTGGGCCTCGGTATTCTCATCAACGAAACCACCGGCGAGTTTCCGCAGAAAGAGCAGGAGCTGTTTGAGGGTATCGTCGCCGTGATTGCGGTGGTGATCCTCACCTGGATGGTGTTCTGGATGCGTAAGGTCTCCCGTAACGTGAAGGTGCAGCTGGAGCAGGCGGTGGATAACGCGCTGCAAAAGGGCAATAACCACGGCTGGGCGCTCATTATGATGGTCTTTTTCGCCGTCGCGCGCGAAGGGCTGGAGTCTGTTTTCTTCCTGCTGGCGGCGTTTCAGCAGGATGTGGGGATCTGGCCGCCGCTGGGGGCCATGCTGGGCCTCGCCACGGCCGTGGTGCTCGGTTTTCTGCTGTACTGGGGCGGTATCCGCCTGAACCTGGGCGCCTTCTTCAAGTGGACCAGCCTGTTTATTCTGCTGGTGGCCGCGGGTCTGGCGGCAGGGGCGATTCGCGCCTTCCATGAAGCGGGCCTGTGGAACCACTTCCAGGACGTGGCGTTCGACCTCAGCAACGTCCTCTCCACGCACTCTCTGACCGGCACCCTGCTCGAAGGTATCTTCGGCTATCAGGAAACGCCGAGCGTCAGCGAAGTGGCGATGTACTTTATTTATCTGGTTCCGGCGCTGGTGCTGTTCGCTATGCCGCCGCGTACCGGCACGCAGGCGTCGCGCGTTGCGCCGTAATCTTAGATTTAGTTACAACATACTTTTAAAGGGAAGAGTCATGGCAATTCAGTTCCGTCGTAGTGCGTTATGCGCAGGCATTGCCGCGCTGTTCGCTTCTGCATTCTCCGCCTGGGGCGCGGATGTTCCACAGGTAAAGGTCACCGTCAACGACAAGCAGTGCGAGCCGATGACCCTCACGGTGAACAGCGGCAAAACCCAGTTCATTATTCAGAACCACAGCCAGAAGGCGCTGGAGTGGGAGATCCTGAAAGGGGTTCTGGTGGTGGAGGAGCGTGAAAATATCGCCCCTGGCTTCAGCCAGAAGATGACCGCCAACCTGCAGCCGGGCGAGTATGAGATGACCTGCGGTCTGCTGACCAACCCTAAAGGGAAGCTGATCGTCAAAGGTGAAGCGACGGCCGATGCGGCGAAAGGCGCTGCGGTGCTGAGCCTGGGCGATGCGATTACCGCGTATAAAGCCTACGTCACCAAAGAGACGGCGGAGCTGGCGACGGCAACCAAAGCCTTTACCGATGCGGTGAAGGCCGGGGATATCGAAAAAGCGAAATCCCTCTATGCGCCAACCCGTCAGCATTACGAGCGCATCGAGCCGATCGCCGAGCTGTTCTCTGACCTTGATGGCAGCATTGACGCCCGCGAAGATGATTTCGAGCAGAAAGCGGCCGATCCGAAATTCACCGGTTTCCACCGTCTGGAGAAAGCCCTGTTTGGCGATAATTCTGCCAAAGGGATGGAGAAGTATGCCGACCAGCTGAACAGCGACGTGCTGGAGCTGCAAAAGCGCATCAGCGAGCTGGCCTTCCCGCCATCAAAAGTGGTGGGCGGTGCGGCCGGGCTGATTGAAGAAGTGGCCGCGAGCAAAATCAGCGGCGAAGAAGATCGCTACAGCCATACCGACCTGTGGGACTTCCAGGCTAACGTCGACGGCGCGCAGAAAATTGTTAACCTGCTGCGTCCTCAGCTGCAGAAAGAGAACGGCGAGCTGCTGGCCAAAGTGGATGCCAACTTCAAAAAGGTCGACACCATTCTGGCGAAGTACCGCACCAAAGACGGGTTTGAGACCTACGACAAGCTGACCGATGCCGACCGCAACGCGCTGAAAGGTCCGATCACCGCCCTGGCGGAAGATCTCTCTCTGCTGCGTGGCGTACTGGGTCTGGACTAAGCACGATGAATAAGCATAGCGAGAACGACGTGGTTGAGCCTTCACGTCGTCGGTTGTTAAAGGGAGTAGGGGCGCTGGGGGGCGCGCTTGCTCTGGCCGGTGGTTGTCCGGTGGCGCATGCGGCGAAACCGCAAAGCGCACCCGGCACGCTGTCACCCAATGCCCGCATGGAGACGCAGCCGTTTTATGGCGAGCATCAGTCGGGTATCCTGACGCCGCAGCAGGCGTCTATGATGCTGGTGGCCTTTGATTCGCTGGCCAGCGATAAAGCCGATCTGGAACGCCTGTTCCGCCTGCTGACGACGCGCATCGCGTTTCTTACCGCCGGTGGACCGGCGCCCGATACGCCGAACCCGCGTCTGCCGCCAATGGACTCCGGCATTCTGGGGCCGTTTATCGCCCCGGATAACCTGACCATTACCGTTTCGCTCGGTGAATCGCTGTTTGACGCGCGCTATGGGCTGGCAAAACAGAAGCCGAAGGCGCTGCAAAAAATGACGCGCTTCCCGAATGACTCCCTGGATGCGGCGCTGTGTCACGGCGACCTGCTCCTGCAGATCTGCGCCAATACCCAGGACACGGTGATCCACGCCCTGCGCGACATCATCAAGCACACGCCGGATCTGCTGAGCGTGCGCTGGAAGCGGGAAGGGTTTATCTCGGACCACGCCGCCCGCAGCAAAGGAAAAGAGACACCGGTGAACCTGCTGGGCTTTAAGGACGGTACGGCCAACCCGGACAGCCACGACGGTGCGCTCATGAAGGAGGTGGTGTGGGTCACTGCCGATCAGGGCGAACCGGCATGGGCGGTGGGCGGCAGCTATCAGGCGGTGCGGATTATTCAGTTCCACGTGGAGTTCTGGGACCGCACGCCGCTGAAAGAGCAGCAGACGATCTTTGGTCGGGATAAGCAAAGCGGGGCACCGCTCGGTATGAAGAACGAGCATGATGTGCCTGACTACGCCCGCGATCCCAATGGCGATGTAATTGCGCTCGACAGCCATATTCGCCTTGCCAATCCGCGAACCAAAGAGACGCAGTCGAGCCTGATGATGCGTCGGGGCTACAGCTACTCGCTCGGCGTGACCAACTCCGGTCAGCTTGATATGGGGCTACTGTTCGTCTGCTATCAGCACGATCTGGAAAAGGGCTTTCTCACCGTGCAGAAGCGGCTCAACGGTGAAGCGCTGGAAGAGTACATTAAACCTATCGGCGGCGGCTATTTCTTTGCCCTGCCAGGGGCGCGCGACAGTAACGCGTACCTCGCTCAAGGGCTGATCGAAGCCTGATAATCGTCCCTGCGATAGTTCGCGGGGACATTATTTTTTCATATGACTATCTTGTTGTTATATTTCTGTAATATTTCTATATAAGACTGAATCTACTGCAGGTGCAGTCTTAAAAGTTGCATTCAGGTAAAATAAATGTTGCATTTGTGATAACTCCTGATGTACTTAAGATAAGACAGCGGTAGTTCCCGGCAGTGATGCTGAATCACTATGGAGATCGCGAATGGTTGCGTCCTGTACTGGACAAGGTAAACATAACAACCGCAGCACCCGGCGCGGAGGCTCAGACTCCGGCAGCGATTTCCTCACCACTAAATTCTCCCCCCTTCCTCAAGAATCTGATTCGACCGACGTGCAGAACGGTGCGCGTAGCTGTTCCGTATCGTCATCCGATAAAGCAAGCAATGGCTTACAAGGAAGCCAACCCTCTGATGTTCGTGCGCATAATCGTGCCGAAGCTGGCGCGTGTGATGAATACCAACAACTCAAGGTGCTATCCATGGGAAGACAAAAAGCAGTGATCAAAGCTCGTCGCGAAGCAAAACGTGTGCTGAGACGGGATTCACGTAGCCATAAACAGCGTGAAGAAGAATCGGTCACCTCGCTTGTGCAGATGAGTGGCGTAGAGGCAATTGGCATGGCCCGAGACAGCCGTGATAATTCTCCAATTGTGGCGCGCAATGAGGCTCAGGCGCACTACCTGAATGCTATCGAGAGTAAACAGCTCATCTTTGCAACCGGTGAAGCCGGATGCGGGAAAACCTGGATTAGTGCAGCCAAAGCGGCGGAAGCGCTGATCCATAAGGACGTGGAAAGAATCATTGTTACCCGTCCGGTACTGCAGGCTGATGAAGATCTCGGCTTCTTGCCCGGAGATATTTCGGAGAAGTTTGCCCCGTACTTCAGGCCCGTCTATGACGTGCTGGTGAAGCGGCTGGGTGCATCCTTCATGCAGTACTGCCTGCGACCAGAGATTGGCAAGGTGGAAATCGCGCCGTTCGCCTATATGCGCGGACGTACATTTGAAAATGCGGTCGTCATTCTTGACGAGGCTCAGAACGTGACCGCTGCGCAAATGAAGATGTTCTTAACGCGCCTCGGGGAGAACGTGACGGTTATCGTTAACGGCGATATTACCCAGTGTGACCTGCCATCCGGCGTGAAATCCGGGCTGAGCGACGCCATGTCACGTTTTGAGGAAGATGAGATGATTGGGGTGGTACGCTTCACCAAAGAGGACTGCGTGCGTTCGGCGCTCTGCCAGCGCACGCTGCAAGCGTATTATTGAGTTTGCTGTTGTGTTCAAGGCCCGGGAAACCGGGCTTTGTTTTTTGTGCATTTTATCCCCTCTCCCTTGGGGAGAGGGCTAGGGTGAGGGGCTCAGGCCGCATCGAGCTGCATATAGCACCGGGGGGATTCTCATCCCCCCGCAGGCATGCAATATGCGAAAAAAAAGCCCGCATTTTCATGCGAGCTCTTCTTCAAATATGGCGGTGAGGGGGGGATTGACTCGCTTCGCTCGCCCTGCGGGCAGACTGTTCGCTACGCTCTCAGTCTGTCCAACTGGCTGTCGCCAGTTGTCGAACCCCGGTCGGGGATTCTCATCCCCCCGCAGGCGTGCAACATGCGAAAAAAAAGCCCGCATTTTCATGCGAGCTCTTCTTCAAATATGGCGGTGAGGGGGGGATTCGAACCCCCGATACGTTGCCGTATACACACTTTCCAGGCGTGCTCCTTCAGCCACTCGGACACCTCACCATATTGTTTTGCTGCCTGACCGCTTGGGGGGCAACGGGGCGCTACTATAGGGAGTTGCGCTAAAACGGTCAAGCAGATTTTCTGTATTAGTGTGCGTTCGGTTAAGCCTTAATCAGCTCTTGTCGCAGCACGGGTTATTAACGCTGAGAATCGAGCACTTCGCTGTTTTTAACCACTTCCTGTGCTTTGCCGTAGCTTTCGATCAGCAGCTGGTAAGCCGGGAAGATGTGGGTGTACACCTCAGCCCACTCCGCCGCGTCCTCACGGTTCCAGGTTCGCTGGATCTCTGAGGCCACCGCCGCCGTATCCATCGGAACCACACCGGCCTGCACCACGCGCGCCAGGGTGATCTCCTGCGCCATCTTGCTGTAGGTGCCGGAGGCATCAATCACCGCAAATACTTTGTACCCGTCCGCCACCGCGCTAATTGACGGGAAGGCCATACAGACGCTGGTGATAGTGCCCGCGATAATCAACGTTTTGCGCCCGGTGGCTTTTACCGCGGCCACGAACTCCGGGTTATCCCAGGCGTTGATTTCACCTTTACGGGCAACATATTGCGCATGCGGTGCGTTGGCGTGGATCTCCGGGATAAGCGGTCCGTTCGGTCCCTGTGGAACTGACGCGGTGGTGATCACCGGGATCTTCGCCAGGGTCGCGATCTTCGCTAACGCTGCCGCACGAGCGCGCAACTCTGGCATTGGCATATCTCCGACGGTCTGGAACAGACCGCTCTGGTGATCGATAAGCAACATCACCGCATCGTTCACATCAATAACCGGACGGGAGCCATTAAAATTAGCAGGTGTAGACATCTTCTTCTCCTTTATTACGTTCAGATCTGGCCGAAGCGGCCGGAGTTGAAATCACGAATGGCTTCGTTGATTTCGCTTTTACTGTTCATCACAAACGGGCCATAGCCCACGATGGGTTCATTCAGCGGCTCGCCGGCCATCAGCAGCACTTTTGCATCGCTGCTTGCCTCAAGGTGCAGTTTGTCGCCTTCCTGACTCAGTACGACCAGCTGGGCTTCACCTGCCTGAGTGGTACCGTTCACCGTGATGTTGCCCTCAAGCACCACCAGCGCGGTGCTCCAGCCTTCGGGCTGATTGAGCGCCAGATGACTTCCCTGGTTCAGCGCGATGTCCCAGACGTTGAGCGGTGAGAAGGTGTGCGCCGGGCCGGTAACCGTGTCGTAGCGACCGGCAATGACCCGCAGCGTTCCACCGTTGTCAGGCAGCGTCACCACCGGGATGTCGGCTTTCGTGATGCTCTGGTAGCCCGGTGCGGCCATCTTGTCTTTCGCAGGGAGGTTGACCCAAAGCTGCATCATTTTCAGTTCGCCGCCTTTCTGCGAGAACGCGCTTGAGTGGAACTCCTCGTGCAAAATACCTGCGCCTGCGGTCATCCACTGCACGTCGCCGGGGCCAATCACACCGCCTTTACCCGTGGAGTCGCGATGCTCCACTTCACCTGAATAAACGATGGTGACCGTTTCAAAACCCCGGTGAGGATGCTGGCCTACGCCGCGTTTCGCACCATCTGCCGGAAAGGTGTACGGGCCTGCGTAGTCCAGCAGCAGGAACGGACTCAGCGGCTCGCCGTGGGTTTGATAAGAGAACATTGAACGGACCGGGAAACCATCGCCAACCCAGTGCTGACGAGGAGCGGTATAAACGCCTGTTACGTTTTTCATGATTAACTCCTGATGTTCTGTTGATGTAATTAGCTTATATTCAGGGTTAATATCCCGGTAGATAGTGAAAATGGCATTCACTGTTCCGAAAATAGAACAATGAGGACTTATGCAGGATCTCAATGACTTCGTCTGGTTTGTGAAGGTGGTGGACTACGGGGGGTTTGCGGCGGCGGGAAGGGCGCTTGACCAACCCAAGTCCAAACTGAGCCGTAGGATCGCGCAGCTGGAGGAGCGGCTTGGCGTACGGTTGATACAGCGCACGACGCGGCAGTTTACGGTGACGGAAGTGGGGCACACTTTCTATCAGCACTGTAAGGCAATGCTGATAGAAGCAGAAGCGGCAGAGGAGGCCGTTGCTGCGCTGCAGGCTGAGCCGCGCGGCGTCGTCAGGATCACCTGTCCCGTCACGTTACTGCACGTCCACGTGGGACCGATGCTGGCGCGGTTTATGGCGCGCTACCCCGGGATTAATCTCCAGCTTGAGGCCACCAATCGTCGGGTCGATCTTGTTGGCGAAGGTATTGATGTCGCTATCCGCGTGCGTCCGCGTCCGTTTGATGATAGCGATCTGGTCTTAAGGGTGCTGGCTGACAGGGGGCACTGCCTGGTGGCAAGTCCGCAGTTGATTGAACGTATGGGTAAACCGCGAATGCCTTCCGAGCTCAGTGAATGGCCTGGATTAAGTATGGGGGCCGGTAAACAGGTGCATAAATGGGAGCTCAGTGGTCCAGAGGGGGCGAAAGCGGAGATCCACTACGCACCGCGCTTTATTACCACCGACATGCTGGCACTGCGGGAAGCGGCGATGGCGGGCGTGGGCGTTGTACAGTTGCCGATATTGATGGTGAAGGATCAGCTTGCGTCAGGGGAACTGGTACGGGTGCTGGACGCGTGGGAACCCCGACGGGAAGTGATTCACGCGGTTTATCCTTCGCGGCGCGGCATGCTGCCGTCGGTCAGGACGCTGGTGGATTTTCTGACTGAAGAGTATGCGAAGATGGTGGAAGAGTAGCTTTTCGTAGGTCGGGTAAGCGCAGCGCCACCCGACATAAAGAGCGCAGGGAGTTTCAAGGTTCGAATCCCCCCTTTCGGAGAATATAAAAGAAAAAAGCCCGTACTTTCGTACGAGCTCTCATCTCGAATATGGCGGTGAGGGGGGGATTCGAACCCCCGATACGTTGCCGTATACACACTTTCCAGGCGTGCTCCTTCAGCCACTCGGACACCTCACCATATTGTCATCCCGTTGCTGCCGGGACGGGCGCTAATGTAAGGAAAAGCCGAACTGCCGTCAACTCACTTTTTCAGTAATTTAGCGCGTTTAGACAAACTTCAGGCAACATGATTCTTAAATGTGCTGAAAGCGTCTTTTTTATCAGCAACACAGTTACGCAATAAATTTGTTATGCTGGCAATCCATTTGAAAATGAAAACAAAACAGCGCAATAAAAGGCAGGAATAACTATGGATATACTCTTCTATCACCCCACGTTTGATACGGCATACTGGATCAAGGCGCTTACGGCGGCGTTACCCGGCGCACGCGTACGTGAGTGGAAGCGTGGCGATAATGAACATGCCGACTATGCGCTGGTCTGGCACCCGCCGGTTGAGATGCTGCAGGGCCGCAAGCTGAAGGCCGTTTTTGCCCTGGGAGCTGGGGTGGATTCCATTCTGAGCAAACTGAAGGCACACCCTGAAATGCTGCCGGAAGAGATCCCGCTGTTCCGTCTCGAAGATACCGGAATGGGCCAGCAAATGCAGGAATATGCCGTCAGCCAGGTGCTGCACTGGTTCCGCCGCTTTGATGACTATCAGGCCTTTAAACAGCAGGCCCACTGGGAGCCGCTGCCTGAGTACCGTCGCGAAGACTTTACGATCGGCATCCTCGGTGCGGGCGTGCTGGGCTCAAAAGTGGCTGAAGCTCTCGCTCCGTGGGGCTTCCCGCTGCGCTGCTGGAGCCGCAGCCGTAAGGACTATCCGGGCGTAGAGAGCTTTGCCGGAACGGATGAGCTTCCGGCCTTTCTGAACGGCACGCGCGTGCTGATCAACCTGCTGCCAAACACGGCGGAAACGGTAGGGATCATCAATGAAACCTTGCTCAATCAGCTCGTCGATCAGAGCTACCTGATGAACCTGGCGCGCGGAGTTCATGTTGTGGAAGGCGATCTGCTGAAGGCTCTGGACAACGGAAAGCTAAAAGGTGCCATGCTGGACGTCTATAGCCGTGAACCGCTGCCCGCTGAAAGCCCGCTGTGGAAGCACCCGCGCGTCGCGATGACGCCACATGTGGCTGCCGTGACGCGTCCGGCAGAAGCGGTGGCCTATATATCCCATACCATCAGCGAAATGGAAAAGGGTCATGCGGTCACCGGGCAGGTCGATAGGCAGCGCGGCTACTGAGAGAAACCCGGCGTTCGCCGGGTTTTTGCTAATATTCGCCGCTGATAACTGCTATCCTTTGGAAAAACCGCAGAGGAGAAAGAGATGTATCCCGTTGACCTGCATATGCACACCGTCGCCAGTACCCACGCGTATAGCAACCTCCATGATTATATCGCTCAGGCGAAGCTTAAAGGTATTAAGCTGTTCGCGATCACCGATCATGGCCCGGACATGGCGGATGCGCCGCACTACTGGCACTTTGTGAATATGCGGATCTGGCCACGTCTGGTGGACGGCATTGGGATACTGCGCGGCATTGAGGCGAACATCAAAAATATCGACGGTGAGATCGACTGCACCGGCCCGATGCTGACGTCTCTGGACCTTATCCTCGCCGGTTTTCATGAGCCGGTTTTCCCGCCTCAGGATAAAGAGACCAACACCGCGGCGATGATTGCCACTATCGCCAGCGGCAATGTGCACATTATCAGCCACCCCGGTAACCCGAAGTACCCGATTGATATTCAGGCTGTCGCGCAGGCGGCAGCAAAACACCGCGTGGCGCTGGAGATTAATAACTCCTCCTTTGTTCACTCGCGTAAGGGCAGCGAAGACAACTGTCGCGCCGTGGCGGCCGCCGTGCGTGAAGCGGGTGGCATGGTGGCGTTGGGCTCAGACTCTCATACCGCGTTTACGCTGGGTGATTTCAGCGAGTGCCTGAAAGTGCTGAATGATGTTAACTTCCCGGAAGCGCAAATCCTGAACGTGACCCCACGCCGCATGCTCGATTTCCTCGAGTCGCGCGGAATGGAACCGATTGCCGAATTTGCCGATCTTTAATTGTGTAATGGAATAAAAAAAATGAACGAGTTTTCCATCCTCTGCCGCGTGCTGGGTACGCTCTATTATCGCCAGCCGCAAGACCCGCTGCTGGTGCCACTTTTTACGTTAATTCGTGAAGGTAAACTGGCGCAGAACTGGCCGCTGGAACAGGATGATTTACTGGAACGTCTGCAAAAAAGCTGCGACATGCAGCAGATTGCGACCGACTACAATGCGCTGTTTGTCGGCGATGAGTGCCGCGTTTCGCCATACCGTTCTGCCTGGCAGGAAGGGGCGACGGAAGCGGAAGTCCGTGCTTTCCTCTCCACTCGCGGTATGCCGCTGAGCGATACGCCAGCCGATCATATCGGTACGCTGCTGCTGGCAGCGTCCTGGATTGAAGATAACGCCGGTGATGATGAGAACGAAGCCATTGAAACCTTGTTCGAAACGTACCTGCTGCCGTGGGTCGGGACGTTCCTGGGTAAAGTTGAAGCGCATGCCACCTCGCCATTCTGGAGAACGCTGGCGCCGCTGACCCGCGACGCTATCGCGGCAATGTGGGATGAGCTGGAAGAAGAGAACGAAGAGTGATGTAAGTCACATAAATTCTGCAACTCATCAGTTCATTTTGCATGTAATGTGCTGATGATCTCATTTCTATGGTGCGCTTCTGCTAAGATGCGCGCCATGAACATATTACTTTGTATCGCAATAACGACAGGTATTCTCTCCGGGCTCTGGGGATGGGTAGCCGTGTCTCTCGGATTGCTCAGCTGGGCCGGATTCCTCGGCTGTACCGCCTATTTCGCCTGTCCGCAGGGGGGCGTAAAAGGGCTCTTTATCTCAGGCTGCACGCTAATGAGCGGCGTTATCTGGGCGCTGGTGATCATGAAAGGCAGCGCGCTGGCACCGCATCTGGAGTTGCTGGGGTATATCATGACGGGCGTCGTCGCCTTTTTAATGTGCATCCAGGCTAAGCATCTGCTGCTTTCATTTGTGCCGGGAACCTTTATGGGGGCGTGCGCGACCTTTGCAGGGCAGGGTGACTGGAAGCTGGTGGTCCCTTCACTGGCGCTGGGGTTGCTGTTTGGCTATGCCATGAAAAACAGCGGCCTATGGCTGGCGTCGCGGCGGGAAAAAGCGCAAAACATCACGGCAGTGAGTGAATAAAAAAAGGCGAGATAATCATCTCGCCTTTTTTATGCGCTTCCTGTCAGGATTCCGGAGGGACTGACATATCGCGGTATTTCACCAGTATCGGGTTCTGCACGTCTGCTTTGTTTTGCAGATCCCACAGCCCGCGGTCGATACCGTCGTTGATTAAGTAGATCACGCCGGTTTCAATGGCTGACATCAGACACATCATGACCGGCTCGTTAGAGGTGTAGCCAATTTCACCTTCCAGTAAACGCTGGTAATCGATGAAGCGGAATACCCCAGCCTGAACTTCATAAGACAGAATGGTTTTGCTGGTGTTCACCGAAGAGAGCACTTCGCCTGTACTGACGTTGACCACACGCAGGTTAACGGCGATCTGGTCAAGCTGGTACTGGGTATCCGCACCGATACCGAAGTACCGCGCGCCCGCACCACCCGATTTAACGTTACTTTCGTAACCAATAATCGATCCTTCAATCATTACGTTCGCTGCCGCCAGAGATTCCAGAGGCGTGCGGTTATTGGCCGCGACGGTACCATTTTCCTGTGCGGCACGAATGATTTTTCGTTCATTCAACAGGTTCTGAAGACCCTGACGTTCCAGCGGAATAAACCAGTGCGAATCCTTGAGCGCGGTAACCAGCATCGCGGTGGCGCTCTGCGGCACTGCCGTGGAGAAGTTACTTGCCGGGTAAGGTTTGAATTGCCCGGTTTCATCCTGAATATTGTATACGGAGACAAATATTTTCCCCGTTGGAGCAGGTAAATGCGTTAAATCACGATAACTCTGGGCCCGAGGCATTAATGTTGGTTTTGCAGCTTCTTTAGGTGGAGCAGTTAAACAACCGCTCAATAAGCACACTGCAACAAATATCAGGAAGCGCTGCATGATCGTTGTCCTTATTTAGCTATTGTTTAAAAGTCAGTTGAATTACTTTGAAGACCGGAAACCTGAATGGTGGAAATCCTTCCGGTTTTACGATCGGTCACGTTCAGCTGAAGCTGTCCGTCCGTGTTGGCGATATCAACGATAAAATCGTTGGTCACCATTCGGCCGGGTTTACCGGTATTAATGTTGGTCAATAACCCGCCTAAAATCTGCGACTGGATAGCCTGCGTGAAGTTGTCCAGGGCGGATGGGGTATCAATGCTAAAATCCTTTAAGCTTGGGTCCTTATAGGAGTTTTGCGCCTGAGCTTCATTCAGCAGGAACGCACCGTTGTTAGGGTTACCGCCAAAGTTAGGGTTACGGAACTGAAACGTCATGTTTCCGGCCCAGCTGATGGGTGTGATCAGCATTATCGAAACAACTGCATATGCAATACGCATGACAGCCTCCGCATATCGGTTCGCTAGAACTCGTCTTTTGCTAAATCGCTGGTGCTTAATAGGGCTTTATCTATTTGCAGGCGATTAATAGCGTCTTCTGATTGTGCCAGTGCTAAGACTACGTTTTTATCGAAGTCTATTTTGGTCGGGAATAAAAACGTTTGATAAATAACGTACTGATTAGCCGTTATTGTTATCCAACTTCCCCATCGTGCACTGGGCCGCTCGTTGATTGTTATATTACCCGTGTAGGTACTGTCCCATTTGTCGCTGAAGGCACGGTAAAAACTGTGCCCGACCGATGAGACAGTGTGGTCTGTTAACAATCCGGGAACTTCGACCTCGACGGCCTTCAGATTCCCAGCAGCGAGCAGGAAACTCGCTGCGGCGATCCAACTCAACGTGCGCTTCATGTGATTAACGCCTGAGGTTATCGTTTGCCCACGAAACCGCCTGAGTTCGGTTTTTCACAGCTATCTTCTTGAAAAGATTATAAAGGTGCGTCTTTACCGTATTTTCGCTGATAAATAACGAACGGGCGATTTCAATATTTGAAGCACCAATGCGTAACTTATTCAGGATCTCTTTCTCACGGTGCGTGAGCAGTGCTGACTCTGTGCTGTTATAGCGATAATTTCCGGAGTGCGTGATGAGATAGCTGGCAAGCTTTTGCGAAAAATAACACTCTCCGCGCAATATACCTTGCAGCCCCTCTACCACCCGGTCTTCTTCTTCCGTGACGTAGAACACGCCATTGATATGCGGCCAGCTTTCAATATCTCTGAAAGGATATTCATCAGGCGTATTCAACAATAGCACGCGGATATTATTGTTTTTCCTGCTTAAAATATCCTGCCAGTAATGGATAAGCTTTTTATCAGCTTCCATCATATCGAAAAGAATGATGCTGCCAGGTGCAATATCATCAAAAGAACGTTGAATATTATGCAATTTCCCGTTCAGTGATAAAGATTGCTTTAAATGTTGTAATAATGCTGTCGCTTGCAAAGAAGGTTTTGTGATCAACAGTAATGTATGACCATGTAAACTATGGACTTCATTATACATGATGAAACCCCACTTTATTTTGGCACCTGACAGCTGTCCTCCTGTTTAAAAGAGGACACCAGAAGTACTGACAGATGTTGCACTGCTGTGTGTAGAATCAGACCATAACCTCCACAGGGAGGTAAATATAAAACCAATTTCGTACATCTAATTTCAATCTAGCTTTTACGAAGTTTAAAGCAAGTGTTAAACATGTAACAGGATGTAAAAATCAATATTAATTTGTGAAATTAGGATGTTTGGAATGGCAATAATTGATGAGAAAGTTGTACACAGAAATAGATGTGCACAGATTTTAAAAATCATACAAATATTTTTAATTATTTGATTTTTAATGTTATTTGCTATTTTTGTAAAGCATTAATTAAGTATGAGTTTCAGATTATTTCTAAGCCCGCGAATGAGTGACTGTCTGGCTTAAGAAAAGAAGCTACGTGTCACGCGATGAGAAAAATGTTCTCCTGCCGTTACGTTTAAACAACCCGGGAGGAAGCGTGGACAGCCTTCGTCTCGTTGTACACCCTTTCGCAACACACCTTTAATAAAAAATATAAGCTGGCCTGATTAAAGTGATTTTTGATGTAAATTACGACTTTGTGGTGACCCGATAAATAAAAATAAGCCACGCGGGTGAGATATTTAAAATGTTTCAGCGGACATACTCTTCACCGTAACGACGCGTTAACACAATACGAGTCGTTTAAACATGGAGTGATTAAATAGCCAGGTCCAGGGTGACAACATGAAAAACACATCGTTAATTATGATGTTTACATTACTGGGTGCGCCTGGATTTGTAACCGCAGCGAATTCAGATTTGGCAAATTCTGAATATAATTTTGCGGTTAACGAATTAAGTCTTTCATCACTAAATCAGGCAGCCATTATTGGTCAACGGGGCGTTTTCAATAACGCTGAGGTTCGCCAGGACGGTTCAAGACTCTTATCCATTGTTTCCCAGGATGGGGCAGGCAACAGAGCGAGGGTTGATCAATCAGGGAGTTACAATTTAGCCTGGATCGATCAGAGCGGTAACGCGAATGATGCAGGTATTACGCAAGATGGATACGGTAATAGCGCGAAAATTATCCAGAAAGGGTCGGGTAATAGAGCAAATATTACGCAGTACGGTACGCAGAAAACCGCAGTTGTAGTGCAGAAACAGTCGCAAATGGCTATTAACGTTATTCAACATTAGCGCTTTCGCGACGACTTTAATCAATCCGATGGGGGTTTACCATGAAATTTATCAAAGTGGCAGCACTTGCAGCAATCGTAGTTTCTGGTAGTGCTATGGCGGGTTCTATTAATCAGGGCGGTTGGGGTCATGGACATGGTCACGGTGGATACAGTGGCCCTAATTCAACCCTGAATATTTATCAGGACGGTGGCGGTAACTCCGCGGTTGCTCTGCAGACAGACGCCAGAAATTCCGTGCTGAATATTACCCAGAAAGGTGGCGGTAACGGTGCTGACGTTGGTCAGGGTTCTGATGACAGTAAAATCAACCTGACCCAGAAAGGATTTGGCAACAGTGCGACACTTGATCAGTGGAACAGTAAAAAATCCGTCATGAATGTTAGCCAGACCGGCGGCTTTAACGGTGCACTCGTAGACCAGACTGCGTCCAACTCAACTGTTAACGTTACCCAGATCGGTTTTGGTAACCACGCGACAGCTCATCAGTACTGATACTGAAATCTGTGCTACAAAAAAACAGGGCATCAGCCCTGTTTTTTTTCGGGAGTTCATCATGAATACCTTAATTCTACTCGCCGCGCTTTCCAGCCAGATAACCTTCAAAACGTCGCAGCAGGAAAACATGACCACCATTGTTCCGCAGGTCACTCTGGCGAAGTCGTGTGATTGTCAGGTTCAAATTGTTTCTGTTCGGGAAGGGCAGGGGGGACAAAGTTCGTCCCGACAGCAAAATACCCTTTTTATACCCGCTAATCAGACGATTGATTTAATGCGCCTGAGTTTAAATATTAACGCAGGAGACACGGTAAAAATCGTGGTCACCGTTTCAGATGGAAAATCGCTTCATTTATCACAACAGTGGTCACCGGCGGGAAGTTCGATCTAAATATTCATGAAATCAATGCGTTGCGAATGTGGCGGGTCTGTGCCGTTGAGCTATGCTGATATCAGGGACCTGGTCGTTATGTTCCTTAACGTGAGGCTTCGTTTGCCGTAATAAATGAAGCGCGTTTACCCCTCATGGACGATTTTCATTGAGGAGTACCTATAATGAATAACTATTTTGCTCGACTCGCGGCAGGTCTGGGTCTGGTCGTTTCTACTTTGAGTATCCCGGCTTATTCGGCCACAGTTGTTGACGGGGGTGTCATTCATTTTCGCGGTGCCATTGTCGCAGACCCCTGTGAAGTCACTCCCCAGAAGCAACAATTTGCAATGTCATGTCCAGATAATAACCGTATGCAAACGCGTATGGTGAGCTATGAAGAGGCGCTTAACGGGAAAGTGAGTGACTCAAACCTGGCGACGCTCAATATGAAATACCTTAATCCTGAAAAAACGCTCGCGGTTGTCGAAATCCAGTATCGCTAATGCGCACTCTCCCGCCCAGCGGTGGAAGAGGATTTTTTCTGATAGTTTTTTCTCCCGGTCTCCTCTGCGATACACTTAAGAAAAAGGCGGGTTGCAGAGGGGCTTTATGAAACCGCAAATTGACATTATTCATGGCGATATTACGACCATGCACGTCGACGTTATCGTCAATGCGGCCAATCCCTCCCTGATGGGGGGAGGCGGCGTGGACGGGGCTATCCACCGGGCTGCCGGACCGCAGCTGCTGGAAGCCTGTAAAACCGTGCGGCAACAGCAGGGCGAATGTCCTCCCGGTCACGCGGTGATTACGCTTGCGGGCAATCTGCCTGCCAGAGCGGTTATTCATGCCGTAGGGCCCGTCTGGCATGGCGGGGACCAGCACGAAGCGAGTATTCTGGAAGAGGCTTACCGGAACTGTTTACGGCTGGCCGCCGACAACGGCTATAAAACGATGGCGTTCCCGGCCATCAGCACCGGCGTGTATGGTTACCCTAAGGCCGCCGCCGCAACGATCGCCGTAGAAACCGTTTACCGCTACCTGTCGTTAAAACCGCTGCCGGAGAAGGTGATTTTTGTCTGTTTCGACGACGACACCACGCATCTTTATCAGCGGCTGCTAACTCAGCGCAGACAAGAGCTGGAAAGCTGAAGCAAACGCGGCGCATCCGGTGCGCCGCGTGTTCTAAGAGGCTTTCGCCTGCGGTTTTCCTGAAAAGAGGAAACGCAGCAGCGGGATCCGCAGATGGATTTCGTAGAGTACGATCGCCACCCCCACAACGAACACCAGCCCGGTAAAGAAGCCCAGCGTGTTGGAGGCGATGTGCGGTGTGATGTAAGCTCCGAAGAAAAGCGTCAACGGGTGATGCACCAGATAGATAAACAGCGAAGCATTAACGAAGTAGGTCACGCGGTGAGACTTAAAGTTCAGCAAACGGTGGCCCAACGCGAATACTACGTTCACCATCCACAGGCCCAACAGCATCGTGATCACGCTTTCCGTTTCATACATCCAGGCGTCGCCGCTCCCGTAGCGCTGATTTAGCAGATAGGCCGCGAACGCGAGAGTGGCTCCCAGTGCGCACCACGGTGACGGGGTGACAAACAGCGATTTAAGCTTCGGATGAATAAACGCCAGCGCGCCGATTAAAAAGAAGGGAATGTAGAACAGCGACTGCATCACCACAAAATTAAATAACCCGTCGCTCAAAATCGGCGGGTAGACGATAAGCAGGGTCCGTCGCACAGCGGCATAGGCAATCCCCAACAGCAAGAAGAGCACTGACAGTTTGCCCATCGTAACGTTGGCGAAAAAGACGTCGGCTTTCGTACTTAGATGGTGGCGAAGGCGGCTGAAAATCAACAGACTCACCGTGGTGAGCACCACCAGGACCAGCAGGAACCACAGGTGGGATACCAGCTCCCAGACTAGCGTATTGTACTTTTCATACAGTGTCAGATTCGGCCAGTTCTCCGCTTTACCCTTCACGTACTGCAACATAATGAACTGGGGCAGCGTCAGCAACGGAATGGCGGTCAGCATGGGGATCCCCACGCGCTCTACGCGCACTTTCCACCAGCGCTTGAGCGGGTATCGCAGAAACAGCATGTAAGAGAAATAGCCGGATATGACAAAAAACACCTGCATACGGAAGGCGTGAATAAAGTCATTAAACAGCGTCAGCCACCAGGAGGGCATCTGGCTATTCACGTGCCAGGTGTGGCTGGAGTAAATCAGTGAAATGTGAAAGGGGATCCCCAATAGCATCAGCCATGCCCGGATCGAGTCGAGGAAATATTCACGTTCTGTTGGTGTTGTGCTCATATAACGTTGTGCATTCTCAGACTTTTCGTCTTATCCCTAAGACTCATAATGGTTACATTCGAAGGCAACCCTACACCAAGACCGACACCCTGTCTCCAGGATAAGCACGCAAAGTGAATAGCGGGTTCTTTCATTTGCTTAATCCCTGAGCCAGCAGCTGAACAAAGCAGTGATAATGTTGTCGGATTGCCTGAGTTTCCATTAAAATGGATCGGATCGATATAAGCACACAAAGGGGGAAGTGCTTACTTATTATGAAACATAAACCACAGATGATGAAAATGCGTTGGTTGGGTGCTGCAGTGGTGTTGTCACTGTATACCTCATCGGCACTGGCCTTTAACATCGACGATGTCGCAAAACAGGCAAAATCGATGGCAGGCAAGAGCTACGAAGCGCCGAAAAGTAACTTGCCCTCCGTTTTCCGCGACATGAAGTATGCGGACTATCAGCAGATCCAGTTCAATCACGATAAAGCGTACTGGAGCAATATCAAAACCCCGTTCAAGCTTGAATTTTATCATCAGGGTATGTACTTCGACACGCCTGTTGCCATCAATGAAGTGACGGCGACAGCGGTTCGTAAGATTAAGTACAGCCCGGATTATTTCAATTTTGGCAATGTGCAACACGATAAAGATACGGTGAAAGACCTGGGCTTCGCAGGCTTCAAGGTGCTTTACCCGATCAACAGCAAAGATAAAAACGACGAAATCGTCAGCATGCTGGGTGCCAGCTATTTCCGCGTCATTGGCGCGGGGCAGGTATACGGGCTTTCTGCGCGTGGTCTGGCTATTGATACCGCGCTGCCATCAGGTGAAGAGTTCCCACGTTTCCGTGAGTTCTGGATTGAGCGTCCAAAACCAACTGACAAACGTCTGACCATTTATGCGCTGCTGGATTCCCCGCGTGCAACCGGCGCCTATCGCTTTGTGATTATGCCGGGTCGTGACACGGTGGTTGACGTACAGTCCAAGGTTTACCTGCGTGACAAAGTAGGCAAACTGGGCGTTGCGCCACTGACCAGCATGTTCCTGTTTGGGCCGAACCAGCCGTCTCCGGCAACCAACTTCCGCCCGGAACTGCATGACTCCAACGGTCTGTCTATTCATGCCGGTAACGGTGAGTGGATCTGGCGTCCGCTGAATAACCCGAAACATCTGGCGGTGAGCAGCTTCGCAATGGAAAACCCGCAAGGTTTCGGCCTGCTACAGCGTGGTCGTCAGTTCTCCCGCTTTGAAGATTTGGACGATCGTTATGACCAGCGTCCAAGCGCCTGGGTCACGCCAAACGGTGACTGGGGTAAAGGTAAAGTCGAGCTGGTAGAAATTCCAACCAACGATGAAACCAACGATAACATCGTCGCTTACTGGACACCGGATCAGCTGCCGGAAGCCGGTAAAGAGATGAACTTCAAGTACACCATTACCTTCAGCCGCGACGAAGATAAGCTGCATGCGCCGGATAACGCGTATGTGATGCAGACTCGCCGCTCAACGGGTGATGTGAAGCAGTCTAATCTTATCCGTCAGCCTGACGGGACCGTGGCGTTTGTCGTGGACTTCACCGGCCAGGATATGAAGAAACTGTCGCCGGACACCGCCGTTGCCGCTCAGGCCAGCATCGGTGATAACGGTGAAATCGTTGAGAATACCGTGCGTTACAACCCGGTAACCAAAGGCTGGCGTCTGACCCTGCGCGTGAAAGTGAAAGATCCGAAACAGACCACTGAAATGCGTGCTGCGCTGGTCAGTAACGATCAGCCGCTGAGTGAAACCTGGAGCTATCAGCTACCTGCCAATGAATAATACATCTGAATATATTGATGCCATGCCGCTGACGGATATCGAAAAAGCGGCACTGCCTAAGAGCGACATCCGCGCGGTTCACACCGCGCTGGATGGTGAACATCGTCAGTTTTCCCGTGATGATGATACGCCGCTCGGGTCAGTCAAGGCGCGTCTGGAGCAGGCCTGGCCGGACTCGCTGGCGGAAGGGCAGTTGATTAAAGACGATGAAGGACGCGATCAGCTTCAGGCGATGCCGAAGGCCACGCGTTCCTCAATGTTCCCCGATCCATGGCGCACCAACCCGGTGGGCCGCTTCTGGGATCGCCTGCGCGGGCGTGATGTGACGCCGCGCTATCTGTCGCGCCTGACAAAAGAAGAGCAGGCGTCCGAACAGAAATGGCGTACCGTGGGGACCATCCGTCGCTATATCCTGCTGCTTCTTACGCTGGCGCAGACGGTCGTCGCGACCTGGTACATGAAAACCATCCTGCCTTATCAGGGCTGGGCGTTCATCAACCCGACGGACATGATGGGCCAGGATCTCTGGGTCTCCTTCATGCAGCTGCTGCCGTATATTCTGCAGAGCGGCATCCTTCTGCTGTTCGCGGTTCTCTTCTGCTGGGTCTCGGCCGGTTTCTGGACCGCGCTGATGGGCTTCCTGCAGCTGCTGATGGGGCGTGACAAATACAGCATTTCGGCGTCAACGGTCGGGGATGAACCCCTCAATCCCGAGCACCGTACCGCGCTGATTATGCCTATCTGTAACGAAGACGTTGACCGCGTATTTGCGGGCCTGCGTGCGACCTGGGAGTCCGTAAAGGCGACCGGTAACGCGGAGCATTTTGACGTTTACATCCTGAGCGACAGCTACAACCCGGATATCTGCGTTGCAGAACAAAAAGCGTGGATGGAGCTGATTGCAGAAGTGCAGGGCGAAGGGCAGATCTTCTACCGCCGTCGCCGCCGTCGTGTGAAGCGTAAAAGCGGTAACATCGATGACTTCTGCCGTCGCTGGGGTAATCAGTACAGCTATATGGTCGTGCTGGATGCGGACTCCGTCATGAGCGGTGACTGCCTGAGCGGTCTGGTGCGTCTGATGGAAGCCAACCCTAACGCGGGTATCATTCAGTCCTCGCCAAAAGCGTCCGGCATGGACACCCTTTATGCGCGCTGCCAGCAGTTCGCCACCCGTGTCTACGGGCCGCTGTTCACCGCGGGTCTGCACTTCTGGCAACTGGGTGAGTCGCACTACTGGGGTCACAACGCCATCATCCGCGTGAAGCCGTTCATTGAGCACTGTGCGCTGGCGCCGTTGCCGGGTGAGGGGTCATTTGCAGGCTCTATTCTGTCGCATGACTTCGTGGAAGCAGCGCTAATGCGTCGTGCTGGCTGGGGCGTCTGGATTGCCTACGACCTGCCGGGATCGTACGAAGAGCTGCCGCCGAACCTGCTGGACGAGCTCAAGCGTGACCGCCGCTGGTGTCACGGTAACCTGATGAACTTCCGTCTGTTCCTTGTTAAAGGGATGCACCCGGTTCACCGTGCGGTGTTCCTGACGGGCGTGATGTCTTATCTCTCCGCACCGCTGTGGTTTATGTTCCTTGCGCTCTCCACTGCGCTGCAGGTGGTCCATGCCTTGACGGAGCCGCAATACTTCCTGCAACCGCGGCAGCTGTTCCCGGTGTGGCCGCAGTGGCGTCCGGAGCTGGCGATTGCGCTGTTTGCCTCCACCATGGTGCTACTGTTCCTGCCTAAGCTGCTCAGTATCATCCTGATCTGGTGCAAAGGCTCGAAAGAGTACGGCGGTTTCTTCCGCGTGACCCTTTCACTGCTGCTGGAAGTGCTGTTCTCCGTGCTGCTGGCACCGGTGCGTATGCTGTTCCACACCGTATTTGTGGTCAGTGCGTTCCTGGGCTGGGAAGTGGTCTGGAACTCACCGCAGCGTGATGACGACTCCACGCCGTGGAGCGAAGCCTTTATGCGCCACGGTTCTCAGCTGCTGCTGGGTCTGGTGTGGGCGGCCGGAATGGCCTGGCTGGATCTGCGCTTTCTGTTCTGGCTGGCGCCGATTGTCTTCTCGCTGATCCTGTCGCCGTTTGTCTCCGTGATCTCCAGCCGTTCAACGGTGGGGCTGCGGACCAAACGCTGGAAACTGTTCCTGATCCCGGAAGAGTATTCCCCGCCGCAGGTGCTGGTGGATACCGATCGTTATCTCGAGCAGAACCGCAATCGCACGCTGGATGACGGCTTTATGCACGCCGTGTTTAACCCGTCATTCAACGCCCTGGCAACGGCGATGGCCACTGCGCGTCACCGTGCCAGCCAGGTGCTGGAGATTGCCCGCGATCGTCACGTTGAGCAGGCGCTTAACGAGACCCCGGAAAAACTCAACCGCGACCGTCGACTGGTGCTGTTGAGCGACCCGGTGACCATGGCGCGTCTTCACTACCGCGTGTGGTCCGCTCCGGAGAAATACTCTTCGTGGGTGAACTACTATAAGGGCGTGAAGCTGAATCCGCTTGCACTGAAGGCGAAGTAAGTCGTTAAGCAGGGCGGGTAGCGAAGCGCTACCCGCCAGATAAAATACCGGCTGCGAGGCCGGTATTTTTTTAGAGGTTAGAGATGAGAATAACCATCGTCGTCATGATGGCATGCCTGCTCAGCGGCTGCGGCAGTATCATCAGTCGCACCATTCCAGGGCAAGGCCACGGTAATCAGTATTACCCGGGGGTAAAATGGGATCTCCGTGATTCCGCATGGCGTTACCTGACCATGCTCGATCTGCCGTTTTCGCTGATTTTCGACACGCTGTTGCTGCCGATTGATGCCAGCCATGGCCCTTACGAATAGCGTAAATTAACGCTCGTCCCACTCATCGGCTGCGGTTTGACCTTCTTCCGTATCCAGCGGTGGCTCGAGCTGAAACTCGCCCTCATCCCACTCGTGTAGCGTGTTCTCTTCCAGCCATTCCTGCCGAAGTTCGATTTCGTCATAGTCGCCATCGAAGACGGCCTGCGCACCTTCACCGCTCAATATCGGCAAACATTCCCCTTCTTCACCTTCATCGGCAAAGAATTCGGCCTGCCACATAATATCCCCATCCTGCAGAACGTATTTTTGGATATTAAGCTGTTGCACGTCAGCATCTTCTTCATCAACGCCGGGGTTGTCGGCGAGGAACTCTTCACGAGCGGCATCAATAGCTTCTTCCAGCGTGGCGTACATGGTCATTGGTGTCTCCCTGTTTTCCAGAAGGTTTCAGGGAAAGAATAGCTGAATATAAGATTCTGCAAGTATGAATGTGAAAATAAGACGTCACACATTCAATGCCGCCCACTTAAGCGGTGCGGCACGAGAGTTCACCGCGTAACGGATTTTTGACATCTTAACTGCCCTCGGCCTTAATGGCTGGAGGCGTTTTGTTATGAACACCGCTTCCAGATCTCCACACATGTGCTCTAATTGTTTTTGGATTGACGGTATTCACCAGTACTGACATCTCCGATGGCGGCAGACGACGACATGGGCGAACCGTCGCTGAAAACGAGCAGGTCGTTGAGAAATGGCATAAGAAAACGGCTCCCTGTAGTGGAAGCCGTTATAGTGCCGCGGTAAAGAATCGGTCAACCGCTCCTTAACTGAACGGCATTGCCCATTAAGCGGGGCTTTTTCTTGATTCCATATCAACGCTTCTTTTTTGGTTTGAATAAACGATCGCTGACAATAAATGCAACTATCAGGAATATAACAGTAGATATTAATGCATAATCTTCCCAAAAGGTGACGGCGAGCATACCGAAAATAATAGTTAAACCAATAGGTATATAAACTTGCATAACAAGCCTAACTAATTCCTGCCACCACACGCTAAACATTTTTTTCATCGTACTATCCTAAGAATATCAGAAACAATATCGTTATCGCTTTTTTGGTATTGGTTGTGTACGTCAACACGATCAATTATTGGTTCAACCAGGAAGTATAACATTTCCAGATCACGATTATAGAGATCTCTATAGTACCGACTATGTTTATATAAAAGACGTTCCGCAGCCTGTGAAGCTACCTGTGCGTACCCATATATTCCCGCCGCAGCTACACCACGCGTTGACCATTTGGTGAGTGCCGAGGAGATCGATACTTGCATTGAAAGACTTGAAGCCGCTAACGTAGCGATAGTGTACGCAATGGTAAACTTGGTAAGGGTGGCAGTTGTAAACCCAGCTCCTGCTTTAGACAAGATTAACGTAATGTTCCTGATGCGCTGGTCTGAGAGATTTTCAAACATATAGTTGATATAGATTTCAAGCATCTCTCTTATAGTGTCATGATGTTTTACGAGTACTACAAGAGCCTTCAAGAACCTCTTATCTTCTTGCTTCAAACGTGTACATACGTCCTGGTAGTTGTCGAGGAAGCACGAGCTATACCACGAAAGCCTTTCCACCCCAGAGTATATTAAATGAGCCTGTTGTACGGCTTGCTGTTGAACACCAGCAAGGCTTTATCCAGCAGGTTAGCCATGTAGCGATCAGCATCAAGTTTGTTCAGTATAAGCGAGTTGTAGCTCATGAATCCTTCCCATGTTTCTCCCTATCCATATTCCACATAACAGTAATAAACCTCCGAATAATAAACAAGATGTATCTACCGATGGAGGCAGGTCACGCCAGTACTCGAAAACCCGCAAGGCGTTATTACTCACTTTGCTCGACAGATGATAGTACTGAATCAAAGTGATTGGGGTCGGTACTACGTACCTAAAGTCTTTGCGAGTAATTACGCGTCGCCTTGCTCCTTGTCAGGGTTGCGGGCTGTTGAATCCCTTCGCGTACTTACCTACCTTATAGTGGTGATGTTCGATTACTCGACACATGATAGAATCGCCCTATGCAAACAGCAGGGAAAACAAAATGCAAATAATGAGGATGACATACGACGACATTGATAAAAATGGCTATGCCAAATTACACGTCTATGGAATAGGAACTTTCTCTGCATTCAGTGGGCAAAACCCATATACCAATGATCCCAACTGTGCGTACTTACCAAACAGTGCAATACCTACTGGACGGTACTGGATAGTTGATAGGCCAACTGGCTCTACATTGAATAAGATCCGGGCATGGGGCGTTGATACAATCACAGGTAATGACCACTCCGAATGGTTTGCACTCTTCAGTGCTCAAACCATGACAGATAGCATAATGATTAACGGTGTATCGCGTGGTAGTTTCCGGTTACATCCACTCAGGCCGGATGGTTCTGGTTTCTCTGAGGGGTGTATTACTTTCGTCAATCGACCCGATTTCTATACTGTACGTAGTCAGTTGCTCCGTACTAAAAAGGTTAAAGTACCAGGATCAAGGACTGGATTGATGGCATATGGTTATGTTGATGTGCAAGGGGGGAGCGACTATGCGAAGTGCAGGATTCGTTAAGAATGCGGCCATATACAGTATCTGTATTGTCTTTGCATGGTGGCTATCAAGTTTCGGTAAGCCTCTCAATGGACTAACGCAATGGGTCATGGATACCGCCTATAGTACTTTCGGTTCCGGCCTGAGTGGTTCATATGAAGCTGATGCAGATCCGGTAAGGTTCATCGCCTTAATCCTGATGGTACTTATCTACGCTATCATACTGTTCTTGCTCACACGTTTGGTACTAAGAAAGTTTCAGGCCAATCGCTAATACCTCATTTTATTAAGTACCCTCACTGTATATGGTGAGGGTGTTTTTTGGTACTTAATTACTGACTATAACAATAAATACATCAACAATAGATGAGGTGAGTTTATGGAAAAATATATTATTAACGATTTTGTTTATGAAGTTATTGGCAATGTGATAACCGTCCTGACCTGCCCCCCGTATTAGATACAACCATCAGTTAGTAATGTCGGTTTGTTTACTTTCACATTTTCCATTCCGCCACCGTGCTGCAAACTCTGATGGCGTCTGATAATTCAGTGCTGAATGTGGACGACATCGTTATAATCCTGCCGCCAGTCATTAATGACTTTCCTTGCGTGAACGATATCACTGAACCTGTGCTCATTCAGACATTCATCGCGAAATCGCCCGTTAAAGCTCTCAATAAATCCGTTCTGCGTTGGCTTGCCCGGCTGGATTAAGCGCAGTTCAATACCATGCTCAAAAGCCCATTGATCCATTGCACGGCAGGTGAACTCCGGCCCCTGGTCAGTTCTTATCGTCGCCGGATAGCCTCGAAACAGTGCAATGCTGTCCAGAATACGCGTGACCTGAACGCCTGAAATCCCGAATGCGATGGTAATGTCAGGCACTCCTTCGTGAAGTCGTCCACACAGGTCAGGCACTTGATCCTGCGACCGGTCGCATCACACATCAATACCACGGCTTCCCGCTTCTGGTCTGTCGTCAGTACTTTCGCCCCAGGGCCACTGAAGAGCCTCCTTATCCAGCATGGCTTCGGCAAGCAGCTTCTTACGCCAGGTATAATAGGTGGCGTTGGAAATGGCGTACTTGCGGCAGAGCTCACGGGCAGAAACCCCTGCTTCAGCTTCGCGGAGGATACTGATGATCTGTTCGTCGGAAAAACGCTTCTTCATGGGGATGTCCTCATGTGGCTTATGAAGACATTACTTACATCGCGGTGTCTTAATCAACGAGGAGCAGGTCAGCGTACATGGTCATTAGTGTCTCCCTGTTTTCCAGAAGGTTTCAGGGAAAGAATAGCTGAATATAAGATTCTGCAAGTATGAATGCGAAAATAAGCTTCAGGCGTTCGTCTTATTCCGTCACGGGCCGTAACGCGCGGGATAAACTGAACCACGAATAAATGGCATTGAACAACACGACGCCCGCCGTCACGATAAAGACGGCGCGAAAGCCGAAGCTGGCAGAGATCCCGGCCCCGAGCAGCGGTCCGGTGACGTTACCAATATCCCGGAATGACTGGTTATAGCTGAAAATACGCCCGGCAATCTGGTTCGTGGAGTTGTAGACCAGCAGGGTCTGTACGGCGGGCAGCAACGCGCCGTCGGCGGCACCCAGCAAAAAGCGCAGGACGCCCAGCTGCCATGGCGTTTGCACCATCGACATCGGGATAAGCAGCAGGACGGAAATCACCAGCGCGCAGATCAGGATTTTTTCCGGACCCACCCGGTCCCCCAGTTTTCCCAGCCTCGGGGCGCTCAGTAGCGCCGCCACGCCGGGTACGGAGGCAATCAGCCCGCTGATGAACGCAATATTGCTGACGTTACCCGCCAGGTCGCGAACGTACAGCGTCAGAATAGGGGCAATCGACCCGGTAGCCACCTGGATAATCATTGTCGTCACGAACAGGCTCAGCACCAGTCTGGGATTTCTAAGCGAGGTCAGCACCTCCCTGGCGTGGAGCATCTCTTTTTTGGCGACAGGCGTGAAGTTTTCCCGAATACAGAGCAGGGTGACGATAAAGCACAGGAACAGCACGCTGGCGGTGATAAAGAAAACCGGCCGCAGGCCATAGCTATCGGCCAGGAGTCCACCGGCCAGTGGCCCCAGCAGGGCGCCGCTCACGCCGCCGGTTGAAAGCGTGCCCAGCGCCCAGCCGCTCTTATGGCGGGGAATTTGTGTGGCAATCAGGGCATTGGCATTGGGAATAAAGCCCCCCAGCAGGCCCAGCAGCGCGCGGAGGATCAGGAACTGCCAGACGTTTTGCGCCACGCCCATCAGCGCCATGATAATGGCCATCCCCAGCGCCGAGCGCAGCAGCATGATTTTACGTCCCTTGCGATCGGCAAGGCCGCCCCAGAAGGGCGAGGCTATCGCAGAAAACAGGAACGTGATGCTGAATACCAGGCCGGACCACATATTGAGCGCGCTGTGACCCGTCACGCCCAGCTGTTCGACGTAGAGCGGCAGGAAGGGCATGACCAGGCTAAACGCCGCGCCGGTAAGAAAACAGCCAAGCCAAGCAACCGTGAGGTTACGCTTCCAGTTTATGGGGGCATCTGAGGGTGACATAACAATCCGCATAATGAGGTGCTGAGCACCTGAAGCATGAAGTAATAAGCATGCTAATTATGCGCCTGGGTTATGATTGCCGCAATGAGGGGGAGCTTTTAAAGCTAAAACAGCATGCGGCCCTGAGGGCCGCACGTTGAAAATCAATAGCGGGACGGCGTGCCTTTTGGCCGCGTTTTAAAGCGACGGTGCAGCCACATATACTGCTCCGGGGCGAGCATGATGCACTTCTCCACAACGCTGTTCATCCAGCGCGCGGTGGTTTCTGCATCGTCAAGCGGCGGCGCGAGTTCCGGCTCCAGCATCATCAGCTCGTAGCCTGAACCATCCGGTTTACGGCGAGGAACAAAAGGCACGATGGCAGCTTTGGACATCCGCGCCAGCATCCAGGTGCCGGTGGTTGTGGCGGCCTCGTCAACGGCGAAGAAGGGGACAAATACGCTGGCCTGCGGACCATAGTCGTGGTCGGGGGCATACCAGACCACTTCACCGGATTTCAGCGCGCGGATCATGCCCTTCAGATCCTTACGGTCGATCATGCTTTTGTTGGAGCGCATGCGGCCGTTGGTCTGGATTAAATCGATGACCGGGTTATCGTTAGGACGATAAACGCCAATGCCGGGTGCCTGCATGCCGAACATGCGTGCCCCGATTTCCAGCGTCAGAAAATGGACGCCGATCAGCAGAACGCCCGTCTGGTTGGCCTGAAGCGTATGCACCGGATCCATGCCGGTTCCCGTCACCTCGCTCCAGCGGGCCATGCGTTTGTCTGGCCAGAACCACGCCATACCGGTTTCCATGAGCCCCATCCCGACGGATTCGAAATTCTTCGAGACCATATCGTGACGATCTGTCTCGCTCATCTGCGGAAAACAGAGCTCAAGATTGCGGTACGCGATTTTGGCGCGACGCTTCATAAACAGCTGCGCGAAACGGCCCAGAAATTTACCCAACCGAAAAATTACAGGGTAGGGAAGCTGTACCAGGAGCCATAAAAAGCCAATGCCAAGCCAGGTCAACCAATAGCGGGGATGCAAAAGGGCGGCAGTAAATTTTGGTAACTGGGTCATGTCTTTCCTGTGTTCAAACGTCCTGTTTTGCTAGTGTCTCATTTTTTTAGACGTAGCCAAAATATCTGCTTTCGAAGCGTGCACGAATACAGCAATTGTTAAGCCTGATTAATCAGGGTGTGTGAAATGTAGCGTAAATTGTGTGGATGTAAATTAGTTTTATTTGCTATATGATGCCGACCGATTTTTCATTCTCTCTAACGATTCCAGGACTGTACACCATGCCAGTGTTACACAACCGCGTGTCGAATGAGATGTTAAAAGCGCGTATGTTGGCTGAAACCGAACCGCGCACCACCATCTCTTTCTACAAATACTTCACGATCAACGATCCGCAGGCAACCCGCGATGCGCTTTATCAGGCGTTCACGGCCCTGAACGTCTTCGGACGCGTCTACCTTGCCCGTGAAGGCATCAACGCGCAGATTAGCGTACCGGAAAGCAAAGTCAGCGCTTTCCGCGACGTTCTTTATCACTTCGATCCGGCCCTCGACGGCTTACGCCTGAACATTGCCCTGGATGATGACGGGAAATCCTTCTGGGTGCTGCGCATGAAGGTGCGTGAACGCATCGTGGCGGACGGTATCGACGATCCTGAGTTTAACCCGGCGGATGTCGGCGAATATCTGAAGGCTGCAGAAGTGAATGCGATGCTGGACGATCCGGATGCCGTGTTCATTGATATGCGTAACCACTATGAGTACGAAGTGGGGCATTTCGAGAACGCGATGGAAATCCCGGCCGACACCTTCCGCGAGCAGCTGCCCAAAGCGGTTGAGATGATGCAGGAACATAAAGATAAAAAGATCGTTATGTACTGCACCGGCGGTATCCGCTGTGAGAAAGCCAGCGCGTGGATGAAGCACAACGGTTTTAATAAGGTCTGGCATATTGAAGGCGGCATTATCGAGTATGCCCGCCGCGCCCGTGAACAGGGTTTACCGGTACGCTTTATCGGGAAAAACTTTGTCTTTGACGAGCGTATGGGGGAGCGTATCTCGGAAGACGTTATTGCCCAGTGCCACCAGTGCGGCGCGCCGTGCGATACCCATACCAACTGCAAAAACGACGGGTGTCATCTGCTGTTTATTCAGTGCCCGGCCTGTGCCGAGAAGTTTAACGGCTGCTGTAGCGAGCTGTGCAGCGAAGAGAGCATCCTGCCGGAAGAAGAGCAGCGTCGTCGTCGTGCAGGACGTGAAAACGGCAACAAGATTTTCAATAAATCCCGCGGCCGTCTGAATACCAAACTGGGTATCCCTGACCCGGAATGATAATAACGCCCGGCACGGCAAAAGCCTGCCGGGCGAATCTATTATGATTTCTGCTGTACACCTTCAACGGAAATAATCAGCTCCACGTCCTGAGACGCCGGGCCTAAATCGGTTGTGATATTAAAATCTTTCAGGTGAATTTTACCCGCTGCTTCAAAACCTGCGCGTTTACCGCCCCACGGGTCGTCACCCTGACCCAGTAATTTAGCATCAAGCGTGACCGGTTTTGTTACGCCGTTAAGCGTCAGGTTGCCGGTAATATTCAGCCTATCACCGTCTTTTTTCACTTCCGTGGAGGTGAAAGTAGCCTGTGGGTATTTCCCGACATTGAGGAATTCCCCGCTGCGCAGATGTTTATCTCGTTCAGCATGATTGGTATCAACGCTGTTAGTATTAATGGTCACGTTGACCTTGTCGGCGGCAGGATTTTTCTCGTCAAAGGTGAATGTGCCGTCAAAATCCTTAAAGGTACCGTACAGCCAGCTGTATCCCAGATGCTGAATACGGAAATTGACGAAAGCGTGCTGGCCCTCTTTATCAATTTTATAATCAGCCGCCACGGCGGAACCGGCGGTGAATAACAGAGAACCCAGGGCGATACCCAGCAGGTGTTTTTTCATTTTATGCTCCAGAGTCAACTGACGAGCGGCCAAGCATGCGCTTTAGCGTATCGTCTTTATCAATAAAATGGTGTTTGAGGGCGGCGAGCCCGTGCAGTACGGACAGGATCACGACGCTCCACGCAAGCCAGAGGTGTACGACCCCTGCGGTATCAGCCTGAGCGCCCGCATCGCTGAGCGTTGCCGGGACGTCAAAAAGGCCAAAGACGCTAATCGGCTTACCGTCCGCCGTCGAGATAAGGTATCCGCTAATCAGAATGGCGAAGAGCAGCGCATAGAGCGCAATATGCGCGGCGACTGCACCGACGCGGGTAAATTTGCTGTGGGTCTTCGGCGCGGCAGGCGGTGGGGAAATATGTCGCCAGATCACGCGGAAAACCAGGCCCAGCATCAGCAGGACACCAATGCTTTTATGTAACTCCGGTGCCTGGTGATACCAGCCATCGTAATAGCTGAGCGTGACCATCCAGAGCCCAAGTCCAAACATACCGTAGACGGCAAGAGCAAATATCCAGTGCAAACTTATGGATATTATTCCGTAGCGCCGGGAGGAGTTACGCAATTGCATCAGAATGTCCATTTTCAAATTAACCGGAAAGTAAAAATGAACGGGAAGGCGGGATATTGCAACTGAAATAATTGTCTATTGATTTTTATTTTATTTATTTCAGCACTTTTGAACAGGATTGATAAAGGTAATTCAATGTCTTCGTGCAAGATGAAATTGAGAGTTTCAATAAAGCTAAATAAATGTCAATTATTGTCAGTCGGGCTTTTCAATAAAATACAATGTAAACAAAATCAATAATGGCGAGTAGCGCCCACAATAAGAGATAGAGCATGAAGTGCTCGCGAATATTATTCATCAGAAAGCTAACGATCCTGCGCATAACGCCCCGTAATGCAGTGTGAGTGAAACGGGCCCCGGGACGTCCGGAGCCCGTGTGGATTATCCGTTAAAACGCGAGAGTGAGAAGGGCGTCAGATCAAACTGCGGCGTGATACCCTGAGCAAACTGCGCGGCGATTTCACCCAGCACGGAAGCGAATTTAAAGCCGTGGCCGCTCAGCCCGGTGATGAGCAGGGTGTTGTCATGCCCGGGCAGCGTATCAATGATGAAGTCTTCATCCGGCGTGTTGTCGTAGGTACAGGCTGCGCCATACAGCAAGCCACCGACGCCCGGAAGAATATTCCGCAGGAATGAGAAGGCTTCCGAACCATCCTGAGGAAAGGCGCCGAAAGGCTTACGCTCTTCAGGGGAGGTGATCGCCTGGCCCCCGTTGTGTTTACCAATTTTCAGCGCGTCTTTCTCGGAAGGGAAACCGTAGAACTGATCGCCATTCGGTAATTCCCCGGTGAAGGCCGGGAATTTATTCTGCACGCTGTAGCGACCATCCGACTGGAACCAGGAGAAGACCTTGCGCACCGGCTGGATCGGCAGGTCCGGCAGCAGGCGAGTGACCCAGGTTCCTGCGCTGACGAGCAGGCGAACCGCGGAATATTCACCGTCAAGGGTCGTTACCGTGACGCCATTCTCGTCATGGGTGATGGCCTCCACCGGACAGTTAAACAGCTGTGCACAGCCAGCTTTCGCGGCAAGGTCGACCCAGGTTTTGATCGCTGTTTCACAATGCAGTACGCCGGAGTGGGCTTCAAAGAGGCCAATATAATCGTCCGGGACGCTAATTTCAGGCCAGCGCGCGGTTATGCCCGTTGCGTCAAGCTTCTCAACGTCCAGATTAAAGGCTTTCGCGCTGCGCTCGACGCCGGCAAGAAATTCCGAATGAGCCGGGCCAAGGTTGATAACCCCGGTACGCTCGAAAATACGCTCTTCGGTCTGTTTCGCCAGTTCATCCCACAGCGTCTGGGCGCGAAGCACCAGCGGGACATAGCGCTCGCCTTCTCCATATGCATGGCGCATGAGGCGGGTATCGCCATGATGGCTGCCTTCCGCATGGGGAGGGCGGTGGGCATCGATCATCAGGACCTTCAGACCTGCCTGTGTTGCGTAATAACCGGCAGCGGAACCCACGGAGCCGCTACCAATAATGATTAAGTCGTATCTCATATGCATCTCATAAACTGACGTTTTGTTAGCAGAGTAATTAACAACGCGGAGTTAGACAAGGGAGAAATAAATAAGGCACCGCGAGGGTGCCTGTAGAGAGAAAAGTGGGCATAAGCTTAGTGCCGTTTATACTCATTTTCCTGATAGTCGCCAGATTCTATTTTTGCAATACCTGCCTCTAAAATAGAAATAAACTGACGGGCGACGTCTGTTGTTAGCCACAGCGTCTGTCCAACTTCCGCTTCTTCACGGTTGAGTTGATTCGGGGTCTGGTAGTGCAAACGCAGCATCAGCGCATCGTAGCTATCTACGGTACTGATATCCCAGCCAACAAGTGGATGGGTCTGGATCACTTCACTATTCTTTTCCATTATAACCCCCTTAATGCGTGTTAGAAGACAACGGCTTTGAGGTTCAATGCATGTTTTTCTGAAAGCATCTTCAGTATACCAAGTAATAAGGGTTCCGAAGGGAAAAATAAACAGGTGGCAACACATTTTTCTGCTTTTTAGGATTGTTCGAACAATAAAACACCATCTTGTTCACGATTCTTAAAGAAGATGCCGAATTAATTTGAACTTACCGTATTTTTAGACAAAAAAAAGCCGGGGCGACCCGGCAAAAAAACACAATGAGGGAGCAGTATTAATCTGTGATAAACCAGTCGTCTGCGCTTTCCCACGTTTCCTGCAGGATTTCGCTGATGCGATCTTTATCTTCTTTCGCCGCACCAATGACGGAGAGGTTGTTCGCCGCGGCGTAACGCACCGTTACGGCACCCGCGTTGTCGGGAAAGGTGTTGTTAATACGGCGGGATAATTCGCCTGCCAGTGCATCAAGCGCGCCGGCAGGCAGAACAGTTGTTTTGGCTATGGTGACTTCAATACGCATAAATGCCCCCTGTGTAATATACTGTTTATTTATACAGGTATATTATCGGTTTGACAACAAGGGGCATTGATTTTTTAACGTTTTACCGTCCAGTTAACGGTTTCGCCCGCCAGGAAGGGGATCAGCGTATCATCCGTGAGTGCAATGGACTCCTCAACGTGGCTCGCTTTACGCTCCAGTTCGATGAAGCTGTCGTTGACCGGCAGGCCGTAGAAGCGCGGGCCGTTAAGGGAGCAGAACGCTTCGAAATGTTCCAGCGCGTTCATCTCTTCAAATACGGTCGCGTAGCTGGCAAGCGCCGTTGGGGCGTTGAAGCAGCCTGCGCAGCCGCAGCTTGCCTCTTTACGGTGGCGGGCGTGAGGCGCGGAGTCGGTGCCGAGGAACGCGCGGGAGAACCCGCTGGCAACCAGCTCGCGCAGCGCCTGCTGGTGGATGTTGCGCTTGAGAATCGGCAGGCAGTACAGGTGAGGGCGCACCCCGCCCACCAGCATGTGGTTACGGTTAAACATCAGGTGCTGCGGCGTAATGGTGGCGGCGATAAGATCGTTGCCGTCGCGCACGTACTCTGCCGCGTCTTTGGTGGTGATATGCTCAAAGACCACTTTAAGCGCGGGCAGGCGCTGGCGCAGAGGCTCCATCACGGTCTCGATAAACCGGGCTTCACGGTCAAAGATGTCAATTTCGGCATGCGTGACTTCACCATGGACCAGCAGCGGCATGCCCAGTTTCTGCATGCGCTCCAGAACCGGCATGATGGCATCAATGCTGGTGACGCCGTGGCTGGAGTTGGTGGTGGCATTCGCCGGATAGAGTTTCGCCGCCGTAAATACGCCTTCGTTAAACCCACGCTCCACTTCGTTAGGGTCCAGCGAGTCGGTCAGATAGCAGGTCATCAACGGGGTAAAATCGTGTCCCGCAGGCACGGCATCCAGGATGCGCTGACGATAGGCTATCGCGGCATCGACGGTGGTGACTGGTGGAACCAGGTTAGGCATGACAATCGCGCGGCCATAAATTTCGCTGGTATAAGGCACGACGGTTTTCAGCATATCGCCATCACGCAGATGGATATGCCAGTCGTCAGGGCGGCGGATTTTAAGAACCTGGGGTTGTGCAGTCATGGAAGCTCCGGCTTGTCAGGAATCAGTCATAAGGATGGCTGTTTTTGCCGGACACAAATCATAAGCGGAAACGTTTTCGTTTGCACACTTTTCCGTAAAAAAAAGGGCGCCGCAGCGCCCTTCAGGTTAATCGGTGAAAGGAATGATGATTTCACCCGGCTTAACCTCTATTCCTTTTGCGTATTTTTTCGCCAGGGCTTCGCCCTTGCTTTTATCTTCGCTTAAGACGTACGCGGGCTGCTGGTTGAAATAATTACGCAGCGACTGGTTGAGATAGGGCATCAGGGTTTGCAGAACCGGCGCCATCTTGTCCGGCGACACCTGCGCATCGACGACTTCCATCTCCTGGAGGAAAATCGCCCCTTTCTCTTTGTTAAAAACGGGGAGTGCCTTCAGCTTGAGCTTGATGTTGGCTTTCTGATTGCCAAAGAGGGAGGACATATCAAGATCCGCGTCACCGGCCAGGGTGACTTTGTTTGGCTCTTCACGTCCGATCTGGCTGGTCAGATTCGTGAGCACGATATGCGCGTCCGCCAGCCCCGGCACGCCAATGTCTTTAGAAAAATTGTTATGTTTTTCCAGCGCCTGATTAATTTCCTGTTCACTGACGGTATATTGCGTGAGCTGGTTACAGCCAACCAGCAGACCGCTGACAACTAATGCAGCGGCAAAGACAATTTTCTTCATAGTGTTCCTCAACGAAAAATCGGCGCTTCTGTCCTGTTACGCCAGTATGTCAGCGTGAATGGGCAGAAACCAGCAGAAAAAACTGAGAAGTGGGGCGGGAGGGACTCCCGCCCGAGGGAAAGGCTACGCGCCAGGCTCGAGCATGCCGCTCGCGCTGCGTTTCTGGCTGAACTGCCACCACAGGGCAAGGAGCGTCATAAAGCCCACCACGCCGAGCATCATCCACGGGAGTTCGGGCTGGTTTAACGCTTTGCCGGCATCAAACAACCAGCCGCCCCCGGCGTAACCTAAGGCGCCGCCAAGCGCCAGCCCCAGCCGGCTGAAACCCATATAGCTGCCGCGCGCACGCGCATCCGCAAGGGAGGCGCTCAGCGTTTCACGCGCAGGCTCGGCGATGATCGACCCTATATAGAAGGTGCAAATCAGGGTAAACAGCTGCTGGAGAGAGTTCACCAGGCCGATCGGCATCATGCTCAGCGTCATCAGGAACAGCCCGGCCATCAGGCGATGCTCCAGACGAAAACGTCGTTCGCTCCAGCGGGCAATCGGATAAAGCAGCGTTAACGACAGGCAGGCTTCGATGGCGTACATCCATTTAACGGCAGCAGGCGTACCAGCAATGTCGTTAACCATGATCGGCAGCATCAGCATGACCTGCACAGCCAGCATGTAGTAGCCCGTCAGGGTCAGCACATAGGTGACAAAACGTTTGTCGCGCATGACGCGGCCAAGCCCTTCCCGGACAGGTGCTTTGACCGTCGACAGTTTCCAGGCGGGCAGGAACAGGCCATTAAACAGCGCGCACAGAATAAAGAGCACCGCCCCAGCCGCGCAGACCAGACGGAAGTCATACTGCAGCAGCCAGCTTCCCAGCAGGGCGCCGACAACCGCCCCGGCGCTGTCCTGCATCATCAGAATCGAGAAGAAACGGCCGCGGTGCTGCGGGCGAATAAGCTTCACCACCAGCGCGGTGCGTGGCGGATCGAACAGCGTGCCCCCGATACCGGAGAGGAAACAGGAGAACCAGAGCAGCCACGGCTCCTGAGCGACCGCCATCGTGGCAAAGCCTGCCGCGCGCAGCAGCATACCGGTCACGATCATCGGTTTAGCGCCAAAGCGGTCGGCAATGGCCCCACCAAAGACGCCCAGACCCTGCTGGACAAACTGGCGTAACCCCAGAGCAATGCCGACCATTAATGCCGCCCAGCCCATTTGATCGACAAAGCGAATCGATATCAGCGGGAAAACGACAAAAAAGCCGAGCACGACCAGCATGTTATCGACGAGCAGGAAGTATTTACCCAGGCTCCTGGCCTGTGAGACGCGGGACATTTTCCCTCCAGGGAAAATAAGATGGTGAGCACGCTAACATTCTGCGGTGTCGCCGCGTTTTTTCCCACCCCTGAACGCGACAATATTTTTTTATCAAAAGGGTGCTTTGATAGAGAGTTCTCATCGAAAAGTGTGAAAAGAGGGCAAAATGGTATGTCACTGTTTTCACAGACGGCGCAGGCGCAGGTATAGTAAAGCTAATGGGTAAGCAGAAGTGACGGGAAGGAGTGGTAACGATGTTTGGCTATCGCAGTAATGTGCCAAAAGTGCGTCTGACAACGGACAGGCTGGTCGTTCGTCTGGTGCATGAGCGTGATGCCTGGCGTCTGGCGGATTATTACGCCGAGAATCGCCAGTTTTTAAAACCCTGGGAACCCGTTCGGGATGAGAGCCATTGTTACCCTTCCGGCTGGCAGGCGCGCCTCAGCATGATTACGGAATTTCACAAGCAGGGCAGCGCGTTTTATTTCGCGCTGCTGGATCCTGAAGAGAAAGAGATTATCGGGATCGCCAATTTTTCAAACGTGGTGCGGGGATCGTTTCACGCCTGCTACCTTGGCTACTCCATCGGCCAGAAATGGCAGGGGCAGGGGCTGATGTACGAGGCGTTAACGGTGGCGATCCGCTATATGCAACGCACGCAGCATATCCATCGCATCATGGCGAACTATATGCCGCATAATCAGCGCAGCGGCAATTTGCTGGCGCGTTTAGGGTTCGAGAAAGAGGGTTACGCCAAAGACTATCTGTTGATAGACGGAGAGTGGCGCGACCACGTTCTGACGGCGTTAACCACCCGGGACTGGACCGCAGGTCGTTAAGGAGAAAAGATGAAGTATCAGCTAAACGGTACAGAAGCGCGCGTGATTGGGTGCTTACTCGAAAAACAGGTCACCACGCCGGAGCAGTATCCGCTCTCTGTCAACGCCGTGACCATGGCCTGCAACCAGAAGACCAACCGCGAGCCGGTGATGAACCTCAGCGAGCATGAGGTTCAGGACGTGCTCGATGCATTGGTAAAACGCCACTATCTGCGCACCGTCAGCGGCTTCGGCAACCGCGTGACCAAATACGAACAGCGCTTTTGTAACTCCGAATTTGGGGACCTGAAGCTGAGCAGTGCGGAAGTGGCGGTCATCACCACGCTGTTGCTGCGCGGGGCGCAGACACCGGGGGAACTGCGCACGCGCGCTTCCCGTATGCATGAGTTCAGCGATATGCAGGAGGTCGAGCAGACCCTGGAAGGGCTGGCTTCTCGCGAAGACGGTCCATACGTGGTGCGTCTGGCGCGCGAGCCGGGCAAACGCGAAAGCCGCTATATGCATCTGTTCAGCGGTGACGTCGATGTCGCTACCATGGAGAGCGACGCGGGAGCCTCAGCAAGCAATGACAGCCTTGCCGCGCGCGTAGAGGCGCTGGAAGACGAGGTCGCCGGGCTGAAACAGCGTCTGGATGCGTTGCTGGCACATTTAGGAGACTGACGGTGAAAAAATTACGCGTAGGCGTGGTGGGGCTGGGCGGCATCGCGCAAAAAGCCTGGCTGCCTGTTTTAGGTGCGGCGACGGACTGGACCCTGCAAGGGGCATGGTCACCCACCCGAGAAAAGGCAGAACGTATCTGCGAAACCTGGCGCATGCCGTATGCTGCCTCCCTGCAGGATCTGGCCCGCGAGTGTGATGCGGTTTTTGTTCATACCTCAACGGCAACCCACTATCAGGTGGTGAGCGAGCTGCTCAATTTGGGGGTTCACGTCTGCGTGGATAAACCGCTGGCTGAAAATGTTCAGGATGCCGAACGGCTGATTGAGCTGGCCGCGCGCAAAAAACTGACGCTGATGGTGGGCTTCAACCGCCGCTTTGCGCCGCTTTATCAACAGCTGAAGGCGCAGTCGGGCACGCTCGCCTCGCTGCGGATGGATAAGCACCGTACCGACAGCATTGGGCCAAACGATTTGCGCTTCACGCTGCTGGATGATTATCTGCACGTTGTGGATACGGCGCTGTGGCTCGCCAGCGGCAATGCACAGCTGCAAAGTGGCACGCTACTTACGAACGAGCAGGGTGAAATGGTCTACGCCGAACATCATTTCGCGATTGACCATCTACAGATCACGACCAGCATGCATCGTCGTGCGGGGAGTCAGCGTGAATCCGTCCAGGCCGTCACAGACGGCGCGTTGTACGACATAACCGACATGCGTGAATGGTGGGAAGAGAAGGGCAGCGGCGTGGTGACGCTACCTGCCCCTGGCTGGCAGAGCACGCTTGAACAGCGCGGTTTTGCCGGTTGTGTCCGTCACTTTATCACCTGCGTGCAAAATCAGACGGTTCCTGAAACGTCCGGCGAGCAGGCCATTATGGCGCAGCGCATTGTGGAAAGGCTCTGGCGCGAGGCCATGAGCGAATAACTCGCTGTAACATCTGCGGATAGTAATTCGTTGAAATCCGGTTAGACTAAGCGCCGCTTGTTGGCTTTGCCGGGTGGCGCTTAGGCTCACCTGGCCTACAAATCCGTATGGTTCTGGAAATTCACGTTAATGAACTTATTAAAATCGCTGGCGGCCGTCAGCTCGATGACCATGTTTTCCCGCGTGCTGGGTTTTGCGCGCGACGCCATTGTGGCAAGGGTATTTGGTGCAGGGATGGCCACGGACGCCTTTTTCGTCGCGTTCAAGTTGCCGAACCTGCTGCGTCGTATTTTTGCTGAAGGGGCGTTTTCCCAGGCATTCGTGCCTATCCTGGCGGAATATAAAAGCAAGCAGGGTGAAGACGCGACGCGCGTCTTTGTTTCTTATGTCTCCGGGCTGCTGACGCTGGCTTTGGCGGTGGTGACGGTACTCGGGATGCTGGCCGCGCCGTGGGTGATTATGGTAACCGCGCCAGGTTTTGCCGATACGGCCGACAAGTTTGCGCTCACCTCGCAGCTGCTGCGCATTACTTTCCCCTATATTCTGCTGATCTCGCTGGCCTCGCTGGTGGGGGCGATCCTGAATACCTGGAACCGCTTCTCTGTTCCGGCGTTTGCGCCAACGTTTCTCAACGTCAGCATGATCGGCTTTGCCCTGTTCGCTGCGCCGCACTTCAACCCGCCGGTGCTGGCGCTGGCCTGGGCGGTCACCGTGGGCGGCGTGCTGCAGCTGGCGTATCAGCTGCCGCATCTGAAAAAAATCGGCATGCTGGTGCTGCCGCGCATCAATCTCAAAGATGCCGGGGCGATGCGCGTCATCAAGCAGATGGGGCCCGCTATTCTCGGCGTCTCCGTCAGCCAGATCTCGCTGATTATCAACACCATCTTTGCCTCGTTCCTCGTTTCCGGCTCGGTTTCCTGGATGTACTACGCCGACCGTCTGATGGAGTTCCCGTCCGGAGTGCTGGGCGTGGCGCTGGGGACCATCCTGCTGCCGTCGCTGTCGAAAAGTTTTGCCAGCGGTAATCATGATGAGTATTGCCGCCTGATGGACTGGGGGTTACGTCTCTGCTTCCTGCTGGCCCTGCCAAGCGCGGTGGCGCTGGGTATTCTGGCCAAACCGCTGACGGTGTCGCTCTTCCAGTACGGGAAATTCACCGCCTTTGATGCCGCCATGACCCAGCGCGCGCTGATTGCCTACTCGGTCGGATTGATGGGGCTGATCGTCGTCAAGGTGCTGGCGCCCGGGTTCTACTCGCGTCAGGACATCAAAACGCCGGTGAAAATTGCCATTGTGACGCTGATTATGACGCAGCTGATGAACCTGGCGTTTATTGGTCCGCTGAAGCATGCGGGCCTGTCATTATCGATTGGTCTGGCGGCCTGTCTGAATGCCGGACTGCTGTACTGGCAGCTGCGCAAGCAGGATATCTTTACGCCGCAGCCGGGCTGGGGAAGTTTCCTGGTGCGTCTGATCGTGGCGGTACTGGTGATGTCTGCCGCGCTGCTCGGCATGATGTACGTGATGCCGGAGTGGTCTCAGGGCACCATGCCCTACCGTCTGATGCGGCTGATGGCCGTGGTGGGCGTCGGGGTGGTGGCGTACTTTGCCACGCTCGCGGTGCTGGGCTTCAAAGTGAAAGAGTTTGCCCGTCGGACGGCATAAACGCCAAAAGGGGAGTTCACCTTATGGTGCTCCCCACTGCATGATTTGTCGCTGATGCGTCAAATCGAAATCTTTTTCACACCCGCAATACGCGCAGTCGCTGTCTGACCATCCGCACCGTACAGTCCGGTTTCTTTATGCGGTTTCAACACCTCAAGTGCCTGCTGATTACGCTCAATCTGACCTTCCAGTAGCCAGCCGTTATGCTGGTTAAGATCGCGCAGGTGCTGGGTTTTTTCGGTAATGGTCTGCCAGCGCTCAATAATATCGTCATTGGCGCTGCGCTTCGGATCCTGCTCAGCGCGGCGTTGTTGCTCCAGATAATCCAGCGTCGCCAGAAGCGAACTCTTATCTTCAGTAATACGCTGCAGCGCGCTGCCGTTGATGTGACCGGAAGAGAGATGCTGTTGTTCAGCGTCCATTACCGTTTTCAGGTCGTTCAGGACAACCGTCATTTGATCCAGTATTTCTGACAGTCGACTCATACGGTTAGTTACTCTGTAAGAAACTCTGTGCTTCCTGAATCAGGGCATCAGCGATCTTGCTGGTATCCATTTTCAGTTCACCGTTACGAATAGCCGTTTTCAGCGCTTCAACACGTTCCATATTGATATCGTTGGTGCCTGGCTGCATCAGTTTCGCCTGCGCATCGCTCAGGGTCACGCTGGTGCTGTTGGACGTTGACGGTTTTTCCAGACGCGTTTTTTGCGCAGGAGTGTCATTCGTTTCGCGAGGTTGTACAGCGCTTACCGGCTTCAGGGCTGATGTACGATCAATGCTCATAGTGTTGTCCTCATCGAGGGTTCGCGGCGTTTGCGCCTGACATCATCATTAGTGGAATATTTATCGGCACGCGCCGCGAAATCTTTAAAAAGATTATAGGTTAATCAGAATATTCCCATCAGAATCGACGGTTCCGCTCACCACCTGGCCTGAGGACATTCTGACGCGGATGTTTTGCGCCACCGCGGCATTATTTAACGCTTTCCCTTCACTGTTGATACTAAAGCCCTCTCCGTTGGCCACCACCATCACCTGTTGGCCCGCTTTTATCCGCCATGCCTGGCGCAGCATTGAGAGCTGTATCGGCTGGCCTGGTGCAACATCACGCAGGCTGACGGCGTCCTGTGCCTGGTTTATTTCCAGCATGGTGCGTGGAGGCAGCTGATCCAGACGACCGCGTTTTAACGTCACGCTGTTCGTCTGCAGCACGCTGCCGCGCGCAATGGGCACGGCGGCGACAACATAATTGCCCGTCGCCTGAACTGCAACCTGTAAATAGCGTTTTTCGTTGGCGCAGCGTGCCAGCACGTTCACATTCCCCCAAAGCTTTGTGAACCCCACCACGCTGAACGAAGGCTGGTCACACGTCGGGTACAGATTCGGTGGCGTGCGCACGGTAACGGTAACGTCATCGCTAAAGCCTGCCAGCTTCTCAGCAAAGAAAGCCGTCAACTGATCCTGTAAGCCTTCAGCCTGCACCAGCGGGCTAAACAGCCAGAAAATTGCCATCAGGCCACGTTTTAACGTTTGCATCGCAAGTTCCACCGTTTCCAGAGTTGAATGAATTCTACCTGCAGTGGTTTTGCATCAACGCAATAAATAGCGACGCATTTTGCGCTTATTCCGTCGATAGGGGAGACCGGGTGAGATTTAAGCTGTGAACTGAAATTTTGCCATCAGCGGAGGAGACATGCTCGATAAACTCGACGCCGCGTTACGTTTTCAGCAGGAAGCGCTCAATTTACGCGCCCAGCGGCAGGAGATTTTAGCCGCCAACATCGCTAACGCCGATACCCCGGGGTTTCAGGCGCGCGATATTGATTTTTCCAGTGAACTCAAAAAGGTGATGGAGCGTGGACGTGCCGAAGGAACGGGTGTTGCACTTGCCATGACATCCTCTCGCCATATTCCTGCTCAGGCGATGACCGCGCCAGCGACCGATTTACTTTACCGCATTCCCGATCAGCCCTCACTCGACGGTAACACCGTGGATATGGACCGGGAGCGTACGCAGTTTGCCGATAACAGCCTGAAATACCAGACGGGCCTGACCGTACTCGGCGGACAAATCAAAGGCATGATGAACGTCCTGCAGGGGGGGAACTGATAGATGGCCTTGTTGAATATTTTTGATATCGCCGGTTCGGCGTTAACCGCGCAGTCCAAACGCCTGAACGTGGCTGCCAGTAACCTGGCAAACGCCGACAGCGTCACCGGACCCGACGGCCAGCCTTATCGTGCCAAACAGGTTGTCTTTCAGGTCGATGCTGCGCCGGGCGCGGCGACGGGCGGCGTGAAGGTGTCTGATGTGGTAGAGAGCCAGGCGCCTGACAGGCTGGTGTATGAGCCGGGTAACCCGCTCGCGGATGCCAGCGGATACGTGAAGATGCCAAACGTGGATGTGGTGGGTGAGATGGTGAACTCCATGTCGGCTTCCCGTAGCTACCAGGCCAACGTCGAAGTGCTTAATACCGTGAAGAGCATGATGCTCAAAACACTCACTCTCGGCCAGTAAAGGAGACATGCATGTCCATCGCCGTAAATGTGAATGATCCTACGAACTCGGGTGTTAACAACACCAAGAGTACGACGGGTTCTAACTCCCTGACGGGGAGTAACGCCGCCGATCTTCAGGGCAGCTTTCTGACGCTGCTGGTGGCGCAGCTTAAGAACCAGGATCCCACCAACCCAATGCAGAACAACGAACTGACCACGCAGCTTGCGCAGATCAGTACCGTGAGCGGCATTGAGAAACTGAACACCACCCTCGGTTCCGTCTCTGGGCAGATTAACAGCGCCCAGTCTCTGCAGGCGGCAAGCCTGATTGGCCACGGGGTGATGATCCCGGGAACCACGATTCTGGCAGGCACCAGCACCACCGACGGCAATACCACCACGACGACCACGCCGTTTGGCGTTGAGCTCCAGCAGCCGGCTGAGAAGGTGACTGCAACGATCATGGATGCCAATAACGTGGTGGTTCGCACCATTGATATCGGTGAGCTGAAGGCGGGCGTTCACACCTTTACGTGGGATGGCAGCCTGACCGACGGCACGAAAGCACCAAACGGTTCCTACAAAGTAGCGATCAGCGCCAGCAACGGGACAACCCAGTTGGTAGCGCAGCCGCTGCAGTTCGCGCTGGTCCAGGGCGTGATTAAAGGAAGCGACGGCAACAAACTGGATTTGGGAACCTCGGGTTCCACCACACTCGACGAAGTTCGGCAGATTATCTAAGCCTTATCACTTATCAGGAGTAAGTCATGGCCTTTTCTCAAGCGGTCAGCGGCCTGAATGCTGCGGCCACCAACCTGGACGTCATTGGCAACAACATCGCCAACTCCGCGACCTATGGTTTTAAATCCGGTTCTGCATCATTTGCAGACATGTTTGCCGGTTCCAAAGTGGGTCTGGGCGTGAAAGTTGCGGGCATCACTCAGGACTTTAGCGACGGCACCACCACCAACACCGGTCGTGGTCTGGACGTTGCCATCAGCCAGAACGGTTTCTTCCGTATGGTCGATTCCAACGGTTCCGTGTTCTACAGCCGTAACGGCCAGTTCAAGCTGGACGAAAACCGTACGCTGGTGAACATGCAGGGCATGCAGCTGACGGGCTACCCGGTAGCGGGTACGCCGCCTACCGTTCAGACCGGTGCGAACCCTCAGGCGATTACTATCCCGAATACCCTGATGGCGGCAAAATCGACCACCACCGCGACGCAGCAGATCAACCTGAACTCAACCGACCCTGTTCAAACTGCCCCTTTCGATGCGACCAACCCGGACACCTATAACAAAAAAGGGACCGTGACCGTATTCGACAGCCAGGGTAACGCCCATAACATGTACGTCTACTACGTGAAGACGGCCAACAATAAATGGGATCTTTACACTCAGGACGGCAGCGTTGCAGGTTCTACAGCAGCGAAAGCGGCGCAGATGAACTTTGATGCGAACGGCAACCTGGCGGGTGTCTATAACTACGACGCTGCGGGTGTACTGAGCGCAACGCCAAACGCCACGCCGGCCATTAACATCACCACGGGTTCTGTCAGCGGTGCGACGGCGGCGACCTTCTCCCTGAGCTTCCTGAACTCCATGCAGCAGAACACCGGTGCGAACAGCGTTGTGGCAACCAATCAGAACGGCTACAAGCCAGGCGATCTGGTGAGCTACCAGATCAACGACGATGGCACCGTGGTGGGAAGCTACTCTAACGAACAGTCTCAGGTTCTGGGTCAGATCGTGCTGGCAAACTTCGCCAACAACGAAGGTCTGAAATCAGAAGGCGACAACGTCTGGTCTGCCTCTCAGTCCTCCGGCGTGGCGCTGCTGGGTACCGCGGGCACCGGTAACTTCGGCAAGCTGACCAACGGCGCGCTGGAAGCCTCCAACGTGGATATGAGTAAAGAACTGGTGAACATGATCGTCGCGCAGCGTAACTATCAGTCGAACGCGCAGACCATCAAAACCCAAGATCAGATCCTCAACACGCTGGTTAACCTGCGTTAAGCGGCTAACAGGAAAGCGCAATGGATCACGCAATATATACCGCGATGGGCGCGGCAAGCCAGACGCTCAATCAGCAGGCCGTTACCGCCAGCAACCTGGCAAACGCCTCAACGCCGGGCTTTCGCGCGCAGCTTAATGCGCTGCGCGCGGTGCCGGTAGAAGGGCTTTCTCTGCCAACCCGTACGCTGGTGACGGCATCGACCCCTGGCGCAGATATGACGCCAGGCCAGATGGACTATACCTCACGCCCGCTGGATGTTGCCCTGCAGCAGGACGGCTGGCTGGCGGTGCAAACGGCCGACGGCAGCGAAGGCTATACCCGTAACGGGAACATCCAGGTGAGCGCGACGGGCCAGCTGACGATTCAGGGGCATCCGGTGATGGGGGAAGCGGGTCCGCTGACCGTGCCGGAAGGCTCTGAGCTGACTATCGCCGCGGACGGCACCATTTCGGCGCTGAACCCGGGCGACCCGGCCAACACCGTTGCGCCCGTCGGACGTCTGAAGCTGGTTAAGGCGGAAGGCAAAGAGGTGCAGCGTGGCGATGACGGCATGTTCCGTCTGACCCAGGCGGCGCAGGCGACGCGGGGTGCCACGTTACAGGCCGATCCGAGCATCCGCGTGATGTCCGGCGTTCTGGAAGGCAGTAACGTCAAGCCGGTTGAAGCCATGACCGACATGATCGCCAGCGCCCGCCGCTTTGAAATGCAGATGAAGATCATCAGCAGCGTGGATGAAAACGCGGGCAAGGCTAACCAACTTCTGGCTATGAGTTAACAGGACTCCTTATGATCAGTTCTTTATGGATCGCGAAAACAGGCCTGGACGCCCAGCAAACCAATATGGACGTGATTGCCAACAACCTGGCAAACGTGAGCACCAATGGTTTCAAGCGTCAGCGCGCCGTTTTCGAAGATTTGCTTTATCAAACCATCCGCCAGCCGGGGGCGCAGTCTTCTGAACAGACGACTCTGCCTTCGGGCCTGCAGATCGGTACCGGTGTTCGCCCGGTGGCCACCGAGCGTCTGCACAGTCAGGGCAACCTGTCTCAGACCAACAACAGTAAAGACGTGGCAATCAAAGGGCAGGGCTTCTTCCAGGTGCAGCTGCCTGACGGCACCTCTGCTTATACCCGCGACGGTTCGTTCCAGGTCGATCAGAACGGCCAGCTGGTGACGGCGGGCGGTTTCCAGGTCCAGCCTGCGATCACCATCCCGGCCAACGCCCTGAGCATCACCATCGGACGTGACGGTGTGGTCAGCGTGACCCAGCAGGGACAGGCCGCGCCGGTTCAGGTTGGGCAGCTCAACCTGACCACCTTCATGAACGATACCGGTCTGGAAAGCATTGGTGAGAACCTCTACACCGAAACGCAATCCTCTGGTACGCCAAATGAGAGCACCCCGGGCCTGAACGGTGCGGGCCTGCTGTACCAGGGCTATGTTGAAACCTCCAACGTGAACGTGGCGGAAGAGCTGGTGAATATGATCCAGGTTCAGCGCGCGTATGAAATTAACAGTAAAGCAGTGTCGACGACCGACCAGATGCTGCAGAAACTGACGCAACTCTAAGGTGTAGCCCGGTGCGGTAAACGCCGCGCCGGCTCCCTGTTTTCGAAGATGAAGGCAATGCAAAAAAACGCGGCGTTTCGTTATCCGATACTGACTGTTCTGGCTGTCACCCTCAGCGGGTGTGCTTTGATCCCGTCCAAACCATTGGTCCAGGGTGCGACGACTGCCCAGCCCGTTCCTGGCCCTGCGCCAGTGGTAAACGGCTCCATTTTCCAGACCGCGCAGCCGATTAATTACGGCTATCAACCGCTGTTTGAAGATCGCCGCCCGCGTAACGTCGGCGATACATTGACCATTGTGCTGCAGGAAAACGTCAGCGCGAGCAAGAGCTCGTCGGCGAATGCCAGCCGCGATGGCAAAACCAATTTTGGCTTCGATACCGTGCCACGTTATCTCGAAGGGCTGTTCGGCAACGCGCGTGCTGATGTGAACGCGTCCGGCGGCAACACCTTTAACGGCAAAGGCGGCGCGAACGCCAGCAACACCTTCAGCGGTACGCTGACGGTCACGGTTGACCAGGTTCTGGTTAACGGCAACTTACACGTTGTGGGTGAAAAACAGATCGCCATCAACCAGGGCACTGAATTCATTCGCTTCTCGGGCGTGGTTAACCCTCGCACCATCAGCGGCACCAACACCGTTCCGTCCACCCAGGTGGCGGATGCGCGCATTGAGTACGTCGGTAACGGCTATATCAATGAAGCGCAAAATATGGGTTGGCTGCAGCGCTTCTTCCTTAATTTATCGCCGATGTAAGCGAGGTGACCCATGTTTAAATCGATCTTCGCCGTGGCGCTTGCGCTGGTGGCAACGTTTGCCCAGGCTGACCGTATTCGCGACCTCACCAGCGTTCAGGGCGTACGTGAAAACTCCCTGATTGGCTACGGTCTGGTGGTGGGTCTGGATGGTACCGGTGACCAGACGACCCAGACGCCGTTCACCACCCAAAGCCTGAACAACATGCTTTCCCAGCTCGGCATTACCGTGCCGGCGGGAACCAACATGCAGCTGAAAAACGTGGCGGCAGTAATGGTCACCGCGTCCTACCCGGCGTTTGCGCGCCAGGGACAAACCATTGACGTGGTGGTCTCCTCAATGGGTAACGCCAAAAGCCTGCGCGGCGGTACGCTGCTGATGACCCCGCTGAAAGGCGTCGACAGCCAGGTCTATGCGCTGGCGCAGGGGAACATTCTGGTCGGCGGTGCGGGAGCATCCGCAGGCGGAAGCAGCGTGCAGGTGAACCAGCTCAACGGCGGACGGATTACCAACGGGGCGATCATTGAGCGTGAACTGCCGACCCAGTTTGGCGCGGGCAATACCATTAACCTGCAGCTCAATAATGAAGACTTCACGATGGCGCAGCAGATTGCCGATACCATCAACCGCAGCCGCGGCTACGGTAATGCAACGGCACTCGATGCGCGCACTGTACAGATCCGTACCTCTACCGGCAGCAGCAACCAGGTGCGCATGCTGGCAGATATCCAGAATATGGAAGTGAATGTTCCGGTCCAGGATGCGAAGGTGATCATCAACTCCCGTACCGGCTCGGTGGTCATGAACCGGGAAGTGTCGCTCGACAGCTGCGCCGTGGCGCAGGGTAACCTCTCCGTGACGGTAAACCGCTCCGCGAACGTGAGCCAGCCGAATACGCCATTTGGTGGCGGTCAGACGGTGGTGACGCCGCAAACGCAAATTGATATGCGTCAGAGCGGCGGGTCACTGCAAAGCGTGCGCTCCAGCGCCAACCTGAACAGCGTGGTGCGTGCCCTGAATGCCCTGGGGGCAACGCCGATGGATCTGATGTCCATCCTGCAATCGATGCAAAGCGCGGGCTGCCTGCGCGCCAAACTGGAAATCATCTAATGCTGACCGATAGCAAACTGTTGACCAGTGCAGCCTGGGACGCCCAGTCGCTCAACGAGCTGAAAACCAAAGCAGGTAAAGACCCGGCGGCGAATATCCGCCCGGTCGCCCGCCAGGTGGAAGGGATGTTTGTACAGATGATGCTGAAAAGCATGCGCGAAACCCTGCCGAAAGACGGGATGTTCAGCAGTGATTCAACGCGTCTCTACACCAGCATGTATGACCAGCAGATTGCGCAGCAGATGACTGCGGGTAAAGGCCTCGGTCTGGCTGACATGATTGTGAAACAGACCGAAGCCGCGCAGGGCATTCAGCCTCAGGAGCAGCCGCAGCAGGTGCCGATGAAGTTCGACCTGGAAACGGTGACCAGCTATCAGAACCAGGCCCTGACGCAGCTGGTGCGTAAAGCGATGCCAAAAGCCACGGGCAGCGGCGATGAGCCGCTCTCCGGTGACAGCAAAGACTTCCTGGCGCAGCTTTCTCTGCCTGCGCGCCTTGCCAGCGAACAGAGCGGCGTGCCGCATCACCTGATTCTGGCGCAGGCCGCGCTGGAGTCGGGCTGGGGTCAGCGTCAGATCCGCAAGGAAAACGGCGAGCCGAGCTTCAACATTTTCGGCGTGAAGGCCACCTCCAGCTGGAAGGGGCCGACAACGGAGATCACGACCACCGAATACGAGAACGGTGCGGCGGTGAAGGTCAAAGCCAAATTCCGCGTCTACAGCTCTTATCTGGAAGCCTTGTCCGATTATGTCGGCCTGCTGAGCCGAAATCCGCGTTATACCGCCGTTACGCAGGCGGCGACGGCGGAGCAGGGGGCTCAGGCGCTGCAAAACGCGGGCTACGCGACCGACCCGAACTATGCACGCAAGCTCACCAGCATGATCCAGCAGCTGAAATCCATGGGCGAGAAGGTCAGCAAAGCCTATAGCACAGATATCGAAAATCTGTTCTGAAAGTTCTCAAGTCCCGGTGGAGGTTGCCGATAACCTTCATCAGGACTCGTGTCTGAACGTATAAAAGGAACCCCCATGTCCAGTTTGATTAACAGTGCCATGAGTGGCCTCAGTGCTGCTCAGTCGGCACTCAATACCGTCAGTAATAATATTTCAAGCTATAACGTGGCAGGTTACACCCGCCAGACCACGGTGCTGGGCGCATCTAACAGCACGCTGACCGGCGGTGGCTGGGTGGGTAACGGGGTCTATGTCTCCGGTGTCCAGCGTGAGTATGACGCCTTCATCACCAACCAGCTGCGCGCCGCGCAGACGCAGAGTAGCGGTCTGACGACGCGCTATCAGCAGATGTCAAAAATTGACGATGTGCTCTCCGATACCACCAACTCGCTCTCCACCACGCTGCAGGATTTCTTCAAGAGTCTGCAAACGCTGGTGAGCAATGCGGAAGATCCGGCTGCACGTCAGACGGTGCTGGGGAAAGCGGGCGGTCTGGTCAATCAGTTTAAAACCAACGATCAGTATCTTCGTGACCAGGATACGCAGGTGAATACCGCCATCTCAAGCAGCGTATCTCAGATCAACAACTACGCGACGCAGATTGCGAACCTGAACGATCAGATTTCTCGTTTGACTGGCGTCGGTGCGGGCGCATCGCCTAACGACCTGCTCGACCAGCGCGATCAGCTCGTGACTGAACTGAACAAAATCGTGGGCGTGGAAGTCTCCGTACAGGATAGCGGCACGTTTAATATCTCTCTCGGCAATGGTTACAGCCTGGTGCAGGGCAGCAAAGCCAGCCAGCTGGCTGCCGTGAAGTCCAGCGCCGATCCGGCGCGTACGACCATTGCCTACGTCGATGACGTGGCGGGTAATATTGAGATCCCCGAGAAATTTATCACCACCGGTTCTTTAGGCGGTTTACTGACCTTCCGTAATGAAGATCTGGATAAAGCGCGTAACACTCTGAACCAGATGGCGCTGGCCTTTGCCGATGCGATGAACACGCAGCATGAAGCCGGTTTTGATGCAAACGGTGATGCGGGCGGTAAGCTGTTCAACTTTGGTTCGCCTGCGGTGCTGTCCAACAGCAAGAACGGCGGATCGGCGGTTGTTACGGCCTCTGTGGCGGACAGCAAACAGGTCCAGGCGACTGACTATAAGCTGCAGTTTAACGGCACTGACTGGACGGTCACCCGCACATCAGACAAAACCAGCTTTACGATGAGCCCGGATGCCAGCGGTAATCTGTCGTTTGATGGCCTTAACGTCAACGTGAGCGGTACGGCAAATACCAAAGACAGTTTCACCGTGAAGCCGGTTTCCAACGTCATCATGAACATGGATCTGGCGATCAGCGACGAGTCCAAACTGGCGATGGCGTCGGTACAGAACGGCGGCGAAAGTGACAACCGTAACGGTCAGAAACTGCTCGATCTGCAAAACGGCAAAGTGGTGGGTGGAAATAAAACCTTCAACGATGCGTATGCCTCTCTCGTCAGTACCGTCGGTAGCACCACGGCGTCACTGAAGGTGAGCAGCCAGACGAAAGCCAATGTGGAAACGCAGTTAATCAAGCAGCAGCAGACCATCTCTGGGGTAAACCTCGACGAAGAGTATGGCAATTTGCAGCGTTATCAGCAGTATTACCTGGCGAACGCCCAGGTTCTCCAGACTGCCAGTACGCTCTTCGATGCAATTATCAACATTCGTTAAGGTTGAGGTGAATAATGCGTATTAGCACCCAGATGATGTATGAGCAGAACATGCGCGGGATCACTGATTCCCAGAGCAGATGGCTGAGCTACGGTGAGCAAATGTCCACCGGTAAGCGCGTTAACCGTCCTTCGGACGATCCTATCGCCGCGTCGCAGGCCATCGTTCTGTCGCAATCTCAGTCGCAAAACAGCCAGTTCGCGCTTGCGCGTACCTTTGCAACGCAGAAGGTCTCGCTGGAAGATAACGTGTTAACCCAGGTGAACACCGCAATCTCAAGCGTGCGCGAGAAGTTAGTTTACGCGTCGAACGGCACATTAAGCGATGACGACCGTCTTTCTCTGGCGACCGATATCCAGGGGATCCGCGATCAGCTGATGAACCTGGCCAACACGACGGATGGCAATGGTCGCTTTATCTTCGCGGGATACAAAACCGAGAGCGCACCGTTTGATGCCGTGACCGGGGATTATAACGGCGGCGCAGAGGCCATCTCGCAGCAGGTTGATACGGCGCGAAATATGACCATTAGCCATACCGGACAGCAAATTTTCGAAAGCATTACCAGTAATGCGGAACAGCTGCCGGGCGGTGGATATGGCCAGACCAACATGTTCAAAATCCTGGATTCTGCCATTGCGTCCCTGAAGACACCGATTGAGAACGATCCGGCTGCCGCAACGGCGCAAAACCAGGTGATTGCCAATGCGCAGATCGGCATCAAAAACGCCCAGAACAACGTCCTGACGGTCGTTGCGGATGTGGGAACCAAGATGAACGAACTGGAAAAACTCGATACGCTGGGAGATGACCGTGCCCTGGGTCAGACTAAGCAGATGAGTGATCTGGTAGATGTCGACTGGAACGAAGCGATTTCCTCTTACACCATGCAGCAGGCGGCCTTGCAGGCGTCTTATAAAGCGTTTAGCGATATGCAGGGCATGTCTCTGTTCCAGCTGAACAAATAACATCTTGACCTCTTGGAACATGTCTTGAAACTGGGCATGTTTTACTGCCCAATCCGTCTGGATTGGGCATTTTTTTTATGCGGCTTCTGCCGGTACGGAGGCTACACGCGCGCTTTCTATCAGACGGATGGCCAGCGCAATGGCGCCACTGACTGTCGCCAGCGCGACCACACCCGTCCAGCCAGCCAGCGAGTAGATATTGCTGCCTAACGCGGAGCCCAGCGCCATCCCGATAAAGACCACCGTAAAGAGCAGGGCATTGAGACGACCGCGCGCCTGCGGTTCAAGGCTGTAGACCAGGTTCTGGTGAGCGACCAGGCTGGACTGCAGGCCCAGGTCGAACCCGACGGCAGAGACGGCGATCAGCATCAGCTGTCCATGAACGCTCAGCGCGGGCATCAGGAACATCAGGGCGAATGAAACGGTCACTAGGACGGCACCAAGCTGCGTAACTTTTCCTGCGCCCAGTTTGTCCGCCAGACCCCCCGCCAGCGGGGCGGCTAATGCACCGGCGGCACCCGCAATACCAAACCCACCCGCTACGGCACTGCCAAGGTGATAGCGTTCCAGCAGCATGACCGCGAGCGTTGACCAGAAGGCGCTGAAGGCAATCGACAGAAAACCCTGAGCCAGCGCCGCGCGGCGCAGCGCCGGATAACGACGCCACAGATGTTCCATTGAACGCATCAGCGCGGGATAGCTCAGCGTGGAGTGAATGGCAAAACGGGGAAGCACAAACCACATCATCACCCCGATGAACGCAATGCTCGCCGCCGCCAGCTGGTACATGACGCGCCAGCCAAACGCTTCGCCCACTACGCCGCTCACGGTTCTTGATAATAAGATACCCATCAGCAGCCCGGTCATTACCGTGCCCACGGTTTTCCCCTGTTTACCTTCTGGTGCAAGAATCGCCGCAGCAGGGACGATATCCTGTGCCATGGTGGCGGCCATGCCGATGAGCAGGCTTGCCAGCAGCAGAGAATGGATCTGCCCGGTCAGGCTACAGCCGAGAAGAAACAGCGCCAGCGCTGCGCTTTTAATCAGAATTAACGTCCTGCGGTCGTGGCGATCGCCCAGGGGAAGCAGGAACAGGATACCGAGCGCATAGCCTGCCTGAGTTAACGTTGGGACCAGACCCATACCTTCAATGCTCAGATGCAGATCGGCACCCATTAGCGGCAGCAGGGGCTGCGCGTAATAGATTGATGCCACGCTGAAACCGGCCCCCAGAGCCAGCATAAAAATCACCCAGCGGCTTACAGCATGGGGAGTCGTTGTTGTGTTCATAAGTTGTTCCTCATTCGTCGTGTGCGGCTATTTTTTATCAGTACGCCTTGCGACGGTAGCGGGCCCGGTGGTAAAACGCTTATACGTTTAACGTATAAGTGAAAATGCAATGAAAAGAGCTGAGCGTATAGACAGGGTGGAGCTAATGCGGACGTTTGTCCGGATAGTGGAGGCGGGTTCCCTCTCTGCGGCGGCACGGCAGCTGGCCACCACCCAGGCCACGGTGAGCAGACGGCTACAGTCGCTGGAGACCATGCTGGGCGTGCGCCTGATACTGCGCACTACCCACACGACGCGGCTGACGGATGATGGCGAACGCTGCTACCAGCACGCTCGTCGGGTGATTGACAGCTGGCTGGCGCTGGAAGATGAGGTGGGGCAGACGGAAGATGAGCCCGTAGGCGTGCTGCGGGTGCGGGCACCCCACGCGTTTGGTCAGGATCAGCTTCTGAAACCCGTAACCGAATTTTTGCAACGCTATCCGCAGCTTTCGATTGAGTGGATGCTCAACGATCGGTCGGCGGACTTCCTCGGCGACAACCTTGACTGCGCTATTCGGGTGGGCGTGGAGGTCGATCCGGCGACCGTATCCGTGCTGCTGGCGGAAGTGCCGCGCTCGGTAGTCGCCTCTCCGGCACTACTGGCCCGCTTCCCGGCGGTGAATACGCCAGAAGATTTGCAGCAGTTTCCCTGGATAGCGATCAGCTCTTTTTACCAGCGCCACGTGGAGCTTTTTCACGATGCCTCGCCCGCCACCGCGCGGATTGCTATTACGCCACGCCTCAGCACCGACAGCCTGTATGTCGCACGCAATACGGTGCTCACCGGTCTCGGTGTGGCGGTGGTATCCAGCTGGACGGTACAGGATGATATTCGGGAAGGGCGGCTGGTGCATTTGCTGCCGGAGTGGCAGCCAGCGGCGCTGCCGGTGCATCTGGTTTACCCCTGGTCCCGTTATTATCCGGCACGCTTGCGGCGTTTTCTGGAGCTGATGCGGCAGGTCATGCCGGAGGTCTCCGGGATGAGAAGGCCCGTGCAGCAGCCATAAAAAAAGCCGACCCTAAGGTCGGCTTTTTACTTTCAGCGTCGTTATTCGACAGACTGCGGGCGCGTTGCCGGTGCAGTCGCCTGATGCGTTGCACTGTGGCCGCCAGCAGCGCCTTTACCATCAAAGCTGAATGCCGGGCGTACCCAGTCACTGTGACGCGGAGCTTCTGGCACGTAATCCGGCGCCGGAGCGCGGGTCATCGGTGCTGTCGCCACGTGGGCAGCGGCTGGCGCAGAGACAACCGGTTCAGGTTTCACTTCAGGCGCTTTCGGTTCTTCAACAACCGGTTCAACCTCAATCTCAACGTCCTGAACGACTTCTTCAGTGGTGGTTTCAACGATAGCTTCAGCGGTGTCTTCCACTGCGGCTACAGGTTCAGCTTCTTCAGCAACTTCCTCAGCCACCACGACATCTTCTTCAGCAATAAGCTGCGGTGCGGCATCAACCGGCGCGGCAATTACTTCCGGATGAGTGGTTTCGACTTCAACTGCCTGAGGTGCTTCCGTTTCAACAACCTGAGGTTCAACCACGGTTGCCGCTTCAGTCACAACGTCTTCTACCGCTGCCGCAGGTGCAATCACCTCTTCGGTTACAGGCTGCTCTTCAACAACCTGCTCCGGGCGAGCAACCGGGTAGCGGATCCAGACTTTGCCGGAAGCCATTTCTGGCGAAGCACAGGCAATGGTCAGCGGCATTGGCGACTGAGTTGGGTAACGCTCGTCACGATAGCGACGACGGCGCTGGCCGCTGACGCGCAGATGACGTGGGGAACGGCGTGAACGGCGCGGCATACCGGCGTTATCACGGTTTTCACCGTTTTCATCCTGCTCAACGTTGTTTTCAACGACCGCAGGCAGATCAACTTTCGCCAGCTGAGTGCCGGTTGCGTTCTCGCGGGTTTCAACTGCGACAACGGCTGACTCTTCGGTTGCTTCGGAGGCGAAGCGGACTTTCTGAGCAAGCTGGCGCTGCTTACGGCGCGGCATAACCTGAGTACGTTCTTCCTGCTCGCCGTCCTGCTGTTCAACAGGCTCTTCGCGGTTCAGGTTTTTGACTTCCTGCTGTGCCTGACGCTTCTCGTCGTTACGACGACGGTTGCGTTCACGGCGCGGCTGCTGGTCGTCACGCTGTTTGCTCTTCTCAGACTCATCGCCCGCCTGCTGGCGAATTTCACGATCTTCAACATTCTGCTGCTGTTTCTCGCGACGGTTGCGACGGTTGTCTTCGCGTTGCTCACGACCTTCGTTATTTTCAGAACGGTTGTCGCGGTTGTCACGACGCTCGCTGCGGTCATTACGATCGCTACGGTCGTTACGATCGCGGCGGTTGTTCTGACGCTTACGGCGGTCCTGCTGGCGTTCAGGCTTGGCCGCTTTTGGCTCTTCCTTCGGCTGTTCTGGCTGAGCTTCTTCTTCAGCGAACATCTTCTTCAGCGCGCCAAAGAAGCGGCTCAGCAGACCCGGCTGCGCCGGCTGGGCTTTCGCTGCTGCTGGTTTCTGCGCTTCAGGTTTAGCCGCAGGTTTTTCCAGTGCCGCTTCCGGTGGGGCTTCTGGCATGATAAAGGTCGCTAACGCAGGCTGCTCAGGCAGTTTGCGCTCGGCTGGCTCTTCATCGGAAGGCAGGGCCATCTCTTCTTCGTGCAGCTTCGGCAGCAGGTAGCTGAGCGTGGACGTCTCTTCACCTTTACGGACACGCAGCACGTGATAGTGCGGAGTTTCCATCTGGTCGTTTGGCACGATGATGCAGCGAACGCCGCCCTGACGCGCTTCAATAGCACTTACCGCAGCACGTTTTTCGTTCAGCAGGTAGGAGGCGATTGGCACAGGAACAATCGCGTGCACCTCTTTGGTATTCTCTTTCAGCGCTTCTTCTTCAATCAGACGCAGAATAGAGAGGGACAGCGATTCGTTATCACGCACGGTACCGGTGCCGGAGCAGCGAGGGCAAACGTGATGGCTGGACTCACCCAGCGACGGGCTCAGGCGCTGACGGGACATCTCCAGCAGGCCAAAGCGTGAGATATGGCTAATCTGGATACGCGCCCTGTCCTGACGCACCGCTTCACGCAGACGGTTTTCTACCGCACGCTGGTGGCGAACAGGGGTCATGTCGATGAAGTCGATAACAATCAGACCACCCAGGTCGCGCAGGCGGAGCTGGCGGGCGATTTCATCAGCGGCTTCAAGGTTGGTGTTGAAGGCGGTCTCTTCGATATCGCCGCCGCGAGTTGCACGCGCGGAGTTGATGTCGATAGCGGTCAGCGCTTCAGTGGTATCGATAACGATAGAACCGCCGGACGGCAGGCGCACTTCACGCTGGAAGGCGGATTCAATCTGGGATTCGATCTGATAGTGGCTGAACAGCGGGATTTCGCCGGTGTACAGTTTAATTTTGCTGGTGAAATCCGGACGACCCAGCGCGGCGATGTGCTGGCGCGCCAGCTCAAGCACTTTCGGGTTATCGATCAGAATCTCACCGATGTCCTGACGCAGATAGTCACGGAAGGCACGCACGATCACGTTGCTTTCCTGGTGGATCAGGAACGGAGCAGGGCGGCTTTCCGCTGCTTTCTGGATGGCTTCCCAGTGCTTCAGACGGAAGCTCAGGTCCCACTGCAGCGCTTCGGCTGATTTGCCCACGCCCGCGGTACGCACGATAAGCCCCATACCATCAGGCAGTTCAAGGCTTGCCAGCGCTTCTTTCAGCTCGGTACGGTCATCACCTTCGATACGGCGAGAGATGCCACCCGCACGCGGGTTGTTAGGCATCAACACCAGATAGCTCCCTGCCAGGCTGATAAAGGTGGTCAGTGCGGCACCTTTGTTGCCACGCTCTTCTTTATCAATCTGAACGATAACTTCCTGACCTTCACGCAGAACATCTTTGATGTTTGGTCGGCCATGGGCGTTGTAGTTTGCAGGGAAATATTCGCGGGCGATTTCTTTCAGAGGGAGGAAACCATGACGCTCAGCACCGTAATCGACAAATGCAGCTTCAAGGCTTGGTTCAATGCGGGTGATTTTACCTTTGTAAATGTTCGCTTTTTTCTGTTCGTGTCCAGGACTTTCGATATCCAGATCGTACAGGCGCTGCCCATCCACAAGGGCGACACGCAACTCTTCTTGCTGAGTTGCGTTGATTAACATTCTTTTCATCGTAACTTACTCGTTATTCTTACATTGACGACAAAGCTGCGGGCAAGGTGACGCTTTCCGGGGTATGAACCGATGGCCTCGTGTCTGTTCACGTCGCCAACCTCACGGTTGTCGCTCGCTTAAGAGGCGCAGAGTGTCGGTTGCCTGTATTTCATACGGAAACACAGCGCAATTATCAGGGGAATTGCCTGGGTAGAACTCTCCAGAGAACAATCCTTATACCGGGAAGTACTGCAACCCGCAGCCCGCTAACTGCCTGAAAGATCAATACGTCTTACGCCATTGCTGCGTGGATGATCGGTCAGACAAAATTGGTCATTCCGTCAACATCCTTACTTAACCAGGATTTAACACGGAAAACAGCCTCATTATTCCACTGCTCGCCGGGTTATAGCAAGATGACTTTTACCAATTATCACCCGGTTACTCACAGTTTCTTCACTTCAGAATGGCGATTGGTTTAATAACCACCAAATCGGTTGCGCGAAACGGGGGACAGGCCGGATAAAAGTAAATATAAGCATAGAAAAATGAGTGGCGCTAATGGCTGTCGATATTTAGAATCGCCAACCATGAAAACAGAGACTCCAGCCGTAAAAATGGTTGCCATCGCCGAAGATGACGCGGGGCAACGTATCGATAACTTTTTGCGCACCCAGCTGAAAGGTGTGCCAAAGAGTATGATTTATCGCATCCTGCGTAAGGGCGAGGTGCGGGTTAACAAAAAACGCGTGAAGCCCGAGTACAAACTCGAAGCCGGTGACGAAGTGCGTATTCCGCCGGTGCGCGTGGCTGAGCGCGAAGAAGAGACCGTTTCACCAAAGCTGCAGAAAGTGGCGGCCCTGAGCGATGTCATCCTTTACGAAGATGACCACATTCTGGTGCTCAATAAACCGTCAGGAACGGCAGTCCATGGCGGTAGCGGTCTGAGCTTCGGCGTGATTGAAGGGCTGCGTGCCCTGCGCCCGGAAGCGCGCTTCCTTGAGCTGGTGCACCGTCTTGACCGTGACACTTCAGGCGTACTGCTGGTGGCGAAAAAGCGTTCCGCGCTGCGTTCGCTGCATGAACAGCTGCGTGAAAAAGGGATGCAGAAAGACTACCTGGCGCTGGTTCGCGGCCAGTGGCAGTCCCATGTAAAAGTGGTGCAGGCGCCGCTGCTGAAGAACATTCTGCAAAGCGGTGAACGTATTGTCCGCGTGAGCCAGGAAGGGAAACCGTCTGAGACGCGCTTTAAGGTTGAAGAGCGCTATGAGTTTGCCACGCTGGTGCGCTGCAGTCCGGTGACCGGTCGTACCCACCAGATCCGCGTGCATACGCAGTTTGCAGGGCACCCCATCGCCTTTGATGACCGCTATGGCGACCGCGAGTTTGATAAGCAGCTGGCGGGGACGGGACTGTCGCGTCTGTTCCTGCATGCGGCAGCGCTGAAGTTTACCCATCCGAATACCGGTGAAGTCATCCGTATTGAAGCGCCGCTGGATGAGCAGTTGAAACGCTGTCTTAAGGTTCTGCGCGGCTAAGGTAAACGTAAAACGGCAACGAATGTTGCCGTTTTTAATGTTTGCGCCCTCTTCCTGTGGGAGAGGGCCGGGGTGAGGGCAGCAGGCCGCAGTGTAGTAGGCCCATGCAAGCGCAGCGCCACCCGGCGAAGGTCACACCGTCAACGGATTACACTCTTCTCGTCTTAACATCTGACACAAGGCAATCAGCGGTAACCCCACCAGCGTGTTGGGATCGCGACCGTCCAGCTTGTCGAACAGCGCAATCCCCAATCCTTCACTTTTAAAGCTCCCCGCACAGTTCAGCGGACGTTCCCGACGCACATAATCCACAATCTCTTGCTCGCTGAGATGGCGGAAGTGTACGTCGAACGGTTCACACTCCGTTTGCAGATGACCGGTGGCGGAGTTATAGAGCGCCAGGCCCGTGTAAAAGGTCACGATAGTGCCTCGCGCGCGCAGAAGCTGCTGGCAGGCGTTCTCCTCCGTATGGGGCTTGCCGGTGATTTCGCCGTCCAGCACGCAAACCTGATCGGAGCCTATAATCAAATGCGAAGGATAGCGTGCGGCCAGCGACTGCGCTTTCTCTTTAGCAAGACGCGTTACCAGATGGCGCGGTGACTCGCCCGGCTGTGGCGTCTCATCAACCTCTGGCGCGGCGCATTCAAACGGGATCCCGAGCTTTTCCAGCAGCATTCGGCGGTAGGGAGACGTGGAAGCAAGGACGAGATTTGGCATATTTTTATCACCAGATATAGCGTATCGATGCCAGCCATTTTAAACTACAGGCCGCAATGTGTGCGAATAATTGGCAAAAGGCAGCTCTGGTTGCCTTTTTCTTTGACTCTATGACGTTACAAAGTTAATATGCGCGCCCTATGCAAAAGGTAAAATTACCCCTGACTCTTGATCCGGTTCGTACGGCTCAAAAACGCCTCGATTACGAAGGTATCTATACTTCCGATCAGGCTGAGCGTATTGCCGAATCCGTAGTCAGTGTGGACAGTGATGTAGAATGCTCCATGTCGTTCGCTATCGACAACCAGCGTCTCGCCGTTTTAACCGGTGATGCAAAGGTGACGGTAACGCTCGAGTGTCAGCGTTGCGGGAAACCGTTTGTACAGCATGTTCACACAACGTATTGTTTCAGTCCGGTTCGTTCTGACGAACAGGCTGAAGCACTCCCGGAAGCGTATGAGCCGATTGAGGTTAACGAATTCGGTGAAATCGATCTTCTGGCTCTGGTTGAAGATGAAATCATCCTCACCTTGCCAGTGGTTCCGGTGCATGATTCTGAACACTGTGAAGTGTCCGAGGCGGACATGGTCTTTGGGGAACTGCCTGATGAAGCGCAAAAACCAAACCCATTTGCCGTATTAGCCAGCTTAAAGCGTAAGTAATTGAGGAGTAAGGTCCATGGCCGTACAACAGAATAAACCAACCCGTTCCAAACGTGGCATGCGTCGTTCCCATGACGCGCTGACTGCAGTTACCAGCCTGTCTGTAGACAAGACTTCTGGTGAGAAACACCTGCGTCACCACATCACCGCTGACGGTTTCTACCGCGGCCGCAAGGTTATCACTAAGTAATCACGCGCAAGCGTGATTAGGCTTAGTGAGGATTTCCCCGTGCAAACGGGGAATTTACCGAACCAGGCTGCGACGATACCTTGACACGTCTAACCCTGGCGTTAGATGTCATGGGGGGAGATTTTGGCCCTTCCGTGACAGTGCCTGCAGCATTGCAGGCACTGAATTCTAATTCGCAACTCACACTTCTTTTAGTCGGCAATCCCGACGCAATCACGCCATTACTCGCAAAAGCTGACTTTGAACAACGTTCGCGTCTGCAGATTATTCCTGCGCAGTCAGTTATTGCCAGTGATGCCCGACCTTCGCAGGCTATTCGCAATAGTCGTGGCAGCTCTATGCGGGTAGCGCTGGAGCTGGTGAAAGAAGGGCGAGCTCAGGCTTGCGTCAGCGCGGGGAATACCGGCGCGCTGATGGGGCTGTCGAAATTACTGCTCAAACCTATAGAAGGTATTGAGCGTCCGGCGCTGGTGACGGTGTTACCGCATCAGCAGAAGGGCAAAACGGTAGTGCTCGATTTGGGCGCTAACGTCGATTGTGATAGTACTATGCTGGCTCAGTTTGCCGTGATGGGATCGGTGCTGGCAGAAGAAGTCGTCGGGATCAACACTCCCCGTGTTGCGTTACTGAACATTGGTGAAGAAGAGACCAAAGGCCTGGACAGCATTCGCGAAGCGGCTGAATTGCTCAAACAGGTTCCCTCCATCAACTATATTGGTTATCTCGAAGCCAATGAGTTGTTGACGGGGAAAACGGATGTTCTGGTGTGCGATGGCTTCACCGGAAACGTAACGTTGAAGACCATGGAAGGGGTCGTGCGCATGTTTCTTTCTCTGCTGAAATCTCAGGGAGAAGGCAAAAAAAGCGCCTGGTGGCTGATTTTATTGAAGCGTTGGTTACAAAAGAGCCTGACGCGGCGATTCAGTCACCTCAACCCCGACCAGTATAATGGCGCCTGTCTGTTAGGATTGCGCGGCATCGTGATTAAGAGTCATGGCGCCGCCAATCAGCGAGCATTTGCTGTCGCGATTGAACAGGCAGTGCAGGCGGTGCAGCGACAAGTCCCTCAGCGGATTGCCGCTCGCCTGGAATCTGTATTAGCTAAAAGTGACTGAGCGTACATGTATACGAAGATTTTAGGTACCGGCAGCTACCTGCCAAAACAGGTGCGTACCAACGCCGATCTGGAAAAAATGGTAGATACGTCTGACGAGTGGATTGTCACGCGCACAGGTATCCGTGAGCGTCGTATTGCCGCGCCAGACGAAACCGTGTCGACCATGGGTTACGAAGCCGCACAGCGTGCTATCGAAATGGCGGGCATTGATAAAGAACAGATTGGTTTGATCGTGGTCGCCACGACGTCTGCTACGCATGCTTTCCCAAGCGCGGCGTGCCAGGTGCAAAACATGCTCGGCATTAAAGGCTGTCCGGCGTTTGACGTCGCTGCCGCGTGCGCAGGTTTCACCTATGCGCTGAGCGTTGCCGATCAGTACGTGAAGTCCGGTGCTGTTAAATATGCGCTGGTGATCGGTGCTGACGTGCTGGCGCGCACCTGCGATCCAACCGATCGTGGAACGATCATTATTTTTGGTGATGGTGCGGGCGCGGTGCTGCTGGGGCAGTCCGAAGAGCCGGGTATCATCTCGACGCATCTGCATGCTGATGGCAGCTACGGCGAACTGTTGACCCTGCCTAACGCCGATCGCGTTAATCCGGACAACTCGATTTACCTGACGATGGCAGGGAACGAGGTGTTCAAGGTGGCGGTGACTGAGCTTGCGCACATCGTTGATGAAACGCTGGAAGCGAATAACCTTGAACGCTCCGCGCTCGACTGGCTGGTGCCGCATCAGGCGAACCTGCGTATCATCAGCGCGACCGCGAAAAAGCTGGGCATGTCGATGGATAACGTTGTGGTGACGCTGGATCGTCACGGCAACACCTCTGCGGCGTCGGTACCGTGCGCATTTGATGAAGCGGTACGCGATGGACGAATCAAACGGGGCCAGCTGGTCTTGCTTGAAGCCTTCGGTGGCGGGTTCACCTGGGGTTCCGCGCTGGTTCGTTTCTAGGATAAGGAATAAAAAATGACGCAATTTGCTTTTGTGTTCCCGGGCCAGGGCTCTCAAACCGTTGGGATGTTGTCTGAAATGGCAGCAACCTATCCGGTCATTGAAGAGACTTTCCGTGAAGCTTCTGATGCACTGGGTTATGATTTATGGGCGCTGACCCAGCAGGGGCCGGCCGAAGAGCTGAACAAAACCTGGCAGACCCAGCCCGCGCTGCTGACCGCGTCCGTTGCGCTGTGGCGTGTCTGGCAGCAGCAGGGCGGTAAAGCACCCGCGCTGCTCGCGGGTCACAGCCTGGGCGAATACTCTGCGCTGGTGTGTGCCGGTGTGATCGCGTTTGCTGACGCGGTACGTCTGGTGGAACTGCGCGGCAAATTCATGCAGGAAGCTGTGCCGGAAGGCACGGGCGGTATGTCTGCCATCATCGGTCTGGATGACGCTGCAATTGCAAAAGCATGTGAAGAATCTGCAGAAGGCCAGGTGGTCTCTCCGGTTAACTTCAACTCGCCGGGCCAGGTGGTTATTGCCGGCCATAAAGAAGCGGTTGAACGTGCAGGTGCGGCCTGTAAAGCGGCGGGTGCTAAACGTGCGCTGCCGCTGCCGGTCAGCGTGCCGTCTCACTGTGCGTTGATGAAGCCTGCCGCCGAGAAACTGGCGGTTGAGCTGGAAAAAATTACGTTTAACGCACCGACGATTTCCGTTGTGAACAACGTCGATGTGAAATGCGAAACCACGCCGGAAGCTATCCGCGACGCGCTGGTTCGCCAGCTCTACAGCCCGGTACAGTGGACCAAAACCGTTGAGTTTATGGCCTCTCAGGGCGTTGAGCATCTGTATGAAGTCGGCCCAGGTAAGGTCCTCACCGGTCTGACAAAACGTATTGTTGACACCCTGACAGCCTCGGCGATTAACGAGCCGGAAGCGATGTCAGCGGCACTCTCGCAATAAAAGAGGAATACCATGAGTTTTGAAGGAAAAATCGCCCTGGTCACTGGCGCAAGCCGCGGTATCGGGCGTGCAATTGCTGAAACACTGGTTGCGCGCGGCGCGAAGGTGATTGGAACAGCAACCAGCGAGAATGGCGCTCAGGCCATCAGCGAGTATCTGGGTGCAAACGGTAAAGGTCTGGTACTGAATGTGACTGAACCTGCATCTATCGAATCTGTTCTGGAAAATATTCGCGCAGAGTTTGGCGAAGTGGATATTCTGGTAAACAATGCCGGGATCACTCGCGATAACCTGTTAATGCGAATGAAAGACGACGAGTGGAACGATATCATCGAAACCAACCTGTCATCTGTATTCCGTCTGTCAAAAGCGGTAATGCGCGCTATGATGAAAAAGCGTCATGGTCGTATTATCACTGTCGGTTCTGTGGTTGGTACCATGGGAAATGCTGGTCAGGCTAACTACGCTGCGGCGAAAGCAGGTCTGATTGGTTTCAGTAAGTCGCTGGCACGTGAAGTTGCGTCCCGCGGTATTACGGTAAACGTTGTTGCTCCGGGCTTTATTGAAACGGACATGACGCGTGCGCTGACTGATGAGCAGCGTGCGGGTACGCTGGCGGCAGTTCCGGCGGGTCGTCTTGGCGACCCTAAAGAAATCGCCAGTGCGGTTGCATTTTTAGCCTCTGACGAAGCGGGTTACATCACTGGTGAGACCCTCCACGTCAACGGCGGGATGTATATGGTTTAACCACGATGAAAAATATTTGCGTTATTAGGGCGAATGGCCTCAAAATAACGTAAAATCGTGGTACGAACTGCCGGGATTTAGTTGCAAATTTTTCAACATTTTATACACTACGAAAACCATCGCGAAAGCGAGTTTTGATAGGAAATTTAAGAGTATGAGCACTATCGAAGAACGCGTTAAGAAAATTATCGGCGAACAGCTGGGCGTTAAGCAGGAAGAAGTTGTGAACTCCGCTTCCTTCGTTGAAGACCTGGGCGCAGATTCTCTTGACACCGTTGAGCTGGTAATGGCTCTGGAAGAAGAGTTTGATACTGAGATTCCGGACGAAGAAGCTGAGAAGATCACCACCGTTCAGGCTGCCATTGATTACATCAACGGTCACCAGGCGTAAGTGAACATCTCCAGGCGGTCATTCGACCGCCTGAGTTTTATCTTTTTTAGTCCCACGAATCTCTTTTTTTATCCCTCCCTGGAGGACAAACGTGTCTAAGCGTCGTGTAGTTGTGACCGGACTTGGCATGTTGTCTCCTGTCGGCAATACCGTAGAGTCCACCTGGAAAGCTCTCCTTGCCGGTCAGAGCGGCATCAGCCTAATCGACCATTTCGATACTAGCGCCTATGCAACGAAATTTGCTGGCTTAGTAAAGGATTTTAACTGTGAAGAGATCATCTCGCGCAAAGAACAGCGCAAGATGGATGCCTTCATTCAATATGGAATTGTCGCTGGCGTTCAGGCCATGCAGGATTCTGGCCTTGTGATTACGGAAGAGAACGCAACCCGTATCGGCGCCGCTATCGGCTCCGGGATTGGCGGTCTTGGCCTGATCGAGGAAAACCATACATCTCTGATGAATGGCGGCCCGCGTAAGATCAGCCCGTTCTTCGTTCCGTCCACGATTGTTAACATGGTGGCAGGTCACCTGACCATCATGTTTGGCCTGCGTGGGCCAAGCATTTCTATCGCCACCGCCTGTACGTCTGGCGTACATAACATCGGCCAGGCCGCGCGCATTATTGCGTACGGCGATGCAGATGCTATGGTTGCGGGCGGTGCTGAAAAAGCCAGTACCCCACTGGGTGTCGGCGGTTTTGGTGCGGCGCGTGCGCTGTCTACCCGTAATGATAACCCGCAGGCGGCGAGCCGTCCGTGGGATAAAGACCGTGACGGCTTCGTGCTGGGCGACGGGGCGGGCATGATCGTACTGGAAGAGTACGAACACGCGAAAAAACGCGGTGCGAAAATTTATGCTGAAATCGTTGGTTTCGGCATGAGCAGCGATGCTTACCACATGACGTCTCCTCCTGAGAACGGCGCGGGTGCTGCGCTGGCGATGGAAAACGCGATCCGTGATGCGGGTATTACCCCAGCACAAATTGGCTATGTGAACGCGCACGGCACCTCTACGCCAGCAGGCGATAAAGCTGAAGCTCAGGCGGTTAAGTCTATCTTCGGCGAATCTGCCAGCCGCGTAATGGTGAGCTCCACGAAATCCATGACCGGTCACCTGCTGGGTGCGGCGGGTGCAGTAGAGTCAATCTACTCCATCCTTGCGCTGCGCGATCAGGCTGTTCCACCAACCATCAACCTGGATAACCCGGATGAAGGTTGCGATCTGGACTTCGTTCCTCACGAAGCGCGTCAGGTTAGCGGTATGGAGTACACCCTGTGTAACTCTTTCGGCTTCGGCGGCACCAACGGTTCTCTGATCTTCAAAAAGATCTGATCCTGACGTCCCGATAGCTTTTAAAAAGGTCCGCTTGCCGGGCCTTTTTTATTAAGCCTAATCTTCTTGTCGGCTGCATGACATCCTGCCAGACTAAATGCCCACGCATAAGGAGCCACCATGTTTTTAATCAATGGCCTTGAGCAGGACACGCTGCCTGCCAGCGACAGGGCGATACAGTTCGGTGATGGTTGCTTTACGACGGCGCGCATTCTGGATGGCGATGTCTGCCTTCTGGAGGCGCACATTCGACGTCTGCAGTATGGCTGTGAAAAGTTAATGATCCCCTTTACGCACTGGGACACATTGCGCCAGGAAATGTGCCAGCTGGCAACCGGGAAGGACAACGGCGTGCTCAAGGTCATCATCAGCCGCGGCAGTGGTGGCCGGGGTTACAGCGCCGCATCGTGTATCAACCCAACGCGTATTCTCTCCGTTTCTGCTTATCCTGCGCATTATTCTCGCTGGCGAGAGGACGGCGTCACGCTGACGCTGAGCCCGGTTCGACTGGGACGGAACCCGATGCTGGCCGGGATTAAGCATCTCAATCGCCTCGAGCAGGTGCTCATTCGTACTCATCTTGAACAGACGGACGCCGATGAGGCGCTGGTTCTTGACAGCGAAGGGTTCATTACGGAATGCTGTGCGGCTAATTTACTCTGGCGGCAGGGGGGAGAGGTGTTCACTCCGTCGCTGGAACACGCTGGCGTAAATGGGTTAATGCGTCAGTTTTGTCTGCAACAGCTGGCACGCTCTGGCTATCGCGTTGTCGAAGTTAGCGCAGGAGAAGCCGCGCTACAGACTGCCGATGAAGTCATCATCTGCAATGCGCTGATGCCTGTTGTACCCGTCCGTGCGTATGGCCAACAACGCTGGTCTTCGCGCGAGCTGTTTCAGTTTTTAGCCCCGATATGTGAGCAAACCAGATAGTCATGAAAAAAATGTTGCGCTTTGTCCTTATCCTCATCGTTGCGCTGGGCGTCGCTGGCGGAGCTGGCGTATGGAAAGTTCGCCAGCTGGCTGACAGCAAGATCCTGGTTAAAGACGAAACGATCTTTACCCTGAAAGCGGGAACCGGCCGCCAGGCGCTTGGGGAACAGCTCTATGGCGACAAGATTATCAATCGTCCACGGGTATTCCAGTGGTTATTGCGCGTGGAGCCTGAGCTGTCACATTTCAAAGCCGGTACCTATCGCTTTACGCCGGGAATGACCGTCAGAGAGATGCTGCAGCTGCTGGAAAGCGGCAAGGAAGCCCAGTTCCCCCTGCGATTTGTGGAAGGGATGCGCCTGAGCGATTACCTCAAACAGCTGCGCGATGCGCCGTATATTAAGCATACCCTGAAGGATGACAGCTATCAGACGGTGGCCGACGTGCTCAAGTTTGAGCATCCTGAGTGGGTGGAAGGCTGGTTCTGGCCGGATACCTGGATGTATACCGCAGGCACGACTGATGTGGCGATTCTTAAGCGGGCGCACAAAAAAATGGTCGCCGCCGTGGATGCCGCCTGGGAAGGGCGAATGGACGGGCTGCCGTATAAAGATCAAAACCAGTTTGTCACCATGGCCTCAATTATCGAGAAAGAGACCGCCGTTGCCGCCGAGCGCGATCGAGTGGCGTCAGTATTTATCAACCGTCTGCGCATCGGCATGCGTCTGCAAACCGACCCTACCGTTATCTACGGCATGGGCGAGAGCTATGCCGGCAAGATCTCAAGAAAAGATCTGGAGACGCCAACGGCGTATAATACCTACGTGATTAGCGGATTACCGCCAGGTCCGATTGCCACGCCGAGCGAAGCGTCGCTTAAAGCCGCTGCGCATCCGGCAAAAACACCGTATCTCTATTTTGTGGCTGATGGAAAAGGGGGACACACCTTTAACACCAACCTTGCCAGCCACAATCGCTCTGTTCAGGACTATCTGAAGGCACTTAAGGAAAAAAATGCGCAGTAAATACATTGTCATTGAGGGACTCGAAGGAGCGGGTAAAACTACCGCCCGCAACGTGGTGGTGGATACGCTAAAAGCGCTTGGCGTGGCGGACATGGTATTTACCCGCGAGCCGGGCGGCACGCAGCTGGCTGAAAAGCTGCGCAGCCTGGTGCTGGATATTAAATCCGTCGGCGACGAAGTTATCACTGACAAAGCCGAAGTGCTGATGTTCTACGCGGCGCGCGTTCAGCTGGTTGAGACGGTTATCAAACCTGCCCTGGCCGGCGGCAAGTGGGTGATTGGTGACCGTCACGATCTGTCGACTCAGGCATATCAGGGCGGAGGACGCGGTATCGACCAGACCATGCTGGCCACGCTGCGTAATGCCGTACTGGGGGATTTTCGCCCCGACCTGACGCTCTATCTGGATGTGACTCCGGAAGTGGGCCTCAAGCGTGCCCGCGCGCGCGGTGAGCTGGACCGCATTGAACAAGAGTCGTTTGATTTCTTTAACCGCACCCGTGCGCGCTATCTTGAACTTGCCGCACAGGACAGCTCAATTTGTACCATCGATGCGACGCAGTCCCTGGACGACGTCACGCGTGACATTCAGCATACCATTACGCAGTGGGTGCAGGAGCAGCAGGCATGAAATGGTATCCATGGTTGCGCCCACACTTTGAACAGCTGATCGGCAGCTATCAGGCGGGTCGGGGGCATCATGCGTTACTGATTCAGGCATTGCCAGGGATGGGTGATGATGCGTTGATTTATGCCATCACCCGTTTTCTGATGTGTCAGCAGCCGGAAGGGCACAAGAGCTGTGGTAAATGCCGTGGCTGTCAGCTGATGCAGGCGGGCACGCATCCTGACTACTACACCCTCGAGCCTGAGAAGGGCAAAAGCGCGCTCGGTATTGATGCCGTGCGGGAAGTCAGTGAAAAATTGTACGAGCACGCGCGACTGGGCGGCGCTAAAGTGGTCTGGCTCAAAGACGCCACACAGCTTACCGAGGCGGCGGCTAACGCCCTGCTGAAAACCCTGGAAGAGCCGCCGGTTAAAACGTGGTTTTTCCTCTCGTGTCGTGACCCGGGACGATTACTGGCGACGCTGCGCAGCCGCTGTCGTCTTCATCACCTGGCGGTGCCCCAGGAATCGTGGGCGCTGAGCTGGCTTGAGCGCGAGGTGACAACGTCACCTGAGAGTGCGCTGACCGCCTTGCGCCTGAGCAGCGGCGCGCCCGCGGCGGCGCTGGCATTACTGCAGCCTGACGTATGGTCAGAGCGAGAAACGCTCTGCCGGGCTGTTGAAACGGCACTGAATAACCACGACTGGCTAAGCGTATTGCCTGCGCTTAACAGCGATCGGGCCGTTGAGCGTCTGCACTGGCTGGCCTCGTTGCTGCTGGATGCACTCAAAACTCAGCAAGGGGCAACGCTGCTGACCAACCCGGATGCGTGGTCGCTGGTGAATACGCTGGCGAACCGCCTCTCAGGGACGATTCTTCATGCGATGCTTCATGAAATTTGCCAGAGCCGAGAACAGCTTTTAACCGTGACGGGCCTTAATCGCGAGCTTTTACTGACCGACCAGTTACTGCGTATCGAACATTACCTGCAACCCGGCGTCACACCGCCGGTTTCCCATCTCTGAGAGAGACATTATGTTTTTAGTCGACTCACACTGCCATCTTGATGGCCTGGATTATCAATCCCTGCATAAAAACGTGGATGACGTGCTGGCAAAAGCCGCTGCCCGCGATGTGAAATTCTGTCTTGCGGTGGCAACCACGCTGCCGGGCTACCGCTCCATGCGTGAGCTGGTGGGCGTTCGCGATAACGTGGTGTTCTCCTGCGGCGTGCATCCGCTGAATCAGGACGAGGCGTACGACGTTGAGGATCTGCGCCAACTGGCAGCAGAAGAGGGCGTGGTGGCGATGGGGGAAACCGGGCTGGACTATTTTTACACGCCGGAAACCAAACCGCGTCAGCAGGAGTCCTTCCGCAACCATATTCGCATTGGCCGGGAGCTGAACAAGCCGGTTATCGTCCACACCCGCGACGCGCGTGCGGATACCCTGGCGATCCTCCGGGAAGAAAACGTGACGGATTGCGGTGGCGTACTACACTGTTTCACAGAAGACAGAGAAACGGCGGGTAAGCTGCTTGATTTGGGGTTTTATATCTCGTTTTCGGGGATCGTGACGTTCCGTAACGCTGAGCAGCTGCGTGATGCTGCACGTTATGTTCCGCTCGATCGTATTCTGGTGGAGACCGATTCTCCGTATCTCGCACCGGTACCGCATCGCGGTAAAGAGAACCAGCCCGCTATGACGAGAGATGTGGCTGAGTACATGGCCGTACTGAAGGGCGTCAGCATTGATGAGCTGGCCCGCGTGACGACGGAAAACTTCTCCACGCTGTTCCATATAGACCCCGCCCGCCTGCAATCTGTCTGATACACCTGTTTTTTTTAGGCTCGTAATTAATAAGTAAAGCGAGTAAAGTTCACCGCCTCATTTGGGGCGGTGAGGGTGTTTTTAGACACATCCGGACATGCTTTTTGTAAATAACTGAAAGTTTTTCGACCGCCTTAAGCTGAAACGTGATAGCCGTCAAACAAACTCAGAGGGAATTATTTTACTCTGTGTAATAAATAAAGGGCGCTTAGATGTCCTGTCCACGGCACGGTACTCCCCCCGGGCCAATGCGTGAAAGCGTAAAAAAAGCACAAATACTCAGGAGCACTCTCAATTATGTTTAAGAATGCATTTGCTAACCTGCAAAAGGTCGGTAAATCGCTGATGCTGCCAGTATCCGTACTGCCTATTGCAGGTATCCTGCTGGGTGTCGGTTCTGCTAACTTCAGCTGGCTGCCAGCCGTAGTGTCCCACGTGATGGCCGAAGCAGGCGGTTCTGTCTTTGCTAACATGCCGCTGATCTTCGCGATCGGTGTGGCTCTGGGCTTCACCAATAACGACGGCGTTTCTGCGCTGGCTGCAGTGGTTGCCTACGGCATCATGGTGAAAACCATGGCTGTGGTTGCGCCGCTGGTTCTGCATTTACCGGCAGAAGAGATCGCCGCGAAACACCTGGCGGACACCGGTGTTCTGGGCGGTATCATCTCCGGTGCGATTGCAGCGTATATGTTCAACCGCTTCTATCGCATCAAGCTGCCTGAGTATCTGGGCTTCTTCGCGGGCAAGCGTTTCGTGCCGATCATCTCTGGTCTGGCAGCGATTTTCACTGGCGTGATCCTGTCCTTCATCTGGCCACCAATCGGCTCCGCTATCCAGACCTTCTCTCAGTGGGCTGCTTACCAGAACCCGGTTGTGGCGTTTGGTATCTACGGCTTCATCGAGCGTTGCCTGGTGCCATTCGGTCTGCACCACATCTGGAACGTTCCATTCCAGATGCAGATTGGTGAATTCACCAACGCAGCAGGCCAGGTATTCCACGGCGATATCCCACGTTACATGGCGGGTGACCCAACTGCAGGTAAACTGTCTGGTGGCTTCCTGTTCAAAATGTACGGTCTGCCAGCAGCGGCGATTGCTATCTGGCACTCTGCGAAGCCAGAGAACCGTGCAAAAGTGGGCGGTATCATGATCTCCGCAGCGTTGACCTCGTTCCTGACCGGTATCACCGAGCCGATCGAGTTCTCCTTCATGTTCGTTGCGCCGATCCTGTACGTTATCCACGCGATTCTGGCGGGCCTGGCGTTCCCAATCTGTATTCTGCTGGGTATGCGTGACGGTACGTCCTTCTCTCACGGCCTGATCGACTTCATCGTTCTGTCCGGTAACAGCAGCAAACTGTGGCTGTTCCCAATCGTCGGTGCGTGCTACGCCGTTGTGTACTACACCATCTTCCGCGTGCTGATTAAAGCACTGGACCTGAAAACCCCAGGCCGTGAAGATGCGACAGAAGACAGCAAAGCTGGCGCGACCAGCGAAATGGCTCCTGCACTGGTTGCCGCGTTCGGTGGTAAAGAGAACATCACTAACCTGGACGCGTGCATCACTCGTCTGCGTGTGAGCGTTGCCGACGTCGCGAAAGTAGACCAGCCGGGTCTGAAAAAACTGGGCGCAGCGGGCGTAGTTGTTGCAGGTTCTGGTGTACAGGCAATCTTCGGTACCAAATCCGATAACCTGAAAACCGAAATGGATGAGTACATCCGCAGCAACTAAGTTGTGACCTGGGGAGACTAAGGCAGCCGAATGGCTGCCTTTTTTATTTGTGTCGTAAAAAACGCCACTGAGACGCGCAAGCGGTCACTCTTCACTCAGCTGATGAACATTCAGGAAAGAAATCGAGGGAGGAGGTTGAAAGGACAGGAGAAACTCGCTCATACTCTTGAATTGTGTCACACACCGATCCCGGGAGTGTGTTTACAGCGGACGCATTGCGCCAGATTAAACAAAAAAGGAAAAGGTCATGGCTGAAGAAACGATTTTCAGTAAAATTATCCGTCGCGAAATTCCGTCGGATATCGTCTATCAGGATGAACTGGTGACGGCTTTCCGGGACATTTCCCCTCAGGCCCCGACGCACATCCTTATCATTCCCAATATTCTGATTCCGACTGTAAACGACGTAAAAACCGAGCATGAAGTGGCGTTAGGTCGTATGCTGACGGTGGCCGCGAAAATCGCTGAACAGGAAGGGATTGCAGAAGACGGTTACCGTCTGATCATGAACTGCAATCGTCATGGTGGCCAGGAAGTGTATCATATTCACATGCATCTGCTGGGTGGACGTCCTCTGGGGCCGATGCTGGCACATAAAGGTCTTTGACATGCGTAAAGGGCGTATTGCAGCGCTGGTAGTGACGATGATGATTGTGGGGTGCAGCACGCGCCCGGCGATCCCCGTGAACGATGAACAGACGCTGGTCATGGAATCCTCCGTGCTTGCCGCGGGCATCACGGCGCAACAGCCCGCGCTGACCATCAGTGAAATCAACTCATCTGCCTCCTCTACGCTCTTTAATGAAAGACACGAACCCGTGACGGTCCACTACCGTTTTTTCTGGTATGACGTAAGAGGTCTCGAAATGCATCCGCTGGAGGCGCCGCGCAGCGTCACCATTCCGGCCAGGTCGTCGGTAACGCTCTATGGCAGCGCCAACTATCTGGGTGCGCATAAGGTGAGACTTTATCTTTATCTCTGAGGGGTGAACCTTGATTAAAAACTTGAGCCGCTATGCGCTCGTGACAGCTTTCGCGCTGTTCCTGGCGGGGTGTGTGACCCGAACTGAACAGCCTGCGCCTGTGGAAGAGGCGAAACCGGGCACAGAACAGCCGACACAGCCAACGCAGCCGCAGCCAACCGTGCCGTCCGTACCGTCTATACCGGCACAGCCTGGCCCGATTGAGCATCCGGACCAGACGTCGCAGCCTGCACCGCGCGTGCGCCACTACGACTGGAATGGGGCAATGCAGCCGATGGTCGGTAAAATGCTGCAGGCGCAGGGCGTGACGGCGGGCAGCGTATTGCTGGTCGACAGCGTCAACAACCGTACCAACGGTTCACTGAACGCGGGCGAAGCGACAGAAACCCTGCGCAATGCTCTGGCTAACAACGGCAAGTTTACGCTGGTCTCGGCTCAGCAGCTCGCGGTAGCTAAACAGCAGCTGGGCCTGTCGCCGCAGGATAGTCTCGGCACACGCAGCAAGGCGATCGGCATTGCCCGTAACGTTGGCGCACAGTATGTGCTTTACTCTAACGCCACCGGTAATGTGAATACCCCAGCCCTGCAGATGCAGCTGATGCTGGTTCAGACAGGCGAAATTATCTGGTCAGGTAAAGGTGCGGTTACGCAACAATGACAGCACGCGTGAAGAGATTCTGACGCGCTATTTTCCTCAGCACCGCCTTATCGCGCCGCAGGCCCACTCCGGGCTTGGCGGCGCGAGTTGCATTATAGCGCAGGGCGAACACCGTCTGGTCTTGCGGCAACATCACGACCCCTATGCGCCTGCCTCCCATTTCCGTCGTCAGTTTCGCACCCTGAGGCGTCTTCCGTCAGATCTCGTGCCAGCCCCCCGTTTTTTCAGACAGGGCTGGATGGCCGTCGACTATCTGGACGGTGACGTTAAAAGCGCGTTACCGGACACGCCGGCGCTCGCGGCGATGCTGTATCATCTGCATCGGCAGCCACGTCTGGGATGGCGAATCACGTTATACCCGCTGCTGGAACGCTACTGGCAGCAGGCCGCGCCTGACAGACGCACCCCAATGTGGCTGGCACATCTCAAGCGGCTGCGTAAAACGGGCGAGCCGCAGCCGATTCGGCTCGCGCCGCTGCACATGGATGTTCATGCCGGGAATATTGTTCATACGCCAGCGGGCATCAGGCTTATCGACTGGGAGTATGCCGGAGATGGCGATGTGGCGCTGGAACTGGCGGCAGTCTGGACGGAGAGTGACGCCGTGCGGCAAATGCTCATCAGGTACTACGCCCAGGTGGCACATATTGACCCCGAGGCGCTGAGGCGTCAGGTCAGATGCTGGCGACCCTGGGTCGTTATGTTAATGGCTGGCTGGTTTGAAATGCGCTATCGGCAGTCAAGAGACAAACACTTTATTGCGCTGGCAGACGATGGCTGGCGTCAGTTACAAACGAAAGGATAAGAGAGGTGGATGTGGGTCCAGTCATGTTGGATGTAGAAGGGTTTGAGCTGGATGCGGAGGAGCGTGAAATTCTGGCGCATCCGCTGGTGGGTGGCCTGATCCTGTTTACCCGCAACTATCACGATCCGGCGCAGCTGCGTGAGCTGGTGCGTCAGATCCGCGCCGCGTCGCGCAATCATCTGGTGGTCGCCGTCGATCAGGAAGGCGGCCGCGTGCAGCGTTTTCGCGAAGGGTTTACCCGCCTGCCGGCTGCCCAGTCTTTTGCCGCGCTGTTAGGCACGGAAGAGGGGGGGAAACTGGCGCAGGAGGCCGGCTGGCTGATGGCCAGCGAAATGATCGCCATGGATATCGACATCAGTTTTGCCCCGGTTCTGGACGTGGGGCATATCAGCGCCGCCATTGGCGAGCGTTCATACCATGAAGATCCGCGTATTGCGCTGGCCATGGCGACCCGGTTTATCGACGGTATGCACGATGCCGGAATGAAAACCACCGGTAAACACTTCCCGGGCCACGGCGCGGTGACGGCGGATTCACACAAAGAGACGCCGCGCGATCCGCGCCCGGAAGCGGAAATTCGCGCCAAAGATATGTCGGTGTTCAGGTCGCTTATCACCGACAACAAGCTTGATGCCATTATGCCTGCGCACGTGATTTACAGCGACGTTGACCCGCGCCCTGCCAGCGGCTCTCCGCACTGGCTGAAAACCGTTCTGCGTCAGGAGCTGGGCTTCAATGGCGTGATCTTCTCTGACGATTTATCCATGGAAGGGGCGGCGATTATGGGCAGCTACGCTGAACGCGGTCAGGCGTCGCTGGATGCAGGTTGCGATATGATCCTGGTCTGCAATAATCGTAAAGGTGCCGTGAGCGTGCTGGATAACCTGTCGCCGATCAATGCAGAGCGTGTTACACAATTGTATCATAAAGGTTCATTTAGCCGTCAGGAGCTGATGGATTCGGCGCGCTGGAAGACGGTCAACGCCCGGCTTGAAGACCTGAATGAGCGCTGGCAGGCACATAAAGCCAGCCTGTAAACCCTCCCGGAAGGCGTAGCGTGGTGAGAAGACGATGATCATCTATTTACACGGTTTTGACTCAAACAGTCCTGGTAATCATGAGAAGGTGCTGCAGCTGCAGTTTATCGATCCGGATGTACGGTTGATCAGCTACAGCACGCGCCATCCGAAGCATGATATGCAGCATCTGCTCAAAGAGGTGGACAAGATGTTGCAGCTCAACGTCGACGATCGCCCGCTGATTTGCGGCGTGGGGCTGGGCGGCTACTGGGCGGAGCGGATTGGCTTCCTGTGCGACATTCGCCAGGTGGTGTTCAATCCTAACCTGTTCCCGAACGAGAACATGGAAGGCAAAATTGACCGCCCGGAAGAGTATGTCGATATTGCGACCAAGTGCGTCAGCAATTTTCGTGAGAAAAACCGCGACCGCTGCCTGGTGATCCTTTCACGTAATGATGAAGCGCTCAACAGCCATCGGGCAGCAGAACTGCTGCATCATTACTATGAGATCGTCTGGGACGAAGAACAGACCCACAAGTTCAAGAACATCTCCCCGCATCTGCAGCGTATCAAAGCGTTTAAAACGCTGGGTTAATCCCTTATCCGCAGGCGTCAAAGCCCGGCCGCGAAAGCGTACCGGGCTTTCTTTTTGACCAAGATTGTCTACTTTTAAGCCATCAAAACTTGATGCATATCAATTTTGGTATGACCAATGCGCCTGACGTGGTATTCTCAATGCACCTGAATGGTTTCAGTGCTGTAACCTGTTGTTAATTAAGGGTTATTTTTATAACTTTTAATTAACAATTGGTTAATAATTTGAGGGGGTCACGTTGACTACGCCATTGAAAAAGATAGTGATTGTAGGCGGTGGTGCTGGCGGGCTGGAGCTGGCTACACAGCTGGGCAAGAAGCTGGGTCGCGGTAAAAAAGCCAAAATTACGCTGGTGGATCGTAACCACAGCCACCTGTGGAAACCGCTGCTGCACGAAGTGGCGACCGGTTCTCTGGACGAGGGCGTGGACGCGCTCAGCTATCTGGCGCACGCGCGCAACCACCATTTCCAGTTCCAGCTGGGCTCGGTGGTGGACATCAACCGTGAAAGCAAAACCATCACTCTGGCAGAACTGCGTGATGAAAAAGGGGAGCTGCTCGTTCCTGAGCGCAAGCTGCCGTACGACACGCTGGTCATGGCGCTGGGCAGTACCTCCAACGACTTCAACACGCCGGGCGTGAAAGAGCACTGTATCTTCCTCGATAACCCGCACCAGGCGCGTCGTTTCCATCAGGAAATGCTGAACCTGTTCCTGAAGTACACCAGCAATATGGGTGCGAACGGTAAGGTGAATATCGCCATTGTCGGCGGTGGTGCGACGGGCGTTGAGCTGTCTGCGGAGCTGCACAATGCAGTGAAACAGCTGCACAGCTACGGTTACAAAGGGTTAACTAACGAAGCGCTGAACGTCACGCTGGTCGAAGCGGGTGAACGCATTCTGCCTGCGCTGCCTCCGCGTATTTCCGGTGCGGCGCACAATGAGCTCACCAAACTGGGCGTGCGGGTGCTGACGCAGACCATGGTGACCAGCGCCGACGAAGGCGGCCTGCACACCAAAGACGGCGAGTATATCAAAGCGGATCTGATGGTCTGGGCGGCAGGTATCAAAGCGCCTGACTTTATGAAAGAGATCGGCGGTCTGGAAACGAACCGCATTAACCAGCTGGTCACCGAGCCAACGCTGCAAACCACGCGTGACCCTGAAATCTTTGCTATCGGTGACTGTGCCTCCTGCGCGCGTCCTGAAGGTGGATTCGTGCCGCCGCGCGCGCAGGCCGCTCACCAGATGGCAAGCCTGGTGCTGCACAACATTCTGGCGCAGTACAAAGGCAAGCCAATGAAGGCCTATGTCTACAAAGACCATGGTTCTCTGGTGTCTCTGTCAAACTTCTCTACCGTCGGCAGCCTGATGGGCAACCTGATGCGCGGCTCAATGATGGTAGAAGGGCGCATTGCCCGCTTCGTGTATATCTCCCTGTACCGCATGCACCAGATTGCGCTGCACGGCTACTTCAAAACCGGGCTGATGATGCTGGTGGGCAGAATCAACCGCGTGATCCGTCCGCGTCTGAAGCTGCACTAATCTTTCACTCCCTCCGGGTCCTCCGGAGGGAGTTTTTAGCATTTCATGCTGTAGATCACACTTTGAGTGCTTAAGAGTTCTCCTAAATACAATATATCTCCTCTCAACGCCCCTTTTTTGATCCTTTATCTTATTGGCGAAGCGATGCCTCCATTGCAAAATTGTTACCAATAGCAACAAAGGAGGAAGTCCCGTGAATAAATCAATGTTGGCGGGTATAGGGATTGGCGTCGCGGCTGCGTTAGGTGTGGCTGCCGTTGCCAGTCTCAACGTATTAGATCGCGGCCCACAGTATGCGCAGGTGGTTTCTGCTACACCGATTAAAGAAACGGTAAAAACGCCTCGTCAGGAGTGCCGTAACGTCTCCGTGACGCACCGTCGTCCGGTGCAGGATGAAAACCGTATTGCCGGTTCTGTTCTGGGCGCGGTAGCGGGTGGCGTGATTGGTCACCAGTTCGGCGGCGGCCGGGGTAAAGATGTGGCGACCGTGGTCGGCGCGCTGGGTGGCGGCTATGCCGGTAACCAGGTACAGGGCGCGATGCAGGATAACGATACTTACACCACGACTCAGCAACGCTGCAAAACCGTCTATGACAAGTCGGAAAAAATGCTGGGCTATGACGTGACGTACAAAATTGGCGATCAGCAGGGCAAAATCCGCATGGATAAAGACCCGGGCACGCAAATTCCACTGGATGGAAATGGCCAGCTGGTTCTGAATAACAAAGTGTAAAAAAGATGTTCTCTGAATTTAGCTCCTCATGCGCTCAGGCTGAGGAGCTTTTTTTTGCTTCAGATTTTCAGTAGCTCAGGCCACAGTCGCAGCGTGGTTTCGCTAATATTCTGCAGTTTTTCCAGCGTAGCCCCTTCACGGGCGCTGATCGACATCCCCTGCAAAATACAGCTCAGGTATTGCGCCAGCAGCTGAGGGTTGCATTGCGCAGGGATTTCACCGCGCTGCTGGCGCTGAGCCAGAAAGGCGCTGAGCGTCTCCTCCTGCATGGCATGCCGCGATTTCACCGTATTGGCAATCTCTTTCGAGGACGCCGCCAGGGTGGCAGAGGTGTTAATCATAAAGCAGCCCGCAGGCGTCTCTTTACTGGTGAAGCAGGTCGCGACGGCGGTGAAGTAATCCCGAAGCGCCTGTTCGACGCTTTTCTCTTCACAAAATAGCTGGGCTTCATGTTTCGCCGCAAAGCGCGAAATGTATCTGTCCAGCACCGCCCTGAACAGCCCCTCTTTATTGGTAAACTCGGCATACAGCGTCGGCGCTTTGGCTCCGGTAGCTTCTACCAGATCGGAAAGCGAGGTTGCTTCATACCCATGTTGCCAGAAGAGAGTCATGGCCTTATCAAGCGCTGCATCCCTGTCAAACACTTTTGGTCGGCCACGGCTTTTCTTCGCACAACTCGTGACGTCGGTTGTCATGTGCCGTTGGTCCTCTGTTGGTTTGGTGAATAACCATTATAAAAATAAACGCAACCCACCACCAGTGCTGAATGCTTAAAAATATATTAATCATATCTATATGAAAAATAACGACTTTAAAATTAAGTTAATGGTCATTATAAAATTATGTTGACGCGTGACCTGGATCACATTTATGATTTACCTATCGATCGTTAACTAAATAGATAACGACTTCCAAATTCATCTGCTAAAGGTAAACATCATGAAAAACGTAAAAACCCTCATCGCTGCTGCTGTTTTGAGTTCACTTTCTTTCGCAAGCTTTGCGGCTGTACAAGTACAGTCCACCCCGGTCGATCAGCATAAAGTCGGGACGATCTCTGCGTCTGCCGGTACTAACCTGGGGTCCCTGGAAGATCAGCTGGCACAAAAAGCGGAAGAGATGGGTGCTAAATCTTACCGCATCACCTCTGTGACCGGTCCTAACACCCTGCACGGCACCGCCGTCATCTACAAATAAGCCGGGCATAAACCCTCATTTATGCCACTGCAATAAAAAACGCCCTGCTGAGCAGGGCGTTTTTTTATTTATGATTTACATCGATTGCTGGATTACATCATGATGCCGGGTGACATCGGTCGGCATGCCTGAGCGGGCCTCCATTGCGCGCTCCATCACCACGCTGTTGGTATTCGCATTCGTTTTGAAGCTTACCATCGCGGCATTCAGGTTAATGGGCAGCGTCTGCGGATCATCGCCAATGTTTTTCGATAGCGGCTGGTGAATTTCGACCAGCCGCACGCCGCCCGGCTCCTCAGAAACCTTAATCGGCGTATTGATGATATTCACTTTGGTTCCCGGCGTAACGACGTTAAACAGCGTTTTGATATCGTCATCGCGCAGACGAATACATCCGGAACTGACGCGCATGCCGATGCCAAAGTCCGCATTCGTGCCGTGCAGCAGGTAAACACCACCGTAGGCTGCCAGGCGGATCGCGTGGTGTCCCATTGGGTTATCCGGGCCTGCCGGCACCACGGCTGGAAGATCAATGCCCTGAGCTTTATAGCGGGCACGAATATTGGCCGTCGGGGTCCAGGTTGGATTCGCGCGTTTATCCGAGACGGTGGTGACCATCGTCGGCGTCAGGGTGTCGCCGCCCAGCTGACCAATACCAATCGGGTAGACCGTCACTTCGTTTTTACCCGGCGGGTAATAGTACAGACGGAGCTCGGCCAGGTTTATCACCATCCCCTCGCGCGGAGCGTCCGGCAGGATCGTCTGTAGCGGGATAGTCAACACGCTGCCCGCGCGCGGGACGTAAGGATCGACGCCGGGGTTCGCCTGCAGCAGGGCCAGAAAACCGACGTTATATTTTTTGGCAATCGCTTCCAGCGAACCGCCATTATTTTCAACCACATGAAAGCGGTTTTCACCCACCACCTTGCTGCCGGGAGGGGGAAGGGGCCAGGTGTTTGCGCGAGCGGGAAGCGCCACCGCGACGGTGGCTGCCAGCGCAAACAGGGTTAACCAGCGAGTAAAACGCGAAGAGGTCATCATCACCATAATCCATGTAAATGATAAGGTTATTGTTTTATAAGGCGTTAAACATAATTATGGCGAATGGGTATGTCGGGAAGATCGGGTGAAGTGCAAAGAGTTTGTAAATTGTCCCCCTGTAGCGCTGGGCTAACAGGGGGAATGGAGGTTATGCGATCGCGTTCTCTTCCAGCTGACGCATAAAGTTACGCACCCAGTCCATACGGGTTTTGCGCTCCGTCAGCTCCTGGGTAAATTTCAGACGGGTTGGGCCATCCAGACGGAAATGCTGCGGCTGTTTTTGCAGCAGACCGATGAGCCACATCGGGTTGACGTGGTTCTTCTCGGCGAATTCAATCACGCCGCCTTTTTCATTGCCTTCGAGCTTGCGAATCCCCAGCTTCTGCGCCTGCTGGCGCAGTCTCGCGATATCCAGCAAATTTCTCGCCGCATCGGGCAGCAGACCAAAGCGATCGATAAGCTCAACCTTGATCTCTTCCAGCTCGTTCTCCTTCTTCGCGCTGGCGATGCGTTTGTAGAATGAGAGTCGGGTATTCACGTCCGGAATGAAATCATCCGGCAGCAGGGAAGGCATACGCAGCTCGACCTCGGTCTGCTGGCTGGTGAGGTCTTCCAGCGACGGCTCGCGTCCGGCCTTCAGGGCATCAACCGCGTTCTCCAGCAGCTCCATATAGAGCGAGAAGCCGATGGTTTCCATCGAGCCGCTCTGGTCTTCACCCAGCAGTTCGCCGGCACCGCGGATCTCGAGATCGTGCGTGGCCAGCGCAAAGCCTGCGCCGAGGTCTTCCAGCGAGGCGATGGCTTCCAGACGCTTTTGCGCGTCGGTGGTCATCGCTTTCGGATGCGGCGTCAGCAGCCAGGCGTAGGCCTGATGGTGCGAACGTCCGACGCGGCCGCGCAGCTGGTGAAGCTGCGCCAGACCAAAGTGATCCGCGCGTTCAATGATGATGGTGTTCGCTGTCGGAATGTCGATCCCGGTTTCGATAATGGTGGTGCACACCAGCACGTTAAAGCGCTGATGGTGGAAGTCGTTCATCACCCGTTCCAGCTCGCGCTCGCGCATCTGCCCGTGGCCGATAGCAATGCGCGCTTCCGGTACCAGCTCCGCCAGCCTGTCCGCCGCTTTCTGGATATTTTCCACGTCGTTGTAGAGGTAATAGACCTGCCCCCCGCGAAGCACTTCACGCAGAATGGCCTCACGCACCACCAGATTATCGTACTCGCGGACGAAGGTTTTCACCGCCAGACGGCGCGCCGGCGGCGTGGCGATAATAGACAGATCGCGCATGCCGCTCATCGCCATGTTCAGGGTTCGCGGGATCGGCGTTGCGGTCAGGGTCAGGATGTCGACGTCGGCGCGCATCGCTTTGATGCGCTCTTTATGACGCACCCCGAAGCGGTGCTCTTCGTCGACGATCAGCAGCCCCAGATCTTTCCACTTCACGTCGCTTTGCAGCAGCTTGTGGGTGCCGATCAGAATGTCGATTTTACCCTCGCTGGCCTGTTCCAGAATCTGGGTCTGCTCTTTGGTGCTGCGAAAACGCGACAGCATCTCGATGCGAACCGGCCAGTTGGCGAAGCGGTCGCGGAAGTTGTCGAAGTGCTGCTGAGCGAGCAGGGTGGTCGGCACCAGCACCGCCACCTGCTTGTTGTTTTCGACCGCAAGGAAGGCGGCGCGCATCGCCACTTCGGTTTTGCCGAAGCCAACGTCGCCGCAGACTAAGCGGTCCATTGCCAGCGGCTGGCACATGTCGCTCAGCACGGCGTTGATGGCCTGAGCCTGATCCGGCGTGGTTTCAAACGGGAAGCTGTCACAAAACAGTTGGTACTGTTCCTTATCATGCTTAAAGGCGAAGCCCTCTTTGGCCGCGCGCTGGGCGTAAATATCCAGCAGCTCGGCGGCCACGTCGCGCACTTTTTCCGCGGCCTTCTGGCGCGCGCGCGCCCAGGCATCGCCGCCCAGCTTGTGCAGCGGCGCGTTCTCTTCGGCACCGCCCGCGTAGCGGCTGATCAGATGCAGGGACGACACCGGAACATACAGTTTGGCGTCGTTAGCGTAGGTCAGCATCAGGTATTCACCTTTAATGCCGCCCGCTTCCAGCGTGGTCATCCCCTGATAGCGTCCAACGCCATGCTCCAGGTGAACAATCGGCTGGCCCGGGTGCAGCTCGGCCAGGTTACGGATCAGCGTGTCCGGGTTGATGGTCCGACGGCTGTCCTGACGGCGGCGTGCGACGCGCTCGCCCAGCAGGTCGCTTTCGCAAATCAGCGCCAGGTTATTGAGCGTGTCGATAAAACCGTGCTCGGCGGCGCCAATCATCAGGTAACGACCGTTTCCGGTCGCTTCGCTCAGGCGCAGGATGCGCTTCGGCGCCACCTTAATGCGTCCCAGCAGCTCACCTAACGCTTCGCGGCGGCCTTCACTCTCAACGGAGAACACCACCGGGCCGGTAAAGGACTCCAGAAACTTGCGCAGACTATCCAGCGGGGATTTCTGCTGCGCCTGAACGGCCAGGTCCGGCAGCGTTCGGAAGGCGAGGTTGGTGTTGGCGGCCTTGTCGGCAAGCGAATCAGTTTTCAGCTGCATGCGCGGCCAGCGCTTCAGCTCGGCGTTGAGCTCGTCGGTGCGCAGCCACAGCGCTTCCGGCGGCAGCAGCGGGCGCATCGGGTCAACGCCCCGGTTTTCGAAGCGCGCGCGGGTTTCGCTTTCAAAGCGGCTGGCGCTGGCGTCGATATCCCCGGTATTAACAATCAGCGTATTCGCCGGGAAGTAGCTGAACAGGGCAGGGAGCGGCTCGTTGAAGAACAGCGGCTGCCAGTATTCGATCCCGGCAGGCAGCGTGCCTTTACTGACCTGCTGATAAATATGTTCCGCGTCGCGCTTCACCTCGAACTTATCGCGCCACTGGCTGCGAAACAGTTCGATAGCGGTTTTGTCCGTGGGGAACTCATGCGCGGGCAGTAAATTGATGAACTCCACTTCTTCCAGCGTGCGCTGCGTGTCGGCGTCGAAGACGCGCAGGCTGTCGATTTCATCATCGAAAAAGTCCAGACGATACGGCTGGTCGCTGCCCATCGGGTAAAGGTCGAGCAGCGCGCCGCGGGTCGCGTATTCCCCGTGCTCCATCACCTGGTCGACGTGGCGATAGCCGGCCCCGTCAAGCTGCGCCCGCAGGGCATCACGGGACAGGCGCTGGCCTTTTTTCATCACCAGCGCGTGACCGTGCAGATAGCTGTGCGGACAGACGCGCTGCATCAGGGTGTTCACCGGCACAATCAGCACGCCGCGCTGCATGGTCGGGAGTTGATAGAGCGTCGACAGGCGCGAGGAGATAATCTCCTGATGCGGAGAGAAGCTGTCATACGGCAGCGTTTCCCAGTCGGCCAGGCTGAACACCAGATTATCGGTGAACTGGCGAATTTCGTCGTGCAGGCGCAGGGCGTTTTGCATATCCGGGGCAACCAGAATCACCGGGCCTGGATGACGCTCGGCGATTTCCGCCACCAGCGTGGCGCACGCCGCGCCCGTGAGTTCACCCAGCTGGCGCTGGTCGCCCGCTTTGACAGGTAAGGAATAACGATAGTGTTCAGGCATGGCTATGTCAGAGTCTCTTATGGATATACCAACAGTATTGGGGCATATCACTGATACGCAATGTCTTTATTATCCTCGATCGTTTTACATAAGCAAATCGTAACCGCACGGCAGGGCTAAACGCCCCCGAAACGGGGGCGGAGAGGGCATTAACGCGTTGAAGGTGACAGGGTCAGCGTAGCGGGAGGAGAGAAGAAAACATCGCCAAACAGCGCGGTGGAGATCTTACGCACCCCGAGTCCGGCCAGGGTACAGATCAGCAGGCTGGCAAACGGATAGACAAGAATTAGGGATAGCTCGGCCCAGACCGGCCAGTAAGCGGCATTCATCTCGCCGATCAGGAACAGGCTAAAGGCCTCAATCAGGATGCGGTGGGTGGTATAAATCGCAATGGTGTTTGAGCCAATCACGTTCAGCAGATTGTTCGGGTGAACGGCATAGCGCTGCTCAAGGCTATAGAACAGCTTCATGATCAACACAATCGACAGCAATGAGAGCAGCAGCGGAACGTTAGCAAACCACAGCACCACGGAGACGGCGGCGAAAGCGCCGGTTGCCAGCCAGATGCGGCGCAGGTTGACGCTTTTCATCCACGCCATCAGCGCTGCGCCATACCACGCCCCGAGGCTGTAGTAGATCATGTTGCGTACCACGCTGTTCATTCCCCACCACGGCAGCGGAAGGAAGTTGATCGCGATGCTTGCCAGCGCCAGCAGCCCCAGTACCGGCAGCTTCCAGCGGCTCAGCAGTTTACACAGCGTGAAGTAGACTACCAGAGCATACAGATACCACAGGCTGGTGCTGGCGGTGAGCATGCCTTGCACAAATCCTGAGAGCGAGTCGGCGTAGGCCGCGTTCGACGAGGTGGCAAGCTCACGCTCGGGCGCCAGCCAGGCGTTCAGGTGGGTCAACGCCTGCCATTGCAGGACGCCCCACAGCGCCAGCACCCAGACAATGCTCCAGATCCGTTTGTCGAGACTGGTTCGCCAGTCCACCTCGTCAATATAACGACGGATCAGGTAGCCGGAGATAAAGAAGAAGACCGGCATGCGAAACGGTGCGAGATAAAGGTTAAAATAGACCCAGCATTTGGCGAGAAGGCCGGAGAGCGGGTGTTGCAGCCCGATCAGATGCGGATAAAACGTGATAACCGAATGATAGATAACCACCAGGCAGATACACAGCCCTTTTATCTGGTTAATCCATAATGCTTTTTGCTTCATTGTTCGCCACTACCTTATTGCCATAAACGAACGAGCAATTGTTGTAAAACGACACCAGGATGTAATGGGTAACAGTCTGTATCAGGAGGTTTTTCGGAAAAGGTGGAGGTCGCGAGGTGAGTATTCAGACAATAGCACCCTGATTTATCTGAATTTTTCGGAAAAATGATTACCAAAGCTTACTGTTTCAGTCATTTACGCTTAACGGATTCGCTTATATACTCGTGGGTCTGCTATCAGCAAACAGACGGATTTCATGTATCAACCTGTCGCACTCTTCATAGGCTTACGCTACATGCGTGGGCGCGCCGCGGACCGCTTCGGTCGCTTTGTCTCCTGGCTTTCGACTATTGGCATTACGCTTGGCGTGATGGCACTGGTGACGGTGCTTTCCGTCATGAATGGCTTTGAGCGCGAGCTGCAAAACAACATCCTGGGGCTGATGCCGCAGGCCGTTCTCTCATCGACTAACGGTTCGGTTAACCCACAGCAGCTGCCGGAAAGCGCGGCGAAGTTACAGGGCGTCACGCGCGTTGCGCCGTTGACCACCGGTGACGTGGTGCTGCAAAGCGCCCGAAGCGTGGCGGTCGGCGTGATGCTGGGTATCGACCCGGCGCAAAACGATCCGCTGACGCCGTATCTGGTTAACGTGAAGCAGACCGATCTGGAAGCCGGAAAATACAACGTGATTCTGGGTGAACAGCTTGCCGGCCAGCTTGGCGTCAACCGTGGCGACCAGCTGCGGGTGATGGTACCTTCTGCCAGCCAGTTTACGCCGATGGGGCGCCTGCCAAGCCAGCGCCTGTTCAACGTGATTGGTACCTTTGCCGCTAACAGCGAAGTCGATGGCTACCAGATGCTGGTGAACATTCAGGATGCTTCACGCCTGATGCGCTACCCGGCGGGGAATATCACCGGCTGGCGCCTGTGGCTCGACGCGCCGCTGAAGGTCGATACCCTCAGCCAGCAAAAACTGCCGGACGGCACCAAATGGCAGGATTGGCGCGAGCGCAAAGGCGAATTGTTCCAGGCCGTGCGGATGGAAAAAAACATGATGGGGCTGCTGCTGAGCCTGATCGTGGCCGTAGCCGCATTTAACATCATTACCTCGCTGGGCCTTATGGTGATGGAGAAGCAGGGCGAAGTCGCCATCCTGCAAACCCAGGGGCTCACGCCGCGCCAGATCATGGCGGTGTTTATGGTGCAGGGGGCCAGTGCCGGTATCATCGGCGCGCTGCTCGGCGCCGTGCTGGGGGCATTGCTTGCCAGCCAGCTCAATAACTTAATGCCGATCATCGGCGCGCTGCTTGACGGCGCGGCGCTGCCGGTGGCTATCGAGCCGCTGCAGGTGGTCGGTATTGCGCTGGCCGCGATGGCCATTGCGCTGCTTTCTACGCTTTATCCTTCCTGGCGCGCCGCCGCCACTCAACCCGCTGAGGCTTTACGTTATGAATAAGATCCTGTTGCAATGCGACAACCTGTCCAAACGCTATCAGGAAGGCACTGTGCAAACCGACGTGCTGCACAATGTGAGCTTTAGCGTGGGTGAAGGCGAGATGATGGCGATTGTCGGCAGCTCCGGCTCGGGCAAAAGTACGCTGCTGCATCTGCTGGGCGGGCTGGATACGCCAACCAACGGCGACGTGATTTTCTCCGGCCAGCCGATGAGCAAAATGTCCTCCGCGGCGAAGGCCGAGCTGCGCAACCGCGAGCTGGGCTTTATCTACCAGTTCCACCACCTGCTGCCGGATTTCACGGCGCTGGAAAACGTGGCGATGCCGCTGCTGATTGGCAAAAAGAAACCGGCAGAAATTAACGCCCGCGCCAGCGACATGCTGAAAGCGGTAGGGCTGGGCCATCGCGGCAACCATCGTCCCTCTGAGCTTTCCGGCGGCGAGCGCCAGCGCGTGGCGATTGCCCGTGCGCTGGTCAACAACCCGCGTCTGGTGCTGGCGGATGAGCCTACCGGTAACCTGGATGCCCGCAATGCGGACAGTATTTTCCAGCTTCTGGGCGAGCTGAACGCCTCGCAGGGCACCGCGTTTCTGGTGGTGACCCACGATCTGCAGCTGGCAAAACGCATGAGGCGTCAGCTTGAGATGCGCGACGGCCATCTGAACGCGGAACTGACCCTGATGGGAGCAGAGTAATGGCGTCACCGTTATCGTTACTCATCGGTTTACGTTTTAGCCGCGGCCGCCGTCGCGGCGGCATGGTGTCGCTGATCTCCGTCATCTCGACCATCGGTATTGCGCTGGGTGTGGCGGTGCTGATTGTCGGCTTAAGCGCGATGAACGGTTTTGAGCGCGAGCTGAATAACCGCATTCTGGCGGTCGTGCCGCATGGGGAGATCGAGCCGGTTAACCAGCCATGGACGAACTGGAGCGATGCGCTCGCCAAAGTTGAAAAAGTGCCGGGCATCGCCGCGGCCGCGCCCTATATTAACTTTACCGGGCTGGTGGAGAGCGGGGTAAACCTGCGCGCCATTCAGGTGAAAGGAGTCAACCCCGTCCAGGAAGCGCGTCTCAGCGCGCTGCCGAACTATGTGCAGAACGGCGCGTGGGCCAACTTCAAGGCGGGCGAGCAGCAGATCATCATGGGTAAAGGCGTGGCCGATGCCCTGAAGGTGAAGCAGGGCGACTGGGTGTCAATCATGATCCCCAACGCCAGCGCCGATCACAAACTGCAGCAGCCTAAGCGCGTGCGCCTGCACGTCACCGGTATTCTTCAATTGAGCGGTCAGCTCGATCACAGCTTCGCCATGGTGCCGATGGAAGATGCGCGCCAGTATCTCGACATGGGCGACAGCGTGACGGGTATTGCCATTAAGGTGAACGACGTCTTTAACGCCAACAAGCTGGTACGCGATGCGGGCAGCGTGACCAATAACTATGTCTACATCAAAAGCTGGATTGGCACTTACGGGTATATGTACCGTGATATCCAGATGATCCGCGCCATTATGTATCTGGCGATGGTGCTGGTGATTGGTGTGGCGTGCTTTAATATCGTCTCGACGCTGGTCATGGCGGTCAAGGACAAGAGCGGCGACATCGCCGTGCTGCGTACCCTCGGAGCAAAAGACGGTCTTATTCGCGCCATCTTCGTCTGGTACGGTTTGCTGGCGGGTCTGTTCGGCAGCCTGTGCGGCGTGGTGATTGGCGTGGTGGTTTCCCTGCAGCTGACGCCGATTATCAACGGCATTGAAAAGCTTATTGGTCACCAGTTCCTGTCGGGTGATATCTATTTTATTGACTTCCTGCCGTCTGAGCTGCACTGGCTGGATGTTTTTTATGTGCTGCTTACAGCACTTTTACTGAGTCTGCTGGCAAGCTGGTATCCGGCGCGTCGCGCAAGCCGAATTGATCCGGCGAGGGTATTAAGTGGCCAGTAATTACGTCATGATCTAGCGGCTTTCGGGTCGCCAGATCGAAAGAGGAATGCGTTATGTATTATGGATTTGATATTGGCGGCACCAAGATTGCGCTCGGCGCGTTTGATAAAGACCTCAAACTGCAGTGGGAAACCCGCGTTCCCACGCCGCGCGACAGCTACGACGAATTTTTAACCGCCATTGCCGCGCTGGTGGCGCAGGCGGATGAACGTTTCGGCGTGAAAGGCAGCGTCGGCATCGGTATTCCGGGCATGCCCGAAACCGACGACGGTACGCTTTACGCGGCCAACGTGCCTGCCGCCAGCGGTAAACCGCTGCGCGCCGATCTCTCTGCCCTCCTTGAACGCGACGTGCGTTTAGACAATGATGCCAACTGCTTTGCGCTCTCTGAAGCCTGGGATGATGAATTCCGTCGCTATCCGCTGGTGATGGGACTGATCCTCGGTACCGGCGTCGGCGGGGGAATCGTCGTCAACGGTAAGCCCATCACCGGCCGCAGCTACATCACCGGCGAGTTTGGCCATATCCGCCTGCCGGTGGATGCTCTCGAGGTGGTGGGGCGTGATTTCCCGCTGACCCGCTGCGGCTGTGGCCAGCACGGCTGTATTGAGAACTACCTTTCCGGCCGCGGGTTTGCATGGCTTTACGAACACTTCTATCATCAGAAACTTGAGGCCCCTCAAATCATTACCCTGTGGGAGCAAGGGGATGCGCAGGCGCGTGAGCACGTCGAGCGCTATCTGGATCTGCTGGCGGTGTGTCTGGGAAATATTCTCACCATCGTCGACCCGGATCTGCTGGTGATCGGGGGAGGGCTCTCAAACTTTACCGCGATTACGGAACGGTTGTCCGGGCGTTTGCCCCGACATTTATTGCCGGTTGCCCGCGTGCCGCGTATTGAACGCGCGCGACACGGGGACGCAGGAGGCATGCGCGGAGCCGCATTCCTTCATCTCACCGATTAGTTTACGAGGTTTCTATGCTGTCGCGTCGCCAGGGTCGACTCAGCCGTTTTCGCAAAAACAAACGCCGCTTACGTGAGCGCTTGCGCCAGCGGATCTTTTTCAGAGACAGAATAATGCCAGAAGCGATGGATAAACCCAGAGTGGTGGTGCTGACCGGGGCGGGGATCTCCGCCGAGTCAGGAATTCGAACCTTCCGCGCGGCGGACGGGCTGTGGGAAGAGCACCGCGTGGAGGATGTCGCCACGCCGGAAGGTTTTGCCCGCGACCCGGATCTCGTGCAGGCGTTTTACAACGCCCGCCGTCGTCAGCTTCAGCAGCCTGACGTTGCGCCTAATGCGGCGCATCTGGCGCTGGCGAAGCTGGAAGAGGCGCTGGGCGATCGTTTTCTGCTGGTAACGCAGAATATCGACAACCTGCACGAGCGGGCCGGCAACAAGAACATCATCCATATGCACGGTGAGCTGCTCAAGGTTCGCTGCGCCTGGAGCGGTCAGGTGCTTGACTGGAAAGAAGACGTGCTGCCGGAGGATAAGTGCCACTGCTGCCAGTTCCCGTCGCGCCTGCGACCGCACGTGGTCTGGTTCGGCGAAATGCCGCTGGGAATGGATGAGATCTACAGCGCGCTGGCGATGGCCGACGTGTTTATCGCCGTCGGCACATCCGGCCACGTTTATCCGGCGGCGGGGTTTGTCCACGAAGCGCGGCTGCACGGTGCGCATACGGTTGAACTCAACCTTGAGCCAAGCCAGGTGGGCAGCGAGTTTGAAGAGAAACACTACGGTCTGGCCAGCACGGTTGTTCCGGAATTTGTCGACAAGCTGCTGAAAGGTCTGTAACGCGAATCGCGTGAAAAGGCACCCGCTGGACGGGTGCCTTTTTATTTAAGAATGAAAGAACGCCAGCGTCTTCTCCAGCGATTTAGCCTGCTCGTCCAGCGAGAGCGCCGCCGCTGAGATCTGCTGAACCAGAGAGGCGTTCTGCTGGGTGGTGCTGTCCATCTGGTTAACGGCAGTGCTGACCTGGCTAATCCCGCGGTTCTGCTCGTCCAGCGCCTGAACAATGTCGTTGATGACCAGATGCACGTGCGACACCGCCTCAATCACCTGTTTCATCATTACGCCGGTCTCATTGACCAGTTCAACGCCTTTGCTGACGCGGCCTGAGGACTCGGCAATCAGCTGGGAAATTTCTTTGGCCGCGTTAGCGCTTCGCTGGGCAAGATTGCGCACTTCACCTGCGACTACCGCGAAACCGCGCCCCTGTTCGCCGGCACGCGCCGCTTCAACGGCCGCATTTAGCGCCAGGATATTGGTCTGGAAGGCGATGCCATCGACGATGCTGTTAATCTCACCGATCTTACGCGCGCTCTCGTCAATCTCCCCAATCACCACGACTACGTCGTTCACCAGCGTTTCGCCATGCCCGGCGAGGCTCGCGGCGCGATCGGTCAGCGCCGTCGCCTTGTGGGCGTTGTCGGCGTTATTCTTCACCGTGACCGAAATCTCTTCCATGCTGGCTGCCGTTTCAACAATCGCCGCCGCCTGTTCTTCGGTTCGCGAGGCGAGATCAAGGTTGCCCGCCGAAATTTCGCTGGTCCCGCCGTGCACGGAATGGCTGGCTTCGCTGATATTATCGACGATGCGCTTGAGCTGCATCTGCATGGTGTGCAGGGCATAAAAAATGCTGTGGGTATCTCCGGAGCGAACCGGGATGGATCTGTTCAGCTCCCCCCGGGCGACGGCCAGGGCGATCCCGGCGGCTTCCGAAGGTTCACCCCCCACCGGACGGTCAACTTTGCGGGTAAAGATCTGCGCCATCACCAGGCTAACCGCCACGATGCTTAACACCATCAGGATGATGGCTTTCAGCAAAAATGCGCGCGCTTCGGCCATCACTTCGCTGACCGGGGTGATAATGGCGAGTTTCCACGGCGTCTGGCTATTACCGACGGCGATGTCCTGCCAGGTGATAAACACATCTTCCTTCAGCAGCGGATCGTTTATCCGGGTGACGTCATGACCGGCAATCTGACCGGCGTAAGGCTTGCCTGCTGCGCGCTTGTCCGGGCTGGACACCACGTTATTACCCGCGGAGAGGAGCAGGGCGTAGCCTGTGCCGTTCCACGGTTTAATCGCGCCGATCGTCGATTGCAGCGTGGCGAGCGAGAAGTCAGAGGTGACCGAGCCCAGAAACTGACCGTCACGCATGATGGGGGCGGCAATCGAGGTGAGCATCACGTCCACGCCGTTGTAGGGGTAAATATAGGGTTCGATGATCACATCTTTATGCCGCTGTTTCGGCAGCAGATAATAATCACCGCTGCCGGGCGTTTCGATGTCCGTCAGCAGGTGTAAGGCCGGTTTGCCGGTAGCGTCGCGGTCGACGTAGCGGGCGTAGCGTCCGGCAGGATCTTCACCGCTCTGACCGGCAAAGGCGGCATCTTTATCGTCAAACGCGTTGGGCTCAAAGGCCATCGACATAGAGAGAAACTGGGGATGAGCCGACAGATAGTGGATGAGCAGCTGGTTCAGGCTCTGGCGATCGAATACCCCCGCCTCGCGCAGCGCCAGCGCGCTGTTGCCCATGTCCCGGGCGGCAGTCAGGGCAGAATCCAGCTGTTTGCTGACCTGTAAAGCTTGCACCTCGGCAATCTGGCGGATATGTTTTTTGGCCAGCACCTCCTGCTGCGCCATCCACTGCCACATCATAAACCCGATCGTTGCCGTAAAGCCCACCGTCACGGTGAGGAAAATGGACAATAGCATCAACGTCTTGACTCTTATTTTAGATCTTCGGACCATGGCGTCTTTCATTCTCATCTCCCGTAATGTTGTGCGTGTCGGGCAGGCACATATTCCTTATCGGATATATTTCCTTCTTTCTGTAGAGGGCCGGGTATATTTAATTTAAATTCTAGAATAGTAAATCCCGTTAATTAGTGTGGATGCTTTTATTTTGTGCATTCAATCAAAATAGTGCTCGATAATGCTCGTTATCGTCGTGTAGAAAGAGGATGCTAATAAATATAAAGTGGTAGAGGAGGATGGGATATGTACGGATTTATTGCGCGACAACCCATTTTTAACCCTGAAATGAATACGGTGGCCTATGAGCTGCTCTTCAGAGACGGGATGACAAATCGTTTTCCGGATGTGTCGGCGGAATATGCCACGTCCAGAATGATATCCGATCAGTTTTTATGCGTGCCGTCCCAGCGCATCGCCGGGGCGCATACGTCGTTTATTAATTTCCCGTCGCGAATGGTCATTGACCGCAGTGGTGAAGCGCTGGATAAAGAGAGCGTGGTGATTGAGATCCTTGAAGATGCTGTGCCGGGTGCCGAACTGCTGCAGGCCGTCAGGGAGATGAATGCGCATGGCTACCAGTTTGCGCTTGATGATTTCACCCTTGCACCTGAATGGGATGCTTTTTTACCCTATATTTCGATCCTGAAATTCGACGTTAGAAATTATACTTTAGCGCAAATTAAAGCGTATCTGAAAGCACGCAAACATCTGACCGGTCATATTAAATATCTCGCTGAAAAAGTTGAGACTAAAGAGGAATTCAACCAATACAGGGACGAGGGGTTCTCTCTGTTTCAGGGCTATTTTTTCTGCCGTCCGGAGGTCATTAAATATAAACGGCTGTCGCAAAATCAGCTGGCGATTTTTAGGCTGCAAATGGAGGTCGGACGCAATAAGCCTGATTTTCGGATCGTCGAGTCGTTGATAAAAACCGATCTCACGCTCTCTTATAAAATCATGCGCTACATGAAGCATACGGCGTTTAAGCATGTGGGCGCCTGTAATTTCAGCAAGTTAACCCTGAGTGAGGTGCTCAGATACCTCGGGGAAAACCAGCTGAGGCGGTTTGTTGCCGTCGTGGTCCTCGCCAGCGCTGGCAATGATACCGTCAGCGAGCTTTACCCGTTGAGTATGATGCGCGGTAAGTTCTGTGAACTGATAGCTGAGACGATGAAAGAACCGGCGCTGGCTGAAAATGCGTTCATGTGCGGCCTGTTTTCTTTGCTCGATACCCTCCTTGAGCTGCCGATGGCAGAGTTAATGAAGCAAATTGCGGTGCCGCAGAGCGTGAGCAACGCGCTGTGCGACCAGGAGGGACGGCTAGCCGATATGGTGAGCCTTTGCCGTTACTATGAACAGCAGCAGTGGGACGAGGCGACCCGGGTTCGTCAGGCGCTGGGTCTGTCGGATGAGGAGGTGGTGGAGGCGATGAGAAAGGCGACGATCTGGGCAGGAGAGAATGCGGTCAGTTAACCCTTCCCCACGCCGTACAGACGGCGCGAGGAAGAAGGCGTTACCGTTTATCGGCCCGCTTTTAATTTCTGGTAATACTCTTCGTAGAGGCGGTTGGCGTCGCCGACATCGTTCTGCCATTCACCTTTGCTGATGGTTTCGGCATCCGGGTAGAGCGATTTATCGTTAGCCACTTCAGGCTTCAGCAGCTTGCGTGCCGCGAGGTTTGGCGTCGGGTAGCCAATCGTCTCGGCAACCTGTTTCGCCACGTCCGGGCGCAGCAGGAAGTTAATCAGCTTAAGCGCCCCTTCAACGTTTTTCGCGTTGGCCGGAATCGACAGACTATCCATCCAGAAGATCCCACCTTCTTTCGGCCAGACCACCTCCAGCGGCGTACCGGCCTGGCGGGCCACATACGCGGAGCCGTTCCACACCATCCCCAGATTCACTTCGCCTTCCATATACGGATTAGCCGGGTTATCAGAGTTGAACGCCGCCACGTTAGGCATCAGCTTTTTCAGCTCGGTATACGCCGCTTCAATCTCTTTTGGATCCGTCGTGTTGCCCGAGTAGCCCAGCTTGCGCAGCGCCACCTGGAACACTTCACGCGCGTCGTCGGTTAACAACAGGCTGCCTTTGTACTCCGGTTTCCACAGGTCGGCCCAGCTCGTCACCGTTTTCGGATCGACGGCCTCGCTGTTAACGCCAATCGCGGTTGCCCCCCAGATATACGGAATGGAGTAGTCGTTGTTCGGGTCAAACGGCTTGTTGAGCATCTCCGGATCGAGGTTTGAAAAATGAGTTAGCTTTGTTTTATCGATCTTCTGGATCATGCCCTCTTTGCGCATTTTGTCGACAAAGTAGGTGGAAGGAACCACCAGATCGTACGCGCCGTCTTTGTAGGTTTTGAGCTTGGCATACATGGTTTCATTCGACTCGTAGGTCGAGTAGATCACCTTGATGCCCGTCTCTTTGGTGAACTGTTCCAGCAGGCCCGGCGGCACATACTCGGTCCAGTTGTAGAAGTAGAGCGTTTTGCTGTCATCAGCGTGCGCGGCACCCATGCCAAGCACCAGCGCCGCAGCGGCGAGCATTTTTTTCATTTCATTGTCCCCTGAGATTTTGTTTTATCACGAGCAATAACCTGGCTGGCGATCACCAGAACCAGCGAAAACACCAGCAGAATGGTCGCCAGCGCGTTCACCTCCGGTGAGACGCCGACTTTCACCATCGAATAGATCTTCAACGGCAGAATTTCATAGCTCGGCCCGGTCACGAAGGAGGACACGACCACGTCATCCATCGACAGGGTGAAGCTAAGCAGCCATCCGGCCGCCACGGCGGGCATCGCCAGCGGCAGGATGATTTTACGCAGGATGATCATCTCGCTGGCGCCAAGATCTTTCGCCGCCTCCAGCATGCGCACGTCGAACCCTTTCAGGCGCGCAAAGACGGTCACCACCACAAACGGCAGGCAGAAGGTGATATGGGAAAACAGCAGCGACCAGAAGCCAAGCTGAACGCCCAGCAGCATAAACAGCACCAGCAGCGAAATCGCCATCACGATGTCCGGCGACATCATCACCACAAACAACATGCCGCTGACGAACGGCTTACCGCGAAAGCGATAGCGATAGAGCGCCACGGCGGTCAGGGAGCCAATCAGCGTGGCGAAGGTGGCGGAGAAGATCGCCATCGTCAGCGAGTGCTGAGCGGCCTGCAGCAGGCTGTCATTGTTCATCAGCAGGCTGTACCAGTCGGTGGTAAAGCCCTGCCAGTTAATCCCAAAGCGCGAGCTGTTAAACGAGTTCACGATCAAAATTATGATCGGGATATACAGGTAAGCGTAAATGGCGGTCATAAAACCGCCGCGAAGCAGTCGACCGATCATTCGAGTTCCACCTTCTTATTCAGCAGCCGTGAGGCGCGCCAGTAGACCAGCAGCATCAGACCCATCACCACCGTCAGCGTGATGCTGGTGGCGGACCCGAACGGCCAGTCGCGAATATTCAGGAACTGGCTCTTGATCACGTTACCGATCAGCAGGTTTTTCGCACCGCCCATCAGATCCGACACATAGAACAAGCCCATCGCCGGGAGCATAACCAGCAGACAGCCCGCAATAATACCGGGCATCGTCAGCGGAATAATGATACGGATAAAGGTCTGCAGCCTGTTGGCACCCAGATCTTTTGCCGCTTCCAGCAGCGGTTTATCCAGCTTCTCAATGCTGGAGTAGAGCGGCATCACCATAAACGGCAGCAGGATATAGACCAGGCCGACAATCACCGCGCTCGGGGTAAACATGATGCGTATCGGCGTATCAATCACTCCTAGCCACAGCAGAAACTCGTTCAGGTAACCCTTTGTGCTGAGGAAAATCTTCAGACCATAAATACGGATGAGCGAGTTCGTCCAGAAGGGAACAATCAGTAAAAACAGCAGCAGGGGGCGCACCTTTTGCGGCAGGCCCGCGAGGAACCACGCGAAGGGATATCCCAGTACCAGGCAGGCAATCGTGGCAATCAGCGCCATATTGAGCGAGTGCAGCAGCACGTCAAAATAGAGCGGATCGAGCAGGCGCGCGTAGTTGTCCAGCGTAAAGACCAGCGAAACGAAATGGGTATCGTCGCGGGTCAGGAAGCTGGTGGCGATAATCATCAGGTTGGGGAGAAAGACAAACAACACAAGCCAACCGACGATCGTGGCAATCACCACATTCTGGAATTTACTTGTGTTCTTCATCAGCCAGCACAACCTCCCAGCTTTCTACCCAGTTGATAACCATTTTCTGGTCGAGAGAGTGGTCGAAGTCAGGGTCGTCTTCGTTAAAGAATTCGCTGACCATCACCATTTTGCCGTTCTCCAGCTCGACGACAGACTCCAGCGTCATCCCTTTGTAGTTGCGCTCGCGGATATAGCCGATTAACCCTTCGGCCTCGGTATTGCCGTGAATTTCATCGACGCGCAGATCTTCCGGGCGCAGCAGAACGTTGAGCTTTTGTCCCTTTTCGACGGGGAAATTTACCGTGATATTGCACTCGCGTCCTTCGACGCTGGCGCGCACGCGCTGGTCGTCCAGACGCTCAATCACCGTGGCGTCGAAGATATTGATCTCGCCAATAAAGCTGGCGACAAACAGATTCTTCGGCTCTTCGTAGATTTCACGCGGCGTGCCGTCCTGCTCGATTTTACCGTCACGCATCACCACGATGCGGTCGGACATGGTCAGGGCCTCTTCCTGATCGTGGGTGACGAAGACAAAGGTAATGCCGAGCTTGCGCTGCAGGGCCTTGAGCTCGTTCTGCATCTGCTTGCGCAGCTTGTAATCCAGCGCCGAGAGGGATTCATCCAGCAGGAGCAGACGCGGCTTGTTGACCACGGCGCGGGCGATGGCCACGCGCTGCTGCTGGCCGCCGGAAAGCTGATGGGGTTTACGCTGAGCAAACGTCTCAAGCTGCACCATTCGCAGGGCGTCGGTAACGCGCGGTTCGATCTCGCTCGCCGGGGTTTTTTGCATCCGCAGGCCGAACGCCACGTTTTCAAACACGGTCATGTGCGGGAAGAGGGCATAGCTCTGAAAGACAGTATTGACGTGGCGATCTTCGGCAGGAACCCGGGTGATGTCCTGGTTCTCAAGATGGATATGGCCGTTATCGACGCTTTCCAGCCCGGCGATAAGGCGCAGTACGGTTGTTTTGCCGCAGCCGGAGGGGCCAAGCAGTGTCAGAAACTCACCGTCATTGATGGTGAGAGTGAGGTCGGAAATGACGTCCTTGCCATCAAAACTTTTACGAATTCGTTCCAGTTTCACCAGCGGTGAACGGGTTTGTGTATTCAATTTTTGCGCTGTCCCATATAGACGCCTCAGGCAGCAGACTGAAGCGGGGTTTGTGTGTAACCACCTTGGTGACTCGTAATGAGGGCGGACATTCTACGGCAATCCCCTGCAATCGCCAATCCTTGTCACTGATTCATAAGCTACATTTACTAACGCATAACGATATAAACGGAAAATATTCTCGTTTGCGGGATAAAAGTGACCTGACGCAATATTTGCGTTTTGATGCTTATTGATAATGTTGTCACAAAAAGTGAGGGTGACTGCATGGATAAATTACTTGAGCGTTTTTTACAGTACGTTTCGCTGGATACCCAATCTAAGCCGGGTGTTCGCCAGGTGCCGAGCACCGAAGGCCAGTGGAAGTTATTAAATCTGCTCAAAGAGCAGCTTGACGCCATGGGGCTGGTCAACGTCACGTTAAGCGAGAAAGGCACTGTGATGGGAACGCTGCCGGCGAATGTCCCGGGTGACATTCCGGCGATTGGCTTTATCTCTCATGTCGACACCTCTCCGGATTTTAGCGGTAAACATGTGAACCCGCAGATTGTGGAAAACTACCGCGGCGGCGACATTGCGCTGGGCATTGGCGACGAAGTGCTCTCGCCCGTCATGTTCCCGGTGCTGCACCAGCTGCTGGGCCAGACGCTGATCACCACCGACGGCAAAACGCTGCTGGGGGCGGATGATAAAGCGGGCATTGCCGAAATCATGACCGCGCTGGCGGTGCTGAAGGATAAAAACATTCCGCACGGGGATATCCGCGTGGCCTTTACGCCGGACGAAGAGGTCGGCAAGGGGGCGAAGCACTTCGACGTGGAGGCCTTTAACGCGCAGTGGGCCTATACCGTTGACGGCGGCGGCGTCGGTGAACTGGAGTATGAAAACTTCAATGCCGCGTCCGTCACGATCAAAATTGTCGGCAATAACGTTCACCCCGGTTCGGCGAAAGGCGTCATGGTGAACGCGCTGTCGCTGGCATCCAGAATTCATGCGGAAGTCCCGGCGGAAGAGAGCCCTGAACAGACCGAAGGGTATGAAGGTTTCTATCACCTGACCAGCATCAAAGGCACCGTGGACAGCGCGCAGATGCACTACATCATCCGCGATTTCGACCGCAAAGCCTTTGAGGCGCGCAAGCGTAAGATGATGGAGATCGCCAAGAAGGTGGGTAAAGGATTACACCCTGATTGCTACATTGAACTCATCATCGAAGACAGCTATTACAACATGCGCGAGAAGGTGATGGCGCATCCGCATATTCTCGATATCGCCCAGCAGGCGATGCGCGACTGCGATATTGAACCGCAGCTGAAGCCGATTCGCGGCGGCACCGACGGTTCTCAGCTGTCGTTTATGGGGCTGCCGTGCCCGAACCTGTTTACCGGTGGCTATAACTACCACGGCAAGCATGAGTTTGTGACGCTCGAAGGGATGGAAAAGGCGGTGAAGGTGATTGTGCGGATAGCGGAGTTGACCGCGAAGCGGTAAGAAAAAGCCCGGTGGCGAAGCGCCACCGGGCATTACAGCGACTCAGTCCTCAAAGAACCAGTACCCGCTGTTGACCAGCGCGGCAAGCATCGCGAGGAAGGATGGGTCTTCCAGCGCATCACCAAAGGTGTCGGCAGTCAGCACCAGATGGCTGGCAATGGCTTCCAGCGCCGGACGGTGCGGTGAGTCCAGCTTCTCGCCGTTGACGAACACGTCCTCACCAATGCGCAGCACGCGTAATCCGCCCAGACGTACCAGCTTATCGCCCTGCTGGAGCGCATCATAAATCTCGTCAGCCTGATACGGCGGCTCCGGCGGCGCAACGTCCAGCTCGTGACGCGACTGGCTGATAAACTCGCCAAACCACTGTTTGAAGTGCTCCGGCTCGTTAATCAGATCCAGCATCATGCCGCGCAGCTTATCCAGCTCTGCGGGCAGGATATCGGCCGGATGCTCGCGCGCAGGCACATCAGGGTCGCTGTAACGATAGCTGCCCAGCTCGCGTTGCAGAACGTAGTCGGCAAATCCGCTGATCATCTCGCGGCCGCTTGGCGCGCGGAACCCTACGGAGTAGTTGAGTGAGTTTTCCAGCGAGTAGCCCTCGTGAGGGAATCCGGGCGGAATGTAGAGAATGTCACCCGGCTCCAGCTCTTCGTCGATAATCCCTTCAAACGGGTCAACCTGAAGCAGGTCCGGATGTGGGCAGTGCTGCTTCATTGGCACTTTTTCGCCCACGCGCCAGCGGCGGCGGCCCGTACCCTGAATAATAAACACGTCGTACTGGTCCAGATGCGGACCGACGCCACCGCCAGGAACGGAGAAGGAGATCATCAGATCGTCCATGCGCCAGTCGGGCAGGGCGCGGAACGGACGCATTAAGGCGGCCGTTGGCTCGTGCCAGTGGTTGACCGCCTGCACCAGCAGAGACCAGTTGTTTTCACCGAGGTGATCGTAGCTTTCGAAAGGACCGTGGCTAACCTGCCATTTCCCGTCCTGGTGGCTGACCAGACGGCTGTCGACTTCGTTTTCCATGGCCAGGCCGGCCAGTTCGTCAGGCGAGATGGGGTCGACAAAGTTGCTGAACCCGCGCTTCAGAACCACCGGGCGTTTCTGCCAGTAACGTTCAATAAACTCGGGCCAGTTAAGTGTTAAGTGATAATCCATAATTTTTTTATTCCGCAGGCTCTTACTGACTCGGATTATAACGGAAGCTCAGCCCCCCGGCTGCGAGATCCTCGCATTTTTCACATAACGGGTTAACTATCGTTCGATGTGGGCTGCTGGCGACCAAAAATGACCTCCATTCTGGCGCCGCCCAGCAGGCTTTCGCTGGTTTCGATTTTTCCGTCGTACTGATCGACAATCTCGCGCGCGACGGCTAATCCTACGCCCTGGCCTGGACGTAGCGTATCGGCGCGCTGACCGCGATCGAACACCACGTCACGTTTATTGCGCGGGATCCCCGGGCCATCATCCTCAACGATGATATGCAGCTCGGTTTCCGTCTGACGTGCAGACACTTCCACGAACTCCAGACAGTATTTGCAGGCGTTATCCAGCAGGTTACCCATGACTTCCATGAAGTCATTTTTTTCACCCACAAAGCTTATCTCTGGCGAGATATCGAGGCTGATGTTCACCCCTTTACGCTGATACACCTTGTTGAGGGCGGACGTGAGGTTATCCAGAAGCGGCGCTACCGGATGCAGCTCGCGGCTCAGCAGCGCGCTGCCGGAACGCATGCTGGCGCGATGCAGATAATAGCCAATTTGCTGGGAAATACGGCTGATTTGTTCCAGCATCACCGGCTCGGCATCATCAACGCTCAGCTTCGAACTGCGCATTGAACGCAGGGTACTTTGCATCACGGCCAGCGGGGTTTTCAGGCTGTGGGTCAGGTCGGTAAGGGTGGTACGGTATTTATCGTAGCGTTCGCGTTCACTTTTCAGCAGGCGGTTGAGGTTACGCACCAGGCTGGTGAGCTCACGCGTGGTTTCCGGGTTCAGCTTCTCGCGATGATGTTCTTCCAGCTCGCGAACCTCTTTCGCCAGTGATTCAATGGGGCGCAAGCTCCACCACGCCGCTACCCACAGCAGCGGGATCACCAGCAGGAGATTCGCAGCCAGAACGTAGATGAACCAGCTCCAGACCATATAAGAGCGCTTCAGCTCGACCGGGATGGTGTCGATCACCACGATGGTCAGCTGCGGCATGTTCAGCGTCGCCGGGTAGAGGTTAATCGCGACGGAGTGCGTCATCTCCGTTTCGGCGTTGTCGGCGCGGATCTCGTTCAGCTTTTGCTGCAGGGAGCGATCTTCACGGATCAGCGAGCTGGTGGTGTTGAGATCGGCTTCAATTTCATGAAAACCGTTGGTTTTGAGCCAGTCCGGACGAATGCTTTTGACCAGCCACGGGATGTCCCGCTGCGCCCACAGTAGCTTCCCCTTTTCGTTATAAATCAGGGCCAGCGTGGGACTCTGCTGATTGAGGTTTTCCGGCATTTCGACGGTGATTTTATTGTTTTCCCACTTCGCCAGGGTATAAAACAGGTTGCTTTCGCCACGCAGCAGGCGAAAGGTGGTTTTATCAAAGCTGACGCTGTAGCCCACCAGGGCCACCATGCCGTAGGAGAGCGACAGCACCAGCACGACGGCTGCCGTTGCCAGTAAAAAGCGCACCCGCAGCGAGAGGGGCAAAATATGGCGCAAGATCCGTCTCATTTAGCGTAATTCGAACAGGTAGCCCTGGCCACGGACGGTAGTAATCACATCCTGCGGATATTGCGCCTGAATTTTCTTACGTAAACGTCCCATCAGCACGTCAATAGTATGGCTCTCGCGCAGTTCAGCATCAGGATAGAGCTGGAGCATCAAGGAGTCTTTGCTCACTACCTTGCCGTTGTTACGGATCAGCGTCTCCATGATGGTGTATTCGAAGGCGGTGAGCTTGATCACTTCATCATTGATGGATAATTCCCGGCGGGAGAGGTCGACCTGGAAAGGCGGGATGGAGATAACCTGAGACGCCAGCCCGCTGTTGCGACGAAGCAGTGCCTGCATGCGGGCCGCCACCTCTTCAATATGAAACGGCTTGGTGACGTAGTCATCCGCACCCGCGCTGAGCACTTCGACCTTATCCTGCCAGCCTTCACGGGCGGTCAGCACCAGAACCGGCAGGGAGACATCGTGGCTGCGCCAGCGGCGAATTAACGACAGACCGTCTTCGTCAGGCAACCCTAAATCGACAATGGCGATATCCGGCAGGTGTTCATTGAGATAATAATCGGCTTCTTTTGCATCTTCAGCATCGTCCACCTGATGTCCCATCTCCTGAAGCTGAACCTTCAGGTGATGACGTAGCAATGCGTTATCCTCAACAACCAGTACGCGCATCATCTCTTCTCCCTAAATAATTGGTATGAATAGTTTAACGCTGATTATGTTGTTGTGGGGATAAACATTGAGTAAACCGGGGAAAAGCATCCCCCTTTTCGGGCGAAAAGGGGGAGAGGGGCGTTACTTCAGCTCGTCGACCATGGTGATGGCGCGGCCAATGTAGTTCGCCGGGGTCATTGCCTTCAGGCGCGTTTTCTCTTCTTCCGGCAGCGCCAGACCGTCGATAAACTGCTTCATGCCTTCGGCGTCAACGCGTTTGCCGCGGGTCAGCTCTTTCAGCTTCTCGTACGGTTTTTCGATACCGTAACGGCGCATCACGGTCTGGATTGGCTCCGCCAGCACTTCCCAGTTGTGATCCAGCTCGTCCAGCAGACGGTCACGGTTCACTTCCAGTTTGCTTACGCCTTTCAGGGTGGACTGATACGCGATCAGCGCGTAGCCAATGCCTACGCCCAGGTTACGCAGTACGGTGGAGTCGGTCAGGTCGCGCTGCCAGCGGGATACCGGCAGTTTGCTCGCCATATGCTGCAGCACGGCGTTCGCCAGGCCCAGGTTGCCTTCGGAGTTTTCGAAGTCGATTGGGTTTACTTTGTGCGGCATGGTGGAAGAGCCGATTTCACCGGCGATGGTTTTCTGCTTGAAGTGGTTCAGGGCGATGTAGCCCCACACGTCACGATCGAAGTCGATCAGGATGGTGTTGAAGCGCGCGATGCAGTCAAACAGCTCGGCGATATAGTCGTGCGGCTCAATCTGGGTGGTGTACGGGTTCCACTGAATGCCCAGAGAGGTCACGAACTCTTCGCTGAACTGGTGCCAGTCCACTTCCGGGTAAGCGGCGATGTGGGCGTTATAGTTACCGACCGCGCCGTTGATTTTGCCGAGGATCTCAACCTGCTCCAGCTGACGGTACTGGCGTTCCATACGGTACGCGACGTTCGCCATCTCTTTACCCATCGTGGATGGGGTGGCTGGCTGGCCGTGGGTACGGGAGAGCAGCGGAATGTCGCGGTATTCCACGGACAGCGCTTTTACCGCGTCGATGATTTTACGCCAGTAAGGCAGCACCACCTCTTTGCGCGCGGTGGAGAGCATCAGCGCATGAGACAGGTTGTTGATGTCTTCAGAGGTACAGGCGAAGTGAATGAACTCAGACACGGCGTGCAGCGCAGGGACGCTTTCCACTTTTTCTTTCAGGAAGTACTCAACCGCTTTCACGTCGTGGTTGGTGGTGCGTTCAATGGTTTTAATGCGCGCGGCGTCTTGTTCGCTAAACTCAGCAACGATTTTATCAAGGTAATCGTTTGCCTTTTCGTCAAAAGCAGGAACTTCCTTGATTGCTGCCTGGGCGGCCAGCTTTTGCAGCCAGCGTACTTCAACCTGAACACGGAACTTCAGCAAACCATATTCGCTGAAGATCCCGCGCAGCGCGCTGACTTTATCGCCGTAGCGTCCATCGACAGGGGATACGGCGGTCAGTGAGGATAATTCCATAATTCGCAACTCCGGGAGGTTAACAATGAGCAAGAATTTGTTTTGCCTGAGTGGTCAGGCGATTACGAGAAAACATTAACTGCAGGCGGCCACCGCCAACCTGGTGCCACAGCACAGCGGCGCGGATCCCAGCCAGCAGGGACGCACGCACTTTTGCCTGTACCTGCGGACTTTGCAGCACGGCAGGGGATCCGGTGACCTGAATACGCGGGCCCAGCGGGCTGATGACGTCAACATAAATGCCGGCCATGGCGCTGAGCAGCGTGTCGGACTGCAGATCAAAATGGTCGAGCTGACGCTGTAGCCCGGCAATACGATCGCCCAGGGTATTGAGCGCGCCTTTTGCTGAGCTCAGCTTACGCTCCAGCACCATCAGACTCAACGTGTAGCGGGTCAGCTCCGCGTTTAATCCCTGACGGCTGCTGGCGTTAAGCACGCCAAGCAGGGTTTCAAGACCGAGACGAAGATTGGTTTCACTGCCGCCGAACACACCCAGGGTCGAGCCGGGGTTGAGATCGATAACGCTGTTGAGTGAAACGTGCAGGGCGTCAGCATCGCAATGACCCTGATGCGCCAGCTGTTGCACCAGACGGGCTGACTGGCAAATTCCCGCCAGTGCCAGGGTGATGTCATAGTAGTTCTTCGCCACACGGTCTCCTTTATGTGTGCAATCGTATTAAACAGCAGGCAGCGGCAGGCGCTGTTCAATGATCCCGCCGCCCAGGCAGATCTCACCGCTGTAGAAGACAGCAGACTGACCCGGGGTGACGGCGGCGACCGGCTCGTCGAAACGCACGTCAATGCGATCGTCATCAAGCGCGGTAATGTTGCAAGGAATATCGGTCTGGCGGTAGCGGGTTTTCACCGTGCAGCGCAGCGTGCCTTTCAGCGGCTCACGATCGACCCAGTGCAGCTGCTGGGCGATAAGGCCAACGGACATCAGACGTGGATGATCGTGACCCTGGGCAACAACCAGAATATTGTTTTCGACGTCTTTGTCGACAACATACCACGGATCTTCGCTACCTTCTTTGGTCCCGCCGATACCCAGGCCTTTACGCTGGCCGAGCGTGTGGTACATCAGCCCCTGATGCTGGCCAATCTCTTCACCGTCGACGGTGACAATTTTACCCGGCTGTGCGGGCAGGTAACGTCCCAGGAAATCGCGGAATTTGCGCTCGCCGATGAAGCAGATACCGGTAGAGTCTTTTTTCTTCGCGGTGATCAGGTCCAGCTCTTCGGCGATTTTACGCACCTGCGGCTTTTCCAGCTCGCCGACAGGGAACAGGCTCTGGGCGATTTGCTCGTGGCTCAGCGTATAGAGGAAGTAGCTTTGATCTTTGTTGCCGTCCAGACCGCGCAGCAGCTGGCTTTTGCCATTCACGTCAGCGCGACGCACGTAGTGACCGGTCGCAATGTAGTCTGCGCCCAGATCTTCCGCGGCGAATTCCAGGAAGGCTTTAAATTTGATCTCTTTATTACACAGAATATCCGGGTTCGGCGTGCGGCCCGCTTTGTACTCTTCGAGGAACAGTTCAAACACGTTGTCCCAGTATTCTGCAGCAAAGTTAACGGTGTGCAGTTCAATGCCGAGCTTATCGCATACGGCCTGCGCATCGGCGAGATCCGCAGCGGCAGTGCAGTATTCCTCGCCATCATCTTCCTCCCAGTTCTTCATGAACAGGCCCTCCACCTTATAGCCCTGTTGCTGTAACAGGTAGGCGGAAACGGAGGAATCGACACCGCCGGACATGCCGACGATCACTTTTTTCTGGCTATTATCTGACATGGAATACTCACGACATTGAACTTCAAGGCGGCGTATTCTATCACGCCCCCCCACCATTGGCACCCTCTGTAAACGGCCAGTTAAATGCGCCGATGACATCCAGCGGTAAGCGGCCAGCAGACTGCCAGCAGCGAATGCTTTCCGCAACCAGCGGCGAGCGCAGGTTTGGCGCGTTCAGGATCTCGTCGGCAGTGACCCACAGACAGCGGTCGATATCGTCATCCTGCGGCTCTGTGGCGCACGTTTCGCTAAGCTCAACGGCAAATAAAAAGCGCAGGAACGGAGTGTGATCGGGCGCGATCCACTGGTGCATACGGATGAAGTGCTGGGGTTCAGCGTGAATGCCGGTCTCTTCCCACAGCTCGCGTTTCGCTGCCTGCAGTAGGGTCTCATTGGCTTCAAGATGCCCGGCAGGCTGGTTCCACAGCGCTTTGCCGTTAATGCTCTCTTCGACAACAAGGAATTTACCCTTAGCGTGGACCACGCAGGCAACCGTGACATGAGGTTTAAACATAGTGACTCCTTAAGGGGTGACGTCGCGCCATTCGCCGTTTGCCAGCGTTTCCAGCGTGTAGCTGCCCATAGCGTAGCGAATCAGACGCAGGGTAGGGAAGCCGACGTGCGCGGTCATGCGGCGAACCTGGCGGTTGCGGCCTTCATAAAGGGTAATTTTGAGCCAGCTTGTCGGAATGGATTTGCGTTCGCGAATCGGCGGGTTGCGCGGCCACAGCCACTCCGGTTCATTCACGCGTTCAATACCTGCGGGCAGGGTGGGGCCGTCGTTCAGCGTTACGCCGCTGCGTAATTTTTCCAGCGTTTCTTCGTCCGGCTCGCCTTCGACCTGTACGAAGTAAATTTTACCGGTGCGTTTCCCGGGCTGCGTGAGCTTCGCCTGCAAGGCGCCGTCGTTGGTTAAGACCAGAAGGCCTTCGCTGTCGCGGTCCAGACGGCCCGCGGCGTAGACGCCCTGAACAGGTATATAGTCCTTCAGCGTGCTGCGCCCGGCTTCATCGGTAAACTGCGGCAAAACATCGTAGGGTTTATTGAACAAAATAACCCGCTTAGGCTGGGTTTCCTGCGGTCTTCTGGCGGCTTGTCGCGAGCTGAATCGCTCAACCCGGTGTTTTGTAAAAGAAGTTTTCTTCATGGTATTTTCAGGCGTTATCAATTGCCGCATTATAGCCTAATAACGAAGACCTTTCATGGCGCAGGACAATCAGGTACTATCGAAGGGCTCATTACAATTTATTAACATAAGATCAGTAACAACCAGAAGCGCTCGAAGGAGAGGTTAATGGAAAGCAAAGTAGTTGTTCCGGCGGAAGGTAAAAAGATCACCCTGCAAAACGGCAAGATTAACGTTCCTCACAATCCGATTATCCCGTTCATCGAAGGTGACGGTATCGGTGTAGACGTTACCCCGGCAATGCTGAAAGTGGTTGATGCCGCTGTTGAGAAAGCCTACAAAGGCGAGCGTAAAATTTCCTGGATGGAAATTTACACCGGTGAGAAATCTACTCAAGTTTATGGCCAGGACGTCTGGCTGCCAGCAGAAACGCTGGACCTGATCCGCGACTACCGCGTTGCTATTAAAGGCCCACTGACGACGCCAGTTGGCGGCGGTATCCGTTCCCTGAACGTGGCACTGCGTCAGGAGCTGGACCTGTACGTGTGTCTGCGTCCGGTTCGTTACTATCAGGGCACCCCTAGCCCGGTTAAGCACCCTGAACTGACCGATATGGTTATCTTCCGCGAAAACTCAGAAGACATCTACGCGGGTATCGAATGGAAAGCGGACTCTGCTGACGCAGAAAAAGTGATTAAATTCCTGCGCGAAGAGATGGGCGTGAAGAAAATTCGCTTCCCTGAGCATTGCGGTATCGGCATTAAGCCGTGCTCCGAAGAAGGGACCAAGCGTCTGGTGCGTGCAGCCATCGAATATGCAATCACTAACGACCGTGACTCTGTGACCCTGGTTCACAAAGGCAACATCATGAAGTTCACCGAAGGCGCGTTCAAAGACTGGGGTTACCAGTTGGCGAAAGAAGAGTTCGGCGGTGAACTGATCGACGGCGGCCCATGGCAGAAGATCAAGAACCCGAACACCGGCAAAGAGATCATCATTAAAGATGTGATCGCCGATGCGTTCCTGCAGCAGATCCTGCTGCGTCCTGCAGAATACGACGTGATTGCCTGTATGAACCTGAACGGTGACTACATCTCTGACGCCCTGGCAGCACAGGTTGGCGGTATCGGTATCGCCCCTGGCGCGAACATTGGTGACGAGTGCGCCCTGTTCGAAGCGACCCACGGTACTGCACCAAAATACGCAGGTCAGGACAAAGTGAACCCAGGCTCTATCATCCTGTCCGCAGAGATGATGCTGCGTCATATGGAATGGTTCGAAGCCGCAGACCTGATCGTTAAAGGTATGGAAGGTGCGATCAACGCGAAAACCGTAACTTACGATTTCGAACGTCTGATGGAAGGCGCCAAACTGCTGAAATGTTCAGAGTTTGGCGACGCGATTATCGCGAACATGTAATCCAGATTCTGGGTTAAACAAGAGCGGGGGCCTGAGGGTTCCCGTTTTTTTTGCCTCTGCCTGCGGGAGACAACACGATGCTAGCTACCGTCCTTATCGCTGTCGTTGCACTCATCCATCTCTACATTCTTGTGCTGGAAATGTTCCTGTGGAATACCAAAACAGGGCACAAGGCCTTTAATCTGCGTCCCGACTTTGCGCGCGACACCCGCGTGCTGGCTGCAAATCAGGGGCTGTATAACGGTTTTCTGGCGGCCGGCCTGCTCTGGAGCCTCTGGCTCGGCGAAAAGGGGAGTCAGGTGGCCATCTTCTTCCTGGCCTGCGTGTTGATTGCCGGACTTTTTGGCGCGGCCACCGCCAGTCGAAAAATTTTGTATGTACAGGCCGTGCCCGCACTCGCTGCGCTGCTTGCGTTACTTATCTGAAGCAATGCTTTGGTTGAGATAACGCGTCCGATATACTCGTGACGTTACCCTTAAAGGCCAGAGACGAGACTGTTATGAATAACGATATCCCACTGAAATATTATGACATTGCTGAGGAGTATGCGACGGAAGCCGCAGAGCAAGTTGCGGAGTCAGAACTCGACGCGCTGGCACATTATTTCCAGCTGCTGCTCACCCGTTTATCGAATAATGAGGAGATCAGCGAGGAGGCTCAGCAGGAAATGGCCGCTGAGGCCGGGATCCGTGCGGGTCGTATTGATGATATTGCGAATTTCCTCAATCAGTGGGGAAATGAATAGTCTGCTTTAAAAACCGTTATGCTGATGCTTTGCGATACAGCTCAGCATCACGCTATCGGACCACATGCATTTTTTCCGCAGAATATGCGAAGCAGGTTTGTCGATAAACAGCACGAAAATCACGGTCAGAAAAAAGAGTACCACTGGAAAAAGTAAGGATAATTTCACGTTTTTAACCAAAATAAGAGTGTGTTTCCGGGGAATCTACCATCTGATTGTGACGACTATATGTTTTTGCGTAAAAAATGGAAACGCCAAATCTGAAAAAGGTCATGCCAGGCTTCTGGTTACGGTGCAACACCGGTGAGTCGTTTCGCCAGCTCGCTCCGGGTGAGTGCTTTTGAAAAATACCATCCCTGAATCAGCGCATCGGGATATCGGCTCGCAATAAAGCGATACTGAACTTCATTTTCCACGCCCTCGAAAACAAGCGTTTTATTCAACTTCGCGAGGGCATCGCTGAAGATAGCAAAGATGTTTTGCTTATAATGTTCGCTGATGCCATCCACCAGTGACTTATCGATTTTAATCTCATCATATTCAAGCAGCGACAGGCGGGCGAGGTTTGAATTTTGCACGCCAAAATCATCTATTGATATTTTAACGCCGAGCGACTTGAGCTCCTGACAGAACCCCTCGAGGATATCTGCCGTGGAAACGGCTTTCTCAGAAAGTTCGACCTTCATCAGAGAAAGGGGAAAGTGATTGGCTAAACACGCACGACGCAAAATGTTAATGAACTGCCCATCTTCAATTTCCTTCCGCCCAACGTTAATGGAGACGATCAGCTGATGTTTAATCGCCAGCGGGGCAATTTCTGAGAGGGATTTTTCGATAATATTATTATAATATTTTTTATACAGACCGATTTTTTTTATTAATGGGATAAACAGCTCCGGAGAGACGTCCCCATGCTTTTGGTCGCGCCATCGCGACAGAACTTCTACACCCACGATTTTTTGATCGTGAATGCGGATAATAGGCTGGTAGTTAACGCTGATGGTATTGGTCAGGACGGCCTTGATCAGCGTACGTTCCAGAGAAAAACGATCTTCATAGATACGGAAGATAAATAACGTTATCGCGACCCAGATAAAAAAGAGTATGACCGTGAGAAACGAAAAGATAAACAGGGGTAACGAGGCCAGCCCTGCATCGTGATGCTTCACGATGACGCACAGGTCCCAGAAGGCGCTGCACTGCGTCAGGGTCAGGGTAAACAACGACGAATGCAGCCAGCTCTGCTGTGTTAGCTCAGGGGAGGTCGTAAAAAAGGTTCTGCCGAAGTCTTTGGTGGTGGTACTCAGAGAATAGCTTGCCGTAACCGGGGTGAATTTATCGTAAGCATAGCGAGTGGTGAAGATAATAATATTATTATAAATTGCCGCATTGCCCGTGAAAAAATCTTTTCTGGAAAACTGCGCCAGAAGAAAGCCTCTCGGCGTTTTATGCAGTTCCGCAGGAAGCGCTACGGGCGTTGCAAGTTTACCCCAAAAAGCAGTACAGACTATTTTTCCCTTCTCGATAAAACCAATATCGTCGAAATAATAGTTATTCAGCGTTATTTGTCTGTAACTATCAAGACTGGTTTTATCACATCCCTGCGTAGTAATGCTTTTAAGGGCCAGCGCTATGCTTTGGGACAGGTCTTCCGAATAATGTAATAGGGTAAGGGATATCTCACGCTGTTTGCTCTTCTGCTGCCCCACGATAACAGCATTGACCGCATAAAGAGACAGGATGACCAGGAGCGTTGAAACGATCGCAACGGCAACGAGTTTTTTCATTTTCCAGTTATCCTGTCCGCTCCCTGATTTGACAAATCTTAACACAGCCAGGGCAAGGCACAAGCCTGATAATCACGTCAGGTGAGCAAATTCGGGCAGGTGAACTCATACGAAAGTATCAGTTTTTTAAGACAATTCTCAGCTAAGCTATTTTCATTGTTATAAGCAATACCGGGTAAGTACAGGCTCTTCTTCCAGAACATCGATGCTTGTTTTTTCTATTAAGGAAAACATCGTGCGCAACGTGATGATCCCTATTCTGAGTGCCTTGTTTCTTTTTCTGAGCGGCATTCTGATTATTAACTGGCAGCTATGGCAGATGGCGAAGGCTAATAATAGTCATACCGCCATGGCAAGTACCCAGAAAATAGAAAATATCCTGGCGGAAGCCGTCAGTGCGGCCAGCACGGCGAAGCGCGTTGCGGAGCAGGGGTGTACCAGCAGCGGACAGCTGGCGCTGGGGACAGAAGCCGCGCTAAAACCGCATCTGCGCGCCATCATGATCCAGCAGCAGGGTAAAATCATCTGTACTTCCCTTCCCGGGAATGGCGTATTGATTGTGCATCCGGAGACGTTACCTGAACATAAATTAATGCTGCTGCCCGGCAATCGACTGGTGAACGGCGTCCCGGTGCTTGTCTTCCAGATGCCCATCGCGGGAGGGCGTGTCATCGTCAGCGTCAGCGATGCGCATTTGCAGGACGTCATCGCGAACGCATCAAACGGCGTTGACCTGGGGTTGGTTGTCGGCAATAGCATGCTTGGGCGCAACGGTGATGTGACCGGCTGGAAAGCGGCCTCGTGGACGGGGTCACTTACGGCATCTACACAATTCCCCTTTAGTCTGGCCTGGCAACAGCCTGTCTTTTTTAGCCTGACGCGGCTGCTGCAACAGGGATGGAGCCTGATACTACTGATTCTCGTGCTATCGGTGGCGGTGGGCATTTTGATCCGCCGTTACAAGGGGAAAAGCACCTCATTTGAAGACGACTTACGTAAGGCCATTTTGCAGGGGGAGATCGTGCCGTATTACCAGCCGATCGTGAACGGTGATACCGGCGGGCTGTATGGCGTTGAAGTCCTGGCAAGATGGAAGCATCCAAAGTCAGGCTTTATTCCACCGGATGTCTTTATTCCGATTGCTGAACGTAGCGGTTTGATTATTCCGCTAACCAAAGGGTTGATGGCGAAAGTGGTGATGCAGCTTAAGCCGCTTTTGCCTAAGCTCCCGGACGGGTTTCATATTGGGGTGAACATCAGCGCCAGACACATCAATGCGCCATCCTTCATCGGTGACTGTCGTGTATTCGGGAAGGGGTTTCAGGGTAAAGAAGTCAAACTGGTTCTCGAGGTGACCGAGCGTGAGCCGCTGATCGATAATCCTCACCTGGTGGAAAACCTTAACATGCTGCATAACGCCGGTTTTGTCATTGCACTGGATGATTTTGGTACCGGCTATTCAGGTCTTTCATGCCTTAATGCGCTTGCCATTGATTATATTAAAATTGATAAAAGCTTTGTGAACCGGGTTTCAGATGAAAAAGACTCAACGATCCTGCTGGACTGCGTCATTGACCTGGCGAAAAAACTCTCATTACGCATTGTGGCTGAAGGCGTAGAAACGAAAGCGCAGCTGGAGTATCTCAACCGTAATGAGATTACGCTGTTACAGGGTTATTATTTTGGTAAGCCCGTCTCCTATATCGATTTTATTAAAGTCATTTTATCTAAGCCCCGGGAGACGGTAAGTTTGTAAAACGAAATTACGACGAGCTTCTGTTGCATGCTTAAGTGCAATTCATTTTCCTCTTATCCTGAGCTTTGTTACAGTGACAAGAGTTGTCAGCCAGGGATGTCAGGCGTGATAAGGTGGAAAAGCTCGTGCATGTGAAAAATACTTTTTACACAACAACCATTACCGTCATCATTGTCTCATTGATCATCTCGCTGTCGCTTGCCGTCCAAATTGCCACGTCCAGACAGCAGTCAATCCAGCAAATTAATACCAGCGTCGCTAACCTGAGCCATACCCTTGATGTCTACACCGAGGGGATCATGCGCCAGAGTGAAATGTTAATTACTACCGTTTCCGACATAATCGAAATTTATGGTATGACCCCGCAGCAGGCGATCCATATTCAGCGGATGATAAATAATCAGGATAATCTCCTTACCCAGATTAATAATGTGGTTGTTTACGATGCTCAGGGCGATATCTTTACCGCGTTGCACGAAACTTTTACGGGCCCACGCAAAGGATCGGACAGGTCATTTTTTATCTATCACAAGGAAAATAAAAATCAGCAGATTTTTATTGGCGAGCCCGTAGTCAGCAGAACCAATGGTAAATGGGTCATCACCATTAGTCGGCGCCTTGAAACCCACACCGGGGCATTTAACGGTGTTGTGGTGGTGACCCTGGGTATCGAAAATTTTCTCGCGCTCTACGGGCAGATTAATATTGGTCACGCGGGCGTCATTGGCTTAACAACAGAGTCAGGCGTGCTGCTGGTCCGTTATCCTTTTAAAAATACCTATATTGGCACGATTGTTTCCGATTCACCGCTCTTCAGGAAATACCTCAAGGTACAAAATACCGGGATAGCCAGTTCCATTTCGCGGTTTGATAAAATCGAACGCATTTATGCCTATGAGAAAAACAGACGCTACGGGCTGGTCACCACCGTGGCTGTCAGCATTGATGAGGCCCTTGCGCCCTGGCGCAAGCAGGCGATTCAGCTGGCGGTACTCATTTTCGTGTTCACGGCGATACTCATCGTCGCGTCATACTTCCTGTATTCCGACTTATCCAGAAAAACCAGAGATAACAAGGCGCTGAAGATTATCGCCTCTGAGGATGCGCTGACCGGGCTTTACAACCGTCGCATTTTTGATGAAAAAATCCTCTCGGAAATCGCGCTTTGTGCCGCGCATGATGCACCGATTTCGATACTGATTGTGGACGTGGACTTCTTCAAAAAATACAACGATAACTACGGCCATCCGGAAGGGGACCGCTGTCTGGCGCTGCTGGGAAACAGTCTCAGGGAGAGTCTTACTCGTGGTAATCAGATCGTGGCGCGCTACGGCGGAGAGGAGTTTGCGCTGATATTACCTGATACGGACATCCAGGAAGCGCTTCGTCTGGCCCAGACGATTATTCGTAACGTGTTCTCGCTGCAAATCGCCCATGCCTTTAGCCCCTTTGGGCGGGTAACGGTCAGCGTCGGAATTTCTACCGCACGTGCCGTCGACATCGCGGGCAGCCAGCAGAATATCATTATCGCCGCTGACCAGGCGCTCTATCAGGCAAAACGCGCGGGACGTAACCGGTACGCGTTTGTTGGGGTATGACAGGAGAAAAACCACATAGAGTGATGCATATCACAAATTTCCTTTCTCAGATCCTGTGCTATTCTTTTTGTGTCGTTGATTTAATGACAAAAACCATACAGAGAGGAAAGTTATGGGAATTTTATCCTGGATTATCTTTGGGCTTATTGCGGGTATTCTGGCGAAGTGGATCATGCCGGGCAAAGATGGCGGTGGGTTTATCGTCACCGTAATACTGGGTATTGTCGGTGCGGTAGTCGGCGGCTGGATCAGTACGCTGTTCGGTTTTGGCAAGGTCGATGGCTTTAACTTCGGCAGTTTCGCCGTCGCGGTGATCGGTGCGCTGGTTGTTCTGTTTATCTACAGAAAGATCAAAAGCTAAGTTCTGAAAGCGATGAAAAAGGCTGCCGGATGGCGGCCTTTTTACGTATCGGGTTTACCACCAGCCAAGCTGCGTGCCGGCAAACGCCGCAATGGCAACGATCAGCATAATGACGGTTGTCTTCCGCATTTATGCCCCCGGAGCCGCGTAGCCGCCGACAAAAAACCACGCTAAAAAAACCACCGCCGTTATAAATATAACGACCGGGAAAAGGATCCCTATTCTCATACCATCACCTGTTTCGGTTTCAATAACGCCGTAGAGTGTACGGGGTTAATCCATGGTGAGAAAGCGTGTTTTGCTTTTTCCTTTCTTATCCTGATACATCGCCACATCCGCGGCGCGTAACGCGCTGTCAGGATCGGTTGCGGCAGGGTCCACTTCGATAACGCCGAAGCTGGCTCCCGGATAAATAATATGAACGCTGCCCAGCCAGTATTCGCCGGCGATGCAGGCGCTGAGGCGCGTTTTGAGCAACGTAAGTTGCGCGTTATCCCCGTCCTGGTGGGGCTGGCTCAGCGACGCGACCAGAAATTCATCACCCCCCAGACGACCGATAATATCGTCCTGCTGTTTCTCTTCGGTCAAACGCTTGCCCACTTCTATCAGGAACTGGTCGCCAGCCTCGTGGCCGTAACGATCGTTAATCAGCTTGAAATCATCCAGATCGATAAATGCGATGATGGCATTACGCTTCAGGTGTCGGGCCAGAGAAAAGAGGGTGGTCAGATCTTCAAAAATGGCGCGACGGTTGGGTAAACCGGTAAGGGCATCCGTATAGGAGTGCGCGATGAGGGCCGCATTGGCTTCGCGAAGCTGGGTCACCAGCGACTCTTTCTGAATCGACTGGGCAATCAGCCCGGCGAAGAGCTTCAGAACCTGTTCACCGCGCTCGCTCAGCGGCTTTCTGGCCGTGCTGGTGGCGCAGAGCGTTCCGTAAAGTGAACCATCCGCAAGATGGACTGGAATACTCATGTAGGTGGTAATGCCAAGCGCTTTTGCAGCTTCACACTCGGGCCAGCGTTCGGGCACGTCGTTGCTGAACATCGTGTCACTGTCCAGCGCGCGTTTGCACAGCGTCTCATCCCATGGGACGCTCAACCCCTCCGGGATCGTCATCTGTTTGCTGTTGCGGGCATAGAGGATGTGCTGCAGCCGCGCCTCGATATCCACCTTCGTCAGGTAGGTCGACTCCATGTCGGTGACAATCTCCAGCATCTCCAGCAGTTGGCGAACGAGGCTTTCAAGGGATTGCTCGGTGGCAAGGGTTTCTGAAACGCGAGCGAGGATAAGATCCGACATGACGTAGAATGACTCCCAGGCAGAAGACGTCTGCATCTGCATGTTATGCTGAGTTTTTAGGCTTCTGGCATAGTAAAACATGAATACAGAAAATTTAATATATGCAGGGAGCGGGCAGCAGGATAGAAAAAAAGCCCCGTTGTTGAGACCGGGGCAAAGACATCTTGATTACGGAATGATGTTCTCTGGTCATATCGAGAACATGCCACACTATAGTGCTGAAAAGTGCAGTTAAAATGGAGAAATCATGGAGAACGCGGCGATGACCCGTTACCCTTAGACTGTCATGATGTCACAAGGATCAATGAGATGAGATTTCTGCTTCTGGCGCTGGCGCTTCCCCTGGCCGCCTGCACCGCAAAAACCACGCCACCCGATGCACCGAAACCGCCGCACGTTATCGGTATGGCGAACCCGGCCTCCGTCTACTGCCTGGAGAAAGGCGGGGAACAGATCCCGGTTCAAAGTCCGCAGGGCGTTCGCACCGAGTGCAAATTACCGGGCGGCGAAGTGATCGATGAATGGACGCTCTATCGTCGCGATCATCCACAACCCACCAGGTGACAGACGGATACCGCCTGCGATACACTTCTCTTTAGGATTAATCTTAGCCAGTTTCTGGCGTTCGTTTCCGCGAGAGAAGTATGTTTCAGCTAAAACCGGGCAGCATGGCGATGATCGTGGGTGCCCGCACGGCGTCAGGCCGTCGAAATATTGGTAAATCTGTTGAGCTGTTTGGCCTGTGCCAGCCTGGCCTGCGCTTCGTTAACCCGGTCAACGGCGTGATGACGCAATTACCGACCACCGCAGATCGTGCGCTCTGGCTGGTGACGGGGGATGTCTACGCCTTTGACAATCAGCACGGCTTTGCGTTTGTCCGCGCCGAACATCTGATGCCGCTCACCCCCGATGAAGCGCCGCAAATCCTCGATGAGCTGGCGATCGGCTGATCACAGGTGGCGCAGCCAGTCGGCTAAGACCAGGGCGTGATTTTGCTCCGTGTTTTTGGCAGCAAAGAGCAGGGTGACGGTCTGCCTGTGCGCCAGCGTTGCCAGACGCACGCCCTCGTCAGCATGCTGCGCCAGCTCTTCCCGATAGGCCTGACTGAAGGCGGCGAAATCAATGGTTTCGCTATGAAAGGCCTTGCGTAGTTCAGTTGAGGGCGTGAGCGCTTTACACCATTCGTCATACGCGAGGTCCGTTTTCTTAACACCGCGCGGCCACAGCCTGTCCACCAGTACCCGATAGCCGTCGTCAGGGCCTGCCTGTTCGTACACGCGTTTGCATTGAATCATGATTCCACCCTCCCAATTTAAGGTATTGTGATAATTGCAAAAGATCGGTAGTCTGAGGTTCCTTATGTTATCTGATAATACTCTGGCATAAGGAACCTTTCATGGAACACCTCCCGGTTAAAACGACGCTGCGCATTGCGCTGGTTGGCGATTACAATCCCAGTGTAATTGCGCATCAGGCGATCCCGCTGGCCATCGACGACGCCGCCGCAGTGCTTGACCTCACCGCCGATTACGACTGGCTTGCCACCACGGAGCTGACAAGCCCTGAAGATCTGGTGGGCTACGATGCCATCTGGCTGGTACCCGCCAGCCCCTATAAAAACACCGAGGCCGCTTTTATCGCCGCGCGCTATGCCCGTGAAAACAGCATCCCGTTCCTGGGCACCTGCGGCGGGTTCCAGCATGCGCTGATTGAGTATGCCCGAAACGTGCTGGGCTGGGCTGATGCGGCACACGCTGAGACGGATACCGAAGGCACCATGGTGATTGCGCCGCTGACCTGCTCGCTGGTGGAAAAAACCGATGCGATTGAACTGCGCAAAAATACGCTGATCGCCAAAGCGTACGGCAAGCCGGAAATTGAAGAGGGATATCACTGTAACTATGGCGTGTCGCCGGCGTTTGCGCAGGCGCTGGAAAGCGGTGATATGCATGTTACGGGCTGGGACGACCAGGGAGAAATTCGCGCCGCAGAACTGGTCACGCACCCGTTCTTCGTGATCACCTTATTCCAGCACGAGCGTGGTGCGCTGGAAGGACGTCCGGTCGTGCTGGTGCAGGCGATGCTGCGCGCGGCCCGCGGTTAAAAAAGGCAGACCCGAGGGTCTGCCACACTGTTTAACGGGGCGCGATCTCCCGGTCTCGCCCGGCTAAGATGCCGCAGAGGGCCATTATCACCGCGGCCAGGGCGCAGCCCAGAAGCGGGATCCGCCAGTCTCCTGCGCTATCGTGAATTTTCCCCATCAGCGGAGGGCCGCAGGCGGCGAGCAGATAGCCAATCGACTGCGCCATGCCGGACAGCGCCGCAGCCTGGTGCGCGGAGCTGGCGCGCAGACCGATGAACGTCAGGCCGAGGATCATCGTTGCTCCTGTGCCAAAGCCAAACACCAGCGTCCACATCACCGCCATGCCTGGCATAAACCATAATCCCGCCGCGCTTATCGCGCACAGCAGCGCCACTGCGCCTGCAATGGCCCGCTGATCTTTCAGACGGTGGAGGATCAGCGGAACGGCAAGCCCCGGCACGGCCGTGGCCAGCTGCAGCAGACCGTGCACCGAGCCGGCCTGCGCTTCGCTGTAGCCGTGGCTCAGCAGTATCGCCGGCAGCCAGCCGATGATGACGTAGTAAATCAGCGAGTTAATCCCTAAAAAGAGCGTCACCTGCCAGGCGAGCGCCGAGCGCCAGATGGCGCGATTATGCAGCGCGCCAGCGCCCGTCACCGCTGCAACGTGTTTCTGACGCCACTGGGGTAACCAGAGCAGCAGCGCGACCAGCGGAAACGCCATCAGCATCAGCAGGGCGCCATGCCAGCCCGCGTTCCCCTGCGCCAGGGGAACAATCATCGCTGATCCAAACGCCGCCGAGACGCCCATCGTCAGGGAATAAGCACCGGTGAGCTTCGCCACCTGCCCCGGAAAGTCACGCTTAATTAATCCGGGTAACAGCACATTTCCGAGCGCAATACCGCAGCCAATGACCGCCGTACCGATGAACAGCAGCGCGGCGGAAGGCAGAGAGCGAACCGCAATTCCGGCGCAAATCAGCAGCAGGGCGATAAACAGGCTGCGCTCCATGCCGATACGTCGGGCAACGCCTGCGGCGAGCGGCGAGATAAGGGCGAAAGCCAGCAGAGGCAGGGTGGTCAGCAGACCGGTTTGCGCCGTGCTTAAGCCATAATCAAGACGAATAGTGTCGAGCAGCGGCGCTGCGCCGGTAAAGGTGACGCGAAGCGTAGTGGCAATCATCAGGATGCCTGCAATCAACAGCGCGCCGTGTTTTCCTGAGGTGCGAATAGCAGTAGTCATTATGTTCTCATACGTTCAAGCGAGGGCACACAATACCGATTTTCTCAGCGGTTGAAATCAGGCTAAAATGACAGTTTATCGCTAATATCGGACAAACTGATGATTGGTCTGGGACTGGAGGGCTACGATCCTGATAGCCAGTACGATGCGGCCGTCGCATTTCGTATTCAGGTGGTGGCGGAGGAACAATATATTCCCCGGCATCATCACCGTAAGGGGCAGCTGATTCTGGCCCTTGGCGGCGCAATCACCTGCGAAGTGGAAAATGCGATGCTGATGGTTCCGCCCCAGTACGCCGTCTGGATCCCCGGCCAGATGCCGCACAGCAACAGAGCCACGCCGGGCGCGCAGCTCTGCTTTTTATTTATTGAGCCGGGGGCGGCAAGCTTGCCCGAACGCTGCTGTACCCTGAAAATCTCTCCTCTGGTGCGGGAGCTGATTTTATCCCTGGCGGAAAAATCGCGTGAGCAGCTTCCTCTTGCGACCACGTCGCGCCTGGTGGACGTCCTGTTTGACGAGCTGCCGCTCCAGCGACAGGAGCACCTGCAGCTGCCCGTCTCGCCCCATCCTAAAATTCGACTGATGAGCGAGAAGATGGCGGAAGAGCCCGCCGCCTGGCAGACGCTGGCGCAGTGGGCGAGCCATTTTGCCATGAGCGAACGCAGCCTGGCGCGGCTGGTGGTGAAAGAGACCGGTTTAAGCTTTCGCCGCTGGCGTCACCAGCTGCAGCTGATCGTGGCGTTACAGCACCTGATCGGCGGGAAATCGGTACAGCAGGTGGCCCAGTCACTGGGCTATGACTCGACCACCGCGTTTATCACCATGTTCAGGAAGGGGCTGGGCCAGACGCCAGCGCGTTATATGGCCAGCCTGACTACGACTTCCCGATAAACAGAGAGACAAGGCCTGCCGCAATCAGCGGGCCGACCGGCACGCCGCGGAAGAGCGCCACGCCCAGCACGGTGCCCACCAGCAGACCCGCCACCAGCGAGGGCTGGCTGCTCATTAGCGTGACGCCGCGTCCGCCCAGCCACGACACAAAAATCCCCACCGCGATCGCCACCAGCGATTTCCAGTTTACGAACGAGTGCAGCAGGGTTGATGCAGGAAGCGTACCGCTGGCGATGGGCGCCATTACCCCGATGGTTAAAATGATTATCCCGATGGTGAGGCCTTGTTTTTCTATCCACGGGAAAAAGGTATTTAACGGGGTCACGCGAACAATAATAAGCACCAGAATCGAGATGGCGACGGTGGTGTTATGGCTGACAAAGCCGAGCGCGGCGAGTGCCAGAAGAATGAGCAGAGTAGGGTCAAACATAGGGAATCCTTGCCAGAATAATTAACCTGCTTACTGTACGCGCAAATGCGATGCAGGACAGTTTTAAAAAGATTTTATTGTTGTCATAACCTTGTCATTTACGCGGTTTAAAACGGAGGCAGATATCGCAAAAGGGGTCGCCATCATGAACGATCACATGTTTGTGGAAACGCTGATTATCTCCTCATCGTTTTTCGCTATTGCCGTTATTCTCGTCGCCTCCGTGCTGTTCCTGGAAAGAAAAGGCTGACAGGGCGTCAGCCATCGCAGTTACGCTTTATGGAAAGTTACCAGCTCAGGACGGGCGATGCGCAGGTAATCCTGGGTATCCATAATCACGGATTTCTCCAGCAGGCCAGCGTTAAACGCGATTTCGTCAAAACGCTCGAACAGCAGCGGGTCGGCAACCAGGGCCAAATCAGGATGGAAGCTAAAGGGCGGGATAGCGCCGAAAACGCAGGCGGTCAGGGTATCGACCTCGGCCGGGCTGGCGAGGGAGGCCTTTAGCCCGCCAAAATGGCTGGCAAGCTGGCTCAGGTCTGCCTGTAGATCGGCGGCGAGGATCGCCAGAACGTGTTTTTTTACGCCGTTTCCCTTCACCTTACAGACCAGGGCTTTGGCGCCTTGCCGCAGATCGGTTCCGCGAATTTCACTTACCGCTTCACATTTCCCGACCGCCTCGTGCTCCATGACGCGAAACCGCGCGCCCTGCTCGGTGAGTAAGGTAATCAGTTGCTGGTGGGTTCCTGCCCCAATAACGTCGTCAGTCATAACGATTTCCCGGTGATAATCCAGTATGCAGCGTTCTACATTAGCACGGGATGAACGGGGTCGAAAGAAAACAGCCAGCGCTTTCGCTGGCTGTTTGATTATGCGTTGCTGGTAGAAGATTGCTTGTGGAACAGCTCCCTGAACACAGGATAAATATCATCCTGGTCACGGATATGCTGCATGGCAAAATTATCGAACATCGATTGCAGATGTTCATACTCCCGCCACAGGGTCTGGTGTGCACGGCGGGTGATTTCGATATAGCTGTAGTAACGCACCACCGGCAGAATTTTCTTCGCCAGGATTTCGTGACACAGCGGTGAGTCGTCGGCCCAGTTATCGCCGTCCGACGCCTGCGCGGCATAAATATTCCACTGCGACGGGTCGTAACGCTCTTTCACCACTTCATCCATCAGCTTCAGGGCGCTTGAGACGATGGTCCCGCCGGTCTCCTGCGAGTAGAAGAACTCATGCTCATCCACCTCTTTCGCCTGAGTGTGGTGGCGGATATAGACCACCTCCACGTTCTTATAGGTTCTGCTCAGGAACAGATAGAGCAGAATATAAAAACGCTTCGCCATATCCTTGGTTGCCTGATCCATCGAGCCGGACACGTCCATCAGACAGAACATCACCGCCTGGCTGGAGGGCTCAGGGCGTTTTTCGTAGTTCTTGTAGCGCAGGTCAAAGGTGTCGATAAACGGTACCCGTTCTATCTTCGCCCTCAGTTCTGCAATCTCTTTACGCAGGCGCTCCTCTTCCAGCAGTTGCGCCGGTTCCGTATTTTCCACCACCTTCAGGCTACTCTCCAGCTCGCGCAGTTCGCGACGTTTGCCTGCCGTCATGGCCGTGCGTCGCGCCAGCGAATTCTGCAACGAACGCACGACGCTGATGTTGGCGGGTACGCCGTTGGCGGTATAGCCCGCGCGGTGGGTTTTATATTCATTAAGCTGACGATGCTGATTCTTTTTCAGATTCGGCAGCGCCAGGTCTTCAAACAGCAGGTCGAGATATTCATCTTTCGAAATCTGGAAGACAAATTCGTCCTGGCCTTCACCGTCCTGGCTGGCCTGTCCCTGACCGCTTCCTGAACCACCGCCGCCGCCCTGAGGGCGCTCAATTCTGTCGTTCTGAACGAAGTGGTCATTACCTGGGTGTACGCGATGGCGCAGGCCGCCTCGCCCCTGATGAAACATCGGTTCGCTGATGTCATCGGTGGGGATGGAGACAGATTCGCCGCTGTCGACGTCGGTCACCGAGCGTTTGTTGATGGCCTCGGAGATAGACTGTTTAATTTGCGCTTTATAACGACGCAAGAAGCGCTGGCGGTTCACCGTGCTCTTGTTTTTGCCGTTAAGACGCCGGTCAATAAACCAGGTCATATACCCCCCGTACTGCATTTGCCAACTTGCATTTTGTAGGCCCGGCAGGCGCTAAACGCTGCCGGGCACTTGTTTTAAGACGATTTACGCACGCGCAGGTACCATTCGCAGAGCAGGCGGACCTGTTTGCGGGTGTAGCCTTTTTCCATCATACGGTCGACAAAATCGTCGTGTTTTTTCTGTTCATCGGTTGAGGTTTTGGCGTTAAACGAGATCACCGGCAGCAGCTCTTCGGTATTGGAGAACATTTTCTTCTCAATGACCGTGCGCAGTTTCTCGTAGCTGGTCCAGTTCGGATTGCGCCCGTTGTTATGCGCTCTGGCGCGCAGGACGAAGTTCACAATCTCGTTACGGAAGTCTTTCGGGTTGCTGATCCCGGCAGGCTTCTCGATTTTTTCCAGCTCCGCGTTCAGGGATTCACGGTCAAACAGCTGGCCGGTATCCGGGTCGCGGTACTCCTGATCCTGGATCCAGAAGTCAGCGTAGGTAACATAGCGGTCGAAAATGTTCTGCCCGTATTCTGAATAGGATTCCAGGTAAGCCGTCTGGATCTCTTTGCCAATGAACTCGGCGTATTTCGGGATCAGGTAACCTTTGAGGAACTCAAGGTAGCGTTCAGCCTGCTCCTGCGGGAACTGCTCGCGCTCGATTTGCTGTTCCAGCACGTAGAACAGATGAACCGGGTTGGCCGCCACTTCCGCATGGTCGAAGTTAAAGACGCGGGAGAGGATCTTAAACGCGAAACGCGTGGACAGACCGTTCATCCCCTCATCAACCCCGGCATAGTCGCGGTATTCCTGATACGACTTCGCTTTCGGGTCGGTATCTTTCAGGCTTTCACCGTCATAGACGCGCATTTTAGAATAGATGCTGGAGTTTTCCGGCTCTTTCAGACGCGAAAGGATGGAGAAGCGTGACAGCGTTTCCAGCGTGCCGGGCGCGCAGGGGGCATGCACCAGCTCACTGTGGTTAAGCAGTTTCTCGTAAATTTTGATCTCTTCGGAGATCCGCAGGCAATAAGGCACCTTGACGATGTACACGCGGTCAAGGAAGGCCTCATTGTTTTTGTTATTACGGAAGGTCACCCATTCAGATTCGTTCGAGTGGGCGAGAATAATCCCGTTAAACGGCAGGGCGGAGATACCTTCCGTCCCGTTGTAGTTGCCTTCCTGAGTCGCCGTCAGCAGCGGATGCAGCACCTTGATTGGTGCTTTAAACATCTCGACGAACTCCATAATCCCCTGGTTCGCGCGGCACAGCGCGCCCGAGTAACCGTAGGCATCCGGATCGTTTTGCGCGAAGTTTTCCAGCTTGCGGATGTCGACTTTACCCACCAGCGCCGAGATGTCCTGGTTGTTCTCATCGCCAGGTTCCGTTTTGGCGATGGCGATCTGTTCAAGGATAGACGGCCAGACTTTCACCACGCGGAATTTGGTGATATCGCCACCAAACTCGTGCAGGCGTTTTGCCGCCCACGGCGACATGATGGTGCCGAGATAGCGACGCGGGATGCCATACTCTTTGTCCAGAATCTGCGCATCTTCCTGCGGATTGAACAGGCACAGCGGATGGTCGTTCACCGGGCTGCGTTCACCGTTGGCGCTCAGCACATAGATAGGCACGCGCTGCATCAGCGACTTCAGGCGTTCCGCCAGCGAGGATTTACCGCCGCCCACGGGGCCGAGTAAATAGAGGATCTGTTTCTTCTCTTCCAGACCCTGAGCGGCATGCTTCAGATAGGAGACAATCTGTTCGATGGCATCTTCCATACCATAGAACTCTTCAAACGCCGGGTATCGGGCGACCACCCGATTCGAAAAGAGACGGGAAAGCCGAGGCTCCAGGGCAGTGTCAACCATGTTTGGCTCACCAATAGCCATCAATAGCCGTTCTGCCGCATTGGCATAGGCACTGCGATCTTGCCGACAGATGGTAAGAAACTCCTGCAGTGTGAACTCTTCGTCCTTGGCAGCTTCATAGCGCTGGCGATAGTGATCGAATATATTCATGGCATGCCGTCCTTTCGTTTTTTAGCACAGGATAAGAGCCGTTCGTATGAGTAGTGGAGGCTCCCGGAAGAGAATCTCTCGCACCTCACTGCCAGAGCAGCAACCTGTGTGCCAGGTCAGACGCTAAGAACCGCAGGTGTTCAGGAAAACTCTTCTTAAATTAAAGCGTAGATGGCATTTGCAAAACTTGCATGCCCAGAAAATCTACTTTCAATGACATATCAATAACTCATCCAAAAATTTCCACTGTCGTTATAAGACAAATGCACGTTTTTCATTCAGCGGTCATATAAATGAAAGCAGGCTGTCATCTGATAAGTTAAAAATAATGGGTTAATCAGGCTGATTAGCAGGCAAAAAATTTTGGGATGTACGGGAATGGCGGTTACACTTCATCCGCTGATTATTTGACTACAGGAAAGAATGGATTGTGACCAAACTCAAACTTCTGGCATTAGGCATCCTTGCCGCGACCGCAGTGAACACCGCACAGGCGGAAAGTCAGTGGACGGTTGGCGCGGGTGTTGGCGTCATTAACAGCCCGTACAAACAGTATGACCGTGACGTTTATCCTGTTCCCGTTATCACCTATGAAGGCGATAACGTCTGGTTCCGCGGGCTCGGCGGCGGCTACTATCTCTGGAACGATACGGCCGATAAGCTCTCCATCATGGCCTACTATGATCCGACGCACTTCAAGCCGGGTGACAGCGACAGCCACGCGCTTCGCCAGCTCGACAAGCGCAAAAGCTCGATGATGGCCGGCCTCTCATACGTGCATAACACCCAGTATGGCTTCCTGCGTACGGCCCTGGCAGGCGATACGCTGGATAACAGCAACGGCTTTATCTGGGATCTGGCGTGGCTGTACCGTTATACCAACGGTGGTCTGACCCTGACGCCGGGTATTGGTGTGCAGTACAACAGCGAGAACTACAACGACTATTACTATGGCGTGTCTAAAAACGAGTCCCGCCGCAGTGGTCTGAAGAGCTACAGCGCAGATGACGGCTGGGATCCGTACCTGGAGCTGACCGCGAGCTATAACTTCCTCGGCGACTGGAGCGTGTACGGTACCGGCCGCTATGAGCGTCTGAGCGACGAAGTGAAGGATAGCCCGATGGTCGACAAGTCATGGGCAGGTATTTTCTCTGTCGGCGTGAGCTACAAGTTCTGATTGCGCACTAATATTGTGCAATTGATGCATTAAAACGGGGCGCGCGCGCCCCGTTTGCTTTGATGTGGTGCAGAAAAATTATCGCTTAACAATGCGGATCGTCTGCCCTAAACGAGACGGTTTTTCGTCGCTCGCTTTTTGCGGGGTGCTCACGCAGGCGGTTTCCACGCAGACAAACGTTTTATACCCTTCATCCGTCATGTCGGCCATGCTGACGGACAGCGCCGGGCCCGGGTTCCAGCCCACCACGTCGCTGTGATGATGATGGACCACTTCAATTCCGCGGTTCAGCGCGCCGTCGTGGATCACGCTGCACGCTTCCGGGTGCAGGTAGACGCGGTCGGTACGGTCAGGGAATGTCTGTATACCGTCGCTCAGTTTACCTTCTTTGGCGTTATCCACTTTGTCGATAAAGGTATCGCCAAGACCGCTCACCTTCACTGCGCCGATATCACCTACGTTGAAGTAGGTGTGCAGGGCTGCGGTGGTTTCAAACTCACCGTGGGCTTCCAGTTCGATTTCACAGGTTTTACCAAGCTTAAAGCGGGCATACAGGGTGAAATCATGCGGCCAGAGGGCGCGGGTTTCATCATTAGCCTGCAGCTCAAAGGTCAGCACGGCGCCGTTGTCATCTTCGTTGTGCGCTTTCAGCGTCCACTGCTGGTTACGGGCAAAACCGTGAGAAGGCAAACCCTGCTGGGCGGACGGGCCGAACCACGGCCAGCAGATCGGTACGCCACCGCGAATAGCCGCCCCTTTTTTGAAGGAGGTCGCATCGCTCAGCCATAAGCCTTCGGCTTCACCTTCCGGTTTCCAGGAGAGCAGGTGGGCGCCGTTCAGCGCCACGGAGGCTTTAACGCGTGGATGGTCAACGACGATAACGTCGGCACCGTCAATCTGACGGCGGGAAAGCACAGGGGTAAGTTGTTCGACTACCGGAAGTGCAAAAATTTTATTAATCATTAAGCAATCCTCTGTCTTATAAATAAAAAAGGCGACCGAAGTCGCCTTTTAGGATCAAGCACTCATCTCAACTTATTTAGAGATGTGAGCGATCAGGTCCAGTACTTTGTTAGAGTAGCCAGTTTCGTTGTCGTACCAGGATACCAGTTTAACGAAGTTGTCGTTCAGTGCGATACCCGCTTTAGCATCGAACACGGAAGTGCACACTTCGCCGTTGAAATCGGTAGATACAACGTCGTCTTCGGTGTAGCCCAGAACGCCTTTCATTGCGCCTTCGGAAGCAGCTTTGATTGCTTTCTTAATTTCTTCATAAGAAGCAGCTTTTTCCAGACGAACGGTCAGGTCAACAACGGAAACGTTAGGAGTTGGAACGCGGAACGCCATACCAGTCAGTTTGCCATTCAGTTCTGGCAGTACTTTACCTACAGCTTTAGCAGCACCGGTAGAGGATGGGATGATGTTCTGAGCCGCGCCACGGCCGCCGCGCCAGTCTTTGTGAGACGGGCCATCAACGGTTTTCTGAGTAGCGGTGGTTGCGTGAACGGTAGTCATCAGACCTTCGATGATGCCGAAGTTGTCGTTGATAACTTTAGCCAGCGGTGCCAGGCAGTTGGTGGTGCAGGATGCGTTAGACACGATATCCTGGCCAGCGTAAGTTTCGAAGTTTGCACCACGAACGAACATTGGGGTGTTGTCTTTGGAAGGACCAGTCAGAACAACTTTCTTCGCACCCGCAGTGATGTGTTTACGTGCAGTTTCGTCGGTCAGGAAGATACCGGTTGCTTCAGCAACAACGTCAACACCGATTTCGTTCCATTTCAGGTTAGCTGGGTCTTTTTCAGCAGTAACGCGGATGGTTTTGCCATTAACAACCAGGTGGCCGTCTTTCACTTCAACGGTGCCGTCGAAACGACCGTGAGTTGAGTCGTACTTCAGCATGTACGCCATGTATTCAGCGTCCAGGAGATCGTTGATACCAACGATTTCGATGTCAGAACGTTTCTGAGCAGCACGGAAAACAATACGGCCGATACGGCCAAAACCGTTGATACCTACTTTGATAGTCATATATTCCACCAGCTATTTGTTAGTGAATAAAAGGTTGCCTGTAAAATTACAAAAACCTTACGCAGCGTCAAGCGGAATCGTGTCAATCATTGCGACAAATCAATCCTGTGACTAACGTTTGTGCGACTGACTCGCCTCACTTTCCCTTTGAGCTTGCACCCATATGGGGGCTGCGCCGGGATTTTAAAGGCCTCGCAGGATAAAAATGTGAGCATGATCACAATTGCCTGACCGCCTTTTCGCGACACATAAGTTTAGATCAAAAGTGCACGCAAGGGTGTTAATGTTTTGTTAGAATCCGGGTTAAAAGATGTCTGTTTCTACAGCGAGATGTAAGCATATGTCGAACCAACGTAACCCTGAAGATTTGAAAAAAAACCTCACAGAAATGCAGTTTTACGTGACGCAGAATCACGGGACGGAACCGCCGTTCACCGGGCGTTTACTGCACAACAAGCGGGACGGCGTCTACCACTGCCTTGTCTGTGACGCGCCGCTGTTTAATTCACAAACGAAATTTGATTCTGGCTGCGGCTGGCCGAGCTTTTACGAGCCGGTGAGCGATGAGGCCATCCGCTACCTGACCGACTCGTCACACGGCATGGTGCGCACGGAAATTCGCTGCGGCAACTGCGATGCGCACCTTGGGCACGTCTTCCCGGATGGCCCTCAGCCCACGGGCGAGCGTTTCTGCGTGAATTCAGCCTCAATGAGCTTCACTGACGACGAAAACGGCGACCAGGTGAAGGGTTGAAAAAACGATTCAGCAAATTATTCCTTTGAAAGGGCGGGATTGTGAATATTGATGACATGATTAGCGGTATGACGCCGGAGATTTATCAGCGTCTGGTGACCGCCGTAGAGCTGGGAAAATGGCCCGATGGCGTCGCGCTGACCCCGGAGCAAAAAGAGAACAGCCTGCAGCTGGTGATGCTGTGGCAGGCGCGCAATAACACTGACGCGCAGCACATGACGATCGACACCCGTGGCCAGATGGTGATGAAGAGCAAGCGTGAGCTGAAAGAAGACTTTGGCATCACGCCGAAGCCGATTGCGACGATGAAAATGCAATAACGGTGCGGGTTGATGCCCTCACCCAACCCTCTCCCACGGGGAGAGGGCTTGATTGTCTTACTACTTATGCGGGATCCCGAGCGACTCCGCCAGCTGTTTCGCTAACTGATTGTTGTCATCAGCCCCGTACTCCCAGAACATCGCCCCGGCAAGACCTTTCTCTTTGATGTAGTCCGCTTTGATCGCAACGGATCGTGGGTTCTCATAGGAAATCGCAAACAGCGCGTTGCCATCGGCACCCTTCACCGACAGCCACGGCACTTTTGCCTGGTCGTCCCAGTGCCCGGTAAAGCGCTTCTGCGGATCGTTCAACAGCTTTTTCACGATATCGTTGTACTTCACGTAGGTATCTTTGGTCAGGTCATAGCCGAGTGACTTGAACAACCCGAGCTCCTGCGGCCCGAAGTAGGGCTGGGTAACCGGATTTTTTTGCGCATCCGGTTTGGTCCAGTCGATCCCCGGCTCTACGGCGCGTTTCGGCACGCGGCCATAGAAACCAATCCCGAGATTCATCTGCTGCGGCTTCAGTCCGGCGGCCAGATAGTTGTTCACCACAAAGTCCACGCTGTATTTGTCCGCGGCGGCCACCGTCGGCCAGGTGCTGGAGTCATACAGGTTGGCGTTAAAATACTGCGTGCCGTACGCCATGTCGTAGGTCATCAGGTTGATGTAGTCGAGCAGGGGCGCAATGGCTTTAACATCCACCCAGCTTTTCGGACTTTCCGCATTCGCGCCTACCGCAATGGTGACCAGCTTTTTATGCCCGAACGCGTCGCGCATCTCCTTCAGCAGGGCGGTAAAGTTACCCCGGTCGGCAGGCTGGCTTGCCACCAGCCCCCAGGCGCCGTTGACCGGATACTCCCAGTCGAGATCGATCCCGTCCAGGCCGTATTTGTCGACAATCTCCTGCGCGGAGCGGATGAACACCGCGCGACTCTCTTGGGTTGCCGCTGCGCCAGAGAAGCCGCGCGCGCCCCAGCCGCCGACGGAAAGCAGCACTTTGAGGTTCGGGTTTTGCTTACGCAGAGTGGGGATTAAGGCCAGATCGGACGCCACTTTTGGCGATAGCCAGATTTGATGCAGCTTAGCCGGATCTTTCAGCGCGGCGTTGGTTTCGTCTTTTTCGTCGTTATAGACCAGACCAAACGAGTAGTTCAGGTGGGTGATCTGGCGAACGTCCAGTTTGTTGATATCGCCACCCGGTCCGGCGGTGACATCGCCACCCCCGTTAAAGTAGCCCACGGACATCATGGAACTGGCGGAGGCAACTGACGCGCAAAGCAAGGGTAATGCTGCCAGCAAGGGCAAACGTTTCATACAAGTTCCTCTTTGACTTAATAAAATTAACCACGCCACGGAAAAGGCGTGGCGAAAAAACAGCCTAAAGAGAATAGCATTGCCGCTTCGCTGAGGATGCGAGGGAGTTCACTTTATGAGGGATCGGAGGGGGAGTTTTGCCGGGTGGCGCTGACGCTTACCCGGCCTACGGGGAAAGGTAGGCCGGGTAAGCGTCAGCGCCACCCGGCTTAAAAGGCTTACGCCTGCGTCTCCAGCCAGTCTTCGAGCGTATACAGCGTCGCGCCTTCCGCAGCCATATCCATAAACGCCTGAGCGCTGTCCTGCGGGTGAATGTTCACCCCGCGGCAGCCGTCGGTGATGACGCTGACGGTATAACCTAGCTGGAGCGCATCCAGCACGGTGAACTTCACGCAGTAGTCCGTCGCCAGCCCCAGCACAATCAGCTCCGTGATTTCGTGATGACGTAACCACGCGTCCAGCGCCGTTTTCTGGCGATGCCCGTTATCAAAAAACGCGCTATAGCTGTCGATAGCAGGGTTTTCACCTTTATGGAACACCGCGTCGATGGCTCTCTGATTCAGGAGCGGATGCAGCGCCGCGCCTTCCGTCTGCTGTACGCAGTGATCCGGCCAGAAGGTTTGCGCCAGCCCGTCGAGCTCTCCCTGAGTGAAAGGCTCGACGTTATGCTGGCTGGCAAAGCTGCCGTGGTTCGCCGGGTGCCAGTCCTGGCTTGCGACAACCGCTTCGCTGCGGGCTTTGCACCAGTCTATCAGCGTGTTGGCCACGTCAACGGTGCTGTCACCTTCAGCGACGGCCAGCGCACCGCCCGCGCAGAAATCATTTTGCAAATCGACCAGTAGCAGGGCGCGTTGCTTCATGAGCACTCCTTATTCGTCCGGGGTCAGCTCGCCGCGCAGGTTTTGCATCATCGCGCTGCGAATGGACTGAATGTCCAGATCCTGACTCAGTAAATAGTGAAGTTTAGTCAGCGTTGCCTCAACGGTCATATCGAAGCCGCTGATGACCCCCGCATGCGCCAGCGCGTTGCCGGTGGCATAGCCGCCCATATTCACTTTACCGGACATGCACTGGGTCAGGTTCACCACCACAATTCCGCGCTCGCTGGCTTCCTGAAGCTCTTTCAGGAATTCACCGTTCTGCGGCGCATTGCCTACGCCGTAGGAGCGCAGGATCAGCGCTTTCACCGGCTGGCGCAGGAAGTTACGCACCACGTCCGCAGAGATACCCGGATAGATGGTGACCACGCCAATCGGTTGCGGAGTAATCGGATGCACAATCAGCTCGCCGGCGGTGTTCGGCGCAGGAGGGGTTCCCAGACGACGGATATGAATCCCGGCCTCCAGCAGCGGCTGCAGGTTAGGGGAGGCGAAGGCGTCAAAACCGTCGGCATGGGCTTTGGTGGTGCGGTTGCCGCGATACAGACGATTATTAAAGAACAGCGACACTTCGTTGATCGGGTAATTCGCCGCCACGTACAGGGAGTTCAGCAGGTTGATCTGCCCGTCGGAGCGCAGCTCCGCCAGCGGGATTTGCGACCCGGTGACGATAACCGGCTTGCTCAGGTTCTCCAGCATGAAGGAGAGCGCCGAGGCGGTAAACGCCATGGTGTCGGTGCCGTGCAGGATCACGAAGCCGTCGTACTGGTCGTAATGGGCTTTAATGTCATCCGCGATGTGCTGCCAGTCTTCCGGCGTCATGTCGGAGGAGTCCATCAGCGGCTCGTATTCGTGGATAGTAAAGTCAGGCATTTCCGGACGGTGGAATTCTGGCATCAGTGCAAGCTGACGCTGAAGGTGGCCGGAGACGGGGATATAGCCGTTTTCGGAACGCTGCATACCGATGGTACCGCCAGTGTAGGCTACATAAATCGATTTCTTCTGCATGGTAGTGAGTTCTTGTTCTTCAAAAGAAAAAAATCCCCTCTTCGCGGGAAGAGGGGACGGTTTTTAACGGACGTTCGCGCAGGTCAGGCAAAACGCGTAACGACTCTGTGGATCGTTAAAGGCCGCAAGCTTATCGCTTTCCGCCTTCATCGCTTTTGCCGCCGTGGCGACTGGCGCAGGCAGGTAAGCCTGCAGCGCCTCCGGCAGCATGGCGCGTACCGAGCCGGACATGCTGTCCATGACCATATCGAAGAACGACGGTTCGTCCTGGTAATACTCGATATGCCACTGCTTCAGCTTCGCCAGTTCGGCGGCTTTCTTCACCGCGTCATCGAAGTCACCCAGGCTGTCCACCAGTCCGTTGCTCTTCGCATCCTGACCGGTCCAGACGTGGCCCTGCGCAATCTGGTCGATCTGCTCAGGCGTTTTTTTACGCGAGTCTGCGACCAGGGTGATAAAGCGTTTATAGCCGTTCTCAATGCTGAGCTGCATCATCTCAGAGACTTCCGGCGGCAGAGATTTGGTCACCGACACATCCGCCAGCGGAGAGGTCGCTACGCCATCGGTATGCACGCCCAGGGAATCCAGGCTGTTCTCTACGGTGTTGATCACCCCGAAGATACCAATCGAACCGGTCAGCGTGCTTGGGTTAGCCACGATGTAGTTGGCTGGCGTTGAGATCCAGTAACCTCCGGAGGCGGCCATTCCGCCCATTGAGACGACGACTGGCTTACCGGCGGCGCGCGCCGCAGCCAGTTCAGCGCGGATCACCTCGGAGGCGCTCACGCTGCCGCCAGGGCTGTTGACCCGCAGGACAATCGCCTTCACTTTCGGATCCAGGCGCGCATCGCGGATTTGTGACGCGGTCGTATCGCCGCCCACGTTCCCCGGGGTCTCCTGACCGTCCATGATCGCACCGTTGGCAAAGACCACCGCGACGCTGTCACCGCTGTCATCCGGCTTTTTCGTCGAGTAATCATACATGCTGATGGCGCTGTAGTTTTTATCCTCTTTGCTCCAGCCAAACTGCTTGCTCAGGGATTTTTCAATCTCGGCGCTGGTGCCCAGGGCATCAACCAGTTTGTTATCCAGCGCATATTTCGCGGTATCGCCGTCAACCTTACGCAGGCCTTCCAGCACGCCCTGCGCGCCAGGGAACGCCTGCTCAGGCGTAATCTGACGGTTCGCGGCAACGGTGCCCAGATAGTTCTGCCACAGCTCGCCAATCCAGCGGCTGTCCGCTTCGCGGGCGGCAGGGGACATATCGTCGCGGATAAACGGCTCAACGGCGGATTTATAGGTACCGACGCGGAAGACGTGGGTGGTGACCTTTAGCTTGTCGAGCAATGATTTGTAGTACAGGCCGTTGGTGGCAAAGCCGTGCAGATCCACCGTACCCTGCGGGGAGAGCCAGATCTTATTGGCGAAGCTCGCCAGATAATATTGCCCCTGGCTGTAGCTGTCGCCCACGGCAATCACCGGCTTGCCGCTGTCGCGGAATTCGCGCAGCGCTTTACCGATGTACTGCATTGAAGGCTGATCGCCTCCGGCAAAATCTTTCAGATCCAGCACGATCCCGGTGATGTTACGGTCGTTTTTGGCCTGGCGGATGGTATCGACAATATCAAACAGGGAGTTTTCCTGCAGACGATCTGAGGTTGCGCCAAACAGCTGGCGACCAATCACGCTCAGGCGACTGCTGGTGGACGGCTTATCAACGATAACGCCGGTGATATCGAGTAATAGCGCGCCGCGCGTTGAATGCTGCGCCTGATTCGCATTACTGATATGCATCCAGATGCCCGCGCAAACCAGAACCAGGAAGATGAAGAAGATGTTCATCACCAGGTTGCGGACGAAGTTGAGCAGTCTCCACGTCCATTTAAAGAAACCGGCAATGATTCGCCAAAGGGTTCGCATGTATTCTCCCTAACCAGAAAATGACTGTTTCCGTCGCCACTGGACGGTAATGTTGGGTTATCGTAATGACCCAACCGCCACTTGTCAGCAGGAATCGCCTGCCAGGCTGTAACAAAATCTGCCGCCGTGTTAATTTTGTGAGTAAATTTCAAGAAAGGAGTTAACCAATGGACGCACTCGAACTGCTTGTTAACCGCCGTAGCGCTTCCCGTCTGGCCGAACCTGCCCCGGCAGGCGAGCAGCTGGAGAACATTCTGCGTGCCGGCATGCGTGCCCCCGATCATGGCACACTGCAGCCGTGGCACTTCTTTGTAATTGAAGGCGAAGGACGCGATCGTTTCAGCCAGCTGCTGGAGCAGGGGGCGGTGGCCGCAGGGCAGGATGAGAAGGGGATCGACAAGGCGCGTAATGCCCCGTTCCGCGCCCCGATGATCATCGCTGTCGTGGCAAAATGCCAGGCGGATCATAAAGTTCCGGTCTGGGAACAGGAAATGTCTGCGGGCTGTGCGGTGATGGCGATGCAAATGGCCGCCGTCGCGCAAGGCTTCAACGGTATCTGGCGCACCGGTGCGCTGACCGAAAGCCCGGCGGTCCGTGACGGTTTTGGCTGCGGTGAGCATGACAAAATTGTCGGTTTCCTCTACCTCGGCACCCCGCAGCTTAAAGCCTCCAGCACCATCAGCGTGCCGGACACCACGCCTTTCGTCAGCCGCTTCTGATAACGCACGCTAAACTGTCTGGATTCTGAGCATCTGCCGCAGAATTCAGACAGTCATACTTACCTCTTTATGGAATGAGCGCTACCATAGCGCGATTGAGATGACAGGAGACGTCCATGAGCGAGCAAACCATTCGTTTAACGCAGTACAGCCACGGAGCCGGTTGCGGTTGTAAAATTTCCCCGAAAGTGCTGGAGACCATCCTGCACAGTGAACAGGCGAAGTTTGTCGACCCGAACCTGCTTGTCGGCAATGAAACGCGCGACGATGCTGCAGTTTATGACTTAGGTAACGGCACCAGCATTATCAGTACCACCGACTTCTTTATGCCGATTGTCGACAATCCGTTCGATTTCGGGCGCATTGCGGCCACCAACGCCATCAGCGATATCTTTGCCATGGGCGGTAAGCCGATTATGGCGATCGCCATTCTGGGCTGGCCGATCAACACCATCCCGCCGGAAGTGGCCCGTGAAGTGATTGATGGCGGCCGTTTCGCCTGCCAGCAGGCAGGAATTGCGCTGGCCGGTGGTCACTCTATCGATGCGCCGGAGCCTATCTTCGGCCTGGCCGTCACCGGTGTGGTGCCGACCGAACGCGTGAAGCGCAACAGCACCGCACAGGCGGGCTGCAAGCTGTTCCTCACCAAGCCGCTGGGTATTGGCGTGCTGACCACCGCCGAGAAAAAGTCCCTGCTGAAACCGGAGCACAAAGGGCTGGCAACCGAAGTCATGTGCCAGATGAACCTCGCCGGTGCGGCGTTCGCCAATATCGACGGCGTGAAGGCGATGACCGACGTGACCGGTTTTGGTCTGCTGGGGCACCTTTCCGAAGTGTGTCAGGGCGCGGGCGTGCAGGCGCAGGTCTGGTATCAGGACGTGCCGAAGCTGCCGGGCGTGGAGGAGTACATTGCTCAGGGCGCGGTCCCGGGCGGTACCCAGCGTAACTTCGCCAGCTACGGTCACCTGATGGGCGAAATGCCAGAAGAATGGCGCAACCTGCTGTGCGATCCGCAAACCTCCGGCGGCCTGCTGCTGGCGGTGACGCCGGAATCCGAAGCCGAGGTCCAGGCCACGGCCGCCGAGTTTGACATTACCCTGACGGCGATCGGCGAGCTGGTAACCGCGCGCGGTGGCCGACCGATGATTGAGATCCGTTAATTCGATGCGGTTGTTTATTGCCGAAAAGCCGAGCCTGGCCCGTGCCATTGCCGATGTGCTGCCCAAGCCGCACCGCAAGGGCGACGGCTTTATCGAATGCGGTAACGGGCAGGTGGTCACCTGGTGTATCGGTCACCTGCTTGAGCAGGCGCAGCCGGATGTCTATGACAGCCGCTACGCCCGCTGGAATTTAAACGATCTGCCCATCGTGCCGGAAAAATGGCGCCTGCAGCCCCGGCCTTCGGTCACCAAACAGCTGAACGTGATCAAGCGCTTCCTGCATGAAGCGGCTGAAATCGTGCACGCGGGTGACCCGGACAGGGAAGGGCAGCTGCTGGTGGATGAGGTGCTGGACTATCTGGAGCTGGCGCCGGAAAAGCGCCAGCAGGTGCAGCGCTGTCTGATCAACGACCTCAACCCACAGGCGGTCGAGCGAGCCATTTCGCGCCTGCGCGCCAACAGCGAGTTTATTCCGCTGTGCGTCTCGGCGCTCGCGCGTGCCCGCGCCGACTGGCTGTACGGTATCAACATGACCCGCGCCTACACCATCCTCGGGCGCAACGCGGGCTATCAGGGCGTGCTCTCCGTGGGGCGCGTGCAGACGCCGGTGCTGGGGCTGGTCGTGCGTCGTGACGAAGAGATTGAGAACTTCGTCGCTAAAGATTTCTTTGAGGTGAAAGCGCATATCGTCACGCCTAAAGACGAGCGCTTCACCGCCGTCTGGCAGCCGAGCGATGCCTGCGAGTCGTATCAGGATGAAGAGGGGCGTTTGCTGCACCGCCCGCTGGCGGATCATGTGGTTAACCGCATTACCGGACAGCCGGCTATCGTTACCAGCTATAACGATAAACGGGAATCAGAACCCGCGCCGCTGCCGTTCTCGCTGTCGGCCCTGCAGATTGAGGCCGCGAAGCGCTTCGGCCTGAGCGCGCAGAATGTGCTGGATATCTGCCAGAAGCTCTACGAAACCCACAAGCTGATCACCTATCCGCGTTCGGATAGCCGCTATCTGCCGGAAGAGCATTTTGCCGGTCGTCATTCTGTGATGAACGCCATTAGCGTGCATGCGCCGGATCTGCTGCCGCAGCCGGTGGTGAACTCGGACACCCATAACCGCTGCTGGGACGACAAAAAGGTGGACGCCCACCACGCGATTATCCCGACGGCGCGCGCCAGCAACGTCAACCTGACCGACAACGAAGCAAAGGTCTATAACCTGATCGCCCGCCAGTACCTGATGCAGTTCTGTCCGGACGCGGTGTTCCGCAAATGCGTGATCGAACTGGAAATCGCGAAAGGGAAATTCATTGCGAAAGCCCGTTTCCTTGCTGAAGCAGGCTGGCGCACGCTACTGGGGAATAAAGAGCGTGACGAGGAGAACGACGGCACGCCGCTGCCCGTCGTTGCCAAAGACGATGAGCTGCTGTGTGAAAAAGGGGAAGTGGTGGAACGCCAGACCCAGCCGCCGCGCCATTTTACCGATGCGACGCTGCTGTCCGCGATGACCGGCATCGCCCGGTTCGTGCAGGATAAAGATCTGAAGAAGATCCTGCGCGCCACCGACGGTCTGGGTACGGAGGCAACCCGCGCGGGGATCATCGAGCTGCTCTTTAAGCGCGGTTTTCTTGAGAAAAAGGGGCGCTATATCCATTCGACCGAGCCGGGCCGCGCGCTGATTCACTCCCTGCCTGAGCTGGCCGCCAGGCCGGACATGACCGCGCACTGGGAGTCGGTGCTGACGCAGATCAGCGAGAAGCAGTGCCGCTATCAGGACTTTATGCAGCCGCTGGTGGGGACGCTTTACCAGCTGATCGATCAGGCGCGCAGCACGCCGGTGAAGCGCTTCAGAGGGATGGTTGCACCAGGCGCGGGTGCGAAGAAACCGTTTAAAAAGAAGAAGAGCGCGGCCTGATACGCCCGGTTTTCTCCCTCTCCCTGTGGGAGAGGGCCGGGGTGAGGGCACCCGGCCGCACGATATAAACCTTAAATCACACCCTGCCCAATCATCGCATCCGCTACCTTCACGAACCCGGCGATATTCGCCCCGCGCACGTAGTTGGTTTGCGATGCTTCACCGCCGTACTCCACGCACGCATGGTGAATATCCAACATGATATGGTGCAGGCGCGCGTCGACTTTTTCCGCCTTCCAGCCGAGACGCGCGGCGTTTTGCGCCATCTCGAGGCCGGAGGTCGCCACGCCACCCGCGTTAGCGGCTTTGCCTGGTGCAAACAGCACGCCCGCCTCCAGGAACAGGTCCGTCGCGTCGATCGTGGTCGGCATGTTCGCCCCTTCGGCCACCGCTTTTACGCCATTGCTAATCAACGTGCGCGCGGCTTCAGCATCCAGCTCGTTCTGCGTGGCGCACGGCAGGGCGATATCCACCGGCACGCCCCACGGCTGTTTCCCTTCCTGGTAGGTCAGGCCAAACTCCCGGGCGTAATCCGCCACGCGTCCATCGCGGCTGGCTTTGATTTCACACAGGCGCGCCAGCTTCTCTGCCGTGAAGCCCGCTTCATCCACCACCGTTCCGCTGGAATCAGAGGCGGTCACTACGCGAGCGCCAAACTGCATCGCTTTCTCAATCGCGTACTGCGCCACGTTACCGGAGCCGGACACCGCGACGCGCATACCTTCGAAGCCTAAGCCGTGACGCTTGAGCATAGCTTCGGTGAAGTAAACCAGACCGTACCCGGTCGCTTCCGGGCGGATCAGGCTCCCGCCAAACGATAGCCCTTTGCCGGTAAAGACGCAGGCGCTGTTGTTGGAGAGCTTTTTCATCATCCCGGCCATAAAGCCTACTTCACGCCCGCCCACGCCGATATCACCGGCAGGCACGTCGGTGTCAGGACCAAGATGGCGATAGAGTTCGGTCATCAGCGCCTGGCAGAAACGCATCACTTCGCCTTCGCTTTTGCCTTTCGGGTCGAAATCGCTGCCGCCTTTCCCGCCGCCCATGGGCAGCGTGGTCAGCGCGTTTTTAAAGGTCTGCTCGAAGCCGAGGAATTTCAGAATCGACAGGTTCACGGACGGATGGAAACGCATGCCGCCCTTAAACGGACCGATGGCCGAGTTAAACTGTACGCGCCATGCGCGGTTAACCTGCACCTGGTTGCGATCGTCCACCCACGTCACGCGGAACTGGATCACGCGCTCTGGCTCGACAAGGCGTTCAAGCAAAGACATCTGGCGATAGCGCGGGTTTTGTTCAAGGAAGGGCCACAGGGTGGTCATCACTTCACGCACGGCCTGGGCGAACTCGCTTTGGTGCGGGTCGCGCTGCTGAACGTGGGCAAGGAAACTTTCCAGAGAGCGTGTCTGATCCATAGATATAAGAACCTCTTATAATAATGTTTGTATATGACTTATGCGTTTTGTGTTGTTTTTTTGACTATACCACCCGTACTGCTTTGTCTGGCAAGCAGAAATTCAGGGCGAAAGGGAAATTAATGAAATGAGCTGCGTCATAACTAAAAGCGATGACGAGATATATTAAAGGTTCCGCGCTGGTTTACCGTTATAGTCATTATCAAGGGAACAACAGGAAGATGTGTCTATGAAACGTTATCTACTCACCGCGTTGTGTGTGATCTTTACCGCAGGTGCGCAGGCTGACCGCATTCGCCCGGACGTGGAAGTGAATGTGCCGCCGGAAGTGTTTAGCTCCAGCGGCGAGAATCAAACGGTGCAGCCCTGTAATCAGTGCTGCATCTATCAGAATCAGAACTACTCGGAAGGGGCCGTGGTGAAAGCGGAGGGCGTTCTGCTGCAGTGCCAGCGCGACGAGCGCGTTATTGGCACGAACCCGCTGGTCTGGCGTCGCGTAAAACAATAAACGCTTCCAGAAGGGGAATATCCGCAGGGGCTAAGGCGTAGCCAAACGCCTCTTCCGGCGTACACCACGCCAGCGCGCTGTGGTAGTGCGCCGTGAGCTCGCCGCTAAACGCAGGAACGTGCCAGGCGTGCAGGTTGATTAAGCGCTGCGAGACTACACGCTGGTGGCTGGCCACGTATTGCGCAGGGCGTGCTTCAATACCTAACTCTTCACGCAGCTCGCGGATAAGCGCCTCGGGCTGGGTTTCACCCGCCTCGACTTTGCCGCCTGCAAATTCCCACATGCCCGGCTGGTCGGCGTGGGCAGGGCGCTGTGCCAGTAAAATTTTGTCGTCTTTTTCGATGATGGCGGCAACGACATCGAGTGTTTTCAGCATGGTCGTCAATAATTGATAGCGAAAAAAGACATATTATCGTGCCCTTTCTCAGAGTCCACCTATCAGGAGAATCAGGTGAAAGAGACTACCGCCTGGGTTGCCCCTATCGAATCCCTTCCCGCCAGCCTTAAACCCATTGCCGTGATGCAGAAAAAGCATTTTGGCGCCGTGCTGAATCCCACGCGCTGGTGGGGGCGCATGCCGCGTCTGTTCTGGCTGGTGGCGCTGTTTGTCGGTTTTCTGGAGCGTCGTCGCGCGCGCCTGACGCCCGTGCTTCGTTCGCTGCTCATGACGCGGGTGTCCCAGCTCTGCCACTGCGCTTTCTGTATTGATGCCAACAGCCTGCGGCTGGCCGAGCGCTGCGGCGCGCTGGATAAGGTGCAGGCCGTGAGCGACTGGCAGGGTTCCGCCTTGTTCACCGAGCAGGAGCGCGCGGCGCTGGCCTACGCCGAGGCGGTGACCGCCACGCCGCCCCGGGCGGATGAGGCCATCAGAACGGCGCTGAAGCGCCACTTTACGGATGACGCCATCACCGAGATGACGGCGCTCATTGCCTTTCAGAATCTCTCCGCCCGCTTTAATGCCGCGCTGGATATTCCGGCTCAGGGGCTGTGCGCCACGTTTAATGAGATGCCTCATGCTTGACCGTCACCTGCACCCGCGGGTAAAGCCCGTTCTGAATCGTCTGGTTTCCGTGCTGGACAGGCCGGGCATTACGCCCGACGGATTAACCCTTACCGGGTTTGCCATTGGCGTGCTGGCGCTGCCGTTTCTGGCCCTCGGCTGGTATCCTGCTGCGCTGGTCGCCATCGTGCTTAACCGCCTGCTGGACGGTCTGGACGGGGCGCTGGCGCGCCGCAGAGGGCTGACCGATGCGGGAGGATTTCTCGATATCGCGCTCGATTTTCTGTTCTACGCCCTGGTGCCGTTTGGCTTTGCGCTCGCGGCTCCAGCGGAAAATGCGCTGGCGGCCGCATGGCTGCTGTTTGCGTTTATCGGTACCGGCAGCAGTTTTCTGGCGTTTGCGGCGCTGGCCGCGAAGCACGACATCGACAACCCCGGCTATGCGCACAAGTCGTTTTATTACATCGGCGGGTTAACGGAAGGGACGGAGACCATCGCGCTGTTTGTGCTGTGCTGCCTCTTCCCGGCGCACTTTACGCTATTCGCGTGGATATTCGGCGCGCTGTGCTGGCTGACCACCACAACGCGCGTCTGGAGCGGCTACGTGACGCTGAAGTCACTCAACCCTTAGAGCGTACTTTCAGGCCCGCGCTCACCGGTCGTCACCGGGTTCTGCGGGTGACTGCTCCATTCGTACCAGCCGCCGTCATAGACGGCGATATTCTTCCAGCCCATCGCCCGGGCGTACATAAAGGTTTCGGACGCCCGCCAGCCGGTGCCGCAGTAAAACGCGACGTGCTGTTCCGGCAGAATATTCCAGCGCTTCCACTGGGCGGCGATGTCGATAGCGCTGCGCATGGTGCCATCCGGATTATGGAAATCCTCCATGTGGGTAGCATCGCTGCCCGCGTGACCCCAGCGGGCACCGGCAATTTCACCTTTTGGCTTGATGTAGCTGTAGCCGCTGGTTTCGCCGATGAACTCCGGCCACGAGCGGATGCTGACCAGGGAGGCATCCTGACGGTGCAGCATGCCGCGCGCCTGTTCCATATCCACCATCAGCTGCGGCTGACCGGGGATCGGCGCGCCAAAATCGGGGGCTGGCGTTACTTTACCTGGCGTGCCGCGCTCAACCGGCAGGCCTGCATCTGACCACGCCTTCCAGCCGCCGTCGAGAATACGCACATCCTTCACGCCCGCATACAGCATAATCTGCGCCACGCGCGCGGCGGCGTAGACGTCGCGGCCATACAAGATGACGGTGGTGTCGTGACGGATCCCGTGCTTCGCCAGCATCGCTTTCAGCTTGTCGTCGGATACTTTATTCCACAGCGGTTCGCTTTCCACCTCGTTGGTGTCGATATAGCCCGCGCCGGGAATGTGGTTCAGCAGGTAAAACTTCGGTGCACCCCAGGCGGCTTCGATCACTTTCCAGTCACCCGACGACGCGGCGGTCACGGGTTTACCCTGCTGGAGCCGGTGGATCCACTGCGGGTAAACCAGCTGTTCAAAGTGGGGCAGACGCTGAAGGCGATCTGGGGTCTGCAGTGCGTCACTGAGCAGCGAAACGTGGCGGTAACCGGCTTTCTCCAGGCGGGCTTTTACCGCCAGGTTATCGTTCTCGTCGCCGTACAGGGCGATGGCCGTTGCAGGGGTAAGCTGATGTTGTTTTGCCCAAAGCGCAATCTGCTCGTCGCTCATAGCGCTAAGCCAGGCGGCAGCAAGGTTGAGTGCGGCGGGTTCATGCCCGGAGGGGCCGCTGAGCGTCTGCGGCCAGCCGTTGTAAAACGCGCTGGCGCGGGTGTCGACAGGCGTGCCGTGCTGTGCCTGAAGCTGAGACAGCGTGATGGCGTTGGGCATATCAGCCGCCAGCGAGGAAAAAGAAGCGAGGCCGCAGAGCAGGGCCAGCGCGGTCAGTTGAGAAACACGTTTCATCGAATAACCTGACGTCAGTAAAACAGGGGGGCATTGTCGTCTCTCCCGAATCGGAAAACATTGCGTTAGCACATTATTGCTAGCGAGAAATCTCAATCAGCTCGCCGCCGGGTGGAATATCGTCCTCATCGTGCGTGACCAGCACCACCGGAATATTGCGCGCGCGGACGGCGTCAAACACCCATGCCCGAAATGAGGCCCGCAACGCTTTATCGAGGCGGCTGAACGGTTCATCCAGCAGCAGCGCCTGCGGCTCCGCGAGCAGGGCCCGCAGCAGGCTGACCCGTGCGCGCTCCCCGCCGGAAAGGGTGGCCGGATCGCTGGCGTAATGGCCGCTCAGCCCGGCGGAATCCAGTGCCTGCGCGACCGCTTCCCGCCGCGCGCTGCCGGCGATCCGCTCAGGCAGCGCCAGCAGCAAATTTTGCCCGACGCTGAACTGGTCGAACAGCAGCGCGTCCTGAAAGAGAATACCCAGCCCGCGGGACTCCACGGGAAGAGCGTCGCAGCGACGCGCGTCGAGCCACAGTTCGCCCCGCGCCTGGAAATCGTCTGACAGCGCGCCGACCATCCAGGCAAAAAGGGTCGATTTGCCGCTGCCGGACGGCCCCATCAGGGTGACGATCTCCCCGCGGGGCACGCAAAAACTGACCTCGCGGAAAAGCGGTTCGATGGTGAGATCTTTTACCTTCAGCATTATCGTAATCCTTGACGGTAGCGGCCCGCGAGCCGGGATAACAGGGCGGCAAGACCAAACACCGTGCCCGTGACCAGCAGTAATCCCAGCGCCCGGTTAGCGAGAATCGGGATGCTGCCTCCGCTGCTGAGCGCGACGGTTTCGGTGGTCAGCGTGGCGAAACGCCCCGCGCCCAGCCACAGCGTCGGCATGTATTGTGCCATGCTGACGGAAAAGCCGGTGGCAAAGGCCAGCAGCGCAGGGCGCACCAGCAGGGGGCATTTCAGCAGCAAGAATATTTTTTCCCGTCGCCAGCCGAGCGTTCTGGCGGTAAGAACAAGTCGGGGATCGATCCGCCGCCAGGCGGGTTGCAGCACCAGCAGCGTCCACGGTAATACCCACAGGAGGTGGCTCCAGAGTACGGCGGCGTAGCGCCCGTCGAGTCCCAGATGCAGCGCAATGGCATACTGGCCGGTGACGAGCGGCAGCGCCGGAAGGGCGAGCGGTAACCATACCCACAGTGTGCCGCGCTGCGGGCCCCATTCCAGCCAGAGAACGCTGATGAGCAGGGCGATCAGGCTCGAAAGCAGCCCGAAGGAAAGGCTGGTCCCCACGGGACCTACGTCGTCCCGCTGCGCCAGCATCAGCAGCACCGCGGCGCACAGGATGCCACACGCGGGCAGAAAGCCGCTGAGTGTACGTACAGGCAGAACGCGCTCAGACCTGCGGCGTGTCCCGCTGAGGACAGGAACCCTGCGGCGCCATGCCTTCCATAAACCGTACCCAAGTGCGGCAAGCGCGGCTAGCAGCACGAGGAGTAGCAGGCACAGCAGCGTCCCTTTTGCCTGCTGCTGCGCGTCGCCCTGGCTCAGCCACTGCCAGGCCAGCACGGCCAGGGTAGGCGGGTTTCCGGGCCCGAGCACGATCGCCACGTCCACGACCGACAGCGACCACGCCAGCACCGCCAGCATCACCGCGCCGAGAACGGGCGCAATCGCCGGAAGGATCAGCCAGCTGAGCGTCTGAAAACGCCCATAGCCAAAGGTTTGCAGGACGGTCTTCTGCAGTGCGAGCCGTTTTTCCGGCAGGACGGCGTAAATGGCCCACAGGACAAACGTACTCTCTTTGACCGCGAGCGTCAGGCCCAGACCGACGCCGTAGCGGTCAAACGGCGGAGAACAGACGGTGCAGATCTGATAATACAGACCGCCCTCGGCAAACAGCAGTAACGCGCCGGTGGCGAACGCCACATGGGGGATCGCGAGTAGCCACGGCAGGCGGGTCGTGAGACGTCGCCAGCGCTTACCAGGCCACAGAAGGCTGACGAGGAAAAGGGCAATCAGCAACGCCCCCAGCGTGGCGATGAGCGTTGAGACCAGCGTGGCGACGGTCGCCTGAGGTAGCTGCGGATCGTTCAGCAGCCACAGCCAGTTTGTCACCGAAAACGCCGGGGCAAGCAGCATGGCGCCGGCGGGCAGGATCGGCAGATAAATCACCGCCATCGCCAGCCAGACAAGCCCGCTCAGCGGGTGCCGTAACGACGCAGCCATTCCTGCTCCAGCGCGTTCACCCAGGCGGACTGCGGCTCTGCAAGCACCTTCGGCAGCCCCTGCGGCGTGTGGGCGAGCAGTTGTTTCGCTTCACCTTCGGGCATCGTTTTCGCATCCAGTACGCTTGGGTCTCCCCATATGGCCGGGTCGGCCTTGCGGATTTGCGCCCGCGGTGACAGCAGGAAATTAGCGACCACTTTCGCCCCCGCGCTCGCGCTGGCATTGGCCGGAATCGCCACAAAATGGACGTTGCCGAGCATCCCGCCCTGGAAACCAAAGCTGTAGCTGTCGGCGGGCAGTTCGCTGCTCGCCACTTTCTGCTGCACATGGGCCGGGTTAAAGGTCAGCGACAGGTTCAGACTGCCGCGGGCAAGCAGGGTGTCCATGCGCGCGGGTGAAGGGGGGAAGTCTTTGCCTTCGCGCCACATCAGCGGGTGCAGCTTATCGAGGTAGGCCCAGAGCGGCGCGGTAACGTGGTCAAACGTTTCATCGGGTGCTTTTTGTAAAGCCTCAGGGCGATCGGTGAGCGTCAGAAGCAGCTGCTCAAGAAATGCCGTGCCGGTAAAATCGGGCGGGCGAGGATAGCTGACCTTGCCCGGGTGCTGCTGTGCGTAAGCCAGCAGCGCCTGAGGATCCTCCGGCGGCGTCGGCATGCTGGCTTTGCGGGCGATAAAGGTCAGCTGCGCACCGCCCCACGGGGATTCCGCGCCGTCTGTGGGAATTGCAAAATCCTCCGTAACGGGCTTGCGGGTATCGACATAGCGCCAGTTTGGCAGCGTCTGCGCCCATCCGGTTTGCAGCAGGTTCGCTTCTTTTAACGTGCGGAAGTTTTCGCCGTTAACCCACAGCAGGTCAACCGAGCCGTTGGCCTTGCGCCCCGCGGCGGCTTCGGTCTGAATACGTTTTACCGCGTCGGCGGCATCCGCCAGCGGGACGATTTTGAGGGTAATGGCATTGTGCGTTTGCATCTCACCGCTGACCCACTCAAGGTAGCGGTTGACCGCCGGATCGCCGCCCCAGGCGTTAAACCAGACGGTCTGGCCTTTGGCCTGTTGTTGGATAGCGTGCCAGCTTTCGGCGGCAGAGAGAGGGGCTGCCAGCAGCAGACCGATCAGGAACGCGCAAAAACGCACACGGCGCATAATGCCTCACTTTTTAGCAGACGGGAGATAACGGGAAAACAGCCGGCGGGTGACCAGCGGTAATAACCCCAGTAGTGTAAAGGCGAATATCATGCCCGGCGACAAAATATCGCGCAGCGAGGTCACTTTTCCCAGCTCGCGCCCGGCGTTCAGAAAGACAACCGTCGCGGGCAGCATGGCGACCTGGCTGACCCACCAGTAGCGAAATACGCCAATCCGGGTCAGCCCCATCAGCAAATTCACCAGAAAAAACGGGAACAGCGGCATCAGGCGCAGGGCAAAAAGATAGCCCGCGCCGTCATGCGACATACCGGCGTTCACCGTTTTCATCTGCTGAGCAAACCGCCGCTGGACCCCGTCGCGCAGCAGATAACGACTGGCGAGCATGGCCAGCGTGGCCCCGAGCGTGGAGGCGAACGAGACCAGCGCGGTGCCTTCCCACAGGGGAAATAACGCCCCGCCCAGCAGGGTGAGGATCGCCGCGCCGGGTATCGACAGGGCGGAGACCGCGACATAGAGCGCAAAAAAGATCAGCGCGCTGCGCAGCGGCGCGTGGTCGACATGGGAAAGTAACGCCTGCTGGTGAGTTTTAATCCCTTCCAGGGAGAGGGTTCCCGGGGGAAGCATGACAAACGTCAGAATAAATGCGCCCAGAAGGGCGCACAGGAAAGCGATTTTTCGAATGTTCACGCGTCATTACAGCTTGAATTTAGCCCACACCGGCGCGTGGTCGGACGGTTTTTCCATGCTGCGGATATCGTAGTCGATCCCGGTTTCGATGCAGCGCTCGGCCAGCGGCGAACTGGCCAGCAGCAGGTCTATACGCAGGCCACGGTTGTCGTCAAAGCCTTTTGAGCGGTAGTCAAACCAGGAGAAGCGATCCTGCGTTTCCGGGTTGGCATTGCGGAAGGTATCCACCAGGCCCCAGCCCAGCAGGCGCTCCATCCACTCACGCTCTTCCGGCAGGAAGGAGCATTTGCCGGTACGCAGCCAGCGTTTGCGGTTCTCTTCGCCAATACCGATATCGAGATCCGTCGGGCTAATGTTCATGTCGCCCATGATCAGCACCGGATTCTCTTTTTTGAGTTCAGTTGTCAGGAAGTCCTGCAGATCCTGATAAAACTTCGCTTTGGCCGGGAATTTGGTTTCATGGTCACGGCTTTCACCCTGCGGGAAATACCCGTTAATGACCGTGATATTCCCGAGCGCAGAAGGCACTTCCGCCATGATGATGCGACGCTGCGCTTCTTCACCGTCGCCAGGGAAGCCGCGACGCACGGAAACCGGCGGCGCTTTGGTGAGCAGCGCGACCCCATAGTGTCCTTTCTGACCGTGATAGAAGACGTTGTAGCCGAGTTTCGCCACCTCTTCGAGGGGGAACATGTCGTCGTGAACCTTTGTCTCCTGCAGGCCGATCACATCTGGCTGATGTTGCTCAACGATAGCTTCAAGCTGATGAGGACGGGCACGCAGGCCGTTGATATTAAAAGAGACAAATTTCATAGTCGCTGCCAGTGCAAGGTGAATAGTGCATGGATGGTAGCAGAATTTGCGTCAACTGTTACCGGGTTCGACCAATAACTGCGACAGATAATGCCGGTGGTGCAATATTTGCACCATTCTGACGCGTCTCGCCCCCAAACAGGGCGTAAATGACCGATAAATTTCGCGAGCGATCACAATTCCAGAATTATATTTGGCCTGTGCATACTCTTTCTGATTTTCATGCGGCAAAGCGCCGCTTGTCGTAAAAATATTCACTTTTTATGCACTAACAGTGAATAACTCCATGTCGTAACTTGTTGATATTCTGTTACCTCAACCCGTTTATGCATTTTTATCGCTGGCTGGCACGAAGGCTGCAATCTACATTCACAGTGCAAACACTCAATTATTTAACATTCAAATAACCTTTTATTTACCGGATGAGGTCGCTATGTCTCTGTCAATTACGCGTGAAAATTTCGATGAATGGATGATGCCGGTTTACGCTCCGGCGGCTTTTATTCCGGTTCGTGGGGAAGGCTCGCGCCTGTGGGATCAGCAGGGTAAAGAGTACATCGACTTTGCAGGTGGGATTGCGGTCAACGCGCTGGGTCATGCGCACCCGGCGCTGCGTCAGGCGCTGAACGACCAGGCGGCGAAGTTCTGGCATACCGGCAACGGCTTTACCAACGAGCCCGCGCTGCGCCTGGCCAAAAAACTGATCGACGCGACGTTTGCGGAGAAGGTCTTTTTCTGTAACTCGGGGGCGGAAGCCAACGAGGCGGCGCTGAAGCTGGCGCGCAAATATGCGCACGATAAATTTGGAACCCACAAGAGCGGCATCGTGGCGTTTAAAAATGCCTTCCACGGACGCACGCTCTTTACCGTCAGCGCGGGCGGTCAGCCTTCCTATTCGCAGGATTTCGCGCCGCTGCCGCCGGATATTCGTCACGGTATTTATAACGATCTGCAGTCCGCCAGCGAGCTGATTAACGACACCACCTGCGCGGTGATCGTCGAGCCGATGCAGGGCGAAGGCGGCGTGCTTCCGGCGCAAAAAGCCTTCCTGCAGGGGCTGCGCGAGCTGTGCGATCGTCACGATGCGGTCCTGATTTTCGACGAAGTGCAGACCGGCGTGGGCCGCACCGGCGAGCTGTATGCCTATATGCACTACGGCGTGACGCCGGACGTGCTTTCGACCGCCAAAGCGCTGGGCGGCGGCTTCCCGATTGGGGCGATGCTGACCACAGATAAATTCGCCAGCGTAATGACCGTGGGCACCCACGGCACCACCTACGGCGGCAACCCGCTGGCTACCGCCGTTGCCGGACAGGTTCTCGATATCATTAACACCCCTGAGGTGCTGAAAGGCGTTAAGCAGCGTCACGACTGGTTTGTCGAGCGTCTGAATGCCATCAACAGCAAAACGGGGCTGTTTAAAGAAATTCGCGGTCTGGGGCTGTTAATCGGCTGCGAGCTCACCGCTGAGTTTGCCGGGAAAGCTAAACTTATTTCACAGGAAGCGGCAAAAGTGGGCGTGATGGTGCTGATTGCCGGTGCCAACGTGGTGCGTTTTGCGCCTGCGCTGATCGTCAGCGAAGAAGAAGTGCAAACCGGTCTGGACCGTTTTGCGCTGGCGTGTGAAAAAGTGAAATCTGGGGTGTCATCATGATGGTCATCCGTCCCGTTGAGCTCGGCGATCTCGCCGGGCTCATGCAGCTTGCCGGTAAGACGGGAGGCGGGCTGACCTCGCTTCCTGCCGATGAAAAAACGCTGTCGGCGCGCATCGAGCGCGCCCTGCAAACCTGGCAGGGGACGTTGCCAAAAAGCGAGCAGGGGTATGTGTTCGTGCTGGAAGACACCGACACGGGAACCGTGGCCGGGATCTGCGCCATTGAAGTGGCCGTCGGGCTTAACGACCCGTGGTACAACTACCGCGTCGGCACCATGGTTCACGCCTCGAAAGAGCTGAACGTTTATAACGCGCTGCCCACGCTGTTTCTCTGCAATGACCACACGGGGGCCAGCGAGCTGTGCACGCTGTTCCTCGATCCGGCGTGGCGCAAAGAGGGTAACGGCTATCTGCTCTCCAAATCGCGCTTTATGTTTATGGCCGCCTTCCGCGATCGCTTTAACGAAAAAGTGGTCGCAGAGATGCGCGGCGTGATCGACGACACCGGCTACTCGCCGTTCTGGGAGAGCCTGGGCGAGCGCTTCTTCTCGATGGAGTTCAGCCGGGCGGACTACCTGTGCGGTACCGGCCAGAAAGCTTTTATTGCCGAGCTGATGCCGAAGCATCCTATCTATACCCATTTCCTCAGCCCGGAAGCGCAGGCGGTGATCGGCGAAGTGCATCCGCAAACCGCCCCCGCCCGCGCGGTGCTGGAGAAAGAAGGCTTCCGCTACCGCAACTATGTCGACATCTTTGACGGCGGGCCTACGCTTGAGTGCGATATCGACCGCGTGCGCGCGATCCGTAAAAGCCGGCTGGTTGAGGTCTCTGAAGGCCAGCCCGCGCCGGGCGACTGGCCCGCATGCCTGGTGGCGAATGAAAATTACGCCAACTTCCGCGCCATGCTGGTGCGAACCAACCCGAAATGTGAACGTCTGGTGCTGACGGCTGCTGAGCTCGATGCCCTGAAATGTAACGCCGGCGATACGGTTCGCCTGGTGCGTCTCTGCCCTGAGGAGAAAACAGCATGACATTATGGATTAACGGTGACTGGGTCACGGGTGAAGGCGAACAGCGCGTAAAGACCAATCCGGTTGGAAAAGAGGTGCTCTGGAAGGGGCATGACGCCAGCGCCGCGCAGGTAGATCAGGCCTGCCATGCCGCTCGCCGCGCGTTTCCGGCGTGGGCAAAACAGCCTTTCGCCGTGCGCCAGGCAATTGTTGAAAAGTTCGCCGGGCTGCTGGAGGCAAACAAGGCTGAACTGACGCGCATCATCGCGTCTGAAACCAGTAAACCGCGCTGGGAAGCGACAACCGAAGTGACGGCGATGATCAATAAAATCGCCATTTCGGTCAAGGCGTACCATACCCGTACCGGCGAACAGCATACCGACATGCCGGACGGCGCGGCCACGCTGCGCCACCGTCCGCACGGCGTGCTGGCGGTGTTTGGTCCGTACAACTTCCCGGGGCATCTGCCGAATGGCCACATTGTGCCCGCGCTGCTGGCGGGCAATACCGTCATTTTCAAACCGAGCGAGCTCACGCCATTAACCGGCGAGGCGGTGGTTAAGCTGTGGGAACAGGCCGGCCTGCCGCCGGGCGTGCTGAACCTGGTGCAGGGCGGACGTGAAACCGGCCAGGCGCTGAGCGCGCTGAGCGATATCGACGGCCTGCTGTTTACCGGCAGCGCCGGGACGGGCTATCAGCTGCACCGCCAGCTGGCAGGGCAGCCGGAGAAAATTCTGGCGCTGGAGATGGGCGGCAACAACCCGCTGATTGTGGAAGATCCTGATGATATCGACGCCGCGGTGCACCTGACGATTCAGTCCGCCTTTATTACCGCCGGACAGCGCTGCACCTGCGCCCGCCGCCTGCTGGTCAAGCGCGGCGCGCAGGGCGATGCCTTCCTGAAGCGTCTGGTAGAAGTGAGCGCGCGGCTGGTACCTGCCGCGTGGGATGCCGATCCGCAGCCGTTTATCGGCGGGCTGATTTCCGAACAGGCCGCGCTGAACGTACTGAAGGCCTGGCATGACCACGTCGCGCGCGGCGCGAAAACCCTGCTCGAGCCAAAGCAGGTTCAGCCGGGCACCTCGCTGCTGACGCCGGGCATCGTTGAGATGAGCGGCGCGAGCAACGTGCCGGATGAAGAGGTCTTTGGCCCGCTGCTGTGCGTCTGGCGCTATGACGATTTCGATGCGGCGATTGCGATGGCGAATAACACCCGCTACGGCCTGTCGAGCGGGCTGATTTCACCGCATCGCGAGAAGTTTGAACAACTGCTGCTGGAAGCGCGCGCCGGTATTGTGAACTGGAATAAACCGCTGACCGGGGCCGCGAGCACCGCGCCGTTCGGCGGCGTGGGCGCGTCGGGCAACCATCGCGCCAGCGCGTGGTATGCCGCCGATTACTGCGCGTGGCCGATGGCGAGCCTGGAAACCCCGGCGTTGACGCTGCCGGAGACGCTTAATCCGGGGCTGGATTTTACCGGAGGGGATCGTCATGAAAGCGCGTGAAGTTAACTTTGACGGGCTGGTGGGGCTGACGCACCACTATGCCGGTCTCTCTTTTGGTAATGAAGCCTCGACGAAGCATCGCTTTCAGGTCTCGAACCCGAAGCTGGCGGCGAAGCAGGGGCTGCTAAAAATGAAGGCGCTGGCTGATGCCGGTTTCCCGCAGGCGGTGATCCCGCCGCAGGAGCGTCCGAACGTGGCGGTGCTGCGTCAGCTCGGCTTTAGCGGCACCGATGAGCAGGTGGTTGAAAAAGCGGGTACGCAGACGCCGCACCTCCTCTCGGCGGCAAGCTCGGCCTCTTCGATGTGGGTGGCCAACGCCGCGACCGTCGCGCCGTCAGCCGATACGCTGGATGGCAAAGTTCATCTGACGGTGGCGAACCTGAACAATAAATTCCACCGCGCCACCGAAGCGGAAACCACCGAGCGCGTGCTGCGCGCCATTTTCAGCCAGGACGCCCATTTTGAGGTGCATCAGGCTCTGCCGCAGGTGGCGATGTTTGGCGACGAAGGCGCGGCTAACCATAACCGCCTGGGGGGCGATTATGGCGACCCGGGCCTGCAGCTGTTTATCTACGGGCGAGAAGAGGGGGGCCACGCCGCGCCAACCCGTTATCCTGCGCGTCAGACGCTGGCAGCCAGCCAGGCGGTTGCCCGCCTGAACCAGGTCAATCCTTCCCAGGTGATTTTTGCCCAGCAGAACCCGCACGTGATCGACCAGGGCGTGTTCCACAACGACGTGATTGCCGTTTCCAACCGCCAGGTGCTGTTCTGCCACGAGCAGGCGTTTGCCCATCAGGAAAAGCTGCTCGCCACGCTGCATGAGCGCGTGCGCGGCTTTACGCCCATTCAGGTGCCAACGGCGGCGGTAAGCGTGCAGGACGCGGTCGAAACGTATCTGTTCAATAGCCAGCTGCTGAGCCGCGATGACGGCAGCATGATGCTGGTCCTGCCGCAGGAGTCCCGGGATCATCAGGGCGTGTGGCGCTACCTGACCGAGCTGGTGAAGGCCGATAACCCGATTGACGAACTGCGCGTGTTTGATCTGCGCGAAAGCATGGCCAACGGCGGTGGCCCAGCCTGTTTACGTCTGCGCGTGGTCTTGACCCAGGACGAAATGCAGGCGGTTAATCCGGCGGTCATGATGAACGATACGCTCTTTACCCGTCTGAATGACTGGGTCGATCGCTACTATCGCGATCGGCTAACGCAGGCGGATCTGGTTGACCCGCAGCTTCTGCGTGAAGGACGCGAGGCGCTGGACGCATTATCGACAATCCTGCAGCTGGGATCGGTTTACCCGTTCCAGCGCTAAAGGAGTGGATATGGAAAATTTACTGGCGCTGACCCTGGCCGATGAGACGCCGGAACAGAAAGAGGGGGACGGCCCCTCATTTCGCTGGCGGTGGCTGGGGCGCGGGGTGCTTGAGCTGACGCCGACCGCAAAAAGCGATCTCTCGCTGCTGCTTTCAACGGGCATTCACGGGAATGAAACGGCACCCGTTGAGATTGTCGATCTGCTGCTGCGCGCGCTGTATCGCAATGAAATTGCCCTGACGTGCCGCGTGCTGGTGGTGCTGGGCAATCCCCCTGCGCTGGCGCAAAACAAACGGTATCTGGTCAGCGACATTAACCGCATGTTCGGCGGGCGCTGGGCGCAGTTTCCGCAGAGCGATGAAACGGCGCGGGCAGCGTGGCTGGAGAACGTGGTGACCGCGTTTTTTGCCGCTGCGGGGCCCGTGCGCTGGCATCTGGATCTGCATACGGCCATCCGCGCGTCTTACCATGTTCGCTTTGGCGTTCTGCCGCAGCGCAATCAGCCGTGGGAGGAAGATTTCCTGAGCTGGCTGGGAGACGCCGGGCTGGAGGCGCTGGTCTTTCACCAGTCGCCGGGCGGAACCTTTACGCACTTCACCTGTGAGAACTTTGGTGCGTTGTCCTGTACGCTGGAACTGGGGAAAGCGCTGCCGTTTGGCCAGAACGATCTCACCCGCTTTGCGCCTACGCATCTCGCCCTTCGGGCGCTGCTGGGAGGAAAGGCTCCCGAGCACGCGCATCAACCCGTTGAGCGGTACCGGGTCGTACAGCAGATCACGCGCCGCAGCGATGCCTTCCTGCTCCACATGGCCGCACATACCCTCAACTTCACGCCGTTCCGCAAAGGGGCGCTGCTGGCCGAGGATGGCGAGGAGCGTTACGAGGTGCAGAAAACCACCGAGTATGTTTTATTCCCTAACCCCACCGTCGCGTTTGGCCTGCGGGCCGGGCTGATGCTGGAAAAAATATCCTGAACCTTTCCCCTCTCATCATTCGGGAGGGGGAAGTAAAAAACTTTTCTTAACGATTAAAGCGCTTGCGCTTGTTTTGCAGAATATTCCTGGTGAATTGCTTTATTATTCACCTTCACTCCGTTATAATTCTGCTAAATCGCTTTAAAATCATCGCATTGAATATTTTTTGTTGCAACTCTCCACGCTTTATCCTTATTTCCTCCACATTTGGCGAAAATTTGTTTTTTACACTTTCATTGTTTTACCGTTGCTCTGACTAATTGACGATAAACCCCGTAAAGTTAATCTCGTCAACACGGCATAGCGCCGAAGAATAACTGAAAGAAAGGAAATAAATTATGCGTAAGTTTACTGCACTGTTTGTTGCTTCTACCCTGGCTCTGGGCGCTACCAGCATGGCGTTCGCCGCAGATACTGCGACCACCACCACTGCCGCGCCTGCTGAAGGCAAAATGATGATGCATCATAAAGGTCCGGGTATGCACAACGAGATGATGATGTTTAAGGATCTCAACCTGACGGATGCGCAGAAGCAGCAGATCCGCGACATCAGAAAAGGTGAACGCGACCAGATGAAACGTCCTCCGCTTGAAGAGCGTCGTGCGATGCATGACATCATCGCCAGCGACAGCTTCGACAAGGCGAAAGCCGAAGCGCAGATTGACAAAATGGCCGCGCAGCACAAAGCCCGCATGCTGGCTCACATGGAAACTCAGAACAAGATCTACAACATTCTGACCCCGGAACAGAAAAAACAATTTAATGCGAATTTTGAGAAGCGTCTGACAGAACGTCCGGCGATGGAAGGTAAAATGCCAGCACCAACCGAATAATCGGTTCACACTCTTAAGACCGCCGGGATCCTGTCCACAAAAGCGCAATCGCTGTGGACAGGACCGGCGGTTTTTCTTTCCTGCCCTCTTGCCTGCCGCCGCCAGCGCGGTATCCTCCTGTAGTCGCTTCAGAGAATGTTCGTAGAGTCATGGCGTTAGCATTTTTATTAACGTTGCGCTAAGGCCTGCCCGCTCTGCTGCCGATACTGTTTCTGTGAATACCCAACGATAACAATCAAGACAGCAACGATAGCAATATCCTTGCCCTGGCACGGGTTGTGCCATTCAGGAGTGGTGATGGAGTTCTTTGATATCCGTAAGATGCCGGTCAGCCTCTGGCGTAATGGTGCTGGCGAAACGCGTGAGATTTGCTGCTTCCCTCCCGCGACGAGGGATTTTCACTGGCGTGCCAGTATCGCGACTATCGCCAGCAACGGCGAATTCTCCTCGTTTCCCGGCGTCGATCGGGTGATTACCTTGCTGGAAGGCGGGGAGGTGACCCTGGATGCCGGTCAGGCGTTCTTCCATACCCTGAAGCACCATCAGCCCTATAGCTTTGCCGGCGACCTGCCGGTGAAAGCGCTGCTGTCCGATGGGCGGATGGCGATGGACTTCAACATCATGACCCGCCGCGACTGCTGCCGGGCGAAGGTGCGCGTGGCTGACCGTACCTTTACCACCTTTGGCACACGCGGGGGCGTGGTGTTTGTGTTAAGCGGGGCGTGGCAACTGGGCGATAAGTTGCTGATGGCCGATCAGGGCGCCAGCTGGGAGGAGGGTACCCATACGCTGCGTCTGCTGGAGGCTCAGGGTACCTTATTGTTCAGCGAAATCACATGGCTGCCAGGCCATTGAGTTCAATGATTTCAAACTTACCGGCCAGGACCGGTTTACAGAGAATTTTGTAGCCATCGTGGTCAAATCCGGCGGGCGTGCGCAGCAGGGTTGCCGCGTCGTTGATGTCGTCGACGGCGCCCAGCCAGAGCCAGTTGTTGACGATGTGATACTGGGTCATTGCCTCGCCCACCTCTTTTAGCGCAACGGCGCTTTCCCAGGGCCAGCAGTTCACGCTGATGGCTGCCAGACCGCTGAGGAGGCGGGCCTGGTGCGCCTCAACGCTTTCTTTCCCGCAGCAGGCACCGGCGCAGCGCTTCAGCGCGGATCGAAAACAGGCGCGTCCGCGGGTGGTCGCCTCCAGGCCTAAAAGGCTGTAGCAAAGCTGTAGCTCGTCCGCCAGCGTCTGCAGCGCCTGGAGTGCGGCACGTTTATTGGCGAACAGCCCGTAGAGATTCGGGGCATGAGAAAAATCGACGTCGCGCGCGTAGACGACCTGCGGCTTGCCCTCGCTGATCTGCAGGGAGCAGAGCTGACGGTTGCGGCGCAGGCGCTTGTTGAACAGCGGTTGTTGTTCTTTTATCAACCGCGCCTCCAGCAACAGCGCGCCCATTTCTCCTGCCGTCTGGAACCAGGTAATGCGTCGCGACTGGCGCAGCATGGCGGCTTCGTCCGGCGTACGCAGATGGGATAACACCCGACTGCGAATGTTAACGCTCTTGCCGATGTAGAGCGGCAGGGTGTCGCTTTCGCCGTGAAAGATGTACACGCCCGGCTGTTTAGGCAATGCTTCAAGCCAGGGGCGAAGGTGCTCGGGATATTCGTAGATAGCCGCCGCTTCAAACTCAAGACGCGGGGCGGATTGACGCCTGCTCACATACTGCTCCATATACTGTTCAGGTATACAGTGTAGCAGGAGTGTGGTGGTTAAAAAAGAGCCGGGTGGCGGCGACGCCTTACCCGGTCATGACGTGCGGCCTGATGCCCTCACCCCAACCCTCTCCCACGGGAGAGGGCGCAAACACTAAAAACGGTAACCTGGGGTTACCGTTTTGCTTTTATTTCTTCCAGAAGTCGTCAAACACCGTAATTGGCGTGTGGCGCTTGTGCTCGGTTTTCAGATACCAGCCTTCGATGATTTTCGCGGTACCTTCATCCAGCTTTTTGCCTTCCAGATAATCATCAATGTTGTCATAGGTGACGCCAAGGGCCGCTTCATCCGGCAGGGAAGGGCGATCGTCTTCAAGGTCCGCTGTCGGCGCTTTCTTATACAGATGCTCAGGACAGCCCAGCGCGGCCAGCAGCTGCTTACCCTGACGCTTGTTCAGACGGAAGATAGGGTTAATGTCGGTGCCGCCGTCGCCGTATTTGGTGAAGAAACCGGTGATCGCTTCTGCCGCATGGTCGGTGCCGACGACGACGCCTTTGGTCATCCCGGCGATGCTGTACTGCGCTTTCATGCGCTCGCGGGCTTTTTCGTTGCCGCGAACAAAATCGCTCAGCTCAATGCCCGCTTCGCGAAGCGCCTGCTCGCTTGCCAGCACCGAGCCCTTAATATTCACAGTGAGCACGCGGTCAGGCTGAATGAAGGTAATGGCATCCTGGCAATCCTGCTCGTCCGCCTGCACGCCATAAGGAAGACGCACCGCGATAAACTGCAGCGTCTCATCGCCCGTCTCTTCGCGAAGCTCTGAAATCGCCATCTGGCAGAGTTTACCGGTCAGGGTAGAGTCCTGGCCGCCACTAATGCCCAGCACCAGGGATTTCAGGAAAGCGTTCTTTTTTAAGTACGATTTTAAAAAATCCACGCTGCGGCGGATCTCTTCATGTGCATCTACCGTGGGCTTCGCGCCCAGTGCCTGAATAATCTCTTGTTGCAGAGCCATCACGCCCTCCATATGCAGTACATAAACAGAATGTGTTAGCTGTTAAAACTAACCCTTTGGGCGAGAAACGACAAGGATCACAGTTTCGAGTGCGCTAATTTGCGCCGATTTAGCAGGTTATCGTTGTTTTATTAGAATTTTCCGAAATTCGTCTGGCGTAACTCACAAAGTTGAACAATAGTACTTTTTATCCCATGCTTAGATAACACGCTGATAAACAAGAGGACGGAATATGAACAAGAACGTAGCAGGAATTCTTAGCGCAGCGGCGGTACTGACTATGCTGGCAGGGTGTACGGCTTACGATCGCACCAAGGATCAGTTTACGCAGCCCGTAGTAAAAGACGTTAAAAAAGGGATGACCCGTTCGCAGGTGGCCGCGATTGCCGGTAAACCTTCTTCTGAAGTGACCATGATTCATGCGAAAGGGACCTGCCAGACCTATATCCTGGGTCAACGTGATGGTAAGGCAGAAACCTACTTTGTCGCGCTGGATGATACCGGTCATGTGATCAACTCCGGCTATCAGACCTGTGCTGAATACGACACCGATCCGCAGGCACCTAAGGCGCAGTAACCCTCCTTGCCTGAGGATGTTAACAAACCGGCCCAGGGGCCGGTTTTTTTATGCATACGTAAATCTTATTTCTTTGCGCGAATTATTTGCCCGAAATGTGAAGGGAGTCAACAAGCCAGGTCAATGAGAGACAATTTGAGTCTATCCAGAATTATCCCCTGTCTGTACCATTGCGTATACTCACTCCAACGATAAACAACAGTACGCAAGCTACCTGTCTGCCGGGACAGCGAGTCGAGTGATAGCGCGATGGCAGGTAGTCATAAAAGAGGGAAAACACGATGGAAAAGAAACATATCTACCTGTTCTGCTCAGCGGGCATGTCAACCTCGCTTCTGGTGTCAAAGATGCGTGCGCAGGCTGAAAAGTATGAAGTCCCTGTGGTGATTGAAGCGTTTCCAGAGACGCTGGCGGGCGAAAAAGGCCAGACAGCCGATGTCGTTTTACTGGGGCCGCAAATTGCCTATATGTTGCCCGAAATTCAACGACTGTTACCGAATAAACCGGTCGAAGTGATCGACTCGGGGCTGTACGGCAAGATTGATGGTTTAGGTGTTCTTAAAGCTGCTGTGGCAGCCATTAAAAAAGCTGCTAATTAATTTTTATTTTTCCCGTCAAAGAGTTATTTCACACACAATACGCCGTAACATGCGTTACGGCATTTAAGGGTATTTTCCTATGAGTAAAGTCATCGCTTCACTTGAAAAGGTACTCCTTCCTTTTGCTGTTAAAATAGGAAAGCAGCCTCACGTTAATGCCATCAAAAACGGCTTTATTAAATTAATGCCGCTGACGCTGGCCGGGGCCATGTTCGTTTTAATTAACAACGTTTTTCTGAGCTTTGGTGAAGGTTCCTTCTTTTATTCATTAGGAATTCGGTTAGACGCTTCCACTATTGAAACCCTTAATGGTTTTAAAGCCATCGGCGGCAACGTCTATAACGGTACGTTGGGGATTATGTCGCTGATGGCGCCTTTCTTTATTGGGATGGCACTGGCAGAAGAGCGTAAAGTCGATCCGCTGGCCGCCGGGTTATTATCCGTCGCCGCTTTCATGACCGTGACGCCATACAGCGTGGGTGAAGCCTATGCCGTCGGCGCCAACTGGCTGGGTGGGGCCAACATTATCTCCGGTATTGTTATCGGCCTGGTGGTGGCAGAAATGTTCACCTTTATTATCCGTCGCAACTGGGTTATCCGCCTGCCGGATAGCGTACCGGCTTCCGTTTCCCGTTCATTTTCCGCGTTGATTCCGGGCTTCATTATTCTCTCTATCATGGGGATTATCGCCTGGGCGCTCTCCCACTGGGGCACAAACTTCCACCAGATCATCATGGACTCTATCTCTACGCCGCTGGCGTCGATGGGTGGCGTGGTCGGTTGGGCGTATGTGATTTTCACCTCTCTGCTGTGGTTCTTTGGCGTGCATGGTTCACTGGCACTGGCCGCGCTGGACAGCGGGATTATGACCCCCTGGGCACTGGAAAACGTTGCGCTTTACCAGCAGTACGGCTCCGTTGACGCGGCGCTGGCAGCCGGTAAAACCTTCCATGTGTGGGCGAAGCCGATGCTTGACTCCTATATCTTCCTGGGCGGTACCGGGGCGACCTTGGGTCTGATCATCGCGGTCTTTATTGTCTCTCGTCGTGCTGATTACCGTCAGGTCGCGAAGCTGGCGCTGCCATCAGGCATCTTCCAGATTAACGAACCGATTCTGTTCGGTCTGCCAATCATCATGAACCCGGTAATGTTCATTCCGTTCATCCTGATTCAGCCGCTGCTGGCCGCTATCACTCTGACGGCGTATTACATGGGCATCATTCCACCGATTACCAACATTGCACCGTGGACCATGCCAGCAGGTCTGGGCGCCTTCTTCAACACCAACGGCAGCGTCGCAGCCTTCCTGCTGGCGATATTCAACCTCGGGATTGCCACCCTGCTGTACATGCCATTCGTGGCGATTGCCAACAAAGCCGCCACCATCATTGATGAAGAAGAGAGCGAAGAGGATATTGCCCTCTCACTGAAATTCTAAGATTGACCGGCGCGGGGAAGCCCGCGCCAGCCACAAGGAGCTTAAACATGTTAGATTTGGATAGTATTGTCGCAGACGAAGCCGCCGAGAACGATCTTGAAGAAGTGGTGATGGGGCTTATCATCAACTCCGGACAGGCCCGCAGCCTGGCCTATGCCGCACTGAAGCAGGCCAAGCAGGGGGATTTCGCCGCCGCGAAAACCATGATGGAGCAGTCCCGCACGGCGCTGAATGAAGCGCACCTGGTGCAGACAAAGCTGATTGAAAGCGATCAGGGCGAAGGGAAGATGAAGGTCAGCCTGGTGCTGGTCCACGCGCAGGATCACCTGATGACCTCGATGCTGGCGCGTGAGCTGGTGGCGGAGCTCATTGAGCTTCACGAGAAGATGCAGTAAGTCAGACTGAGCAGCAGGAGGTCAGCACGATGGAAATTAAAACCGCACTTGAACAGCAGCTGTTTAATGGCAAAAATTTTCATGTGGTTATCTACAACAAAACGGAGAGCGCCAGTGGTCTGCACCAGCATGACTACTACGAGTTCACGATTGTTCTGACCGGTCGCTACTACCAGGAGATCAACGGTAAGCGCGTCCTGCTTGAGCGAGGGGATTTTGTCTTCCTGCCGATGGGGTCTTATCACCAGAGCTTTTACGAATTTGGTGCCACCCGCATTCTGAACGTGGGCGTCAGCAGACGTTTCTTCGAGAAGCACTATCTGCCGTTGGTGCCGTTCTGCTTCGTTGCCTCCCAGGTCTATCGGGTCAAAAACGAGTTCATGACCTGGATTGAGACGGTTATCGCTTCGCTTAACTTCCGCGACAATGAATTTGATGAGTTTATTGAAACGGTGACCTTCTACGTGATGAACCGGCTGCGCCACCATCGTGAAGAGCAGCAGGTGACGGATGATATTCCGCAATGGCTGCGTGGCACCGTTGAGCTGATGCACGATAAAGGCCAGTTCAGCGAAAATGCGCTGGAAAATATGGTGTCGCTGTCGGGCAAATCCCAGGAATATCTGACCCGTGCAACGCAGCGCTATTATCGTAAAACGCCCGTGCAAATTATTAATGAAATCCGCATTAACTTTGCCAAAAAACAGCTGGAAATTACCAACTATTCTGTCACCGATATTGCGTACGAGTCAGGATACAGCAGTCCCAGCCTGTTTATTAAGACCTTTAAAAAATTGACGTCATTCACACCGAACAGTTACCGGAAGAATTTAACGGTAATGAATTAACTTTCGGCGGATTATCCGCCACAAATATTGCTTTAATGGCTTGCCCAAATAGCGGGAAGAGTACGCTATACCTTGCAGGCGATTAACCTGATACGCTAAGGGAGATATTATGCAGAAGAAATTAAAAGTCGTAACCATTGGTGGCGGCAGCAGCTATACCCCGGAATTACTTGAAGGTTTCCTGAAACGTTATCATGAATTACCGGTCAGCGAATTATGGCTGGTGGACGTTGAGGAAGGTCAGGAGAAGCTGAATATTATTTTCGACCTGTGCAAGCGCATGGTGGAAAAAGCGGGCGTGCCTTTGACCGTGCATAAAACCCTGGACCGTCGTCTGGCGCTGAAAGATGCGGATTTCGTCACCACCCAACTGCGCGTTGGCCAGCTGAAGGCGCGCGAGCTGGACGAGCGTATTCCGCTGAGCCATGGCTATCTGGGGCAGGAGACCAACGGCGCAGGCGGCCTGTTTAAAGGTCTGCGTACCATCCCGGTCATTTTCGACATCGTCAAAGACGTGCAGGAGATCTGCCCGAACGCGTGGGTGATTAACTTCACCAACCCGGCCGGGATGGTCACTGAAGCGGTCTATCGTCATACCGGCTTCAAACGTTTTATCGGCGTCTGTAACATTCCGATCGGCATGAAGATGTTTATCCGCGACGTGCTGGCGCTGACCGACAGCGACGATCTCTCCATCGATCTGTTCGGCCTGAACCACATGGTGTTTATTAAAGATGTCATCGTGAACGGAAAATCGCGCTTTGCCGAGCTCCTCGACGGCGTGGCTTCCGGTCGCCTGACGGCGGCATCCGTGAAAAACATCTTTGACCTGCCGTTCAGCGAAGGGCTGATCCGCTCGCTGAACCTGCTGCCGTGCTCGTACCTGCTTTACTACTTCAAGCAGAAAGAGATGCTGGCTATCGAAATGGGCGAGTACTATAAGGGCGGCGCGCGCGCGCAGATCGTTCAGAAGGTCGAGAAGCAGCTGTTCGATTTGTATAAAGACCCGAACCTGAACGTCAAACCGAAAGAACTGGAGCAGCGCGGCGGGGCCTACTACTCCGATGCGGCGTGTGAAGTGATCAACGCCATCTATAACGACAAGCAGGCGGAACACTATGTCAACGTGCCGCACCACGGCCATATCGACAATATCCCGGCGGACTGGGCCGTCGAGATGACCTGCATCCTGGGGCGCGAGGGCGCTAAACCGCATCCTCGTATCACCCACTTTGATGACAAGGTCATGGGCCTGATCCACACCATTAAGGGCTTTGAAGTGGCGGCAAGCAACGCGGCGCTGAGCGGTGAGCTCAATGACGTGCTGCTGGCCCTGAACCTCAGCCCGCTGGTGCATTCTGACCGCGACGCGGAGCAGCTGGCCAGCGAGATGATCCTGGCACATGAAAAATGGTTGCCGAATTTTGCCGCCACGATCGAGAAGCTGAAGTTCAAACACCACTAAGAGGACGCACAATGGAAAACCTGCTGATCGTTAATGCTGATGACTTTGGTCTCTCGAAAGGCCAGAACTACGGCATTATTGAAGCCTGTCGCCGGGGGATTGTGACCTCTACCACGGCACTGGTGAATGGTGAGGCGGTTGAACACGCGGCGCAGCTGAGACGCGAGGTGCCGGCGCTGGGCGTCGGCATGCATTTTGTGCTGACGCTCGGGATGCCGCTTTCGCCAATGCCGGGCCTGACGCGCGACGGCCAGCTTGGAAAGTGGATTTGGGAACTGGCGGAGCAGGATGCTCTGCCGCTCGAAGAGATTGCCCGCGAGCTGGACTGTCAGTTCAACCGCTTCGTTGATGTGTTTGGTCAGGCGCCGACGCATATCGACAGCCATCACCACGTGCATATGATCCCGGCGATTTTCCCGATTGTCGCCGGGTTTGCCCAGCGCAAAGGCGTGGCGATGCGCGTGGATAGGGAGGCGCGCGGCGTGCCCGACTGCGACGTGACAACCACTGAGGGGTTCAGCAGCGCATTTTACGGCGACGAGATCGACGACGCGCTGTTCCTGAAGGTGCTGGACGATTCCGCCGCGCGGGGGGAAAAGTCGGTAGAAGTGATGGCGCATCCGGCTTTTGTCGATAACACCGTGCTGAAAAGCGCCTACTGCTGGCCGCGCCTGGCGGAGCTGGACGTGCTGACGTCGGCGTCGCTGAAGTATGCGATTGCCGAGCGCGGGTATCGGTTGGGGACGTTTGGGGATCTTTGAGATAAAGCCCGGTGGCAGCTTCGCCTTACCGGGCCTACAAAACCAATCGAATGTAGGCCGGGTAAGCGCAAGCGCCACCCGGCTTTTTTTACGCCGGGATCTGATCGATCTTGCTGCTGCGCGACCAGACGCGGTGTGCGGCGAGCAAATCAAACAGCTTCGTCATAAAGGCATCGTCAACGTTATCTCCCTCGACAATCCCGTCCTCACCCTGATCGGCCACCTTCAGCTGCGCTTTGAACTGTCGCGCGTCGCCGGACAGCGCGATCGGTTTCAGGTGCTTATAGGCTTCCAGCAGATAATACACGGCGTCCCCGTTGGTCAGCAGGCTGGCAATATCCCCGCACGGTACAATCACCGCATCGACGGTCAGCGATGGCGCCCCGGCAAAGGTCGCCGCGACCGGCAGCACAGAGCCATCGTCAGCCGTCACTTCACCCATGCGGGAATAGAGCAGTTTGGCATGCACGCCCTGAGTCTTCAGCGCCTGCATAATCCCCAGCACGTCGCTGGCGCGTGTTTTGTCATTCAGCAGAATGGCGACCACGCGGCCTTTAATCGAGCCGCCCGGCACGGCATACAGGCTCAGCGACGGATCTTTCTTCACGCCGTTAACCTCTTTCGGCGGAGCAAGGTTGCGCTGCTCGTCGGTCAGCGTAATGCCCAGGTTATCCGCGACGCTCTGGGCAAGCTGAATATCAATATGTGCCAGCTGATCGACCACCCGCTCGCGGATGTAGGTACGCACCACTTTACTCAGCTCAAAGCTGAAGCCACCTATGATGTGCTGTTGCTCAATCGGCGTCTGGCTGTTCCAGAACAGGCGAGGGTGGGCGTAATACTCACCGAACGAGGGGCTGCGCTCGCGAATTTTATTGCCATCGATACGCTCCTGATACGATTCGAATCCACCGCGTTTCGGTCCGGGAGGCGTTTCACGCGGCCAGTTATCGTTGATGGAGTTCGGCTCATAGTTTGCCGGGTTGGTATCAATATCCTGACGGTGCATCCCGTCGCGCTGGAAGTTGTGATACGGGCAGGTTGGGCGGTTAATCGGAATTTCGTGGAAGTTCGGCCCGCCGAGTCGGCTAATCTGCGTATCGGTATAGGAGAACAGGCGTCCCTGCAGGAGCGGATCGTTGGTGAAGTCCAGCCCCGGCACGATATGCCCCGGGTGGAACGCGGCCTGCTCGTTTTCGGCAAAGAAATTATCCGGGTTGCGGTTGAGCACCATTTTACCCACCAGCTGCACCGGCACCAGCTCTTCCGGGATCAGCTTCGTCGGGTCCAGAAGGTCGAAATCGAACTTAAATTCGTCCTCTTCCGGTATGAGCTGCAGGCCCAGTTCGTATTCCGGGAAGTCGCCCGCTTCAATGGATTCCCACAGCTCGCGGCGATGGAAGTCCGGATCGCGCCCGGTCAGCTTCTGCGCCTCGTCCCACACCAGCGAGGCTTTACCCGCGACAGGCTTCCAGTGGAAGCGGACAAACGTGGCTTTCCCCTCGGCGTTGATCAGACGGAAGGTGTGGATGCCAAACCCCTCCATGGTGCGATAGCTGCGCGGAATGCCGCGGTCTGACATCGCCCACATCACGTTGTGTAAGGTTTCAGGCTGCAGGGAAACATAGTCCCAGAAGGTGTCGTGCGCACTTTGTCCCTGCGGTATGGCCCAGTGGGGCTCCGGTTTTACCGCATGGACAAAGTCAGGAAATTTATGCGCGTCCTGAATGAAAAACACCGGGGTGTTATTGCCGACCAGATCGAAAATACCCTCTTCGGTATAAAACTTGGTGGCAAAGCCGCGGATATCCCGGACGGTATCTGCCGACCCCGCGCCGCCCTGCACGGTGGAGAAACGCACAAACACCGGGGTAATTTTATCCGGGTCGGAGAGGAAATCCGCTTTGGTGATCGCTTTCAGGCTCTTGTAGGGCTGAAAGTAGCCGTGCGCAGCGGAACCGCGCGCGTGGACGATGCGTTCTGGTATCCGCTCGTGGTCAAAATGGGTGATTTTTTCCCGCAGGATAAAGTCTTCCAGCAGGGTTGGGCCGCGCACGCCTGCGCGAAGGGAGTTCTGATCGTCAGCAATACGCACGCCCTGATTGGTGGTGAGCGCAAAACCCTCGCCGCCTTTACGGTGTGGCTCAAGAGATTTCAGCTTCTCGTTTCCCGTGTCCGGCGATTTCATGCTTCCCGGTGCGGTAGGCTGTTCGCCCGGTGCTGAGGGGCCAGGGGAGGGGCGGTGAGAGCCGTCTGCAGGGGCGAGAGAGTCCATACCCGGTTGAGATTCTTCAGTGCCATGAATCGGTGATTGATGTGTTTTATCTTTGTTCGACATTGCACGCTTCTCCTTTATCCATTGCTAAAAACCCTATTAAGGATAGAACAATGTCGCGACATGGTTCGCGAACTAAGAGTTTTCACATGCCGTGATTAGCGAAAGGAGCCATCTCACCCACTCGGAGCGCGACGGAAGGCAGCAGGATCGGCTATCATAGAATTTTCCTGCTTCAAGAATTTTGCTTTAGTGAATCCGTCGCTTATGAAACCTCTTCGTCAACAAAACCGCCAGGTTATTAGCTATGTGCCCCGCGTTGAGCCCGCGCCGCCTGACCATGCCCTGAAAGTGGAGGGCTTTCGTGATGTCTGGCTGCTGCGGGGGAAATACGTGGCCTTTGTGCTGATCGGCGAACATTTCCGTCGCTCTCCCACGTTTACGGTGCCGGAGTCCGCACAGCGGTGGGCGATGCAGATCCGCCAGGATGAAGAGGTTGAAGAATAACAGCCATAAAAAAACCGCCTGATGGCGGTTTTTTTATTTCTACCGTGATTAACGGTGCGCCAGCTCGGCGTCGTCTTCACTTTCCAGAATCGCTTTGTCGGTCTGCTTCAGCCACTGGCTGGTCAGCGTACCGGCGGTCATGGAGCCGTTCACGTTCAGCGCGGTACGACCCATGTCGATCAGCGGCTCAACGGAGATCAGCAGGGCGACCAGCGTTACGGGCAGACCCAGCGCAGGCAGCACAATCAGTGCGGCGAAGGTTGCGCCACCGCCAACGCCCGCAACGCCTGCGGAGCTTACGGTAACAATCCCGACCAGCGTGGCGATCCATACCGGATCCAGCGGGTTGATACCCACTGTCGGCGCGACCATTACGGCCAGCATCGCCGGGTACAGACCCGCACAGCCGTTCTGACCAATGGTGGCACCAAAGGAGGCAGAGAAGCTGGCGATGGATTCAGGCACGCCCAGACGACGGGTTTGCGCTTCAACGTTCAGCGGAATAGACGCGGCGCTGGAACGGCTGGTGAAGGCAAAGGTCAGTACCGGCCAGACTTTACGGAAGTATTTCAGCGGGCTGACGCCGTTCACGCCCAGCAGGATGCCGTGCACAACGAACATAATGCCCAGGCCCAGATAAGAGGCGACAACGAAGCTGCCCAGCTTAATGATGTCCTGCAGGTTAGAGCCGGCAACCACTTTGGTCATCAGCGCCAGCACGCCGTAAGGGGTGAGCTGCATAACCAGACGAACCAGCTTCATCACCCAGCTTTGCAGGGTGTCAATCGCGGTCAGCACGCGTTCGCCTTTTGGCGCGTCGTCTTTCAGCAGCTTCAGCGCCGCGACGCCCAGGAACGCGGCGAAAATAACCACGCTGATGATCGAGGTTGGGCTCGCACCGGTCAGGTCAGCAAACGGGTTCTTCGGAATGAAGGAGAGCACCATCTGCGGCACGGTCAGGTCAGCTACTTTACCCACATAGTTGGTCTGAATTGCGGTAAGACGTGCCGTTTCAGCGGTACCCTGAACCAGACCTTCTGCGGTCAGGCCAAACAGGTTGGTGACCAGCACACCCACCAGCGCGGCAATCAGCGTGGTGAACAGCAGCGTACCAATGGTCAGGAAACTGATTTTTCCCAGCTGAGTGGCGTTATGCAGGCGGGCCACGGCGCTCAGAATAGAGGCGAACACCAGCGGCATAACGATCATCTGCAGCAGCTGGACATAGCCGTTACCGACAATGTTGAACCACTGAATGGAATCTTTCAGAACTGGATTATCGGAGCCATAAATTGCCTGTAATGCCAGACCAAATACGACACCCATGGCCAGACCAACCAGCACCTTTTTCGCCAGGCTCCACTGTTTGTGGCGCGCCTGCGCGAGAAGCAATAGCAATATAACGAACACAACGACGTTCGCGATGAGTGGAAAATTCATCCCCGTTCTCCTGATTTATTATTGGGTCGGTTTTTACCGATCCTGTTGGCGGAAGGTTAGCAGAAGTGTGATGTAGCGCTTATATCCAAATGGAATGGGTTATGACAAATGGGATAATTTTGTCGGTTTACTGTTCAATCTGGTGATGAATAAAGCGATTAAACTGAAATTGCAGCGAATTAATCATCTGGGATGACCAACGAACTGCACTGTTTTCGGGCAAGGTTTGCGGCATCCAGACGGCGTAAGCAAACAGCGCCATGCACAATACCCGCTCAAGCTGGTTACCTTTCTGCGGTGCAAGGATGGGAAAACGGAAACGCCAGCGGCAGGGCCATAGCAGCGGCACGCCCGCAGGCGTCAGCATATCGGCCAGAATATGGCTTAAATAGCCCAGCACCATCCCCTGGATGGCATCGGCGGGGACTATCCAGCTTTCAGGCACTTTTAAATAGAACAGCGTCAGCAGGCCAAACACGGCCAGCAGGCTGTGCGTAAACCCCCGGTGGCCGAACGCGCGGGCGATGGGTTTCGACACCCATTTCAGACGCTGTCCGAGGAAGGATTTAGGGTGGTCGATGTCGGGCAGCAGACAGGTCAATACGGCGGAAGGGACAATATGCCACCAGTCCCCCTGTGCCAGCACGGGGGTAAGTTCAGCGTTTTTGGCAAATACTGCGCACGCAATAGAAAAAAGCAGGTGGCCTTCCGCCGTCATGATAAAACCCACGAAACTGTCAATTCATACAGTATAGGGTTTTTATACAGTAGGCGGAAGAGGTGACGGTGTAACTGTTTGTCACAAACCGGAGGAGGGCGTTAACCGCCCTGCAGATGATGCGCCGTCAGTTCTGCTAGTGAATTAAGCTTCACGTCGGCAAGAGCAAACCGGGGGTCGTGACGGCCTTCTTCCGCAGGCACCACAATGGAGCGCATCCGCGCGGCTTTAGTGGCCACCATGCCGTTAACGGAATCTTCCAGCGCAACGCAGCTGAGGGGATCCAGGCCGAGCTTAGCGGCACAGTCCAGATAGACCTGCGGGTGCGGCTTGCTGTAAGGCAATTTCTCAGCGGACGCCAGCGCGTCAAAACTGTCGCGCAGTTCAAACATCGTGAGCACTTTTTCCAGCATATGCAGCGGTGAAGCGGAAGCCAGGCCAACCTTCAGCCCCTGGGCTTTACACAGCGCGACAGCCTCACGTACGCCGGGCAGCAGCGGCCGGCTCTCTTCCACCAGAGAAATGGCGCGGCTGATAATGCGTGCGGTCACCTCATTGCGATCGGGACCCACCCACGGCTGTTGGGCAAACCACAGGTCAACCACCATATCGATGCGCAGGCCCAGCGTATCGGGTAGTTCATTACGGCGGCTGATATCGACGCCCAGACTGGCCATCACATCCAGTTCGGCGCGATCCCACAGCGGTTCGGAATCGATCAGTAATCCATCCATGTCAAAAATTGCGGCAAGAATTTGGCGCGGTGTCGACATCACAACGTCTCCTTATCCAGGGTGTTCGACAGACGATACGTGCTAAGCACAATCTGCAATTTAGCATATTGCTTTTAAAGAGCGGGCGAAATTGATGGCCAGCAGGTAGACTTAGGCACAAATAACGCGTCTTTATGAAGAGGAACTGATGACGTATCAACAAGCTGGACGCATTGCGGTCTTAAAACGTATTGCTGGCTGGGTGATTTTTATTCCTGCCGTCATTTCTACGCTGATTTCTGTACTCAAATTTATGTACGATCACAGCGAAAAACAGCCGGGTATCAATGCGGTAATGCTTGATTTCGCTCATGTCATGATTGAGATGATGCGTTTTAATACGCCATTTTTGAATGTCTTCTGGTTTAACTCACCCACCCCGGATTTTCATCAACAGCTGAATATCGGCTTCTGGGTGATATACGCCCTGATCTTTGTCGCGCTGGCACTGCAGGCCTCTGGCGCGAGAATGAGCCGTCAGACGCGCTTTTTACGCGAAGGCGTTGAGGATCAGTTGATTCTGGAGCAGGCCAAAGGCCCGGAAGGCATGAGCCGGGAGCAGATTGAATCCCGCATTGTTGTGCCGCGTCACACCATTTTCCTGCAAATTTTCCCGCTCTATATCCTTCCCGTGATCATCATTGTGGCGGGATACTTCTTCTTCTCACTGCTCGGTTTTCTGTAAGTGATAAGGGTGGCGGCAAGGCCACCCGTTCGCGTCTCAGGCGGCAAGCATACGCTCGAGTGCCCGCTGGGCGTTAACCAGGTGTTCTCCGCCAAAAAGAATGGCACGGTTCATCAGCGTATAAAGCTGATACACCGGCTGGCGGTCGAGGAAACCGGGCGGCAGGGGGGAAACAGACTGGTATCCGTCGTATATTTGCGGCGGCTGCTCCGGATGAAGCGGCAGCATGGCAAGATCGCACTCTCTGTCACCCCAGTAGCAGGCCGGGTCGAAGATGTAGGGGCCGTTGGGACCCAGCGCGCAGTTATCAGACCACAAATCGCCGTGAAGCAGAGACGCCTGGGGCTGGTGGGAGGCCAGACGCTGTTGAACGTGCTCGACGATGGCATCAATATTGCCAAATTCCAGCCCTTTCTCGGCGGCCAGCTCAAGCTGCCAGCCAATGCGCTGCTCGGCAAAAAATGTCGACCAGCGACGCTGCCAGGCATTGGGCTGTGGCGTGGTAGAGAGATCGTTGTCAAAATCGAGACCAAACTGCGGCTGGTCGCTCCATTGATGGAGGCGCGCTAACTGTTGGCCGAGGATAAACGCATTATGGGCATCCAGCGGTCGGGCGGGGAGATATTCCATGACCAGAAAACTGTAATCGCGGTCGCTACCGACGGCCAGCACCTGCGGGACCGTCACCGTTTTACTGCGCGACAGCAGCTCCAGCTGGTCGGCTTCGGCGGTAAATATCGGAAGCAGTTCTCGTTCATCGCACTTAACGAAAAGATCGCGTCCTGCGTAGCGTAAATGCCACGCGGCGTGGATCTCACCGCCTGGCAGTTCGTTACGCAGTTCAATTTCACCTTCACCCAGCTGCTCACGTAAAAGATAACTGATAGCCTGCCACATGTTGTCTCTCCCATGTTGTCTGCCAGATCATAAAGTTAGCGCATAATGGCGGTAAAAAAATACGAACTAACGCACACCTGAGCGGTTTAAATTCATACAGCGCACTTATTGTTCTTTTTTCCGCCAGCTTTCCCAGGTATCCACGTCAATTTCGGCAGGCTTGTCGGTCACGCTCTCTACCAGACTGGCGGCCAGCGCATGAACCTCTTCCTGGCTCAGGGCGCCGATGAGACCAAATGCCAGGGTGCCTAAATCATGAATATTGCCCTCGTCATCCGTGAGCGTGAGGAGAAAATTAGCCCGGGTGAAGGCGTTGTTGAGCTCATTCAGCTCGGTCAGCGATGCTTCATGAAGGTTGATGGTCACGACGTAACGTGTGATGTCACCACTGCTCATAATTCACCTCATTGTTATCATGGAAGTTTTCTTAGCATAGTCGATAGTTTGCGTTTGGCGACTCAGAGCGGACATTCCCCTCCGTAAAGACGAAGGGGAAAGGCGTTAATTTCGGGACAGGTAATCGACGATTTTTTGCGTATCGGCAAGTGAGCAGAGACGCGTGCCCTGATTGATAGTTGCGGCGCTACCCGCCGCCACGCCGTAGCGCGTCATTTCCAGCAGAGACGCGCCCTGCGCCAGTTTTAGCGTCATCGCGCCCACCATGCTATCGCCCGCACCAACCGTGCTCTGGCTCTTCATCGGCGGTGGGACAACCTGAACGGACGACGTTTCATCGACGGCCAGCGCCCCCTGAGGACCAAGGGAAACGACTACGCGTCGCGCTTTGCCGCTGCGTACCAGCTCCTGCGCGGCGGTGCGAACATCATCAGGCTGCGTCAGTTCGCGGTTGACCAGCGCGCTTAACTCTTTCTGGTTGGGTTTGACCAGCTCCAGATTGCCCGGCACCAGAGCCGCCTGCAGGGCCTCGCCGCTGCTGTCAACGATGCAGCGGATACCGCGTTGCTGCGCCGTCTGAATAAGCGCCGTTAATTTTTCCGTGCTGACGCCGGGCGGGAGGCTGCCGCTTACCACCAGCAGCGCGCCGCTCTCTATCGTCAGCACTTTCTCTTCAAGCTGACGAAACTCGTCATCGCTAAGTTTCGCACCCGGCATGACAAAACGGTACTGCTCGCCGCTGGACTCCACGTGGACATGCAGGTTTTGCCGCGTCCAGTCTTTGGCCTCGACGGTCTCTACGGCCACCTGTTCATCTGCCAGCAGAGAGACCAGATGTTCACCGGTGGCACCGCCTGCGGGGAAAATTGCCGTAGCTTTGCCGCCGAGGTGGGTAATAGCGCGCGCCACGTTGATCCCGCCGCCGCCGGGCTCAAAGACCGGGGCGCTACAGCGCAATTTACCTTCCGGGTAAATCTGCGGCGTCAGGGTGGCGGAATCCAGGGAAGGGGAGAGCGTCAGGGTATAGATAGAAACCATCATTACCTCCTTTTAGTATGGGTTCTTATTAGCCTGGCACCATTTGACAGGAAGGCAATGTAAATAACAGTATGATTTTAAATATGAATACTGACAAAAAGTGAGGCGGGGGATATATAAAATAAAACGCTTTTTGAGATCGTTCTTATTCAAAAAATGAAATAAGAAAACATTGCTATGTTATTTGCGGCTTTTTATAATTTGTTACCTTTCTCTGGACGCCTTGTCATTGATCCTCAAGAAAGATTCCGGGACCGTGTGGTCTCTTTTTTTGTTGTACGGACTCCTTAATAAAATGAAGCTTTTAAAGACAGTGCCCGCTGCACTGATGCTGGCGGGTGGCGTGTTTGCGGCTATGAACGCGACCGCTGATGATACCGTTTTTACTGTCATGGACGATCCTTCCACCGCGAAAAAACCGTTTGAAGGTAACCTCAACGCCGGGTACCTGGCACAATCCGGTAACACGAAAAGCTCTTCTCTGACGGCGGACAGTACGCTCACCTGGTACGGCAACACCACCGCCTGGTCTCTGTGGGGTAATGCCAGCAACACTTCCGCTAATGACGAACGTTCTTCCGAGAAATATGCGGTAGGCGGACGTAGCCGTTACAACATGACCGACTATGACTACCTGTTTGGACAGGCAAGCTGGTTAACCGACCGTTACAACGGTTATCGCCAGCGTGATGTGTTCACCGCCGGTTATGGTCGCCAGTTCCTGAACGGTCCGGTACACAGCCTCCGTTTTGAATTCGGTCCGGGTGTGCGTTATGACGAGTACACCAATGGCGATACCAAAACCCAACCGCTCGGTTACGCTTCCGGTACCTATGCCTGGCAGATGACTGACAACACCAAATTTACCCAGGGTGTTTCCGTATTTGGCGCCGACGACACGACGCTGAACTCTGAGACGGCGCTGAACGTGGCTATCAACGAACACTTTGGTCTGAAAGTGGCCTACAACGTGACCTGGAACTCTTCACCACCAGAAACTGCGCCGGATCATACCGACCGCAGAACCACGGTTTCACTGGGTTACAGAATGTAATAAAAGCGGGCCGATGTTGCTGTCGGCCCGTTTATTGTCAGTGGCTATTTGACGTCCCTTCTGATGACCTGTCTTCGCACCTAGCCCCAAATCATTGCCGCCCAACGGAGTAGCAGCATTGCGCCGCAGATGGCAATCAGCACCAGCACCATTTTCCAGTGTTTTACGGCAAATCGTTTTGTTGGCATAACCTAATCCTTGTTCGTTGATACCCACAGTCTATCAAACAGGGCCGAAATATGCCCCTTCTCGGGATCGATTGGGTTATGCCAGCATAGGGTTCGGCTCAGAACCAGTGGAATCGTTCGGCGAGAATCAACAATAAACCTGTGGCGGAAAGGACATTCAATATCACAACCGTTCTGCTGGATACGTTCATGGTATGCACCTTTGGGTTTAAGGACCTGTTCAAGAGTAGCTCAGCATCTTCGAAATGCGAGCGCAGGGGAGAAGCAACCCGCAAATTCGTACGAAAGTGCCAGCCCATCAATCTGGCCGCAGAGGGTGCAATCTCCTTTGCGTTAGTGTTAACATTACGTCGCTTGCCGTAAATCCACATTAATCTGAATTCGGCAGGTGAATGATGACGAACCAATTTGACGATTGTTGGTCAGATGGTGTCGTAATCTATTGTCAAATCACGATTATTTTCTTTGTATATGCTCTTATGTGTGGGGCATCACTGCAAATAAGGATATAAAATGCCTGTAATTACTCTTCCTGATGGCAGTCAACGCCATTTCGACCGTGCTGTTAGCCCAATGGATGTTGCCCTGGACATTGGTCCTGGTCTCGCGAAAGCGACTATCGCTGGCCGTGTGAACGGTGAGCTGGTGGATGCCTCCGATCTGATCGAAAACGATGCGACGCTTGCCATCATCACCGCGAAAGACGAAGAAGGTCTGGAGATCATTCGTCACTCCTGCGCGCACCTGTTAGGCCATGCCATCAAACAGCTGTGGCCAAACACCAAAATGGCGATCGGTCCGGTTATCGACAACGGTTTCTACTACGACGTTGACCTCGACCACACCCTGACTCAGGAAGATATCGACGCGCTCGAAAAACGCATGCACGAGCTCGCCGAAACCAACTATGACGTCATCAAGAAGAAAGTCAGCTGGCACGAAGCGCGTGAAACCTTCGTGAAGCGCGGCGAGAGCTACAAGGTCTCTATTCTTGACGAAAACATTTCGCATGATGACAAGCCTGGCTTGTACCATCACGAAGAATACGTCGACATGTGCCGTGGACCGCACGTGCCGAACATGCGCTTCTGTCATCACTTTAAGCTGATGAAGATCGCAGGCGCCTACTGGCGTGGCGACAGCAACAACAAGATGTTGCAGCGTATTTATGGTACCGCGTGGGCCGATAAAAAAGCCCTAAACGCGTACCTGCTTCGTCTGGAAGAGGCGGCGAAGCGTGACCACCGTAAAATCGGCAAGCAGCTTGACCTGTACCACATGCAGGAAGAAGCGCCGGGTATGGTGTTCTGGCATAACGACGGGTGGACTATCTTCCGTGAACTGGAAACTTTCGTACGCTCCAAGCTGAAAGAGTACCAGTATCAGGAAGTGAAAGGCCCGTTCATGATGGACCGTGTGCTGTGGGAAAAAACCGGCCACTGGGACAACTACAAAGATGCGATGTTCACCACCTCGTCTGAGAACCGTGAATACTGCATCAAGCCAATGAACTGCCCGGGCCACGTTCAGATCTTCAACCAGGGTCTGAAATCCTACCGCGACCTGCCGCTGCGTATGGCGGAGTTCGGTAGCTGTCACCGTAACGAGCCATCAGGTGCGCTGCACGGTCTGATGCGTGTTCGTGGCTTTACGCAGGATGATGCGCATATCTTCTGTACTGAAGATCAGGTCCGTGACGAAGTTAACGCCTGTATTCGTATGGTCTACGATATGTACAGCACCTTTGGCTTCGAGAAGATCGTGGTCAAACTCTCAACGCGTCCGGAAAAACGTATCGGTAGCGATGAGACCTGGGATCGCGCAGAAGCGGATCTCGCCGTGGCGCTGGAAGAGAACGGCATTCCGTTCGAATACCAGCTGGGCGAGGGCGCATTCTACGGTCCGAAAATTGAATTTACCCTGTATGACTGCCTCGATCGCGCATGGCAGTGCGGTACTGTACAGCTGGACTTCTCCCTGCCGCAGCGTTTAAGCGCCTCTTATGTTGGCGAAGACAACGAGCGTCAGGTACCGGTAATGATTCACCGCGCAATTCTCGGTTCTCTGGAGCGCTTCATCGGCATCCTGACCGAAGAGTTCGCTGGCTTCTTCCCAACCTGGCTTGCGCCAGTGCAGGTCGTGGTGATGAACATTACCGATTCTCAGGCGGATTACGTTAAAGAATTGACGCAGAAACTACAAAATGCGGGCATTCGCGTAAAAGCAGACTTGAGAAATGAGAAGATTGGCTTTAAAATCCGCGAGCACACTTTACGTCGTGTCCCGTATATGTTGGTCTGTGGTGATAAAGAGGTGGAAGCAGGCAAAGTTGCCGTTCGCACCCGCCGTGGTAAAGACCTGGGCAGCCTGGACGTAAGTGAAGTGATTGAGAAGCTGCAACAAGAGATTCGCAGCCGCAGTCTTCAACAACTGGAGGAATAAGGTATTAAAGGCGGAAAACGAGTTCAAACGGCACGTCCGAATCGTATCAATGGCGAGATTCGCGCCCAGGAAGTTCGCTTAACAGGTCTGGAAGGCGAGCAGCTGGGGATTGTGAGTCTGAGAGAAGCAATCGAAAAGGCTGAAGAAGCTGGAGTAGATTTAGTTGAAATCAGCCCTAACGCCGAACCGCCAGTTTGTCGTATCATGGACTACGGCAAGTTCCTTTATGAAAAGAGTAAGTCTTCTAAGGAACAGAAGAAGAAGCAAAAAGTTATCCAGGTTAAGGAAATCAAATTCCGTCCTGGTACCGACGATGGCGATTATCAGGTAAAACTCCGCAGCCTGATTCGCTTTCTGGAAGATGGCGATAAGGCCAAGATCACACTGCGTTTCCGCGGTCGTGAGATGGCCCACCAACAGATTGGTATGGAAGTGCTTAACCGCGTCCGTGACGATCTGAGTGAACTGGCAGTAGTCGAATCCTTCCCTACGAAGATCGAAGGCCGCCAGATGATCATGGTGCTCGCTCCTAAGAAGAAACAGTAAGGCCTTCAAGCAGCAAAATCTGTGGAGCCTTCGGGTTTCATAGGTTTTGTTCGCCTATGTTTCGTTTATTTAACAATGCGAAGTGGAAGTTATTAAGATGCCAAAAATTAAGACCGTACGCGGTGCTGCTAAGCGCTTCAAAAAAACCGGTGGTGGTGGATTTAAGCGTAAGCACGCAAACCTGCGTCATATTCTGACCAAAAAATCTACTAAGCGTAAACGTCACCTGCGTCCAAAAGGCCTCGTTTCTAAAGGCGATCTGGGTCTGGTTATCGCGTGCCTGCCGTACGCATAAGCCGTTAACGTTTAATTTTTTACTAAGAATATAGATACAGGAGAGCACATATGGCTCGCGTAAAACGTGGTGTAATTGCACGTGCACGTCACAAGAAAATTTTGAAACAAGCTAAAGGCTACTACGGTGCGCGTTCACGCGTATACCGCGTTGCCTTCCAGGCTGTTATCAAAGCAGGTCAGTACGCTTACCGTGACCGTCGTCAGCGTAAGCGTCAGTTCCGTCAACTGTGGATTGCGCGTATCAACGCAGCAGCACGTCAGAACGGTATTTCTTACAGCAAATTCATCAACGGCCTGAAAAAAGCCTCTGTTGAAATCGACCGTAAGATCCTGGCTGACATCGCAGTATTCGACAAAGTAGCGTTCACCGCTCTGGTCGAAAAAGCGAAAGCAGCACTGGCATAAGCCAGTTGAGAGAGGGGGCCTGGCTCCCTCTTTTCATTTAACACCATCAGAAGATTGACATTTATCCGTCCAGGCTTTTCAATAAGGTCTTAACGGTTTTTACCCAACAAGGTAACGCAAGCATGAATGCTGCTATTTTCCGCTTCTTCTTTTACTTTAGCACCTGATTTCAGGAGGCTAGCGCGTGAAAGATGAAACGAAAAACAGCGCCAGATAAGCCTCCCGATGGAGGCTTTTTTTGTGCCTGAATTTGAGAGAATAACTCCACCAAATCGGTGTCTGCACCGACATAATGAGGAAAATCATGTCACATCTCGCAGAGCTGGTTGCCAGTGCAACAGCCGCCATTAATCAGGCCTCAGATGTTGCCGCGTTAGACAATGTCCGCGTCGAATATCTTGGGAAGAAAGGGCATCTGACCCTTCAAATGACAACCCTGCGTGAGCTGCCGCCAGAAGAACGCCCGGCTGCGGGTGCGGTGATTAACGAAGCCAAAGAGCAGGTACAGCAGGCGCTGAACGCGCGCAAAGCCGAGCTGGAAAGCGCGGTGCTGAATGCGCGTCTGGCCGCAGAGACGATTGACGTTTCTCTGCCGGGTCGCCGCATCGAAAACGGCGGTCTGCACCCGGTTACCCGCACCATCGATCGCATTGAAAGTTTCTTCGGTGAGCTCGGCTTTACCGTGGCGACTGGCCCGGAAATCGAAGATGATTACCATAACTTCGACGCCCTGAACATTCCTGGCCATCATCCGGCACGCGCTGACCACGACACTTTCTGGTTCGACGCTACGCGTCTGCTGCGTACCCAGACCTCCGGCGTTCAGATCCGTACCATGAAGGATCAGGAGCCGCCAATCCGCATTATCGCGCCGGGCCGCGTCTATCGTAACGACTACGATCAGACCCACACCCCAATGTTCCACCAGATGGAAGGTCTGATCGTTGATAAAAACATCAGCTTCACCAACCTGAAGGGCACGCTGCACGATTTCCTGAACAACTTCTTTGAGGAAGATCTGCAGGTTCGTTTCCGTCCGTCCTACTTCCCGTTCACCGAACCGTCTGCAGAAGTTGACGTGATGGGTAAAAACGGCAAATGGCTGGAAGTGCTGGGCTGCGGCATGGTGCATCCAAACGTGCTGCGCAACGTGGGTATCGATCCGGAAGTTTACTCCGGCTTTGCCTTCGGCATGGGCATGGAGCGTCTGACTATGCTGCGTTACGGCGTGACCGACTTACGTGCATTCTTCGAAAACGATCTGCGTTTCCTCAAACAGTTTAAATAAGGGCAGGACAGAACAATGAAATTCAGTGAACTGTGGTTACGCGAGTGGGTGAACACCACGCTGGACAGCGAAGCGCTTTCTAACCAGATCACCATGGCGGGTCTGGAAGTGGACGGCGTTGAGCCGGTTTCCGGTGCCTTCAACGGCGTGGTCGTCGGCGAAGTGGTAGAGTGCGGCCAGCACCCTAACGCTGACAAACTGCGCGTAACAAAAGTGAACGTGGGCGGTGACCGTCTGCTGGATATCGTCTGCGGTGCGCCAAACTGCCGTCAGGGCCTGAAGGTGGCGGTGGCGACCGTCGGTGCGGTGCTGCCGGGCGATTTCAAAATTAAAGCGGCTAAGCTGCGCGGCGAGCCGTCTGAAGGCATGCTGTGCTCCTTCTCCGAGCTGGGTATTTCTGACGACCACAACGGCATCATTGAGCTGCCGCTGGATGCGCCAATTGGCACCGATATCCGTGAGTACCTGAAGCTTGATGACAACACCATCGAAATCAGCGTCACGCCAAACCGTGCCGACTGCTTAGGGATCATCGGCGTGGCGCGCGATGTTGCCGTGCTGAACCAGACCGAACTGAACGCGCCAGACATTGTGCCGGTTGAAGCGACCATCAGTGACGTGCTGCCTATTCAGGTTGACGCTGCGGATGCCTGCCCGCGCTACCTCGGTCGCGTGGTGAAAGGCATTAACGTAAAAGCGCCAACCCCGCTGTGGATGAAAGAGAAGCTGCGCCGCTGCGGTATCCGCTCTATCGACGCCGTGGTTGACGTGACTAACTACGTTCTGCTGGAGCTGGGCCAGCCAATGCACGCGTTCGATAAAGATCGTATCGACGGCGGCATCGTTGTGCGCATGGCGAAAGAGGGTGAAACCCTGGTTCTGCTGGACGGCAGCGAAGCGAAACTGAACGCCGACACCCTGGTGATTGCTGACCACAGCAAAGCGCTGGCAATGGGCGGTATCTTCGGGGGCGAGCATTCAGGCGTGAACGACGAGACGCAAAACGTCCTGCTGGAATGCGCGTTCTTCAGCCCGCTCTCCATCACCGGTCGCGCACGCCGTCACGGCCTGCATACCGATGCCTCTCACCGCTACGAGCGTGGCGTTGACCCGGCGCTGCAGTATAAAGCGATGGAACGTGCGACTCGCCTGCTGATCGATATCTGCGGCGGTGAAGCGGGCCCGGTTATCGACGTCACCCACGAAGCGACCCTGCCGAAGCGTGCCACCATTACCCTGCGCCGCAGCAAGCTGGATCGCCTGATTGGTCACCACGTTGCCGATGCGCAGGTGACCGATATCCTGACGCGTCTGGGTTGCGAAGTGACCGAAGGCCAGGACGAGTGGAAAGCCGTTGCGCCATCATGGCGTTTCGACATGGAAATTGAAGAAGATCTGGTGGAAGAAGTGGCCCGCGTTTACGGCTATAACAACATCCCTGATGAGCCTGTCCAGGCAGGTCTGGTGATGGGCACCCACCGTGAAGCCGACCTGTCCCTGAAGCGTGTGAAAACCATGCTGAATGACAAAGGCTACCAGGAAGTGATCACCTACAGCTTTGTGGATCCAAAGCTGCAGCAGCTGATCCACCCGGGCCAGGAGGCGCTGATCCTGCCAAGCCCAATCTCCAGCGAAATGTCCGCGATGCGTCTGTCTCTGTGGACGGGCCTGCTGGGCACTGTCGTTTATAACCAGAATCGTCAGCAAAACCGCGTGCGAATTTTCGAAAGCGGTTTGCGCTTTGTACCGGATAATCAGGCAAATTTAGGCATCCGTCAGGATCTCATGCTGGCTGGCGCCATCAGCGGCAACCGCTATGAAGAGCACTGGGACCTGGCAAAAGGCACGGTTGATTTCTACGATATGAAGGGCGATCTGGAAGCAATTCTGGATCTGACCGGTAAATTATCTGAAATTGAATTCCGCGCAGAAGCCATCCCGGCACTGCATCCGGGCCAGAGCGCAGCTATCTATTTAGACGGCAAACGCGTTGGTTTTATTGGGGTTGTTCACCCTGAGCTGGAGCGCAAGCTGGACCTGAACGGCCGTACCATCGTGTTTGAGCTGGAATGGAACCCGGTGGCTGACCGCGTTATTCCTCAGGCTCAGGACGTCTCCCGCTTCCCGGCAAACCGCCGTGATATCGCGGTTGTGGTCGCGGAAAATGTGCCCGCAGCAGATATTTTGGCCGAATGTAAGAAAGTTGGCGTAAATCAGGTAGTTGGCGTAAACTTATTTGACGTGTACCGCGGCAAGGGCGTAGCAGAAGGTTTCAAGAGCCTCGCTATTAGCCTTATCCTTCAGGATACCAGCCGTACACTCGAAGAAGAGGAGATTGCCGCTACCGTCGCCAAATGTGTAGAGGCATTAAAAGAGCGATTCCAGGCATCATTGAGGGATTGAACCTATGGCGCTTACAAAAGCTGAAATGTCAGAATATCTGTTTGATAAGCTTGGGCTTAGCAAACGGGATGCCAAAGAGCTGGTAGAGCTGTTTTTCGAAGAGATCCGTCGTGCTCTGGAAAATGGTGAGCAGGTAAAACTCTCCGGTTTTGGCAATTTTGATTTGCGAGACAAAAACCAACGTCCGGGCCGCAACCCGAAGACGGGGGAAGATATTCCCATTACAGCCCGCCGCGTGGTGACCTTCAGACCCGGCCAGAAGTTAAAAAGCCGTGTCGAAAACGCAACGCCCAAAGCAGAGTAATATGAACTAACTAAAAAGGCCGCCCACGCGGCCTTTTTTCTTTGCGCTCTCCGGCAAACCCGCCGTAAAATCAATTACATCTCACGCTACTAAAACCGTACACATGCTTGATTATGCCCATCGCCAGCACCGTTCCGATAAGCGTCGCCTGCTTTTGCTGGTGCTATTGCTCATTATCGCCGCGGCCGTGAGCCTCTGTGCCGGAGACCGATGGATAGGGCCTGAAAGCTGGTGGGGGCCGGACGGGCAGCTCTTCGTCTGGCAAATTCGCCTGCCGCGCACCGTCGCGGTGGTTCTGGTGGGTGCCGCGCTGGCGCTGTGCGGCACCATTATGCAGGCGTTGTTTGATAACCCGCTGGCGGAGCCAGGGCTGCTTGGCGTGTCGAACGGGGCAGGCGTGGGGCTGATTGCAGCGGTGATGCTGGGCGGGGGAGAACTCTCCGGATGGAGTATTAGCCTGAGCGCTATTCTCGGCGCATTGCTGATCACAGCGATCCTTCTTCGCTTCGCCAGACGGCACTTATCGACCAGCCGTCTGCTGCTTGCCGGCGTGGCGCTGGGGATCATCTGTAGCGCGTTGATGACCTGGGCGGTCTACTTCTCAACATCCTTTGACCTGCGTCAGCTGATGTACTGGATGATGGGTGGCTTTGGGGGCGTTGACTGGCACCAGGGCTGGCTGATGGCGCTGCTGGTACCGGCCATCGTGTGGGCTGCCCTGCAGGCGCAGCCGCTGAATATGCTCGCGCTGGGTGAAACCTCTGCCCGCCAGCTCGGCATGCCGATTGGGTTCTGGCGTAATGTGCTGGTGATCGTCATTGGCTGGCTGGTTGGCGTCAGCGTGGCTCTGGCGGGCGCGATCGGTTTTATCGGGCTGGTTATTCCGCACATGCTGCGTCTGTGGGGCCTCACGGACCATCGGACTCTGCTTCCGGCCTCGGCGGTCGCCGGGGCCGTCACGCTGCTGGTGGCCGATATCATCGCCCGGCTAGCCCTGACGGCCGCAGAGCTGCCGATTGGCGTGGTGACCGCCACGCTGGGCGCGCCGGTCTTTATCTGGCTACTATTAAAAGCTGGACGTTAAATCAACTAGCCGTAAGACAACCTGAGGGAATGCTATGCAGTCAACTATCCTGAATACTGAAGTGACCACCATTGACGGCGAGAAAACTACGCTGGAAGGCTACAAAGGCAACGTGTTGCTTGTCGTCAACGTTGCATCCAAATGTGGCCTGACGCCGCAGTACGAGCAGCTGGAAAACATTCAGAAGGCCTGGGAGAAAGACGGTTTCACCGTGCTGGGCTTCCCGTGCAACCAGTTCCTCGGCCAGGAGCCGGGCAGCGAAGAGGAGATCAAAACCTTCTGCAGCACCACCTATGGCGTGACGTTCCCGATGTTCAGCAAAATCGATGTCAACGGTGAAGACCGCCATCCGCTGTATGCGAAGCTTATTGCTGCCGCACCGAAGGCCGTTGCGCCGGAAGGAAGCGGTTTTTATGAACGCATGGCCAGCAAAGGCCGCGCGCCGCTTTACCCGGACGATATCCTGTGGAATTTTGAAAAATTCCTGATTGGTCGCGACGGCCAGGTGGTTCAGCGCTTTTCGCCGGATATGACCCCTGAGGATCCGATCGTCATGGAATCTATCAAGCTGGCGCTGGCGAAATAATGTCATTGCTGATGCAGCTCACGGACGTTGCCGAGAAGGGGCGTCTGGAGGCGATATCCGGTGCCGTCAATGCGGGAGAAATTCTGCATCTCGTCGGGCCAAACGGTGCGGGGAAGAGCACGCTGCTGGCACGGATGGCAGGCATGACCGACGGAGAAGGGCAGATAACGCTGCTGGAGCATACGCTCGCCGACTGGTCGCCGGTCTCGCTGGCGCATCGGCGCAGTTACCTCGTGCAGCAGCAGATGCCGCCCTTTGCTATGCCGGTCTGGCACTATCTGATGCTGCATTTGCACGACAAACAACAAACGTCACTGCTGACGGACGTGGCCGCGGCTCTGGGGCTGGAAGATAAACTGTCCCGGCACGCCAGCCAGCTTTCCGGCGGAGAGTGGCAGCGGGTTCGCCTGGCGGCTGTCATCCTTCAGATCCACCCGGCCGGCAATCCTCACGGGCGGATGCTGCTTCTCGATGAGCCCATGAGCGGTCTGGACGTGGCGCAGCAGGCGGCACTGGATACGCTGTTAAGCACCCTGAGCCGAAAAGGCATTGCCGTGGTGATGAGCAGCCATGACCTCAACCACACCCTGCGTCATGCCCACCGGGTATGGCTGCTCTCGAAGGGAAAGATGATCGCCAGCGGTGCACGGGATCAGGTTCTTACGCCACCCCATCTTGCCCGCGCATACAACATGTCGTTCCGCAGGCTGGATATAGAAGGACATAAGATGCTGATTTCTACCGGGCAGGCGTAACCGTTTCTTGCCTGTGAGCACAATTGCACGCTAAATTACGAAAAGAACAATAAAAGCAGAGGATTCGTCTGAAAATGCGATTCTGGTTTCTCCTGATGGCCACACTCTTTCTTGCGGGATGCAGTAGCCATCGTGCGCCGCCGCCTAACCCACGGCTTTCAGATTCGATCACCGTTATTGCCAGCCTTAACGATCAGCTGAGCAACTGGCGCGGCACGCCTTATCGCTACGGCGGCATGAGCCGCGGCGGTGTGGATTGCTCCGGCTTCGTTCTGATGACGTTTCGCGATAAGTTTGATTTACAGCTTCCGCGCGAAACGCGCAAGCAGGCAGAAATCGGCACTGAAATTGATAAAGACGATCTTCTGCCCGGAGACCTGGTTTTCTTTAAAACTGGTTCGGGTGAAAGCGGTCTTCACGTGGGCATATATGATACAGACAATCAGTTCATTCACGCCTCGACCAGTCGCGGGGTGATGCGCTCCTCTCTTGATAATGTTTACTGGCGTAAAAATTTCTGGCAGGCACGACGTATATAGTCTTTGTCGGATACTTCTCTTATGACGGCATGATAAGAATAAATCATGCCGTTTTTTCTCAAATAAGATGCTTAAAGTTAAATTTACCTAAAATTAGCGAATCCTGCATGTGTCTGTTTTATCTAAAACTGGCTATTATTCTGCAACCAGGATAAAATTATTTTAGATTCAGGGATAAATCTGAAAATTAATACGGAACTAATGAAATTAATCTTATTAAAATCAAGACAGTGGAATTGTGTCGGCAATTGCTCCAGGATGTCCTCTCTCATCTTTAATGCGGGGCGAGTGCAATGATTATTACGCTAGATAATGCTTACCAGTCTGAACTGCTGCTTCTGCCTGCCCGTAATAGCGCAGGTGAGCTGAAAGGTTTAGAAATTCTGGTTAACTTTACTGGCGTCGGCAGCAATGTGCGGATCCCCACTGAGCTTGTTATCCCTCGGCTTTCAGCGGCTGAAGAGTTAGCGCTGTTTGACGAAAAACTGCAATTGCTTGATACCTGTAAACTGTTTTTTATTCAGCATCAGTTAATTGCATGGATCAATATTACACCTGCAATAGTTGAATTTTTATTAAGTAATGGAAACGCTGTTTCAATCCTTGAGCGTTATCCGTTTCTTGAGTTTACTGTTAATGAGAATTATCCAGGTTTAAATAACGGAAAGGACGACCTGCAGCTGGCGAGAATGGCAATCCATTTCCCGTTGGTCCTGGCAAACTTTGGTGCAGGCGCCGCCTCGCTCAAAGCGGTCTATGATGGATTATTTAAACGGGTCATCCTTGATAAAGGATTCATTCAGCAGCGTGCCCCGGAGCTCTCTTTTGAGCCTTTTATGCGCGCAATCCTCTGGCAAATCACGCCGCACTGCCAGTCAGTGATTGTCTCGGGCATTGACGACCACGGCCTGTTGCAGCGCGTTTTGTCCTTCAATTTTGGTGCAATGCAGGGGGCTCTCTGGCCAGCCGTCTCAGCAGAACACGTCACTACGCTGGTTCAGCAGCGATAACCCTTGCTTTCGCCCGTGTTTAAGTCCGGGTAAACCCTCTACACTAAAAGCAGGAGGACTTATGACCCTGTCTTTTACTGCTCACTGGCATGACGAGTTGCCTGGCTTTTACACCGCACTCAAACCTACACCGTTACACAATTCACGTCTTATCTGGCATAACGATTTGCTGGCTGAAGAACTGGCGATTCCGCCTGAGCTGTTTCAGCGTTCAGAGGGCGCTGGCGTCTGGGGCGGTGAAACGCTTCTTGCCGGTATGCAGCCTCTGGCTCAGGTCTATAGCGGACATCAGTTTGGCGTCTGGGCGGGACAACTGGGCGACGGCAGGGGGATCCTGCTCGGCGAACAACAGCTTCCAAACGGGGAGACGGTTGACTGGCACCTGAAAGGTGCCGGCCTGACTCCCTATTCGCGGATGGGCGACGGGCGCGCGGTACTGCGTTCAACGATTCGCGAGTGCCTGGGCTCCGAGGCGATGCATGCCCTGGGTATCCCCACCACCCGCGCGCTGTCGATCGTGACCAGCGATACCCCGGTTGTGCGTGAAACCGTGGAAAAGGGTGCAATGCTAATGCGTATCGCGCAAAGCCATTTGCGCTTCGGTCATTTTGAGCATTTTTACTATCGTCGCGAGCCGGAAAAGGTGCGCCAGCTGGCTGACTTTGCCATTCGTCACCACTGGGCACATTTGCAGGACGAGGCGGATAAATACGTTCTCTGGTTCAGGGACGTGGTGGCTCGTACCGCAACCCTGATTGCCCGCTGGCAAACGGTAGGCTTTGCCCATGGCGTGATGAATACGGACAACATGTCGCTTCTCGGGTTGACCTTTGACTACGGTCCTTTTGGCTTCCTGGATGATTATCAGCCTGGGTACATCTGCAACCACTCCGACTATCAGGGGCGCTACAGTTTTGACAATCAGCCCGCGGTGGGCCTGTGGAACCTGCAGCGGCTTGCACAAACCCTGTCGCCGTTTATCGACGTTGATGCCCTGAATGATGCCCTCGACAGCTATCAGGAGATCTTACTGCGGGAATATGGCACGCTGATGCGCAACAAGCTGGGGCTGGTGACGCAGGAGAAGGGCGATAACGACATCCTCAATGGCCTGTTTGCCCTGATGGCGCGCGAGGGCAGCGATTACACGCGCACCTTCCGGATGCTGGGGCAGACGGAGCAGTACAGCGCCGCCTCGCCGCTGCGCGATGAGTTTATTGACAGACAGGCGTTTGACGACTGGTTTGCATCCTACCGCACGCGGCTGCAGCAGGAGCAGGTGGATGACGCCGCCCGCCAGACGCAGATGAACGCGACGAACCCCGCGATGGTGTTGCGCAACTGGCTGGCGCAGCGGGCGATTGAGCAGGCAGAGCAGGGCGAGTACGACGAGTTACACCGTCTGCACGTGGCGTTGCGCACGCCGTTTGCCGATCGGGACGACGACTACGTCAGCCGCCCGCCTGACTGGGGCAAGCGGCTGGAGGTCAGCTGCTCAAGCTAGCGATTTTTGCCGGGCGGCGGCGTCGCCTAACCCGGCCTGAACATCACTGCGCGACCCAGCCGCCATCCATATTCCACGCGGCGCCGCGAACGTTCACGGCGATGTCGCTACACAAAAACAGCGCCAGTTCGCCCAGCTGCTCCGGGGTGACAAACTCGCCCGAAGGCTGTTTTTCTGCAAGGAGCAGATCGCGAGCCTGCTCCGGCGGTACGCCCTCAGCGATACGTTTGTCGATCTGCTGCTGCACCAGAGGCGTCAGCACCCAGCCGGGACAGATCGTATTGGCGGTAATGCCGGTGCGCGCGGTTTCCAGCGCCAGCGATTTCGTAAAGCCCACTACGCCATGCTTGGCGGCCACGTAAGCCGACTTCTCTTTTGACGCGACCAGTCCGTGAACGGAGGCGATATTAATGATGCGCCCCCAGTTTTTCTCGCGCATGGCGGGCAGCGCCAGCCGGCTGGTATGAAACACCGAGGAGAGATTAATGGCGATAATGTCGTTCCATTTCTCCACCGGAAACGCGTCAACCGGGGCGACATACTGTATCCCGGCGTTGTTGACAAGAATGTCCACGCCGCCAAACTGCGATTCGGCGTAGCGCATCATGGCTTCAATTTGCAGCACGTCACGCAGGTCTGCATCGTGATAGCCCGGCTTTTTGCCCAGTTGCGCAATCTCTTCTCGTGCTGATTCGCTGTCGCCGAAACCGTTGAGGATCAGCTGCGCCCCGGCCTTCGCCAGCACTCGGGCGATCCCCAGACCAATGCCGCTGGTCGAGCCTGTCACCAGTGCGGTCTTACCGTTCAGATTCATCTTTCTCTCCTTACACAATGCCGGTCAGATAGAACACGGCAATGACAAAAAGCACTGCCAGACTTTTAATGATGGTGATAGCGAAAATGCCGCCGTAGGCCTGGCGATGGCTGAGGCCGGTAATCGCCAGCAGAGTAATCACCGCGCCGTTATGGGGCAGCGTATCCATACCGCCGCTCGCCATTGAGGCCACGCGGTGCAGCACCTCAAGCGGGATATTGGCGGCGTGGGCGGCGGCGACAAACGAGTCGGCCATGGCGGCGAGGGCAATACTCATCCCGCCGGATGCCGAGCCGGTGATCCCCGCAAGCACCGTCACGCTGATGGCTTCATTCAGCAGCGGATTCGGAATGGCCGCTAGCGCGTGGGATAACACCAGAAAACCGGGCAGGGCGGCGATAACCGCGCCGAAACCGTATTCCGAGGCGGTATTCATCGCCGCCAGAATGGCACCGCTCACCGCGGTCCGGCTGCCTTCAGCCAGACGCCCCCGGATATTGCGAAAGCCAAAAATCAGCACCAGCACGATACCGGAGATCAGCGCCGCTTCCACGGCCCAGATGGCGGTGATCTTGCTCACCTCGGTCACAATCGGTTTCGCCAGACCTGGCAGCGTAAGCTCGTGGGTTGTGCCGTACCAGCCGGGGATCCAGCGGGTAAACAGCAGGTTTAGTATGCCCACTACCAGCAGCGGGGAGATAGCAATCAGCGGGTGAGGGAGATTAATGTTGTCCGGCGTCTCCGGTTCATTTTTCAGTTCCGTGCCGTAACCCTCGTTGTTGCTGAGCGCCTTACGACGCTGGCGCTCCAGCCAGAGCAGGCCAAAACAGATAATAAACAGCGAGCCAATCAGCCCCAGCCACGGCGCGGCCCAGGCGTTGGTACCAAAGAAGCTGGTGGGGATAATGTTCTGGATCTGCGGCGTGCCGGGCAGGGCATCCATGGTAAATGAGAATGCCCCCAGCGCCACGGTGGCCGGTATCAGCCGTTTAGGGATGCCGCTCTGGCGGAACAGTTCCGCGGCGAACGGATAAACCGCAAACGCCACCACGAACAGCGACACGCCGCCGTAGGTTAACAGCGCGCACACGAGAACAATTACCGGGATCGCGTGGCGACGGCCGAGGATCTGAATCGCCGCAGCGACGATGGACCGTGAGAAACCGGAAAGCTCAATCAGTTTGCCAAACACCGCTCCCAGCAGGAAAACCGGGAAGTAGAGCTTGACGAAGCCGACCATTTTTTCCATAAACAGGCCGGTAAACGTCGGGCCGACGGCGCCCGGGTCGGTCAGCAGCACGGCGCCGAGCGCCGCAATCGGCGCAAACAAAATCACGCTGTATCCGCGATAGGCCGCCAGCATCAGCAGCGCCAGCGCCGCCAGGGCAATTAATACACTCATCACGACTCCTCACTGTCATTATTATTCGGGTACCAACGAGATGTTTAACGCTCAACGGTCAGGGCAATGCCTTGCCCGCCGCCTACGCACAGGGTGACGAGCCCTTTTTTAACGTCACGGCGCTGCATTTCGTGCAGCAGCGTCACGAGGATGCGGCAGCCGGAGGCGCCAATCGGATGACCGAGGGCGATAGCGCCGCCGTTAACGTTCACCTTTTGCGCATCCCAGCCGAGCTGCTTGCCCACCGCCAGCGCCTGGGCGGCAAAGGCTTCATTGGCTTCAATGAGGTCCACGTCATCGAGCGTCCAGCCCGCCCGCGCCAGCGCGGTCTGACAGGCGCTGACCGGACCGATGCCCATCACCGACGGGTCAACGCCCGTCACGGCATAGCTCACGATGCGACCGAGGATCGGCAACCCGCTCTCCCGCGCCTTTTCACCACTCATCAGCAGCACCGCAGCGGCGCCGTCGTTGAGCGTGGAGGCATTTCCCGCCGTGACCGTGCCTTCCTCCTGCAAAAAGGCGGGGCGCAGCTGCGCAAGCTGCTCAGCGCTGGTCCCTGGCCGGGGCTGTTCGTCACGGCTGACGATAAGCGGCGGTTTTTTACCCTGTTTCACCGTCACCGGCGCTATCTCGGTGTCAAAGCGACCCGCTTCGATGGCGGCGGCCGCTTTTTGCTGCGACCGGGCGGCAAAGGCGTCCTGCTGCTCGCGGGAAATGTCATTCTCACGGGCGACGTTTTCAGCGGTGCTCCCCATGTGGTAATCGTTGAACGCGTCCCACAGACCGTCGGTAATCATGCTGTCCTGCAGGCCCGTATGGCCAAAACGCATCCCTGAACGTGCGCCGTCCAGCAGATAAGGGGCATTGCTCATGCTCTCCTGACCGCCAGCGATAACCACATCCGCGTCGCCGCAGCGGATCGCCTGCGCGGCGAGCTGCACCGCTTTCAAGCCCGCACCGCAGACCAGGTTGACCGTTGTCGCTGGAGTACGGACGGGCAATCCGGCGTTGATGGCCGTCTGGCGCGCAGGGTTTTGTCCGCATCCCGCCGTCAGCACCTGACCGAAAATCACCTCATCTATCGTCTCAGCTGGAAGACCGCTGTTCTCCAGCAGACGACTCACCGCTATGGCCCCCAGCTCAACCGCTGAAAGGGAAGATAGCGATCCGCGAAAACTGCCAATGGGGGTTCGCGTTGCCCCGACAATCATGACCTCTTTCATCGTAAGTCCTCAGCTGAAGCGCATCTCGCGAACGTCGTCCGCCACAATTAATTTTCCGGCGGTCTTAGCCGCAATGTCGTCGATACTGACGCCGGGGGCGTATTCCCGCAGGATGAACGCGCCGTCCGCGATCTCGAGCAGCGCGAGGTCGGTTAAGACCCGGCGGATGCAGCCCGCGCCCGTGAGCGGCAGCGTGCAGCGCGACAGCAGCTTTGATTCACCGTTTTTTGACGCGTGGGTCATTACCACAATGATGTTCTGCGCCCCGGCGACGAGATCCATCGCGCCGCCCATGCCCTTCACCATCTTTCCGGGGATCATCCACGAGGCGATATTGCCCTCGACGTCCACCTCAAACGCGCCCAGCACGGTCAGGTCAACATGGCCACCGCGGATCATGGCAAACGACTGGGCCGAGTCGAAAATGGCCGCGCCTGTCCGTGCGGTCACGGTCTGTTTACCGGCGTTGATCATGTCGGCGTCGAGGCTCTGCTCGTCAGGAAAAGCCCCCATCCCCAGCAGTCCGTTTTCCGACTGGAGCATCACGTCCATTCCTTCCGGAATGTAGTTCGCCACCAGGGTAGGGATACCAATCCCCAGGTTGACGTAATACCCGTCGCGCAGCTCGCGGGCGACGCGCATGGCCATCTGTTCACGGGTTAACATCGTCACACTCCTTCCGCGCGCAGCGTGCGCTGTTCAATGCGTTTTTCAAACTGGCCGACAATCAGCCTGTCGACGTAAATTCCCGGGGTATGAATGGCCGACGGGGGCAGCTCGCCCGGGGGAACAATCTCTTCCACCTCGACGACCGTTATCCTGCCCGCCGTTGCCATCAGCGGATTAAAGTTTTGCGCGGTATGCCGGTAGACGACGTTGCCGTACCAGTCCGCTTTCCAGCCCTTGATCAGCGCGAAATCACCGGTAATGGCCTCTTCAAGGATGTAATGCTTACCGGCAAACTGGCGCACGTCTTTGCCGGCAGCCACGGGCGTGCCATAGCCGGTGGCCGTGTAAAATGCCGGAATGCCCGCGCCGCCCGCGCGCACCTTTTCCGCCAGCGTGCCCTGAGGCGTGAGTTCAATCTCCAGTTCACCGCTCAGCACCTGCCGCTCGAACAGCGCATTCTCGCCGACGTAAGAGGCCACTACTTTGCGAACCTGCCGCGTTTCGAGCAGGAGCCCGAGACCGAAACCGTCCACGCCGCAGTTGTTTGATACCACCGTCAGATCTTTCACCTGACGGCGTCTGACCTCTGCAATCAGGTTCTCCGGAATCCCGCACAGGCCGAAGCCGCCCGCCAGCAAAGTCATCCCGTCCGTCAGCCCATCCAGCGCCTGCGCATAGCTGTCGACGCGCTTATCCAGTCCCGCCATCGTCATTCCTCCTCTTAACCGTGGCGGTATCATTAGGGGCGGCGACTCATTTGTTAATTTTGAATTTGTGACCCACTCATTTGGTTTTTTTATTAATTTCCTGTTAACTAAATTTTTTCAATTAGTTAACAGGATGAAAAATGAGAATGAGTGTCAAACAGTTACGCGCGTTTTTAGCGGTAGCTCACACTCTGAATTTCGCCCACGCCAGCGAACGGCTGAATCTCTCCCAGCCGGCCCTGAGCCTGACGATTAAAGCGCTGGAGGATGCGCTGGGCGGACCGCTGCTGCAGCGGAGCACGCGCAAGGTCGCGCTGACGCAGGAGGGCGAGACGTTTTTGCCGATGGCGCGGCAGCTGCTTGCCGACTGGGATAACGTCGAAGAGGCGATGCACCAGTGCTTTACCCTGCAGCGCGGTAAAATCTCGGTCGCGGCGATGCCGTCGTTTGCCGCGAATGTTCTGCCCGAGGTTCTAAAAGCGTTTCGCGATCGCCATGCCGGGATCAACGTCACCGTGCATGACGTGATTAACGAGCAGGTGATTGAGATGGTGCGGGAAGGGCGGGTCGAGATGGGCATCGCCTTTGAGCCCGCGCCCACGCACAACCTGCTGTTTACCCCGCTGGGCCTCGACCGGTTTGTGGCCATTGTGCCGAAAGATTCCCCGCTGGCGGGCAAAAAACGCCTGACATGGGAAGCGCTGCTGACGCTGGATTTCATCACCCTGCAGCGCCCCTCTGCGGTGCGTCTGATGATGGAAGAGGAGCTGGCGCGAAGCGGCAGAAAGCTGGACGTCGCGCTGGAGAGCCATCAGCTGGTGACGGTCGGGCGGATGGTCGCAAGCGGGCTGGGCGGCAGCGCCGTACCGGCGCTCTGCAAGACGCAGATGGCGTCGCTGGGCGCGGTCTGTATTCCGCTGGACAGTCCGCCCATTGAAAAGTGTATCGGAGTGATCCATCCCGGGCACACGCAGCTTTCAAAAGCGGCGCATGCCCTGCTGGAAACGCTGAAGGATTTTTACCAGCCCGATTAAGGGGCGAGAAACACCTGCGGCGCGGCGTGAGCCGGATGCCTGCCGACGTGAACCTGTGCGCCGTACCAGCGCGCCAGCGCATCGGCCTGCAAAACGGTTTCCGGTGCTCCCTGGGACACGATTGTGCCGCCATGCAGCAGCAGGATGCGGTCCGCCCACAGCGCCGCCAGGTTGAGGTCGTGCAGCACCGCGCACACGTGCAGATGTCCCCGGCTGGTCAGGGATTTCAGCAGGCGCAGGAGATGCTGCTGGTGATAGAGATCCAGCGCAGAGGTGGGTTCATCAAGGAACAGCCAGCCGCGCGGGGCACCGTCGCACCAGAGCTGAGCCAGCGCGCGGGCGAGCTGGATGCGCTGCTGCTCGCCGCCGGAAAGTGCGGCAAACTGCCTGCCCGCCAGCGGTAAACAGCCGGTGATGGCCATAACCTCCTCAATAACCGACGCTTCTGGCGTGCGGGTCCAGGGCGCTCGTCCCATACCGACCACCGCCTCAGCCGGCCAGTCAAATCCGAGCTGCGTGTTCTGGCGCATCACCGCCCGGTAGCGGGAGAGCCTGTCAGGCTGCCAGGCCGCAAGCGGTGTGCCCGCCAGGCTGCACCGTCCGCCCGCAGGCTTAAGGTAGCCGGTCAGCAGCCGCAACAGCGTCGATTTCCCGGCGCCGTTGGGGCCAATCAGCGCCACCAGCTCGCCCTGAGATAAGGTCAGCGACACGTCGTTAATCAGCGTGCGTTGTCCGGCGCGAAAAACAAGGTTTTCTGCACAGTAGCGCTCAGCCATGCGCACCTCCGCGACGAAAGATAAGCCACAGGAACCACGGCGCGCCGAGAAGGCTGGTCAATAAGCCAACCGGCATTTCCGCCGGGGCGACGAGGCTGCGCGCCAGCGTATCGGCCACCAGCAGGAGTAGCGCACCGGCCAGCACCGAGCCGGGGAGCACGGCCCGATGGTCGGCCCCCAGCCACATGCGCACCAGGTGCGGCACCACCAGGCCGACAAAGCCGATCACGCCGCTGACCGCCACGGCGGCGGCCACCAGCAGGGCGCTGCACAGCAGCAGGATCCGCTGCACGGCGGCAACCTCCACGCCGAGGTAGTGCGCCTCTTCATCGCCCAGCTGCAGCAGGTTGAGGGGCCCTGCCAGACGCCAGATCGCCAGCAGGGTGGGGATCATCAGAGACGCGACGGCCAGCAGCGTCGACCACTGCGCCTGGCCGAGGCTGCCCATTCCCCAGAGGGAAAGCTGGCGAAGCTGGGCATCATTGCTGAGCCATGACAGCACGCCGACGGCCGCGCCGCACAGGGCGTTGATGGCAATGCCTACCAGCAGCAGGCGCGACAGGGAAGCGTCACGCTGCCGGCTGAGCAGGAAAATCACGACGGTGGCGGCCAGCGCGCCGAGAAACGCCGCCAGCATCGGGGCATACAGCATTACCAGGGCAGGCAGCGAGAGCGGAAGCACCACCCATAGCGCAACGGCGAGCGCCGCGCCGCTGCTGATACCGAGCAGGCCCGGGTCCGCCAGCGGGTTGCGGAACAGCCCCTGCATCACGCAGCCTGCCAGCGCCAGTGAACCGCCGATCGCCAGCGCCAGCAGCACGCGAGGCAGGCGGATCGTCAGCCAGATCTGACGCAGCGCCTCGTCGCTGCCGTCCCACAGCAGGCTGGCCGGCAGGTGTAATGCCCCAACCCCGGTCGCTGCGAGCGTCATGACGGTCAGGATCGCGGTCAGCATCCATAACGATAAGGCTATCCGCCGGGACATCAGGGCAGTTGCTCCGCTTTGGCACGCAGCTGCCGGATGGCTTCCGGCGTTCGCACGCTGAAGCCCAGCAGCGCCATATCGTCAATCGCCAGCACCTGCCTGTTCCGTCCTGCCGGGGTTTGCGCCAGGCCGGGCAGTTTCCACAGATTCGCTTCACCGCCAAGGGCGTTGATCCCGTCCTGCGAAATCACCACAAGGTCAGGCTGGCTGGCGATCGTGCCCTCCTGAGACAGCGGCTGATAGCGGGTGAACCCCTGCATGGCGTTCTGCAGGCCCGCCGCACGAATGGCCGCGTCCGCGCCGGTCTGTTGTCCGGCAGCCATGGCGGTCATCCCGCCGTGGTTAAGAATAAACAGCACCCGCTTATTGAGCGGTGACGCGGGAAGCGCCGACAGCGCCTGGCGCAGCGTGCTGCGCAGGACCTCTCCCTCGGCCTCTCGGTGCGTCGCTTCAGCGACGATCCGCACCTTTTCATCAATGACGTTCAGGTCGTTACCGGCAGGAATAGCGATTACCCGGACGTGGCTTTGCTCAACCTGCTTTAGCGCCAGAGACGGCTGCGCCTGGGCGCTGGCCAGCACCAGCGTGGGGCGCATGGACAAAATCCCCTCCGCATTGAGCTGGCGCAGATAGCCCACGTCAGGCAGGTCGTTCGCCGCCTGCGGCCACTGGCTGGTGCTGTCGCGGGCCACCAGCGAAGACGCCGCGCCGAGGGCGTAGACGATCTCGGTGACGTCGCCGCCGAGGGTAACGATTTTCTCCTGCGGCGCAGCAAACGCCAGCAGGGGCAGGGCGCTGAGCAGGGCAAGCCACCGTTTCATGCCGCCAGCCCTTTCGCCGTTAAGGCGTCAATCTGGCTGCGCCACTGGTTCTGCTCCGGTTCGCCTTCCGTACGCTGGCCGTACAGCTGGGCGATCTGCGTTCCATCGGCGGCAAACAGCTCCAGGCTGGTGACATGCCCGTCAGCCGTCGGCTTGCGCGTGACCCACGTCTCCGCAATGGCGTCTTCCAGCAGGTGCAGGGTAAAGGTTGGGTTAAAGATGTTCAGCCAGCCTTTCATCGGCGTCAGCTTTTCCACCGCGCCGGTGAAAATCTGCACGCAGCCGCGGTTGCCTACGAAGACCATGATTTCGTTACCGTCCCGGCGCGCCGCTTCCAGCAGCTGCGCCAGCGCGGTGTTTTCTACCCGGCAGGCCAGATCGTCACCCACCAGGCGAAACGCCTGCTGGCGGCTGAGATTATGACGTTTGAGCAGGCTGAAGAACTGATGAACGTCGGTCATGGCGCGCCACTCGTTATCCACGAGAGCAGCCTCCGCATTTTCCGCGTGAGCAGGGGCATCGGGGACCTTCAATGCCAGCGGCGGGTTGTCGGCAAAGATAAAGCGGGTCAGCACGTCGCCCCAGGCGGAAACGTCGGTGTTATCCGTGGCGTAGACCTTCAGCAGGGCATCGCCATGGTGATCGAAGAACTGAATGCTCTGCCGCTCGCCGCGGGCGGTGGCTTCACTGATGTGAAACGCGCTCGCCCACTGGTTGAGGAACAGGCGCAGATCCAGCGCGCGCGGGTTCAGCACCAGCCCAGCGTGGCCGTTCAGGTGCTGGTTGGTGAAGTTCCCGACCTGTTCGTGAACGGCGTAGTCGTTGCGGCAGATACATTTGGTTTCGCCCACCGCCTCCAGCGCGCCCAGGATCTCGCGGATGTCACCGCGCAGTCGCCAGGCATCGTGACCCACGCGGGCAAAGGTCAACTCTGCTTCACTGATGTTCATTAACCCCGCGACGTCGCGCGCGTACTTACCCGGATTGGCTTCTTTTAGCTCAAGCCAGCGCGTGTAGTGATTCATTGTCTCTTCCTTCTGAAAAGTTGCCCCGAAGGGAATTACCACTGATAGCTTACGAAAATCTTGCCGTTACGACCGTCCTGTGGAATGCCCTGAGGTGACCAGTACGCTTTGTCGAAGGCGTTGCCGAGTACCAGCGTGGTGGTCACGCCTTTGAGTCGCTCCTGGCCTTTGTAGCTGACATAGAAGTCGTTGACCGCATAGCCCGGCTGCTCGCTGTAGCTGCTGCTGATATGCGTTGAGCGATCGACAAAGGTCCCAATCCAGCCGACGGAGAACCCGCTTTGCGCCACCGGAACGTCCAGCTTGCTGGTGACGGTATCCGGGTTGATGCTGGAGATGTACTCGCCCGTATCGGTGTCTTTCCCGCGCGTGCGGTTATAGGCCAGGTCGAGGCTGAAGAGGTCGGCCGAGTATTTTGCCATCATGTCCCAGCCCCAGATTTTGGCGTTCGGGACGTTATAAGACATGGTGGTTGCCGCCGCGAAATCGACGGTGGTGGAGATATAGTCTTTGGCTTTGGTATCGAAATAGCTGGCTTTAAACTCCAGCGCATCGTTGGCAAGCATCAGATCGTCAAAGCGCAGGCCAAAACCAAACTCCTGCGTTTCGTTGGTTTCCGGGCGCAGGTTCGGGTTCGGCACCCAGTAGTTGGTATAGAAGCGGCCAATGGAGAAGTGTTTGGCGTCGTTATACATCTCGCCCATGGTCGGCGCGCGGAAGGCCTGCGCGTAAGAGCCAAACAGCATCAGCCAGTCGGTTGGGCTGACGGTTAACCCGGCGCGGGAAGACCACTTATCGGCATCCACATCGTTGTAGCCGTCGCTGCTGCCGCGGTAGTTGTCATAGCGCGTGCCGCCCAGCAGGGTAACAGGCAGATCGCGCAGGGTGATCTCATCCTGCAGCCAGCCGGAGCTGAAGTCGATTTTCGCGTCCGGGAAGCCGGTGGTTGCCCCGCCCGGATGCTGCTCCTGACGATAGTATTCTCCGCCGTAGGTCAGAAGGTGTGCTGCAACGGTGTCGCTGAACAGGCGGGTGCGGTTTTCCACCTTACCGCCTTTGGTGGTCTGCTTGCGGAACTCGCCGCTGTTGTCGATATTCTGGGCATTAATGCGCGCTTCGGACCAGTAGACCTTCGCGTCGGCGTTCAGCCAGTCGTTACCTTCCGGGGCGATGCGGTAGCCCACCTGCGCGTCACGCTGAATGGTGGAGCGATCGGTCATCGGGTTGCTGCTGTCCGCCCCGGTGGTTTGCGGGTTTTTCGGCTCCTGAGCGGCGTTATTGTAGTAGCGCAGGGAGCCGCTCAGGGTCTGGGCCGGGTCGAGTTTCCAGCTGCCTTTCGCCAGCATGTTGTTGATGGATTCGTCGTTAGGGGCGGTTGCTCCGTCGCTCTGGCGGATGTCACCGCGATCCCGGCTGGACCAGGCCACCAGACCGTCCAGGGTGTCGGTGCGGCCGTAGGCGCTGGCCCCCATCCCGAGGCTATGATCGCCCGTCGCGCCTGTTCCAAACACGCGGTAGCCGCTGTTATTACCCGGTTCGAGCAGATCGTTGGCGTCGGCGGTGTCATAGGAGATCACGCCGCCCAGCGCGCCGCTGCCGTACAGCAGGGCCGACGGGCCGCGAACCACTTCGATACGTTTAATCAGCGCCGGATCGAGGAAGGTGCTGTTCAGGTGGCCGGTATCGGTCCCCTGGCGCACGCCGTCAACCAGCACCAGCACGCCGCGACGGTCATAGCCGCGCAGGTTGACGTCCTGCCCGTTGGTGCGCCCGGTGCCGTCCAGCGTCAGACCGGGGACGTTACGCAGCAGTTCGGCCGCCGAGCTGGCGGTTTGTTTCTCCGGCGCGCTGGCGTCAATCACGCTCACCATCATAGGGGCTTCAAAGGCGCTGCGGGCGTTGCCCGTGGCGGTGACGGTAATGTCGTCTGCGGCGGCGAACGCGACGCCCGGCAGGGTGCTGACAATCGCCAGCGCCAGAAGTGACGGACGTAAAGATGTGGAAGGTAGGTGTGGCATAGCAACTCTCCATAAGAAGTGAAAAGCGCTGGCTGCCTGGGGGTTACCTGGGTGGCTGGCGAAGTTTTTTGTGTTGTTTATTTTGTGAGGATCAGTTTTCCGGCATGGGTCTGGCGCAGCAGATAGCGCTGGCCGTCATGCTCGATAATGACCCGGCCCTCATCGCCGAGCAGGGTTTTGCTGTCAATCCGACGCTCGGTAGGGGCTGGTGCTGTGTCTGTTTTTGCTGGCGTTGCCGCGCTGTTATCCGTACGTGACATAATGTTTATAAATAACAATCAATGTAACAATGATAATCATTATCAATAAACTGCAAATTCACGGCAAGCATTTTTGTGAAAAAAGGGTGAGGGGATCAAATTTGGGGTGAGATGCGGTCTGATGCCCTCACCCCAACCCTCTCCCACAGGGAGAGGGAGAAGGACTGGATTTTAAAAGCGTGTGTCCACGGCTGCTGCGAGTTTCTCCAGCAGCAGTTCGCTGTCTTCCCAGCTCAGGCACGGGTCGGTGATCGACTGGCCGTACACCATCTGCTGTCCGGCAACGATTTTCTGCGTGCCTTCTTTGATAAAACTCTCGGCCATAATCCCTGCAACGGCGGTTGAACCGCTGCGGATCTGCTGGCAGATCTCGTCGCAGACGTCCAGCTGGCGGCGATGCTGCTTCTGGCAGTTGCCGTGGCTGAAATCCACCACCAGATGTTCCGGCAGGTCGAACTCGGCCAGCGTTTCACAGGCCGCCGCAATATCTTCTGCATGGTAATTGGGTTTCTTCCCGCCGCGCATAATGATGTGCCCGTACGGGTTACCGCTGGTCTGGTAGATGGTCATATGACCGCTTTTGTCCGGCGACAGGAACATGTGGCTGGCACGGGCTGCGCGGATGGCATCAACCGCGATACGGGTGTTGCCATCGGTCCCGTTTTTAAAGCCGACCGGACAGGAGAGGGCGGAGGCCATCTCACGGTGGATCTGGCTTTCGGTGGTGCGTGCGCCAATCGCGCCCCAGCTGATCAGATCGGCGATAAACTGCCCGGTCACCATATCGAGAAACTCGGTCGCCGTCGGCACGCCCAGCTCGTTGACCTGTAAAAGCAGCTTCCGCGCCAGCTCGATACCGTGGTTCACGCGATAGCTGCCGTTGAGGTCAGGATCGGAAATCAGCCCTTTCCAGCCCACCACGGTGCGCGGTTTTTCAAAGTAGGTGCGCATGACGATCTCAAGGCGATGCTGGTACTTATCCCGCAGTCCCTGAAGTCGTTTTGCATAATCCATCGCGGCATCCAGAGCGTGGATGGAGCAAGGCCCAATCACCACCAGAAGACGTTTGTCTTCACCATTCAGGATTTTTTCAATGCGGCGGCGGGAAGCCGTCACGTGTTCCGCGACGGCGGCGGAAACAGGATGCCGCTGGGCCAGTTCAGCCGGCGTGACAAGGCTGTCAATGCGCGCAGTGCGGAGTTCATCGGTTTTATTCATGGAATGTCTCAGAAAATTTTTGCTTCATCGGCAGACTACCGGGAAGTGATGGGCATCACCTTAAACCAATCCCTGCTGATTTCAAGTTCGGGGCGACACCGCCCCGTGGTTGCAGATGATGATACCTGAATCTGAGCTAATGTACTAGCATATTAGTACATGCGGCGATTAAGCCCCATGATGTCGAGAATTTTGGTGGCAATTTCTTCAACCGAATAGTTGGTGCTGTTCAGCCACGGGATCTGGTTTTTGCGGTACAGCGCTTCCACTTCGGAGACCTCCATACGGCACTGGCGCATAGAGGCGTAGCGGCTGTTCTCGCGGCGCTCTTCGCGGATGGCCGCAAGGCGTTCCGGGTTGATCGTCAGGCCGAACAGCTTGTGCTGCAGCGGCTTAAGGGCGGCAGGCAGCACCAGGTTATCCATGTCATCAGCGATAAACGGGTAGTTTGCGGCGCGAATGCCAAACTGCATCGCCAGATAGAGGCTGGTCGGGGTTTTGCCGCAGCGCGACACGCCAAGCAGGATCACCTGCGCCTGGTCGAGATTACGCAGAGAGATACCGTCATCATGTGCAAGGGTGTAGTCAATGGCGGCGATACGCGCGTCGTACTTGGTCAGGTTGCCGGGGTTCAGCCCGTGGGTGCGGTGGGCGATAGGCGTCGGATCGAGCTTAAGTTCGCTTTGCAGCGGAGCCACCAGCGCCTGCACGATATCCTGGCAGAAGCCTTCACTTTGCAGAATGATGGAGCGAATCTCGGGGATCACGATCGAGTAGAACACCAGCGGGCGGACGCCGGTCTGCTGGTAGATGGCGTCAATCTGGTCCTTCACCGCTTTGGCGCGGCTCTCGTTTTCGACAAACGGCAGCGTGATGCTGTTTATCGAAACGGGAAACTGCGACATCACCGCGTGGCCCAGGACCTCGGCGGTGATCGCCGTACCATCAGAAATATAAAAAACGTGGCGATCGACAGCACTATCCATTTTACTCACCCTGAATATCAGACCTAATTGTCTGAAAGCATAAATTAAAAAAGTAAATTACACAGCAAAGAACTTATCTTAATTATAAATGAAACGGCGTTTTTGATTTTCCTGAAAAGTGGATTTCATTTTTCAAATAGCGACTTTATTTTTGGGGTTTCTGGCTGAAAATATAGGAATCATCGGGTTAATGCCTGGTGGGAAAGTATCCGAAAAGTTGAAATTTTAAATTGCTTACACGATTCACCGTTTTTTTAGCGCTAATAAATATGCCAGTATAAATACGTAGTCAGGTGTTACTTACTCCGATCAAATATCACAAAAGGATTGTTTCGATGTCCAACAATGGCTCGTCACCGCTGGTGCTTTGGTATAACCAACTCGGCATGAATGATGTAGACAGAGTTGGGGGCAAAAATGCCTCCCTGGGTGAAATGATTACAAATCTGTCGGGTATGGGTGTCTCCGTACCGAACGGGTTTGCCACCACCGCCGATGCCTTTAACCTGTTTTTAGACCAGAGCGGTGTTAACCAGCGCATTTACGACCTGCTGGATAAAACGGATATTGATGACGTTACCGAGCTTGCCAAGGCCGGGGCGCAGATCCGCCAGTGGATCATCGACACACCTTTCCAGCCGGAACTGGAAAAAGCCATTCACGACGCGTACAACCAGCTCTCTGCTGACGATGCGCAGGCCTCCTTTGCCGTGCGTTCCTCTGCAACCGCAGAAGATATGCCGGACGCCTCGTTTGCCGGGCAGCAGGAAACCTTCCTGAACGTCCAGGGTTACGATGCGGTGCTGGTGGCGGTGAAGCACGTTTTTGCTTCCCTGTTCAACGACCGCGCCATCTCCTATCGCGTGCACCAGGGCTACGACCATCGCGGCGTCGCGCTCTCCGCTGGCGTGCAGCGCATGGTGCGCTCGGACGTGGGCTCATCCGGCGTGATGTTCTCCATTGATACCGAATCCGGCTTCGACCAGGTGGTGTTTATCACCTCCGCGTGGGGTCTGGGTGAGATGGTCGTGCAGGGCGCGGTAAACCCTGACGAATTCTATGTCCACAAGCCTACGCTGGCCGCTGGCCGTCCGTCGGTGGTGCGCCGCACCATGGGCTCGAAAAAAATCCGCATGATCTATGCCCCGACCCAGGAGCATGGCAAGCAGGTTAAAATTGAAGATGTACCGCAGGAACAGCGCGACCGATTCTCCCTGACCGACGCCGAAGTGCAGGAGCTGGCGAAGCAGGCGGTGCAGATTGAAAAACACTACGGCCGTCCGATGGATATCGAATGGGCGAAAGACGGGAACACCGGCAAGCTGTTTATCGTGCAGGCGCGTCCGGAAACCGTCCGCTCACGCGGTCAGGTAATGGAGCGTTATACGCTGCACGCCCAGGGCAAAATCGTGGCGGAAGGCCGTGCCATCGGTCACCGCATCGGTGCCGGTCCGGTCAAAGTGATCCACGACATCAGCGAGATGAACCGTATTGAGCCAGGCGACGTGCTGGTGACCGACATGACCGACCCGGACTGGGAACCGATCATGAAGAAAGCGGCGGCTATCGTCACCAACCGCGGCGGCCGTACCTGTCACGCGGCGATCATTGCCCGCGAGCTGGGTATCCCTGCGGTTGTCGGCTGCGGTGACGCCACCGAGCGCATGAAGGACGGACAGAACGTGACCGTCTCCTGTGCCGAAGGCGATACCGGCTACGTGTACGCCGATATCCTCGACTTCAGCGTGAAGAGCTCAAGCGTAGATACCATGCCGGACCTGCCGCTGAAGATCATGATGAACGTCGGTAACCCGGATCGCGCGTTTGACTTCGCCTGCCTGCCGAACGAAGGCGTAGGCCTGGCGCGTCTGGAATTTATCATCAACCGTATGATCGGCGTTCACCCGCGTGCGCTGCTGGAGTTTGACGCTCAGGATCCGAAGCTGCAGAACGAAATCCGCGAGATGATGAAAGGCTACGACTCGCCGAAAGAGTTCTACGTCGGCCGTCTGACCGAAGGGATCGCGACGCTGGGCGCCGCCTTCTATCCGAAACGCGTGATCGTGCGTCTGTCTGACTTTAAGTCTAACGAATACGCCAACCTGGTCGGCGGCGAGCGCTACGAGCCGGAAGAAGAGAACCCGATGCTGGGCTTCCGCGGGGCCGGACGCTACGTGTCCGACAGCTTCCGCGACTGCTTCGCGCTGGAGTGTGAGGCGGTGAAGCGCGTGCGCAACGACATGGGGCTGACCAACGTGGAGATCATGATCCCGTTCGTACGTACCGTAGATCAGGCGAAAGCGGTTGTGGACGAGCTGGCGCGTCAGGGGCTGAAGCGCGGCGAGAACGGGCTGAAGATCATCATGATGTGTGAAATTCCGTCCAACGCCCTGCTGGCCGAGCAGTTCCTGGAGCACTTCGACGGCTTCTCTATCGGTTCGAACGACATGACGCAGCTGACGCTGGGTCTGGACCGCGATTCCGGCGTGGTCTCCGAGCTGTTCGACGAGCGTAACGAGGCGGTGAAAGCGCTGCTCTCCATGTCCATCCGTGCGGCGAAGAAGCAGGGTAAATACGTTGGGATTTGTGGTCAGGGTCCATCCGACCATGAAGACTTTGCCGCATGGCTGATGGAAGAGGGGATTGATAGCCTGTCCCTGAACCCGGACACCGTGGTGCAAACCTGGCTGAGCCTGGCGGAACTGAACAAGTAACGCCGCGTTGACCCGAAAAGGCGAGGATATTATTCCTCGCCTTTTTTATTTCCCCCTCTTATTTGCTCCCCATCACAAATAAAGTAAAAAACCAAATATCATAATTTGCCTGTCAATTTAGACAATTGTTAGCGCGCAAACCGTTGCTAATACTTGAGCCTTACATGCGCATTTCCCTTCAGATGATGCGCAACTGGTTGAAATACGTTTTAACCTGATAAAAAGGCAAATAACAATGACACTCTCCTCTGTATTGCGTACCAAAGATAAAATAGGTTATGGCTTAGGTGATATGGCCAGCGCGCTGGTCTGGCAAACGGCAACGTTATTTCTCGCCTATTTCTATACGGACGTTTTTGGGCTGCCCGCCGCGATTATGGGCACCATGTTTTTAGTGGTGCGCGTGGTCGATGCGTTTGTCGACCCGTGCATTGGCGCCCTGGTGGATCGCACCCAGACGCGTCACGGTCGTTTCCGTCCCTGGTTGCTGTGGTTCGCCATTCCGTTTGGCGTAAGCTGCCTTATCACTTTCTATGTACCGGACGTGGGACCGACGGCGAAAATCGTTTATGCCTGCCTGACCTACGCGATCTTAAGCCTGATTTATTCCGCCATTAACGTGCCTTACTGCGCCATGCCTGGCGCGCTGACGTTAGACCCGCGCGAGCGTCACTCCCTGCAGTCGTGGCGCTTTGGCCTGTCGTTTATCGGCGGGTTGATTGTGACGGTCATCGCCCTGCCGCTGGTTTCACTGTTAGGCCAGGGCAACGTGCAGAAAGGCTATTTCTATGCCATGAGCCTGATGGGGCTGCTGGGCATTGTGCTCTTTTTCTGCTGTTTCCTGATGACCCGCGAGCGCTATTCGCCGCGCAATGATACCTCCGGCTCCATGCTGACCGATTTAAAACTGCTGGCCGGTAACAGCCAGTGGCGTATTGTGTTCCTGTTTAATATTTTGCTGTTAACGGCGGTGGTGACGCGCGGTTCCGCCACGATGTATTACGTGAACTACGTGCTGTTGCGTCCGGATCTGGTTTTTGCCTTTATTGTTTCCGGAATGGTCGCCTCCTTAAGCGGCGCTTTATTATCTGAACGGCTGCTGGGGAAATTTGATCGCGTACGCGCCTATCAGTGGACCATTATTTCCTTCGTCATTTTCGGCGCGCTGATTTTCTTCCTGCCGCCTTCACAGGTGTGGCTGATTTTTGGCCTCAACATCGTATTTAGCTTTGTGCAAAACCTGACCACGCCGCTGCAGTGGACCATGTTTTCCGATGTGGTCGACTACGAAGAGCACCGCAGCGGTCGTCGCCTGGACGGGCTGGTCTTCTCTACCGCGCTGTTTGCCATCAAATTCGGTCTGGCGCTGGGTGGAGCGGTGGTCGGCTGGGTGCTTGGCATGGTGGATTACGCCCCGGGACAGGCAACTCAGGCACCCCACGTACTCTCTACGATTAACGCGCTGTTCACCCTTATCCCGTGCGCGCTGTTCCTCTGCATGGTCGCGCTGCTTGCCATCTACAAGCTCAACAGCCGGCTGGTGGATTCCATCGCCCGGGAGCTGGCCAGCAAGCGTGAGGTAAGACCCGACGCGGGGCAGCTCAGCCCGGCAACCCCTTCCGCACTACAGGAGTAAAATATGACTTCTATCTATAAGGACGCGGGACGTCCCGTGCACGAGCGCGTCGCCGATTTACTGGCGCGTATGACCCCGGAAGAGAAATTCGCCCAGATGCATGCGTACTGGCTGATTCTCGATGAAAACGGCAACCACCGCGAGCGCAGCGATCTGAGCGATGAATTCGCCGGCGTGAGCGAGCAGGCCGCGCTGAGCGAACGGCTGAAGCTGGGCGTCGGGCAGATCACCCGTCCGCTGGGCACCCACATCGTTGATGCGAAAACCGGCGTGCGCGCCGCGAACCGCCTGCAGCGGATGATGATGGAAGAGACGCGCCTCGGCATCCCGGCGTTGTTTCATGAAGAGTGTCTGGTGGGGCTGCTGTGTAAAGACGCCACCCTGTTCCCGTCGTCGCTGAACTACGGCTCTACCTGGGATCCGGAACTGGTGCAGCGCGCGGCAGAGCAGATCGGTAAAGAGGCACGGTCCGTCGGCTGCCAGCAGGGGCTGGCCCCGGTGCTGGACGTGTCCCGCGACGTGCGCTGGGGGCGGACCGAAGAGACCTTCGGGGAAGATCCCTGGCTGGTGGGGGTGATGGCAACCGCCTACGTGAAAGGGTTGCAGGGCGATAGGCGTGATCTGCTGGCGACGCTCAAGCACTACGTGGGTCACTCGTTCAGCGAAGGGGCGCGCAACCATGCGCCGGTACATCTGGGCTTTAGCGAACTGAACGACACCTTCCTGCTGCCGTTTGAAATGGCGGTGAAGCTGGCCAATGCCGGGTCGGTGATGCCGGCCTACCACGATATCGACAATCAGCCGGGGCACAGCGACAGCTTTCTGCTGACCACCGTCCTGCGCGAACAGTGGGGATTCGACGGGATTATTGTGGCGGACTACGGCGGCGTCAGCCTGCTGCACCAGCATCACGGGATTTCCCACGATGCGGCCGAATCCGCCGCGCTGGCGTTCAACGCCGGGCTGGACGTTGAGCTGCCGAAAGACGACTGCGCGCGACATCTGGCGGACGCCGTTGAGCGCGGGCTAATTTCTATGACCAAAGTGGATGAGATCGTGGCGCGCGTACTGACGGAAAAATTCCGCCTGGGGCTGTTTGAAAAGCCGTACGCGGATGAAAACGGTATCGATCTGCAAAATGATTTGACCCGCCAGGCCGCGCGGGAGGTGGCGACAAAATCGGTCACGCTGCTGGAAAACAACGGCATTTTACCGCTAGGCGGCAAACCCCGCGTGGCGGTAGTGGGGCCGACGGCAGACGATCCGCTGGCGTTACTCAGCGGCTACAGCTTCCCGGTGCATCTGATCATCAGCGATATGGTGGAAGAGACCTTGCAGGTCATGACCCCGCGCGCGGCGCTGGAGCAGTATCTCGGGGAATCGAACGTCCGCTATGCCAAAGGGTGTCACATCATCGAAAAACGGATGGCGGGCGCGCCGGTCTTCCCTGGCGACAGCGGCAGCAAACCGATGCAGCAGTCGCCGGTCTCGCAAAGCACCGCATTGATCCCCGAGGCCGTGAACGCGGCGCAGGAGAGTGATGTGGTGGTCGCCTGCGTGGGCGATCTCGCCGGGCTGTTCCAGAGCGGCACCGTGGGGGAAGGTTCCGACACCGACTCCCTGAATCTGCCGGGCGTGCAGCAACAGCTGCTGGAGGCGCTTGTAGCGACAGGCAAGCCGGTGATTGTCGTGATGACCGGCGGGCGTCCGTACAACCTTCAGGGGCTGGAAGATAAGGTCGCGGCGCTAATAATGGCGTGGGCGCCGGGGCAGGAAGGGGGCTGGGCGATTGCGGACGTGCTGACGGGGCGGGCGGAGCCGCAGGGGCGTCTGGTGGTGAGCGTGCCGAAAAGCGCCGGGGCAATGCCGTATTACTACAATCACAAGCTCAAAAGCGGCGGCACGCCGTTTGCGTTCCACTTCGGTTCGCGTTACCCGTTTGGCTTCGGCCTCGGCTGGACGACGTTTAGCTGGGGGGCTGCCCGCGTAGCGGAAAGCAGCGCGGCGGTCGACGGCGAGGTGACGCTGAGTGTGGATATCACCAATACCGGGGAACGCAGCGGCAGCGAGGTGGTGCAGGTTTACGTCAGGGATAAGGTCGCCACCCAGGTTCGGCCGCTCCAGGAGCTGAAAGCCTTCCAGCGCGTCACGCTCTCGCCGGGCGAAACCGCCACGCTCAGCTTTACGCTACCGGTTGAGATGTTCAACTTTACCCGCCGGGACGGGAAACGCATCGTTGAGCCGGGCGAGTTTGAACTGCAGGTTGGCGCATCGTCGGCGGATATCCGCGAGAGGGTGACGGTCAGGGTAACCGGGGAAACCCGCGTGCTGCCTGCCGAGTGGCGGATGCTCAGTACCTGTAAGGTGACACGCGCGTAGTCAGGATAAAAAAAAGCCCATCGTGGGAGATGGGCAAAGACTACACACAGCAATTCGTTGTTTCACTCAGGGGATTTCCATGCTTATAAATCAAGGTGTTGATTTATAACCGTGAGCTAATAGTAGGCATTGTGATCTTTAGCGTCGATCAGATTCGTCTCAATAGTTAAAGAGGCGTAAAGATTTCTTGAGGTTAATCGCGGGTTTAATGCAGAAACGGCGGGTCTGACCAGTGTGCAACGAATAAATACTTTAGCAGCGTTAAAGTATTGTGAGGGGGAATGTAGGCCGGGTAAGCGTTAGCGCCACCCGGCAAAAAACTTAATGCGTGTTCTTCTCTTCCAGCTCTTCCAGTTCGCTCAGAATCACGTCCGGGTCTGTTCCCGGAGGCGGAATTTCATGCACCCAGGCGGAGAACAGGCGCCAGGTAACGGCGAGCAGAACCGGGCCAATAAACAGGCCAATCATGCCAAAGGCAATCAGACCGCCAATGACCCCGGAGAGGATCAGGATCAGCGGCAGGTCAGCACCCATGCGGATGAGGATCGGACGAATGACGTTATCCATGGTGCCGACCACGCAGCTCCAGACCAGCAGCACCGTTCCCCACGTGGTATCACCCGTCCAGTACAGCCAGATAATGCTAGGGACCAGCACCAGCAGCGGTCCCAGTTGCGCAAGACAGGTCATCAGCATAACAACGGTAAATACGGTGGCGTACGGTACGCCGGAAATCGCCAGACCGATACCGCCCAGCACCGCCTGCACCAGCGCGGTGACCACCACGCCCAGCGCAACCGCGCGCACGGCCTGCGCAGCCAGCAGTACCGCAGCATCACCGCGTTTGCCCGCCAGGCGGGTGGCAAAGTGACGAACGCCTAAAGCGACCTGCTCGCCGCGCCAGTAGAGCAGGGCGCTGAAGAGCAGCATCAGGGTACAGTGCATCATAAACCGGCCGATATGTGCCGCCTGACCAACAAACCAGGTGGTCGTGGTACCAATGTACGGGCGGACTTTTGCCATCAGCGCGCTGCCGCCCATCTCCAGCAGGCTATGCCAGCCGCTGTAGAGCTTGGCGCCCACCACCGGAATGCTGTTCAGCCAGGCCAGATCCGGCAGCGTCACGTCGCCGCTGCTAATGGCGCGAATAACCGGGCCACTGGAATCCACCAGGCTATTCACCAGCAGGGCAATCGGAATAATAAACAGCAGGAACAGCAGGAGCGTCATGACCAGCACGGCTAACCCGCGGCGGCCGAACAGCAGCTTCTGCAAACGCAGCAGCAGAGGCCACGTGGCCACGACCACGGTCGCGGCCCAGGCGAAGCCGAGAATAAAGGGTTGAACAATCCACAGACACGCAATAATCATGAGGGCCAGAAACAGCACCGACAGTAAAATTTGCGCAACATCCCTGGGCTGGCGAAGATTGACCATAAATGAAACTTTCCTTAAAAGAACGCCAGTACGACTGGCGGGAACGGAAAACCGCGTCTCTCTAATCATTGATGATCTCGGCGGTTTTTGACAGGCGGATTTTGCCTGTAATTCAGCAGAGATTATAAGAAAAAAATGTGATAAAACTTTTAAGATACACGCAAACGATTTCATACAACTCTAATTAGGGTCGACAGTCATGATCCCACAGATTTCTCAGGCACCTGGCGTCGTTCAGCTGGTGCTTAATTTTTTGCAAGCACTGGAGCAACAGGGTTTTACAGGTGATACCGCCACGAACTATGCCGACAGGCTGACGATGGCGACCGATAACAGTATTTACCAGCTTCTTCCCGATGCCGTGGTTTTCCCTCGTTCAACGGCCGACGTGGCGCTTATCGCCCGGCTGGCGACGCAGGAGCGCTTTGCTTCACTGGTCTTTACGCCGCGCGGCGGCGGCACCGGGACCAATGGTCAGGCGCTGAATCAGGGCATCATTGTTGATATGTCGCGCTATATGAACCGCATCATTGAGATCAACCCGGAAGAGGGGTGGGTGCGGGTCGAAGCGGGCGTTATCAAAGATCAGCTTAATCAGTATCTCAAGCCTTACGGCTACTTTTTCGCCCCGGAGCTTTCCACCAGTAACCGCGCGACCCTTGGCGGGATGATCAACACGGATGCCTCCGGTCAGGGCTCGCTGGTCTACGGTAAAACCTCCGATCACGTGCTGGGCGTGCGTGCCGTTCTGCTGGGCGGCGATATCCTCGATACCCAGCCGATGCCGGTCGAACTGGCGGAAACGCTGGGTAAAGATAACACCGCCAGCGGACGCATCTATCGTACCGTGCTGGAACGCTGCCGCGACAACCGCCAGCTTATCCTCGATAAGTTCCCCAAACTAAACCGCTTCCTAACCGGGTACGACCTGCGTCACGTCTTTAACGACGACCTGACCCAGTTTGATTTAACCCGCGTGCTGACCGGTTCCGAAGGGACGCTGGCTTTTATCACCGAGGCGCGGCTGGATATCACCCGCTTGCCGAAGGTGCGTCGTCTGGTGAACGTGAAATATGACTCCTTCGACTCTGCGCTGCGCAATGCGCCGTTTATGGTGGAAGCGAAAGCGCTGTCGGTGGAAACGGTCGACTCCAAAGTGCTTAATCTGGCCAGGGAAGACATTGTCTGGCACTCCGTCAGCGAGCTGATTACCGACGTGCCGGATAAAGAGATGCTCGGTCTCAATATCGTGGAGTTTGCCGGCGATGATGCGGAGCTGATTGAGCGCCAGGTCACCACGCTCTGCCAGCGTCTGGACGAGCTGATTGCGCAGGGTCAGGGCGGCGTGATCGGCTGGCAGCTTTGTAACGATCTGGCCGGGATTGAGCGTATCTATGGGATGCGTAAAAAAGCCGTGGGCCTGCTCGGCAATGCGAAAGGGGCGGCGAAGCCGATTCCCTTTGCCGAAGATACCTGCGTGCCGCCTGAACATTTGGCGGATTATATCGTCGAGTTTCGCGCCCTGCTGGACAGCCACGGCCTGAGCTATGGCATGTTCGGCCACGTCGATGCCGGGGTACTGCACGTGCGTCCTGCATTGGATATGTGCGACCCGCAGCAGGAGATCCTGATGAAGCAGATCTCCGACGACGTGGTGGCCTTAACCGCCAAATACGGCGGTCTGCTCTGGGGAGAGCACGGGAAAGGGTTCCGCGCGGAATACAGCCCGGCATTCTTCGGCGAACAGCTCTACGCGGAGCTGCGCAAGGTGAAAGCGGCTTTCGACCCGCATAACCGCCTCAACCCGGGTAAAATCTGCCCGCCTGAAGGCGTGGACGCGCCAATGCTGCAGGTGGATGCCGTCAAGCGCGGCACCTACGACAGGCAGATCCCGATTGCGGTGCGCTCCTCCTGGCGCGGCGCGATGGAGTGCAACGGCAACGGCCTGTGCTTCAACTTTGATGTGAAGAGCCCGATGTGCCCGTCGATGAAAATCACCAGCAACCGTATCCACTCGCCAAAAGGGCGGGCGACGCTGGTGCGCGAGTGGCTGCGTCTGCTGGCCGACCGCGGGGTGGATCCGCTGAGGCTGGAGCAGGAGCTGCCGGAAAAACGGGCTAGCCTGCGTTCGCTGATTGAGCGCACCCGCAACAGCTGGCATGCCAACAAGGGCGAGTATGATTTCTCCCATGAGGTGAAAGAGGCGATGTCCGGCTGTCTGGCCTGTAAAGCCTGCTCCACCCAGTGCCCGATTAAAATCGATGTGCCGGAATTCCGCTCGCGCTTCCTGCAGCTGTATCACACCCGCTACCTCCGCCCGGTGCGCGACCATCTGGTGGCGACGGTGGAAAGCTACGCGCCGCTGATGGCGCGCGCGCCGAAGACCTTCAACTTCTTTATCAACCAGCCGCTGGTGCGCAAGCTCTCAGAAAAACATATCGGCATGGTCGATCTGCCGCTGCTGTCGGTGCCGTCTCTGCAGCGCCAGCTCGTCGGGCATCGCTCGGCGAACATGACCCTGGAGCAACTGGAGGCACTCACGCCTGAGCAAAAAACGAAGGTGGTGCTGGTGGTGCAGGATCCGTTCACCAGCTACTACGATGCGCAGGTTGTGGCCGATTTCGTCCGTCTGGCGGAGAAAGTGGGTTACCAGCCGGTTGTGCTGCCGTTCTCCCCGAATGGCAAGGCGCAGCACATTAAAGGTTTCCTGAATCGCTTTGCGAAGACCGCGCAGAAAACGTCTGACTTCCTGAATCGCGTGGCGCAACTCGGGATACCGATGGTCGGCGTCGATCCGGCGCTGGTGCTGTGCTATCGCGATGAATACAAGCAGACCCTGGGCGATAAGCGCGGCGACTTCAACGTGATGCTGGTGCACGAGTGGCTGCCGATGGCGCTGGAAGATAAGGCTGTTCAGGATGTCAGTGGTGAACCGTGGTATCTGTTCGGTCACTGTACGGAAGTGACCGCGCTGCCGGGTGCCCCCGCGCAGTGGGCGTCTGTCTTTGCCCGCTTCGGTGCGAAGCTGGAGAGCGTCAGCGTCGGCTGCTGCGGGATGGCCGGTACCTACGGACACGAAGTGAAAAACCACGCCAACTCGCTCGGCATCTATGAGCTATCCTGGCATCAGGCGATGCAGCGTTTGCCGCGAAACCGCTGTCTGGCGACGGGTTACTCCTGCCGCAGCCAGGTAAAACGGGTAGAAGGCAACGGTGTACGTCACCCATTGCAGGCTTTACTGGAGATAATTGGATGATCTGGAAACGTGCCGTGACGCTGCAGGCGCTGAACGCCATGGGCGAGGGGAATATGGTGGGGCTGCTGGATATCCAGTTTATCCGCATTGGCGACGATGAGATTGAGGCCACCATGCCCGTCGATAGCCGCACCCACCAGCCGTTTGGTTTATTGCACGGCGGAGCGTCCGTCGTGCTGGCCGAAACGCTGGGCTCGGTGGCGGGGTATCTCTGCACCGAAGGGGAGCAGAAGGTTGTCGGACTTGAGGTGAATGCTAACCACATTCGCTCGGTGCGCAGCGGACGCGTGCGCGGTGTTTGCCGCGCGCTGCACGCCGGAAGCCGCCATCAGGTGTGGCAAATAGATATCCTCGATGAGCAGGATCGCCTGTGCTGCTCGTCGCGGCTGACCACGGCGGTTGTGTAAAGTTTTCAGATGTCTTGCCTTTGGTCAAAAACTAGCCAGTACGTTGTGGTATACTGGTCAGGTTTTGTACATAAGCGAGGACATCATGGATACTGAAATAACCCCAACACAGCTGGCAATTGAATATTTACGTCGCGATAAGAGCAACCTGTCTCCGGCGCAGTACCTGAAAAAGCTGAAACAGCTTGAGCTGGAATTTACAGATTTGCTGGCGCTCTCTTCAAATGAGCTGAAAGAAGAGATCTACTTTGCCTGGCGGTTGGGCGTTCACGTCCATTGAGTACATGAGAATCAAAGGGCCGCGAATGCGGCCTTTTTTGTGTCTGACATTCAGTATCGGGCGGGGAGTTTATTGATTTTGATGAGCCTGCCTTCTTCCATTTCGATGAATCCGCCGGTTTTTAAATCCGCCAGAATGCGCATCACGCCGCTGCGGGAGAGCTGGGTTTTCTCTCTGATATACCTTTCCGCCGTCACGCTGAGCCGATAACTCTCATCTTCCTCCATCAGCTTGACCAGCTGCTGGCGAATCATCTCATACGCCGTCGGCGCGCCCTGCGGCATCACGTTGTTATAAAGACGGCTATACACAAAGATGAGCTGCTTAGAAAGCAGTCCCCATAGCGCCTTCTCTTTGATAATTTCATTCACCCGCTCGGTGGTGAGCGTCCCTATCAGACAAGGGCTGACGGTCTTAATATAATCATTGAAATAGATGTCGGTCAGGTTGGCGAGGCCGAACACGGCCGGACTGCGAGCCGTAGACAGCATCATGTCATCGCTTCTTCTGTAGATGGCGATGGTTCCTTCGAGAATTAAATAGCACATGCCCTGACCGTTAATTTGCAGGTCCAGTCGCTCGCCGCGGGCGCTATGTCGTGTTGTGCAATCAGGCAACAGGTGTGAAATAAGCTCTTGCGCGTAGGGAGAACCCCGTTGAGACTTTTCTGGAAGGGACATGGCAGCCGACAACCTTAAAAATAACCTGGCTAATTATAGCGCTTCTCCCGGGTACAGGCACGCTGGCTATCAATATTTTCGCGGCAGATGATGAATGTCAAGCAGCACCCCACGTTCCATGGTGATGTACTTCCCGGTCCGCAGTTCTGCCAGAATACGCATAATTCCGCTACGTGAAAGATAGGTCCTGCTTTTGATGTACGCGGCGGCCGTCGTATTTTTCCGTATGGCATCGGGCTCCTGCATGAGTTCAACAAGCTGGAAGCGAATGATGTCGTAGGCAGACATTTGCGATATTTGCGCGCAGTGCTCATACACCCGTGAGGCCGTATAAATCAGCAGCTTTGAAAAGTGCTCCCATAAATCCTGCTGCGCAACAATCTGATTAAACGTCTCCAGCGACACGCGGGCGATTTCTGCCGTCTCCAGGGCCCTGACATAGAGATGCTCCGAAGAAAATTGACTGCTGACGCCAAGAATAAAAGGCGCTGATTCAGAGTTTAAAACAATGCCGTCGCCGCGACGATGAAGCGCCACGCTTCCCTGGAGAAGTAAAAAACACTGGCGCACATCATCTTTATAATAATGTACGGTTTCTCCCCGACAGATGACCATTCTGTCCGCAGCAGGTAGCACTGATTTAATCAGGGTATCTATATGGATAAACGGTTTTAAACCCAGAACGGTTGATTCGTGGTTATTCAATGGCGTGGTTAAACGCGTATTCATAAGATACCTCACAGCGACTACGGGTCTGATCGTTTTTTGATCTGCCTGGAGAATTATCTTAAAAATGAAGGAGTCAGGGAATATTTCGGCAAGGTCCAAAAGTAGACCGTTGAGCATCTGATATCTAACCCCTTGAATGAAAACATAAAGACGATCAAGTCTACTAATAGACCAGGAAATAAGACGTAAGCGTATCCTGAAAGAATTGTTGAAATTACGTTAAATCAGAGTCTACAGCTAGACCATCAAAAAGTTGTATTCACCAAAATGATTATATAAATTTTAATCAGCCAGTCAGAAAAACCTTATAGCGTTAATTAAAAAGAAGATGAATCCACTGTGATTTATTTATCAACTTTCTGCTGCGTACGTTTTAATAATAAATAAAGTTATCCCGTAAACAGGAAAATGAAGATTATGAAAAAGAACATTATTTTAGCGATGGTTGCGACAGGTTCTGCCTTGATGATGAGCAATGCACTCGCTGCTGCAGGAACCGTTAATTTTAACGGTAACATCCTGGATTCTGCCTGCGATGTCGCGGTTGCTTCTCAAAATCAGGTGGTGGTATTAGGCGATTACAATAAAACAGAATTTCCAGCAACAGGATCCCGCACTGCGGCAACGAAATTCGATATCGTCCTGAAGAACTGCCCGGTTACGGTCAACAGTGCCAAAGTCCGTTTTGACGGTACGCCCGATCTGACTAACGCCGATCTGCTTGCTATTGATACCTCCGTCGCCGGAGCGGCAACGGGTGTTGCTATTAATTTGATGACCGCTGATAAAGCGGATCTGCCGTTGCACGGCAGTAACAGCTATAGCTATGTGCTAAGCAGCACCGCCGATAATACGCTGAATTTCTACGCGCAGTATATTTCAACGGCTGCATCGGTGACGGCCGGTCCTGCAAACTCCGTGGCAAATTTCTCCGTTGTTTATAACTAGTCATTAAGCAGAACACGAGTTGGTTCCATGACGTTCTGCGTGGGGGCAGTCTCTGCCCCCGTGTTTCAAGAGGTGTAACATGCATTTTATTAGCAAGGCCCTGCTCATATCGGCCGCCCTGACAGCATCGTTTTCGAACGCTTATGCCGGGGTCATTATTGGCGGTACCCGCGTTATTTTTGATGGTGGGAAAAAAGAGGCATCAATCAGTATCAATAATGCTGATAGCGTGCCTTATTTAATCCAGTCCTGGGTTGACATGCCAGAGGGTAATGCTAATAAAGCACCTTTTATTGTAACGCCGCCTTTATATCGACTGGATGGCGGGCAGCAAAACATTGAACGTATTTTACTCTCGGGTTCACTACCCCAGGATAAAGAAAGTCTTTTCTGGCTGAATATTAAAGCCATACCGTCTGCCTCAAAACAGGAAAACTCACTGCAAATTGCTGTCAAAACGCGCATCAAGCTTATTTATCGCCCGTCAGGTCTGAAGGGAACAACGCCGGAAGAACAAGCGAATAAATTAACCTGGTCGCGTAGCGGGAATAAGCTCATGGTCACCAATCCAACGCAATATGTCATCAACTTTAATGAAATAAGCGTCGGTGATAAAAAACTGGATGAGGTCTCCTGGGTGGCACCGGGTGCAACGGCGGTATTTAGCTTACCCGCAGGTGCCAATGGTAGCCACATTTCATTCAAAGTCATTAATGATTACGGCAGCCCCGGAAGAATGTATCAGGCCAGCTTTTAATTCATCAAAAGCGGCGATCCTCATAGCAGGTCAGGTTAATGATGATGGCAACGAAAACTAAAAAAATGCAGCCTGCGCGTCTGGCGATCTGTATCGCCTTTGCGCTGGTAAATGCAATGCAGACTGTTTATGCCCGTGATTCGTTCAACGCCGAGTTGGTTGAACTGGACAATCCGGGCACGGGTAAAGCTGATTTATCTGCTTTTGAATCAGGTTCGCAGGCACCAGGGAAATACCACGTTGACATCATCCTTGACGACCAACTCATCGAGACCAGCGATATTGATTTTACCGCAGTAAAAAGTGGGGAAGAGGGCGATAGCCTTAAGCCTTGTCTGAGTATTGAACAGCTCAACAGATGGGGCGTCAAAACCGCGCTTTTTCCCGACTTAGCCAGTAAGGACGCGTCCTGTGTCAACCTTCAGGCTATTCCTCACGCCAGCACGGATTTTCAGTTTGCCGCGCAGCGACTGATCGTCAGCATTCCTCAGGCCGCCATTGATATGCCGGCACGCGGGTATGTCTCGCCAGCGCTATGGGATGAAGGGATCGCCGCCGCCATGTTGAATTACAGCCTGAGCGGCGCAAACAGCCGGGCAAAACAAAACGGCAGTAAAAACAGCAACAGTCAATATGCCAACCTGCGCCCGGGTCTCAACGTTGGACCGTGGCGACTGCGAAATTACACCACCTGGTCGCGGGATGAAACCGGTCAGGACAAATGGGATACCGTCTACACCTATGCGCAGCGGGCCATTATTCCGCTCAAAGCGCAGCTCACCCTGGGGGATAGCTCCGCGCCAGCCGACGTGTTCGACAGTATGCCGTTTCGCGGCGGACAGCTGGCTTCGGATGATGACATGCTCCCGGATTCGCTGAAAGGCTATGCACCCGTGGTGCGGGGGATCGCGCGCACCAATGCCCAGGTGGTGGTGCGGCAGAACGGCTATCAGATTTATCAGACCTACGTGGCGCCAGGCGCTTTTGAGATTACCGATATGTACCCCACGGGCGGCGCAGGGGATCTGGACGTCACCGTTAAAGAGGCTGATGGCAGTGAGCAACATTTCACTCTCCCGTACGCGTCATTACCGGTTTTACAGCGCGAAGGACGGCTCAAGTATTCAGTAACCGGAGGACAATACCGTTCTTATAACGGCAGCGTCGATAAGACACCTTTCGGGCAAATCACCGGGATCTATGGTCTGCCGTATGGGCTAACGCTGTATGGCGGGCTGCAGGAGTCGAGCAAATATCAGTCGATCGCCACCGGGCTTGGAAAAAACATGGGTGATTTCGGCGCGATTTCTGCGGACATGTCCCAGGCCTGGTCCACCCCGCAGGGCGGTGAGAAATCCAATGGCCAGTCCTGGCGTGCACGATACAGCAAAAACATTGTGGGGACCGGAACCCATTTCTCGATTGCGGGTTACCGCTACTCGACCAGTGGTTACTACGGTATGCAGGAGATCCTTGATTCGTACGGTGACAGCTCCGCGCTTCAGGACCGACGCCGAAACCGCGCCGAGCTGACGATGAGCCAGACGCTGGGCGGTAATCTTGGCTCGCTGACGCTGAGCGCGGCCCGTGAAGACTACTGGAATTCGGGTAAAACAATGGCGTCATACAGCCTGGGCTACAACAACTACTGGCACAACATCAGTTACGGACTCACCTGGACCTACAGTAAAAACGGCAGTGCGGGTTCATATGATAACAATAAACGGTACGACAAAGATCAGCTGCTGGCCTTTAACGTCAGTATCCCGCTGGAGACGTTTTTGCCGCAGACCTGGGCTAACTATGGCGTAAGCGCCAGCAAGAATAATGGCACCACCCACAACATCGGCCTGAACGGCGTAGCGCTGGAAAACCACGCCCTGAACTGGAACGTGCAGCAAGGCTTTGGATCGGACGGCGTCGGCTACACGGGCAATCTGAACGGTGATTATAAGGGAACCTACGGCGAAGCGACGGCGGGCTACAGCTACGATAAAAACAGCGAGCGCCTTAATTACGGCCTGCAAGGGGGCATTCTTGCTCACAGAGAGGGGATCACGCTTTCGCAACCCCTGGGCGAGACCAATGTTCTGATTAGCGCGCCGGGCGCACACGGCGTCGATATCCGCAATCAGGCGGGCGTTAAAACGGATTACCGCGGATATACGGTGGTCAGCAATCTCTCCGTATACCGTAAAAATGACATCACCCTTGCCCCGGAAAGTCTGCCGGATGATGTTGAGCTGGATATTAATACCCGGACGGTGACGCCGACGCGTGGAGCGATCGTTTTGGCCGACTATAAGGCGAAGGTGGGGCGGCGGGTGTTATTTAATTTACTGCATAACGGCCAGTTTGTTCCCTTTGGCGCGATGGCAAGCCTTAAGGGCGCCGACGGCAGCAGCGTTATTGTTGGCGATAAAGGCCAGGCTTATCTCACCGGCCTGGATACTCAGGGAACCGTCTTCGTCACGTGGGGAGCGGAAAGCGAACGGCAATGCCGCGCACCTTACGTGCTTTCCCCGCAGCCGTCGGCGGGGGGAATTACCGAAATTAACGTCAATTGTCTTTAGGGTTTTTTAACATGCGCTTAATTAACATCATATTCCTGCTGTGTATCGCAGCAGGCTGGAACAGTGCTCATGCAGGAACCTGCACGACGATTACGCCGCAGGAATCAACTTTGTCCATCGGCACCATTACGGTTCAACGTGACGTGGCAGTTGGAACCGTATTATTTTCGCGAAACGCGACAATAACCGGTTCCTATTTAACGGGGTGTGCCAATCCATTAATGCTGGGTTTTAGCATGCGGTATTTGAATGCGACACCGAGTGCTTACGGTAATCATGTTTATGACACGAATGTAAACGGTATAGGCGTGCGTTTTTCGTCGGGTAATTATTTTGAAAACCCGGCCAATACCTTTTCCTATAATGCGCAGGCAAGTTATGTCGAATGGTGGGGCGGTAAAATAGAACTTATCGTTACCGGACCGGTCTCGTCGGGGTCGCTGACGCCGGGCGTGCTGGGGGTAGTGATGCTGCAGGGCAGTGACGGCGTTTACCGTGATGGCCTGACGACCACCCTGCTGGGCGGAACCATTAATGTACTGGCCTGCAATATTACAACACCGCAACTGACATTTCCGATAGGCGATATTTCTGCCGCGCTTTTTGGCTCAACGATAGGCACCACACCGGCTGGCGCTCAAAATACGCAAAATCTCGGGCTTAACTGCGATGCGGGGGCTAACGTCAACGTATCACTCAGCGGCATTCAGAATCCTGACGTTGCAACACCCAGCGTGCTCGCGCTTACGGGGCAGGGTAATACCGGTACGGCGAAAGGGGTTGGCGTTCAGTTGCTCTATAACGGTACACCGCTCACTCTCAATGCGCGTTTGCCGCTGAAGCTTGCGGCAGGGGGGCAGGAAGCGTTCCCATTAACGGCGCGTTATTACCAGACGCAAACGACGGTAGAACCCGGTACCGCAAATGCGTCAGCAACCTTAAATTTGACCTACCAGTAAAGGGGATGACGATGCATATAATGCGCACGGCAGCGTTCATCGCGGCAGTAATAAGCGGCAATGTTATTGCAGCGGATAGCGTTAACGTCAGCGTCGCTGGCAATATTATTGCCTCTCCCTGCGTATTCAATGGGGGCAATACCAGTCTGGATATTAACCTCGGCAATATTCAGGCATCCAATATGGCCACGCCGGGGTCGACATCCGATCCTGTGTTTTTTAGCCTGCCGTTTACCCAGTGTCCGGCAGGCACGCGCAGCGTTACGGTCTCCTTTACCGGCAACCCCGATCCCGTCTTGGGGGCGAGTTACTACATGAACAGCGGTTCGGCCACGAACGTCGCGATTGCGATGAGCGAGGCCGCAACCGGTGCGTTAAAGGGCACAGGGACAAGCATTACGCAGACTATTGCGTCAGACAGAACCGCGACGATGGTCATGCAGGCATCAGTCAAATCTGTCACCGGCGGTGCGACGCCGGGGAGCATCAGTGCCGTCGTGGTCATGACGATGCAATACAACTGATCGGCACGCGCGTTGGTTGTCCTTATTGATATGCAGATGTTGGTAATTGATATGTTGAATATCCTGATTAAAGAACCGGATTCTTTTTTTAAAAATGGCCTGCAATATTTTCTTGTGGATTTTTTCCTGCATAATTTCAGGCATCACATTCATTTTGACACTGAGCTTACTTATGACAGCGTCAGTGCCGCGGATATTATTATTCTCGCTCTATGCCCCGGGGAAACGCTGACCTGTGTTCCTGAATTGAAAGCGCGAAAAAAAGGGATTGTGATTGGGCTGGTGGACGATGAGCGGCGTTTTTCCGCTTTTACATCCTGTTTTCAGGATATCATTTTTATCTCCCGCCGCGCCCCGCTTGGTCAGGTTAGCGAGATGCTTTTTATTGCATGGTACCGGACGCAACTGCCGGGATATCGCTGGCAGCATAACGGCTGTTTCGAGTGCCAGCATAAAATACTTTCGCCGCAGCAGATCCGCGTCACGGTGAATTTTTACAGAGGATTCTCGGTAGGGCAGATTGCTGATGTACTCAGGACGAGTGATAAAACGATATTTACGCATAAGTATTTGCTGATGCAAAAATTCGATCTGCGCAGTGATTATGAGCTTATGGCGCTCATTCACAGGATGGTCGAAAAAAATGCCTACCCGAACAAATTGCGTGACCATCTGATCGGTTTCGACGGATGAGCGGAAGAGACGGTGGGACTGTAGTCGTTTAGTTGCCGGGTGGCAGTGACGCCACCCGACATTTCTTTAGACATTCACCGCGTTAATCAGCCGCGACTTCATGGACTGATACGCCGACGCGGCATAGTCCTCCGCCCAGCGCTGGTCCTCAATCGCCTCCAGCTGTACCGCGCAGTACTTCGTTTCCGGCGTTTTGGAGATGGGATCGAGATTATCCTGGGTCAGCTCGTTGCAGGCGCCAATCCACCACTGATAGGTCATATAAACCGCGCCCTTGTTGATACGCTCGCTGATGCTGGCGCGGGTAATCACTTTACCGCGACGTGAACGTACCCAGACCAGTTGACCCTCCTTGATGCCCAGTTTTTCCGCATCGGCAGGGTGCATTTGCACCCGGCCCGGCTCGTCGGCCAGACTCTGCAGCGCAGCGCAGTTCCCGGTCATCGAGCGGCAGGAGTAGTGTCCCACCTCGCGTACCGTACACAGCACCAGCGGGAAATCTTCATCCGGGGTTTCCGCCGGCGCGCGCCACGGTGCGGCAAAGAGCTGTCCTTTACCGGTTGGGGTATCGAACTGATTGTCTTTGTACAGGTAAGGCGTGCCCGGATGATCCAGCGTCGGGCACGGCCACTGCACGTGGCCCATCTCGCCCATTTTTTCATACGTCACGCCGAAGAAGAGCGGGCACAGCTCGCGCATCTCATCCCAGATCTGCTGGTCGGAGTCATAATGCATCGGGTAGCCCATCTCGGTGGCGAGCAGGCTGATGATCTCCCAGTCGCGCTTCACGTTGCCGCTGGCTTCGATGGCTTTGCCGAAACGCTGGAACCCGCGATCGGCACAGGTAAAGACGCCACCGTGTTCACCCCAGGAAGTGGCAGGGAGCAGAACGTCCGCCACTTCTGCCGTTTTGGTCATAAAGATGTCCTGAACCACAACAAAGTCGAGCGCCTCAAAACCGCTGCGAACGAGACCGAGATCGGCCTCGGTCTGAAGCGGATCTTCCCCCATGATGTAGTAGGCCTTGACCTTACCTTCCAGCGCCAGATGAGGCACCTCGGTAATGCGCGTCCCGACGCGATCGTCCATTTTATTGACGTCAATCCCCCAGGCGTCGGCGAACTTCTGCCTGACCGCCGGATCGGTCACATCCTGATAGCCGGGGAACATATTCGGCAGCACGCCCATGTCGCAGGCACCCTGGACGTTATTTTGACCGCGTACCGGCCCGACGCCGACGGCAGGGCGACCGAGATTACCGGTCAGCAGCGCCAGGCTGGAAAGCCCTCTGACCACATCCACAGCCTGACCAAACTGGGTCACGCCCATACCCCACATCACGGTGGCGGAAGGGGCCGCCGCGAAGGTGCGCATCGCCTGGCGAACGTCGCGGGCGGGAATGCCGGTAAGATGCTCAACCTTCTCCGGCGCATAGTCTTTCACCGTCTGGCGGTAGGCCTCAAGCCCCTCCGTAAAGCGCGCCACGTAGCTTTTGTCGTATAACTCCTCTTCCAGCAGCACGTAGCCGAAGGCGTTCACCAGCGCCATGTTGCTGCCGTTTTTCAGCTGCAGATGCTGGTCGGCGATGCGCGCCGTTTCGATGCGCCGCGGATCGCAAACGATAATTTTCGCGCCGTTTTCACGCGCTTTCAGCACGCGCCGGGCGACGATAGGGTGGGAGTCCGCGCAGTTATAGCCAAACACCAGCAGACATTTTGAGTTTTCAATATCGTTGATGGAGTTGCTCATGGCGCCGTTGCCGAGCGTTTCCTGTAAACCGGCCACGGAAGGGCCATGACAGACGCGCGCGCAGCAGTCCACGTTGTTGGTGTTCAGCACCGCGCGGGCAAATTTTTGCATCACATAGTTTGTTTCATTGCCGGTTCCGCGGGAGGAGCCGGTGGTCATGATCGACCGGGGCCCGTGCTGCGCTTTAATGCTGGTGAGCCTGTGGGCGGTGTAGCGGATAGCCTCTTCCCAGGTAACGGGGGTGAAAGCCTCGCCTTTGTGGTAGCGGATCATCGGCTGAGTCAGGCGCGGGGTGAGCAGACGGGTATCGTTGAGGAAGTCCCAGCCGTAAAAGCCCTTCAGACACAGGGTGCCCTGGTTTGTGACGCCCTCTGCCGCTTCGGCACGGATAATACGGTTATTTTCAACGACAAGGTTTAATTTACAGCCTGCACCACAGTAGGGGCAGACGCTGGCGATCTTTTTCATCAATAACAGACCTGTTAAGAAATGAAGCAAAGTTGACTGGAAAACCCAGTCCCGTAAACGGTGTTAAGCAGGAACCGTGCCAGGTTGGCTTTGCTGGTTTTACAGGGTGTTAAGCGGGAAAGACGCGTGTCATCGTCAGGCCGATCGTCAGTTTTGACGATGACACGTTAGGGGCGTGGCGAGCAGGAACTTAGAGATCGTCCATCGTGTAACCCACCACGATTTCCAGCGTCTTACGAATCACATCCGCCTGAACCACGTCGTTTGTGGCTTCCAGCGTCTGAATGAGCCAGAGGATGATCGCTTTATTGGACAGATGACCTTCGGAGGCCAGAACACAGCGTACTGCAGTAGAAAAAACAGCGGACTCTTCAGCAAAACGATCGCCTGCGTGACGGAAATATTCCGACAGCGCACTGTCTAAAAAAGCAGAATGGTATTCGGGTTGAAGCTGAATATTTTGTCTCATTTGTTCTCACCGTAGCTGTTAAATTGCAGTCAATGTATTTTTTTGGGGTCGGACGGTTTTCCACTTCCAAATAACGGCACTACATTGTCTCGGTTATCGTTGAGAGGTCCCTCTCTGTTCGTTCGTCCTTGCGCGGTTCTGCGACGTGTAAAGGCGATGCTGTTTGAGCCGATATCGGCAATCACCACCGCAAGTGTCTCCCGCCGCCGGGGATCCTTTTCATGCTCTTTCATTACCCGCAGACGCTGCAGCAATCCTTCGGTTGTCACTGGCCCCCGCTCTTTCAGAAGAGAAAGAACGGCTTCACCGATAAGCGTGTCGATCAGTCGGTCTGCGTCACTGCTATTCATCACGTTACCGTTCGAAGAGCAGACCAAGCAGCATATGGTAATGCTCTTCCTCTTCCGGGCCATCGGCCTTTTCGAGGCGGCTGAGCAGTTTGGTACAGAGCGATTTGCGATTAAGGTTTCGCCCGTCGCTGAGAATTTCTACAACCACCTGGCCCAGCGTCTCCTGCTGGGTAGGGAGCGCGGCTTTTTCGAAGTACTGCGCGATTGCTGCTGCGGAATCTGTGGCGTAACCTTTCTGCTGCATGTTTCGCTCCTGTAAAATTTTGTAATCACTAACGTTACAATTAAGGTATACACAATTCCTAAATCTGTACATATAAAATGTACAGATTTTTAATGTTTTTATGATATATTTTATAAATCACTTTATTTTCATTGTGTTACTGAATTGTCATGAATCGGTAATGTGACAGGATATATTGTACAAAAAGGTCGGGCGCTGGTAAGTTATACAATCGAGAAGAACGGTCCCATCAACTGCCGTAAATGATTGAGATGTAAATTATTTGTCAGGCAATTAATGTGCTATAAGTGAAAATTACCCACGTCTACTGTGGCCAAAACCCTAACCCCAGGAAAAGCATGCTCACAACCATCATTTACCGCAGTCATATCTGCGAGGACGTTCCGGTGAAAGCGCTGGAATCAATGGTCGCTGCTGCAAATCGTAAAAATCGGCAATCCAATGTCACGGGGATCTTGCTGTTTAACGGCACACACTTTTTTCAATTGCTTGAAGGGCCGGTGGAGCAGGTTTCTGCTATCTATGAGCAGATCTGCAACGACCCGCGCCACCATAACGTGGTCGAGTTAATGCGCGATCACGGCCCTGTCCGGCGTTTTGGCAACGTGGGCATGGAGCTTTTTGACTTGCGCCACTTCGACCGGGACGAGGTACTGCAGCAGGTGCTCAATAAGGGGACGACACGCTACCAGCTGACGTATAACGACCGCCCTCTGCAGTTTTTCCGCACCTTTGTCGAGGCCACGGAAAAAGCGAACTATTTTGAACTGCCGCCTGCGGACTCATGGGAATTCGTTCGCGAAGAAACGCGCTTGTCCGCGCAGCCTGAGGTGGTCGCGAAGGGGGCGGATTGCAGCTTCGCGTTCCAGCCGATAGTCGATCCGTTTATGCAGCAGGTTGTCTCCTGGGAGGCGCTTCTCCGCACCCCGTCCGGCGACTCGCCGGGGGCCTATTTCGCCAGCCTTCCGCAGGAGGAAGTGTACGCGTCTGATCTGCAAAGCAAGCAGGTGGCACTTTCTATGGCCAGCGCGCTGGGGCTACAGGACCAGACGTTATCCCTGAACCTGCTGCCCATGACGCTGGTAAACATTCCTAACGCCGTGGATTTCCTGCTCACCGCGATTGAAGCTAATGGGTTTGTGCCCGAGCAAATTGTGGTGGAGTTCACCGAGAGCGAAGCTATATCTCGTTTTGATGAATTCACGGATTCGGTCAGGCAGCTAAAAAGTGCGGGTATCAGCGTGACGATCGATCACTTTGGTGCCGGTTTTGCCGGGCTGCAGCTGCTGGCCCAGTTCCAGCCGGACAGAATTAAGATTAATCGCGATTTGGTCGCGAACGTGCATAAAAGTGGCCCTCGTCAGGCCATTATTCAGGCGATTATCAAATGCTGTTCCTCGCTTGAGATCCAGTTCTGCGCGGTGGGCGTAGAGAAGGCGGAAGAGTGGATGTGGCTGGAGTCCGCGGGGATTTCCCAGTTCCAGGGACATCTTTTTGCCAGCCCACGACACGGGGGTATTCCCGCGATTGCGTGGCCGGAGAAAAAGTTCGACTTCGGATAAAGCTGTACACAATCCGGCAGACTTAACTGTACGAACGGCAAATTTTATACAACAATGTATTAACAGGTGGATGGAAAAGAACCCCGTTCGCCCGTTCAAAATGCGGTCTTAGTTATACAAATGATGTGTACAATCTGATAAGGTTGGTGCAGTTAGGTATGGAAGTTCTGAGCGTGAGGGAGTTAATGGCCTATTACAGTATCGGCGAAGTGGCCGAACGATGCGGTATCAACCCCGTTACGCTGCGTGCCTGGCAGCGCCGTTATGGATTATTGAAGCCGCAGCGCAGCGAAGGGGGCCATCGTCAGTTTGACGATGAAGATATCCTGCGCATTGAAGAGATCAAACGCCTGATGAAAAGCGGCGTTTCGGTCGGAAAAGTTAAAGCCTTGCTGGAAAACAAGGAAGTGCTGACGCAGGGCAACTGGGTCTCGTTCCAGGAAGAGATGATGACCGTTCTGCGCTACGCCAGTCCTGCAAAGCTGCGGGCCAAAATAGGTGAATTCCGCCGCGATCACGCGATGGATGCGCTGATTGACAATATTATCTCTCCCGTCCGTCAGCGTATGAACCAGGATCAAAATACCGTGCGTCACATGGCGAGCCTGTTTGACGGCGTACTGATCGAATTTGCGATTGCAAGCTTGGCGGAGTCCCGCAAAAAAGCCGGCAAAGACGCGCTCCTGATTGGCTGGGAATGTGATGACCGCACCCACCTGTGGCTGGAAGCCGCGCGCCTGTCGCAAAAGGGCTGGCACATTGACGTGCTGGCAGAGCCCATTGACTCGCCGCGTCCTGAACTCTTCCCGGGGCAAAAAATCTTTGTCTGGACCGGGAAATCCCCAACGCCTCGCCAGCAGGAACAGCTTGACCACTGGCGTGAGCAGGGGTTTGCTGTCTCATTTCATCACTGAGTGTAAGAGGCCTTAAGGGCCTTTTTTTGTCTTTGTCACTTTCCTTGCAAAAAGCTATCTTAAGAATAGGCATTATTCCTGCGGATGAGATTTACCCGGTTAATTTTAAACGACATCTGCTTTTTTCTGGGGGCTTTGCTGTCGGCAACTTGTTCAATAGGGGACGGTGTCCCCTTATTAATACTCAGCGAGTATGGCGCTCATTCCATGCATCTGAAAATTGAATATTACCGTCAAGAATTCTCCAGGTGATTTTTTCATATTGAATGCTGACACTTTCTATGTGATTCATTTTATCGTTCCCCGCCAGCTTAATATTCGGAACGCTACAGTGGACGCCAGTTAATTTCACATTCTCCATAAGAACGGTGTAGTAGCAAACCTCCTGACCTGCATCATTGATGTGATAAAATCTTATTTCTGCGCTTTTCAACGTCTGCCCAGTTGCTGCAGCCTTGTAAAGATATGGCGTAGAGCTATCAACTTCTTTCTCGATCATCATGGATGAGTGCTGGCGGGTGCCGGTGATTTTGCCGTTTGCGCTGTCAACGGGTAAATTTATACCGTGGCTCAGACCGATAATTTCAATACTACCTTCACGATCTTGTACATCAACAGATCCTTTGATATCTGCACCGCCATCGTCTTTAAGCCACATATAGGGAGGTATAGGCATTTTATTGTCTCCTTAATTTTTGATTAACTTCATTGTTAAAATATAGAGAGGGGTAGCGATAATTAGCATTGTAAGCCAGTCAATAAGTGAATAGGCATCATACATTGATTCTGCATTTTCATTTCCGGCGATAATGATTGCTGTTGTTCTGGCTACATCATAGTTAATATATAACTCTGGGCCTGGTAGCATATGACCAAGAGCGAGTAATAAAATGAGAAAGTAAATAATTTTACTTGCCCTACGAGCAAGGTTTTTTAATGTAGCCACCCGCTACTACCTCCACCCAGCCTCGCGCCATGAGTGACCGCATGCATGGAACCTGAATAAGCGATGTATTCATTAGCGCGTTATGAATCATCATCCCCTGTAACGCCATATGCCACCTTACTTCCTTTGCAAGAGTGTGGTTAATGCTACAGTGATTAATAATGTGTTCCAGAGTGTGCGTATGATTTTCAGAAAAAGACTCGCATCAACAGGTTGTCTACTGCTGAGGAGCGCTTGCTGGCCGGGCACCTGAAGCCCTGGCCTTCTTTTAGTGCGCCAAATCGCATCTGTTAGACTGAGTTCACGACAATCAAAGAGGCTATCTCAAAAATAGGCATTTCCGATGCATATTTTACTTTTCTCCTCTCCGTCAAAAATGACACAACGAAATGCATTATTAATCAATGCATTGAACAATTAAATCCATCCTGCCTGCATCCTGCCACAGGGTCTATGCTTAATAAAAGTAGGCAAAAAGGGCGGTTTAACCGAATGCCCCTGCTGACAGAGGGTTGAAGTGATAATCGTTATCACTAACATGGTGTTATGCCCTGATGGCTTATCAGATGAGGTGGACCTATGGAACTGCATTCAGAAACCTTTAATCCAGCCGATTTTGCCTGGCGCGGGTTAACGCTCACGCCAGCGGCGGCGGCACATATTCACGAGCTGGTGGCGAAAAAGCCCGAGATCCTCGGCGTGCGTTTGGGTGTCAAACAGACCGGCTGCGCGGGTTTTGGCTACGTGCTCGATACCGTCACCGAACCCGAGAAAGATGACCTGGTATTCGAGACCGACGGCGCGAAACTGTACGTCGCGCTGCAGGCCATGCCGTTTATTGACGGCACCGAAGTGGACTACGTCCGCGAAGGCTTAAACCAGTTATTCAAATTTCATAACCCGAAAGCCCAGAACGAATGCGGCTGCGGCGAAAGCTTTGGGGTATAGGCGGAACTATGTCTCGTAATACTGAAGCAACGAGTGAAGTAAATACCTGGAGCGGTGGGCACCTCAACTATAAAGAGGGGTTCTTCACCCAGCTGCAGACCGATGAGCTGGCAAAAGGCATCAATGAAGATGTCGTGCGGGCGATCTCGGCGAAACGTAACGAGCCGGAGTGGATGCTGGAGTTTCGCCTGAGCGCCTTCCGTGCCTGGCTGGAAATGGAAGAACCGCACTGGCTGAAAGCGCATTATGACAAGCTGAACTATCAGGATTACAGCTACTACTCTGCGCCCTCCTGCGGCAGCTGTGACGACACCTGCGCTTCGCAGCCCGGCGCGGTGCAGCAAACCGGCGCGGAGAACAGCTTCCTCAGCAAAGAGGTGGAAGAAGCCTTTAATCAGCTGGGCGTGCCGGTGCGCGAAGGGAAAGAGGTGGCGGTAGACGCCATTTTCGACTCCGTCTCGGTGGCGACCACCTACCGCGAGAAGCTGGCAGAGCAGGGGATCATTTTCTGCTCCTTCGGCGAAGCGATTCACGATCATCCGGAACTGGTGAAAAAGTACATCGGGACCGTGGTGCCCTCTAACGACAACTTCTTTGCGGCGCTCAATGCGGCGGTAGCCTCGGACGGCACCTTTATCTACGTGCCGAAAGGCGTGCGCTGTCCGATGGAGCTTTCCACCTATTTCCGCATCAATGCCGAAAAGACCGGTCAGTTCGAACGCACGATTCTGGTCGCAGATGAAGGCAGCTACGTCAGCTATATAGAAGGGTGTTCCGCCCCGGTTCGCGACAGCTACCAGCTGCACGCGGCGGTGGTGGAGGTCATCATCCACAAAGATGCCGAGGTGAAATACTCCACGGTGCAAAACTGGTTCCCGGGCGACGGCAATACCGGCGGTATCCTGAACTTCGTCACCAAGCGTGCGCTGTGCGAAGGGGAAAATAGCAAGATGTCCTGGACCCAGTCAGAAACCGGCTCGGCCATCACCTGGAAATACCCAAGCTGCATTCTGCGCGGGGATAACTCCATCGGCGAGTTTTACTCGGTGGCGCTCACCAGCGGCCATCAGCAGGCCGATACCGGCACCAAGATGATCCACATTGGTAAAAACACCAAATCGACCATTATCTCGAAAGGCATCTCCGCCGGTCACAGCCAGAACAGCTATCGCGGGCTGGTGAAAATCATGCCGACGGCCACCAATGCGCGAAACTTCACCCAGTGTGACTCGATGCTGATTGGCGCAGATTGCGGGGCGCATACCTTCCCGTACGTCGAATGCCGTAATAACACGGCCCAGCTTGAACACGAGGCGACCACGTCGCGGATAGGAGAAGATCAGCTCTTCTACTGCCTGCAGCGCGGGATCAGCGAAGAAGACGCCATCTCGATGATCGTTAACGGCTTCTGTAAGGATGTGTTCTCTGAACTGCCGCTGGAATTTGCCGTTGAAGCCCAGAAACTCCTCGCCATTAGTCTTGAACACAGCGTCGGTTAAGGAAAGCACATGTTAAGCATTAAAGATTTACAGGTCAGCGTAGAAGACAAAGCCATCCTGCGTGGCCTCAATTTTGACGTCAAGCCGGGGGAAGTCCACGCCATCATGGGGCCGAACGGTTCCGGGAAAAGTACGCTTTCTGCGACGCTGGCGGGGCGCGAAGATTATGAGGTGACCCACGGCTCGGTCGAGTTTAACGGCAAAGATCTGCTGGAGATGTCGCCGGAAGACCGTGCGGGCGAGGGCATCTTTATGGCCTTCCAGTACCCGGTCGAAATTCCGGGCGTCAGCAACCAGTTCTTCCTGCAGACGGCGCTGAATGCGGTGCGTAAGTATCGCGGGCTGGAGGCGCTGGACCGCTTCGACTTCCAGGATCTGATGGAAGAGAAGATTAAGCTGCTGAAAATGCCGGAAGATCTGCTGACCCGCTCGGTGAACGTTGGTTTTTCCGGCGGTGAGAAAAAGCGTAACGATATTCTGCAGATGGCGGTTCTGGAACCCGAGCTGTGCATTCTGGATGAGACCGACTCCGGTCTGGACATCGATGCCCTGAAGATTGTCGCTGACGGAGTGAACTCCCTGCGCGACGGCAAGCGCTCGTTTATTATCGTCACCCACTACCAGCGCATTCTGGACTACATCAAGCCGGATTACGTCCACGTGCTTTACCAGGGACGTATTGTGAAATCCGGTGATTTCACGCTGGTTAAACAACTGGAGGAGCAGGGTTATGGCTGGCTTACCGAACAGCAGTAATGCGCTCCAGCAGTGGCACCGGCTGTTTGAAGCCCAGGGGGGCACGCGCTCCGAGCAGGCGCAGCAGCATCTCCAGCAAATGCTGCGTCTCGGGTTGCCGACGCGTAAGCACGAGAACTGGAAATACACCCCGCTTGAGGGTCTGCTGAACGCCGAGTTTGTGACTCGTCTGGCGGATCTCACCCCAGTACAGCGCGACGCGCTGGCCTTGCGTGTCGATGCCCTGCGCCTGGTGTTCGTCGACGGTCAGTTCCGTCCGGAACTGAGCGACACGGTTCAGGAGAGCGGCTTTGAGATTGAGATAAACGACGATCGCCAGCGCCTGAGCGCCCCGGTTCAGCCTGAGGTCTTCCTGCACCTGACCGAGAGTCTGGCCCGCAGCGTGACGCACATCCGCGTGAAGCGTAACCAGCGTCCGGCAAAACCGCTGCTGCTGATGCACATCACTCAGGGGCTGAACGGCGATGAAATCAATACCGCGCACTATCGCCACCATCTGGAGCTGGCGGAGGGGGCGGAGGCCACGGTCATCGAACATTACGTCAGCCTCAATGAGACGCGTCACTTTACCGGATCGCGTCTGACGATGAATGTTGCCGCGAATGCGCAGCTTCATCATGTCAAGCTGGCGTTTGAGAATGCGCAGAGCCACCACTTTGCCCATAACGACATTGTCCTTGGCCAGGATGCCGCGGCGTACAGCCACAGCTTCCTGCTCGGCGGGGCGGTGCTGCGCCACAACACCAGCACGCAGCTTAACGGTGAAAACACCACGCTGCGCATCAACAGCCTGGCGATGCCGGTTAAATCGGAAGTGTGCGACACGCGCACCTGGCTGGAGCACAACAAAGGCTACTGCAACAGCCGCCAGCTGCACAAAACCATCGTCAGTGATAAAGGCCGCGCGGTGTTTAACGGACTGATTAACGTGGCGCAGCACGCCATTAAAACCGACGGGCAGATGACCAACAATAATCTGCTGTTAGGCCGCCTTGCGGAAGTGGACACTAAACCGCAGCTGGAGATCTACGCCGACGACGTCAAATGCAGCCACGGTGCGACGGTCGGGCGAATCGACGACGAGCAGATGTTCTACCTGCGCTCGCGCGGCATCGACCAGCAGGCGGCGCAGAAAATGATTATCTACGCGTTTGCCGCCGAACTGACGGAAGCGCTGCACGATGGTCAGTTAAAACTGCAGGTGCTGGATCGGATCGGTCAGCGCCTGCCTGGAGGCGAAGCATGAGTTTTCCCGTCGAGAAAGTACGGGCAGATTTCCCGGTTCTGACCCGTGAAGTAAACGGTCTGCCGCTGGCCTATCTGGACAGCGCGGCCAGCGCACAGAAGCCGAATCAGGTGGTGGATGCGGAAGCCGAGTTTTATCGCCACGGCTATGCCGCCGTGCATCGCGGTATTCATACCCTGAGCGCCGAGGCGACCCAGCGAATGGAAAACGTGCGTACGCAGCTGGCCGCCTTCCTTAACGCCCGCTCGCCGGAAGAACTGGTCTTCGTGCGCGGAACCACCGAAGGGATTAACCTTGTCGCTAACAGCTGGGGCAACGCTCAGGTTCACGCGGGGGATAACATCATCATCACCCAGATGGAGCACCACGCCAATATCGTGCCGTGGCAGATGCTCTGCGAGCGCGTGGGTGCGCAACTGCGGGTGATCCCGTTAAATGCCGACGGGACGCTGCAGCTCGAGCAGCTAGACGCATTGCTTGACGATAAAACGCGGCTGGTGGCGGTCACCCAGGTCTCCAACGTGCTGGGGACGGAAAACCCGGTGGCAGATATCGTCGAAAAGGCCCATCAGGCAGGTGCAAAGGTGCTGATTGACGGTGCCCAGGCGGTGATGCATCACGCGATTGACGTCCAGGCGCTGGACTGCGATTTCTACGTCTTTTCAGGCCACAAGCTCTACGGGCCGACCGGGATTGGCGTGCTGTATGTGAAAGAAGAGATCCTGCAGGCGATGCCGCCGTGGGAAGGGGGCGGGTCGATGATCGCCACCGTCAGCCTGACGGAAGGCACCACCTATGCGCGCGCGCCGTGGCGTTTTGAGGCGGGCACGCCCAACACCGGTGGGATTATCGGTTTAGGAGCGGCGATTTCTTATGTCTCCTCAATCGGCCTTGATAGCATTCAGGAGTACGAACAGCTGCTGATGCACTATGCGCTTGAGGAGCTTGCCGGCGTGCCGGATCTGACCCTCTACGGGCCTGCCGACCGGCAAGGGGTGATCGCGTTCAATCTCGGGAAACATCACGCCTATGACGTGGGCAGTTTCCTCGATAACTACGGCGTGGCGGTCCGTACCGGGCACCACTGCGCCATGCCGCTGATGGCGTTTTACCAGGTGCCGGCAATGTGCCGCGCGTCGCTGGTGATGTACAACACAACGGAAGAGGTCGACAGGCTGGTGGCGGGGCTTAAGCGCATTCATCAGCTGCTGGGCTAACGGAGAGGCGAAAGATGGCAGAACTGCCGGACAAAGATAAACTGCTGCGTAACTTCTCGCGTTGCGCAAACTGGGAAGAGAAGTATCTCTATATCATTGAGTTGGGACAGCGCTTGCCGCCGCTCAGCGAAGAGGCGCATACCCCGGAGAACAGTATTCAGGGCTGTCAGAGCCAGGTGTGGATTGTGATGGCGCAGTCGGATGACGGCACTGTCGAACTGCACGGCGACAGCGATGCGGCCATTGTAAAAGGGCTTATTGCGGTCGTCTTTATTCTTTATCACCGGATGTCGGCGCAGGATATTGTCGCGTTTGATGTCCGCCCGTGGTTTGAAAAAATGGCCCTGACCCAACACCTCACCCCGTCTCGTTCCCAGGGACTGGAAGCGATGATTCGCGCCATCCGCGCCAAAGCTGCAATCCTTAGCTAGACTTACAGAACAGCATTCATTCTGTTTCGCGAGGTGGTTCCCGCCTCGCTGGTTTTTCAGCTTTCTGGCGTTCTGTCAGTGAATAAGGAATCTCAGCATGAAGCGCGCGTCTCTAATAACTCTATTACTCCTCAGTTCGCTCGGCGCCCTTAATTCGGCCCGCGCGATGGACTATCCGTTGCCGCCCGCAGGCAGTCGTCTGATTGGGCAAAATCAAACCTACACGATACAGGAAGGGGATAATAAGCTGCAGACCATCGCCCGTCGGTTTAATACGGCGGCACAGGTGATCCTGGAAACGAACAATACCATTGCGCCGGTAAACCCTGCGCCGGGAACCGTGATTACCATCCCGTCGCAGATGCTGCTGCCGGACACGCCGCGCGAGGGCATTGTGGTGAACCTCGCAGAGCTTCGGCTCTACTACTTCCCGCCGGGAGAAAACATCGTTCAGGTCTTCCCGCTCGGCATCGGACAGCTGGGGCTGGAAACGCCGGTCACGACCACGCGCGTGAGCCAGAAAATCCCTAATCCTACCTGGACACCTACGCCGGGCATCAGAGCACGCTCTCTGGAGCAGGGAATTAAATTACCTCCGGTGGTACCTGCCGGGCCCAATAACCCCCTGGGACGCTTCGCACTGCGTTTAGGCGTGGGCAATGGGGAATATCTCATCCACGGCACCAGCGCACCGGACAGCGTCGGCCTGCGGGTCAGCTCCGGCTGTATGCGGATGAATGCCCCGGACATCAAAGCCCTGTTCGAACAGGTGCGGGTGGGCACGCGGGTACAGATTATCAATGAACCCGTTAAGTTCTCTGTGGAGCCGGATGGTAAACGCTATATTGAAGTCCACCGCCCGCTGGCGCAGGCTGAGGGAGAAAACCCGCAGGTCTCGCCCATTACCCATTCCGCAGACTTTGCCACCTTTGTTTCTCAGGCGGGAAGCGACAAGGCGCTGATTGATAAAGCCCTGTCACGCCGTGCCGGGATCCCGGTTATCGTGTCGTCAGGCAGCGGCCCGTCAGCCAGCAATAGCGTGTTGTCGGTGCAGAACAGTCGGATGTCCGCAGCGGTAGCGGAAGATGAAGGGGAGAAGGTGACGCAGTAGTGGTTTGACGCAGGCAAAAAAAATGGCGCACAATGTGCGCCATTTTATTAACAGGTACTATTACTTACGGTATTTAGTAGCCTGGTTGTCCAGACGCTGGTTAGCGCGAGCTGCGTCGTCTTTAGCAGCCTGAACGTCGGAACGCATTGCGTTCACGTCGTTGCTCAGCTGGTCAACTTTAGCGTTCAGAGTCTGAACGTCAGAAGACAGCTGATCGATTTTAGCGTTGCTGGAGCAACCAGCCAGCAGAGTAGAACCCAGGATTACCGCGCCCAGTACCAGTTTAGTACGATTCATTATTAATACCCTCTAGATTGAGTTAATCTCCATGTAGCGTTACAAGTATTACACAAAGTTTTTTGGGTTGAGAATATTTTTTTGATGGGAATACACCTATTTTTGATCGTTCGCTCAAAGAAGCATCGAATCAGCCCTTTTCGGGCAAAAATCTAAGTAAAAAAAGGCATTTATCATCGGATTCATCTTAGATAATTCGCAATTAAATAGAAAAACCCGATTTGCAATTTGAATGACTTTGGCTAATGCGAGGAATAAAAAAAGCGCCCGGCGGGCGCTTTTTATCAAAATTAATTCGTTCGGAAATTATTACAGCACGTGAACAGATGCGGTATTGGTGGTGCCGCTTGGTACCAGCGCACCAGAAACCATGACCACAACGTCACCTTTCTGTGCCAGACCACGATCCACCAGCTCCAGCGCCACTTCTTTACCCAGACGGTAGAAATCATCCGTAGACGCGATCTCTTTCACCAGGTGAGGGATCACGCCTTTGCTCAGCACCAGCTGACGGGCAGTGGTTTCGTTGGTGGTCAGTGCCAGGATAGTCGCATCCGGGAAGTATTTACGCACCGCGCGAGCAGATTTACCGCCCTGGGTGGCAACCACGATCAGTGGTGCTTCCAGTTTCTCAGCCGTCTCTACAGCACCGCGGCATACTGCTTCGGTGATGCGCAGTTTGCGGCTGTCGTTGTTGTAGTCCAGACGGCTTTTCATAACGCGGTCGGTACGTTCGCAGATGGTGGCCATGATGGACACCGCTTCCAGCGGATATTTACCTTTCGCGGATTCGCCGGACAGCATAACGGCATCAGTACCGTCGAGGATGGCGTTTGCCACGTCGCCTGCTTCAGCGCGGGTTGGGCGTGGGTTTTTGATCATGGAGTCCAGCATCTGCGTTGCGGTGATAACCACTTTACGCGCGCGCACGCATTTCTCGATCATCATCTTCTGCGCGAAGATCACTTCTTCGACCGGGATTTCTACGCCCAGGTCGCCACGTGCAACCATGATGCCGTCAGACGCTTCGAGGATTTCGTCGAAGTTGTTCAGGCCTTCCTGGTTTTCAATTTTGGAGATGATCTGGATCTTCTCGCCGCCGTGGGCTTTCAGGTGCTCACGAATTTCAACCACGTCGGAGCGCTTACGGATGAAGGAGGCAGCAACGAAGTCAACGCCTTGCTCGCAACCGAAGATCAGGTCCTGTTTGTCTTTTTCAGCCAGGGCTGGCAGCGCGATGGAAACGCCCGGCAGGTTAACGCCTTTGTTTTCGCCCAGGTCGCCGTTGTTCAGCACTTTACAGATAACCTTGTTACCTTCGATCGCGGTGACTTCCATACCGATCAGACCATCGTCTACCAGCACGGTGTTACCGACGGACAGATCGCTGGTGAAACCTTCGTAGGTCACTGCAACGATTTCGCTGTTGCCGACAACAGTTTTGTCGGTGGTGAAGGTGAAGGTCTGGCCCGCTTTCAGAGAGACGTCGTTACCGCCTTCCAGTTTGATGGTACGGATTTCTGGACCTTTGGTATCCAGCAGGATCGCGGCTTTTTTACCGGTCTTGCTCATTACGTTGCGCAAGTTCTGGATACGCTGACCGTGTTCTGCGTAATCGCCGTGGGAGAAGTTCAGACGCATCACGTTCATGCCGGCGTCCAGCATTTTGGTCAGCATCTCTTCAGATTCGGTTTTCGGGCCGATAGTACAAACAATTTTCGTCTTTTTCATGACAGTCTTAGTCTTTAAGTTGGGAAGGATATGGAAATCTCGCTCCGGGGGCGCACCGCCGCGGAGTCAAACCTGTGTTGCAAAAGAGTATATGACACGCACTAAGGATAGGAGACATCAAATGAGCGTGCAGAAGAAAGTGTGCCTGAGTGACAGCCCAACGAAGGAGTGGAGAAGTTGTACGTTGTTTTTTGTATTCCAAGCGCTGAAACCATTCACCAGGGATTTGGCGCGCATTATACGCTGATTTTAAGATAAAAGGAAAATGGAAACGGTGTTTCAGAAATAATCTGTGCTGTTTCTCATAATATTGTTATCAAGGCGTTAAGCCATGATGACAACTTGTGGCGGCAGGTGATAGACCTGCCGCCATTTGCTTATTTCTGCAGCGCCTGGCTGAGGTCGGCAATCAGGTCTTTGGGATCTTCAATCCCGACTGACAGACGGATCAGCTGCGGCACAATGCCGTTTGCCAGGCGTTGCTCCAGCGGAATCGAGGCGTGCGTCATGCTGTAAGGCTGACTCACCAGACTTTCCACGCCGCCCAGGCTCTCCGCGAGGGTGAACAGCTTCAGGTTGCGTATCACCTCGGTGGCGCGTTGCGCATCGCCTTTGACCACGACAGAAATCATCCCGCCGGGCAGGGCCATCTGCGTACGGGCAAGCTGATATTGCGGATGTGATTCCAGGCCGGGATAGAACACCTTTTCGACCAGAGGATGCTGATCGAGCCATTGCGCAATCGCCAGCGCGTTGGTGCTGTGCTTTTCGACCCTCAACGCAAGCGTGCGAATACCGCGCAGCGTCAGGAAGCTGCTGAACGGATCCAGTACGCCGCCCACCGCGTTTTGCAGATAGCCCAGCTTATCCGCCAGTTCCTTGTTGTCCCCGACAATCGCCAGCCCGGCCACCACGTCAGAATGGCCGTTCAGGTATTTGGTGGCGGAGTGCACCACAATGTCGAAACCCGACTCCAGCGGACGATGGATCACCGGCGACGCGAAGGTGTTATCCGCCACGCTGATGACGTTATGACGACGGGCGATTGCCGCGATGGCCGCCAGATCCGCCAGCTTCAGCAGCGGGTTGGTTGGCGTCTCGACCCACACCATGCGGGTATCCGGGCGAATGGCGGCCTCAAGCCCGGCTAAGTCGTCCGGTTTAACCCAGCTGACCTGCAGGCCGGTGCTGCGCTTGCGCACGTTCTCGATCAGACGGTATGTGCCGCCGTATACATCATCAATAGCGACGATGTGGCTGTCTTTATCCAGCAGTTCGAGCACCGTGGAGATGGCCGCCAGACCGGAGGCAAAGGCGTAGCCGCGCGTGCCGCCTTCCAGTTCGGCAATCGCCGTTTCCAGCGCATGGCGGGTAGGGTTGCCGCTGCGGGAGTACTCATATCCGGTATGCTCCCCGGGCGCGGGTTGCGCAAAAGTCGAGGTGGCGTAAATCGGCGGCATGACGGCGCCGTGCTGGTCGTTAAACTCGCCGCTGTGGACGCTGAGGGTGGCCAGATTTTTCATCATTAATTCCTTTATTGCTGAAGACGGTTGCGCCAGGCGGTCAGAACGTCGCTGCGCGTAATCAGACCGAGAAAACGGTCGTTGTCATTAATCACGGCCACCAGACCGCGGTCGAAGATGGCGTTCAGGGCGCTTTCCGGGGCGTGTTTATCCAGGAACTCCACCTGACGCGTCATGGCTGCCGTCACCGGAAGCGCGAAGCGATCGCCGTCGCCGCCGATGTGCCGCAGGAGATCCCACTCGTCGATAATGCCCACCACCTTGCCGTTCTCCAGCACCGGCAACTGGGAGATGTCATACAGGCGCATCCGTGCCAGGACGGTGGAGAGCGTGTCGTCCGGGGCGGCGGTGACGGTGGCGCCTTCATCGTGGCGCAGGGCAATGTAGTCAGAGAGATCGCCGGCCTGGGGGCGCGTGATGAGTCCCTGCTGTCGCATCCAGTCGTCGTTGAACATCTTCGAGAGATATTTATTGCCGCTGTCACAGGCGAAGGTCACCACGCGCTTCGGCGCGGTCTGCGCCTGGCAATACTTCAGCGCGGCCGCCAGCAGCGTGCCGCTGGAGGAGCCCGCCAGAATGCCTTCCGTTTTCAGCAGCTCGCGCGCGGTGGTAAACGCTTCCCGGTCGGTGATACGCCAGGCGCGATTCACCCCTTCAATGTGGGCCAGCGGCGGAATAAAGTCTTCGCCAATACCCTCAACCAGCCAGGAGCCCGCATCGTGGTAGCGTCCGGTCTCCACCTGGTCGGCCAGAACGGAACCGGCCGGATCAGCCAGGACAAACTCCGTGTGCGGAGAGTGCTCGGCGAACCACGCCTGGAGGCCGCCCAGGGTACCGCCTGAGCCGACGCCCACCACGATGGCGTCGATCCTGCCGTCAAGCTGCTCATACAGTTCCGGCGCCGTGGTGGTGCGGTGCGCCAGCGGGTTGGCTTCGTTATTGAACTGGTCGATGTAAAACGCGCCGGGCAGTTCGTTCGCCAGACGCTGGGCGTAATCCTGGTAATAGGCAGGATGGCCCTTGTTGACGTCGGAGCGGGTCAGCACCACCTGGGCACCCAGCGCTCGCAGGTGGAAAATCTTCTCGCGGCTCATTTTGTCCGGCACCACCAGGATCAGCGAGTAGCCTTTCTGGGCGGCGATCAGGGCCAGACCGAGGCCGGTATTGCCCGCCGTGGCCTCAATAATCGTGCCGCCCGGCTGCAGCTGCCCGGTGCGTTCCGCTTCGTTAATCATCGACAGCGCAACGCGATCCTTAATCGAACCGCCCGGATTCTGGTTCTCCAGCTTCAGGAACAGCGAGCAGGGACCGGTATCAAGCTTATGCAGCTGGATCAGCGGGGTACGACCAATCAGTTCAGTGACGGAGTGATAAATCGTCATGATGTTTTCCTTTCTGGATGTCATGACGGGATGATAGGGCGGTGAAATTTTCTCAATAAAGAACCATTCACTGCTCTTTAGATCAGAAAGGAATATAAATGCCGTTTTTGGAAGTCAGGACAGCAAGACGTAAAGTTGTCTGGATGTGAGGATGGCTATATTGGCATGAAATGCTGAAAAAATGACCGTTTTTCGCAGGCATTCGCCAGCAGATATGCATCCGGCAGATAATCATTGCTGAAATTGGTCTAAATGCATCCCACCCGGTAAATCCGCTGTTTATTTACGAAAGTTATAACAAATTCTTTTTTGTTCATTTAAAAGCTGATAACGCCTGTTTACTATCGTTTGGACATCCATACTGCTAAACCGCCATGAGCGGCACGGATAACGAATAATAATGATTGTACTGAGCAATATTTCGAAGGTTTTTGACAACGGAAAGGTGGCACTCACAGCCGTTGATAACGTCAATTTGACGATAGCACAGGGACAGATATACGGGATTATCGGTTACAGCGGGGCAGGTAAAAGCACGCTGATTCGTCTGCTCAACGGCCTGGAAAAACCCAGCGCCGGTAGCGTCACCATTAATGGACAGGACATTTCGGCGGCAAAAGGTGAAGCGCTGCGTCAGGCGCGCCTGAAAATCAGCATGGTGTTTCAGCACTTCAACCTGCTGTGGTCGCGCACGGTCAGCGAGAATATTGCGTTCTCGATGCAGATTGCCGGCGTGCCGAAAGCAAAAATCACCGCCCGCGTCGCCGAGCTGGTGGAGCTGGTCGGCCTGAAAGGTCGCGAGCATGCCTACCCGTCTCAGCTCAGTGGCGGCCAGAAACAGCGCGTCGGCATCGCCCGTGCGCTGGCTAACAACCCTGACGTGCTGCTCTGCGATGAAGCCACGTCCGCGCTTGACCCGCAGACCACCGATCAGATCCTCGATCTGCTGCTCGATATTAACCGCCGGTTCAAATTGACCATCGTGCTGATCACGCACGAGATGCATGTGGTGCGCAAAATCTGCGACCGCGTGGCGGTGATGGAGAACGGTAAAGTCGTTGAAGAGGGCGACGTGCTGAGCGTCTTTACCCATCCGCAGCAGCCGATTACGCAGCAGTTTGTCCGTCAGGTGAGCCAGTATGCTGAAGAAGAAACGTTCAATACAGAACTGGCAAACGATCTGGAAGGTACGGTCATCAGACTGACCTTTACCGGGCACAGCACGCATAAGCCGATCGTGGGTGAACTGACCCTGCGCTATGGCCTGCCGTTTAATATCCTGCACGGGAAAATGACGCAAACCGCCCACGGCGTGTTTGGCCAGCTCTGGGTACATGTAGTGGCATCCGATGAACAACTGAACAATATCCTCGCCGACCTGAAGCACAGCGATATTGAAGGCGAGGTGATTAAACATGGCTGAGGATCTCTTTCCGCATCTCAAGTGGGACCAGCTCTGGGCGGCGACGCTGGAGACGCTGTACATGACCGCGCTGTCCGGCGTGGCGACTTTTGTACTGGGTATCGTGCTGGGTCTGGCGCTGTTTTTAACCGCACGCGGCGGGCTGTTCCACAACCGGACGGTCTACAGCGTCATTTCGATTGTGGTGAACGTGTTCCGCTCGATTCCGTTCATCATTCTGATTGTCCTGCTGATCCCGTTCACCAAGACCGTCGTCGGCACCATCCTTGGCGCCAACGCGGCGCTGCCGGCGCTGATTGTGGGTGCCGCACCGTTCTACGCACGCCTGGTGGAGATCGCCCTGCGTGAAGTGGATAAAGGCGTCATAGAAGCAACGCGCTCGATGGGCGCACGACTGAGCACGTTAGTGTTTCGGGTTTTACTGCCGGAATCATCACCTGCACTGGTATCAGGTATTACGGTGACGCTCATTGCGCTGGTGAGCTACAGCGCAATGGCGGGGGTGATTGGCGCCGGTGGTTTGGGAAATCTGGCTTATCTGGAAGGATTCCAGCGCAACCATGGTGACGTCACGCTGGTGGCAACGGTGACCATTTTAATCATCGTTTTCATTATCCAGTTCTGCGGCGATGTCATTACTTCACTGTTAGATAAACGCTAATAAATACACACAGGAACCACATCATGAAAAAGACACTGACACTGATCGCTGCCGCAACCCTGAGCGCCCTGAGCTTCGCTTCCTGGGCTGACACCCTGACCGTGGGCGCATCCAACACGCCGCACGCCGAAATTCTGGAGCAGGCAAAGCCGATTCTGGCGAAGCAGGGGATCGACCTGGAGATTAAACCGTTCCAGGACTACATTCTGCCGAACACCGCGCTGGCGGGTCATGACATCGACGCGAACTATTTCCAGCACATTCCTTACCTGAACAGCGTGCTGAAAGATCATGCGGGCGATAAAGACTACGATTTTGTCAGTGCGGGCGCGATCCACATTGAGCCAATCGGCATCTACTCCAAAAAATACAAGTCGCTGAAAGACCTGCCGGAAGGCGGCAAAATCATCATGCGTGACGCGGTTTCTGAAGAGGGGCGTATTCTCTCTATCTTCGAAAAAGAGGGCGTGATCAAGCTGAAGCCGGGCATCGATAAAGTGACCGCGCGCATCAGCGATATCGTCGAGAACCCGAAAAAGCTGAAGTTCACGCCTAACGTTGAAGCGTCTCTGCTGCCGCAGATGTACAACAACAACGAAGGCGACGCGGTGGTGATTAACGCCAACTATGCGATTGACGCGGGTCTGGATCCGGTTCACGACCCGATTGCGGTTGAGAGCGGTGAAAACAACCCGTATGCCAACATCATCACCGTGCATCGCGGTGACGAGAAGAAGAAAGACATCGTCGCGCTGGTGAACGTGCTGCACTCAAAAGAGATTCAGGACTGGATCCGCACCAAGTACAAAGGCGCGGTCATTCCAGTAAATAACTAATTTACTGATTTTACAGATGAAGCCCGGCGAGTTTCTCGCCGGGCTTCTTTTTTGTATCCGGCTGGAGAATCATTTAAGCTCAACGTTTAACAGGCAATGGAGTGATGACGATGGGTAACGTGACCAAAGATGAAGCGCTGTACCAGGAGATGTGCCGGGTGGTCGGGAAGGTGGTGCTTGAGATGCGTGATTTAGGGCAGGAGCCAAAGCATATTGTCATTGCCGGAGTCCTGCGTACCGCGCTGGCGAACCAGCGCGTGAAACGCAGTGAATTGACAACCGAAGCGATGGAAACGGTGGTTAAAGCGCTGGCCGGGTAAAGCGCCAGCGCTTCGCAAGCTGCTCGAGCGAGCAGCAGAGCAGGTAGTAGACCACGCCCGTAAAGATAAAAATGGCCGCCGGGTAGATTTGCACCCGGTTGTTGACCTGTCCCGCCACCGTGGTCAGTTCCGGGACGTTCACGATAAACGCCAACGACGTATCCTTCAGCAGGCTGATAAAAATCCCCACCAGCGACGGCAGAATGTTCCTCAGCGCCTGTGGCAGCAGCACGCGCCACAGGGTTTGCTGCGTGCTGAATCCCTGTGACAGTGCAGCTTCGTACTGCCCGGACGGTAGCGCATTAAGTCCGGCCAGTACCGAGTGCATTACGGTAGCCGCCGTAAACCAGGCCAGCGCCAGCGTGACGGTCAGCGCCCCCGGCAGATCGCCCCCGGTAATGAGCGGCAGGAGATACCACATCCAGAAAATTACGAAGATGAGCGGGATACCGCGAATCAGCTCTGCCCACAAAAAGAGGGTCTTGCGCACGAGCCCGGTAAAGCGCCAGGCCAGACACGCGAGCACTATCCCACCGGGCAGAGCAATGACGGCGGCCCCAATCGCCATCATCAACGAGAGCAATACGCCCCCCGGTTCACCCGTTGCCGCGCGTCCCCACAGCAGATAATCGAGGTTATCGGTGATGACATTAAGTCCGGCAATCATGTTTTTCACTCCCTGAGGTGGCGACGTTTGGGCGTTTACGTTTCGCTTCAGGTCCAATGCGAACCAGCACCATCCCCATGACCAGGCCGGTCAGCAGATAGAGTGCGGTTCCGAAGGTAAATGCTTCCAGCGCGTGCGCGTTATAGCTCTCAATCTGCCTGACCTGATAGGTCAGCTCGGCGAAGCCAATCCCGCTGGCGAGCGAGGAGAGCTTCATCAGATTAAGGTACTGGCCAACGACCGGCTGCCAGGCGTTGGCCAGCCCCTGCGGCAGCAGGATGTAGCGAAACAGGCGCCACGCGGAGAATCCCTGAGCGAGCGCCGCCTCCCGCTGTCCGGCAGGTACGGAACGTAAGCCCGACTCCACCTCTTCAATTAAAAACGCCGAGGTAAAGACACCCAACCCCCAGGCAGAACATAAAAATTCGGGCGTAAACCACCAGACGTCGCCGGGCAGAATTGACCAGCTGTGATCCGCGTTCACCGCGTCGCGGAACGCCTGCGGTAGACCGTTCCAGGCGGCAAAATACCAGAACAGCAGCTGCACCAGCAGCGGCGTATTGCGAAACAGCGACACCCAGCTGCTAACGACCGCGTTCCCGAGGCGTCCGCCGGAAAGGCGCAGAAGCATAAAGAGCAATGCGAGCAGGCTGGCCAGCATCATCCCGGCAAGCGTTACCCACAGGGTGGTGAGGAATCCGGAGAGTATCCACTGCAGAGGCTGTCCGGTCAGTACCCCCTGCCAGTCGAGCGCGGGCATTACAGATGCTCCTGATGCAGCGGGTTGAGCACCTTTTGCAGGAACCGCTGCGCGCGCGGATGCGAGGGCCGACTGAAAAATTGCGCCGGCGGCGCAATTTCCAGAATTTGCCCCCCGTCGATAAAGACGACTCTGTCGGCAATCTCCCGGGCGAACTGCATCTCATGGGTTACGACAATCATCGTGATCCCGCTGTGGGCGAGGGCTTTCATCACAAACAGCACTTCACCAATCATCTCCGGATCCAGCGCCGAGGTGGGCTCATCGAACAGGATGATTTGTGGTGAAGAGGCCAGGGCACGGGCAATCGCGACGCGCTGCTGCTGCCCGCCGGAAAGCTCTGCCGGGAAATGGTGGGCTTTTTCCAGCATCCCGACCTTCTCCAGCAGGGCCAGCGCGCGCGCCTGGGCAGGCTGTGGATTCCAGCCGTGAACGTGCTCCAGTGCCAGGGTGATGTTCTGGCTGGCGGTGAGATGGGCGTAAAGATTGAATTGCTGGAACACAAACCCCACGCGGCTACGCAGCTGACGCAGCCCGGTACCGGAGAGCTTTCCGGTAGGCTTGTTATCGATCAGAATCTCCCCGCCGCTCAGGGTTTCAAGCTGGTTGATGAGACGAATCAGGGTGGATTTACCGGAACCCGACGGGCCGAGGATGGCGACCACTTCACCGGGGGTGATGGTGAGATTAATGTCGTTTAAAACCTGATGGTCACCGTAGCGTTTGTCCACATGACGAAACTCGACGCTGGCCTGTTCCAGATGTGAAAAATCCGCGGCACCGGCCGCGGAGTGTGAAAATAAACCTGAGAGCATAATTATCTGGCTTCTATTTTAAAGGCGCGAGGCTGCGGGGCAGGCGTGTTTGGGCCAAACCAGACATCGTAGATTTTTGCTGCCTGACCGTTCTTCTCGAGATTAACCAGCTCGTCGTTAACGGCCTTCAGCAGCGCCGTTTCACCTTTCCTCACCCCCACGCCAATCTCTTCTTTACTGAGCAGATCGGGCAGGATTTTGAAGTTCGCTTTATCCGGCGCCTGCGCCAGCAGACCGGCCAGAATGGTGCTGTCCTGGGTAATGGCCTGGACGTTACCATTGCGCAGTGCGGTCAACGCCAGGGGAATGTCGTCATAAGAGAGGACGCGGGACTGCGGGAAACGCTGGTGCAGCGCCTGCTCGCCCGTCGTGCCTTTGACCGCGCCAATGCGCGCCCGGCTATAGTCATCGAGCTTGTCCGGTGATTTCACCGGAACGAGGAACTGCTGGCCGGTGACGAAGTAAGGCGTCGAGAAATCAATCACCTGCGCGCGTTCCGGGGTGATGGTGATATCTGCCACGATCAGGTCTGCTTTCCCGGACTGCAGCAGCGGAATACGGTTGGCCGGATTGGTGGCAACCAGTTCAAGCTTCACGCCGAGCGATTTTGCCAGCGCTTTGGCGAAGTCCACGTCGTAACCCACGATCTCGTGCGTTTTGGCATCAATCGAGCCAAACGGCGGGTTGGCGTCAAACGTGGCCACTTTCACCACCCCTGCGGCCTTAATATCCGCCAGCTGATCGGCCTGTGCCTGCGCTGAAAGCAGGCTCCCCGCCGCCAGTAATCCCAGAACCAGTGTCCGTTTGGTAAACCCTTTCATGTTTGCTGCCATAGTCATACGCCATCCCGTTGTTTTTGTTTTACCCCGCTACGCTCCCATAAGCGAAAGCTATCGCCAAATAAGAAATCGTTCTTTGCTTTGAGCAAAAAAGCATTAGTGAACAAGGTGTTAATGAAGCGTGAAAAGAACGGGAGGCTATTTGCAAATCCTGCACATGGACAGTGGATTTTGGTATTTCACCCGCGCGGCATTTGAGTGCTTAACTGAGGTCAGACACGGCGAGAGAGGGTAAGGCGATGAAAAAGTGGATCAGCACGTTACGGCGGTTTTTTGCGACCCGACCAGTGAATGCGGAGAACAGCGCGCAACGTGTTCTTGAGTCAATACTGCCTGTCGCCAGCCTGTATGGCGTAGACGTTGCCAACATTGACCCGGAGTGGTTCCATGATAAAACGTCACGCTGAACTGCGCCGCACGCGCGAAACGTACTGGAACGAGGTGTGCGTGACGTTTAACGAGTGAAATAAAAAAGCACCGGTTTCCCGGTGCTTTTTTATTAGATCTTGCAGGCGTCGCCGCAGTCGTCGTCGGCGACAATCGCCTGCGCTTTTTTATCCGCGTCGTCCAGACGTTCCGCATTACGCTCTTCTGCTTCATCCAGACCGTTAAAGACTAAATTATCGAGATCAATTTCCATGTTGCACCTGCTCTGTTCAGTTTTCGATACTGGCACAGTATAGGGCAAAAAAAGCCAGCAATGTACCTCGCAGCACATAAGGATAATCCCTGCCATACTCAGTGCTTTATCGCTGAGGAGAGCACATGATTACACTCTGTAAAACCTGCGGAACGGCTTACGATACACGGCCTGAGAAATGCCCGATCTGCGAGGATGAACGCCAGTATGTCCCCAGCACGGGGCAGGCGTGGACCGATCTCGATACCGTCACCGCCACGCATAGCAACAAATGGCAGCAGCTGGAGCCGCGATTGTTTGGGATCAAAACGGTCCCGGCGTTTGCGATCAACCAGCGGGCGCTGCTGCTGCAAACGCCCCACGGCAATATTCTCTGGGACTGTATCGCCAACCTCGACCCCGCAACCAAAACGCTCATTACCGCCCTCGGCGGCATCAGCGCGATTGCGATTTCACATCCGCACTATTACACCACGATGCAGGAGTGGGCTGCGGCGTATGATGCGCCGGTGTACCTGCACGCCAGCGACAGCGAGTGGGTGATGCGCGACAGCCCGGCCATTCATTTCTGGGAGGGGGATGCGCTGGAGATTTTCCCGTCGGTCACCTTGCTGCGTCTGGGGGGGCATTTTGCCGGGGGAACGGTGCTGCACTGGCAGGAGGGGGACGGGGTGCTGCTGGCGGGCGATATTCTGCAGGTCACGCCGGGTAAAGACGCCGTCTCGTTTATGTGGAGCTACCCGAACTATCTTCCACTGCCGGCCCGCACCGTGGCGTCGGTCGTGAATCATCTGGAAGGCAGAACGTTTGAACGTCTGTACGGCGCGTTCGAAGGGCAGAACATCCTCGCTAACGCGGACGAAATTGTGCAGCGCTCGGGCCAGAAATATATTGCTTGTCTGAAGTAAACCCCGATGGGTAAACTTTACGAGTGTGATCTCGATCATACCTAAACTAAAACAGATAAAAGAGACATTGCTATGCAACATATCATTGAAGGTTTTCTCAGCTTTCAAAAAGAGATTTTCCCGCAACGTAAAGAACTCTTCCGCAGTTTAGCGTCCAGCCAGAATCCCAAAGCGCTGTTCATCTCATGCTCCGACAGCCGTCTGGTCCCGGAACTTGTCACCCAGCAAGAGCCAGGACAACTCTTTGTCATTCGTAATGCTGGCAACATCGTGCCGCCGTTCGGACCCGAGCCTGGCGGTGTGTCCGCTACCATCGAATACGCCGTTGTGGCGCTGGGCGTCACGGATATCGTGATTTGTGGTCACTCCAACTGCGGCGCGATGAAGGCGATTGCCGATAACGCGAACCTGGAGCCGATGCCTGCCGTGTCACACTGGCTGCGCTATTCCGACGCGGCGAAAGCCGTGGTGGAGAAAAAAACTTGGGATAAGCCGATCGATAAGGTCAATGCGATGGTGCAGGAGAACGTGTTTGCGCAACTGAGCAACATTAAGACCCATCCTTCCGTCGCGGTGGGCCTGCGTAATAACTCCATCCGACTGCACGGCTGGGTGTACGACATTGAAAGCGGCGAAATCCTCGCCCTGAATAAAGAGACGAAAACCTTCGTTTCGCTGTCGGAAAACCCGGAAGTCTTCTTCGAGTAATCCGCGACAGCAGGGCACGGATGCCCTGTCAGTTTTCAAAATAGGGCAATCTCCGCCGCACCCCCGACGCGGGTTTTTCCGCCGCTTGCGCCATCGCCTCTGCAATCTCTGCACACTCCGCCAGCCCCTGAACGAAGGGACGATCGTGCATCAGCCAAGGTATCGCACCGAAGGTGATGCGCCCGCGAACGGTGTCAGGCGCTTTTAAGGTGTAATCCTCGCCGATATCGGGTATCTCATCGCCGGTCGCTTCCAGCTGTTTTCGCAGCGTCGGGAAGGGCAGATCTTTCGTTTTGAGCGGCCTTTGCCCGCGCGCATCAATAAAAACGTCGAAGCGGTAAACGGTCTCTTGTGTGGTTATCACCGTTCGATCGCTGCCAACGTCGAGCGTGTAGTCGTCACCGAGCGCGGCCACGCTGATGATGCCGGCTTCGCGAAGTGCGAGCAGCCTGCGGATAGACTGCGGAGGGATGGCGGCATAGTTGTCGATAAATACCCGAGCCAGCCCCTGTTTGAAGCGTTCAACGTCTCGATCGCTGAGATGGGGAACGATCTCCTGAACCACTTCATGCAGCCGAAGCACGGTATAGCGCCAGGCCACGGTACGGCGTTCGCGTTTATTTTTCTCAACTTCTTTCAGGTTATCTTCCGCCCAGGTAAAGGGTCCGTGCCGTTTACGATCCTCAAACCAGGCCTCACGAAGGGTGTCCGCATTCAGCGTATGCAGAGACATTTTTTCGCACCACGCCGGATCGGCAAGCTGAAGCTCTTTGACCATCAGGACAAAGATACGATCGAGCAGGCCATCCGGTCCTTTGGCAATCTCGCTTTCTAACACGCGTTCGGTCAATATCGACAGCGGCTCGTAAGGAATAGGGCAGTAAAAATCGGCTTCCGGCAGAATGCCCGTCCGGGACATCAGGACAATCTCCAGCGCCTCGCTGCCTTTATTTAGCACAAATTTATCATCGCGAAACGCACCGTGCTGCATTACGACCGCCATGGCCGCGTCGAGACCGCTTAACGATGTCCCCATAATACCGACGCGACAGGGCGGAATACTGGCGTCCATCAGACCGGACCACGGGCTGGGGAAGAACGTGCGCGTGGCTTCATCCTCCTCTGGCCAGACGTGGCCGGTGGCGATAACCGCAAGGTCGAAGCGTTCAGGAAAGGCGCTGCCGTTGACGGAAAGCGTAACGCCTTCTTTCGAGGGCACGATATCGGTGACCTGGGCGGATTTATGGACATCAACCTGAAATCCCCGTTTTTCCGCCTCTTTTACGATGGACCGAAAGCTGTCGCGGAAATACTCACCCAGCAGGAGCCGGGGCAGGAACTGTCGGTCATGCAGGCGGGCTTTATCAACCTTAAAGCGTGCCAGATGGGCTTCGCTCTGGCCTTTGAGCCAGTCGAGGTAGGTCATAAAAATGGGCGGGATTTCAATACTTGCGATATTTGCCAGCATCAGACGAGAGTTATCGTCGTCGTTATAGGGCATACCCACGCCCGCTTCATCACTTTGTTCAAAGACGGAGACCGAAAGCGGCTGCGGGTTTTTAAGAAGGGCGTAAAAGGTATAAATCCCTGTTGGGCCGGAACCGATAATGGCGATTTTCTTCATCGACGGTTGTCCTCTCTTTTTTCCATGAGAAAAGCGTAGCAGGAGAACAGTAATGAAAATGAAGGATTAGGAAAATTCAGGCTATCAGAGGAGAATTTGCACCATTTCAGGACTGAAATGGTGCGTCCGAGTGGACTCGAACCACCGACCCCCACCATGTCAAGGTGGTGCTCTAACCAACTGAGCTACGGACGCAGAATGGTGCGTTCAATTGGACTCGAACCAACGACCCCCACCATGTCAAGGTGGTGCTCTAACCAACTGAGCTATGAACGCAACGTGTTGTCGGTGACAACGGGGACGAATATTAGCGGCACAGCACCGAGGTGGCAAGAGGGAAAATGCAATTTTCTCTCTGATTTCACGCGATTGCTGTATTACCGCGCAAAGTGAAGAGAAAGTAGCCGCCGGGTGGCGGCTACTGCGTATTTAACGGGCAGCGCGTTGCAAAATGATCGTTGATGGCTGGCGCTGCAGGAAGCGCATGCGCATCATCATCATAATCGCCGCCGACGTCAGGCCGATGATAAAGCCCATCCAGAACCCCGCCGGTCCCATGCGGTCAACCACAAGGTCGGTCAGGGCCAGAATATAACCACACGGCAGACCCAGCACCCAGTAGGCGATGAAAGTGATAAAGAAAATGGAGCGCGTGTCTTTATAACCGCGCAGCACGCCGCTGCCAATCACCTGGATGGAGTCCGAAATCTGGTAAATCGCAGCCAGCAGCATCAGGTGCGATGCCAGCGTAACGACTTCCGGATTGTCGTTATAGAGCAGGGCAATCTGCTCGCGCAGCGCCACGGTGAAAAGCGCTGTGCAAATGGCCATGCAGACGCCGACGCCCAGTCCGGTCCGCGCGGCGGTTTGCGCATCGAGCGTCGAACCTTGTCCCAGGCGGAAGCCCACGCGAATCGTCACTGCCGCGGCCAGCGACATTGGCAGGACGAACATCAGGGAGCTGAAGTTCAGCGCAATCTGGTGTCCGGCCACGTTCACAATGCCCAGCGGGGAGACCAGCAGGGCAACCACGGCAAACAGGGTCACCTCAAAGAACAGCGCAAGGGCAATCGGCAACCCTAACTGCACCAGACGCGTCATGATGCTCCAGTCCGGCGTGCTGAATCTGTTCTCGTTGCGAATGTCTCGCATGGAGCGGGCGTGCTTCACGAAGGTAAGCATTGAGAAGAACATCACCCAGTAAACGGCGGCTGTCGCCACGCCGCAGCCGACGCCGCCCAGTTCCGGCATCCCGAAATGACCGTAGATAAAGATATAGTTAACCGGGATGTTGACCAGCAGCCCGATAAAACCCATCACCATCCCGGGCTTGGTTTTCGCCAGACCTTCACACTGGTTACGCGCTACCTGGAAAAAGAGGTAGCCGGGCGCACCCCAAAGCAGGGCACGCAGATAGCCCACGGCTTTATCCGCCAGGGCCGGGTCAATGTTATGCATCGCGCGGATGATATGGCCCGCGTTCCAGAGCACGACCATGATCAGCACGGAGACAAACCCTGCCAGCCAGAACCCCTGACGGACCTGATGGGCAATGCGCTCGCGACGACCCGAGCCATTGAGCTGAGCGATAACAGGCGTGAGTGCGAGCAGCAGACCGTGGCCGAACAGGATGGCCGGAAGCCAGATTGACGTACCGATAGCCACGGCCGCCATATCGGTGGCGCTGTAGCCACCTGCCATTACCGTATCCACAAATCCCATTGCGGTCTGGGCCACTTGCGCGATGATCACTGGTATAGCCAGTGCCAATAACTGGCGCGCTTCATTCATGTACTTCTGCACGTGAACACCTTTATTTTGTTGTTATTTGAGAGACTAAAAAAGCCGCCGAAACGGGCAGCGAGAAGAAAATGCAGGGGGGTGCCAGCTATTGTAGCGGGCTTTAGCTATTTATCTAGTGAAAAAATCGCCAGAAAATGCGCTCCGCTGGCAACCTGTTTTTCCAACTGTTATTGTGGTGGGATTAAACGGTGTCACCACCGTCCGGAAAAAACAGGAGTTGTAAGCATGTTTACTGGTATTGTGCAGGGCACCGCCAAAGTGGTGTCCATTGATGAAAAACCTAATTTCCGTACTCATGTTGTTGAGCTGCCGGAATATATGCTTGAGGGCATTGAAACCGGTGCGTCGATTGCGCATAACGGCTGCTGCCTGACCGTGACCGAAATTAACGGCAACCAGATTAGCTTTGATTTAATGAAAGAGACGCTGCGGATCACTAACCTGGGCGAGCTGGTGGTAGGCGATACCGTCAACGTTGAGCGCGCGGCGAAGTTCAGCGATGAGATTGGCGGCCACCTGATGTCCGGCCACATCATGACCACTGCCGAAGTGGCGAAAATCGTGACCTCGGAAAATAACCGTCAAATCTGGTTTAAAATGCAGGACCCGTCATTAATGAAATACATCCTCTATAAAGGATTTATTGGCATTGACGGGATTAGCCTGACGGTGGGAGAAGTGACGCCAACGCGTTTTTGCGTGCATTTAATTCCTGAAACGCTGCAGCGCACCACGCTGGGCACCAAAAAACTGGGGCATCGTGTGAATATCGAAATCGATCCGCAAACCCAGGCGGTGGTGGATACGGTGGAGCGCGTGCTGGCAGCAAAAGAAGCCGCAATAATAAAGACCGCAGAAGAAGAATAAAAAATAACCCCGGATAGCCGGGGTTATTTTTTTAGCGTGCGACACGCAGTCCGTGTTCAATCCCCCGGCTGAATACCACCTGCCAGAGCTGAATATCCCGTGCGCGAAACGCCCCCGCGCAGGCATTCAGATAATAGCTAAACATCCGTTTGAATCGTTCTGAATAGTTGTCCGCAATCTCGGGCCAGGCTTTCTGGAAACGTTCATGCCACGCCATTAAGGTGGTGTCGTAGTCCGCGCCAAAGTTATGCCAGTCTTCCATCACGAAATGGGATTCACTGGCGTTGGCGATCTGGCGAACGGACGGTAAACAGCCATTCGGAAAGATGTATTTATTGATCCACGGGTCAACGTTATTGTCGGTCCGCTTAGAGCCGATGGTGTGCAGCAGGAAGAGCCCGTCCGGTTTCAGATTACGATCCACCACCTCAAAGTAGGTATCGTAGTTTTTTGGCCCCACGTGCTCGAACATGCCGACGGAAACGATCCGGTCGAACTGCTCGTTCAGGTCACGGTAGTCCTGCAGCCGGATATCCACATCAAGACCCTGACAGCGCTCTCGCGCCATTTTTTGCTGTTCCGCTGAAATCGTGACGCCCACTACGCTGACGCCATAGTGCTTCGCCATAAAATACGCCAGCCCACCCCAGCCGCAGCCGATATCCAGCACGCGCATGCCGGGCTGTAGCTGCAGCTTCTCGCTAATCAGACGCAGCTTTGCCTGCTGCGCTTCCTCAAGCGTCGACGCGTCTTTCCAGTAGGCGCAGGAGTACTGCATGAACGGGTCCAGCATACGGCTGAACAGGTCATTGCCGAGATCGTAATGCTCTTTGCCGACGATCCACGCGCGTTTTTTACTTTGCAGATTGAACAGTCGGGCAGAGGCGACGCGCAGGGTGTCTTTCAGATTGCGCGGGAGTTGGTTTTCCAGACCGGCACGCAGCACGCTGGCAAAAAAGGTATCCAGACGTTCGCACTCCCACCAGCCGTCCATATAACTTTCTCCCAGGCCTAACGATCCCTCCCGCAATACGCGTTTAAAAAAGTCGGGATGTTTAACCTGAGGATCGGATGGCGATGATCCATTGATAGTGATGCCTGCTCGACCTAACAGTTCACTGACGATCCGGGACCAGTTATCGTCCGGAACGCTGACTTCTTCTATACACGATGAACTCATAGCTTCTCCATCACCCTGATGTGATCAGAACCTTCAAACAGCGTAGACGCTTTTTTTGGTTTGTGAGAAATCTCACGGTAAATACCGCGAGGCTAATATCCGACGTAGAACAGAGGAAGGGAGATAACCCTTGCCGAAATGCCTTCCATGGTAAAACGGGAGCGCTCCGGCTCCCGTTAACACTTAATATTTATCGTATTTAATCGAACCAAATTTAGTATAGGCCTCAAAATTTGGTGATTCAATAGAAAATTGTTAGCAACCTAATCACTGAAATGTAACATGATTTCTGGCGCAATCAGGCATGCGAGGTTTCCACCTGAGCGCCGCTATCCTGCTCACGCTGCGCGGAGGCCTGCAGGCGATAGCCCATCACCGCCAGCGCAACGGTGACCAGCATCACGCTGGTGGTGGTTAACAGTGGCGTCGCAATCAGCGCCGAGACCACCAGACTTGCCAGGAAGCACAGACCCAGCTGCAGGGTATTTTGCAGCGCGGCGGCGCGGCCTGTCGCCTGCGGGAACGGACGTAACGCTTGTGCCACCACGATCGGGTAAATCGCCCCGTTCGCCACGGCCATCACGCAGAAGGGGATCAAAATTTCAGCCAGGCCCGCGCCCGGAATAAACCCGACGGCCCAGGTGCCGATGACGCTCAGCGCATACAGCACCAGCAGCCATGGCAGCATCTGCTGACCTTCCCATTTTTGCAGCGCCGCGCGACAGCCGTATCCGCCCACCAGGAACGCAATAGTCTGCGGAACATAGCTCAGGCCGATGGCCGCCGGGCTGTAGCCCATATCGTGCAGAATAAACGGCGAACCGGTGAGCCACGCGAAGAAGCTGGCCGAGCAGGCGGCATAGATCAGGACATTCCCGCGATACGCCTTGGCGCTCAGCAGGGAGGTGAAGGTAATCGGCTTCGCATCCGCATGCGCCTCTTTTTTATGCGCGGGCTTGAGGGCAAACGCCGGCAGCATCAGCACCAGCGTGATGGCAAACAGCGTGGCAAAAATGGCCTGCCAGTCAAAGTGCGCGAGGATCCAGCTGCCCAGCAGCGGAGCCAGGGCAGGGGAAAGACCCACCAGCGGCATAATGGTGGCGAAAATACGGTTTGTGCGGTTAGCCGGATAGTAGTCGGTCACCAGCGCCTGCCAGGTCACCGCCGCAGCACAGACGCCCACGGCCTGAATAAAGCGCAGCACCAGCAACCAGGTGGCATCGCGCACCCACAGCATCCCCAGGCAGCCCACGGCAAAAATGGCCAGGCCCAGCAACAGTACCGGTTTACGACCAAAGCGATCCGAGAGCGGTCCCCAAAGCAGCTGCGCGAAAGCGAAACCGGCAAGGAACAGGCTCAGGCTGGCGCTGATGGCCGCCGCAGGGGTTTGCAGGTCTTCCTGCATCGCGGCAAACGCGGGCAGGTACATGTCGGTGGCCAAAAAGCCCAGCACGCTTAAGCCGCCGAGCCAGACTAAAAATCCTTTCCTGGGTTGCATTCTCTTATTCTCCTGAGGAGGCAGGTGTACGTTGGCGCAGAGTGTAGGGAGTGCAAAGCCGCTTGTGAAACGCTAATATTTGGCGGGTGCATTCAAATTTTTTGCAGGCAGAAAATGTGGTCAGATTATTCTCTTGAAGTGGTCGATGCTGTCGCGCGTAATGGCAGCTTTAGCGGTGCAGCGCAGGAGCTGCACCGCGTCCCTTCGGCCATCAGCTACACGGTGCGTCAGCTGGAGGAGTGGCTGGCGGTTCCGCTGTTTGAGCGGCGCCATCGTGATGTGGAATTAACGCCCGCAGGGGCGTGGTTTTTGAAGGAAGGGCGTTCTGTTATCAAAAAAATGCAGATCACCCGCGAACAGTGTCAGCAGATCGCTAACGGCTGGCGGGGACATCTTTCCATCGCGGTGGATAACATCGTTAAGCCGGAACGTACCCGGCAGATGATCGTCGATTTCTATCGTCATTTTTCAGATGTCGAGCTGCTGGTCTCGCAGGAGGTGTTCAACGGCGTCTGGGATGCGCTGGCGGACGGCAGGGCAGAGATGGCAATCGGGGCCACGCAGGCGATCCCGGTCGGGGGACGTTACGCCTTTCGCGATATGGGGATGCTGAGCTGGAAGTGCGTGGTGGCAAGCGATCATCCGCTGGCGGCGATGGAGGGGCCGCTCAGCGATGATACGCTACGCAACTGGCCGTCGCTGGTGCTGGAGGATACCTCCCGTTCATTGCCTAAGCGTATCACCTGGCTTCTGGACAACCAGCGGCGGGTGGTGGCCCCTGACTGGGAATCGTCGGCGACGTGCCTCAGCGCCGGACTGTGCGTCGCGATGGTGCCCGTTCATTTCGCGCGTCCGCGCATCGATACCGGAGAGTGGGTTGAGCTGACGCTGGAGAATCCGTTCCCGGATGCGGCCTGCTGCCTGACCTGGCAGCAAAGTGATGTCTCGCCTGCGATGGCCTGGCTGCTGGATTATCTGGGAGACAGCGAAACGCTAAACCGGGAATGGTTACGGGAGCCAGCATAGCTGGCCCCGTAAAGCGATTAACGACGGTAGTCGCGGAACGGACCGTCCGCAACGGAACGGCGTTCGATAAGACGCGGGTGAACTTCAATGGACTGCGACTCTTCACGTTTGTTGACGATCCTGTCCATCAGCATATTGAAGGCCGTTTCGCCCAGCGAATCTTTCGGCTGGTGAATGGTGGTCAACGCTGGCGTGAAGAAACGCGCGTTACGCACGTTGTCATACCCGATCACGGAAATATCCTGCGGTACGCGCAGACCCAGCTCGTCGGCAGCGCAGAGCGCGCCCATAGCCATGATGTCACCCCCGCAGAAAACGGCGGTCGGACGGTGTGGCTGGGAGACGATCTGCTGCATTGCGCGGTAGCCCGACTCCGGCTCAAAGTCGCCCTGCACAATCCAGTTTTCCGGCACGTTGATCAGCGCTTCTTCCATCGCTTTCATAAAACCGGCCAGACGGCCCGCGCCGGTGTTGCGCTCCAGCGGACCGGGGATCACGCCAATCTCGCGGTGACCGCGTTCGATCAGATAACGACCGGCCATATAGCCGCCTTCAAAGGCGTTATCGATAACGGAATCGGTGAAGTCCGCGCGCGCTTCTCCCCAGTCCATCACCACCATCGGAATATGGCGATACTCTTCGAGCATGGACAGCACGGACTCCGGATACTCGGAACACATCACCAGCAGGCCATCAACGCGCTTTTGCGCCATCATCGACAGGTAGGCGCGCTGTTTTTCAATGCTGTTCCACGCGTTGCCCAGAATCAGGGTATAGCCTTTCTGGAAGCAGTTTTTCTCAACCGCTTCAATGATCTCGGCAAAATAGGCCGCTTCACTGCTGGTGGCCAGCAATCCAATGGACTTGGTGTGATTAACCTTGAGGCTGCGCGCAACCGCACTTGGCGAATAGTGCAGCTCTTTGATCGCTGCCCAGACGGCGTTGCGCGTCTCTTCCGCCACAAAGCGGGTTTTGTTAATTACATGTGATACGGTTGTGGTGGAAACGTTTGCGCGTTTTGCTACGTCTTTAATTGTTGCCATTAAATGTCACTCCAGACCATATCCTAAACTCCTGAAAAACTTGAAGGTAAACGTTTGCCTTCTCTCACCCTTATCACGCAATCTTGAATTGCGGCACGCCGGGAAAACGACACGGGACGTCAGGAGGGGGTCAATGGCCGGTACGCTAATAAATTTAGCGTGGAATTTTGTCCTATCTTGATGAAAAGGGGAAGAGGTAAAGTGTTTATCAGCCTAAATCCAGGAAGATTTTTGACGTAAATTATGCAAAAATGAGCAGGCTCACTTTTCGTGGGGGGATTAAAAGGAGAAAAATTGATGAGTTCCGATCTGAAGTTTTCGCTGTTCACCACCGTTATTGTGCTGGCTCTGATTGTCGCGGCCGGTCTGACGGCTGCGCTGCACTGATTTACGCGGAGGGAGAGCCTTCTCCCTCCCGATCGACCCGATTGTTACTTCTCTGGCAAAAATCTTTTGCCATTTTGTTAACTTCTCATTTTTTGTGATTGATGTCATGCTTTCCGCTTCTTTGTTCTGTGTCACCACATGACACGGCATCCGGAGTTGACGCATGAAAATCAATTTTCCCCTGCTGGCCCTGGCGATTGGCGCTTTTGGGATTGGCACCACTGAATTCTCCCCGATGGGGTTACTGCCCGTCATCGCCCGTGGCGTGGACGTCTCGATCCCTGCGGCAGGGATGTTAATCAGCGCCTATGCTATCGGCGTGATGGTGGGGGCGCCGCTGATGACGCTTCTCCTTTCGCACCGCGCGCGCCGCAATGCGCTGATTTTCCTGATGGCGATTTTCACCCTGGGTAACGTGCTTTCGGCCATTTCGCCGGACTACACCACGCTGATGCTGTCTCGTATTCTGACCAGCCTTAACCACGGCGCGTTCTTCGGGCTGGGATCGGTCGTGGCTGCCAGCGTGGTGCCAAAACATAAGCAGGCCAGCGCCGTAGCAACCATGTTTATGGGGCTAACGATTGCCAACATCGGCGGGGTGCCTGCGGCAACCTGGCTGGGGGAAGCGATCGGCTGGCGGATGTCCTTCCTGGCAACGGCCGGGCTGGGCGTGGTCGCGATGGTGGCGCTGTTCTTCTCCCTGCCGAAAGGCAGCGCGGGTGAACGTCCTGACGTGCGCAGAGAGCTGTCGGTGCTGATGCGCCCGCAGGTGCTCTCCGCGCTGCTCACCACCGTGCTGGGGGCAGGGGCGATGTTTACGCTCTACACCTATATTTCACCGATATTGCATGACATCACCCACGCAACGCCTCTCTTTGTGACCGCGATGCTGGTACTGATTGGCGTGGGCTTCTCGATTGGCAACTATCTCGGTGGGAAATTTGCCGACCGTTCCGTAAGCGGCACGCTGAAGGGCTTCTTAACCCTGCTGATTGTCATCATGATTGCCATTCCGTGGCTGGCGCGTAATGAGTTCGGGGCCGCGATCGCGATGGTCGTCTGGGGAGCCGCCACCTTTGCCGTGGTGCCGCCGCTGCAGATGCGCGTGATGCGTGTTGCGCATGAAGCGCCGGGCCTCTCATCGTCGGTCAACATCGGCGCCTTCAACCTGGGCAACGCGCTCGGTGCGGCGGCCGGTGGGGCCGTGATTTCAGGGGGACTGGGGTACAGCTTTGTGCCGGTGATGGGGGCGATTATTGCCGCGCTCGGCCTGCTGCTGGTGATGATGTCGGGTCGTAAACAGCCTGAAGCAGCCTGCGCTGCGGAATAAACCAAAAACGCAGAAGGGCGAACCCTTCTGCGTGTCTCTTACGCGGCGAAGTTCTTCGTCACAAAGTCCCAGTTAACCAGTGCCCAGAAGTGCTCCAGGTAGTTCGGGCGCGCGTTGCGGTAATCAATGTAGTAAGCGTGTTCCCATACGTCCACGGTCATCAGCGGCTTAGCGCTGGTGGTCAGCGGAGTGCCTGCGTTAGAGGTGGACACGATAGCCAGTTTGCCATCCGCCTCTTTAACCAGCCACGTCCAGCCCGAACCGAAGTTCTTGATGGCTGCATCGGTAAATTTCGCTTTGAAATCCGCGAAGCTGCCAAAGGCGGCGTTGATAGCGGTAGCCAGTTCACCGGCAGGTTCGCCACCGGCGTTTGGCGCCAGGCAGTGCCAGTAGAAGGTGTGGTTCCACACCTGAGCCGCGTTGTTGAATACGCCACCCTCTGAGCTGCGGACGATCTCTTCCAGCGTTTTGCCTTCAAAATCGGTGCCCTTGATCAGATTGTTCAGGTTGGTGACGTACGTCTGGTGATGCTTGCCGTAATGATATTCCAGGGTTTCCGCAGAAATATGCGGTGCCAGGGCGTCTTTTGCATACGGTAGTGCAGGTAATTCGAACGACATTGCTTCTCTCCTTATTGTATTTTGCGTTGTCAAATAACCACACAGACAACAAGGACAGGATAGCAAATTGAAAGGGTATGCAAAAGAGGAACTTACCCTGCCACGGGTGTGGCAGGGCAGGGGTTAGCGAATGGTTTTCGGCGTCATCACGCGACGTGCGCCGACGTAATGGCGTACCCAGTAGTCTTCACTGAGAGAGGTGATCTGAATATCCTGGCCGCTACGCGGTGACTGGATGAATTTTCCGTTACCGACATAGACGCCGACGTGGTCAGCCGTGCCGCGACCCTGAGTGCGGAAGAACACCAGATCGCCGTTTTCCAGCTCACCGCGGTCAACCGGTGAGGCATCGCGCAGGTGGTACATCTCATTAGCGGTACGAGGAATGCGGAACTTGACCAGATCTTTATAGGCGTAATAGACGAGGCCGCTGCAGTCAAAGCCGGTACGCGGCGAGCTGCCACCCCAGTGATAGGGTTTGCCAATCTGCCCCATCAGTTTGTTCATCGCGGTTTTTTGCGCTTTCTGTACGCGCACTTTATGCACTTCCGCTATTTTCGTGACCTTCGTGCATTTCGCCTTATGGCCTTTACGCGTGATGCATTTTTCAGTAACAAGGTTAGCGGCGGTTTGCGAAGCTTTACTTTTGGCGGAGTGGGCAGTACGGGAAGGTTTGGTTTTCGTCTTGCTGGAAGCGGTCTGTTTCGTCTGAGCCGGTGTTTTTTTCTTGTCGTTCTTAGCGGTGGTTTTTTTCTTACGTTCTGTGGCTTTCACCAGATGGTTTTTTTGTACAGCAGAATGCCGCGCCTGCTGAGAGGCGTTTGCCACTGGCGTGAAAGTGAGTGAAGTAAACAGTAAAGCACAGAGCGTGATCGAGATTTTATTTATCCGCGCCACTGGGCAGTCCCCTGATAAATGCAGGTCATCAATAATACCCGCGTGTGATTTACAAAGCCCGTCGATTCTAATCTATAAAAAGCCAGAAAGTTAATAGCATTTTTCAATCTACAATCGTGTTTCGTAAGCAAGTGCAAAAAAATTCATCGTTCTGTCGCTCATTTGCCCATTCCTTAAGCAAAACCCTGACCGCCGCAGGGGTAAACACCATTTGCAATGCAACTTTTCCTGACTCGGAGTAGAATGTATAAACGTGACAAAAATGTTATTTTCCGATGCCAGTCTGAACCGCTACAATGTCAGACGAATGCCGTAACAGAAGTTAAAGGAAGCAAGACATGAGCACCACTATTGAAAAAATCCAGCGCCAGATCGCTGAAAACCCGATTCTGCTGTATATGAAAGGTTCTCCAAAGCTGCCAAGCTGCGGCTTCTCCGCGCAAGCGGTTCAGGCGCTGTCTGCCTGTGGTGAGCGTTTTGCTTACGTTGATATCCTGCAGAACCCGGACATCCGCGCTGAACTGCCGAAGTACGCGAACTGGCCGACGTTCCCACAGCTGTGGGTAGACGGTGAACTGGTTGGCGGCTGCGATATCCTGATTGAAATGTATCAGCGCGGCGAACTGCAGCAGCTGATCAAAGAGACGGCAGCGAAGTACAAAACGGAAGAGCCGGACGCAGAGTAATTTTCTGCGGAAATAAAAAAGCGACCAGATAAGGTCGCTTTTTTTTATTCTTCGCTGTCATCCATCGGCAGCGGCCAGCCGCCCAGACGCTTCCAGCGGTTGACGATCTCACAGAACAGCTCTGCGGTACGCTCCGTGTCATACAGCGCGGAGTGCGCCTGCGTGCCGTCGAACGGAATGCCAGCCGTAATACAGGCCTTTGATAACACCGTTTGTCCCAGCGCCAGGCCGCTCAGCGCGGCGGTGTCGAAGGTGACAAAAGGATGGAAGGGGTTGCGTTTAAGCGACGCGCGCTCGGCGGCGGCCATGGTAAAGCTGTGATCGAAGGTGGCGTTATGGGCCACCATAATGGCGCGGCTGCAGTTACTCTCTTTCATGCCTTTACGCACCATTTTAAAAATGGCGTGCAGCGCGTCATATTCACTTACTGCACCACGCAGCGGGTTATGCGGATCGATACCGTTAAACGCCAGCGCTTCCGGCTGTAAGTTTGCCCCTTCGAAAGGTTCAACGTGGAAATGCAGCGTGGTGTCCGGTGTAAGCCAGCCCTGTTCATCCATCTTCAGCGTGATGGCGGCAATTTCGAGCAGCGCATCGGTTTTAGCGTTAAATCCGGCTGTTTCTACATCAATGACAACGGGATAAAAACCACGAAAACGGTCGCACAGACCGCTAAATTGAGCGTTATCGGACATCAGGGTCTCTTACATGGGGAAAAAGCAGAGCGCATTATGGCAAATTTTGCGGGGGGATGCAGTAAAACTACGGGCGCACGTTGCGCCCTGAGGGATCAGTTGCCCAGACCGCGACCGGCGTCTTTGGCTTCAATCAGCTCGATTTTGTAACCGTCGGGATCTTCCACAAATGCAATCACGGTGGTGCCACCTTTTACCGGGCCCGCTTCGCGCGTGACGTTACCGCCGTTGCTGCGAATGCGCTCGCACGCTTCGGCCGCGTTGTCCACTTCCAGCGCGATGTGGCCGTAGGCCGTGCCCAGCTCATAGCTGTCAACGCCCCAGTTGTAGGTCAGCTCGATCACCGCTTCATCCGTTTCCGGGCCGTAACCCACGAACGCCAGCGAGTATTTGTATTCAGGGTTTTCGCTGGTGCGCAGCAGCTTCATGCCCAAGACTTTAGTGTAGAAATCGATAGAACGTTGCAGGTCGCCAACGCGCAGCATGGTGTGAAGTAGGCGCATAATTTCCTCATTAACCAATGAAATAGACTGTCTTTTTGAACAGAAACGATGTTTTAGTATAGCGGCGAAATATCGCCGCTATCAATGAACAATGGCGAGATTACAGAGAAGGGTAGTCGGTGTAGCCTTCCGCGCCGCCGCCGTAGAAGCTTTCCGGACGCTGCGGGTTGAGCGCTGCTTTTTTCTGCAGACGAGCAACCAGGTCCGGGTTGGCGATGTAGTCGCGGCCAAACGCGACAGCATCAATCAGCCCTTTGCCGATCAGGTCTTCGGCTTTCTCCGGGGTATAGGCGCCTGCACCGATGATCACGCCGTGGAAGCGCTCGCGCACTTTCTGACGGAAAGCATCCGTGTAAGGCTTACCGCCGGCCCAGTCAGGCTCGGACATGTGCAGATAAGCGATGCCACGTTTAGCCAGTTCTTCGATCAGGTACAGAGCATCCGCTTCCTCGTTCGGTCCGTTGTCGACGTTCTGGAAAGACCCGATTGGGGAAACGCGAATGCCGATACGGTCCGGGCTCCACTCCTTGCATACCGCATCCACCACTTCCAGCACCAGACGGGCGCGGTTTTCGACGCTTCCGCCGTACTGGTCGGTGCGATGGTTAGACGACGGCGACAGGAACTGGTGCAGCAGATAGCCATGCGCGGAGTGCAGCTCAATCAGGTCAAACCCGGCTTCACGGGCGTTTGCCACGGCCTGGCGGAAGTCGTTAACAATCCCCGGGATTTCGTTCAGCTCCAGCGCACGCGGCATAGAGGTATCCACGCGGATCGCATTGCCGTTTTCATCGCGCAGGGACGTACGGGTATTGGCGCTCAGGGCCGAAGCGGAGACCGGTGCCTGGCCGCCAGGTTGAATGCTGCTGTGAGAGATACGACCGGTATGCCACAGCTGGACCGCAATGCGACCCTCTTCAGCGTGGACGCCCGCGGTGATTTTCTGCCATGCGGCGATCTGTTCCGGGCTGTGAAGACCCGGCGCACCCGCATAACCCTTAGCCTGAGCAGAAATCTGCGTGGCTTCGGTGATAATCAGGCCAGAGCTTGCGCGCTGACGATAGTATTCACCCATCAGTGGGGTTGGGATGTCACCCGGCTCAATGCTGCGCAGACGGGTCAGCGGAGCCATGAACACGCGGTTTGGCGCCGTGACGGCACCTACTTTCAATGGGGTAAACAGTTTTTCAGCTGACATAAAGACTCCTGAGTAGACCAGTCGACTAGTAATAAGGTAAATAAAAAGCGCCCATTATACGTCAGGCGCAGTAATGCTGTTTTTCACATGTGCCAGCGCGCTTTCCAGCGGCACGGCACTGCGCGAAATTTTTGCCTGCAGGTTGGCCCCTAACCAGAGGGAATAGAGCACCTGAGACTGCATCAAGGGGTCGCCGGTAAAGGCCAGCGTTTTTTCGTCGCGGCCTTTTTCCAGCGCCTGAGCCAGCAGGGCGATCACGCCGCGGGCACCTTTATCCATCGCTGTGCGCATATCTTCAGAAAGATCGCACACTTCTGCAGACAGTTTAACGGTCAGACAACCGCTGATAATGCCCTGCTGACAGAACTGGTTCAGCGTTTCCTGATAGTAGTTCAGAACACGATCCCGGTAGTTACCTTCACCCGATGCAAAGTGGGTCGCCAGACGCTGGTGGTAGCCAGCATAATGACGCTCCAGCATCGCTACGCCGAAGGCCTCTTTGGACCGAAAGTAGTGATAAAACGACCCTTTCGGTACCTCAGCGGTTTTTAATAACTCGCTCAACCCCATACCGGTAAACCCGCGATGCATACAAAGTTGCTCGCCGGTCGCCAGTAGATGTTCGCGGGTATCGTGTTCAGTATTTCTGCTCATGGCCGCACTCTAATAGACCGTTCGGTCTAATGCAAGCGAGTTTACTGACGACATGCGCTCAGTATATCCAGCTGCTGTTGATAAACCATTGATTTCACGTCCATCATACCCAGCACGGTCGAGAACAAATTGTCCTGAGAAACCGCATTTTTTGCTGCATGGTCACGCAAACACTGTTCGTTGATGCCAAAGTTTTTCGCGTAATCCGGTGACAGCCAGAACATAAATGGAATATGCGTTTGCTGCTCCGGCGCCAGCATGTACGGTGTACCGTGCAGATAAATACCGCTTTCACCCAGTGATTCACCGTGATCGGAGAGATAAATCAGCGCGGTGTTCATGCTCGCCTGACGGGCTTTCAGCGCATCAATGGTTTTGCTGACCATGCTGTCGGTATACAGGATGGTGTTGTCATAGGTATTCATCAGCGCCTGATGATCGCAATCCTGAATTTCATTGGTGTCGCAGGTTGGGGTGAATTTCCGGAAAGTGTCCGGGTAACGGCGATAGTACGCCGGACCGTGGCTGCCCATCAGGTGGATAACCAGCACCGTGTCCTGCTTCAGACCATCCAGCACGTTGTCCAGACGGTAGAAATTCACATCATCAATACAGGATTTGTCTTTGCAGAATTGATCCAACTGCCACTGCGTCATGTCGGTATGGGGCACGCGATCGCAGGCGCCTTTACAGCCGCCGTCGTTGTCGCGCCACAGCAGGTTGACACCCGCATGCTTGAGCACGTCGAGCAGCCCCTCGCGATGGTGAGCCAGGTCGGCATCGTATTTGCTGCGCGTCATGCCCGAGAACATGCACGGAACGGAAACCGCGGTTTCGGTACCGCATGAGGAAGCCTGCGGGAAGTTAATCACATCCTGCTTTTTCAGCTCCGGGTTCGTTTCACGATCGTAACCATTAAGGGAGTAGTTCGCCGCGCGAGAGGCTTCCCCAACGACCAGTACCAGAACGGTTTTCTTTTGTTGACCGGTAATCAGTGGCCCTTTATGGGCATCTTCACCAATACGCACCAGCGTTTGATCGCCAGCAAACCAGCGCATTTTGCTGTACTTCACCACGGCGCTGACATAGTTCGCCGGGGTGACCATTTTGACGATGCTTTTGTTGTTGCGGAACAGCGACGCGTAGTCTTTATAAAACAGCGCGGCAATCAGGATAATCACCAGCAGAGCGCCGAGCATCGCGGCCACACGCGTCAGCAGCGCGTACCACCATTTTCCGGTACGAATACGGGTCAACGCCAGCACCACGGAAGGCACGAGGCCAGCGATGACAATCCACAGAATCATCTGCGGGGTCACCAGGGCCGTCGCTTCCTGAGAGTTAGTTTCGAACACGTTCACAATCATGTTCTGATCGATCACCGCGCCGTAGGTGTACATAAAGTAGGTTGCCGCGGCGCATCCGATCGTCAATACAATCAGCAGCGGCTTGCGGATATAGGGGATATTCAGCAGGCTAAAGACAATCACCCAGCCGCAAAACAGCACCAGCGGTACGGACGCGGCAAAGAGGATGTCGTGCAGGTGCGCAGGGGCAATAATGGCCCAGCTGCGCTGGATAAACAGTCCGTTGATTAGCGTAAAGAAGAGTGCACAGCCCAGAGTAAATTTAATGTCGTTACATTGTAACTTTTTGATTAACCACATCGATCGATGAACCTGTCATTATCATGATGGGCCGAGTATAAAGAGGGAAGATTAGTGAAACCTTAATGCCACAAATCTGTGGTACAGGCCTTGCACGTGGCGCGTTTAGCGTCTTCACTGTAGGTGAGAGTGGTTATCCGGAGGTGAGTGTGGCAGAGCAGCTGGAGTTTTTCCCCATCCAGAGCCCGTGCCGGGGGATTTGTCAGGTGGATGAACGCGGATATTGCCGCGGGTGCATGCGTACCCGCGATGAGCGTTTTAACTGGCAAAACTTTAGCGACACGCAGAAGCAGGAGGTATTACGCCTCTGCCGTCAGCGTCTTCTGCGCAAAATACGCGCAAACAAAGCCGGTGAGACCGAAGAACCCCAGCAACCTTCACTTTTTTAACACGGTAATTGCGTATACTCATGACATCACGTCCTTGAGGAAAATGTTATGGTTCAGCGAATTACCCTTGCCCCCCAGGGGCCAAAATTCTCCCGTTTTGTGATGGGCTACTGGCGCCTGATGGACTGGAATATGTCCCCCCTCCAGCTGGCGAGCTTTATTGAAGAGCATATCGATCTGGGCGTCACCACGGTCGACCATGCGGATATTTACGGCGGTTACCAGTGCGAGGCCGCGTTCGGCGAGGCGCTCAAGCTGGTCCCGGCACTGCGCGATCGCATGGAGATCGTCACGAAGTGTGGAATTGCCACCACGGCAAAACCAGAACACGCCCTCGGTCATTACATCACTGACAGCGCGCATATCATCAAGAGCGCCGAGCAGTCGCTGGTCAATCTGGCGACCGATCGTATCGATCTGCTGTTAATCCACCGTCCGGACCCGCTGATGGATGCCGATGAGGTGGCGGAAGCCTTCCTGAACCTGCACCAGAGTGGGAAAGTGCGTCACTTCGGCGTTTCTAACTTTACCCCGGCACAGTTTGCGCTGCTTCAATCTCGTCTGCCGTTTACCCTGGCCACTAACCAGGTTGAGATCTCCCCGGTACACCAGCCGCTGCTGCTGGACGGTACCCTCGACCAGCTGCAACAACTGCGTATTCGCCCGATGGCCTGGTCGTGCCTGGGAGGCGGACGCCTGTTTAATGATGATGAATTCCAGCCGCTGCGCAACGAACTGGACACTATCGCCCGCGAGCTGAACGCGGAGAGCATCGAACAGGTGGTTTATGCCTGGATCCTGCGTCTGCCGTCAAAACCGCTGCCCATTATTGGTTCCGGCAAAATAGAACGCGTGCGTTCTGCACTGGCCGCTGAAGAGCTGCAGATGACCCGCCAGCAGTGGTTCCGCATCCGCAAAGCCGCGCTGGGTTACGACGTGCCATAAACCGCCAGAAGGTGACTTTCCGGTGAAATCTTTGCCCCTGGTATACACTTAAGGGGCAAAAAATAACCAGCGGAGGTCATATGAAGCGTTTTGCTCTGGCAATGGTCGCGCTGGTTGTTTGCGCAGGGGCGCAGGCAGCCAGCGACGAAGTGGAAATGAATCTCGTCACCTCTCAGGGTGTGGGTCAGTCCATCGGTACGGTGAAAATCACGGAAACCGACAAAGGGCTGGAGTTCGCTCCCAACCTCAAAGCACTCCCTCCCGGTGAGCATGGTTTCCATGTTCACGCCAAAGGCAGCTGTCAGCCCGCATTAAAAGAGGGCAAAGCGTCAGCAGCAGAAGCGGCAGGGGGTCACCTCGATCCGCAGCATACCGGCAAGCATGAAGGCCCGGATGGAATGGGGCATTTAGGTGATCTGCCCGTGCTGGTGGTCAATAACGACGGTAAAGCCACCGATCCCGTTGTCGCGCCGCGTCTGAAAAAGCTGGATGAAGTCAAAGGCAAAGCGCTGATGATCCATGTCGGCGGCGACAATATGTCCGATCAACCTAAACCGCTTGGCGGCGGCGGGGCACGCTATGCCTGCGGCGTGATCTGATCCCCAATCGTTCCCGGCGGTGGGGCCTGCTCCAGCTGCGACAGCGAGCAGTGCAGCCGCCAGATTATCGAGGCCAAATCACGGGCGGCGGGAAGATGATGTCGTGCAAGCGTATCGCAGATCCGCTGCAGTTCATTCAGCGTGGCTGCCAGCGGCCGCTGCTGAACACCGCGCTCGCTCATTACATCGCGCAGCAGGGAAATACACACATCACGAACCTGCGACAGCGGATCGGAACGCGTTTCCCACGCGCGAAGCTGCCAGACCACGTGCGAGCAGTTCAATAGCACCACGCCCCAGCGCAGCAGCCAGCGTCGGGACAGCGCGTCCTGGCTGTTATTCAGCTGGCTGACGTGGTGATACACCAGCGATTCATACACGTTTTCACCCAGATGCGGTTTACGGCTGAGCTGGTCTACAAACCCCCGGCGTAACTCCCGGATATGCCTGCGGCTCTTGCGGGCATCGGAGCCGGGACGCAACACCGCGAAAGCCAGCCACGCCAGCCCCACGCCAAGGATTTTCGCCAGGTTGTCATTGAGAAAATCGGCGTAATCGTACACCGGCGGATTGGTCACGGAGATAAACGAGCCCATAAAGACAATCAGCTGTCCCCAGAGGCCCGCCTGTTTTGGCATTTGCAGCTTGAGTAGCTGCATGGTGGTCAACAGCGGAAACAGAAACAGCAGGAACTGCCACAGATCGCTTATCTGCACCATCAGGCCAAACTTCACCACAAAACTGAACAATGACAGCAGCACCAGGGTGCGCAGCAGCAGCGTCAGCGAGTTGAACGGCGAGGCCGCGACGGAGTAAAGCACGCAGCTGATGGCGGCAAGCGTCAGGGCCGCCGTACCGGACTCCCACTGCGTGGTGATGCTCCACGCCCCCACCAACATCAGCGCGCAGAAGGTGCGAAAACCGCTCCACAGCGCCTCCAGGTAGTCGGTATGGCGGGCGAGAGCCGGGCTCCCGGGCACGTTGAACTCCGTGACCGGCGTGGCATTCTCAACCGCGTTAATCCAGCGGCTGCTGCGCAGGTACAGTCGGCAAAAGTAATTCAGACGCTGCCAGAAGGCGCGATGGCGATAGTCGTATTCATCAACCGGGGCGAGCGGGGCGATGATCTTCGCAACGGTGTAGATGTCCGCATCCGGGCGCGCAAGGGCCGCGAGCAGTGTTTCGATGACGGCACGGGTGTTTTCCGGCGGCGTCGGCCAGTTGAGCAGCATCCGACGCAGGCTGGAGATGGCGCTGGTCATACGCAGCTGCTGGTGCAGCAAATAATTTAGCAAGGTGTTCTGACGACGAAAGCGGTAGTGGCTCCAGAACGCCTGAATACGCAACAGATTCATCGTCTGGATCTGTCCGATCACCTTTTCATGCGCGAGGCGGATCTCATCGCTGGTATCCGGTTGCCACAGCAGGCTCGCGTGCTCAAGCAGCCGGGTGTGCATGGTCTTGAGGGCGGTGATAAGCGCGGTGCCGTCGGAGGTGCTGGGGAGGATCATCATCATGAAGCCGCCGCTGAGGATCCCGACAATGACTTCACAGACGCGCGCCTGCGCGATATCCCACAGCTCGGTGGTGTCGAGTACGTTGACGACCGGGAAGGCGATAATGGCGGCGGTATAGCCCGCCAGCTGGAAAGCGTAGGCGACGTTATTGGTAAAATGGGCGCAGGCCCAGGTACAGCACCCCAGCCACGCCGCCATGCTCAGCAGGAACAGCCACGGATCGTTCAGCGTATGGCCGGCGATAATTAACGCCGCGGTGGCGCCGAGCAGGCTGCCTGCGATACGGCCAAGGCTTTTACTGATTACCCCGCCGACCGTAGGAAAACTCACCACCGCGGCAGACGTCATCGCCCAGTAGGGTTCATCCAGGTTCAGGTAGTAGGCGACGGTCAGCGCCAGGCACATGGCAATGCCGTGACGCAGCGCGTAGCGCCACTGGGGACGCGTCGCTTTCATCCACGGGGTGTTGTGCCAGGAGAGTGCCGGCAGCTTCATCACCGGTTTCCGATGGAGACGGTGCAGGTGGTGCCGGAGACCAGGGTAATGTCCTGCGGTAAACGGTCAAATTCTACGCGAACCGGAACGCGCTGGGCCAGGCGCACCCAGGGCACGTTCGGCTTAATGTCCGGCACCAGCCCGGAATCTGTTTCAACGCTTTGATCGTAAATGGCCCGGCCAATGCTGGATACGTGACCCTGTAACTTCTGCGAGCCGCTGTAAAGCGTAATCGCGGCGGGGGATCCCTCGCGGATATGGCGAAGCTTGGTCTCTTCGAAATAGCCCACGACGTAGAAGGAGTGGCTGTCGACGAGGGCAAAAACTGGCTGGCCGGTAGTGGCGTAGTTTCCCACGCGGGCGGAGAGGTTGGTCACCCATCCATCGACCGGTGCCGTAATCACGGTTTGGGTCAGTTGCCACTGCGCCTGCTTCAGCGTCGCCTCCGCCACGTTGACGCTCGCCTGCATGGCCTTAACGTTGATATTCGCGGTGTCTAAATCTTCCGCTGAGATGTAGTTTTGCGACAGGTGACGGCGGCGGTTGGCCTCGTTGTTGGCCTTTGCCAGGTCAGACTGGGCTTTCGCCAGCTGCGCCTCGGCGTTCAGAATCGCAATGTGGTACGGGGTGTCGTCAATTCGGAATAAAACATCTCCCTTTTTGACGAACTGGTTATCCTTAACCAGTAGCGTCGTGATACTTCCCGACACCTGAGGGGTGATGCTGACCTGTTCAGCGCGAACTTTACCGTCACGCGTCCAGGGCGACTGCATATAAAAATTCCACATCCACCAGCCTGCAACCAGCGCGAGGGCAAGGACAAACAGGGTGGAAAAGTACTTCAGCGTTTTCAGAGGCATAGTCACCACACCATCAAGACAGCAAGGCCCAGACATACGGAGAGGGCAAACAGGGAAAGATCCATCAGCATGGGATGCCATATTTCGCCGGAATACATCCAGTCGCGAAGCAGACGATGCGCGATGAGCCAGAGAATAAAGCCCACCAGCACGGCCTTAAACAGGGGGGGAAAGTAGACTGACGCACCGAAGATCAGGTCCTGAAGGGGTAACCCCTCTGAGCGATGAAAAAACGTCACGGGCAGAAATCCTTTGCAGTGAACAGAATGCCGCGTTGGCTTGTCATAGTATGATGAAGCATCACAATTCAGTGTAAGTCATACTTTTAAGTTCGATGAATGCAGTATTGCATTTGTTTTGGCAATACAAATGCTGCACACTATTCTAAAATCAGTATAATAACTTAGCAAGCTAATTATAAGGAGATGAAATTGGAATCGCCATTAGGTTCTGATCTGGCAAGGTTGGTACGCGTCTGGCGTGCTCTGATTGACCATCGCCTGAAACCTCTGGAACTCACACAGACGCATTGGGTCACGCTGCACAACATTCATCAGCTGCCGCCCGATCAGTCGCAAATTCAACTGGCAAAAGCGATAGGCATTGAGCAACCGTCGCTGGTGCGCACGCTTGACCAGCTGGAAGAGAAGGGGTTGATCTCGCGACAAACCTGCGCGAGCGATCGTCGTGCGAAACGGATTAAACTCACCGAAAAAGCGGCGCCTATCATCACGGAAATGGAAGCCGTGATTACCAAGACGCGCGGTGAAATCCTGTCAGGCGTTTCACCGGCGGAGCTGGAAATGCTCATCAGCCTCATTGGGCGTCTTGAGCAAAACATCCATGAGCTGCAGTCGCGAGACTGACAAACAATAAGGCCTTGCAGCAGCAAGGCCTTTTTTTACTTAAAGACGACCACACGGTTACGACCCGTCTCCTTCGCTTCATACATCGCCTTGTCGGCACTTTCCACGCACGTTTCTGCGGTTATCGTTGATGACGTTGCCGTAAACACCCCCATACTGATGGTGATGGGCTCCGGCAACTGACCGCCGCTGCTGGTTTTATCAAAGCTGCTTAGCTTCATGCGTATGCGCTCGGCCACCTGGTACGCGGAGTCTGACGACGTGTTGGCCAGCATCAGCACAAACTCCTCACCGCCGATACGGGCCGCGATGTCCTGCGGGCGCACGGAATCCATTAGCAGGTTGGCGACAAACTGCAGGACTTTATCGCCCTGGAGATGTCCGTAGGTGTCGTTAATACGCTTGAAGCGATCGAGATCGCTGACGATGACGGAAACGGGGCGATTGGGTCTGGCGATATCCAGCGCCTGGTTTAACGATTCATAAAAATAGCTGCGGTTATAAAGGCGCGTGAGCGGGTCGCGGATCGAGTTCTGATACGACTGCTGATATTTTACGTGTGAGTCGCGATACAGTCTGAAGACATCGTAAAGCAGAACAAAAATAATCAGCAGCGTGGCGACAGTTTCAAATAACCGGGCGCGGTACCAGGAGATATCTTCGGCATGTCCACCTGCTAACAGCATTGAAAGCGTGACGATATAGCAAACGCACAGAAAATTTCCGCCTACCCAGAATAAATTGCGCACGCGCGTGACAAACATCAGCGCTACTAATGTTATCACCCAGAAAACAATTAAAGATATATTAATGCAATGGCTCCAGAGGACCATAAACTGCCGGGTTTCATTATCAACCAGGTCAATGGATAACAAGGGTGAGTGGCTGGAATATATCCAGGCCAGTCCCACTGCACAGGCGGTAAAAAGAGACGCCCCGCTCACAATTGAGATATGCGCCAACCGTGAAAGAGGGTAATCGCGCATGGGATAGAGTATTGCTGCCACGATAAACAGCACCGCCATTAAAAAGTGGCGGAACATATAGTAGATCATCGCATCGTTGTAGTTCACGACGTTGAACTGATAGAGATCCAGCCAGGCGGGGAAGCTGGTCAGCGTTCCGACCATCAGCAGTGCGGACCCGGCAAAGGCAAAGGCGATTGCGACCAGATACAACCGTCTTTTGTCACACCAGTATTTCATTGCCATAAAACAGGCAATAAACAGGTGAAACACCAGAAGAAAAATGGTGAGCGTAGGGAATAAAAGTGGTGAAAAGGACGGAACCCATTCAACGAGTTTTAAAAAAAGCGCGTGTAATATCTCGATAACAACAAGGCAACCGAGACAGAACGTAATATAACGGCTCGTTAGAGCGCGACGATTCGCAAGCATAGAATTTTTACAAATTATAATGAATAAAGAGAAGATGGTTGCGAAGAGTCTAATCAATTAGTGCAATAAATACTTTGCGCAGAAACAATATAAGGCGTGATTAATAATGGATGAGGTGAATGTATTTTGTAATTATATTTGTGAGAGTGATATATATTGTAAATGGATGTGGCCCGAGGACCACATCCACTTTTAATTAACGTGGGGAAACGGTCACCTGGCTTCCGTTGCTCGCCAGCACAACGCGCTGGCCTGCAGAGAAGCGGGTGCTGCCTTGTTTCTGAACAACCATGATCGTGCTGCCGTCGTCTTTACGGATTTCCAGCTCTACGCCCTGGGTTTTGTTCATCGCACCCTGAACGCCCTGGCCGGCTACGCCACCCGCAACGGCACCTGCGGCTGTTGCCAGAGAGCGACCCGTGCCGCCGCCGACGGTATTACCCAGGAAACCACCCAGGACGGCACCGCCAATTGCGCCCATCACGTTGTTTTCATCGCCACCCTGAATCTGTACAGGGCGTGCGTTAACAACGGTACCGTAAGTCACGTTCTGAACTTGTTTCGCTTCAGAAGCGCTGTAAACGTCGCCAGAAAGTGAACTGTCATTCACACAGCCAGCCAGAGTTAAACCAATCAGCGAAACGCCCAGTACACGTAAAATCATTTGAATCTCCTGTTCACCAAAAACGCCCGATTGAGGGCATCCGTTATGGCTAAATTATATGGCATAAGGAGCCATAGTTCATATCTTTGCATTAACAATAGGAAAATTGTACTTGAATTTGACTTAACGAGACATAAACAGGTCCGCCTGTGTTACCCGTCTGACATTGTTAAAAAATATTATTGCCGGATGGCAAAGCGGCGCCGTTTATGGTTGAGTGGATATCCTTAGCCCACGCAACGTAAGGAAAGCGCATGAAATCGGGTCGCTACATTGGTGTGATGTCAGGCACCAGTCTGGATGGGGTAGATGTCGTTCTGGCCGCCATTGACGAAAACATGGTGGCACAGCAGGCGAGCCTGACCTGGCCAATCCCCATTTCACTGAAAGAGGATATTCTGAGTATCTGTCAGGGGCAGAAGCTGACCCTCTCCCAGCTTGGACAGCTGGATGTCCGCCTGGGAGCGCTGTTTGCGGATGCGGTGCAGGCTTTGATGCAAAAAGAACGTCTTCGCCCGCAGGATGTGGTGGCCATCGGGTGTCACGGACAAACGGTCTGGCATGAGCCCATCGGAGAGGCCCCGCATACTCTGCAAATCGGCGATAACAACCAGATTGTGGCGAAGACGGGCGTGACGGTAGTAGGCGATTTCCGTCGTCGTGACATCGCCCTTGGCGGACAGGGCGCGCCGCTGGTGCCCGCGTTCCATCAGGCGTTACTGGCGCACCCTTCAGAACGGCGCATGGTGCTTAACATTGGTGGGATCGCCAATCTGTCGATGCTTATTCCTGGACAGCCGGTCCGCGGCTACGATACCGGCCCGGGCAATATGCTAATGGATGCCTGGATCTGGCGTCAGTGCGGCCAAGCGTATGATAAAAACGCGGAGTGGGCGAGCGGAGGGAAAGTGATTCTTCCGCTGCTGCAGTCGATGCTAAGCGATCCTTATTTTGCCCTGCCGGCCCCTAAGAGCACGGGGCGTGAATACTTCAACCTGGGCTGGCTTGAGCGTCAGCTGGCGCCATTCCCGGCGCTCGCGCCGCAGGATGTCCAGGCGACGCTTGCTGAGCTGACGGCCGTGTCGATCTCCGAACAGGTTCTGCTCAGCGGTGGGTGTGAGCGCCTGCTGGTGTGCGGCGGAGGAAGCCGTAACCCGCTAGTGATGGCGCGTCTTGCCGGGCTGCTGCCGGGTACCGAAGTGACCACGACCGATGAGGCCGGCATCAGCGGTGATGATATGGAGGCGCTGGCCTTCGCATGGCTCGCCTGGCGCACCATTGCCGGACTGCCGGGCAACTTGCCGTCGGTAACCGGTGCGCGTGAAGCGAGCGTCCTCGGGGCGATTTTCCCGGCCAATCCTCGTCATAATCAGAGTTAACTGAAATTCAGCGCGGCGCGTCGTCGTTAGAATGGAACGAAACAGGGGGGCAGCCATGCCCTCCAGGACCAGGAAAGTCTTCGGAATACGCCCATGAAAAAACTTCTTCTTATTGCCGCCCCTTTGTTGCTGTCAGGATGCAGCGTCTATAACCAGTTCCTTGAGCGCATGCAGACCGATACGCTGGAGTATCGCTGCGACGAAAAACCGTTGACCGTGAAGCTGAATAATCCACGTCAGGAGGCCAGCTTTGTTTACGACAATAAATTGCTGACGCTGAAGCAGGGTATGTCGGCCTCCGGCGCACGTTACTCCGACGGTATCTACGTCTTCTGGTCGAAAGGCGACAGCGCCACGGTCTACAAGCGCGACCGCATTGTGCTGAACAATTGCCAGCTCGAAAACCCGAAGCGTTGAGATTTTTACAGGGGCGGCGCACAATAGCGCCACCCACTCTCAATGTCAGCTAACGCCATGTCAGATAACGATGAACTGCAGCAAATTGCGCATCTGCGCCGTGAATACACCAAAGGCGGCCTGCGTCGCCAGGATCTTCCCGCTGAACCCCTCGTGCTTTTTGAACGCTGGCTGAAACAGGCCTGCGAAGCGAAACTCGCCGATCCAACGGCCATGGTTGTCGCGACGGTAGATGAAAACGGTCAACCGTATCAGCGCATCGTATTGCTCAAGCATTATGACGAGAAAGGACTGGTGTTCTATACCAACCTTGGCAGTCGCAAAGCGCACCATTTAGAAAATAATCCGCGCATCAGCCTGCTGTTCCCGTGGCATATGCTGGAGCGTCAGGTGATGGTCACCGGCAAAGCGGAACGTCTCTCGACGCTGGAAGTGGTGAAGTATTTCCACAGTCGCCCGCGTGACAGCCAGATTGGCGCCTGGGTATCAAAACAGTCCAGCCGAATTTCCGCCCGCGGCGTGCTGGAAAGTAAATTCCTGGAGCTGAAACAGAAGTTCCAGCAGGGTGAAATTCCCCTGCCAAGTTTCTGGGGCGGTTTCCGTATCCCGATTGAGCAGATGGAGTTCTGGCAGGGGGGCGAACACCGCCTGCACGACCGCTTTTTATACCAGCGCGAGAATGGCGGCTGGAAAATCGACAGACTGGCACCGTAATCCCCGAAATTTGTTGATTTAAGCGCTAGCGCACACCGCGCTTGCGCTTTATTCTATGGTCCTTTCGCATCAGGCGAAAAGTCGTGTACCGGCAAAGGTGCAGTCGTTTATACATGGAGAATTTGATGGCAAGCAGTAACTTGATTAAACAATTGCAAGAGCGGGGCCTCGTGGCCCAGGTGACGGACGAGGAAGCGTTAGCAGAGCGACTGGCGCAAGGCCCGATCGCGCTCTATTGCGGCTTCGATCCCACCGCTGACAGCTTGCATTTGGGGCATCTTGTTCCATTGTTATGCCTGAAACGCTTCCAGATGGCGGGCCATAAGCCTGTTGCCCTGGTGGGTGGCGCGACCGGTCTGATTGGTGACCCAAGCTTTAAAGCCGCTGAGCGTAAACTGAATACCGAAGATACCGTGCAGGAGTGGGTAGATAAGATCCGCAAACAGGTTGCACCGTTCCTCGACTTCAACTGTGGTGATAATGCCGCCATTGCCGCGAACAACTACGACTGGTTTGGCAGCATGAACGTGCTGACCTTCCTGCGTGATATCGGCAAGCACTTCTCTGTTAACCAGATGATTAACAAAGAGGCCGTGAAGCAGCGTCTGAACCGCGACGACCAGGGTATCTCCTTTACCGAGTTCTCCTACAACCTGCTGCAGGGGTATGACTTTGCCTGCCTGAACAAACTGCACGGCGTTTCCCTGCAGATTGGCGGTTCCGATCAGTGGGGTAACATCACCTCCGGTATCGACCTGACCCGTCGCCTGCACCAGAATCAGGTCTTTGGTCTGACCGTTCCGCTGATCACCAAAGCAGACGGCACCAAATTCGGTAAAACCGAAGGCGGCGCGGTGTGGCTCGATCCGAAGAAAACCAGCCCGTACAAGTTCTACCAGTTCTGGATCAACACGGCGGATGCCGATGTTTACCGCTTCCTGAAGTTCTTCACCTTTATGGACATTGAAGAGATCAACGCGCTGGAAGAAGAAGACAAGAACAGCGGTAAAGCACCGCGCGCTCAGTACGTGCTGGCGGACGAAGTGACCAAACTGGTTCACGGTGAAGAAGGTCTGGCCGCGGCAAAACGCATTACCGCAAGCCTGTTCAACGGTACCCTGAGCGATCTGAGCGAAGCGGACTTCGAACAGCTGGCGCAGGACGGTGTGCCGATGGTTGAGATGGAAAAAGGGGCTGACCTGATGCAGGCGCTGGTGGACTCCGAGCTCCAGCCTTCCCGCGGTCAGGCGCGTAAAACCATCGCGTCTAACGCTATCACCATCAACGGTGAGAAGCAGGCCGACCCGGAATACACCTTCGTTGACGGCGATCGTCTGTATGGTCGCTACACGCTGCTGCGTCGCGGCAAGAAGAACTACTGCCTTGTCTGCTGGAAGTAATTAACAGTCTCCAGGGGGCGTGGGAAACCACGCCCCTTTTGTTTTTTCAGGGTTTGGTAAGAAAAAAATGAAGAACATCCTCGCCATTCAGTCCCACGTTGTTTTTGGACACGCTGGCAATAGCGCCGCGGAATTCCCGATGCGTCGCCTCGGCGTCAACGTCTGGCCCCTTAATACCGTGCAGTTCTCTAACCACACGCAATACGGCAAATGGACCGGCTGCGTGATGCCGCCTTCGCACCTCACTGAGGTTGTGCAGGGTATTGCCGATATCGACCAGCTCAAACGCTGTGACGCCGTGCTGAGCGGTTACCTCGGCTCAGCGGAGCAGGGGGAGCATATCCTCGGTATCGTGCGCCAGGTGAAAGCCGCCAACCCGTCGGCAAAATACTTCTGCGACCCCGTCATGGGGCATCCGGAGAAAGGCTGTATCGTGGCGCCGGGTGTTGCAGAGTTTCACGTCCGTCACGCGCTGCCCGCCAGCGATATCATTGCGCCAAACCTGGTCGAACTCGAAATTCTCTGCGAGCGTCCGGTTAACAGCGTAGAAGAGGCCGTAAGCGCGTCCCGCGAGCTTATCGCGCTGGGGCCTGACGTTGTGCTGGTAAAACACCTTGCGCGCGCAGGGCTGAGCCAGGACCGTTTTGAGATGCTGCTGGTAACGAAAGATGACGCCTGGCATATCAGCCGTCCGCTGGTGGATTTTGGCCAGCGCCAGCCGGTTGGGGTCGGAGATGTCACCAGCGGTCTGCTGCTGGTGAAATTACTGCAAGGGGCGACAATGCGCGACGCGCTCGAGCATGTTACTGCGGCGGTGTACGAAATCATGATTGCGACGAAAGAGATGCAGGAATATGAACTGCAGGTGGTCGCGGCACAGGATCGTATCGCGAAGCCGGAGCACTATTTCAGCGCTACCCAGCTTTAAACACCGCCCGGCGGCGCTGCGCTTGCACGGGCCTACGGAATTCGTAGGCCGGGTAAGCGTCAGCGCCACCCGGCAACACAGTCTGCTCGGTTAATTCAACCCTTCCGCTTTCAGCGCCGCAGCCACCGCAGGACGCTCTGCCACGCGTTTCATATACGCTGCAATATGGTCTAACCCTTCCAGGTTAAGCTTAACCGCGCGCGCCCAGCGCAGCACGGTGAACAGGTATGCGTCGGCAATCGTGAAGCGCGAACCTGCAATCCACTGATCGTCTTTCAGCGACGCGTTAACGTACTGCAACTTTTTCTCAAGAAGGGCGCGCAGGGTCGGTTTGAACTCTTCCGGCGTATCCGGGCGGAACAGGGGGGTAAAGCCTTTGTGCAGCTCGGTGGCAATGTAGTTCAGCCATTCCAGCGTCTTATAACGCGAAATGGTACTGACCGGTGCCAGCAGATGGCGATCGGGTACGCTATCGGCCAGGAACTGCATAATCGCCACGCCTTCGGTCAGCAGAGTACCGTCATCCAGCAAGAGCGCCGGAACTTGTCCTTTCGGGTTGATGGCAAGAAAATCATCGCCGTTTTCCAGACGTTTTTTCATCAGGTCAACGCCATCCAGCGTGAAATCTTTGCCGCTCTCGCGCAGGGTGATATGGGAAGCAAGAGAGCACGCACCCGGTTTGTAGAACAGTTTCATCGGTAACTCCTTTTTGCTGAGGTTTCAGCTATGTTAGTGCGCAAACGGATAAAAAAAAAGCCGCTAATGCATTAGCGGCTTCTGGTCAGTCGTTTCTCACGGAAATCACGCGGTAGCGGTGTTTGTCGCTTTAGCGGTCTTGTCGTCGTCCTGAGTCATACGGTTCAGTTTCGGCGCGGTCAGCAGCATCAGAGCGGCAATTACCGCAGTCGCGATACCAATCTGCATGAACACGGTACCGTAGACGTTCAGGGAAAGCAGTGGATCGGTTACATTTTCCGGAACAGCCATCAGGTTAGCAATCTTACCCGCGATGATTGCCGCACCGGCAGTGGTCAGGAACCAGCTACCCATGATGAAGCCCATCAAACGCTGAGGAACCAGCTGCGCAACCATGGCCAGTCCCAGGCCGGAGATCATCAGCTCGCCGATAGACTGCAGCGCGTAGCTCAGGATCAGCCAGTTAACGGAAACGATACCTGCGTCGGACGCAAATTTGGTACCCAGTGGCAGTACCAGGAAGGCACCAGAACACAGCACCATACCCAGCGCAAACTTGTGCGGCATCGGCAGACGGTCACCCATCTTGTTATAGATAGCGGCCAGAATTGGGGAACCAATCATGATCCAGAACGGGTTCAGTGCCTGGAACTGCTCAGGTTCAAACGCGATACCCAGAATGGAGTGCTCTACGTTACGGATGGCGAAGAAGTTCAGTGAAGTTGGCATCTGGCTGTACAGCACGAAGAAGATAATCGCTTCCAGCATCAGAATGAACGCCACAATCATCTTGCGACGGGCCGCACCCTGCATGGCGAATGCTTCTTTTGCAAAGATGACCACGATACCCAGCGCAACCACGCCCAGAACGGCACGTGCGATACCCTGGTTGTGCAGCAGCCAGGTGGCGATGGCCGCGAGGACAACAACGCCCACGATGGTGGCCAGCAGTTTGCCCATATGCACAGGCTCGAAGTCAGGTTTTGAACCGTAGTCTTTAACCCAGCTGCGGCAGAACAGGAAGTTCACCACGGTGATCAACATACCCACGAAGCTCAGTGCAAATGCCACGCTCCAGCCGAATTTCGCCGCTAGCCATGGAGTTGCCAGCATAGAGAAGAACGAACCGATGTTGATGGACATGTAGTACATGGTAAATGCACCGTCCAGGCGCGGATCGTCTTTGTTGTAGCAGGTCGAAAGCAGAGAGGACGGGTTCGCTTTGAACAGACCATTACCGACGGCAATCGTCGCCATACCCATATACACGACAGCGGCATCATGCCCTGACCATGCAACCAGACCATAGCCGATCGCCAGGACAATGGCGCCCAGCATAATGACGCGTTTAGTCCCGAGGACTTTATCGCCCAGCCAGCCGCCAATCGCGACCAGACCGTACACCAGAGCACTGAAGGAAGAGAACAGCGTGATGGAATCGGCTTCGGACATACCCAGCTGTTTTACCAGGTAAACCGCCATGATCCCTTGCAGGCCGTAATAACCAAAACGCTCCCATAACTCGATAGAGAAGATGAGATAGAACGCTTTAGGTTGTTTAAAAGCGTTAAGACTCACGCTTTCATCTGTTGGTTTATTGTTTGCAGTAGACACATATACCTCTTTTTTTACATCCCATATTAATGGGGGTGTTCATAGCGTGATGGCCGTAGTCCATACGCCTTATAGTTATATTGGGAGGAGAAACGGCGGGTAATGTTCACTATCCTGCCCCGTCTGGCAATACGTTTGTAATAATCTGTTACATATATCTGGAGTGGTATAATCGTCGGTTCATGCAAATGTTATTCAGCGTTAAATTTCATACGATGAGTAAAGGTAGTTTTTTCGACTGGTAATGACCCGTCCGGATCGGCTTTTGGCGATATGTTCTGCTATTTGTCGCTTTACGCAGTGATATAGCCCATATTCTGAAAAATAGCTGGTCTTATCTTCGGTGATGGGAGGTGAGTATCTTGTCAGACAAAGGGTTTAGGCCGATTTTGACAACAAAAATTCAACATGAAGTTATCAGGGTGATCGCGATCACAGATGTATAGAAATTTTTGGCCATGAAAAAAGTATTAACCTGTTTGAGCGTTAAACAACCGAACAAGTGACAGGTCAGAGTAAGCGAAAGACGGACAAGTAACGGCCAAAAGAAGAGCATTCGATAGCCCTTCCTTTAATATGGGATTGGGGCGATCAGGGATACACTTTTTCTTTGTATTCGCAGAGATCTTCGATAATGCAGGAGCCGCAGCGAGGCTTGCGGGCAATACAGGTATATCGGCCGTGCAGAATCAGCCAGTGATGGCAATCCACCTTAAATTCTGCCGGAACCACTTTCAGCAGTTTCTCTTCGACCTGCTCGACGTTTTTCCCCGGCGCGAAGTTGGTCCGGTTAGACACGCGAAATATATGCGTATCCACGGCGATAGTGGGCCAGCCAAACGCAGTGTTAAGCACCACGTTTGCGGTCTTACGCCCCACGCCCGGTAAGGCTTCCAGCGCAGCGCGGTCCTCCGGCACTTCGCCTCCGTGCTGTTCCAGCAGGATCCGGCAGGTCTTGATGACGTTCTCGGCTTTGCTGTTAAACAGGCCGATGGTTTTGATATACGACTTCACGCCTTCCACGCCCAGCTCCAGCATGGCTTTCGGCGTATTGGCGACCGGATAGAGCAGGGCAGTGGCTTTATTGACGCTCACATCGGTCGCCTGCGCAGAAAGCAACACTGCGATCAGCAGCTCAAACGGGGAGGTAAAATTCAGCTCCGTCGTCGGGTGCGGGTTCTCGTCCCGCAGACGGGTCAGGATCGCAATGCGCTTTTCTTTATTCATGAAGCCTTCTCGGGTGTCCCTTCCAGAACGCTGCGCTCAGCCGCGCGGCGCTTACGTTTTTCATCAATCAGGTATTTTATCGCCAGCATCATGCCAAGGCCAATAAACGCGCCGGGCGGCAGCATGGCCAGCAGGAATGGCGTATCGGTGTGGAACACTTCAACGCGCAGCGCTTTGGCCCAGCCGCCGAGCAGCGCATCTGCGCCGTCAAACAGCGTACCGTTACCGAGGATCTCGCGCAGCGAGCCCAGCACGAACATGGCGCATGTGGCACCCATGCCAATGGAAAACCCATCCAGCGCCGACATGGCGGGGCTGTTTTTCACCGCGAAGGCTTCCGCGCGCCCGACAACGATACAGTTAGTGACGATAAGGGGAATAAAGATCCCGAGCGACTGGTACAGGCCAAACGCATAGGCGTTAATCAGCATCTGAACGATACTGACCACCGACGCAATGATCATGACGTAAATCGGAATACGAATTTCCGACGGCGTCCAGCGGCGCAGGGCAGAGATGGAGAGGTTGGTCAGGGTCAATACCAGCGTGGTTGCCAGACCCAGACCGAGCGCGTTGGTGGCGGTGGACGTTACCGCCAGCAGTGGGCACATGCCCAGAAGCTGTACCAGCGCGGAGTTGTTCTTCCACAACCCCTGGACAATAACCTCTTTAACCTGGCTCATGATTACTCCTCACAGGCCGGAAGATTGTTGATTTGCGCGGGCAGCGTTTCAGCATACAGCCCGGCTCGTTTGACGGCATTCACCACCGCACGTGGGGTGATGGTCGCCCCGGTGAACTGGTCGAATTCGCCGCCATCTTTCTTCACTGCAAACGCGGTGTCACCTTCGCCATGGATCACTTTACCGGCAAAGTGCAAAATCCAGTCGCTCAGACGGGTTTCAATTTTATCGCCAAGACCCGGCGTTTCATGGTGTTCCGTCACGCGGGTGCCCAGTATGGTGCCGGAGAAATCGCTGCCCACAAGCAGCTGAATGGCGCCGGAATAGCCGTCAGGCGCCGTCGCTTCCATCACTGCGCCGACCGGTTTATCCCCTTTGCGGGCGATAAAGAGGCGGTGTGGGCCTTTCCCAAGCTGCGGCGCGTCTACCACAAAGCAGCTTTTTTGCAGGTCATTATCGTAGAAATCGGACGGGATCACCTGATCGAACAGCGCCTTTTGCTGCTTCGAGGCCTGTTCTTCGATGGTCGTTTTGGTCAGCGCATTAACCAGTGCCGTCAGCCCCGTCAGGACCGCGGCGAAGACAGCCAGCGTGACGCCGTGTTTTTGCATCGTTTTTAACATGGCGAAACCCTTAGCGATGACCGTACACGCGTGGACGCGTGTAATAGTCGATGAGCGGAACGGTTATGTTGGCAAGCAGGACGGCAAAGGCCACGCCGTCCGGGTAGCCGCCAAAGCTGCGGATGAGCCATACCAGCAGGCCCGCCAGCGCGCCGAAGATCAGACGTCCACGGTTAGTCGTGGACGCCGTCACCGGATCCGTCAGGATAAAGAAGGCACCCAGCATGGTCGCACCGGAGAGCAAATGCATCTGCGGGCTGGCCAGTGATTCAGGGGAGAAGACCCAACCCAGCGTGGCGCAAACCGCCAGCGTCACGAGGAAGCTGACCGGAATATGCCAGCGAATGGCTTTCTGCTGCAGCAGGAACAGGCCGCCCAGCAGATACGCCAGGTTGACCCACTGCCAGCCTGCACCCGCCAGCATGCCGCTGTAGATCGCGGACTTCATGATCTGCTCAACGCTGTGCCCGGCATGCAGGGATGTTTTAAAGGTATCGAGCGGCGTCGCCTGGCTGATACCGTCCACGCCCATGCGCAGCGCGTTCATATCCGCACCGAGCGCCGTATGGCCGGTAAAGATCACGTGCAGGGCATCCATAAAGCCCGGAACCGTGGCCGCAATCTCATGCGGAGGCAGCCAGCTGGTCATCTGTACCGGGAAGGAGATCAGCAGCACCACGTAGCCAATCATCGCCGGGTTGAACGGGTTATGGCCGAGCCCGCCGTACAGCTGTTTGGCAATGATCACCGCAAACACGGTACCCAGGACCACCATCCACCATGGGGCGAACGGTGGGATACTGATGGCCAGCAGCAGGCCGGTCAACAGCGCGGAGTTATCGGCAAGAATGCGGGAGACAGCCGCCTTGCGCAGCTTAAGCACAAGCGCTTCCGCCGCTAAGGCGCTGGCACAGCCCAGGATTATCTGGAACAGGGTTCCCCAGCCGAAAAACCAGCACTGAACGGCAATGCCCGGCAGCGCCGCCAGGCAGACCAGCATCATGATGCGCGATGTCTGGCGCTGATTGTGGGTGTAAGGGGAGCTTGCGATTCTGAAAACCATTTAATCCTCGTTAACTGCTTGCTGTGCGGCTTTCTTCGCCTGAACGCGCGCAATGGCGGCGGCGACGGCGGCCTTGCGCGGGTCATCGTTGGCGGCCTGCGGTTGCTCATCCTGCTGCGCCGCTTTACGTGCTTTAGCGCGGGCAATCGCCGCTTCGACGGCGGCTTTACGCGGGTCGACCGGCGCTTCGGGTTCTGCGGTTTGTGTCTGCTGCGCTGCTTTGCGCGCTTTAGCACGGGCAATCGCCGCTTCGACGGCGGCTTTACGCGGGTCGACCGGCGCTTCGGGTTCTGCGGTTTGTGTCTGCTGCGCTGCTTTGCGCGCTTTAGCACGGGCAATCGCCGCTTCGACGGCCGCTTTGCGAGGGTCGACGGCTTCCTGCTCGACCACCACATTCTGCTCACCGGCTTTGCGGGCTTTAGCGCGGGCTATTGCCGCTTCAACGGCGGCTTTACGCGGGTCGATCTCCGCCTCTGCCTGGACCGTTTGCGCTTTTTCAGCCTGACGGGCGCGCGCTGCGGCCTTACGTGCTTCACGCGCGGCAATCGCTTCGCTGTTGTCCGGCTTCTCGCCGGCCGGGATCACCACAGGCTGCGCTGCAGTGGCTTTTTTCTCGCGAACGCGCGCCAGTGCGGCGTTAATCGCATCCTGATCTTTCTCGGCAGGCTGAACGGCGGCCTGCTTATGGCGCTCCTGACGGGCGATTTTTTCGCGTTCCAGTCGCGCCTGGCGCGCTTCGAAGCGCGCTTTGGCTTCTGCCGCGCGTTTTTCTTCCATGGAGATGGCATAAATTTCAGCCTTCTCCTGGCGGAAATACTGCACCAGAGGAATATTGCTAGGGCATACCCAGGCGCAGGCACCGCATTCAATGCAGTCGGCCAGGTTATGGGCTTTCGCCTTGTCGTGCAGCTGGCCTTTGCTGTACCAGTAGAGCTGCTGCGGCAGCAGATCCGCCGGGCAGGCGTCGGCACAGGCGCTGCAGCGGATGCAGCCTTTCTCTTCCTGCTCCTCGCCCATTTCGGTCGGCGAAGGCGCGAGCAGGCAGTTGGTGATTTTCACTACCGGAACGTCCAGCCATGGCAGGGTAAAGCCCATCAGCGGGCCGCCCATGATCACCATCTGGTCGCTGCCCGGGCAAAACTCAGCCTGTTCCAGCAGATGACGCACCGGCGTACCCAGACGCGCCCAGACGTTGCCCGGACGAGAAATTGATTCCCCGGTCAGCGTCACCACGCGCTCGGTTAACGGTTCGCCGTCAATCACCGCGCGCTTCACGGCATACGCGGTGCCGACGTTTTGCATCAGCACGCCGATATCCGAAGAGCGTCCGCCATGCGGGACCTGCTTGCCGGTGAGAATTTGCGTCAGCTGTTTTGCGCCGCCGGAAGGGTACTTGGTCGGGATAACGCGCAGGCTAATATCGTGACTGCCCGCCAGCACGGCGCGCAGCATTGAAATAGCCTGCGGTTTATTGTCTTCGATACCGATCAGCACTTCCCGCGGTTGCAGAATGTGCGCGAGGATGCGGATGCCTTCCACCACCTGGGCGGCGCAGTCCTGCATCAGACGATCGTCGGCGGTGATATACGGCTCGCACTCGGCGGCGTTAATAATCAACGTCTGAATGTTATCGCCACCGCCGCGGAGTTTAACACCGGTCGGGAAGCCTGCACCACCCAGACCAGCAACGCCGAACTGATGAATGCGCTCGATAAGCGCTTCGCGGCTGTGGGCGCGGTAATCGCTCCAGCCGTCACGGTCAATCCAGCGGTCTTCGCCGTCGGCTTCAATCATCACGCTCAGCTCTGAGAGCGCGGACGGATGCGCCACCGTATGAGGGGCGATAGCAACCACCTTACCGGAGGTGGGGGCATGCACCGGCAGCATACGTCCGCGACCAAAGGTCAGCGGCTGACCGCGAAGCACCGTATCGCCTTCTTTCACGCACAGCTCACCCTCCGCGCCGATGTGCTGCTTGAGCGGCATAACGAAACGGGTCGCCAGCGGAATTTGACGCAGCGGCGTGCCGTTAGACTGGGTTTTCATTTCCGGTGGATGAATACCGCCGTCAAAGTCCCAAATCTTCTCTTTTCTGAAAGCAGAAAATAACTTAAGCATGTTGTTCCACAGGAATATTGCGAACCGGAATGGCTTGAAGATCCCACTTCCAGCTTTCGGTAGTCGTTTCAACCGGGCGCAGCTCGATACATTGCGTCGGGCAGGGGGCCACGCAGAGGTTACAGCCGGTGCAGAGGTCCGCCACGACGGTGTGCATGGCGCGGGTTGCGCCCACAATGGCGTCAACCGGGCAGGCCTGAATACATTTGGTGCAGCCGATACAGTTGGCTTCGTCGATCACGGCCAGCGCGCGGACCGGCTCCTGTACGTCCGCATCGCCATCAACAGGCTGCGGGTCAACGTTAAGCAGGGCCGCAATTTTCAACATCACCGCTTCGCCACCGGGCGCACAGCGGTTAATTTTTTCACCCTGAACCCCTACCGCTTCGGCATAAGGGCGGCAGCCGGGGTAGCCGCACTGCCCGCACTGGCTTTGTGGCAGAAGCTCATCAATTTTTTCTACAACGGGATCGTCCTCTACCGCGAAACGGCGGGAGGCGTAGCCCAGGATAAGGCCAAACACCAACCCCAGAACGCTGATAGAGGCGATGGCAATCCAGATAGCATTCATTACAACTTCACCAGACCACTAAAGCCCATAAAGGCCAGAGACATTAAACCTGCGGTCACCAGCGCAATCGCGTTACCGCGGAAGGGCGCAGGGATATCCGCTGCTGCCAGGCGCTCGCGAATGGAGGCGAACAGCACCATCACCAGAGAGAAACCGACTGCCGCAGAGAAACCATACAGCGCCGACTGCATAAAGTTATGGCCAAGGTTGATGTTCAGCAGCGCTACGCCGAGAACCGCACAGTTGGTGGTGATCAGCGGCAGGAAGATACCCAGCAGGCGATAAAGCGCCGGGCTGGTTTTGCGCACCACCATTTCGGTAAATTGCACCACCACCGCGATAACCAGAATAAAGGCCAGCGTACGAAGATAGGTTAATCCCAGCGGGATGAGGATCCAGGTATCGATCCACCACGCGCAGATGGACGCCAGCGTCATCACGAAGGTCGTCGCCAGCCCCATACCCATTGCTGTTTCCAGCTTTTTGGAAACGCCCATAAACGGACACAGGCCAAGGAACTTCACCAGAACGAAGTTGTTAACCAGCACGGTGCCGACAAAGAGCAGTAAGTAATCGGTCATTATTTAGCCTGAAATAAAAAAGCCGCCTATTATCGGACAAACCGACGCAGGCGACAACAGGTTATCTGTAGGGTTATTACGGGTTCACGAAGGTGTTTTTCACCCGCGTCGAACGTTTGAAATAGGGCACCAGCAGCGCCGCAGCCAGCAACGGGAATAGCAGCTGACGAACGGCCAGCGCGTCTGATACGGGCGAAAAGGCAAACGCTTTCACCGCCAGCAGGACCGAAATCAGCAGCCAGATAATGTAGTGCTTAGGCACACTCTTGCGGCGCTTAAAGAAGGCGATGGTCAGCCACAGCGTGTAGTACCACATTCCAATTGCGAAAACGAACGACACAAACCACAAAGCAATATTCAGCACGCTTTGCGACATCAGGGTCTGGATGGCGTGAGGGGTAATCAGTGCGGTGGTATACAGCAGCAGCGCAAGCGATGCGCTTAATAAGGCAACCAGCAGCCATGCCAGTGGGGCGATTAACCAGCCTCCAATGCGTTCTCCAGGCGTTGCGGTCATGAACTCTCCCATAATCTGCGCGAAATGTTGTACAGCCAGTTTGCAGGGCGGAGAGTATATAACATTTCGCGCGGATGGCTACTTTCTTATAAAACGTAACGCCATACAGACTTAGGCACTTCACCGACGTTGAACAAACGACCACCGGAAACCAGCTCCGCGCGGCGATGGTCTGCGGCGCGATACATATTAATGATGTCCTGATTATCCGACAGGGTGTAGTTCAGATGGTCAAACAGTTTTTCCAGGCTCTCAAGCGAATTGATCTTGCGAAATTTTAATAAATAGTCCTGAACTGTCATATTAATAAGTTTCCATATAAAAGTGAGTAATACCAGTTAAGGTAATTCGGTCGAATAATAAACGGATTAATTAAGACGTAAACAGCCCACTCAGGTAACGCGACGAAATTAGGAGTTTTCTTTGCTGAAATTCAGGCATCAGACGATGCCTGGAAGAGAAGGTTAACCGTGTTCACCAGGGCTGGCAATACGAAACTGACATATTATGTCACTCTTTATTGCAGTAACCGGTTACTTAGGTTGGGCGATGGTGACAGGCTCCGGCGGCTGGTAGTTATCGATATGGCTGGCGACGCCCAGCAAAATGACCGAAACTCCAAGGACAATCCATCCCGCTAATTCAATGATTCGATTAATAATTGACGTCATAATGCGTAATTGTACTTTATCCATAAAGACAGGGCGCAAATGTTACAGTGACGTCTCCCTGACGGCAAGCGCTTTGGGAACGGTTTCCTTAAACAAAATCAGTAGGTTAATACTATGTAACAAAAACAACCCCTACAACCTGCTATTTTAAGTCATAGGGCACATTATTAATCTGTGCTCATGCCAGGTTAGCCAGTGTGAAATAAGAACGTCATAAAAGAGGATGGCACTATGAGTGATAATATCCGCGTCGGGCTTATCGGCTACGGGTACGCGAGCAAAACGTTTCATGCGCCTCTGATAGCCGGGACGCCGGGGATGGTGCTGGCGGCGGTATCCAGCAGCGATGCCGCTAAAGTCCATGTCGACTGGCCTTCCGTGCCGGTTGTCTCTGAACCTAAACACCTTTTCAACGATCCGAATATTGATTTAATCGTCATCCCCACGCCGAACGACACCCACTTTCCGCTGGCAAAGGCCGCGCTGGAAGCCGGTAAGCACGTAGTGGTCGATAAGCCCTTCACCGTGACGCTGTCACAGGCACGCGAGCTGGATGCGCTGGCAAGGAGTCTGGGCAGGCTGCTGTCGGTGTTCCATAACCGCCGCTGGGACAGCGACTTTCTGACGGTAAAAAGGCTTCTCAGTGAAGGCACGCTAGGGGAGATCCTCTTTTTTGAATCGCACTTTGACCGCTTTCGTCCGCAGGTGAGAAACCGCTGGCGCGAACAGGCCGGTCCGGGCAGCGGCATCTGGTACGATTTAGCTCCGCATCTGCTGGATCAGGCCGTCAATCTTTTTGGTCTGCCGGTGAGCATGACGGTCGATCTGGCCCAGCTCAGGCCCGGCGCGCAGACAACCGATTACTTCCACGCGGTGCTCAGTTACCCGCAGCGGCGGATTGTGCTGCACGGCACGATGGTCGCGGCCGCAGAATCGGCCCGCTATATCATTCACGGTACGCGCGGGAGCTACGTGAAGTTTGGTCTCGATCCGCAGGAAGACAGGCTTAAAAACGGTGAACGTCTGCCGCAGGAAGACTGGGGCTATGATATGCGCGACGGCGTGGTAACGCGGGGCGAAGGCGAGGAGCTGGTCGAGGAGACCTTGCTGACGATACCGGGTAACTATCCGGCGTATTATGCCGCTATCCGCGATGCGCTGAACGGCACGGGAGAGAATCCGGTTCCTGCCAGCCAGGCGATTCAGATTATGGAGCTGATTGAGTTGGGCATCGAATCTGCCAAACATCGCGCGACGCTCTGCCTGGCATAGTTTTTTAATATTTTGTAGGCCGGGTAAGCGTCAGCGCCACCCGGCAACGGTGTTAACCGCGAGCCACTTTATCTTTCAGCGCCTGTTTCTCAGCAGGCGTCAGGAAGGCAATTTCCAGCCCGTTAATCTGTGCCTGACGGATCTGCTCGCGGCTCAGACCCGCCTGCGGTGCGGCGATGTTGTACTCGTGGATAATATCCACGCCCTGAACCGCCGGGTCATCAGTGTTCAGCGAGGCCAGCACGCCGTGCTCGAGGAACGTTTTTAGCGGATGATGCGCCAGCGTCGCCACGGTGCTGGTCTGAATGTTAGACGTCAGGCACGACTCAATCCCGATACGCTGCTCCGCCAGGAAATCCATCAGGGCGCGATCTTCTACCGCCTTCACGCCGTGACCGATACGCTCGGCGCCCAGCTCGCGGATGGCCTGCCAGATGCTTTCCGGGCCTGCCGCTTCACCCGCATGCACGGTAATGTGCCAACCGGCATCGCGCGCGCGGTTGAAGTGGGAGAGGAACAGGCTGCCCGGGAAGCCCAGCTCGTCGCCGGCGAGGTCGATGGCGGTGATGGCATCGCGATGGGTCAGCAGCGCTTCCAGCTCCTGCAGGCAGGCGGCTTCACCGAACGTACGGCTCATAATGCCGATCAGGCGGGCCTGAACGTCGAATGTTTTACACCCTTCGCGCACACCTTCAATGACGGCTTCCACCACGCCTGCAACGGGCAGGTTGTGGGTCATCGCCATATAGCCCGGCGAGAAGCGTAGTTCGACGTAGTGCAGGCCGTTGCGGGCTGCATCTTCGATGTTCTCAAACGCCACGCGGCGGCAGGCATCCAGCGACGCCAGCATCTTCACGCCCCAGTCGAGTTTGCTCAGGAAGCTGACCAGGTCCGGTTCATTAGAGGTCACCTGTACGTGAGGGATCAAGGACTCAAGGGTCTGAGCAGGAAGCGTTAAATTGAACTGGCGGCCAAGATCGAGGATGGTTTGGGCACGAATGTTACCGTCAAGGTGACGATGAATATCAGTTAAAGGCAGGCGTGTATCAATCATGGTCGCACTCTTTTCTGGTTAAAGTGCGCCATATTATAAAAACAAAACGGGGTAAAAAGCTATTTGCGCAAGGTAATATTCCGTTGCGCAAATTGATTACAGGAGCGTGTTAATCCCGGCTATGAGGCGTTGCACGCCTTGTTCCAGCTTGCTGCGCGGGCAGCCCGCATTCAGGCGAACAAAGCCATTTCCTTCTTTACCGTAGGTATATCCCGGCATGATGGCGACTTTTTGCTGCTCGATCAGTACTTTTTGCAGCGCCCGATCGTCAATGTTCAGCGGGCGCAGATCGAGCCAGGCCAGATAGGTCGCTTCGGGCGGCTGCCAGTTCAGTTTCGGAAAAGCGCGGTTTACTTCCTGCGCGATATACAACAAATTCTCTTCCAGATAACCCCGTAGGGCATCCAGCCACGGCTCCCCCTGCTGATAGGCGGCGATATGCGCCGTCAGCGCCAGCACGGAAGGGGAAGAGAGTCCGTCCCGGCATTTTAGCGCGCTGAGGTAACCGTTACGGCTCTCTTCATCGCCAATCAGACCGTAAGCGCCCGTCAGCGCCGGAATATTAAAGCTTTTCGAGCCGGAGGTGAGAAGCGCCCATTTGCCGCGCGCCACCGCGTTCCACGGCGTGTGACGACGCTCTCCCCACACCATGTCCATATGGATTTCATCGCTGATAACCGCCACGTCATAGCGTGCGCATAGTTCCGCCATCTGCGTCAGCTCATCCCGCGTCCAGACCTTGCCGGTCGGGTTTTGCGGGCTGCACAGCAGCAAAATTTTGTTTTCAGGTTTCGCGAGGGCCGCTTCCAGCGCAGCCATGTTTCCCTGCCAGCCTGTGGCATGCTTTTCCATCTCTACGGGCACCACATGACGCGCATTGCCTTCAATGGCTTTGTAAAACGCATCGTATGCCGGGGTGTGTACCACCACGCCGTCGCCGGGGTTTGACCAGAGGCGTATCAGTTCAGAAACCATGTAGATGACGGAGGGACCATAAACCACGCTTTCAGTATCAATCCGGCTGTTAAAGCGCTGCTGGAACCAGTGCGCGACGGCGGCGAGAAACTCGTCGTTCTTCCAGCGGCTATAGCCAAACACGCCGTGATGAATGCGCTGTTGCAGCGCGTCGGTTATGCAGGGGGCGGTGGCGAAATCCATATCCGAGATGGTGAAGGGCAGCAGGTCGGCCGCGCCAAAGCGGTCGGCGACGTAGTCCCACTGCGTACACCAGGTGCCGTGTCGATCCACGACGGTAGAGAAATCAAACATGACGTTAATCCTTAAAGTAAAACCCCCTCATGAGAGGGGGCTGAGGCATCAGGCTTCTACTGTTCGCATCAGGGTGGCCAGCTCATCCTTCACCGACTGTACCTGCGGGCCGATAACCACCTGCAAATTGTGCTGATTTAACTGTACCACGCCGATAGCCCGGTTGGCTTTCAGGGCGTTGGTATCCACTTTTGACATATCCGCCACAGACAGACGCAGGCGGGTAATGCAGTTATCCAGCGAGGTGATGTTATCCGCACCGCCCAGCGCCGCCAGAATGGCCGGGGTGTTATAGCCGGATTTGCCCACGGTACCGGCAACCGCCTGTTCCACGCTGGTGGCCGTATCGGTATCGCGGCCTGGCGTTTTCAGGTTAAAGCGGGTGATGGCGAAGCGGAAGATCCCGTAGTACACCACGAACCAGATTGCCGCCACGACCGGGACCAGATACCACTTGGTGGAGAGACCGTGCAGGATCCCGAACACCACGAAGTCGATGACGTTGCCGTCGGTGTTGCCGATAGTGACGCCCAGCACCGCCATCACGGTAAAGCCCAGACCGGTCAGCACAGCGTGAATCAGATACAGCACCGGCGCAACGAACAGAAACAGGAACTCGATTGGCTCGGTGGTACCGCCTACGACGCAGGCGATCACGCCGGAAATCAGCAGGCCTTTAATTTTATGACGGTTTTCCGGACGTGCGCAGTGGTACATCGCCAGTGCGGCACCCGGCAGGCCGCCGAGGAAGGCAGGCATTTTACCCTGAGACAGGAAGCGGGTGGCGCTTTCGGAGAAGCCGTGGGTGGTCGGGCAGCTCAGCTGCGCCTGGAAGATGGTCAGCGCACCGCTCACGTCGTGACCGCACACCTCCATCGTCCCGCCCGCTTCGGTGAAGCGAATCAGGGCCACCAGGATGTGCTGCAGGCCAAACGGCAGGAGCAGACGCTCGCCGGTGCCGAAGATCATCGGACCGAAATCTCCCGCGCCGTTGATGATGCGGCCAATGCCGTTGATGCCCATCGCGAAGACCGGCCAGATCAGCGGAATGATCAGACCAAACAGGCCCATCACCACCAGGGTGATAATCGGCACGAAGCGGGTGCCGCCGAAGAAGGCCAGGGCATCCGGCAGGCGGATATTGTGGAAGCGCTCGTGCAGCATCCAGATAATCACCCCGGCGATCACCGCCCCGAGGATCCCGGTATCAATAGACTGGATACCAATCACGCTCTGAATGTTGTTAGCTTTCAGTACGGCAGCGTCGGTGGTCGGCAGAATGCCTTTCGCGGTCAGCCAGAAGTTAACCGCGAGGTTCATCACCGCGTAACCCACAAAACCGGCAAACGCCGCGACGCCTTTATTTTCGCGCGCCAGGCCCAGCGGGATAGCGATACAGAACATGACGGGCAGGAAGCTAAACGCAAAGGAGCCGACTTTACTCATCCAGATAAAGATGGCCTGCAGCACGGGAGTACCGAGGAACGGGATCAGCGTGATGACGTCTTTACTGCTGAGCGAGCTGCCGATCCCGAGCATGATCCCGCAGAACGAGAGGAGTGCCACGGGCAGCATAAAGGTTTTACCCAGTTGCTGGAAAAATTCCCACAGCGATATTTTTTGTGCTGCTTTCGCCGTCATAAAACGACTCCTTTATTGTTAAAATCAGTTTGTCTGCTTCAATGCTGCGAGAAGATAAAACGTTTTATCAAAGTTTAGTGCGCGCTAAATCACATTCTCAGGCTTTGACTGGTAGTATAAAGATAACGTATTGATAAAACGTTTTACCGATCTCATTTCAGGGAGTCACGCCGACACATGGCTGTAGCGAAAAAAATCACCATCAACGATGTCGCGCTTGCGGCGGGTGTTTCCGTCAGCACCGTTTCTCTGGTGCTAAGTGGGAAGGGGCGCATCTCTCCTGCCACCGGTCAGCGGGTGAACGAGGCGGTTGAACAGCTGGGCTTTGTGCGTAACCGCCAGGCGTCGGCGTTGCGCGGCGGGCAAAGCGGGGTGATTGGCCTGATTGTCCGTGACCTGACGTCGCCTTTCTATGCGGAGCTGACGGCTGGATTAACCGAAGCGCTTGAAGCGCAGGGGCGGATGGTCTTTCTGCTTCACGGCGGTCGCGAGGCCGATCAGCTGCTTTCCCGGCTCGATATGCTGCTGAATCAGGGTGTGGACGGGGTGATCGTCGCCGGGGCATCGGGAGTGGGCAGCGAACTGTGCGAGCGCGCCGCCGAAAAAGGCGTGCCGCTGGTGTTTGCATCGCGCGCCAGCTACCTCGACGAAGCCGATACGCTACGCCCGGATAACATGCAGGCCGCGCAAATGCTGACCGAGCATCTTATTCGTCGCGGGCATCAGCGCATTGCCTGGCTGGGCGGTAAAAGCTCGTCCCTGACCCGCGCCGAGCGGGTAGGCGGCTACTGCGCGACGCTGATTAAATACGGCCTACCGTTCCACAGCGAGTGGGTCGTGGAGTGTGAATCCAGCCAGAAGATGGCGGCGGAAGCGATAGGCGCGCTGCTGCGAAGCAGCCCGACCATCAGCGCCGTGATTTGCTACAACGATGTGATCGCCATGGGCGCCTGGTTTGGCCTGATCCGCGCCGGGCGTCAGAGCGGCGAGGGCGGGGTGGAAACCTTCTTCGGGCACCAGGTGGCGCTGGGGGCGTTCGCCGACGTCGGGGAAAACGCCCTCGATGACCTGCCGATCGTCTGGGCAACCACCCCAGCGCGGGAGATGGGTTACACCCTGGCGGACAGGATCATGCAGCGCATCGACAATGCGGATGTGCAGGCCGGGCACCAGATTGTGGCGGCGCGGCTGGTGACGGTGAAGTAATATCAGGTGTACTGCGTAAGCGGGTTGAGCAACAGTTCGGCCTCAAGTGCTTCCACAAATTTTCGTACTTTTGCCGGGATCAGGCGGGAGGTCGGGTAAACTGCCCACACTGCCAGCGATTCCGGCTGGGCATCCTCCAGGACGACCCGCACGAGTTTACCCTCTCTGAACGCCGGTTCTACGTACCAGCGAGATAAATTGGCGATGCCCATCCCTCCCAGGCAGGCTTCGTAAATTGCCTCAATAGAGTTCGCGGAGAATCGGCCAGACACCTTTTGCTTGTAGCGCTGTTCGCCCTGTTCGAATGACCAGTGGACGGTATCTGACGTGGTCAGACAGCTATGTGCCGCCAGATCGTTAAACGATTTTGGATAGCCTTTTGCGGCAAGATACGTCGCGCTGGCGCAAAGATCGCGAGGGTTGTGACACAGGCGATGAGCAACCAGCCTGTTATCGCGCAGAGGCGCAATGCGTAGCGCTACGTCTATGCCTTTTCCGACAATATCAACCTGTTCGTCGGTGGCGAGTAAATCGACCTGCAGGGAAGGATGTTGCTGCATGAACCGGGTCAGCATGGGAGCAACGATCTTTCGTCCAAACCCCGCTGAGGCGGTAATGCGCAGGCGTCCGGTAAGATGCGTCCCCTCGGGAAACAGATCGGCAAGCGCATTGTTTTTATCTTCCAGCAATGCCTGTGCATGCGGCAAAAAAACGTCCCCATCGCTGGTGGGAGAGAGAGAACGCGTGGTGCGGTGTACCAGCCGAACCCCCAGTTCCGCTTCGAGATGAGTTAGCGCGCGCGATGCTGTCATTGCGCTCATTGAGAGCCGACGCGCGGCACCGGCGAGGCTACCCGCTTTGACGGCTTCGACAAACACTTCAATATCTTCGAGTCTCATTATATCGTTTTTCGTTATGCTGCCTTATCAAATTACATATCTACATTATTTGTCGTTACGCTGCCATAGTCTCTTCACATCCTGATAAACATGAATTTGGAGTGAAGATGAAAAAGTTGAAAACGGTTCTTGCGTTCAGCGGCCTGCTCTTTGCTGGCACATCGTGGGCAGATGCTCCCGCGCAGGTGAAACAGCAGGTCCCGGGCTATTATCGTCTGGCGGTAGGGGAATACGAGGTGACGGCGCTTTTCGACGGCTATAACGATCTTTCACCAACGCTATTGCAAGGGCTTTCACCCGACAAGGTTCGCAACCTGTTGGCGCAACACAAAATCGATGCCGAACGCATGCCGACTTCTTTCAACGCGTTTCTGGTTAATACCGGTAAACACCTGGTCATGATTGACAGCGGGGGTGGCCACTGCATGTCAGAAACGGCCGGTCAGCTAATCGTTAATATGAAAGCATCAGGGTATCGCCCCGAACAGGTCGATACGGTTTTCCTGACCCACCTGCATCTTGATCATGTGTGTGGCCTGAGCGATGCAGACGGTAAGGCGCTGTTCCCGAATGCCACCGTCTACGTACCGCAGGGGGAGGCCGACTACTGGCTTGACCCCGCAAAAGAAGCGAGCGCGCCGGCTAATGCGAAGGCGTATTTCGCTATCGCCAGGAATGCGCTGTCCGCGTATAAAGCCACCGGGCACCTAAAAACCTTCGTCCCGCCAACTTCACCCATCCCGGAGGTCCAGACGACATATGCCATTGGCCATACGCCTGGCAGTACCGTTTATCGCTTCGCGTCTCAGGGTACGGCTATTAACTTCATTGGGGATCTTATCCATGCTCCTGCCGTCCAGTTCCCGCACCCTGAAGTGTCTATTCGCTTTGATGTCGATCCGAAAAAAGCCATCTCATCCCGGGCGCAGGAGTTTAACGCGCTGGCGAAAGACGGAGAGTGGATGGCCGCAGCGCATCTGCCTTTCCCTGGTATTGGGCATATCACCTCCTGGCAGCAGGGCTATAGCTGGAATCCTGTAAATTACGGTCCTTATCAACGTGCGGCCAACGTGCCTCTGCTGAAATAAAGTGCGGTTACGAACATGAGAAGTTACACCGTAACGGCGAACGGTATCCGACAGTTCGTCGTAGAAGAGGGTGAAGGCGCACCGGTTATTCTTCTGCATGGTTTTCCAGAAACAAACTATGCCTGGCGCTACCAGATACCCGTTTTGTCCCGACACTATCGTGTGATTGCGCCAGATTTACGCGGGTATGGGGAAACGGATAAACCGGCCTCCGGTTATGATAAACGAAACATGGCGCGGGACGTCCGGGAACTAATGCGAGTGCTGGGTCTGGAGAAAGTGGCGCTGGTGGGGCACGATCGTGGAGCTCGGGTTGCTACCCGCTTTGCTAAAGATTATCCCGAGTTAATCGATCGTCTGGTGGTGATGGATAACGTACCAACCCGTATTGTGGCGCGCGATCTGAATGCGTCGATTGCGCGTGCATACTGGTTCTTCCTGTTCCATCTTGTACCAGACCTGCCGGAAGCCCTGATTGCAGGTCGAGAAAACGTATGGCTGCACCACTTTTTCTCGGACTGGACCTACGATCCGTCTACCATTAGCGGCGAGGCGTTTGACACCTATGTTCGGGCGTATCAGGCGCCGGGTGCCGTGCGCGGCGCGATGGCTGACTATCGCGCCAACGCAGAGGATGTGGCGCAGGATATGGCAGACGCTGAGGTGAAAATCACCTGCCCGGTAATGTCGCTGTGGGGTAATGATTTTCATGCGGTCGGCAAGCTTTTCGATATGAAAAGCGTCTGGGCCGAAATGGCGGAAAACCTGCGGGCGTATGGTATTGATGAGTGCGGCCATCTGCCGCAGGAGGAGCAGCCAGAGAAAGTGAATGCGCTTCTGCTGGATTTCCTGGCTGGATGGAAAAGTTAGGGGGCAATAAAAAACCCCTCATGCGAGGGGTTTTGACGTTTACTGCTGCGGTGCCGCCGGTTCGGCTGGCGCTGCCGGTTCAGCCGGTTCCGGCATCCCCAGAGCAGGCATACCGAACATGCCAACGAAGTCTTCCAGCGGCATTTTGTCGCCGTTGAGCGTGACCTGGCCGTTGGCATACTGCAGACTGGTGGAAATCGTGTTGTTGTCCACCTTCGTGATGCGGAACATCTGGCCCATGGCCGCCAGACCTTTCACCTGCTGGTTCGCCAGCTTGCCGGCATCTTCATCGCCGTAGCCTTCCAGTTTCGCAATCTGGGTCATAAACTCGGTCGCCATATCCATCGGGATGGTCAGCTTGCTGTCGAGCGACTTCACGCTGCGATCCACTTCCTGCGCCAGCGTCTGCGGTTCACCCGTTGCGGTGGCCGGATCTTTCAGGAACAGCGACAGGTTAAAGCTGGTTTCGCCTTTGCTGTTTTTCCAGCTCAGCGGCGCAACGGTTATTACCGGCTCGCCTTTCAGCAGGATTGGCAGGTTGTTGAACAGCACCGCCATCGCCTGCTGCTGGTACACTTCCGGGTTCTGCTGCAGCGCGGTATCGGTCAGCAGCGCCTGGCTCTCTTTACTGTATTTCTGGCTAAACTCGTGCCACGCCTGGCCGTCGATATTGCCGATCTTCAGCGACAGTTTGCCGGTGCCCAGATCCTGATTCTGTACTTTCAGGCTCTTCAGCGTGTAATCCAGCTGGGTATTGATGCTCTTACCGTCTTTGGAAACGTCGGATTTGCCGTTGACGTCCATGCCTTCCAGCACGGCCATCTCTTTCCCTTCAACCGCAATGGCGACTTTATCGAGAGACAGTTTTTGATCGCCGATACGCTCCTGGAAATCGGTCATTCGGCTGTTGCCGTCGGCTTTCAGATTGCTGAAGGTGAGCTGAACTTTTTGGTTATATTCGTTCATGGCATTGACCAGGCCGCTCTCCGCTTCACCCGTCAGGGAGAACACGTTTCCGTCGCGGTCAGCATCGAGTTTGAAGTGGCCGCCGCTGAAGGCGACTTTTTCATTCTCTTTCTCGTAGTTCAGCGCTTTCAGCGCAATATCGGAACTGGTGTCACCGGCATAGCTAATTCGGGTATTAATGTCGAAAGGCGATTCATTCTTCGCCAGGTCAAACAGCGGTTTGGTGACGTCGTTATTCACCAGCACGGTATGAACGGACGCCATCGACGGGATCAGGTTAAAGGACTTCAGCTGCGCCAGCGGGAATGGACCGTGGCTCACCACTTCGTCCAGCACCACGCTCTGGCCCGGTTTCAGCCAGCCGTTTTCAGCACCGGCAACCGGCTTCACCACCAGCTGCATACGGCTGGTAAACACACCGCGGTGATAGTTCTGGTAGCTCAGTTCCAGACCTGCTTCCGGCGCGCTGCGCTTAATCTCTCCGTTAGCCTGCGCCACCATCTCAGCCAGACGGCCTTCCAGCTGTTTCCCGGTAAACCAGGAGGCACCCGTCCAGACCACGCCTAACGCTACAATCACTCCAACCGCTACGACCGATTTTTTCATTGCGACTATCCCTAAAATGAAACCAGGCGGTAAAAACCGCCTGGAGATATTAAGCCTGCAACTAGCTTAGCAAGAGTTGTTAAAAAATTCAGTAAGTGCTTAAAGCTTATTGAAAACGCGCGCCAGGCGACCGGTGCCGCTCACGCTGACCGGGGACTCATTGGCTGCAACGAATGCTGACTCACCGGGCTTAAGCACCAGACGCTGTTCGCCTTTGCGCAGCGTCGCTTCGCCTTCAACGCAGAACAGAATCGCCGCGCTCTCCTGAGCCACCGACGTTTCGGCGCTGCTCAGGTCGTGCAGGGAGAAGGCAAAATCCTCAACCGGGATCGGGAAGTCCAGCTCTGCGCCGTTTTTCACCGGCTGAGTCAGCAGCTCCGCGGCAGGTTTCGCCACGAACTTCACGTTGGCAACCAGCTCAGGAATGTCGATGTATTTCGGCGTCAGGCCCGCGCGCAGCACGTTATCGGAGTTGGCCATCACCTCCAGCGCCACGCCCTGCAGGTAGGCGTGTGGGGTTTCCGCGAACAGGAACATTGCCTCGCCGGGGTTCAGCTTCACCACGTTCAGCAGCAGAGGGGAGAACAGGCCGCTGTCGTCCGGGTAGAATTCGGAAATCAGGCGGATAGTCTCCCACGGTTCACCTTGCTGGCTGTCCAGGGCGGCTTTCAGCACCGCCAGCGCGTGGGATTTCTCTTCACCCTGCATATTCAGCAGGCTGGCAAACAGCTGGCTCAGCGCGTCGGCGCTCGGGTTTTCGAGGAAGTGGGCGATAGCCTTGTTGGCACCCGCGACCGGTTGCAGCAGAGAAATGATCTCCGAAAACTCGCGGAAGGCGTTCATCGCCAGGAACGGCGTCAGCGCGAACACCAGTTCCGGCTTGTGGTTAGGATCTTTGTAGTTACGCTCGGCGGCGTCTAACGGGATACCCGCCGCGTTCTCTTTCGCAAAGCCGATTTCGGAGGCTTTCTTGTTCGGGTGAACCTGAATGGAGAGCGGCTGGTCGGCGCACAGCACCTTAAACAGGAACGGCAGTTCGCCGAAGCGGCGAGCGACCTTGTCACCCAGCAGCGCGGCTTTATCGGCATCAATCACGTCGCGCAGGCTGCGTACCTGGCCGCTGGCGTCTTCAATTTTTGAGCTGCTCTTCGGGTGCGCGCCCATCCACAGTTCTGCCATCGGCAGGTTGTTCGGGTTCGCGATACCGTAGAGATCCGTTAACGCAGTTTTACTTCCCCAGGCGTAGTTTTGCACTGAGTTAATGAGTTTTTGCATTATCAAGCCCTGATTCAATTGTGGAATTAACTCCGGGTATTAAAGCAATAAACCTCATGGAAGTAACCTGTGGATGTAAAAAGTCGTACTAGTCTCAGTTTTTGTTAAAAAATTGTGTAGGATAAGCTGACTCGCTTTTAAGCCGGGCAGCGGAACATCTGCCCTGAATAAACAGACCGAAGCAGTAAGTGAGAGACCAATGTCGAATAAACCCTTCCATTATCAGGATCCTTTCCCCCTCAGTAAGGATCAGACCGAGTATTACCTGTTAACCCGCGATCATGTCTCCGTTTCTGAGTTTGAAGGACAAGAGATCCTCAAAGTCGATCCGCAGGCGCTGACGCTGCTGGCGCAGCACGCTTTCCACGACGCCTCGTTTATGCTCCGTCCTGCGCACCAGCAGCAGGTGGCCGATATCCTGAGCGACCCGCAGGCCAGCGAAAACGATAAATACGTTGCCCTGCAGTTCCTTCGTAACTCCGATATCGCGGCGAAAGGCATTCTGCCAACCTGTCAGGACACCGGCACGGCGATCATCGTCGGTAAAAAAGGCCAGCGCGTCTGGACCGGCGGCGGTGACGAAGCGGCGCTGGCGCACGGCGTTTATAACACCTACACCGAAGACAACCTGCGCTATTCGCAAAACGCCGCGTTGGACATGTACAAAGAGGTCAACACCGGCACCAACCTGCCAGCACAGATTGACCTCTACAGCGTCGACGGTGATGAGTACAAATTCCTCTGTATCGCCAAAGGCGGCGGTTCAGCCAACAAAACCTATCTCTACCAGGAAACCAAAGCGCTGCTCACCCCGGGCAAGCTGAAGAACTACCTGGTTGAGAAGATGCGCACCCTCGGCACCGCGGCGTGCCCGCCGTACCATATCGCATTTGTGATTGGCGGTACCTCGGCTGAAAGCACGCTGAAAACCGTCAAGCTGGCCTCAACCAAATACTATGACGGCCTGCCTACCGAAGGTAACGAGCACGGCCAGGCGTTCCGCGACGTACAGCTTGAGCAGGAACTGCTGGAAGAGGCGCGTAACCTGGGTCTCGGCGCGCAGTTTGGCGGAAAATACTTTGCCCACGACGTGCGCGTGATCCGTCTGCCGCGTCACGGTGCCTCCTGTCCGGTCGGGATGGGCGTCTCCTGTTCTGCGGATCGCAACATCAAGGCCAAGATCAACCGCGAAGGCGTGTGGATCGAAAAACTGGAAAACAACCCGGGCAAATACATTCCGGAAGAGCTGCGTAAAGCAGGTGAGGGTGAAGCGGTTCGCGTTGACCTGAACCGTCCGATGAAAGAGATTCTGGCGCAGCTTTCGCAGTATCCGGTCTCGACCCGTCTCTCCCTGAACGGCACGATTATCGTGGGGCGCGACATCGCGCACGCGAAGCTGAAAGAGCGTCTGGACAATGGCGAAGGGCTGCCGCAGTACATTAAAGATCACCCAATCTACTACGCTGGCCCGGCGAAAACGCCTGAAGGCTACGCCTCTGGCTCGTTAGGCCCAACCACGGCAGGACGTATGGACTCGTACGTTGACCAGCTGCAGGCCAACGGCGGCAGCATGATCATGCTGGCGAAAGGTAACCGCAGCCAGCAGGTGACGGACGCCTGCCACAAGCACGGCGGCTTCTACCTCGGCAGTATCGGCGGCCCGGCAGCGGTGCTGGCACAGGGCAGCATCAAGAGCCTGGAGTGCGTGGAATACCCGGAACTGGGTATGGAAGCGATCTGGAAAATTGAAGTGGAAGATTTCCCGGCGTTTATCCTCGTGGATGACAAAGGCAACGACTTCTTCAAGCAGATCCAGTCGTCCCAGTGTTCGGCGTGTGTGAAGTAATTCTATAAATTGCCGGGTGGCGCTGACGCTTACCCGGCCTGCATTCTCGTAGGTCGGGTAAGGCGCAGCCGCCACCCGACACCAAAAAGAGCGCACAAAGCGCCATAACGTTTCTCAGAAGTCATCAATACTTATTCCTTAAGCATGTGAGCAATCCCTCTTTTGTTATCAAGGAGAAAGTAATGACCACGGTACGCCATGAGAAAGATTCGATGGGCGCCATCGACGTCCCGGCCGACAAGCTATGGGGCGCGCAAACCCAGCGTTCGCTGGAGCATTTCCGTATCTCGACTGAAAAAATGCCCGTCTCGCTGATTCAGGCGCTGGCGCTCACCAAACGTGCAGCTGCGAAAGTGAACCAGGATTTAGGCCTGCTGACGGCAGACAAAGCGACCGCCATCATCAACGCCGCCGACGAAGTGCTGGCGGGCAAGCATCCCGACGAATTCCCCCTCGCCATCTGGCAGACCGGTTCCGGCACCCAAAGCAACATGAACATGAACGAAGTGCTGGCGAACCGGGCAAGCGAACTGCTGGGCGGCGTGCGCGGCATGGAGCGTAAGGTTCATCCAAACGATGACGTCAACAAAAGCCAGAGTTCCAACGACGTCTTCCCGACGGCGATGCACGTGGCGGCGGTGATTGCTATCCGCGAGCAGCTTATTCCGCAGCTCAACGTTCTGAAATCCACGCTCAATGAGAAAGCGCAGGCCTTCCGCGAGATCGTTAAAATTGGCCGTACGCACCTGCAGGACGCCACGCCGCTGACGCTCGGCCAGGAGATTTCCGGCTGGGTGGCGATGCTGGAACATAACCTGAAGCATATTGAGTACAGCCTGCCGCACCTGGCGGAGCTGGCGCTCGGCGGGACGGCGGTCGGGACCGGGTTAAACACCCATCCAGAATACGCGGTGCGCGTGGCGAAAGAGCTGGCAAACATCACCGGGCAGCCGTTCGTCACGGCGCCCAACAAGTTCGAAGCGCTGGCGACCTGCGACGCGCTGGTCCACACCCACGGCGCGCTGAAAGGGCTGGCGGCATCATTAATGAAAATCGCCAACGACGTGCGCTGGCTGGCCTCGGGGCCGCGCTGCGGCATTGGTGAAATCAGCATTCCGGAAAATGAGCCGGGCAGCTCCATCATGCCGGGTAAAGTCAACCCGACCCAGTGTGAAGCCATGACTATGCTCTGCTGTCAGGTACTGGGCAACGACGTGGCCGTCAACCTGGGCGGCGCGTCCGGCAACTTCGAGCTGAACGTCTATCGCCCGATGGTGATCCACAACGTTCTGCAATCGATTCGTCTGCTGGCGGACGGGATGGAGAGCTTTAACGAGCACTGTGCGGTAGGGATTGAGCCGAATCGCGAGCGTATCAGCCAGTTGCTTAATGAATCCCTGATGCTGGTGACGGCGCTGAATACCCATATCGGCTACGACAAGGCCGCCGAGATCGCTAAAAAAGCGCATAAAGAGGGACTGACGCTGAAAGCCTCCGCCCTGGCGCTGGGCTATCTGACGGAGGCGGAGTTCGACGCCTGGGTTCGCCCGGAAGCGATGGTCGGTAGCCTGAAATAATCAACCCGCCACATACAGGTGCAGCCGCGGAATAATCAGCTGCAGCGGCTGCGCCTGAGGTCTGTAACGGTGCTGGACATTGTCCGCATCGTAATTCAAAAGCTCACCAATATCCGGCACGATGGCCCCCTGGTCGGCATCAAAGAGCGCAATCAGCGGCGTCGGACAGGCATACTGCACCTGTTTTTGCTGACCGGAATACCAGACGCGGGCGATAGGCTGCACCTTCACCGGGCGCTTAATTTTGAGGCGCGTATCCGCCGGTAGCGAGGCGATGCTGTGGTACTCCTGTTCCAGGCGCTCAATCCACTGCTCACGCGACCACGGCGCGACGGTGCGCGGCGTCTTCAGGCTTTTTTCCAGCTGCGCCAGAATTTCATCCCGGGTGAAGTTTTTAATGATGTGCTTATTCGCCCAGCCGAAGCGCAGCGTGGCGGGGTGACGCAGTACCGTCAGCGTGCGATAGGCATTCAGGGTAATTAACCCAGGAAGCTGACGGTGCACCCATTCAAACCGGGCGGCAGTGGCGAGGCCGGACTCTTCGGTAACGATCTTTTCAAATGCCGCTTTCAGGGTGTTGATATGGGTAATCTGGCCTTCCAGCGCGTCGCGCGTTGTCGCATCGGTTTGCAGGCAGATCACGCCGGGCAGACGCACGGCCGCCTTACTGCTGCGGTTTTCAGACTGCTGCTGGATAAACAGGCGACGATAGTGTTTCAGCGCCAGCTCAAGAGCGGCGCTGCCGATGTGCTGTTCAACCTCGATGGTGTCCAGCGGGTCGTGTTCTGCCCCTTTAGCTACCTCGGGCAGGGTAAAGACGCGTGCGGCCAGCAGACGGCAGGTCTGCAAACGTTCGGTCAGGGTCAGTAGCTCGTGTTCTATTTCCCGAAACGTGCTGTTCAGCCGTTCGAGAAGATCGTAAGTCGCCATAAACACTCTCATTAGTTACAACATACTTATCATATAGCACAGCACGCCGGGTCAGGCCAGCGTGCGGTTTAGGTCAGACAGGAACGGGAAGGGCGATGTTATGATATACCGGCCAGCTAAAGCAGAAGCGCGCGCCGCCAAGCTCGCTCTCCTCGCAATGCACCGTGCCGCCCATTGCCTGCGCGATAGAGTAGACAATCGCCAGCCCCAGGCCACATCCGCCAGTGGCGCGATCGCGGCTGGGGTCGAGGCGGACAAACGGTTCAAACACGGTTTCTCGCGCTTCCGGGGCTATCCCCGGCCCGTCATCCTCCACCGTCAGGCTTGCCTGACTGCCCTGCAAATCCAGCCCAATCTGTAGCGTACTTTCGCTGTAGCGCATGGCGTTGTTCATCAGGTTATCCAGCACGCGTTCCATCAGGCGCATATCGAGTGCGCCGTAGTCACCCGGCGTGACGCGCGTCAACAGCGTACGCTGCGGGTTCACGCTTTGGACATCGTCAATATGGGTTTGCAGCCATGCGGGCAGATCCGGCGTACTGAGGTTCAGCTCGTTTTGCGGGCGATCGAGGCGCGCGTAGGTCAGCAGTTCCTCAATCAGCGCCTCAAGCTGGCCAATGTCGCGGTTAAGCGCCTGAGACTCCGCTTCCGTCAGATTTTCGCTCATCTCCAGACGATAGCGCAGGCGCACCAGCGGCGTGCGCAGCTCGTGCGCAATTCCGTCGATCAGCTGCTTCTTACTGGCGATCAGGGCATTGATGTTATCGGCCATCTGGTTAAAGGCCACGCCCAGACGTTCAAAGCTGGAACCGCTGTCGAAGTGAATGCGCTCGGTAAAATGCCCCTCGCCAAAACGCTGCGCAGCGGATTCCAGCTTCAGCATGTCCTGCCAGTGCGGGCGCATCCAGATAAAGACCGGAAACGCGAGCGAGATGGCGATAAAGGCCATCAGCGCCATGTCCAGCAGGCGCATCTGGTGCAGATAATAGAGATAGGGAACCGGGCCGACGGCCAGCACGTAATGGCTGCGCGGGATACGCTGGATAAAGGTGTATTTCTCATCCAGCGCGACGATGTCCCCGTCGCGCAGACGCTGCATGGCGGGTGGGTCCAGCTCAAAATTTTTTAAGGGCTCGATGCGTAAATCGAACGAGAGATTCAGATCCAGCTCTTTCAGGGTTTTCGCCCAGTCGTGCGGCGGGATCTCTCTTAGCTCGCTGCGCATCAGATAGAGCGAGCTTTTCATCAGGTCGTCCAGCGACTGCCTGCCTGCACGTTCGGCGGTGAATTTATAGACCAGCCCGACCAGCATGGTCATGACCAGGAAGCAGACAAACAGCAAAAGATAAAACTGCACAAACAGCTTTTTCATTGGATCTCACCGAAGAAACGCTTTGTGCAGAATATACATGAAACCCGCCGATATTTTCATGTCTGTGAAGCGCATTACATCGCGTGCGCACTTCTTTTTACCTTGGCGATGAGTGTTTCCGTTACGGCCAGGCCTTCCGCAATGTGCGTATCAATCACGACAGTTCCAAATTCATTAATTAAATCCAGAAGTATTTCGTAAAACTGGATGAGTTCAAGGAGATCAAAGAGCGCTTTCCGATCGGCGCGTGAGGGAGAGGCATGGCTAAGCGCTGCCTGATTAACAATCCATTCAAGATTGGTTTTGATGGCTTCAACCTGACTGTAGCTATACATATTTCATGGGCTTAAATCCTCATATCAAGATTTTATGGGAGGGGTTTCGTGAGAGCTTCACGGTGAGAAAGCGTTGTAGCCGGGTCAGTGCCAGCTGAAGAAAGGACAGTAGAAGGTTTAATTATGGGATAGTTCGCGTGCTTAGCAAGTTAATTGTTGCGCAAACGGATAAATAAAGGCGCGATAGAGAGGACATCACTGTGTAATGCCTTCATTTCGCGCATGTTATGCTAACCGGATAACGGAATCAGGTTTCCCAGGCGTGGGGGGCAAACAGGTAACCCTTATTACGCACGGTTTTAATGCGGTAGGGCTCTGTAGCGTTATCCTGCAGCTTTTTGCGCAGACGCGAAATCGCCACGTCAACGCTGCGGTCCATTCCGTCATAGCTCACGCCACGCAGATTTTTCAGCAGCGCGTCGCGGTCCATGATTTGCCCGGCGTGCGTTGCCAGCTCCCACAGCAGGTCAAAATCTGCGGTGGAGAGGGCGATAAGCTCGCCAGAGAGCAGCACCTGGCGGTTAATGGGGTCAATAGACAGCGTACCGAAGCGCATCGCTTTGTGCGGCGTCAGAGACGCCGCGGGCGCTTCGCGTTCGATGCTGGCGTGCTGGCGCAAATGGAGGCGCAGACGTGCAAGCAGGACGGCAGGCGGTGTGGTTTTCAGAATGTAGTCATTGGCACCCATCTCCAGCGACAAGATATGGTTCATATCGCTGTCCAGCGAGGTGAGCAGGACGATAGGGCCCTCCCACCTGGCGCGCAGGTCACGGCAGAGCGTCATGCCGTCTTTGCCTGGCAACATGATATCCAGCAGCACCAGATCGGGGTTTTCACGGACGACCACCTCTTCGGCACGATCGCCGCGAGGTTCAACAATGACGTCCATATCATGTTTACCCAGATAGGCGGCGATCAACTGCCCGACTTCGGGTTCGTCTTCAACATAAACAATCTTATTCATACAGCGTCTGTTTTCGTGAAAAAAGCCAACATACACCGCGGAACCTTAACCTTCCATTAATCTTTCAAAATTAACGCCGGTTCCGTAATTCTGGTTGTTATTCGTTTTCACTAGCGCAGCGGGCGGCCGCCGTCCACGGCAAAGGTTCTGCCGGTGACATAGCAGCTGGTGAGCAGGTAATCCACGAGGTCGATGACCTCTTTCTCGCCAGGAGCGATTTTCATAAGCGACTTATTCAGCGCCTGCTGGCGATACTCCGCATCATCGTTTTCGTTAAACAAAATCATCGCCGGGGCGATGGCGTTCACCTTCACCTCGGGCGCAAGCTTGCGGGCAAACGAGCGCGTCATATTATCCAGCGCGGCTTTGCTGGCCGCGTAGGCGATGTGCTTGTCGCTTCCGCGCTCCACCACATAATCAGTGAAGTGAATGATGTCGCCCGCAGCATGCCCATGGCCGCGCAGCAGATCCTGCAGGGCGTGGTTGAGCAGATAAGGGGTATTAACGTGGATCTGCAACATGGCGGAGAGCGTTTCGCTGAGTGACGTACCGGGTTTTTCGGCACGCCATGCGCTGGCGTTATGGATCACGGCGCGCAGCCCCGTCGTGGTGGACTTCACCTCTTCCGCGAAAGCCAGAATGCCTTCATCGGTTGAAAAATCAGCCTGAATGCAGACCGCTCCGGCTTTGCGTAACCCTTCAATCGACGGGTATTCCGTACGGTAGCTGACAATGACAGGATGGCGAAGGTTGAGAAAGTGATGGGCAAGAGCGAGGCCGATACGGCGGCCTCCACCGGTAATCAGTATTGGGCGAAGCGGTGCATTTCCCATCGTATTCTCCTTTACAGTTCAACAATGGGAAAGGCGATGCTATCCCATTAACATCCAGGTTGCCGGCAGGGCAGCAACCAGTAGCAGTCCAATTAATGCCATCTCACGGCGTTTCAGCGCATGCTCCAGCTGATGCGTGCGGCGGGCGTAGATAAACACCAGCAGACCCGGTGCGTACAGCACTACCGACAGCAGCAGATGCATAGGTCCGGAAGCATACAACAACCACAGGCCGTAAATACAGGCTCCGACACCCACGACATAATGCGCCGGGCGTGTGGCAATTTTTAACAGATACGCACCCACTAAGAAATAGGGTACCAGAATCATCTCCGAGGCGATGGTCAGCAGCGTGTTATAGTCTGAACCTGTGAGCCAGATCAGCACCAGGCAGACCTGAACGCTGATGTTGGTCAGCCAGAGTGACGCCGACGGCGCGCTGTTTTTGTTTTGACGGGCGAACAGGCGTGGAAACGCCTTGTGCGTCGCGGCCAGGAACGGCACTTCAGCCGCCATGATGGTCCAGCTCAGGTAAGCGCCGCAGACGGAGACGATCAGTCCTGCGGCAATCACCACATCGCCCCAGGGACCGAGCATTTTCACCATCAGGCCTGCCATTGACGGGTTACGCATTTCCGCCAGCTCAGGACGCGCCACCACGCCCAGCGACAGCAACGTCACCAGCAGATAGACCCCGAGCGCGGCCAGTACGGCCAGCAGCGTGGCGCGGCCCACATCGCGTTTATTCCGTGCACGGGCAGAAACCACGACCGCACCTTCCACACCGATGAACACCCACAGGGTAATCAGCATCGTGTTTTTCACCTGCTCCCAGACGGGAACGCCCAGCGCAACGCCGCTGAAATCGAGCTTGAATACGTCCATACGGAACGCAATAAAGGCCAGAACAATAAACAGGCCGAGCGGAACCAGTTTCGCCAGCGTCGCCACCAGATTGATGCTGGCGGCCGTTTGTACGCCGCGTAATACCAGCCAGTGGACGAACCACAGCAGCACCGAGGCGCCCACAATAGACTGCCAGGTATTCCCGTCGCCAAAGAGACGCAGCTCTGGCGTATCGGTAAAGAAACTGAGCGCCGAGAAGACGATCACCAGATAGGAGACGTTGGCGATAACGGCACACAGCCAGTATCCCCATGCGGAACAGAAGCCAATCAGCTCGCCGAAACCTTCACGTGCATAGGTGAAAATGCCGCCGTCCAGGTCCGGGCGAATGCGGGTGAGGAGCAGCATGGCGAAGGCCAGCAGCAGTATTCCGACACCGGTAATGCCCCAGCCAATGATGAGCGCGGAAGGGCTCGCGACGGCCGCCATATTTTGCGGCAAACTGAATACGCCTGCACCCAGCATTGAGCTTAAAACGAGTGCAGTCAGAGCACTCAGGCCAAGTTTCTTTTCCATTGGCTTCCTGTTATGAAAGGTCAAAATCCAGAATAATTATTTCGCTCAGGCGCATAAAAATGGTGGATCACACTAAGGCGCGGGATTTTACGGAGTGTAACGAAAGCATGCAATGACGTGTGGCAGAAATTCAAAAAAAGTAACAAAAAAGGCGGCATTGCGCCGCCTTTCTTAAACGATTTTGTTACTTGTACAGATCGGCGCTGATGGTCACGTTATTACCACGTTCCTGCCACTGGCGGGTGATGTGGTAGTACTTCGCCCCTTTCTTAGCCGCACGCTTCGCGACCTGGTAAGAAACTTCCGTCATGTTGCCGTAGTTGCCGGTAAACTTGATGCTGTCGAACGGCACCATCTGCGCTGCAGTGGCGTTGTTCAGCTCTTCAATTTTGGTACCGTCCGGCAGCGTAACGGAATAGCGGCCACCTTTCGTGGACTGCGTTTCGAAGAAACGGCCCACTTCAGCGCTTGGGGCAGCCGTCGTTGCTACGCCTGGAATTTCAACTTTCTTCGCTTCTTCGCCGCCTTTTGCTATTGCCGCGCGACCTGCTTCTGAATTCGCCGGGATGGCATCCGGGCTCTGCAGAACACGTTTTTTCGCATCTTTTTTATAGATGAACGCGGTAATACGCTGGTTGCCACCCTGGTTAGCATCGACCTGACGCACGATGAAGAACGAGTAGGCCCCTTTCTCTTTCGCGGCTTTGGTGATGGCATCGTTCACTTCAGGCTGGCTGCGATAGAAGCCCTGAACGGTGACGGTGTCGTAAGGTTCCAGCTCAATCGCCTGATCTTTCGGCAGTTCAACAACACCGTTGATCACGCGGTTTTTCGGTGCGTCAGCTTTTGGCGCATTGTCTTTGAACAGCGCAATGGTCACGCGCTGGTTACCGCTGTTGCCGTAATCGGACTGGTCAACGACATAAAACGAGGCAGCCCCGTTTTTATCAGCAGCTTTTGATGCCGCGGCGACGGCGTCGCCAATAGAATTATAACGACCCACAATGACCGTATGGTCAAAAGGTTTTAACGCTGCCGCTTGCTCCGGCGTTAACTCTGTTGCAGCATTCGCAGACAGGGCGGTCGCGGAAAGAAGTGCGGACGCCAGGAGTGTGTTCTTAAGCTTCATAAAAATGATCCTTCGCCTTGCGCAAACCATGTACTGGTATTGTTGTTAATTTGAGACGGTCCCGATTATTGCATTTAAAACCCGTCGCTGTCTGCGCCATTTTTCACTGCCCGTGCTTACTGAATCACCTTATTCGATAACATTTAGTGATATGTTGAAAAAACACGCGTTTGACAAGTAAAACTGATAAAGCATATGACTTTTACAAGTTAATTTAATGTTAACAAGTTGTTCTCTTATGGCGCTATATCATGTTTTTACCGCTTCGTTTGCGCGATTTATCGGTTCTGGCGATGAATTTAAGGTAAATATCACTGTCAGTGACGCCGATCGCTTATTTTTCACAGATAAAGTAAGAAATAGTGTTTTCTGGCGGTAGATCACGGGCGCTATTTTCAGTAGGTTATAGACAGTTTGTTACTGTTTTATTTTCCGGGGTTAATCATATCTCGTCGCTCGCGCGATGGCGAAAATTGATACAAACCGCGGGCATTTATCGATAAACCATCATCAAAAACCGATGGAAGGGAAAACTATGCGTATTGGGGTACCAAAAGAACGGTTAGCCAATGAAACCCGCGTAGCGGCAACACCGAAAACGGTGGAGCAACTGCTTAAACTGGGTTTTACGGTCGCGGTCGAAAGCGGCGCAGGCAAACTGGCGAGTTTCGATGACGAGGCCTTTATCCAGGCTGGCGCAGAAGTGGTCGACGGTGCTGACGTCTGGCAGTCGCCGGTAATTCTGAAGGTCAACGCACCGGAAGAGAGTGAAATTGCGCTGCTGAATCCGGGGACGACCCTGGTGAGCTTCATCTGGCCTGCGCAAAACCCGGAGCTGATGGAGAAGCTGGCGGCCCGTGGCGTGACCGTGATGGCGATGGACTCCGTGCCGCGCATTTCGCGCGCGCAGTCGCTGGATGCCTTAAGCTCCATGGCAAACATTGCCGGCTACCGCGCCATTGTTGAAGCGGCCCACGAATTTGGTCGCTTCTTTACCGGTCAAATCACCGCCGCGGGTAAAGTCCCTCCGGCGAAAGTGATGGTGATTGGTGCGGGCGTAGCGGGCCTTGCCGCCATCGGTGCGGCAAACAGCCTGGGCGCTATCGTACGCGCCTTTGACACCCGTCCTGAAGTAAAGGAACAGGTTCAGAGTATGGGAGCCGAATTCCTTGAGCTGGACTTTAAGGAAGAGGCAGGCAGCGGTGATGGTTACGCGAAGGTGATGTCCGAAGCCTTTATCAAAGCCGAAATGGAACTCTTCGCTGCCCAGGCGAAAGATGTCGACATTATTGTCACCACCGCGCTTATCCCCGGTAAACCGGCACCGAAGCTGATTACCCGTGAGATGGTTGACTCCATGAAGTCGGGCAGCGTGATTGTCGACCTGGCCGCCCAAAACGGCGGTAACTGTGAATATACCGTACCGAATCAGGTGACCACGACCGCGAACGGCGTGAAGGTGATCGGCTATACCGATCTGCCGGGCCGTCTGCCAACGCAGTCTTCTCAGCTGTACGGCACGAACCTCGTCAACCTGCTGAAGCTGCTTTGCAAAGAGAAAGACGGCAACATCACCGTCGATTTTGACGATGTGGTGGTGCGCGGCGTCACCGTGGTCCGTGAAGGTGAAATTACCTGGCCTGCGCCGCCTATTCAGGTTTCTGCTCAGCCTCAGGCGGCAGCGAAAGCGGCGCCCGCGCCTAAAGAGCCCGCCAAACCGGCTTCTCCGTGGCGTAAATACGCGATCATGGCGCTGGTGATTATTCTGTTCGGCTGGCTGGCTGACGTCGCGCCGAAAGAGTTCCTCGGCCACTTTACCGTCTTCGCGCTCTCCTGCGTCGTAGGCTACTACGTGGTGTGGAACGTCTCCCATGCGCTGCACACGCCGCTGATGTCGGTAACCAACGCCATCTCCGGGATCATCGTAGTGGGGGCGTTACTGCAGATTGGTCACGGCGGCTGGATCAGCTTCCTGAGCTTTATCGCGGTGCTGATCGCCAGTATCAATATTTTCGGTGGTTTCACCGTGACTCAGCGCATGCTGAAAATGTTTCGTAAAGGCTAAGGGGTAGCATATGTCTGGAGGATTAGTGACAGCCGCATACATTGTTGCTGCAATCCTGTTTATTTTCAGTCTGGCGGGGCTTTCCAAACACGAAACGTCTCAGCAGGGGAATAACTTTGGTATCGCCGGGATGGCGATTGCGCTGATTGCCACCATCTTCGGGCCGGATACCGGCAACGTGGCGTGGATCCTGGTAGCGATGATCATCGGCGGCGCGATTGGTATTCGCCTCGCGAAACGCGTTGAAATGACCGAGATGCCGGAGCTGGTCGCTATTCTGCACAGCTTCGTGGGTCTGGCGGCGGTGCTGGTGGGCTTCAACAGCTACCTGTATCACGAACCGGGCCTGGAACCGATTCTGGTGAACATCCACCTGACGGAAGTGTTCCTCGGTATCTTCATCGGTGCGGTGACCTTCACCGGTTCTATTGTCGCGTTCGGCAAACTGCGCGGGAAGATCTCCTCTAAACCGCTGATGCTGCCAAACCGTCATAAGCTGAACCTGGCGGCGCTGGTCGTGTCGTTTGTACTGCTGGTGGTCTTCGTGCGTACCGAAAGCGTCGGTCTGCAGGTGCTGGCGTTGCTGGTGATGACCATCATCGCGCTGGCGTTCGGCTGGCACCTGGTGGCGTCCATCGGCGGTGCGGATATGCCGGTGGTTGTCTCGATGCTGAACTCCTACTCCGGTTGGGCGGCAGCGGCGGCAGGCTTTATGCTGAGCAACGACCTGCTGATCGTCACCGGTGCGCTGGTGGGTTCTTCCGGTGCGATCCTGTCTTACATCATGTGTAAGGCGATGAACCGTTCGTTCATCAGCGTTATCGCCGGTGGTTTCGGGACCGATGGGTCTTCTTCCAGTGCGGATGAAGAAGTGGGGGAACACCGTGAAATTTCTGCGGAAGATACTGCAGACATGCTGAAAAACTCGCATTCCGTGATCATCACTCCGGGCTACGGCATGGCGGTGGCGCAGGCGCAGTATCCGGTTGCGGAAATCACCGAGAAGCTGCGCGCGCGGGGTATTAAGGTTCGCTTTGGTATTCACCCGGTGGCAGGGCGTTTGCCTGGCCATATGAACGTGCTGCTGGCGGAAGCGAAAGTGCCTTACGACATCGTGCTGGAAATGGACGAGATCAACGATGATTTCGCCGACACCGACACCGTGCTGGTCATTGGCGCCAACGATACCGTTAACCCTGCTGCACAGGACGATCCTGGTAGCCCAATCGCCGGTATGCCGGTTCTGGAAGTGTGGAAGGCGCAGAACGTGATTGTGTTTAAACGCTCCATGAATACCGGCTATGCCGGGGTTCAGAACCCGCTGTTCTTCAAAGAGAACACCCACATGCTGTTTGGCGATGCCAAAGCCAGCGTGGATGCGATTCTGAAATCACTCTGACAGGGTAAAGCCCGGTGGTGCAAGCTTACCGGGCCTACCAAACCCGTAGGCCGGGTAAGGCGAAGCCGCCACCCGGCAAAAAAAAACCGCCGGTTCCCCGACGGTTTTTTTTCATCTTGCTGGTTAATCGTCTTCCGGATCGTCCAGCTCAACCGGCGTCTGGTACTCATCCGGCTTAATGACCAGCAGGTCGCAGCGCAGATGGTCGATTACCTGTTCGGCGGTATTGCCGAGGAAGGCGGCAGAAATACCGGTCCGGCCAATGGTGCCCAGCACCACAATCCCCGCCTGCAGGTGTTCCGCCAGGTCCGGGATCACCTCTTCAGGCAGTCCTTTTTCCACGTGGGTCATTTTCTCATCAATGCTGAATTTCTGGCGCAGTGCTTTCATGGCCAGCAGGTGCTGACCGCGGATCGCGTCGTTGTACACGCTCGGGTCAAATTCAGGCAGCTCAATGGCAATGTTAATCGGGGTGACCGGATAGGCGCCCACCAGATGCACTTCGGTATGATTCACCTGATCGGCAAGCTGGAGGGTCTCCTTCACCAGCTTCTCGTTCAGCGAATTGTGGTAATCCTCTTCGCTCGCGAGGTTTACCGCCACAACGGCTTTTCCGCCTTCAGGCCACGGCTGGTCTTTCACCATCCAGACCGGGCAAGGGCATTTACGCAGCAAGTGCCAGTCGGTCGGGGTGAAGATCACGGATTCCAGCTTGTCGTGCTGGTGCGCCATCTTCAGCAGCAGGTCGTGCCCACCGGCGACAATCTCCTGGATGATGGCTTCGAAAGGTCGGTTATGCCAGACCACTTTAATATCAATGGGCACACCCGCTTCCAGGTAATACTTCGCCTGTTCACGGATCCACGCGGTACGCTGGCTGATGACGCCCTGACGCATAGCGGTGCGCTCGTCAGGCGACAGAAGGGTGGTCATCTCATACGAGAAGTCATAGATCGGCAAAAACGCTTTGATTTTGCCACCAATCCGTTGATGTAAATACACAGCACGTCGTAATGCCGGCTGATCGTCCTGATTCGGATCGATAGCTACCAGCATGTTTTGATACTTGGCCATACAGGTCTCCTTACTACTGTCACCACAGTCTGTAATTAAAAGAGTAACCTATATATCCTGAATGAAACAGAGGGGAGGTTTTGCCAGATCAATAATTCATGAAAATTTATCAGAGGAAAAGCACTGTGGTCGTCACCGCGATAAACGCAATAAACAGCAGCACCATCACCGCTATCGCAAAGGTCGTGGAGTCCTGAACGTAGGTTTTTTCCTCCCCCTTCATTGGGCCGACAAGCATGATCCAGATGAAGATAAAGGTCACTGAGGCGATCACGACTGAAACGAAAAACAAACTTTCTCTCAATTCATAACCTCAACGAGAACCTTTCGGGCGCTGTGTGGGGACGTACTACGGTGAAAATATCTTGAAACGAAAGTGATTATACCAGACCAATAAATCACAAGAATTTATCAGTCTGGTCATCAACAGGTGGAAAGTTATGCCACGTTGCGGGCGTGCCCGGCAAGAACGGCCAGCGCTTCACCGTTTTCGATAGTGATGTATTTACCTTTAACGGCCAGCATCCCGCTCTTCTGGAAACGACCCAGCAGACGGCTGATGGTTTCCACGGTCAGACCCAGGTAGTTACCGATATCGCCACGCGTCATCGTCAGACGGAATTCACGCGGCGAGAAGCCACGCTCGGCGAAGCGGCGGGAGAGGTTGTAGATAAACGCGGCCAGGCGCTCTTCTGCATTCTTTTTGGAAAGCAGCAGGATCATGTCCTGATCGCCTTTGATCTCACCGCTCATCAGACGCATCATCTGCTGACGCAGGTTAGGCATCTTACCGGAGAGATCGTCCAGGGTTTCAAACGGGATTTCGCAAACCATCGAGGTTTCGAGTGCCTGAGCAAAGCTCGGGTGATGGCCCGTGCCGATGGCATCAAAGCCCACCAGGTCGCCCGCCAGATGGAAGCCGGTGATCTGCTCATCACCCTGCTCGGTGATGGTGTAGCTCTTGATGGTGCCAGAACGGATAGCATAGAGCGATTTCAGTTCGTCTCCCGCTTTAAACAGCGTCTGCCCTTTCTGAATAGGCTTTTTGCGCTCGATGATATTATCAAGCTGATCGAGTTCATGCTCATTCAGGGTAAACGGGATACAGAGCTGGCTGATGCTGCAATCCTGGCAATGGATAGCACAACCGCCAGACTGAATGCGTCGTATAATTCGCTTTTCCGGGATCATAGGTTTGCTCAAGCCTTAATTGATATTGGTCAATTTTAACATCTTTTTGGTAAGTACGTAAGCCTGACAAACCCTCAATAAGGACAAGAGACGACAATGCGTCGCCATCTTCTTGAAATTCCACAGCTTGATTATGGATTTTTAGCCTAACCGGTAGAAAATTAAGCACAAAAAGCCTGGGAACTAGAGCAAAAGATACCCTTCGTGACGCAGTAACCACTCTTTTCGCTGCACGCCACCGGCATAGCCGGTCAGGGTACCGTTGCGGCCAATAACGCGATGGCAGGGCACCACGATGCTGACCGGATTAGAGCCGTTCGCGGCGCCTACTGCGCGTGCGGCCCCTGCGCGGCCTAGCTGCTCCGCAAGCTGGCCGTAATGCATGACCTGCCCGCATGGAATCGAACGTAGCGCCTGCCACACTTCGCGCTGAAAAGGAGTGCCTGCCGTGGCGGTCGGCAGAGTATCGATGATGCTGAGATCGCCTTCGAAGTACGCTGCAAGCTTGTCGCTCAGCCCGCCCGGATTGGTGGCGCGGATACGTTCATATCCCTGTGAGCGGTAGTGAATCGCAAGCAGTTCTTCCATGCGGTCGCTGTGCTCTTCCCATTCGACGGCGCGCAGGCAGAACTGCTCGTCCGCGATCACCCACAGCGGGCCGAGCGGCGTCGCAATCTTGTCTTCGAGTAATCTCAGCATCCTCATTCCTTTAGTTCAGCCTCGGGTAAATCCCCGGTCCAATCGGCAGGCCGACAAGATACCATGCCACCAGCATCACCAGCCATACCCCTAAAAAGATAAGCGGGTAGGGTAAAACCAGCGAATAGTAGGTACCCAGTTTGGCCTCGGGTTTATAGCGCTGCAGGAAGCCTAAAAACAACGGAACAAACGGCGAAACCGGCGCCAGCGGAATAACCGAAGAGTCCGCGATGCGGAACAGGATCTGCGCGAAAGCCGGGTGGAACCCCAGCATCATAAACATCGGTACGAAGATCGGGGCCAGAATCGACCAGATGGCGGAGCCGCTGGCGATAAACATGCACAGCAGGGATGACAGCAGCGCCAGGCCGACAAACGCCGGTACGCCGCTTAATCCGGCAGCCTCCAGCGCGTCGGTCAGGCCCACGGCCATAAACTTGCCCATGTTGCTCCAGTTAAACATCGCCACAAACTGCGCCAGCGGGAACACCATCACGATAAAGCCCGCCATCTCCTTCATCGGCTCGATCATCAGCTGCGGCAAATCGCCCTGACGGCGGATTTTGCCGGTAGCGATACCGTAGGCGAGCGAAACGACAAAGAAGAAGAGGATAATCAGCGGCACAATGCCCTGAATAAACGGTGACGGCAGGACCGTATGTTTAACCGGATCGCGCAATATGCCGTTTTCCGGGACCACCATCAGCGCCACCAGCGCGATAAAGGCCAGCGAGACCACGCCAGCCACGCGCAGGCCGAAGCGCTGCTCTTTGCTCAGGGTCTCCAGCTTTTCATCGCTACGGCCTTCCCATTTGCCCAGGCGCGGCTCGACGATCTTATCGGTAATCAGCCCGCCGACAATCGTCAGGACAATGACCGAGCTTGCCATAAAGTACCAGTTGTCGATCACGCTGACGTGCATAGCCGCATCAATGGTCTTTGCCGCCTCCGTGCTGATGCCCGAGAGCAACACGTCGGTGGTGACGATAAGCAGGTTAGCGGTGAATCCGCAGCCCACCCCCGCAATCGCCGACAGCAGGCCCGCCACGGGATGACGACCGACGGCGAGGAAAATCAGCGCTCCCATCGGCGGCATGATCACCAGCGCGGCGTCGGAGGAGATATGGCTGAAGAAGGCGATAAACAGCACCATGTAGCTCGCGTACCGCGCGCTGACGTGGGAAGCCATCTTCACCATTAATGCGGGCAGCAGGCCAACGCGTTCTGCCAGCCCGGCACCCAGCACAAGCGCCAGAATGGCGCCCAGCGGGGCGAAACCGCTGAAGTTTTTGATGACGTTAGGTAAAAACCAGTGCAGTCCGTCAACGCTGAGCAGGTTTTTCACCGCCACCAGGCTGCCGTCAGCCGGGCTGCGCACGCTCACGTCAAAGGCGGAGAGCACGGCGGTGGCGACCATCAAAATCACGATCAGATAGATAAACAGCAGGAAAGGGTGCGGCACTTTATTGCCGATCCTTTCAACCCAGCCATAGAGCTTACCGGATGGGGAATGCGAAGGTATGGATGACATACTCATGGGCGTTCCTCGGGAGTGTTGTGTTGTTGTGTTTTTTTATTTTAAAGGTGACGGTGTCACGCCCTGTGGGATCGGACACGCGTACGGTTTTTCTTGTAATTGTTGTTCGAACTCTTCACGGCATTTGTTCAGCAGCGCTGCGTCCAGCAGCAGATTGAGCGCGGTCGCACCCATCACTTTTCCGGCCAGCAGCATGCCTTTGTGAGCAATGGAAGTACGCCCCTGGGACACCAGCTGCCAGGTGTGCAGCGGCGTGCCGACGGTAAAGCAGGGGCTGAAGCACTGGGCGACCGGCATTTTCCAGCTGACGTCGCCCACGTCCGTTGAGCCCGCCAGCACGTTGTCGGTAATAGCGTAGGGCGCGACTTCATCCACCAGCAGCGTCGCCTGATGACGACGGGCAAAGGCTTTACCCGCTTCGCCACCCGTGGCGGCAATATTTTTCAGGCTGTTTTGCAGATCGTTCGGCGTCAGCGTGGCGCGGATCTTGCGGGCAAACTCGCGCTCCTCGTCGGTCCACTCCGGCGTGCCGTAGTGCTGCAGGGCGCGATACATCGCCGCCTCAAGCGTGCGGTTCGGCAGATAGCTGGAGCAGGCTTTATCAAAGCGGCATTCGACGGTGGTTTCGGTCATCAGCGCCGCGCCCTGGGCGATTTTCTCGATGCGCTCGTAGATCTGCTGCGCATCCGCCATCTCCGGGGCGCGGATCAGGTATAGCACCTCGGCCTGCGCCTGCACCACGTTGGGCGAAATCCCGCCGGTATCGGTAATGGCGTAATGGACGCGTGCTTTCTCGATAATGTGTTCGTTAAGGAAGTTGGTGCCGGTGGTCATCAGCGTCACGGCGTCCAGCGCGCTGCGTCCCAGATGAGGGGAGTTGGCCGCATGTGCCGCCACGCCGTGAAAACGCCAGGCGGCCTGAATATTCGCCAGCGTGCTGACGTTAAACATCCCGGCAAAGGCTTCCGGGTGCCAGGTGACGGCGGCATCGACGTCATCAAACAGCCCTTCGCGCACCATAAAGGTTTTCCCGGAGCCGCCTTCTTCGCCGGGACAGCCGTAAAAACGCACCGTTCCGCTGCCGCCGTGCTGCTCCAGCCAGCTTTTCACCGCCACTGCGCCCGCAAGCGCCGCGGTGCCTAAGAGGTTATGCCCGCAGCCATGGCCGTTGGCTCCCGGCGTGGCAGTCTGCGCGGTCGCGCAGTGTGCCTGCTGGCTTAACCCGGCCAGCGCGTCGTACTCGCCCAGCAGGGCGATAACCGGTTTCCCGCTGCCGAAGCTGGCGATAAACGCGTTGGGGATGCCGCCTGCCTCGCGGATCAGCGTGAAGCCTTCTGCTTCCAGCTCGCTGGCCAGCCGTTCGGCGGACCAGAACTCTTCAAAGCGGGTCTCGGGACGATCCCAAATCGCGTCGGCAATATCGGTTAACGTCCGACATCGCGTGTCGATCGCATCGGCAATAAAAGCGTAGTTCTCCTGCATTACACACCTCGCGTCCACGGGAAATTGAGCGCAGTTCGCGCCAGCGTTTCGATGGCGACAGGCATGACCTGCTCATCGAAGTCGAATTTTTCGTTGTGATGTCCGGCGCTCAACTCCGTGCCAAACACCATATAGGACGCCATACCGCCGTTCTGCTGCACGCGGGCCATCATCAGCGTGGCGTCTTCGGAGCCTGCTGGCGCCTTCACCTTATTGATGGCGTGAACAACCCCGGAAACCTGACTCGCCTGCTCGCGCAGATAATCCACCCAGGCCGGCGTCGGTGCGCTGGAGGTGGCTGCCCCCATCAGGCGCACCTCGGCGCTCACGCCGTAGAGCGCCGCCGCGCCGGTAATCACCGCCTGCGCGCGTTCAAAGACATACTGATTAATCGCTTCGCTTTCACCGCGGGTTTCAACCTTAATCAGCGCATTCGCGGGCACCACGTTGCGTCCGCTGCCCGCCTGCATCACGCCGACGTTTACCCGGGAGGCACCTTCGCTGTGCGGGGCGATGCTGTGCAGGGCGAGGGCGGCCTGCGCGGCGGCGAGCAGGGCGTTACGACCGTCCTCCGGCTTACCGCCCGCGTGTGCGGCCACGCCGGTGAAGCTCACGTCGAACTTGGTGGTGGCCATAAAGTTATCGCTGCCGCAGATCACCGTTCCGGCAGGCACGCCAGTACCAATATGGATAGCCGTGAAATAGTCCACGTCGTCCAGCGCCCCGGCGGCAACCATGGCGCGCGCGCCGCGCGTACCTTCTTCGGCGGGCTGGAAGATCAGCTTGATGGTGCCGTTCAGCCGGGCTTCATTCTGCTTAAGCACCTGCGCCAGCCCCAGACCAATGGTGGTGTGGCCGTCGTGCGCGCAGGCGTGCATCATTCCCGCGTTGCAGGAGGCAAACCCGTCGCGGAACGGACGATGGCTGTCGTCGAGCGCTTCGCTTAAATCAAGGGCGTCCATGTCGACGCGAAACGCCAGGGTTGGGCCAGGGCGGCCGGTATTGAGGGTCGCCACAATGCCGGTAAAGCCGCCTTCAAACGGCGCCAGCCATTTCTCAGGCGCGCCCTGCGCCCGCGCGCGGGCAAACTCATGCGCCAGGGTAGCGGTATCGGGCAGCCCCATCCGGCTTTCGGCATCGACCACGTCGCGACCCATCGCCAGTTCGTAACCCAGCGAGTCCAGGATTTCCGCGACTTTCGCGGCGGTACGAAACTCTACCCAGCCGGATTCCGCGAAATGGTGAAAATCACGACGCCACGCGCTCAGCTGCGGGGTTAACGTCTGGATGTACTGTGCCAGTGTGTCCATATCTGTTCCTGTCATCATTAAAATATGTGAACTGCTTCACGATGTGATAGTTTTTACTTATCACTAACCGATTTTTCACAGTTTTAACCGTTCAGGAATTACCCTCGCACATCCCTTTCCATTAAAGTAGATGACAGTTTCTTTACTCTGATAAACAACGGTTATCGGTCGGGCTATGACATTCCAGATTAAATTTCATCAAATCCGGGCGTTTGTTGAAGTCGCGCGTCAGGGCAGCATTCGCGGTGCCAGCAGAACGCTGAATCTTTCCCAGCCGGCGCTGACCAAATCCATCAAAGAGCTGGAGGAGGGCATGGCGGCGCAGCTTTTCGTGCGCAGGAGTAAGGGCGTCGCGTTGACCGAATGCGGTGAGGGTTTTTACCAGCGCGCCAGGTTGATCCTGGAAGAGCTGCGCGCGGCGCAGGATGACATTCGTCAGCGGCAGGGGGAGCTGGCCGGGCAGATCAACATCGGGATGGGGGCCAGCGTTTCACGCAGCCTGATGCCCGCCGTCATTACCCGCTTTCACGCGCAGCATCCGCAGGTCAAGGTGCGGATTATGGAAGGGCAGCTGGTATCGATGATCAATGAATTACGCCAGGGCGAACTGGATTTCACCATCAATACCTATTATCAGGGGCCTTACGACCAGGAATTTACGTTTGAAAAACTCTTCGAAAAACCGTTTGCGGTATTTTGTCGGGAAGGGCATCCGGCGACGGGAGCAACGTCGATTAATGAACTTCTGCATTATAACTGGACAATGCCGACGCCGCGGGGAAGCTATTACAAGCAATTAGAAGAGGTATTTAGCGATCGCTCGCAAATACCGCGAATTGGTGTGGTCTGTGAAACCTTTTCCTCCTGTATTAGCCTGGTTGCGCAAAGTGATTTTCTAAGCATATTGCCGCAGGAGCTAGGGTGTGACCCGCTGCTGGCGCACCGCCTGGTCATGCTGCCGGTTGTCGAGTCGCTTCCAAAAGCAGCATATTATTTAATTCAGCGCCGTGATTCACGTCAGACGCCCCTTGCCGAATCATTAATTACACAGTTCAGAAGGGAAGCGAGGAAAATAGTCGTGGCGTGAAAAGCCGACCATAAAAAACAGGGTCTGTCCGACATCTGACAGACCCTCCAGTACACACAGCAGTGCGTCCTTTCGCCAATCCTGAGTATTATATCCATGAAGCAGGTATATTTAGGTATAACACCTTTCCCGCAAAATGAAAGGATATTGAGTGTTTGATTTTACGAAAATTTAACACAAATCACTTATTTCATCTTTGCTGAAATTTTAGTTAAGTCATATTTAAGTTTATTTTATAAATACTATATATATTCATCAGGTTAATATTTGTTGCGCACGACGGCCTGTAACGGTGATTGAGGCCTGTCTCGGGCGCAGGTATAGTACCGTCCTCAGCTGTAGCCGGAGGATATCCATGAACCCTGACGACAAATCCTTTTTTCTTGACGCCATGGAAGATGTCCAGCCGCTGAAGCGTGGCCCGGATATTCACTGGCAGCCCAGCCGCAATACCCGGGTGCGCGAGGAGGTGGATAATGAACAGCTGGATAACTTCCTGACGCTCGATTTTCTTGACCTTCTTCCCCTGGAAGAACCGCTGGCGTTCCAGCGCGAAGGGGTGCAGCAGGGCGTTATCGATAAGCTGCGCTCGGGTAAATATGCCCGCCAGGCCAGCTTAAACCTCCTGCGTCAGCCTGCCGAACGCTGCCGTCAGATGCTGTTTTCTTTTATCTGCCAGGCCAGACGTGACGGGTTACGTAACCTGATTATTATTCACGGGAAAGGGCGGGAGCAGAACTCGCATCCGAATGTGGTGCGCAGCTACCTGGCGCGCTGGTTGACCGAGTTCGAGGAAGTGCAGGCCTTCTGCGTGGCGCTGCCGCATCACGGCGGCAGCGGGGCATGCTATGTCTCGCTGCGAAAATCCGATGAAGCAAAACAGGAAAACTGGGAGCGGCACGCCAAGCGCAGCCGCTAGCGGGCGATATTCTCGCCCGCCTGAGACTCAGAACGTTTCCCAGTTGCTGTCGGTGGAGGGGGTTGTCGTTGCCGGGCGCAGCAGCTGTGGCGTTTTCAGATTGGCCGGGCGTGGAGCGACCGCTTTTTCTTTGCCGTTCAGACGAAACGCCGCTACCGCCTGGCGCAGCTGCTCGGACTGATCTTCCAGTGCCGCAGCCGCCGTGGCGGACTCCTGCACCAGCGCGGCGTTTTGCTGCGTCACGCTGTCCATCTGCGAAACGGCCAGGCTCACCTGCTCAATACCGCGGCTCTGCTCGTCAGAGGCAGAGGAAATCTCGCCCATGATATCGGTCACGCGGGTGACGGCAGCGACAATTTCCTTCATGGTGGTGCCGGCCTCGCTCACCTGCTCAGAACCGGTATTCACCCGGCTGACGGAGTTCTCGATAAGCCCTTTGATCTCTTTCGCCGCCTGCGCGCTGCGGCTCGCCAGCGTACGGACCTCGCCCGCGACAACCGCAAAGCCACGCCCCTGTTCCCCGGCGCGTGCGGCTTCCACCGCGGCGTTAAGCGCCAGAATGTTCGTCTGGAACGCGATGCTGTCGATCACGCTGGTAATATGCGCAATTTGCTGCGAACTGTCGGCGATTTCGTTCATGGTGCGAACCACGTTATCCACGACGTGACCGCCGCGCGCGGCCGTTTCAGAGGCGTTTTTCGCCAGCAGCGTGGCCTGACGGGCGTTATCGGAGTTCTGTTTAACCGTCGCGGTCAGCTCTTCCATGCTGGCGGCAGTCTCTTCCAGCGAGGCGGCCTGCTGCTCGGTGCGGGCGGACAGATCGTTGCTTCCTGCGGCAATTTCGCCTGCGCCGGTGTAGATGGAATCGGTGCTTCCGCGCACGGCGCTGACGGTGGTCACCAGCGACTGCTGCATCTCATGCAGGCCAGCGGCCAACTGACCCATCTCGTTGCGGCCAGATATTGCGATATCCTGCGTCAGGTCGCCCCCTGCAATGGCGCGAATATGGTTCATAATGGAGTGGAGTGGTTTTAAAAGCAGGTGCTGTAAACCCTGCCAGATGACCACCAGAACCGCGATAACTGCCAGCAGAATTGCCGCCAGGGTCCACTGCATCTGCGTGAAGCTGCTCTGGTTCTCTTCGGTTGCGGCCTTCAGCAGGGTGTTGTTTTCGGCGCGCCAGCGGTTATAGACCGCTTCCATGTCGTCCTGCGCCTGCTGCGCGTCCAGATCCCCATAGGCCTGATAGTTGTCGGCACGCAGATACTCAATCGATAAGCGCATCACTTCGTGCATCTGGTTCCAGGATTTCTGCATCTCGTCGGTCAATGCCGCCTCCTGGCCCTTAACCTGCGGCAGTTTCTGCCATTCTTTGTTATAGGCTTCGGCTTTTGCCAGCGAGTCGCCTGCGGTGCCAAGCAGCTTATTGATCGCCGCCAGGGAAGCCGGGTCACGCTGGTTTTTCAGATAGCGGATCGCCACGCGGGTGACGGTGACGCGCGTTTTCACCAGCGTGTTCACGCTGTCGCTCAGGCTTTCCTGCTGGGCATTGAGCACGCCGGAATTCTGGAAGTTATGGCGATCGTTACTGACGGCAGAGTAGAACAACCCTCCCGTGACAACTTGCAGCAGACAGAATATGGTGAGGGCAAAGATAATACCGGTAATCACGTGCAGATTTTTCAGCATAGCGGTCGTCCGTTAGAAAGGATGCAGAGGTACACCAATACTATCGTCGTATAGAATTTAAACTTTAATTTAACTCGCGCTTAACTAAGGGCTCCCTGAGGGAACCTGTTGTAAATCCGGATCATTTTTATGAGGAAGGTCAACATGAGCAGCATTGATAAAAGCGGGACGTACGCGCTCGGGACGCGGACGGTGAAACGGCTGGGCTACGGTGCGATGCAGCTGGCCGGGCCTGGCGTCTTTGGGCCGCCGAAGGATAAGCAGGCCGCGCTGGACGTGCTGCGCGAAGCGGTGGCGGCGGGGGTGAACCACATTGATACCAGTGATTTTTACGGCCCTCATGTCACTAACCAGCTGATCCGCGAGGCGCTTCACCCGTACCGGGACGATCTGACGCTTGTCACCAAGATCGGCGCCCGTCGCGATGACAAAGGCGCCTGGCTGCCGGCCTTTTCCGCGCAGGAACTGACGCAGGCGGTGCATGACAACCTGCGTAATCTGCAGCTGGACGTGCTGGACGTGGTGAATCTGCGGATCATGTTTAGCGCACACGGGCCGGCGGAAGGATCGATTGCTGAACCGCTTTCCACCCTGGCCGAATTACAGCAGCAGGGGCTGGTGCGTCATATTGGCCTGAGCAACGTCACGGCCACCCAGGTCGCGGAAGCCCGGAAGCTGGTGCCGGTGGTGTGCGTGCAGAACATGTACAACATTGTGAACCGGGGTGACGACGCGCTGGTGGATCTGCTGGCGCAGCAGGGGATTGCGTATGTACCGTTCTTCCCGCTGGGCGGCTTTACGCCACTGCAATCTTCCGGGCTGCAGGCTGTCGCCGACTCGCTGGGCGCAACGCCAATGCAGGTTGCGCTGGCATGGCTGCTGCAGCGTTCCCCAAATATCCTGCTGATCCCGGGCACCTCTTCCGTGGCGCATCTGCGGCAAAACCTCGCGGCGGGGGAACTGCAGCTGCCGCCTGACGCACTGGAAACATTGAATACGCTGATGGACTGATCGTCACAGGCGCAAAGCCGGAAGGGCGCTTCCGGGCTTTGCGCGTTTTAAATCTTCTGACACTTCAACGCGTTTGGGTTCGCCTCCGGAAATGACCTTGATCCCTGGCCATAATCCGTAATACTGTATTTATATACAGTACCTGGCGAGAAAGGCATTATGGACACTCTCTTTTCTTATCATCCAAACCAATCTATTGAATTACCGTTGTTTGCAGAGCGTGTAGCCTGTGGCTTCCCCAGTCCGGCGCAGGACTATGTGGAAGATCGTCTCGATCTTAACCGGCTGGCAGTGAGACACCCCAGTGCGACCTATTTTATCAAGGTGAGTGGAGACTCCATGATTGGCGCGGGGATCGGTGACGGCGATCTGCTGGTGGTCGATCGTTCGTTAAATGCCGAACATGGGGACATCGTCGTGGCGTCGGTCGCCGGTGAGTTTACGGTGAAAGAGCTACAGACCCGCCCGGTTCTGAGACTTCTGCCGCATAATGCCCGCTATCAGCCGATTACCTTTCAGTCCGAAGAGGAGCTGCAGATCTTCGGCGTCGTCACCCACACGCTTAAAACGCATAAACATGTTCGCGCTGGTTGATGTGAATAGCTTCTATGCCTCCTGCGAGAAGGTATTTCGCCCCGATCTGCAGGGGAAGCCCATCGTGGTGGTGTCCAATAACGACGGCTGCATTATTTCACTGTCGCCGGAGGCAAAGCAGTTCGGCATAAAAATGGGGGAGCCCTATTTTAAATTCAAAGAGAAGGGCTATCCGTCGCGGGTTTACGTCTTTAGTTCGAACTATGCGTTGTATGCCGATCTCAGCAGTCGGGTGATGCAGACGCTGACGGATCTCGCTCCGGCCATAGAAATTTACTCGATCGACGAGGCGTTCGTGAACGTTTCAGGGATCGGTAACTGCCTTGCACTGGAAGCGTTCGGACACCAGATGCGCACGCAGGTCTATAAAAATACGGGCTTAACCGTTGGCGTCGGTATTGCCCCGACAAAAACGCTGGCGAAGCTGGCCAACTATGCGGCGAAGCGATGGGCTGGCACCGGCGGCGTGGTCGATCTCTCAGGCCGGGAGCGGCAGCGTAAACTGCTGGCAAAGGTGCCGGTAGAGGAGGTGTGGGGGGTAGGGCGGCGCATCACGAAAAAACTGAACGCAATGGGGATTACCACGGCGCTGGAGCTGGCGGAGGCCTCCTCGTGGGTCATTCGCAAACATTTCAACGTGGTACTGGAACGCACTGCGCGCGAGCTTCGCGGCGAGCCCTGCCTTGACCTGGAAGAGTACACCCCCACGAAGCAGCAAATCATCTGTAGCCGTTCGTTTGGACACCGCATTACCCAATACGAAGAGATGCATCAGGCGATTTGCGCCTACGCGGAGCGCGCCGCAGAGAAACTGCGCGGCGAGCATCAATACTGTCGTTTTATCAGCGTGTTTGTGCGCACCAGCCCGCACGCTGACAACGAAATTTATTACGGCAATCAGGCTTCTGTCACCCTGATGACGCCCACCAATGACTCGCGCGATATCATCCGCGCCGCCACGGAGGGGCTGGGGCGGATATGGCTCGACGGGTATCGCTATATGAAGGCCGGGGTCATGCTGGCGGACTTTTTCAGCAGCGGCGTCGCCCAGCTTAATTTGTTTGACGATAATCGTCTGCGCGCCAACAGCGCGGCGCTGATGGAGATGATCGACAGCGTAAATCACTCCGGCAAAGGGAAGATATGGTTCGCCGGGCAGGGGATTGAGAAACCGTGGGCGATGAAGCGTGAGATGTTGTCACCGGCCTATACGACGCGGTACGCCGATTTGCCGGTGGCGAGGTAGAGGATGGTTGCGTTATTTCTTTTGCATCAACCAGGTTGCCGCAGCCGCCAGCACGCCGATCAGCGGCATTTCGCCCGCTCCGGACAGGAAGTTATGGCGATCGATCTCATTATTTTTACGGATATCCGCAAGGCGGGTAAGTGCCTCTTTTTCATCCGCAGCGCCGATCTCCTCAAACTGTTTTTCAAACCCCTGAGCGATGAGCTGAGCGGCCGCATCGGTGTTTGCGCTCTCAATCGCAATGAGGTTCGGGCCTTTTTGGAAAAAACGGTAATCCGGCATACGTGCTCCAGAAAGAGGGAATACGGTAAAAACACTCTATTCTTTGCGATTAAAAAATGCACGTCATTTACGGCGGAAACAATCAGTTTTTCTTTATTATTTCAGGCAGTAAATGCTCAATCACGCTGACGACCTTTCTGACGCGCTGCGGAATAAAGCGGGCGTCAGGATAGACGGCATAGAGGAAGCGATCGGGTAACCGCCAGTCGGGCAGCACCGGTACCAGCGTGCCGGTTTGCAGCGCGCGTGTCACGAGCGGCTGCTGCATGCCGCCGATACCAATGCCGGACTCAAGCGCCTGCAGCAGCGCGTCGCTGGTGTTGGCACGGAAAACAGTATTCACGTTGACCTCGACCGTCTCCTCGTCAGACATCAGGCGCAGGGGCGCACCCAGCGGAATGCCGCTGAACCGCACGTGTGGCAGCGTCGCCAGCTCGCTGACGGCGCGTACCGCCTGAAAGCCGGGGGCGGCAAACAGCCTGGTTTCAATACGCCCCAGCACGCGCGCCGCATGCGCCTGCGGGGGCTCACTGCTCAGCCGTATCGCGACATCCACGCCCTCCGTCACCAGATCGGCAAGGCGGTCATCCAGGGAAAGCATCAGCTGCAGCTCGGGATGCAGACGCTGCAGCGCCAGCAGATGCGGCAAAAAAATCTGCCCCAGGCCGCTCGGTAACTGGACATGGACGCGCCCCTGAACGCTATGATCGACAGGATGTAAACGCCTCTCCGCTTCCCCCATGGCGTCCAGCACAAGCTGCATATCACGCCGGTAACGTTCACCCTGTTCGGTCAGCTTCATCTTACGCGTCGTACGGTGCAGCAGTACCACACCCAGTGATTCCTCAAGCGCCGCGATCTGTTGACTGACGGCGGACTGCTTAATACCGGTCTGACGGGCGGCCGCTGAAAACGAGCCCGCTTCAGCGACGCGCAGAAAGGTAGAAATGGCATTGAGCTTGTTATTCATTTAATGATTCTGCTTATAAGTGCCATCAGTTTCATGGGATATCTCCAGAAAAAATAATATATCACACTGCGTCTGTCACCCTTTCCGGAGAAACATCATGAATAAGATGCAGCAACACAACGTCGCCCTGGTCGCGGGCGCCAGCGGCATTGTCGGCAGACAGCTGGTCAATACGCTCCTGCACCATCAGTGGGAGGTGATCGGCCTTAGCCGCCATGCCGCGTCTCATCCTGACGGCATCCCCGTGGTGAACGTCGATTTACTGGATGCGCAGGACACTGCACGGGCGCTGCACGCCCTGAACGGAGTCACCCACATCTTTTACAGCGCCTGGGCGAACGCGGCGAACTGGGCAGACATGGTTGAGCCGAACGTCACCATGCTGCGTAACCTGGTCAGCACCCTCGAAACAGCGGCACCGCTGCAGACGGTAAGCCTGATGCAGGGCTACAAAGTCTACGGTGCGCATCTGGGGCCGTTTAAAACCCCGGCGCGGGAAAGCGATCCCGGCGTAGCGGGTGCCGAATTTAACGCCGCGCAGCTCACGTGGCTCAGCCAGTTTCAGCGGGGGAAAGGCTGGCACTGGAATGCCATCAGGCCGGGCGTGGTGGGGAGTGCGGTGCCGGGCAATGCCATGAACCTTGCGCTGAGCATCGCTCTGTACGCCTCCCTGTGTAAGGCGCTGGGTTTACCGCTGCGTTTTCCCGGTTCAGAACAGACCTGGCACAGCATTGTTGACCATACCGACGCCGGGCTGCTGGCCGAGACAACGCTGTGGGCCGCCACGTCACCTGCGGCACAGAATCAGGCCTTCAACGTAAACAATGGCGATATCTGGCGCTGGAGCGAGCTGTGGCCGCGCATCGTACGCTGGTTTGAACTGGACTCTGCGCCGCCGGTGAGGTTGTCATTTCATCAGCTGTTTAACGACTATCGCGGCGTATGGCGCGAGCTTGCCGAAGAGCGGCTGGTGGAAGCGGATATTTTGCAGCTAAGCGACGGGCGGTTTGCCGATTTTGTCTTTAGCTGGGATTACGACATGTTCGGTGACGGGAGCAAGCTGCGCAGGGCGGGCTTTACGCAAATGCAGGCGACCGATGAGATGTTTTTCCGCCTGTTTGCGCAGCTGAGAGCCGCGCGGATTATTCCCTGAGAACAGATGGCGTCCTGATAACCGTCAGGACGCCGAGGGCTTACTCAACCGCTAACAGATTGACGATCTCGGCCACGCTTTTCACGCTGCGGATGTTCCCAATCCCCGTGCCGAGCGCGATATAGCCTTCATCGGTGTTATTTTCCAGCATGCCCAGACGCAGGCCCCGTAATCCTCCCATCGCCTTGCCCAGCGCGTCGTTGCTTGCGCCTGCTTTATCCATCGATGCCAGTTTTTCCGCCAGCTTGCCGGGAAGCGCGCGGTAGTAATGGGGCACGGTGCGAAAAAGGAGTAAGTCCAGGCCGTTGGCGGCAACAATTTTCTCTTTGACCCCCTGCGGCACGCGGCTTTCTTCGGTACTGATAAAGACCGATCCGGCAAACACGCCTTCCGCACCTAACGCATGCGCCGCTCTGGCGGTGCGATTATCGGTAATACCGCCCGCGGCCATCACCGGGATGTGCTTCACGGCATCGGCAATCAGCGGCACGATGGAAAAGGTGCCAAGCGCCGTTGCGGGTAACGTTCCGCCTTCATCAAAACCGGTGGCGACGATAATGTCTGCCCCCAGATCTTCTGCGAGACGGGTGTTTTCCGGCGTGGGATTGATGTCGCGGTAGATAATAGCGATCCCTGCCTCTTTTAACTCACTGAACAGCGAGGGAATAATGCTGCCTTCCCCATAGCCTGTATATACCACGGCCCTGACGCCTTCCTCTTTTACCACCTTAAGAATTGGTCCAGTCCAGACGTCATTAACGGCGGTGGGGATCAGGTTCACGCCAAACGGTTTTTCGGTCAGCCGTTTGGTTTTACGAATTTCTTCGCGCATTTTTTCGGCTGTCGCTTCCGGCGTGGAGACCGCGGTGTCGGCGGTTAAGCCTGCATTGGGTCCCAGCACGCCGAGCCCGCCGGCATTGCTGACCGCGGCAACTAAACGGGCATCGGTAAGCCAGGATAACGGCCCCTGAATAACAGGCTTTTCGATACCCAGGATCTGACAGATACGGTTATTTTTCATAGCAGACTCTCCCTTACGTTTGAATGGAGGAGAGTGTAGGGTGCAATATTGTTAGGAAAAATAGCCCAAAAGATTCATCACTGTTATAAAATCAATAACAATATCCCGTTCGCGGTTTGAAATCCTTTATGCAAATAAATCTCTTTGAATCTATTCGAATTTTTATTGAAATTGTCGAGTCAGGTAGTCTTACCCAGGCGGCGGAGAATCTGCAGGTCCATCGCCCTGCAGTCACCAAAGCGTTACAGCTTCTGGAGCAACACAGCGGCACGCGGCTCCTGCAGCGCACAACGCGTCGGATTAGCCTGACGCCGGATGGGGAGGCGTTCTATCGCCAGAGTAAACCCCTGCTGGCGCAGGCGGACGAATTACTGGAGTCGTTTGGTACGGACCGGGCAATACACGGTCAGCTGCGTGTGGATATGCCGGTCTCTTTTGCCACGCTGCGGGTGATACCCAATCTGCCTGATTTTTATCGTCAGCATCCTGAGATCGACATCATTCTGAGCAGCTCTGACCGCCGTCGGGATATGCTGCGGGATGGTCTGGACTGCGTGCTGCGGGTGGGAGAGCTGGACGACGGCGATTATATCGCGCGTAAAATCGGGAACATCAAAATCACGACCTGCGCCAGCCCGGCCTGGCTGGCAAAACACGGTACGCCAGAAACGCCGGATGATTTACGCAAACATCAGGCCATCAACTGGATTAATACCAGCAGCAGACATATTCATCCGTGGACGTTTACCACGCCAGAAGGCGTCGCGGAGATGACTTTACCCGGTAAGCTTGTGGTGGATAACTCCGAGGCCTACATCGCGGCAGGCCTGGCCGGGCTGGGGTTAATGCAGGGGATGAATCTCTTTCTCCAGCCTTACATTGACCGCGGCCTGCTGGTTGAGGTCCTGCCAGCCTATCGCTCGCCGGACCGCAAGCTGTCACTGCTCTACCCACACCGTCACCTCTCCCGCAAAGTGCGGGTATTTACCGAGTGGCTGGAGAGTCTGGTGTGAAAACGGCCAGTTCATGGCATAGGGCCCCAATCTGCCCTACGGCATTGAGCAGGCGGGGCGTCGGTTCGTTTGCGCAGTTTAGCCGCAGAAAGTGCGTGAGTTCTGCGCCAGGAGAAAACAGGGGGCCGGGGCTGACGCCAATACCCAGCGCCAGCGCGCGACGATGCACCTCCAGGGCGTTGATCTGCTGAGGCAGTTCTACCCACAACAAAAAGCCGGCTGCGGGCACGTTTACGCGGGTACCAGGCGGAAAGCTCGCCCCGACCTGCGCCACGACGGCGGCTATTCCCTCTGCGATCCGCCGCTTTAGCCGCCGCAGGTGACGGTCGTAGTCGCCGCTTGCCAGCATCTCGCTCGTCGCGGCTTCCAGCAGCGGTGCACCTGCCCAGTCTCCGGCCATGCGGGCCTGCAAGACCTGCGTGTAATAGCGTCCGGCGGCAATCCAGCCGATTCGCCACCCCGGCGCAAGCGTTTTAGACAGGGAGCTGCAGTAAATCACATTCCCGCTCTGGTCGAACGCCTTGCAGGCCGGAGGACGTTGCCCCTCACCGACCAGATCTCCGTAAACATCGTCCTCAATCAACGGAATTTCTGCCTCTTCAAGCAGGGCAACCAGTTCCTGCTTGCGTGCGACGGGCATGCTGGCACCCAACGGGTTTTGCACGGTGGGTGAGGCCAGGACGGCAGCGGGGCGATGGCAGCGAATGGCGTCAGCCAGCGGTTCCAGCAGCAGGCCTTCCACAGGGTCGGTGGGGATCGCTAAGGCCTTCAGGCCTAAATCCTCCAGCAGCAGGAGCGTGCCAAAGTAGGCGGGCTGCTCAATTGCCACCACATCACCTGGCTGACACACGGCCCGAAGTGCCAGGCGCAGCGCCTGCGTCGCGCCCGAGGTGATAATGAGATCGTCCGCGCTGAACCGGGCTCCCCATTGCGCAGAGCGCGCGGCAATCTTACTTCGTAGGTCTGCTCTTCCCGGGGGCAGGCTGTAGCTCTGTCCATGCGCGTCCAGACGACGGCCCGCGGAGTGCAACGCCCGCTGCAGCGCGTCTCCTGGCAGCCACGCGGGATCGGGCAGGGCGGCGCCCAGCGGGATCAGCCGGGCTTCTGCACTGCTGAACAGCGACCGGGCCACGGCGGATAGGGTGACGGGGACCGGACCGGGTGAGGAGCGCGCGGGCTCCACGCGCGGTGACAGGCTGGTCTGGCGGATGTAGTAACCTGAACGCGGGCGCGCAACGATCAGCCCTTCAGCCTCGAGGCAGCGAAGGGCCTCCAGCGCCGTCGGAAGGCTAACGTGCTCGCGCTCGGCCAGTTTACGCGCGGAGATCATCCTGTCACCGGTGCGCAGCGCGCCAGACGTCAGCGTGAGGCGCAGCATCTCGGCAATTCGGCGATAGTGTGGGGACGACTGGGACGGGGCAGACATGGGTATCTGTTCAGGCTAATTTTCGATAAAACTGACTATACAGCCAATGATGCGCGCCATCTATAGTGTCCGGCATGTTCAGGACAAGGAGGCATTATGCACAGCGATAATTTCGACATTTCCTCGTATTTCAAACGCATAAACTACACCGGACCGGCGGCGGCCGACACGTCCACCCTGCATGCGCTGATGCGTCATCAGCTCTTTTCCGTTCCCTTTGAAAATCTGGACGTGCAGGCGGGTAAAATTGTCTCGCTGGCACCAGACGACATTGCCGATAAGGTGTTAAAGAAAGGGCGCGGCGGCTACTGCTATGAGGTGAACGGGCTTTTCGCCATGGCGCTGGAGGCACTCGGTATTCCTTACCGTTTCGTGGCGGCGCGTCCGATGTTCTACCCCGCGCGGCGGCCGAAAACCCATATGGCGTTGATTGCCGAGGTGGAGAGCCGACAGTGGCTTTGCGACCTCGGGTTCGGCAGCTACGGCATTCGTGCGCCGATGGCGCTGGACACGCTTGATGTGGATATCACGCAGGATTTCGACACGTTTCGGCTAAGCCGCAGTGCGGAGGGCGAATATCTGCTTGAGGCGAAGGTGGAGGGAGAGTGGGCCAGGCAATACGGCTTTGATCTCACGCCTCAGGAATGGATTGATTTCGTCCCGGCCAACTACCTTAACTCCACGCACCCGGATGCGATCTTTGTGCAGAAGCGGGTGGTGGTGCAGCACAGCCCGGAAGGACGTCAGATTTTACTGGGCGATATGCTGAAAACCATCACGGCGAACGGCACTGAAGCGCGGCAGCTGGCGGAGGATGAAATCCGCCATGTCCTGAAAGACCGTTTTGCGTTGACCGCCGCGTAATCAGCCGGGAAACGGTGGAGCCTCAGCGCAGTTCATCTTCTGTGGCTTTGCGCTGAGCGCCCCACTGTAACAGCAGGCTAAACGACGCGGGTAACACGGTCAGCGTCACCAGCGTCGCAACCAGCAGCCCGCCGATGATGGCATAGGCCATTGGACCCCAGAAGACCTGGTGAGAAATGGGGATCATGCCCAGAATGGCGGCACAGGCGGTCAGACAGATGGGTCTGGCCCGGTGTTCCGCAGCCGCCATAATCGCGGCATCGTTTGTCATCCCCTGAGCAAGATTGCTGTCAACCTCGCTAATCAATATCACCGCGTTCCGCACGATCATCCCCGCCAGGGCGATAACGCCCAGCAGCGCGACAAACCCCATCGGCGTTCCGCCGGGCAGCATAGCCAGCACGATCCCCGGTAAACCAAACGGGGCCATCAGGAGGGCCAGCAGCATCCGGGAATATCGCCGCAGCTGAAGCATCAGCAGCAACAGCATGATGACCAGCGTTACCGGAAGAACGGTAAAGACGGAGCTGTTCCCCTTATCCGATTCGGCAACCGCGCCGCCTTCTTCAATGCTGTAACCTGCCGGCAGGTTCGCGCGCAGTTTATCGACCGCCGGACGCAGCGCCGCGGATACCGCTTCAGCCTTCAGCCCCGGGGCAAGATCCGTTTGCACCGTGATAAAGGGCACGCGCTGGCGACGCCAGATAACCGGATCGTCCACGCCCCAGACCGGCGTCGCGACGGCGCTGAGCGGAATTTTTTTACCGTCATTCCCCTGAATCGTGAGTGAGGAGAGGGTGGCGGTGCTCTGGCGCGCGCTGTCCTCGGCCCTGAGCACCACGTCGACAAGGCGGTCATTATCTCTGATGGACGTGACAACGCTGCCGGACCAGACGGTATTCAGCGTGCGGGCGAGATTTTCTGACGATATTCCCGCCGCCCTGGCCGCCGTCTGATTCACCTTAAGGGTGATGACCCTCTCCGGCTCTCCGGCCGTCTGGTTAACGTCGCGTGAGAACGGGGACTGCCCAATCGCGTCCGTGAGACGATTCGCAAACGCCCGGACCTGCAGATAATCAGGCCCGCTCACCCGGTATTTGATAGGCCAGCCGACGGGGGGCCCCAGCTCAAGGGGCGACACGCGCGTGATGATGTCGCTAAATTGTGTCGCCAGGAGCCTGTTCAGCTGCGCATGCAGACGATCCCGCGCCTCAAGGTCTTTAGCCACCACAACCATCTGGGCGATATTCTCATTTTCCAGCAGCACGTCCATCGGCAGGTAAAAACGGATGGCGCCCGACCCGACGTAGGTCGAGTAGCGATCGATGTTGCCGTTGCCGACCAACGCCTTTTCCAGCTTTTCCACCTCTCTTAACGCTTCCGCCTGCGACGCGTTGGCCGGAAGCGTCAGGCTGACCAGCAGCTCAGGCCGGTCCGAGGCGGGGAAAAACTCGCCCTGCATAAACGTCGTGCCGTACGCTGACAACCCCAGCGCGGCAAGCGCAATCAGCACGGTGGAGAGCCGGTGGCGGAGCGCCAGGCGTAAAAGCCGTCCGTACCCGCGCGCGATCCTTCCCGGTCCCGCCGCGTGATGTCTGACTTTTTCCGGCAGCAGCCACGTACCCGTCAACGGCGAAAACAGGATCGCGACAGCCCAGGAACAGAGCAGGGCGATGAGCACCACCGCAAACAGGGAAAAGCAGTATTCACCGGCGCTGGAGGCCGCAAAACCAACGGGAATAAAGCCAGCAATCATCACCAGGGTACCGGTGAGCATCGGGAAGGCCGTCGTTTTGAATGCATGGGTGGCCGCATGCCGACGGGAATCCCCGGCTTCCAGCCGGGAGACCATCGTTTCGACGGCGATCATGGCGTCATCCACCAGCAGGCCCAGGGCAATGATCAGCGCCCCGAGCGAGATACGCTGAAGGCCGATGCCTGCGAGCATCATGCCGGCAAACGTCATGGCGAGCACCAGCGGGATGGCCGTCGCCACCACCAGTCCGGCCCGTAAACCCAGCGAGACAAATGAGACCGCCAGCACGATAACAACGGCTTCGATAAGCACCCGGATAAACCCGCTTACCGCATCACTCACCACCGCTGACTGATCGGCGACTTTCACCATCTCGATACCGTGCGGCAGCCCGGCGCTGAGGGTCGCCATTTTTGCGTTCAGCGCAGCACCGAAACGCAGCATATTGCCCGTTGGCGCCATCGAGACCGCCAGCCCGATAGCCGGTTTGCCGTTCACCCGGTAGGCCGGGGCCGGTGGCTCGGCGATTTCCCGGGTGACGGTGGCAATGTCGGTTAGCGGGATATAGCGATTGTTAACGTGCAGCGTGACGGCGCGTAAACTCTCTTCGGTCGTGAGCGCACCGCTGACCTTTATCGCCATGTTCTCCTGCCCGGTACGCATCGTTCCTGCCGGGACAACGGCGTTTTGCGCCCGGAGGGCGTCGGCGACCGCCTGAATATCCAGCCCCATACCGGCCAGGCGCGCCGGAGAAAAGGCGAGAACCCACTGCTCCTGCTGTTCGCCCAGCAGGGTGGTTTTACCCATATCCGGCAGGGACATCAGCTCGCGCCGTATTGTCTCTGCGCGAACCCGCACCTCCCGCAGGGTGAAACCATCGGGAATAAAGGCGTAAATTGTGCCGAACGTGTCGTCAAACTCGTCATCCACGGCAGGACCCTGCACCCCTTCGGGCAGGGACGGCGCGATGTCCTGCATTTTTTTGCGAACCTGATACCAGATATCGGGCACGCTTTGCGGGGGCGTATCGTCACGGAGGTTGACGTGGATAACGGTGCGTCCGGCCCGGGTTTCACTTTCGAGATAGTCCAGCCAGGGCGTTTCCTGCAGCTTTTTTTCAAGCGTATCGGTCAGCAGTCGGGTGGTATTCGCCACGGATGCTCCCGGCCACTGCGCGGAGACGACGGCCGTTTTAATGGTGAATGCCGGATCTTCGTTACGCGGCAGCTTTTCATAGCAGAACACGCCCATCGCAATCACCAGCAGCATGAAAAAGCTGACCGTCTGCTGGTTCTTCAACGCCCAGGCGGAGAGGTTAAATTTGGTTTCCGATCCTGTGTTCATGGCTGAACCTCTTCGGCAATCACCGGCTCGCCGGATCGTAATGTGCTCACGCCCGCTGTAATCACCCTGTCGCCGGGCTCAAGGCCGGAGGCAATCATGACAGAGGTGGCCGTATAGCTGGCGGGCACCACCACGCGTAGTTGCGCCCGCGACTGCGGGGTAATCACAAAAACCGCCGGTTTGTCGCCGGCTCGGGTCAGCGCGGACGCGGGAAGGGTGTACCCGTGCGGGGCTGACGATGGCAACGTGACGGTAACGCTGGCACCCAGCGCCATGGCCGCCGGCGGGTTTTGCAGGGTGGCCCTGGCGCGCCAGGTGCGGGTCTGAGGATCGGCCTGCGGGGTGATATCCCGCAGTAGGGCAGACGCCTGTACCGACGGTGCGCTGAGCAGGGAAACCTGCAAAACCGCCTTATCCAGAGGCGGGATCGTATCGGGCGCGGCAATATCAAACACCACGTCGCGGACTTCCCCGGTTGCCAGCGTCAGCACGGACTGACCGTCGCTGACAACCTGTCCCGCAGAGGCGTTCACGGCCGTAATGACGCCCGCTTGTGGCGCGTTCAGGCGCGTCCAGCCGAGGCTTTCGCGGGCATTTCGCCACGCGGCCTCGCTGCTTTTTAAGCGCGCGCGGGCGACAAGCCAGTCCGCACGGGCGCTGTCGAGCTGCGTGCGGGCTATCGCACCCGTTGGCATGAGCTTTTGCATGCGACTGACGTTAAGCGCGGCGACCTGCGCTGAGGCTTTGGCGCCTTCATAATCGGCCTCAGCGCCGTCGAGCTGGTTTTGCCCGGTCGTATTGTCAAGCGTGGCCAGCAGCTGTCCGGCGGTGACCCTGTCACCAATATCGACGCTACGCGTCAGCATCCGGCCCCCGGTACGAAAGCTCAGGGTCGTTTCATCGTGGGCATGGATCTCACCGGTTCTTTCCAGCGCGGGAAGGGTTTGAGTGGTGCCAACGACGACGTAGCGTACCGTTCGCACAGGGTTGGGCTTATTTTCGTGTTTATCACCGCAGCCGGTCAGCGGAAAAATCGCCAGCGCAAGCAGGGCCAGGGGAAGAAAATGCAGCCAGGAAAGGGTGCGCGCCACGCCGTACAAATGATGCAGGCAGTGGCGGAGGGAGAGAAAAAATTCGTCTGACATAACGCCGCTCCATAAAGGGAATGGCGTTATTAAATGCGCGCTACGTCGAGAAAGATTCGATGTTCTGTCAAGGCTTTATCAAGAGTGGCGATTTTCATTATCGGAGGGATGCCAGGGCAACAAAATGCGCACCGCGAGGCCGCCGGTTTCCGGTAATGACGCGCTAATCTCACCCCCATGCGCCTGGCAAATCGCCCGGGCAATGGACAAACCAAGGCCGCTGCCGCCGGAATGCCGCGCGCGGGACTGCTCCTCGCGGCTAAAGCGTTTAAACATTTCCGGTAAGAACTGGGGCGACACGCCCGGCCCGTCATCGGTGAATTCGAGGATGTAATGCCCGCTGGCGTAATGCAGTGCCACCTCAAGGTGACCGCCTTCGCGTCCGTAACGTAGCGCATTTTCCATGAGGATGGTAACGACCTGCCCCATACGGAACGCATCGCCCCGGAAGGGGCTGGTGTGCGGGTTACGCAGCGTTATCCTGAAATGATGCGCATCCGCCTGGGGCATGATCCAGGCAGCCCGCTCCTGAATCAGCTCATCCAGACAGAACGGCTGGTCCTCCAGCACAAGGTTACCCGCGTCTGCCAAAGAGAGAAGGTGGAGTTCATCGGTGAGGCGGTTGAGGTGCTGGAGCTGTTTCATCACCATGCCCAGCTGCGCCGGGCTGGCATCAAACACGCCGTCTAACATGCCCTGCAGACGCCCGATGGCGGCCGTCAGGGGCGAGCGCAGCTCATGCGCCATCGCGACGTGCGAGGCGCGGAGCTCTTTCTCATAGCGGGCAAGTTGTCCCGTCATAGAGTTAAAGTCGGTCGCAAAGCTGACCATTTCTGCCGGTGCATCTTTGATCAGCTCTGCCTGACGGCCAAACTGACCTTCGGCGACATCCTTTGCCGCATCGCGAAGTCGGCTGAACTGTAGCGCCAGCGGGCGGGCGTGTTTTAGCCCCATTACCACAATAAACGGGATCATTACCAGCACCAGCAGGGCTACCGTGACCCAGTCGGCTGAGGCGATAGACGGCGTGGAATAGCTCAGGCCCCACCATGTGTCCACAATCGTGTGGAAGCGGGCCGGATTGGCCTGCGGGTTCTGGCTGAGCGTAAGAAACTCCTGCCGGACCGCTGGCGGCATCTTGCCCATGATCCAGTAGTTTTGTACCGCATAGCGCAACCACATGCAGGTGGCAATGACGATCACGCTGCCGATGGCCAGCGCTAAAATGCGTGCGCAAATCCAGCGCCACAGAGAGGCGTGTCGGTTTTTTATCATGGCTGTCTGAACCTGTAACCCACGCCGCGAACGTTGATCAGCACGCCGGAAATACCCGCCGCTTCGAGTTTTTTACGCAGGTTATAAATATGGGTGTCCACCACGCGCTCCAGCGCCTCGCTTTCCGGCAAGCAGTGTTCCAGTAAATACTGGCGGGAGAACGGGTGCGCAGGAGAACGCAGCAGCGTTGCCAGAAGCGAGAATTCCGTTGGCGTAAGATCGAGCATCACGGGGGCGTCGTCGCCGTTATCCACGCTCGCCACAATGGCGGCGACATCCACCTCCAGCGTTTGCCAGCGAAGGATCGCTTCGTCTGTCTCTTTTTTACTGCTGCGCCGCAGCACCGCCTGCACCCGCGCCACCACTTCGCCCGGATGATAAGGCTTCACAACGTAATCATCGGCACCGTAACGCAGGGCGCCAATGCGATCGGGAGTATCCCCCATGGCCGTAACCATAATCACCGGCACATCGCTTTTACGACGCAGGCCCGCCAGCACCTCGGTGCCGTTAAGCCCCGGCAGCATTACGTCCAGCAGAATGAGGTCGGGCTTCCACCGCTGCGCCATATCCAGGCCGGAAAGACCGTCCCCGGTAATGGTCACGTCGTAATTTTCACGCCGTAAATAGGCTTCGAGCACGCCAGCCGCATCGGCGTCATCTTCAATAATCAGCACTCTTCTGGACAACATCCGTTCACCTTGACCATTTCTTAACACTATCCCGACGATTCATTGATTCAGCCAAATCATACTGCGCCAACATTGTGTGGTCGCCCCTGAATCAGGAGACGCCAGCGTCTGTATGGAGAGCAGTATGATAGCGATAAAAAAAGTCCTGTATATGTCCGTCCCGCTTCTGATGGTCGTGACGTCTGGCGTGCAGGCGGATGATGGCACCGCGTCCGATTCCTTAACCGTCGGGCTGGGAGGGCAGTATGCCCCGCGTTACTCAGGCTCAGACAAGCAGGTGTGGCAGGTGGTTCCGGTGCTGCAGGGTCGTAAAGGCGCTTTCTTTATTGATGCGCAAAAAGGGGTGGGATATGACCTGCAAAATGACAGCGGTTGGTATTTCGAACACACGCTGGGCTACGACTTTGGAAGGGCTGAGAAAAATTCTGGCTGGCGTGAGGGGGCAAACAATCTGAAAGGGATGGGGGACATTGATGCCACCCTGAATACCGGCCTTGCCGTAGGCTGGCAGACCGAGCCATGGCTGAGTATGGAAGGCAAAGCGACGCTGCCGTTAACGGACAGCCAGGGGGTAAGCTATCAGGCCTCCGTGACGCTAATCCCTTTACAAAATAACCAGGACACGGTCGCCTTGCAGTCTGCGGCCCTGTTTGGCGACAGCCGTTATCTGAATACGTGGTATGGGGTCAGCGAGCAGCAGAGTCGCCGCACTGGATATCGCCGCTATTCAGCGCCGGGTGGATTTTATGGCGTCGATACCAGCCTGACCTGGAGCCATCAGTTCGATGCTCACTGGGGGACGGTCCTGAGCGCGGACTATACCTGGCTTAGCGATCGTGCGAATAACAGCCCGATCGTGATGCGGCGCAACGAGGGGTCTGCAACCGCCGCTATCACCTGGACATTTTAAATTCGCAGAGCACGATGTGAGCGAGGGGAAGAGGATTACTTCTTCTTATCCATCATCGCTTTTAAATCGGCAAACGGGTTAAACGTGGCGACGCCCACGTCTTTTTGCGCGTCTTCCCCTGCGACCACGGTGGTGCCGTACTGATCCGCTTCGGTGTATTTCGAATGCTCGTGATCGTGGCAAAACAGGCACAACAGCTCCCAGTTGCTGCCATCTTCCGGGTTATTGGTATGGTCGTGATCGATATGGTGAACCGTGAGTTCACGCAGATTGGAATAGACAAACTCGCGCGAGCAGCGTCCACACACCCATGGATAGATTTTTAATGCTTTTTCGCGATAACCGCTTTCCAGCCGCGCGTAGTTTTTAGGGATCAGAGCCATTGCCGGTTTTACCTGCCATGAAAAAAGTGGGGGATATTATATCCCATTATGGCGCGTAATGACGCCCCGCTCAATTCTGTCAATTTATTTGAATCATTCCGTTAAATAAACGGCATTTATTCTTACCGGGTAATGCGTAAAGTGGACAGAACGCAACGCATTATCAGGACACATGGTTATGAAAAAGATCGGGTTTTTATCCTTTGGTCACTGGACGCCTTCACCGCAGTCCGGCACGCGCTCGGCGGCAGACACGCTGCTGCAGTCCATCGATTTAGCCGTGGCGGCTGAAGAGCTGGGGGCAGACGGCGCGTATTTCCGCGTGCACCACTTTGCCCGACAGCTTAGCTCGCCGTTCCCTCTGCTGGCCGCCATTGGCGCAAAAACGAAGACCATCGAAATCGGTACCGGCGTGATCGATATGCGCTATGAAAATCCGATGTACATGGCCGAAGATGCGGGCGCGGCGGATCTGATTTCCGGCGGTCGCCTGCAGCTTGGCATCAGCCGTGGCTCGCCGGAGCAGGTCATCGATGGCTGGCGTCATTTCGGCTATGTCCCGCAGGAAGGGGAAAACGAGTCGGATATGGCGCGTCGTCATACCGAGGTGCTGCTTGAGGTGCTGCGCGGGGAAGGGTTTGCCAAACCGAACCCGCAGCCAATGTTCCCGAATCCGCCGGGGCTGCTGCGCCTGGAGCCGTATTCTGAAGGGCTGCGCGAGCGTATCTGGTGGGGCGCCGGTTCAAATGCGACGGCCGTATGGGCGGCAACGCTGGGAATGAACCTGCAAAGCTCAACCCTGAAGGACGATGAAACCGGTGAGCCGTTCCATATTCAGCAGGCAAAACAGATTCGGGCTTACCGTCAGGCCTGGAAAGAGGCAGGGCATACGCGCGAGCCGCGGGTGTCGGTCAGCCGCAGTATTTTTGCGCTGATGGACGACCGCGACCGGATGTATTTCGGTGCCAGCCGCAACGACAGCGATAGCGTGGGGTATCTTGATGAGAAAACGCGCGCCATCTTCGGGCGCAGCTATGCCGCGGAGCCGGACAAGCTGGTTGAACAGCTGAAAAAGGACGAGGCGATTGCCGAGGCGGACACGCTTTTACTGACCGTACCGAACCAACTGGGTGTGGATTATAATGCGCACGTGATTGAGTCTATTCTCAAACATGTCGCACCGGCAATGGGCTGGCGCGAGTAGTTCCGCTAGCAGCCGTGAGATCGTAATGGAAAACCTGGCCCTCTGGTATCGCCGTTTTGGCGAGCCAGAAACCGTTCTGCAACCTGAAACCGCGCCGCTGGGGGCGCTTACACCGGGTCATCTCCGCGTGCGAATGCTGTTTTCTCCGGTGAACGCGTCCGATCTCATTCCCATTACCGGCGCCTACCGTCACAGAACCCCGTTACCTGCCGTCGCGGGGTATGAAGGTGTCGGCGTTGTCACCGAGGCGCCCGCCTCGTTTAAGCATCTGGTGGGTAAGCGCGTCCTGCCGCTGCGCGGTCAGGGCACCTGGCAGCGCTATGTTGATTGCCCGGCAGAGTATGCGATACCCATTCCGGACGTTGTCGACTCGCACCTGGCCGCGCGGGCCTACATCAACCCGCTGGCGGCGCAGATGATGCTGACCCGCTACCCGCCTCGTGGAAAGCGGGTGCTGCTCACGGCTGCCGGGTCGGATTGCGCCATCCTGCTGGGGCAGTGGGCGCGTCAGGCGGGGGCGGAAGCGGTGTATGGCATTCACCGTTCTGCCGTGCATGCTGAACGGCTGGAGGCGATGGGCATCATTCCCGTCGCGCAGCATGACGCAAACAGAATTGGCACCGTCGCCGCCCGCAGCGATATCGTCTACGATGCCACCGGCGGGCCGCTTGCGGAAGCGATCCTCAGCGTGATGCCCGAGCAGGGCATGTTTGTTTGCTACGGCCTACTCTCCGGGCAAACCTTCAGACAGCAACGGCCCGTGCCGCGCGTGGCGTGGTTCCATATCCGAAACGGTCTGGATGCGCTCAGCGCTGAGGCGTGGCGCGCCGAGTTTGACCGCATCTGGCTTAATTTGCCCAACAGTGGGTACAGCGACGTCACGGTGTATCCACTGGCGGAATGGCAGAGAGCGATCGGTACGTATCGCGAAGGTGGAAGGACCCGCAAGCCCCTCCTGTCGATGGCGGACTGAACGCTACTGATGGCTCATATCGCTCAGCAGCACGGCGATACTTTGCCCGCCCGCCGTCTGTTCCAGGCCAATCTTGACGATGATGGTCAGCGGGACGGAGAGCAGCATCCCAACGGGCCCGAGCAGCCAGCCCCAGAATATCAGGGACAAAAAGACCACCAGCGTGGAAAGTCCCAGCCCTCGCCCCATCATGCGTGGCTCAAGAATATTACCGAACACCAGATTGATGACCAGGTATCCGGCCAGCAGGATCAGCGCGTCATAAAGCCCGCTGAAAACCAGCACCTGAAGGATAGGGGGGATCGCCGCCAGCACGGAGCCGATGTTGGGAATGTAGTTAAGCGCAAATGCCAGCAACCCCCAGACAAACGCAAAGCGAACGTCCAGCGCCAGAAGCATCACCCAGACGACACCGCCCGTGACCAGACTAATGGCGGTTTTCAGCACCAGATAGCGGGAGACGCTGTCCAGCGCGCGTTGAATCGCCCCCATCCCTTCAACCGGACGGACCATCATCTGCTGCAGTTTTGCCGGCAGCTGCGGTACCTCCAGCAGCATGAACACCACCGTTAAAAACAGCAGGAAAATGGATGTCATGGCATTGGAAAGCTGTGCCAGCAGGCTGGTAACGATCGTCATGGCCGCATTGGGGTCGATATATTTCAGGAGTTCCTCAACCGAGACTTCGATACCCGCGCGCTGCAGCCAGGGTTCAAGCTGCAGCAGCGGTATCGCCAGCGAAGAGCGGTATTTTGGCAGCGTTCGCGCCAGTTCGTTTAGCGAGGTCCCCAGATACGCCACCAGCAAGACCATCGCCACAATAATGATGCTGATAAGCAGCGTGATGGCCAGCACGCGCGGAATGCGTAGCCGCGTCATGCGCTGTACCAGTGGATTAAGGATCACTGCAACAAACAGGGACAGAATAAAAGGCACAATAATGTCGGCGGCAAAACGAACGCCTGTCAATATGATCACCAGCATGCCCAGCATGATGACAATTTTTAACCCGTTCAGGGTAATGATGGGTTTAGCCATGGTGACTCCGGAAAAATCTTTTTATTTATAATAAAGGTGAACGGCATTGCAATAAACTAACCAAAATCAAACGGGATGGGTAAAGAATTGCAAAGACTTTGAGTAAAATCCTGGCTTATGGTACAAATTTGGTGTGTTTAACTACCGAGGACAATTTTCATCCGCAAAGACGAGAAGCAACAACGCGGATAATTGTAATTTTATGGACAATATGTTCAGGACGTACTCTTCAAACAATACCGCTGTATACTCCACCTCCTTCTGCCTGCTTTCTGGTGAGCAACACTGGCGCACCGCACTATAGTCATCTCTTCTGCCTGAGCTGGCGCTAAGCGCTTAGCTGTCTGATTTCAATTCGTATTTTTTGGTTTGCTGCACGCAGCGGGCCACGATGGATTATATTCTCAAGCAGGAGAAAAACATGTTTTACTGGATCCTATTAGCGCTGGCAATTATCGCTGAAATTACCGGCACGCTGTCTATGAAGTGGGCAAGCATCAGCGATGGCAACACCGGTTTTATTTTGATGCTGGTGATGATTTCGCTTTCTTATATTTTCCTCTCGTTTGCGGTGAAAAAAATTGCGCTGGGCGTCGCGTATGCACTGTGGGAAGGAATCGGTATTTTGTTGATTACGCTTTTCAGCGTGCTGATATTTGACGAAACATTAACACCAATGAAGGTCGCCGGGTTAACGACGCTGGTCGCGGGTATTGTGCTGATTAAATCCGGTACCCGAAAACCTGGCAAACAGCAGAAGGAGCAGAACCATGCAACAGTTTGAATGGGTTCATGCGGCCTGGCTGGGGCTCGCCATTGTGCTGGAAATCCTGGCGAACGTTCTGCTGAAATTCTCTGATGGTTTTCGCCGTAAACTCTACGGCCTGATGTCGATTGCCGCGGTTCTCGGGGCGTTCAGCGCCCTGTCCCAGGCGGTAAAAGGGATCGATCTTTCGGTGGCCTATGCGCTGTGGGGTGGTTTTGGTATCGCCGCCACGCTGGCCGCAGGCTGGGTGCTCTTCGGCCAGCGTTTAAATAACAAGGGCTGGATGGGGCTCATCTTGCTGCTTGCCGGCATGATCATGATAAAACTCGCCTGACAGACCTCAAACCATGATTTACAGGCAGCGAAATTCGCTGCCTGTATTACGCTTAGAAAAGCAAAACATGAAGAGGATGGCTGATGTATCGCACATTAAGCTGGCGCAATATTCCCAATGCGAGAACGTTGTTTGCCATGGTCTTCATGGCGGGGATCGGCTTAATCATCTCCATCGTCGCACTGCTCTATCTTTCCCTGCATCTTATCAGCACCAAAACCAACGAAATTGATGAACACCGTACGGCGCTTTCCGTGCAGGGGGCTATTCAGACCTCGGTTAATCGCGTCTCCTCGCTGGTGCTGGATAACGCCGTCTGGGACGATGCGGTGCGGGAGGCCTACCGTCCCACGCTCGATACGGACTGGTTGTATAACACCTGGGGTGCTGGCTTTAAAATCAATAACCTCTATGACGGGACCTTCGTGCTGGATGAGCATTTCAATGTCATCTGGGGATCGTTTAAAAGTCAGCCCTTTCAGGAGACGAATCTCGATTTTTTTGGTAAGGGGCTGAAAGCCCTTATTGCTCAGCACGCGCGCGACTTATCAAGCGATAAAAATATCTATGCCGGGATCAGCAAAACACGCAGCGGCGTCGCTTTTGTGGGCATTGGATTGATTCGCCCGATGGTCGGAAGATTACAGGTTACCGACGGAACACGCCGCTATCTGGTGATCACCCGTCATCTGAACGCCAGAATCTTATCCGACCTGGGAGCAACCTTTCAGATCGATAACCTTCACTTTACGCCGGAAAAAATTAACGAGCTGAGTATGCCGCTGCGCAGTTCGGCTGGGGAGCTGCTGGGCTATCTTAACTGGCAGGCGCGGCTTCCGGGGGCGCAGGCCGCCCAGGCGGCATCTTCTGATATCAGGCAGATTGTGGTGCTGGCGTCGGCCCTCATCCTGCTCTTTATTCTGGTGAGCAGCGTGGGGCTGTACAAGCTTGCGCGAGGGGAAAGCCAGGCGCGTCTGGTTGCCAGAACGGACTGGCTAAGCCACTTGCCTAACCGGCGTGCGCTCATCGAGGCGCTGGATCGGGTGCGTTTACGCGGTGATACCGACGTCAAAAGCGTGGTGTTTATCGATCTCGATGGTTTTAAGGATGTGAATGATATCTATGGTCACAGCGTGGGGGACGATCTCATCGTGGCGATTGCGAAAACGCTGAGTGAACGCGTGCCGCCGGGCGGGATGCTGGCGCGGATGGGCGGGGATGAATTTGCCATGACCATCGGCGGTGATGATGCAGAGGTGCAGGCTACCGCCTTTGCCGTTTCGGTGCTGGATTTTCTCACCACCCCGGTTCAACTGGGGGAACGCACCATCCATATCGGGGCCAGTATCGGTATCGCCAGCGGAACCCTGACTGAATGCAACAGCTCAGAACTGTTTCGCCGCGCCGATATTGCCATGTATCACGCCAAAATGAGCGGGAAAGGGCGTATTACCCACTATGATGCGGAGTTGAACAGCGTCCGGGAACGCAAGCTGGCGATTGAAAATCAGATTCGTGACGGTCTGGCACGCGATGAGTTTGAGGTCTGGTATCAGCCGATTATTGACGCCCACAGCCAGACAATGAGCAGCGTCGAGGCGCTGGTCCGCTGGCCGCGTCGTCCGGACGGGCCGCTTGGGCCGGATATTTTTATCACCATCGCGGAGACCAGCGGTCTGATTTACAAGCTGGGCCAGTTTGTGTTGCAGCGGGCCTGCCAGGATCTGCAGCCGCACGGCGACTTAAAGCTCTCCGTAAATATCTCCCCCGCGCAATTTCGCGATCCCGCCTTTGAAGAAAAAGTGGCCAGCGTGCTGGAGACCACCCGTTTCCCGGCCCACCGACTGCAGCTTGAGGTCACGGAGTCCTACGTGCTGGAAAACCCGGAGCGTGCCCGCATGGCGATAGCCAATCTTAAAGCGCTGGGCACCGCGGTGGCGCTGGATGATTTTGGTACCGGCTATTCCAGCATTGGCTATTTGCGGCGTTTTAACTTCGACACCATCAAGATCGATAAATCCCTGGCCGGGCTGGTGGACCACGATGAACAGGCGGCCGCGCTGGTGAGCGGCACGGTGCGGATTGCCAATGCGCTGGGCATGGCGGTGGTGGCAGAAGGGGTGGAAACCGAGAAGCAAATGAAACTGCTGCGGCTGGCTGGCTGCGATCAACTGCAGGGTTTTTGGTTCAGCCAGCCGATGCCGATTGAGTCAATCAGAGCGTTACGTAAGGTCAGACGCTGCTGATTTACTGCTGCGCCAGCGCTTCCAGCTTGTCGCGAAAACCGGTCACGGACAAGGCCCGGTTATCGGCGCGCCAGCGATCTTTCGCCGCCGGGGCAGAGCTCTGCACACCGATCAGCTGCCAGCCGTTATCTGTTTTCAGCATCAGCGGTGAGCCGCTATCGCCCGGTAACGTATCGCACTGATGGGAGAGCACGCTGGTTTGCGCCCAGCCCGTCACAATACAGTCGGTATGCGTATAAAGCGTATCCAGATGATCGACAGGATAGCCCGATTGCGTCACCTTCCGGTCAGTGGCTTTCAGCGCGGCGGTGAGTGCGGCTTTGTCGCCCTCAAATAACGGCAGTGGCGTAATGCCTGAAGGCGGGTAGCGTAAAACGATCAGGCCAAAGTCCCATGAGGCAGCCCCCGGCGGCACGATCCAGCCGTCACCATCCGGTTTCAAGCGTTTGCCAAGAGAGGGATCAACCCGACCTTCAATGCCGTGGATTTCATAGCGCCAGGTCCCTTTTTGCGACACAAACCGCAGGGCAACCGCTTTATCCGGCTTGCCGTTTGGCGGCGTTAACAGACAATGGCCTGCCGTCAGGGCAAGCTGTGGGGTGATCAACGTCGCAGTACATAAGTTACCGCTGGCGGTTTCCAGTTGACCTATAGCATCCCAGGGAGCCTGAGTGGGATCGGCGACGCGCGTGCGATCGTCATGACCGAAAAAAAGCGTCTTTAGCTCTTTCGCGCTAATGGTGTCATCACCGCCATCATCCGCATGTGAAAATCCAGAAAAAAGACCAAACGTTCCCAGTAACAACACAACAGATTTACGCATATCACACTCTGGTGGGGGTAATTATGATTATTAAAAGTGAACCCTATGAAAATACTATAGACGGGACAGCGCTAAAGTGGGAGCAAAATCAGCGTGCTACAATCAGGAAAGATAAAAATGGCTGGCGATGAGCGCGCATAAAATAAGCAGGATCAGAATCAGCTCAAACCGATAGCGTCGCAGCATACGCCCTCCGGATAAAAAAAACGGCGCGGAACCTGTTCCGGTTCGGCGCCGGTTTACCAACGTGCCCCGAAGGGCACGGTTTAGCTTGTACTCTTACGCAGCTGGCTGTGCAGCTGGTTTAGCAGCTTCGTGTTTTACTGCTTTTTTGTGATGCTTTTTAGCAGCCTGAGCTTTCTGCTCTACAGCCGGTTTAGCGGCTTTTTTGTGGTGATGCTTTTTAGCAGCCTGAGCTTTTTGCTCTACAGCCGGTTTAGCGGCTTTTTTGTGGTGGTGCTTTTTGGCAGCCTGAGCTTTCTGCTCGGTTGGTGCTGCGGTTGCAGGTGCAGCGGCTTCTTTTTTCGCTGCAGCTTTGTGATGTTTCTTATGGTGAACCGCTTTTGCTGGGGCAGCGGTGGTGGTTGCAGCAGGTGCGGCAGCCGGTGCAGCAGTTGCGGTAGTGTCAGCAGCAAATGCAGCAGAAGACAGACCCATAGCAGCGGCAACAACCAGAGCTAATACTTTATTCATTCTCATACCCTCGAATTTGGTTTTTCATTTAACCCCACTGCGGGGCCGTTGAAATAACTATATCCCTGTAAATTCGAGGTTTCCGTGAGTGATTGGTATCGGCGTGTAACCATATGTACATTGCCGGTGTTCCCTATAAAATAATGCCTGCACAGACGACCCCCTCTCCCTTGAGGGAGAGGGCTGGGGTGAGGGGGAACATACGGCTCTGGTGGTCATTCCGTTCACTTTATATTCCTTGCTACTCTTTAACGACATGGCCTGTGAACGTGCCAGGGTGGCTCAGTCGCCACCACCCTGGCAACCCTGGCTCCCGGCGGTAAATCGCCGCTTCGCGGTGCCCTCGGCGTATTCCTTCCGGCTTATCGGGGACGGGCGGAGGTAACATCCCTGTAAAGCCCGCCCTCTCGGCGCATCCATGCGCCTCGCCCCGGCCGGAAGGCAAACGCCTCAGCGATTTACAGCCGGACCAGGGCATCGCTGAAAGCCTTTAGTCGTTCTGAAACAAGGTTATCGCTTCTGCTTAAAAAATTTACTGGAGGTCCCTCACCTCCGGCCAAACAGATTACAAATAGCGCGAGGTCAGATGTTCGCGGAAGTAACGGATGTTCAGATCCTCGCCCGTCGCCTGGGTAATTAACTGCGACGTGCTGAAGCGACTGCCGTGCTGCCAGATGTTCTGACGCAGCCACTCAAAGAGTGCAGAAAAATCGCCCTCAGCGATGGAGGCCTGCAGACCCGGAAGCGCCGTTTTCGCGGCATGGAACAGCTGCGCGGCATACATGGCCCCCAGCGTATACGACGGGAAGTAGCCAAAACCGCCGTCAGTCCAGTGAATATCCTGCATACAGCCGTTGCGGTAGTTGTCTTTGGTGGATAACCCGAGCCAGGCCTGCATTTTCTCGTCCCACAGGGCAGGGATATCGTCCACTTCGATCTCGCCGTTGATCAGCGACCGCTCAATCTCATAGCGCAGCACCACGTGCGCCGGGTAGCTCACTTCGTCCGCATCGACGCGGATATAGCCCGGCTTCACGCGCTGGTTCCAGGCGATAAAGTTCTCTTCGCTGAACGCCGCCTGGCTGCCAAAGCGGGCATGCACCGCAGGGAGAAGATGCTTGAGGAAGGCTTCACTGCGTCCCAGCTGCATCTCAAAGAACAGGCTCTGTGATTCATGGATCGCGGTTGAGCGGGCCAGCGCAATCGGCTGTCCTGCCCACGCGCGCGGCAGGTTTTGTTCGTAGCGCGCGTGTCCGGTTTCGTGGATCACGCCAAACAGCGCGCTAAGCAGCTCATCCTCGTCATAGCGCGTGGTGATGCGCACGTCCTCCGGTACGCCGCCGCAGAACGGGTGCGCGCTTACGTCGAGGCGACCGCTGTTAAAATCGAAGCCGAGCATCTTCATGGCTTCCAGGCCCAGTTCACGCTGTGTTGCCGTCGGGAAGGGGCCCTGAGGGGGAACGAACGAGCGCTGAGCCTGTTTTTCCACCACGTTTGCCAGCAGGTCCGGTAGCCAGGACTTCATATCGCCGAACAGAACGTCCAGACGAGCGCTGGTCATGTCGGGTTCAAAAATATCCAGCAGCGCGTCGTAAGGCGTACAGCCTTTGGCTTCCGCCCGCAGGCGAGCCTCTTCGCGGCTGAGTTTGACCACCTCTTTCAGGTTGGCGGAAAAGCCCTGCCAGTCGTTGGCGGGACGCTGGGTACGCCAGGCGTGTTCACATTTATTGCCCGCCAGCGATTTGGCTTCCACCAGCGATTCGGGCAGCAGGGTCGCCTGCTGGTAGTGGCGCGTCATTTCGCGCAGGTTGGCCTGCTCGACGTCATTCAGATCTTCTCCTGCCGCTGCCGCTAACAGGTCACCGACTTTTTTATCGGTCAGGATCTGGTGCTGCAGGACGCTCATCTCCGCCAGCGCCTCGCCGCGCGCGGCGCTGCCGCCTGGCGGCATCATGGTGAACATGTCCCAGCTGGCGATGGAGGAGAGGTGCGAGAAGCGGGAGAGACGCTGGAAGATTTTCACAAGTGACTGATAGGCTGATATTTTTTGCAATTCTTATTTCCTCATGCCAGGGATGTGTTTCAGGGAGCATACAATGAAACGGACCCAATTCCCCAACATTTCCCACACGGAGGAAATCTGTGCCGATTTCCTCCGTTGAAACCGTCGCCGGAATTCCGGGAGACGGTTTTCGGTGGGCACTCAGGCCTTATCGCGCATAATCTGTTGCAGGATCGCCAGTGCCTGGGTGAACTGGGCATCCGGAATGGTCAGCGGATAAAGGAAGCGGATCACGTTGCCGTACTGGCCGCAGATCAACAACAGCAGGCCCTGAGCGAGCGCCTTTTGCTGGATCGCCTGCGCGATGGCGGCTGAAGGTTCACGGCTCTCGGGATCAAAAAACTCCGCCGCGATCATCGATCCTCTTCCCCTTATCGCCACGAGTGCAGGGAAGGTGCCCTGAATCTCCTCCAGCGTGGCTTTCAGCCGATCGCCCAGCTGACGGGCGCGTGCGCACAGCGACTCGTTGTCGATAATCTTCAGCACCGCGTGCGCGGCGGCCACCGCAAGCGGGTTGCCGGCATAGGTTCCCCCCAGGCCGCCGGGCGCCGGCGCGTCCATGATGTCGGCGCGACCCACCACGCCGGACAGCGGCATTCCGCCTGCCAGGCTTTTAGCCATCGTCATCAGGTCGGGTTTGTCCGCGTAGTGTTCCATCGCAAACAGCTTACCCGTACGGGCGAAGCCGCTCTGCACTTCGTCGGCAATCATCACAATCCCGTGCTCATCACAGATGCGGCGGATGGCGGCCACCAGTTCTGGCGGGGCGACGTTGAATCCGCCTTCACCCTGGATGGGTTCAAAAATAATCGCCGCCACCTGTTTCGCCTCAATATCTGCTTTGAACAGGCGTTCTATCGCCGTGATGGCATCCTGCGTCGTGATGCCGTGCAGCTCGGAGGGATACGGCACGTGATAAACCGACCCCGGGAAGGGGCCAAATCCCAGCTTGTAAGGTGCGACCTTGCCGGTTAACGCCATGGTCATATAGGTTCGGCCGTGAAAGCCTCCCCCGAAGGCTATCACACCCGGTCTGCCGGTGTGGGCCCGGGCGATTTTAATGGCATTTTCCACCGCTTCCGCGCCCGTTGTGAAGAACGCCGTTTTGGCCGGGCTCTGCACCGGGGCCAGCTCGTTAAGTTTTTCGGCCAATGAAACGTAGCTTTCATACGGCACAATCTGGTAGGCCGTGTGGGTGAACTGGTGAAGCTGTTTTTCTACGGCAGCCACCAGTTCAGGATGACGATGGCCGGTATTCAGTACCGCGATCCCGGCGGCGAAATCAATATAGTCGTTGCCTTCCACGTCGGTAAGCGTGGCATTCTCCGCCGAGCGGGCAAAGAAATCACACATTACGCCTACGCCGCGCGGGGTGGCAGAAAGTCTGCGCTGATGAAATTCCTGGTTACTCATGTCAGATACCCTTTTGTCGAAACGATCATACGCCAAGACGATCGCGCAGGCTGTAGTACGCCGCGCCCATCGCCGTGAATGGAATCCGCAGGCTGCGGCCGCCCGGGAAGGGGTAGTGCGGAAGGTTGGCAAACGCATCAAAGCGCTCAGCGTCACCGCGCAACAGTTCCGAGATCAGCCGTCCGGCCAGGTGGGTGCAGGTCACGCCGTGGCCGCTGTAGCCCTGCATGTAATAGATGTTTTTATCCAGACGACCAAACTGCGGCATACGCGACAGGGTCAGCAGGAAGTTGCCCGTCCAGCGGTAGTCGATTTTGACGCCTGCCAGCTGAGGGAAGGTCTTGAGCAGCTTTGGCATCACCAGGCGCTCGACATCGTCCGGATCGCGCGCGCCATAGACGACGCCACCACCGTACAGCAGGCGGTTGTCGGCGGTGAGACGGTAGTAATCCAGCAGGTAGTTACAATCTTCCACGCAGTAGTTATTGGGGATCAGCGTGCGGACGACCTCTTCAGGCAGCGGGGCGGTGGTCACCACCTGGGTGCCGCAGGGCATGCTGCGTTTTGCCAGTTCCGGTTCGATCTTATTGCCCAGATAGGCATTCCCGGCGACGATCACGTAGCGGGCCGTCACCTGGCCATGCTGCGTGCTCACCACGGCCGGGCTGGTGTGCTGAATGGCGGTCACCGGGGACTGCTCATACACCCGGCCACCGTTCAGGCGAATGGCGTCCGCTTCGCCGATCGCCAGGTTCAGCGGATGAATATGCCCACCGCTGCGGTCCAGCAGCGCGCCGGTATAGCGTTCGCTGTCGACCTCCCGGCGGATGGCGCTGGCGTCCAGCAGCTCCAGCTGCGTGTTGCCGTAGCGTTCCCAGTTGGCTTTTTGCTCCTCCAGCGTCTCCAGCTGCTTGTGGTTTAGCGCCACAAACAGCCCGCCGGGACGATAGTCGCACTGGATCTGATAGCGCTGGATACGCTCCCGGATGATTTCCCCGCCTTCAAACATCATGCTCCCGAGCATTCTGGCGGCATCGGGCCCGTAGTTTTTCTCGATCACGTCGATATCGCGGCTGTAGGAGTTAACCAGCTGGCCGCCGTTGCGTCCGCTGGCGCCGAAGCCGATGCGCGCCCCTTCAAGGAGCACCACGTCGTAGCCCATCTCGGCGAGGTGCAGCGCGGAGGAGAGGCCGGTATAGCCGCCGCCCACCACGCACACGTCACAGCTGATCGACTCGTTAAGCGTCGGGAAAGGTTCGTAAGCGTTCGCGCTGGCCGCGTAGTAGCTGGTGGTATGTTCGGTCATGATTGAGGCTCCAGGGCAATCCAGATGGTTTTCAGTTCGGTAAATTTTTCCAGCGCGTGCAGGGACTTATCGCGACCGTTGCCGCTCTGCTTATAGCCGCCAAAGGGGACGGTCATATCGCCGTCGTTATAGTTATTGACGAAGACCGAGCCTGCTTTCAGGCGCCGGCTCATGCGGTGCGCGCGGGAGAGATCGCGGGTCCATACCGCCGCGCCAAGCCCGTATTCACTGTCGTTGGCCAGCGTTAAGGCTTCCTCTTCGGTTTTAAATCGGGTAACGACCAGCACCGGCCCGAAAATCTCTTCCCGGCACAGCGGAGAGTCGGGCTCGAGGTCGACAAAAATGGTTGGACCGACTGCGGAAGGCCATGATTGTTCCCGCCCGTCCAGCAGCAGCGAGCCTTTCCGGGTTCCCTCGCGAATAAACGTGTGGACGGTATCGGCGTGTGCAGCGTCGATGAGCATGCCCATCGTGCTGTCGGGGTCGAGCGGATCGCCCGGCTGCCAGTGACGGGCCTGCGCTTTCAGCTCTGCCAGGAACGCATCGGCGATGCTGTCTTCGAGCAGCAGGCGGGTACCGGCGATACAGACTTGTCCCTGGTTATAAAAAATCCCGGCGGCGGTCGCGCTCACGGCCTTGTCCAGGTCCGGACAGTCGGCAAAGATAATGTTGGCGCTCTTGCCGCCTGCCTCCAGCCAGACGCGCTTCATGTTGCTTTCACCCGCGTCCTTCAACAGCTGCTTGCCGGTATGGGTAGAGCCGGTAAACGTCAGCACCTCAACCTCCGGATGCAGCGCCAGCGCCTGGCCCGCTTCATGGCCGTAACCGCTTATCACATTCAGCACGCCGTCCGGCAGGCCCGCCTCTTTCGCCAGCCCGGCCAGCCGCAGGGCGGAGAGCGGCGATTTCTCCGACGGTTTCAGTACCACGCTGTTGCCCACGATCAGCGCCGGGCCCAGCTTCCAGCAGGCCAGCAGCAGCGGGAAGTTCCAGGGGACGATGGCCGCAACAACCCCGATGGGCTCGCGCACGATCATCGCCAGCTCGCCCGGACCCGTAGGCGCCACTTCGCCGTAGACTTTATCCGCCGCTTCGGCGTACCAGCGAATAGCGCGAGCCGCGCCGGGAATATCGTCGCGCAGGCTGTGGCGGATGGGTTTACCGGTGTCCAGCGTTTCCAGTAACGCCAGCTCTTCGCTATGGCGTTCCATCAGATCGGCGAGCCTATTTAGCACGGCCTTGCGCTGCGCCGGAGACGCCTGTGACCAGTCACCGCGCTCAAATACCTCACGCGCGGTCTGAACCGCACGGTCCACGTCCGCCTGCTTGCCCCGGGCCACGTTCGCCAGCGTCTTTTGGGTAGCGGGATTGACGGTTTCAAACGTGGCATTATCGGCGGCGTCACAATAGGCACCGTTAATAAATAACCGGGCCTCAATGGCGCTGTTTTTTGCTTTATCCTGCCAGTAAGTCAGGTGCTTAAAATGCATATTCACTCCTTTCTTTCGCAATCAGATAAATAAAGGCATGGCCGTTTCAGGCAATACGAAGCCGTGAGGCATCCCGGGAATTAACCCGTTGAATGCCGACATCGATCGTTTTTATATTTCCCGGCGTAAGCGCGCTTACGCCGGGACCGAGTGGTAATTAGAACGTGGTGGGGGTGTGGGCACTGATAATGCGGCAGATGCCTGCCGAGGTGTTGCTGAAGCTGTGCGGTATGCCGGTATTGATGGCATAGCTCTGCCCCGCAACCAGGTGATAAGGCTGGCCATTAATAGTCAGCACTATTTCACCTTCCAGTATCGTACCGATCTCCTCACCCTGATGTTTGATCCTCTCTCCGGTCGTGGTTCCAGGCTGGTAAGTTTCAAAAATCATCGCCAGCGTACGGTTCGGATTTCCGTTATGAACCAGCTTCATCGAAACCCCCTGACTGCCTATTTCGATAAGGTCTTCCTGATTAATAACCACCTGCGGTTCATCAGGTTTTTCCGGTTCCGAAAAGAATTCCGAGAGCGACAGCCCATAGACTTTCAGTAACTTTTGCAGCGTACTGATGGCAGGACTGACTTTATCCTGCTCAATGGTGCTGATGGCACTGTGTGTTAACCCAGACAGTTCGGCGGCACGCCGCTGCGAGAGACCCAGCTGCTGGCGGATCTCTGACAGACGTTTCCCTGGCGCCAGTCCGTCATCGCTCATAGTTGCATTTCCTTTACGATAGTGGTCAAAGCCGTTGCTTCTCGGCAACGTGGCTTTGACAGGCGGTGATAAAACCTTCAAACAACATGCGTGACAGGGCGTACTCGCTGCTGTTCCATTCGGGGTGCCATTGCACGCCGAGGGCAAAAGGGTGGTCATGAACGCTAACCGCTTCGACCAGTCCGTCCGTCGAGCGGGCCTCCACGCGGAGCCGTGGTCCTAACGTTCGTGCGCCTTGCCCGTGTAACGAGTTTACCCAAAATTTGTTACAGCCTGGTATTATTTGAGACAGCAGTCCTCCTTCCTGAACCTGAACTTCATGAGAAGGGGCGTATTGTAGCTCAACCGGCAGTTCAGCATCCTCCCGGTGTTCAAGCAGGTCGTTCTGCTCGAACAGGCGGCGATACAGCGTTCCTCCCGTCGCAACAACCAGTTCCTGCAGCCCCCGGCAGATGGCGAAAATGGGGATGCGCCTTTCGAGCGCGGCGGCAATCAGCGCCATACTCAGAAGATCTCGCCCGGGATCGGCGTTAGGCTCATCGCCGTTTTCACCATAAAGGTGCGGCTGCACGTTACTTGGGCTGCCCGGCAGGTAAATCCCGTCCAGGGTTGGCAGCAGAGCGTTCATTAGCTCTGGCTCTGCCAGCGCATGCGGTAAGGCAATAGGTAAGCCCCCTGCGTTAATAACGGCATTCAGGTACTTTTCTTGCAGGGTCTGGGTCTCATGACCCTTAAGCCTGTTTCTGCACATCACCACGCCAATAACTGGCTTGTTCATTATATTTTCCATGATCGCCCTCACAAAGTGGACTAAATTTAGGCCATTCTCACCTCTGAAACGGCCTTTTCGTTCAATATTTTCTCAATCTAGCAACGGGATCTGCCTTTTGCAAACTTAATTTAACATTTGACAAACAATTTGTTTGCATACAGATTCGATAGGGTGGACATTATATTTGACAGTCCTGAGCAGCGAACGCAAAACCCAAAAACGGTGGTAAATCATGGAAACCAATATCGTAGAAGTTGAGAACTTTGTGCAGCACACGGATGAGAGGCGGGGCAGCGCCTTTACGCAGGAAGTGAAGCGCTATTTAGAAAAGTATCCTGACACCCAGTTTATTGACGTCCTCCTGACCGACCTGAACGGCTGTTTTCGCGGCAAACGCATCCCGGTTGCCGGACTGAGCAAACTTGAAAAAGGCTGCTATTTCCCGGCATCGGTTTTCGCCATGGACATTTTGGGTAACGTCGTGGAAGAGGCGGGACTGGGGCAGGAGCTCGGCGAGCCGGACTGCATCTGCGTGCCGGTACCGGGCACCCTGACACCGTCCGCCGCCGACCCGGAATACATTGGTCAGGTGCAGCTCACCATGGTCGATGAAGATGGCGCTCCCTTTGACGTTGAGCCGCGGAACGTACTCAACCGACTCTGGCAGCAGCTGCGCCAGCGCGGTCTGTTCCCCGTGGTAGCGGTAGAGCTGGAGTTCTATTTACTTGACCGTAAACGCGATGCCGACGGCTATCTGCAGCCACCCTGTGCGCCGGGCACCGACGTGCGTAACACGCAGAGTCAGGTCTACTCGGTTGATAACCTGAACCACTTTGCTGACGTGCTGAACGATATTGACGAGCTGGCGCAGCTGCAGCTGATCCCCGCCGACGGGGCAGTGGCCGAGGCCTCCCCGGGCCAGTTTGAGATTAACCTGCACCATACGGAAAACGTGCTCGATGCCTGCGACGATGCGCTGGCGCTAAAACGTCTCGTCAGGCAGATGGCGGAAAAACATAAGATGCACGCCACGTTTATGGCAAAGCCGTATGAAGAGCATGCGGGCAGCGGGATGCATATCCACATCAGCATGCAAAACAACCGAGGCGAAAACGTGCTCGCAGACGCCAGCGGCGAGGATTCCGCGCTGCTGAAACGCGCGCTGGCCGGGATGATCGATCTGATGCCGGCGTCCATGGCGCTGCTGGCACCGAACGTCAACTCCTACCGCCGTTTCCAGCCGGGAATGTACGTGCCGACGCAGGCGTCATGGGGACACAATAATCGCACCGTTGCCCTGCGTATCCCCTGCGGCGATCGCCATAACCATCGGGTTGAGTACCGGGTGGCGGGAGCCGACGCGAATCCGTATCTGGTGATGGCGGCGATTTTTGCCGGCATTCTACATGGGCTGGATAACGATTTACCCCTGCAGGAAGAAGTGGAAGGCAATGGTCTGGAGCAGGACGGACTGCCGTTCCCGATTCGTCAGAGCGATGCGCTGTGGGAATTTATGCAAAACGATAGCCTGCGCGAGCGGCTGGGCGAACGTTTCTGCCACGTCTATCACGCCTGCAAAAACGATGAATTACTGCAGTTTGAACGCCTGATTACCGAAACTGAAATTGAGTGGATGCTGAAAAACGCCTGATAACGTGCCCCGGTAAGGGGCCGCTTTGTTTCATCTCATACGTATCACCAAACGGCCTGCGCGGAGCCTGGCCTAACTGTTTGCTGGCACGCCAGCTATCTCCCGGGAGTCGCGTTATGGAGCGCAGGCGGCACAGGGATTTTCTTAACGACACTGTGTGACGAGGTAGGAAATGATGCAGATGTTCAACTATCCGCAGGGCGAAGGGGGCCAGTCAGGCGCCTGCTGTGAGTGCGAGCCAGAGACGGTGCGCTGGTACGATCGCGTGTGTTCTTTACAACTTCCCCCTTTGCTAAGCAGGTTTGCGTTAAGGACAGCGCGATTGCAAACCACGGTAAGCATGGGGGGGACGGTTTATGGCGACTAACACCTCTCTTGACTCGCCGTGCATGGCCGGAAGAACCCGGCTACGCAGTTCCCTCAAGCTCTGGCAGGTGGTCATGATGGGGCTGGCTTATCTCACCCCCATGACCGTGTTTGATACCTTCGGCATTGTGTCCGGTATCAGCAACGGCCACGTGCCCGCCTCGTATCTCCTGGCGCTGGCTGGCGTCATGTTTACCGCCATCAGCTACGGCAAACTGGTACGGCAGTTCCCGGAAGCGGGCTCTGCGTACACCTACACGCAGAAATCGATCGGCCCCCACTTAGGCTTTATGGTCGGCTGGTCATCGCTGCTGGACTATCTCTTCCTGCCGATGATTAACGTGCTGCTGGCGAAGATCTACCTTTCCGCGTTGTTCCCTGAAGTCCCGCCGTGGGTCTGGGTGGTGGGGTTTGTGACGATCCTGACGCTGGCGAACCTGAAGAGTGTGAATCTGGTCGCCAACTTTAACACCCTGTTTGTGCTGGTGCAGGTCGCCATCATGGTGGTGTTTGTCATTCTCGTGGTGCATGGCCTGCACAAGGGGGAGGGCGTCGGCACCGTCTGGTCGCTCCAGCCGTTTATCAGCGAGAACGCGCACCTGATCCCGATTATTACCGGCGCGACTATCGTCTGCTTCTCTTTCCTCGGCTTTGACGCGGTCACCACGCTGTCGGAAGAGACGCCAAACGCAGCGCGGGTTATTCCCAAAGCCATTTTCCTGACCGCACTGTATGGCGGGCTGATATTCATTGTTGCCTCATTTTTCATGCAGCTCTTTTTCCCGTCGATCGCGCGCTTCAAGAATCCGGACGCCGCGCTGCCGGAAATTGCGCTATACGTTGGCGGCAAGCTCTTCCAGTCGGTGTTTCTGTGTACCACGTTTGTGAATACGCTCGCTTCAGGCCTGGCCTCGCACGCCAGCGTCTCACGCTTACTGTATGTGATGGGGCGTGACAACGTCTTTCCGGAGCGCGTGTTTGGCTACGTGCATCCGAAATGGCGTACGCCGGCTCTGAACGTCATTATGGTTGGGATAGTGGCGCTGTCGGCTCTGTACTTTGATCTCGTGACCGCGACGGCGCTGATCAACTTCGGCGCGCTGGTGGCGTTTACGTTTGTTAATCTCTCGGTGTACAACCATTTCTGGCGGCGTAAGGGGATGAACAAAACGTGGAAAGATCGGTTCCACTATCTCCTGCTGCCGCTCATTGGTGCCGTTACGGTCGGCGTGCTGTGGATAAACCTCGAAGCGACGTCCCTGACGCTTGGCCTCATCTGGGCGGCACTGGGGATCCTTTACCTGACATGGCTAACGCGCCGTTTCCGAAAACCGCCTCCGCAGTTTGAAGCCGGTAAGATAGAGCAGGCCTGGGATTCCTGAACGTGAAACGGCACCAGTACGCTGGTGCCGTTTTTCGGGATCGCTCGTCTTACCGGGCATCAGTCCCCTACTATCTCAGACGTTTATGAAGACTCGCTCCCACCAGCAGCGCCGCGCACAGCATCAGCGCGATAAACCCGCCCACGCCGTTCCAGCCGTAGTTATGCCAGAACACGCCGCCGAGCGTCCCGGCGATGCTGGACCCCAGGTAATAGCTAAACAGATAAAGAGACGATGCCTGACCTTTGGCGCGACGCGCGCGCGGACCAATCCAGCTGCTGGCGACCGAGTGAGCGGCGAAGAACCCCGCGGAGAAGAGCAGCATGCCGGCAAAAATCAGCCACAGGGAGGAGAAGAGCGTCAGCAGCAGGCCGACCAGCATCACCGCAGTGAAGAACAGCATGACCGGGCCGCGGCCATAGCGTGCGGTCATCGCCCCGGCCTTCGGCGAGCTCCAGGTGCCGGTCAGGTACGCCACGGAAAGCAGGCCGACCACCGCCTGGCTCAGGTGCCACGGAGAGAGCATCAGGCGATAGCCAATATAGTTAAACAGCGTAACGAAAGAGCCCATCAGCAGGAAGCCGACCAGAAACAGGCGTGGCAGCCCTTTGTCACGCCAGTGCAGGCGGAAGTTGATAAACAGCGTTTTTGGGCGCAAAGAGGTCGGGCGGAAATGGCGCGATTCCGGCAGAATTTTCCAGAACATCAGGGCTGATGCCAGCGCAAAACACCCGATGACCGCCAGCGCAATACGCCAGCTAAAGAAGTCCGTAAAGACCCCGCTCAGCAGGCGTCCGCTCATTCCGCCAATCGAGTTCCCGCTGATGTAAAGCCCCATAGAGAAGGCAACAAAGCTTGGGTGAATCTCCTCGCTGAGATAGGTCATCCCGACCGCCGCCACGCCGCTGAGCGATAGCCCAATCAGCGCGCGCATCACCAGAATACCGTGCCAGCTGGTCATCATGGTCGAGAGTAACGTGCAGACCGAGGCCAGCATCAGCGCGGTCACCATCACCTGTTTACGGCCAATGGCGTCGGACAGCGGCCCGGTAAAGAGCAGGCCAATCGCCAGCATGCCGGTAGAAATAGAGAGTGAAACGCTGCTGCTGGCAGGCGATACGCCAAATTCATGCGAGAGGACGGGCAGGATCGGCTGAACGCAATAGAGCAGGGCGAAGGTGGCCAGACCGGCAGAAAAGAGCGCCAGCGTGACGCGCATAAATGGGGGGGTACCACGTTTAATGAACTGGACCGGCTGCGATGCTGCAGGTAAATCATTGATATCTCTGGCCGGATCGATATCAATAGTAGTTGTACGACTCACACAGTTTCCTTGCTTAAACATCCCCGTGATTTCTGGTGACGGGTATGACCACCTCTTCAGGGTAGGAAAATGTAAATATTCTGTCTAATATATTAATAATCTCAAATGATACTTTAAAAATATGAATATCGAGCTGCGTCACCTCCGCTACTTTGTCGCCGTCGCCGAAGAGCTGCATTTTGGCCGCGCGGCGGCACGGCTGAATATCTCTCAGCCCCCGTTAAGCCAGCAGATTCAGATCCTGGAGCAGCAGGTTGGGGCGCGCCTTCTGGCCCGTACCAACCGCAGCGTGAGCCTGACGGCGGCGGGCAAGCAGTTCCTGAACGACAGCCGACAAATTCTGAGCATGGTCGAGGACGCCGCCGCCCGGGCAGAACGGCTCTATCTCGGGGAAGCCGGAGAGCTGCGGATCGGGTTTACCTCGTCGGCACCGTTTATCAGCGCCGTCTCGGAAACGCTGTCGTCATTCCGCCGCCATTTCCCGGATGTTCATATTCAGACGCGCGAAATCAACACCCGCGAGCAGATTGCGCCGCTGAATGAAGGTTCCCTGGATCTGGGACTGATGCGTAACACCCAACTGCCGGATACGCTGGCGTGGGAGGTGATCCTGCGCGAGCCGCTGATGGCAATGATCCCACACGATCACCCGCTGGCGTCGCGTCCGGCGGTTTCGCTGGCAGAGCTGGCAAAAGAGCCGTTTGTCTTTTTTGACCCGCAGGTTGGAACGGGTCTGTATGACGATATCCTGGGGCTGATGCGCCGCTACGATCTGGCCCCGGTCATCACCCAGGAAGTCGGGGAAGCGATGACCATTATCGGTCTGGTCGCCGCCGGGCTGGGCGTGTCTATTCTTCCGGCCTCCTTTAAACGGGTCCAGTTGCGCGAAATGCGCTGGGTGACCATTGCCGAAGAGGATGCCGTTTCCGAAATGTGGCTGGTCTGGTCTAAACACCGCGAGCAGAGCCATGCCGCACAGCGCTTCAAGCAGCAGTTAATAAGCGCCTCTGCCGGGCGGCATTTTCCGGGAAAAGGGGGCAAAAATGTGCGGTAAATCACATGGCTAAGTAAATATTTGACGGCAGCCATGCAAGTGCTTCACCATAGCAAACAGTTTATTTCGAAGCTCGAAAATAAGGGAGTACGAGGTGGTTGCTGATAGTCAGCCAGGGCATATCGATCAGATTAAGCAGACCAACGCTGGCGCGGTGTATCGCCTGATTGATCAGCTTGGTCCGGTTTCGCGTATCGATCTTTCGCGCCTGGCACAACTGGCACCTGCCAGTATCACCAAGATTGTCCGCGAGATGCTGGAAGCGCACCTGGTTCAGGAGACGGAAATTCAGGAGCCGGGCAGCCGTGGCCGTCCGGCAGTCGGGCTGGTGGTTGAGACGGAAGCATGGCACTACCTGTCGCTGCGCATCAGCCGCGGCGAGATCTTCCTTGCGCTGCGCGATCTGAGCAGCAAGCTGGTGGTGGAAGACCGCCTTGAACTGCCGCTCAACGCGGAGGAACCGCTCCTCGACGCGATTGTCTCGCACATCGATCGCTTCTTTATTCGCCATCAGCAGCGGCTTGAACGCTTAACGGCGATTGCCATCACCATGCCGGGCATTATTGATACCGAAAATGGTATTGTTCACCGCATGCCGTTTTACGACGATGTCAAAGAGATGCCGCTGGGCGAGGTGCTGAAAAACCATACCGGCGTGCCGGTCTATATTCAGCATGACATCAGCGCCTGGACGATGGCGGAGGCGCTGTTCGGCGCGTCCCGCGGCGCGCGGGATGTGATTCAGGTGGTCATCGACCATAACGTCGGGGCGGGCGTGATTACCGACGGACGTCTTCTCCACGCCGGAAGCAGCAGCCTGGTGGAAATTGGCCACACCCAGGTCGACCCGTACGGTAAGCGCTGCTACTGCGGCAACCACGGCTGTCTGGAGACCATTGCCAGCGTGGAAAGCGTGCTGGAGCTGGCGCAGGTCAGGCTCAGCCAGTCCATGAGCTCCTCGCTGCACGGACAACCCTTAACGGTGGATTCACTCTGCGCCGCCGCGCGCCAGGGGGATCTGCTGGCGAAGGACATCATTACCGGGGTGGGGAATAACGTTGGCCGCATTCTGGCGATAATGGTGAACCTCTTCAACCCGCAAAAAATCCTCATTGGCTCACCGCTCAGTCAGGCGGCGGAGATCCTCTTCCCGGCGATTACGGCCTGTATTCAGCAGCAGTCGCTTCCTGCCTACAGCCGGAACATTGCGGTAGAAAGCACCCAGTTTTCCAACCAGGGTACGATGGCTGGCGCGGCGCTGGTCAAAGATGCCATGTATAACGGCTCGCTGTTGATCCGCCTGTTACAGGGTTAACTCTTTTCCGCAGATGTAAGAAAAATTGCGCTATCTCAAGCCGGGTAGCGCATGCATCCCGTAGACTTCCTCCACTGAATTATTTACCTGGTTTATATTTTCGAAGCATACCCAAGAGGTGGAGTGAGTCATGCTTAAGCGTTTCTTTGTTACTGGTACAGATACCTCTGTCGGCAAGACCGTCGTATCCCGCGCATTGCTGCAGGCGCTGGCAGCAAGCGGTAAACGCGTGGCAGGGTACAAACCGGTCGCAAAAGGGAGTAAAGAGACGCCAGAGGGATTGCGCAATAAAGACGCCCTGGTGCTGCAAAGCGTCTCGTCACTGGAGTTGCCCTATCACGCGGTCAATCCCATTGCGTTAAGCGAAGAGGAGAGCAGCGTAGCGCACAGCGGCCTGATTAATTATCCCCTGTTGTCCGACGGCCTGGCGAACCTGAGCGAGAAGGTGGATCACGTCGTGGTTGAAGGGACGGGCGGCTGGCGCAGCCTGATGAATGATTTGCGCCCGCTGTCTGAATGGGTTGTGCAGGAGCAGCTTCCGGTGGTGATGGTGGTGGGTATCCAGGAAGGGTGCATCAACCACGCGCTGCTGACGGCGCAGGCGATTGCCAATGACGGCCTGCCGCTGGTTGGCTGGGTAGCAAACCGCATCAACCCGGGCCTGGCGCACTACGCGGAGATCATCGACGTGCTGAGCACCAAACTGCCCGGACCGCTGGTGGGCGAGCTGCCTTATCTGCCACGCGCCGAGCAGCGCGAGCTAGCGCAGTACATCGATCTCTCTGCCCTCGGTGGCGTGTTGACCGTAGACAGAGTCGTGGCGTAACGTCCGCGACAATACGGACGCCAGCACGCAGGCGACCAGCAGGCCGGGCAGTAAAAAATACTGCCCGGTCATTTCACAGACCATCAGCGCCGACATAATGGGCGCATGCGTGGTGGCGGCAAGTAGGGTTGCCATTCCTGCCAGCCCCAGCAGAATCGCCGTTTCAGAACCCGGCAGCCACAGCGCGAACAGCTGCGCGAACAGCATCCCCGTTGCCATACCGACAAACAGCGTGGGCGTAAACACCCCGCCCGGCGCGCCCGACCCGCTGCTCGCCAGTACCGCCAGCAGTTTGCAGATAAACACCCCGGCAATCACCGACAGCAGCGGCGGCGCGAGCAGAAAAGCCTGAACCACGCTGTAGCCATTCCCCCACACCTTCGGCGTCAGAAGAGACAGCAGCCCGACGATCGCACCGCCCAGCGCTAATTGCCACGGTGGCGAAAGCTTGAGGCGCAAGAAAAGACCGTGGCTGAACGCCATCAGCCACATCAGCAGCGGCCCGCAGAGACCCGCCACCAGCCCCATCGCGACCAGCAGGGCATAATCGGTAGCGGTGAGGATACCGCTCAGATGGACCGCGTAGAGCGTGCCGGTACCCGGCGCCAGAAGCTGCGTGGTGAGAAGCGCCACCACCGCCGCGATAACCACGGGCCCGAGCGAGGCCAGCATCAGGGTGCCAAACAGAATCTCAGCGATGAACAGGCTTCCGGCTAAGGGAGCATGGTAGGCGCTGGCCATCCCGGCGGCGGCACCGCAGGCTATCCATAATTTCCACTCGGATTTGGGCGTAAAGCGCCGGGCGAAAAGGGAGGCGGCGAGGGCGGCAAGCAGGATCATCGCCCCTTCACGCCCGATGGCGCTTCCGCTGGCAACGACCAGCAGTGAGGCGAGGGATTTAACCAGGCTGGCGCCGTAGTCAAACTGGCCGTCGCCGGTCTCCAGCGCTTCCATGTAGTCGGTGGGGGCATGAGGCCGCTGCGCGGTCAGACGCTGCCATCCCCAGAGCAGCAGCCCGGCGGCCAGACCACCCAGCGCTGGCGTCAGCGCGCGCCGCCAGGGGGAGAGCGACGCGGCGGCATTCACCAGGCTGCCGCTGTCGTTGCTGAGAAGCAGCCACTCCAGCAGGTACATGCTGTGGCGGAACACCGCAACGGCCAGCGCGGCCAGCACGCCGGTGACGGTGGCAATCAGCAGTCGGCGAAACATCGCGCGGATGTCGGGGTACGTATGAAGACGTTGCATGAGTCGCGAGTAAACGGGGACGATACAATATTGTGGCGGCAAATCGCGGGGTTAGCAAAAGGTATGCGTGCGGAAAAGCCGGGCGATGCCCGGCCTGAAAGGTTAGTTGTCGCTATGAATATTCAGCGCCCGACGCGTACGCCCTGAACTCAGGTACTCGGCAATATAGTCCTGAGAAATCTCGCCGTTGTAGCGCCCGTCCTCATCCACGATCGGCATCCAGCTGGTGTTGCTCTCATACAGGCGTGACAGCACCACGCGCAGGTTGTCTTCCGCTTTGCCGGTCATGCGGAACGGATGCAGGATGTCGGCGCAGGTCCCGCTGGCGTTTCGCGCTTCGCGACGCTTCACAAAGCCCAGCGGCTTGCCGTGTTCGTCAACCACGGTTATCGCGCGAATATCATTATCATCCATGGTCGCAAAGGCTTCAGGGAGCGGAGTAGAGCCCCGCACCGTAATGGTCGGCTGCTGGTCGGTGACGTCGCCCGCCGAGACCAGCAGCAGGCGCTTCAGCGTGCGGTCCTGACCGACAAACGAGCCGACAAACTCGTTCGCCGGTTTCGCCAGCAGCTCATCCGGGCTGGCGCACTGCACGATTTTCCCCTGACGGAACACCGCGATACGGTCGCCGAGCTTCAGGGCTTCGTCGATATCGTGGCTCACCAGCATGACGGTTTTTTTCAGCTTGCGCTGCATCTCCAGGAACTGATTCTGGATCACCTCGCGGTTGATCGGGTCCACCGCCCCGAAAGGTTCATCCATCAGCAGTACCGGAGGATCCGCCGCCAGGGCGCGGATCACGCCGATACGCTGCTGCTGGCCGCCGGACATCTCGCGCGGGTAGCGATTCAGGAACTTATGCGGATCCAGCGCCACCATATCCATCAGCTCTTCGGCACGGGTTTTACAGCGTGCTTTATCCCAGCCCAGCATGCGCGGCACGACGGTAATGTTCTCTTCGATGGTCATGTTCGGGAACAGGCCAATCTGCTGGATCACGTAGCCAATGTTGCGGCGCAGGGTGACGGTGTCCATCCCGCTGGTGTCTTCGCCGTTAATCAGGATCGTCCCGCTGCTTGGGGTAATGAGGCGGTTAATCATCTTCAGGGTGGTGGTCTTCCCGCAGCCGGACGGGCCGAGCAGGACGCACATTTCCCCTTCGGGCACGGTCAGGTTAACGTTGTCGACGGCCTTAAAGGTCTGGCCGTGCTTCTGTGAAAAGTGTTTGGTGAGGTTTTCCAGTTTTATCATTATCGAATCCCCTTTGGAGTCAGAACCACCTGCAGACGGTGCAGCAGCCAGTCGAGCACAATCGCTAAAAGACAAATCATCAGCGCGCCCGCAATCAACATGCGAATATCGCTTCCGCCGATGCCGTTGAGCAGCAGCAGGCCCAGACCGCCCGCGCCGATCACCGCGGCAATCGCCATCACGCCGATGTTCATCACCACGGCGGTGCGGATCCCGCCGAAAATCACCGGCAGCGCCATCGGGATTTCGACCCAGCGCAGGCGCTGCCAGAAGGTCATGCCGATACCGCGTCCGGCTTCACGCAGGCCGGGCGGCAGGCTGTCGAGCGCCGTATGGGTGTTACGCACAATCGGCAGCAGCGAGTAGAGAAATACCGCCGTGATCGCGGGCAGGGCACCAATTCCCTGACCGATCAGCGAAAACAGCGGGATCATCAGGCCAAACAGGGCGATAGACGGAATGGTCAGCACGATGGTGGCTATCCCCAGCACCGGCGTTGCCAGCCACCTGTGGCGGACAATCAGAATGCCCAGCGGTACGCCGATGATGATGGCTAAACCTACGGCCAGCGCTACCAGCCACAGGTGCTGCAGCGTCAGGGTTAACAGGTAATCCCAGTTGTCCAGAATGTAGTGAATCGTCTCCATAGCGCCTCCTACAGCAGCTGTTTGCTACGCAGGAAATCGCGGGCGACCTGCTGCGGTGACTGATGGTCGATATCCACCTTTTTGTTCAGCTCGGTGATAACGTCGTTGTTGAGCTGGGCCGAGAGGGTGTTGAGCGCCTCTTCCAGGCCGGGGTTGGCCTCCAGCGTGTCCTTACGCACCACCGGGGTGACCGCATAGCTTGGGAAGAAGCCTTTATCGTCTTCCAGCACCTTGAGGTCGAAGCCCTTCACGCGACCATCGGTGGTATAAATCAGCCCGGCGTCAACGAAGCCGTCGCGTACCGCGTTATAGACCAGGCCGGGGTCCATCTGACGGATCTGCGGGCGGTCCAGCTCCATCTTATAGGCCGCCTGAAGCGGCTTCATGCCGTCGCTGCGCCCGGCAAACTCCAGGTCCAAGCCCAGCAGCCAGTTTTTGTCCGGGTTGGTTTTACGGATCTGCTCAATCTTCGCCACCATCTCCGACATGGTGTTGATGTGTTCCGCCTCGGCGCGCTTGCGCTGCATGGCGAAAGCATAGGTGTTGTTCATATCGGCGGGCTTGAGCCAGACCAGACCGTGCTTCGCGTCCAGGCGTTTCACCGTCTCGTAAGACTTCTGCGGCGACATGCGCTTGTTGATGTGGTTAAAGATGATCAGCGACGTGCCGGTGTACTCCCAGGTCATATCAATCTGCTTGTTGATCATCGCGTTACGGGAAATCACCGTGGCGATATTGGTTTGCGGCTGCACCTGGAATCCTTTCTTTTGCAGGTACTGCACGGTCATCGCCGAGAGAATGTGCTGCTCGGTAAAGCTCTTGGTCGCCAGAATCAGCGGGGCCGCCATCGCCTGGCTGGTGAACAGCGCCGCGGCACACAGCGCCGTTAGGCCGGAAAACAGTCTCATAAAAGCTCCTTGTTATTGTTATCGAGCGAGATGTGGACTCATCACGCGACCCAGCGCCGCTAGCAGGGTATCGAGGATCAGGGCGAACAGGGCGGTGGCCGCCGCGCCGAGGATCAGGGTCGGGAAATCGTTCAGATAAATGCCGGGGAAAATCAGCTCGCCGTAGCTGCTGGCGCCAATCAGGAAGGCCAGCGGCGCTGTACCGACGTTAATGGCGGTGGCGATGCGGATCCCCGAGAGCATGACCGGCCAGGCGGCAGGCAGCTCAACCTGACGCAGACGCTGCCATTTGGTCATCCCGATGCCGTTTGCCGCTTCCAGCAACGACGGCGGGACTGAGCACAGCCCGGCGTAGGTGTTACGGACGATCGGCAGCAGCGAGGCGAGGAACAGGGCGATGATGGCGGGCGTGTCGCCAATGCCAATCACCACCATTGCCAGCGCCAGAACGGCCAGCGGCGGCAGCGTGTTGCCGACGTTGAAGAGTTGCATCACATATTCGGCGATACCCCGCGCTGCCGGGCGGCTCAGCAGAATACCGGCTGGAATACCCACCAGCAGGGCAAAAAACATGGATGAGAAAACCAGAATCATGTGCTGTTTCCCGAGGTAGACCAGGTCAACCTGACGCGCCTTTATCGTCTCCATCCCGATACCCCAGACGAGGAGGGCGAGAACCACGATAATGGCGCCGACAAACAGCAGCGAACGTTTGAGTAATGGGTGCATTGCGGTGTGTCTCCCTGTGCGCATGCGTTATAGCAACCACCGGTTGCCTGTTGTTATGCCATGTTTCGGCAGGGGTATTTCACCTATAGCAAGCGTTTGGGAAGGGTTCCAGCGAAGGGGTAGAATCAGTAACCCTATGAAAACAGTGACAACCTCGGGTTAAGCCTTATGGTGTAAGGGCTGATTGAGGAAGAGGCAGAATAGTCCTAAAGACGAGAAGTGAAAGTGACGTTGTCACGAGCAATGGCCGCACCTCTGTCGGTGCGGCAGTGCATTTACGCTGTTTTGTGCGCTTTTGATCTCCATTCCTGCCAGATGTTTTCAAGACCGTGCCGGTATGAAGTGACGGGAAAGTCGGGAAAATGCCGCTTAAACTTCGTCGAATCAAACAGGTTATCAACGTCGTATCTGGGCAACAGCTCCCGCATTTCGCGCGCGCCCTGCGAAAACAGCGCCGTCGCGGCGAAGGCCAGCTCGCCCAGCACGGCGTAGTCCGCCTTCTGGCCGAAGATATCGCAGGCGAGGGTAACAAACTGTTGATACGTCAGCCTTTCATCACAGCAGGGCAAGTGCCACGTCTGCCCGTAGGCCTCAGGCGTATTGCCCAGCAGGGCGAGCGCGCGACTGGCATCCGGCGTCCAGATGAGGGTGCGAAGCGTATCGTCACGTACCGGAACTCGCGGGCGTTTGTGCTGCTTCAGCCTGTCGATAATGAGCGTATTCGTGAAGCTCTGCGTTCTCTCAGGCCCGTAAAACTCCGGGGCCCGACCGATGAGGACGGGAATGTCGCCCCGCTGCATTTCGGCAAGCACCCGGTTGGCCATCAGCGCACGCACGTTGCCTTTCCGCCCCCGGGGCGCAAAGCGCGTCTCTTCAGTTTGTGGCACGTCGCTCTGGGGGTACATGTAAGTATTGTCAAAATAGACGAATCTTGCGCCAGCCTTTCGCGTGGCCTCCAGCGCATTTTCCAGCATGGTTGGGAACTGACGCTCCCACAGCGCGGAATCAGGCGGCAGACCAGCGGTAAAATAGACCGTATCGCTGCCGTTAACCGCCTCCTGCGTCTGCTGCGCATCCAGAAGATTGGCCGCAACCGTGATATCGCTGGCGTGGACTTTCTGCGGATGGCGGCTGACCAGCCTGATATCGTCGGTATAGGCGCGTTTTAATTCGCGGGTCAGTTCACGGGCGATTTGCCCGCTGGCACCCAGAATAGTTTGCATATGAGCTTCCTGATGAGATGACGATCCGGTTGACCGTATAAAAAGTTTAAGCTTAAAGTTAACTTTAAGGTCAAGACGTAAGAGCAGATCAAATGAGAATTGGCGAGCTGTCGAAAATGACGGGTATTTCCCCGTCGCGCATTCGGTTCTATGAGGCGGAAGGTTTACTGCCGAGACCCGTCAGGCAGGGGAACGGCTACCGAACGTATTCTCAAGAGGCGGCAGCGCTGCTGAACATCATCGACAACGCGCAGCGTACCGGGTTCTCACTGGAGCAAATACGCCGCTTCCTGCCGCAGCCGCAACAGCACTGGGATCATGAGGGACTGATCCAGTCCCTGAAAACGCGTATTGCCGAAATAGAAGCGATGCAGAAGCAGCTTGAGGAAAACCGCAGAGAATTGCTGACGCTGGTCGCGAGTATCACCAACCGTCCGGATGGGATCTCCTGCGACGACAACATGCAGCGTCTGCTGGGGCAGCTGCAACGCTCAGACGGTAGCGCGAACCCGTCTAACCCGCGTCGAGACGGTGATAATTGAAACGATAGCGACTACGGCGAGCATCAGCCCAAGCGCTAGCATGGCGTTAAAGCCAATCCATCGGAAAAGCAGCAGCCCCGCGATACCGCCCGTAATAAACGAAAACAGGGTGGTTAAGTGGGTTTTCAGCTGACTTTTTTGCGCCGCCGTATCTTTGGAGTAATCCCTGCGCAGCATCGCCACCATTACGGAGGCCAGGGAAATCCCCGCGTCCGTTAGCGTGCCGGTAATGTGCGTCGATCTCACCCGTCCGCCGGAAAGCTGCGTAGAAGTGGAATTATGAATGCCCATCAGAAAGCAGAGAAAAAGAATAATTTCGCGGTTGCTGTTGAGGGCCTGAAAATACATCTCGTAGAATGAGACACCGGTCAGCAATATCCCCTCGACGAACAGGATCTGGCAAAAAACCAGCCTGACGTTATGGATAATGCCCCATATTACAATCATGCGGGCAAGAATGGCGCCTGCGACAAAGGAGAGAATAATCGAGCCGAAGAAAATGATATCGCTCAGGTCAGTGGAAGAGACTTCGCTGGATAACTGTGAGGTGTTGCCGGTCATGTGTGAGGGGAAAAAACCGAATGCCCCGAGGGCGATGGCATTCAGCAAACCTGCCGAGGTCGCCAGCCAGAGAGCAAGCCGGCGATCCTCCTTATGCGTTCGTTCTTTCTTGAGTCTAATCAGCAAGAATACCTCCGGGTTGAGCTTTGCCTGAATAGTCAGGCTAGCAAAGCGGTGCAACGGGCTGTCCAGGATATGGCTTAATTATTATTCCCTCTGACGACAATCAGGGTTTCGTAATTAAAAAAACAGCCTCGTTGCGGTATTCATTCAGGCATTAAGTTTTACACCATGCCGTTATTGCCGTGACGCAAAAATGCCGGACGCTGGTTAAGACGCTCGAACCAGGCCTCAATGGCGGGCACGTCTGGCTTATCAAACGGCGTCATTTTCCAGCGATTCACCGACAGCCCAAGCACCACGTCAGCGAGGGTAAACGTCTCGCCCGTCGCAAAGGCCCCGGTGCGCTGTAACTGGTTTTCCAGAATGGTGATGCAGTGGTTCCACTCTTTGATTCCCGCCGCAATGCGCTCAGGGTCGTTAAAGTCCGGGTTTTTACGGCCCAGCGCCGGGAAGACATAGCGCCAGGCGTTGTTAAATTCAGTGGCCTGCCAGTCCATCCAGCGCTCAACGTTGGCGCAGGCCTGCGGTTCTGCGGGCAGCAGGTCGTGACGTCCGGCCTTGCGCGCCAGATAGCGGCAGATGGAATTGGACTCCCACAGCACGAAATCGCCATCAATCAGCACCGGCACCATGGCGTTGGGGTTCAGGGCGCGGAAGGCATCCGTTTCCGTTGAGGCAAAACCACTGCCGTAATCTTCCTGTTGATAGGCTATGCCTGCTTCTTCGCAGGTCCAGAGTACTTTTCGAACGTTTATGGAGGTGGTTTTGCCGAGGATGGTGATCATTGCGCAGGTGTCCTTTAGAGGAATGAATTGTCTAAAAACAATACACCAGTTGCACGGGGAAGGTTGGGGCAAAATTTGGTGGGGCGTGTTCTGTCTGGCCCTGGTAAACGTTTCTGGAAGGCGCCTCGCAAACCGCAAAGTAACCTTATGAAATTCAGTGTTATGACTTTTCCTCAACGGAGCGCAGTCGTAAAGTGCCTGCGTTGCGGCACATCCGCAATCGGGCGTAGGAACCCGTCAACCATATAGTGACATTACGTATGTCGCAGCAGTGCCGATCTCGTTACAATAACGGTGGCGCTGGCGGAGCAGCCGTAAGGCTGGCCGTTTTTCTATATGGGCGGTATTCCTACCTCTGTCAGCGCTACCCCCCGAGCGTAGGAACTCACTGGGTGGTTAAATGAATTGCATATAGAAGGATGCCTTGTATGGCTACTATCCCAACCCTGACTTATCTTCCATCTGACGAAAACGTCATTCTGCAACTTATCTCCCGGCCGCTTCCGGCTGATGCCGATCTGTTTGTCGTCGCCGACAACTGCGCCGCGCTGGTGAGCGTGCTGGTCGAAATCGATGATGTCGCGAGCCGCACTGCGCTGTGCGAGCGTCTCCTTCAGACCCTGCGCAAGCTGCGTGAGCTCTGCGATGCCGATCTTCCGCCATACCTGATTGAACAGTTGATCATGGGTGAGAAAATCAACTCCTGTGTGCCGGACTGCTGGCAGGACACCCTGACTCAGGTGGACTACGTTCTGGCGCTGACACAGGCGGTGAGGGGGGGAACGCTGCCCGCTCACGTAGCGAAGGAACTGACAGGCCTGCTGCACGATATGGTGTGGCTGCTGGCTGAGTTTGTGAAGGAGCCGCGCATCACTACACATTAAGGGCGCAGGCGTGGAGGGGCGGAAGCGCCCCTTTGAAAGTGTGATTAACGCGAGGGGTTCCCGGTATCCAGAAGCGACGTACCGTAAGAGTTGTCGATGGTACAAAGCCAGCGACCATCGCTTTCCTGTCGAAAAACATAGGTCGCGCGGCGCGACATTTCTGTTATTCCACCCTGGCCATCAGGAAAACGCAGAACGGTTTCCATGATAACGAGGGCATTACCGCCACCTTCGATCACCTGCATCTCCCCTTGTTCGACGATCAGCTGATCCTGAAAATAATCAGAGATGGCAATAAACGCGCTGCGGATGTTCTCTTTGCCTTTAACCGTCATGCCTGGCTTGACCACCAGAGCCGCATCGTCGGCGTAATACTCCATCAGGGCGTCATAGTTTTTGGTGGTGATGGCGTGGTCACAGGATTCGATTATCTGGCGTAGCGGATGTGGGGTCATGCGCGTTTCCTCTTTATAGGGTAAACAGGTATTAACGTAACAGTCTGGCGTGTTTGTATAGCTACCAGGTTTAATGGCGGGAGGGGAACGTTACGTCTGCTAAGAGCGAGAAGCAGAAGTTCACAATTGGTGATGGCATTACGAACGTTGCGATGTATTGTTCAACGGCACCCTAGTCACTTGTAACATATCGATAGATATGTTGTATCATTATTTCCATAGGAAAAATCTGCTTTGAAGCAGCTGCTGATCGTGATTATTTGCATTGAAAGGTAATGGCAATGTGCGAAAGAACGTTTGAAAAAGAACTTTATTCTGAGTGGGTTATACGCAATAGCCTATACTGGATGACTCCACTTACTCGATGGAAACTCCTTGAGGAGCTATCCTCTTGGACAATCTCTTTTGAAAACGATAGTCCCGAATGCCTTTATGAATTCGAGAGGCTGCTGAATGATTACGTTTTGCGAGAAAAGCTACAGCATAAAACAGGGGCGTTGAGAGATTCTATTGTCCATAAAGTGCTTCGCAGCGTAGATGAAAGGCTTTCGTAATGGAATTGATGCCATTCAATTTTGACAGATTGCCTAATGGACGGGTTTTTATAAGCAACCTCGCTGGCTTTCATCACTTCATTAATGAGCAAGAGCTGCTTGATCTTTCTGATGAGCAAATCAGTGCGGATCAATCAAACGCACTAGAAAGCAAGCTGTTCATAACCAACGAAAGCTCATCGGCTATAACTCCCTATGCTTTAAGTTCTGCTTTTGCAAAACGATTGATGAATGAACTGGCGGTCAGACCAATTTTCATGATTGTGCCCACATTACGTTGCGACCATACCTGCAAGTATTGTCAGGTCAGTAGAGCTTCCGTGAACGCCTCTGGTTATGATCTAGATCCCGCTCTCATCCCTGATATCATTTCTACTATCAAAAAACTATCAACTCCACCTTATAAGATAGAGATACAGGGTGGAGAGCCACTATTGCGGTTCGATTTAATTCAGTCTATCTATGAGCAATGTGCTGAAACGCTGGGAAGCACCGATTTTGAGATGGTGGTAGCATCAAGCCTGTCTGTCTTGAATGAGGATATGCTTGAATGGTCGAGAGATAGGAACATAACGTTCTCTGTTTCGCTTGATGGTGAGGAAGTTGTTCACAACAGTAATCGAATTCTTGGTCATGGGATTGCGTACAGTAGAACAGTATCAGGGGTAGAGGCTATCAAACGGTCTTTAGGCGCTGGTCGCGTTGCAACGGTTACTACAGTTACTAAAGATCTCATTAGGCATCCTGAATCGATTGTCCAGGCTCACTTGTCTCTTGGCCTCAAGGACATGTTTATCCGACCTGTTAGTCCCTATGGGTTTGCACAAAAAGCATCGTTCACATTTTCTATGGAGGAATACTTCAGTTTCTATGCCTCGTTGATAGATGAAATCCTTAAGATGAATAATGAAGGGATAAGGGTTGTGGAACATTCGGCCTCCATTCATCTGAAAAGGATCTTCAATCCCGGCTTTAGTGGTTATGCGGATTTAAAGTCGCCAAGCGGGGTCGTACTTAACAGTATTCTTTTCAATTATGACGGTCGAGTATATGGTAGCGATGAGAGCCGTATGTTGCAGAAGGTGAACCCTGAAACGGAGTTCAGTGCGGGTGAGGTTAAAACGCTATCATTTTCTAAGAGTCCTTACTATAACGCAGTGTTGACTTCATCGTTTAATTTTGCTCTGCCAGGTTGTGATACATGTGCATATCAACCATTTTGCGGTGCAGATCCATGCCAGAACATAAGTGTACAGGGTGAGCCTGTTGGTGATAGGAGTCGTTCAACGTTTTGTCAGTATCACAAGGGGATGTTCAGGTATCTGATGAACTGCATCTCAGAAGGTGGTCCGAAGGCTGAGATGCTAAAAGGATGGGCATATGTCTGAGGTTATTAGGAACGATATCTTTCATTTTGCTTCAAAAAAGAATGTGCCCACGGGGTTCTATCGGTTATGCAAACAAAAGCCAATGAACCCTTTATTCTTTTTGCCCAATTTACTGGTAGTTGCTGAAGGCAATAATGATGCCATTCGACCATGCTTTGATTTCTCTGTTATTAGCACTGAATTATATGAGTCAATTGAAGATGGAGATATTGGGATAATCAACAATGGCAATATGATACGCGTAATTCTGTCCCGCAGAGCCAATCATAATACTGTCTTAGTGACGGAACGCTGCAATAACTTGTGTCTGTTTTGTTCGCAGCCACCAAAGAAATCAAATGATGACTGGCTACTTACCCAATCAGCTCTTGCTATAGCTTCATTTGGTTTGGATGGAGTTGTTGGGGTCAGCGGTGGAGAACCTTTGCTGTATGGAGATGATTTCCTTCACTTCATTGATTTTATCATCGAGAATTCACCAGATACTGCTTTGCATGTTTTAACAAACGGACGCAAATTTGCTGATATCAACTTTACTCAGGAAATGGCAAAGCGAAGCAAAAAGATCAAAATCACCTTTGGTATCCCGCTCTACTCATCAAGACCACTTGTGCATGATCATCTGGTAGGGAGTGATGGCGCATTTAATGAAACGGTTAAGGGGTTAATCAATGCAGGAAACTCAGGGATTAATATCGAACTTAGAGTTATTCCGACACTGGCTAACTATACAGAATTGGATGATATTGTAGAATTCGTTGGCCGAGTGTTCTCCAACATTAATCAGATTTCCCTTATGGGGCTGGAATCTATCGGTTGGGCACGAAAGAACTGGTCAACAATCTTCATTGAGCACAGCAGTTATAGTGAGAAAATAACCTCCGCCATAGACGCTGCGCACAGGTCAGGCATACCTTTAACAATTTTTAATTATCCTTTGTGTCATCTTCCTGAAAGAGCTTGGGAGCTTGCTGCTCAGTCGATCTCTGATTGGAAAAATTACTATCCTAAAGAATGTGATGAATGCACTCAGAAGTCTTCCTGTGCAGGTTATTTCAGTTCCTCAACAGGTCGTTTTCATCAACCACCGAGACCGATTTTATGAAAAAATTTAATTTTGCTGCTCTACTTCCGGGATTTTTGGTACTTAATAATTCTGTATGGGCAAGTGATTCATCTACCGGAGCAAGTGATTTGCCCGGTATGACTCTTAATGAACATGATTTAGTGATAGCCCCACTTAACACCGAAATTCCATTCTACATTGCAGGGCATCGCAGTCATAGCTCCCATCGAAGCCATAGTTCTCACCGATCATCATCAGGTGGAGGGTACTATGGTGGCAGCACTCCTTATTATCCAAAAACATACAGCTCACCAAGCTCATCTGGGTCTTCAAGTTCAGGAACAAGTTCCTCATCATCCTCTTCCTCTGTGCGTTCGCTTCGTTCTAACGACAATAACAACTCTACTACTACGAATTCTGGTGGAACTACAGAAGCTAACCGTGCAAGTAATGGGCTGACTTCTGGTACAGAGAAGCGTAAGCGCTTAATCATGCGGGTTCAATTCGCTTTGCTGGACAAAGGTTATTACAACGGGAATATTGACGGCATAATGGGGCCTTCCACAAGGCAGTCAATAAAAAATTATCGCATTGCGAACGGACTACCAACCCCTGCAACTGAAACGCTGGATACTCAATTATTGAACTCGTTAAATATTTTGGCTCGTTAAATCTCAGTGGGGCATAAAATGAAAAGTAATAAATTGTTTTAGTCGCGTGCACACTATTGGTTACTAAGAGTAAGCAACGTCCGCGAACTGCTCCCCATAAATTAAGATATTGCGATGTTATCAATGTCCGCTTCTGGCACGGAGCGGACTGTCAGATTGAGCCCGGCCCTGCACCACACCTATGTCAGGGCAAATCGGAGCTAATAAAAATAAAGTTACCGTCTGACTGTCGCTGAAAGAACCTCATCCTGTGCCAGTAAAGTAATAACATCTCCGGCGATCTCCGGTCTTATGCCTGGCGTTTTGTAAGTCGAATACACCGCAACCGATAATGGACTCAAATTATGCTTCCCTGCGATACGTTTTACCTCTTCAATAACCCTAAACGTATCATCTTCCAAAGCCAGTCCTAAACGAGCTGTATCCAGATAAACGCGCTGAACTCCGGAGATATACGCAAGCTTTTTAAGTTCTGCGGTAATAATGCGCTGCGCTTCCACACCGATAGAAGAGCCCCCCTCAACGACCCCTGTCAATCCAACAAGCTTACCACCATCACTACGAGTATTGTCATCTTTGTCTCTGTGGAGCGGTACTAAGGCATTCAACTCTACATCCTGCTGAAGTAACTCCAGCAGTTCGGGCAAAAGCTCAGTTTTGATGACACCTTTTAAAGCGGCTGCTCTTTTAGCCAGGTTAACAGGGGACTGCCCCAATCGAGCCGACATTGAAATAAGGCAACTAGCGATTATGAAAATATCGCTTTCCCCGATCAGAGGGGCACACTCGGTCCGAAAGGATTGCTCATCACGAAGGAGAGGATTTATTTTTTCAGGCTTCCTGATTTTTGATTTTGACTGATTCTTGCTATAACCACGCAAAGCATCCTGTGCACTTCGGGTTAGAATACTGATACTTTTAACCAGACCCTCATTTCCCTTGAGGTTGGTAATCATTTGCTGCATATTTTCGAGCCAGCCAAGCATCTCGGGAACAGCTTTACCCGCAGCGATCTTCTCGCTGATATCATTAAGATTTCGCAGAACACCAGTAATTAGCTGCGAGGATGTAGGAACTGAGGCATTCAATTGATGGCTTTTTTTGATTTCTTTTTCCATCAACTGGATCGCCTGCTTCCAGTCGGTTTGTACACCAGCTTTAAGGGTATCAAGATTAAGAATAGCGGTTCGAAGACTTTCGCATTTATCTAACGGAATAGGTTCACCATTCTGTTTACCTGTTTTCAGCCAGTGAACTAAAGATACGAAGTCAGCTTTAGCCGTCGCAACGAGTCCATTGATAACACGCTGCCTCGCTTCAGGCGTAAAGTGATTTGTTCTCGGTGCTGGCATACGATCATTTTTGTATGTTATTGATCTCTTCATAACGGATATCTCAACTTAGCTCCATCAACGATAAACCCGTCTGGGTTCCTGGTAACAATCAATCCCTCTTAGATATCATGTTTTAAGGTAGTGATACCCGCTCCTCCATCAAACTATTGTTATATTTTAATCGCACAGATGGTTGTTCAACTTCCGCTTCCGGCACCAAGCGTACATAAAACGAGGCCATAAGGTCGCTCATGAGTGAGATACAGACCTTTAAATCTTTCGTCCTGAACCGCAGTCCCCACGGATTTTGCGATCATACAAAATTGTCTGTAAGAGATTACTTTTACATCAGGCATAAACAGGTTTCCCGCAAAGGAGAAGGGCACCGTGACCCATAAAAAAAGGATTGTCGTCGTAGGTGCTGGGATCACTGGCGTATCCATAGCATGGCATCTCGCCCACCGTGAATTTGATGTCACCCTCGTAGAACAGAATATGCCTGCGTCAGGTGCAACCGGCAGCGCGTTTGGCTGGCTGACCGGTGTGGTGAAGGATGATGCGACAGACGTGTTTATCCGGCGCATCGCACTTGCGGACTGGCACAGGCTAGAAGAACACATACCGGAACCTAACATTAAATGGAGCGGTTCGTTAACCTACGGTGCGGCATCCGGGTCCTGCCTGCAGGACGAACGTCTCCTCCACAAGGCGGAGATTGGCCGTCTTGAACCGGCTTTGAACAATCCTCCCTCAGAGGCCCGCTATGCTGCAAAAGATGGTGCTATTGATGCCGTCAGCGCAACGCGATTATTGCTCGACAAAGCCTGTGAGAAGGGCGTCGTCCTAAATACCCAAACAACCGTTACGGGGCTTTGCATGACGGAGGGGAAGGTGACAGGCGTCCTGACCTCTCGGGGGAAACTGGATGCAGATTGCGTCGTGCTGGCCTGCGGTACAGGTATTCCAGCGCTGACTGAGCGGGTGGGTATTCATGTTCCGGTTTTGTCATCACCGGCCATATTGTTGCGCTTTGAGGCCTCCCGGAACGTGGTCAACACGATCCTCTCCGGTGATGACATTGAGGTTCGGCAAGCGCACAACGGGGATTTGTTAGCCGCAGAAGATTACCCGGCAAACGGCAACGTCAGAGAAACGGCGAAGGCTGCACAACGCGCGGTAAGAAGCAGGCTCACGGGCGCAGAGTCGGCTGCTCTCATCCAGTACTCAACAGGAGAGCGTCCTGTTATTCAGGATGGGTATCCCGTTCTTGGTTTTGCTGATGAGCGCAGGACGGTTTACGTCGCCTCGATGCACCCAGCCGTTACGTGCGCAGCGACGATTGGCAGACTGGTCTCAGAGGAGTTATGCGACGGCCAGAGCGATGAAATCCCGCACTGTTACCGGCCATCCCGCTTTAGCGTGTTAAAGGGCTGAGACGAGGTTTCTGATCTTTTCTGCCTTTTCAAAATGGTCCAGCTTCATCTCCATAATCCACCAGTGTGCCACTTCCATAAGCAGTTCAGGATCGTCGTTTTTATTAGCAAAAAAAGCATAAAACGAAAGCCCAACATCGCTTCCCTTAGAGGCGATTTTTGAATCACAGATCCTGATGATTTTTTCCTTCATTGCTTGGCGCACGTCATCTCCTTTACGCTTTTCATGTTCTGACTAAAAAAGCCGCAAGCAGATGGCTGCTTACGGCTTCCGGATCGGTGATGATTTTCTGACGATCAGGCCGCTTTCACAGCCCTGATTTTTTTCGTGTCAGCCGCATCGGATTCTGTTTTATCCGCAGCAGCTGGAGCGTTGAGCTCGGGAAGCTTGCTGGTGCGCAGAATATGCTGCACGGTCTCTTTCTGCTCGGCGAGATACAGGCCAAGATTTTCAGCCTGCGTTTCATCCATCTGCATTCCGCTTTGCAACAGCCAGTCGGTGAACGCGTCTGCCATATCGAGCAGCTTGTCGTGAGCGTCAGCCTCTTTCTTACTGGCAAATGTCATTTTCTCTTCACCTTTTCTAACGACAACAAATTTTGTTTCAACAGCCATTATGCGCACCTCATACTGTAATTATATACAGTATAACAGTTCCGGATTAATGTTGCAGCTAAAAATTGCTCACATTTTAGCGGGCAGGGGGCTCATTCGAAAAGCGTGCGCTGATCGCGTCACGTTCATAGCCCTGCGGCTGCGTCAGTATCTGGTATAAATCAGGGCGGCGACCGTGGATCCAGCGGCGTCCGGTGCTCATAGCAAGCAGGCTTGAATCGAGTTCAGCGCTCACCATCGCATCTTCAGCCGCCCAGGTTTCATTCACGATCCTGCCATAGGGGTCGAGGATCATCGCATTGCCTGTGCGCACTTCGTCATCATCGGCACCGACACCGTTGCTGAAGAGAAGAAATAACCCGTTGTCATGCGCGCGGGCAGGCAGCCAGCGCATTAGCCATTCCCGACCGCCTGGCCCTTTGAATGCCGCGGTAATTTCTTCCTTGCGCGCTTCCCGCTCCTCCCAGAGCGCCAGCGGAATAGGCTTCATCCCGTGAGGGCTGCGGGAATCGGTACCGCCAGTTTGATGCGGTGCGAGAAGAATATCGGCACCCAGCAGCGCCGTCGCGCGCACGTTTTCGACCAGATTATTGTCCCAGCAAATCAGGATACCGACCTTCACGCCCCACGGCGTATCAAAGACGGTAAAGCTGTCCCCGCTGCTGATGGCCGGATGTTCAAATGCATGGAGTTTACGATGCGTATGCATTGAGCCATCCGGCATACAGGCAACATACGCATTGTAGAAGCGGCCATCGTCGGCGCGTTCAATAAGCCCGGCGCCAATCAGCATTTGATGTTTTATCGCCAGGGAGCGTATTAGCGTCAGGGAAGGGCTGTCGGCAACCGGCTCTGCCAGCGCAGACACCTCCGCTGCACTGAGCTTAGGGACATGCCAGTAACCGGTGATGCACATTTCAGGGAAAGTGAGAATGTTCACCTGCTCAAGCGCCGCCTGTTCAATAAATTTCTCCATTATCAGGAGATTGTATTTTTTGTTACTGGCCTGATGCTGAAACTGTACGGTTGCCGCCTTTAAGGATGTCAGTTCGTTCATGTTGCGTCTCCGGTTGTCATCGAGACTGAATTACATAACGATTTCCGATAACTGTATAATCAAATCATTTCCTAATTCGATAACCATCTGGAATGTAAAAATGAACACCCGGTTGCTAAAGGCCTTTTTGATACTGGCTGAAAAAGGAAATTATGCCGATGCGGCGCGGGCGCTGTTTATCTCGCAGCCGGCATTGACCAAACAGATTAATCTCCTCGAATCCCTGGTGAAGATGTCGCTTTTTTCACGAGGTCGTCACGGCGCAATACTGACGGCCAGCGGCAGGCGTTTGCTGCCAGAGGCTGAAAAAGTGGTCAGGCAGACCCGGAAATTTATGCAGCATGCTGAGCGGGTATCAAAAGGCGTGGAGGGGCATATCGCCGTCGGGTTCGGACTCTCAAGCTTTTATCTGGCGCCACGCTGTATCGCTGATTTTCGTCGAGACTATCCGGAAGTAGAAATGTCATTGACGGATCTGCCTTCCTTCCAGCAGTACGAGCGATTGCAAAATGATGAGCTACAGGTCGGTTTTGTCAGGGTTCCTCCCCCCGTGGAGCTCGAATACCTGCCGTTATTTACCGATCGGCTGGTTCTGGTTACGCCCGCCGCGTCGCCAGCAATGTCTGCTGCAGAGTGGCTCACGAAACGCCCTCTGTTGCGGCTGTATGATGAGCGAGGGCGGGGTTTAAACGCGCAGATTGACCGCTTCCTGCATGACAACGGTCTTTTCATCTCTTCGACTCAGCTGACTGACGATATCCAAACTATCGTCGCGATGGTGGTTGCGGGTATCGGCGTGGCCATTTTGCCCACCAGCGTGACGCATATCGCGCCGCCGGAGCTGGCGATTATTACACTAACGGGGGAGTCAATCAGCTGGGAGGTGGGTATTGCCTGGGACACAAGCAGGGAGGATGTCATCCGTGACAATTTCATTGCTAGCGTAGCTGCTGCGTTTCCGGGCCACCCATGCTCCGCCGCCATGCCCCAGGCGCCTGACCATACTGACGCTTAAAGCTGCGGTTGAAAGACTGCTGGGAGTCAAAGCCAAGTGCTATCGCCACGTTCAGAATCGGTTCATCGCTGCGGGTTAAGCGCTCAACCGATTTTTGCAGCTTTTGCGCGCGAATATATCCGGCGAGGGGATAGCCCGTATGCTCTTTGAACAGGCGCTGGAGGTGCCATTTTGAGTAGCCGGAACGCCTGGCGACGGACTCAATGTCCAGACGGCTATCCAGGTTGTTGTCGATCCAGTCGAGTAAATCATGCATAAATGCGCCAGTGTTCATCTGGTTACCCTCACGCTGCTTGTCTAAAAGTATCTTTGTCTGTTGCATTAAAAGGTGGCGCGTTTTTGTAGTAATTGCAAGTTTTATTGTTGCATTTAAATCCCTGAGCGAAACGGGCCTTTTTACATCCGCTCAAATAGCACATAAAGTGCAACAATTATTCTTGCACTTAGTTAAGCGCCTTCCTACAATCGCCGCGATAGTGTACTCGCAACTGTTACAGTTTTGTGGCGATGAACGACACAAATGGCCTTGAGACAGCCACCGGACAAAGGAAGTGGCGCGGTGCCTCCTGCTGCGTCTTGCCCGGCGGCGATAATGACTGGAATAAAAATAATGAGCCTGCAAAAAACCTGGGGTAACTTTCATCTGAACGCGCTGGGGGCAATGTTGCTCTCCGTGCTGCTCGTCGGATGCGATAACAGCGTCGCGCAAAATGCCGCGCCGCCTGCGCCCGCCGTCAGCGCTGCTGACGTGGTGGTGAAATCTATTAGCCAGTGGGATAGCTTTAACGGACGGATTGAAGCGGTGGAGAGCGTTCAGCTGCGTCCGCGCGTGTCCGGCTACATTGATAAAGTGAATTACACCGACGGCCAGGAAGTGAAGAAGGGCGAGGTGCTGTTCACGATTGATGACCGAACCTATCGCGCCGCGCTGGAACAGGCGCAGGCGAACCTGGCGAGAGCCAAAACGCAGGCCAGCCTGGCGCAAAGTGAGGCTAACCGTACCGATAAGCTGGTCAATACCAACGTTGTCTCCCGTGAAGAGTGGGAGCAGCGTCGTTCGGCCGCCACTCAGGCGCAGGCCGATATTCGCGCCGCGCAGGCGGCAGTGGACGCCGCGCAGCTCAACCTGGACTTCACCAAAGTCACCGCGCCTATCGATGGTCGCGCCAGCCGGGCGCTGATCACCAGCGGGAACCTGGTGACTGCGGGCGACACCGCCAGCGTCCTCACCACGCTGGTCTCGCAGAAGACGGTGTACGTTTACTTTGACGTGGACGAGTCGACCTACCTTCACTACCAAAACCTGGCCCGCAGCGGGCAGGGGGCGTCCAGCAATCATACGGCGCTGCCGGTTGAGATTGGCCTGACGGGCGAGGAGGGCTATCCCCATCAGGGCAAAGTGGACTTCCTTGATAACCAACTGTCGCCAGGTACCGGCACCATCCGTATGCGCGCGCTGCTGGATAACGCGCAGCGTCAGTTCACGCCGGGACTGTTTGCCCGCGTACGCCTGCCGGGCAGCGCCGAGTTCAAAGCCACGCTTGTCGACGACAAAGCGGTACTGACCGATCAGGATCGTAAATACGTCTATATCGTGGATAAAGAGGGGAAAGCGCAGCGTCGTGACATCACGCCGGGACGTCTGGCAGACGGTTTACGCATCGTGCGGCAGGGGCTGAACCCTGGCGATAAAGTCATCGTCGAGGGTTTACAAAAAGTGTTTATGCCGGGCATGCCGGTTAACGCGAAAACCGTTGCCATGACCGCCAGCGCCCTCAACTGATCCCTTGACCTGAGAATCCACCCATGGACTTTTCCCGCTTTTTCATCGACAGGCCGATTTTTGCCGCGGTGCTGTCGATTCTTATTTTTATCACAGGGTTAATCGCCATCCCGCTGCTGCCGGTGAGCGAATATCCTGACGTCGTGCCGCCAAGCGTTCAGGTGCGCGCGGAGTACCCGGGCGCCAACCCCAAAGTGATTGCTGAGACCGTGGCGACGCCGCTGGAAGAGGCGATCAACGGCGTTGAGAACATGATGTACATGAAGTCCGTCGCGGGTTCCGATGGCGTGCTGGTCACTACCGTCACCTTCCGTCCGGGAACCGATCCGGATCAGGCGCAGGTTCAGGTACAAAACCGCGTCGCGCAGGCCGAAGCGCGTCTGCCGGAAGACGTGCGGCGTCTGGGCATCACCACCCAGAAACAGTCCCCGACGCTGACGCTGGTGGTGCATCTGTTTTCGCCTAACGGTAAGTACGACTCCCTGTATATGCGTAACTACGCCACGCTGAAGGTGAAGGACGAACTGGCGCGTCTGCCCGGCGTCGGCCAGATCCAGATTTTCGGCTCGGGTGAATACGCGATGCGCGTCTGGCTGGATCCCAACAAGGTGGCGGCCCGCGGGCTGACCGCTTCGGACGTGGTCACGGCGATGCAGGAGCAGAACGTGCAGGTCTCCGCCGGACAGCTTGGCGCCGAGCCGCTGCCGAAAGAGAGCGATTTCCTGATCTCCATTAACGCCCAGGGCCGTCTGCATACCGAAGAAGAGTTCGGCAATATTGTCCTGAAAACAACGCAGGACGGCACGGTCGTCCGCCTGCGCGACGTGGCGCGTATCGAAATGGGCTCCGGCAGCTATGCGCTGCGTTCCCAGCTGAACAATAAAGACGCGGTCGGGATTGGTATCTTCCAGTCGCCGGGGGCGAACGCCATCGATCTGTCTAACGCGGTGCGCGCGAAAATGGACGAGCTGTCAACGCGCTTCCCGGCGGACATGAAGTGGGCGGCACCTTACGATCCGACGGTCTTTGTGCGCGATTCGATCCGTGCGGTGGTGCAAACGCTGCTGGAAGCGGTGGTGCTGGTGGTGCTGGTGGTCATTCTGTTCCTGCAAACCTGGCGCGCGTCGATCATTCCGCTGATCGCGGTGCCGGTGTCGGTGGTGGGTACCTTCAGCATTCTCTACCTGCTGGGCTTCTCGCTGAATACCCTCAGCCTGTTCGGGCTGGTGCTGGCCATCGGTATCGTGGTGGACGACGCCATCGTGGTAGTGGAAAACGTCGAGCGAAACATTGAAGAGGGGCTTGCTCCACTTGCGGCGGCGCATCAGGCGATGCGCGAAGTGTCCGGGCCGATCATCGCCATCGCGCTGGTGCTGTGCGCAGTGTTTGTGCCGATGGCGTTCCTCTCGGGCGTTACCGGGCAGTTCTACAAGCAGTTTGCGGTGACGATCGCGATTTCCACGGTCATCTCCGCCATTAACTCGCTGACGCTCTCTCCGGCACTGGCGGCACTGCTGTTAAAACCGCACGGCGCGCCGAAAGATTTCCCGACCCGGCTTATCGATCGTCTGTTCGGCTGGATTTTCCGTCCGTTTAACCGCTTCTTCCTCCGCAGCTCGAACGGCTATCAGGGGCTGGTGGGCAAAACGCTCGGACGACGCGGCGCGGTATTTGTGGTGTATCTGCTGCTGCTCTGTGCCGCAGGCGTCATGTTTAAAGCGGTGCCCGGCGGGTTTATTCCGACACAGGACAAACTGTACCTGATTGGCGGCGTGAAAATGCCGGAAGGTTCATCGCTGGCGCGCACCGATGCGGTGATCCGCAAAATGAGCGAAATCGGGATGAATACCGAAGGCGTGGACTATGCGGTTGCGTTCCCGGGGCTGAACGCGCTGCAGTTCACCAACACGCCGAATACCGGGACGGTGTTCTTCGGCCTGAAGCCGTTCGATCAGCGTAAACATTCCGCGGCGGAAATTAACGCGGAGATCAACGCGAAAATCGCGCAAATTCAGGAAGGCTTTGGCTTCTCCATCCTGCCGCCGCCGATTTTAGGACTGGGTCAGGGGTCGGGCTATTCCCTGTACATTCAGGACCGCGGTGGTCTGGGCTATGGCGCGCTGCAAAACGCGGTGAACACCATGTCCGGTGCGATTATGCAGACGCCGGGAATGCACTTCCCGATCTCAACCTACCAGGCTAACGTGCCGCAGCTGGACGTGCAGGTTGACCGCGATAAGGCGAAAGCGCAGGGCGTGTCGCTGACCGATCTCTTCGGGACGCTGCAAACCTATCTGGGCTCGTCGTACGTCAACGACTTCAACCAGTTCGGGCGCACCTGGCGCGTGATGGCGCAGGCCGACGGGCAGTTCCGCGACAGCGTGGAAGATATTGCGAATCTGCGCACCCGCAACAGCCAGGGCGAAATGGTGCCGATTGGCAGCATGGTGAACATCACGACCACCTACGGGCCGGATCCGGTGATCCGCTACAACGGTTACCCGGCGGCGGACCTGATTGGCGATGCCGACCCGCGCGTGCTTTCATCTGCGCAGGCGATGACGCAGCTGGACGCGATGTCTAAGCAGATCCTGCCGAACGGGATGAACATTGAATGGACGGACCTGAGCTTCCAGCAGGCCACCCAGGGGAATACGGCGCTGATCGTCTTCCCGGTCGCGGTGCTGCTGGCGTTCCTGGTCCTGGCGGCGCTGTATGAAAGCTGGACGCTGCCGCTGGCGGTGATCCTCATCGTGCCGATGACGATGCTTTCCGCGCTGTTTGGCGTCTGGCTGACCGGGGGCGATAACAACGTCTTCGTGCAGGTAGGGCTGGTGGTGCTGATGGGGCTGGCCTGTAAAAACGCCATTCTTATCGTGGAATTTGCCCGCGAGCTGGAAATTCAGGGCAAAGGCATCATGGAGGCCGCGCTGGAGGCGTGCCGCCTGCGTTTACGCCCGATTGTGATGACCTCCATCGCCTTTATTGCCGGGACCATTCCGCTGATCCTTGGTCACGGCGCGGGTGCAGAAGTGCGCGGCGTCACCGGGATCACGGTCTTCTCCGGGATGCTGGGCGTGACGCTGTTTGGTCTGTTCCTGACGCCGGTGTTTTACGTGACGCTGCGTAAGTTAGTGACGCGTGGTAAAGAGGAAAGGGAAGTTCTGCCTGCCTAGGGATATTGCAGATAATAAAAAACCGCCTTCATAGTGAAGGCGGTTTTTTTTCGCAACAAATAACGCGTTACGACGTTTTTTGATACTGGGCAATGAGGTCGGGGAGCGGATCCCATCCGCTGCTGTCGGCGTTTTTCACCGCTTCCAGGGCGCTAGCCACGGTATGGCGCTCCAGTACCGCTAACGACGCCTGCTCGGCCTCTTCAGAAATCGATTTAAAGTACCAGCAGGCGTTAGCGCTGACCACGCAGCGGGCCGGTACGTCAGGGCGCGACGCCCACAGCTTTTTATCTTCGATGACCGAAAGGTAGATGTCGCGCAGGGTGATCTCTTCCGGCGGACGACCAAGATGAATGGAGCCGTTACGGCCAAGCGTTGAGACGATAATGCCGTCACGCGTCAGCGGAACCATCAATTTGCGGATGAAGCTCGGGTTCGCTTCCAGACCGTAGGCCAGAATCGCACTCGTCGAACGTTCACCCAATTGCTCCGCCATCGCTACGCTGAGAACCATCTGCAAAGCTGTCGGGAAGCGGTAATCTAACATTTCTCTGTCCTGGGTTGCGGTGAATCTTGTTCTTTTTGGCACCGCAGAGGTGAATAAGCAATAAACAACAATATAACAAATACGGTAATTATTTTGAAGCAATCTGCGGCATTTGCGATCAAACCCCCTGTTCTGCTTTAGCTAAACGTGCGGTTCGGGAAGTCAACCGTCACCATGAGGCCTCCTTCAGCGGAAGTGCTCAGGTTTACGCTGCTGCTGTGTTGCTGCGCCACCGCTTTGACGATGGCAAGCCCTAGCCCGCTGCCGCTTTGCACCTGATTGGGATCGCGGAAGAAGCGGTCGAACACGCGCTCCCGCAGCTCGGTCGGAATGCCGGGTCCTGCATCTGAAACGCGAAGCCGCGCGAAGCGATCTACTACACGGACATCGACCTGAATCCGCCCGCCCTCGGGGCTGTACTTCACGGCGTTCTCAATAAGATTATCAATGAGCGACACCAGACGTTCCCTGACGCCTGAGATCCAGATTTCATCCTCGGCGAAGAATTCCAGCTCAATGTCGCGCGCAGACGCTAGCGGCTCCAGCTCGGCCATTCGTTCCTGAATAAGCGTTGTTAGTGGCACGGGCTCCATAGCCGTATCAATACGCGCTTCACTGTGCATCATCAGCAGCAGTTGGTTGACGAGACGCGCGGCGCGGCTGTTGCTGCGAACCACTCCCGCAAGCAGCTCCTGCTGGTTCTCGCTGATGACCCAGGACTGCAGCGCTTCCACGTTGATGCGCATCGCCGCGAGGGGGGTACGCAGCTCGTGCGCGGCATCCGCAATGAAAACCCGTTCCCTTTCCGCGCTTTCACGGACTCTGGCAAGGAAGTCATTGATCGCGTCCACCATCTGACGAAGCTCCCTGTGCCTGGGAACGGCTTTTAAGGGGGAGAGATCGTCAGGCGTGCGTAACGTAATTTCATTGACCACCTTATTCCACGGGCGCATCGCAATGCGTATTGACAGCCATGCGGGAAACAGCAGAAAAGGGAAGCAGACCAGCAGCGGCAGGATGTAGTAGCCACGTGAGTTCAGATAGATAAAGAAGTTCCAGCCGCTGGCTGGGGTGAAAAGGGTAACCTCCACATCGGAGTGAGGGGATTTAAGGGTGCGGCTGGTCCAGGTACGATCTCCACTCTGAACGTGCTCCAGTTCGCCGAACCGGGTGTTTGTTATCCCCGCGGGCGCACCGTCTGAGGCAAAAATAACGGTATTATTTTTGCGAACGATGAGGTTAATCGACAGCACGGGATCTTCCCCTCCGCCGTAACCTTCACGAAGGGCCTGGCTGAAGTCTTCCAGCACGGCGGTACGGTCCTGCGGGCGTCCGTCCATACGCTCGGCTAGGGTAAAAACGGTGTCGTACGTTTTACTGCCCGTGAGGATGGGAGGGCTGCGCAGGTCCTCCCAGAGAATGAAGGTTAAAAAAAGACACCACAGCAGGGTCAGCAGCAGCAGCTGGGCGATGATAATTCGACGTACCAGCGTCGGGCGTCTCAGGTGATACCAGACGTTTTGCATCAGCCGGTCACCTTCTGAATGGATACGGTATCAATGACGTACCCGACGCCCCGCACCGTTCGCACATAGCCGTCGCCGATCTTTCGCCGCAAATTCCCCATATGCACGTCGAGCGCATTACTGAGGTTCTCTTTGTTGCCGAATATCCGTTCTTCCAGAAACCGTCGCGTAATCACGCGGTCAGCGCGCAGCATCAGCGTTTCCAGTAGCGCGTATTCACTGGCCGTCAGATCGATATGGCGCGCACTTACCGTCACGCGACGCGTCGGGACATGAAGAGATAAGCCTCGAATTTCTATCGCCTCATTCTCGAAACCGTAGCTGCGCCGCGCCAGGGCTCTGACTCGCGCCAGCAGCTCGGCGAGAATAAAAGGTTTGACGAGATAGTCGTCTGCACCGGCATCCAGCCCGCTCAGCCGATCCTGCAACGTGCCTCGCGCCGTCAGGATGATGACCGGGATCCCCTTGAGCTGCTGACGCAAACGCGTCATCAGGCTCATGCCATCGCCGTCGGGCAGTCCCAGGTCGAGCAAAATAAGTTCCGGCACGCAGACGTCCAGCTGATGCAGCGCATCCTCTTTACGGCGTACCCATATGACGTCAAATCCTTGATCTGACAGGGCGATACGTACGCCATTGCCGAGATCGAGGTCGTCTTCGATTAGTAGAATTTTCACACTGGTAACTGTATCAACCGTGAATGAAGAACATCTTAAGAAAAAAACGGTATCAGGAAATCTGTCCGGGTTACAGCATCTGCTCGCGCTTCAGTGTTTCTTCATTTTCGGCTCATCAGAACCTTAGGGTCAGTATTCAAAATGGGCGTTCTGGCGGTTAACCGCATGCATCGTCATCATTTGAATCCAAAAGGGCTTCTGTAATGAGAAACATCGAACTGCGTCATACGTTCCCCCATTTACTTTCGGGCCGCAGCCTGAAAAACATCGCGCCGGGCGTCGTTCTGGCGTTACTGGCCACGCCCGTACTGGCGGCAGAACAGAGTCAGGATAACGTCTTAACCCTGGGGGGCGGCGTGGACGTCGCGCCACGCTACTCGGGTTCAGATAAAACTCGCGTCAGCGCAGCTCAGGTGGTGGATTACGCCATGGCCAACGGTTTTTTTATCGGTACCACGCGGGGTATCGGTTACGGCAACAACATTGGTAACCTGGATTACAGCGCAGCGCTGAGCTATCGAGTTGGTCGTAAAGATAAAGACGTGAGCAGCGATTCGATCAGCTCCGGCAGCGACGAGCTGCGGGGGATGGGCGAGATAAAAGGCTCGGCTATTGTTGTGCCTGGGCTGGAGTACAAGGTGACCGACTGGCTTCATCTGCAGCTGCAGGCTGAGGTACCGGTTTCTGAAAGGGACAACGGTGAAGCGGTACATTTCGGCATTTCCAGCCCGTTCTACACCTCACCAAAAAATGCGGTGACGCTGGCGCTGACCGGCAGTTGGGGTTCCGGCAAGTATATGCAGACCTACTACGGGGTCAACGCCGCCCAGTCGGCCGCATCGGGATTTGCCCGACATGACGCCGGGGCCGGGATTTATGCCTGGTCGATGAACCTTGACTGGACCCACAAGCTCACCTCTCGCTGGAGCGTGCTTGCCTCAGCGGGCGTTACGCAGCTGACGGGGGAGGCGGGCGATAGCCCGATTGTGCATCGTAAAACGTCCCCTACGGGGAGTTTGAAGGTGACGTACAGTTTTTAATTGTGGGTTGCGGCGGCTGGTGATCTTGAGCCGTATATAAGCCGCTCCGGTTTAGATGGCGGGGCGGAACCTCTTGCTGACAGTTACAGCACATGTGGTTGATGGATTTATCTAAAGCTCCATTGTGCTGTAATGACAAACACGGAGGGGATGATAATATCCACATCCATTCCAAAATAAGACATAAATCTATAGTTTATTAAGTACAGTTTTATTTCATCGGCAGAGCAGCCTCCAGGTATAATGTCCGCTCAGATAAACGGCAAAGAGGGTGTGATAAGATGCTGACATATATCACCATAGGTACAAATGACCTTCAGCGCTCCGTGGCGTTTTATGACGCTGTTTTTAGAGTGCTTGGCTATTCACGTGTGCCTGCCTGGACAGAAGGTTGGGCAATGTGGGGAGATGAAAATAATCCGGAGGAGGGTTTCAGCTTCTGTATTTGCCCTCCTTTTGACGGGCATCCCGCAACGGCGGGAAACGGGACAATGTTCGCATTCCGTGCCGATAACGCGGATCTTGTCAGACGGTTCCATGCGGCAGGCCTCCTTGCGGGCGGGAAGAATGAAGGCGCGCCGGGTACACGAACCGCGTACGGACCCGATTTTTATGTTGCCTACCTGCGCGATCCTGATGGGAATAAGCTGGCATGTGTTTGTCAGCATTATTCTCCGGAGACAGATGAGTATTCAAAGGAACAATAGTTTCTCCATGGATGAAATTTAGGATGTTTAGCGGTGACTAAATCAGCCGTGTAATAGGGCGTTCCCTACGAGTAATCTCAATTCAGAACACGGCTGGCGCAGTCCGCCTCTGGCTCGATGCGGACGATCTGACTGTGCTTAAGGTCCGCAGTGAGCGAAAAGCGGACCTTAGTGTTGTCCGCCGATTGGCCATGTTTCGGCGAGCCGCGTGGTATTCCGTACCGGAAACGTCGCCAGTACCTCACTGGCGTTGCTGGTAACGACGTTATGGTCAATCACCTGCTTTTAACAAGCCGATTGCATGGTCAAGTTGCTTGTAGAGCTTGTATCTCAAATCATCTAATGCGTCATTTTCTCGAATTAGAGGCATCCCATTTTTATGAAGAACAATATCGTTAAATGATCCCATCCCGCCGTAAAGTTTTTTCAATGAATAAATGGATGATTCAAAATCAATATCGAGCTCGATCGCCAGTTTTTCAAATGTTTTTGCCCATGAATCCTCCTCATTTGAGGATAGTATTTTAATGATCTCGATTACTGTTTTCTTTATTTCATTTTTCATTTCCAACCACCACTTACAGGTATCTTAACGCCATTTTCTTTAAAAATAAGAAAACTGCATATAGCCAATATCCATACAGAAACTGAACCATAAATCATCACCCATCCGAAACCTTGAGATAGCGCTCCCTGGACAGTAGTACCGGAAATGTTCATAACTGGGGTGATCTGTTCCATCATCGTAATATTTCCTGCAGACAGACCCTCAGCCAACTGACGCAATTGCGTGAAATCCGTTGCTCCTGATAATGTGGAACGAAGGTAGTCGGATATCCCTTCGACAAGAATAAACCCCATCAGTGCAATATTGATGGCAAGGCTGATCATTCGTGCGCTGATGTCAATGCCAGAAGCCATTCCAGCGCGCTCATTCGCCACTGAACCTGTTGTGGTATTCGTCACTGGCGTATTGGTAATACCCAGCCCAATACCCGCCAGCAGACATCCCGGCAGCATTGTTAACCAACTTGCAGACTCCAGGCTACTGCCCCATTTCATCAGAAGAAAACCTGCTCCTATAGTAAATAGCCCGGCCGGAATGACAACCTCTGCACGGTATCGTAGGGACAACTTTTCGCCCACTGGTGGAAATACCAATGTTGGCAATGTATAGGCCAATAGTGAGAGTCCTGCAGCGACATTGCTATAACCTAAAACATTCTGAAAATACAGTGGGATATATATCATGAAGGGCCAGAAGCTGAAGTTCATACCAACCGAACCGAGCAATGCCCCAGAGAAGCGACGGATACGAAACACCGAGAAGTCAAACATAGGCGCACTATTACTCCGTTCTGCCATGATAAAGATGACCAAACAGAGTAGCGTTGCACCGAGGAGAGTAATGGCAACAGGACTTATGAAGCCTAATGTGGGTGCCTGAGTGATGTACCAGACAAGTCCAAATACGGACAGTGACAGGAATACGATACCTTTGACATCAAGACTGCGTTCCTGAGGGCCACGAGATTCCTCAACCCCCATAAATACAAGTGCTAACGCGATAATAGCTATCGGAACATGAACGAGAAAGACCCATTCCCAACTTGAAATGGCGACAATTGCGGCGCCGATAATCGGACCAAAACCCAGCCCCAAGCCAAAAACAATGCCCCATGAGCCAAAAGCCTTTCCACGTGCCCCACTTTCAGTAAACTGATTGGACAACACTGCGATCTGGCAAATTAACATGGCTCCTCCCGCCATACCCTGCAAAAAGCGACCGGCAATGAGAACTGACGTATTTGTTGCCAGTCCGCAAACTAACGTCGTCACGCTGAATAACATCAGGCTGACAACAAAAAGGCGTTTGCGCCCGTAACGGTCAGCCAAAGTGCCAATAGCCATCAGTATAGCGGTGCAGGCGAGCGTATAGGCATTCATAATCCACTGCAATTCTTTGAAATCACTAAGCAATACTGTTTCAAGTGTAGGTAGTATCACTGGAATGCTTGATATTTCCAGACCGAACATCAACGAAGCCAGACAGACAGCCGCAAGAGTTAATGCGTTTTTGGCTGAGGGGGAGATGGTCATGGTGGTTCCCTGTAGCTTGAGATAGCTGAACATTAAATTCCCGGCTTTAAAACAAGCCGGACATTATTATCATGAGGTGCAATTAATATTTGAGCTTTTATTTTGGCGTCATTGACGCTATGACGGAAATGATATAATTTCGTTACATTAATTAAATTTCATCATTAATCGTAGATATGGACTTTGACACCAATCTTTTACGGGCTTTTATCGCAGTCAAGGACACTGGGAGTTTCACGAGGGCGGCTCAGCGACTGAACCTTACCCAATCCGCCATCAGTCACCAAATCCGTCGCCTTGAAGAGCAGGCGGGCACGCCTTTGCTGATGCGAACGACACGTAGTCTGACTCTGACAGAAGATGGAGAAGACTTCGTTCGTTACGCCGATCAGGTTTTACGTGCTCAGGATGCTTTGGTCCGCCGTTTCCAGCGTTCCTCAGTCTCCTGCGTGGTGCGGTTTGGTGTGCCCGAAAACTTCATGGGAAATCGGCTTCCGCCTCTGTTGTCAAGATTCGCCCATCTTTTTCCGGATGTTCGACTTGATGTCACTGTGGATACTTACTTGAACTTGCAGTCAGAAGTCGATGCTAACGGGCTGGACCTGGCAGTGGTGATGTCTTTGTCAGGTAAGCACGATGATGGCATGGTGTTACGAAAAACACAGTTTGTCTGGGCAGCAGCGCGATCTTTTGAATATAAGTGTGACACGCCACTACCTCTGGCATTTGCTCCGGAACCTTGTGTTCATCGACAGATTGGAGTTAAAGCCCTGGACGGAGCCGACGTTAAGTGGCGTATGGCCTTTACATCACCAAGCCAGCAGGGATTGCGTGCTGCGGTTCTGGCTGGACTTGCTATTACGGCCATACCACATAGTGACCTGGAGCCGGGGATGACCGTTATTGACAGACAATACGGTTTACCAGAATTGCCGACCGCTTACTTCACTCTCATTTGGAGCAGGAGGGGAAAGACTCCTTCCGCTATTGAGTTTGGAAATCTTCTGTATGAGATGGCAGGTGTTGTTTCCGAATAAAGAGTTGAATTGGCCTGCTCCCCATTGCTCCACACAAACAGTTATTCGTTACGTCCCCTCCTGGCACGAAGCGGACAAGATGGCTAGGCTGAAGGTCTGTTGTGAGCGAAAAGCAGACAGAGGCCGTTGAGTGTTGTATAACGATTTCATTTGAGCTGATAGTGTTATGAGAAAGGGAAAATGGGCACAGAAAATAGAGATAATTTCTCCTCCAAGACTAAAAATTAAAGGACAAATAACATGACACCAGAGTTACTAAATACAATAGGGCTGACTTCTAATATTTTGGGTGTAATTCTAATTTTCTTCTTTGGGCTGCCTCAGCCATCACATGATGAAGGTGTGTCTTTAGGGTTGGGGGACGGTACGCCTTTGGGAGATGGAACAACGGTCGGGGAGAGGAATGTTAAAATCCGTAAGCGAAAAACTCGTTATAAAATTTCCGCCTACGTTGCGCTCAGTTTAATGCTTTTGGGTTTCGTACTTCAATTTTTAGCTTTGCATATTGATCTAATTCAATTTCATTAACCCTCGGGACTCTTAGCAATGTCCGCTTCTGGCACGAAGCGGACTAGGTCACTGAGGTGAAGGTTCGCTATGAGCGAAAAGCGGACATTGTATTTATGAATGACTTTTCATTGCCAAGTAAAATATTGTTTGCCGCTTTTTTCTGGTTAATCACGAACACCATCATAATCATTAAGTATTTGCATCAACAGTATTCTTGGTATGTCTTTTGTGGATACTCTGAAACTGGTACTCAGACGCGAGGAAATTATAGCGGAAGTAATTTTATTATGATCGTAGGCGATGGCCATATGCTTTCCTATATTCTGTCGGGTCATTTCCGACAACCTTTTGCCACATTCATCGGAAAAACTAAAGATTAAATTCTCTGCACCTGTCTCATCCTTCTCTACATAATCAATTGACTTTACACATCCAGGGGAAAAAGAAGTCTTCTCATTACCGACCGAAAAAAACAAACTCCCTTTTGCTGCAGTCGATGTCAATGGCACAAGCACTGCGAGTAACAACACCCCAAACTTGATTTGCATCTTCTTCTCCTTTTGTTCGTTGACCTGCTCCCCATAAATTAACTTATATCAACGTTATCAACGTCTGCTTCTGGCGCAAACCTGACATTGGAGAAATAGTAGGTCAGTTTGGATCGAGGAGCGGAAGTATGCAATCGCTCTCATAGTTGATGTCAGAGGCACGCATGTCAGCCCAGGAAATGTTGTCAGTTACTCTATCCAGGGGGACAGGTTCACCAATATGCTTACAGACAGGTGCATTATGCTGAAATACAGTCCTACTGAAACTACCAAAAAATCCGCTCATGACATAAAGAGAAAATGGCCTGAAGCAGCATGGCGGAGTTGAGCAAAGCGCGCCATTCAACACATAATCATGATGCTAGCCGCGCATGTCGAAGCCGGATTTTTGAAAATCTCTATAAACTTCTGGATTGCTGAAGGCCGGGAATTTGGCTTTATGGGCGGCTGATTTTATCGCTTCGCAATAGGCTCTATTGCCGTTACTGGTTGAGATGCTTAAAGGTGTGCCATCCTGAGCAAATTCCATATGCAACCTGCATTTTTTCCCTTTCCAGTTTTGTGGCTCTTCAATTTCGGCGTTTATTGCCGCCCTGATTGCCCGCGCCTGCGCGCCCCATTCATCCCGATCGTCCCAGCGTCCTGAACCGCAATTACCCGTAGCCGTGGTCTTATGGCAACCGGAAGGGTGTAGTGGCACGCATCCCGCGGCCAGGTTCACCAGAATAGCCACCATAGCGATTTTCTTTACTGCTTGAGACATTCCCACTTCTTACCCCGCAATCCATTTAAGCTTCAGTAATGTTTAAATATTCTTCCGTAATTCCTGGCCTCTTTTCAACTACCAATAACGGGTTACAACGTCGGTGACCTGGCTGCCGGTTCCACCTCCGACTAACCGTTCGTTTTTGAACTATGTTTAACACCAGTCAGAATAATAAAATGGTTAAGCATTTACAGGACCTGAGCGGCGGGGCCTCCGTCCGGAGCATTTGAAAGCCAGAACCTCACATAAAAGTGTGCCAACATCTCGTGGGTAATATTAATGTCCGGAGAATAACGTGGTCGGAAAGCTATTGTTGAACTACATGCCAGGGCTACAAAATTTGTTAGCCTACGATAAAAGCTGGCTAAAACATGATGTTAAAGCCGGGTTATCCGTTGCGGCTGTCGCGCTACCCGTTGCTATTGCTTATGCTGAGCTGGCGGGGGTTGGGGCAATAGTAGGGCTGTATTCCTGCATTTTACCGATGATAGCTTATGCACTGTTTGGCTCTTCACGTCAGCTTATTGTTGGCCCTGATGCCACGACCTGCGCGGTGATTGCGGCCGTCGTGTTTCCTCTCTCTGCAGGTAACCCCGAACTGCACTGGCAACTGACGATCATCATGACATTGATGATGGGCGGGTGGTGCCTCCTTGCCAGTAAATTTCGCCTGGGGGCACTTGCCGATCTGCTTTCTCATCCCATTCTTACGGGTTTGCTGAATGGCGTAGCCGTGACGATTATTGTCGGGCAATTAGGCAAGGTTTTTGGGATCAAGCTAGATGAAGCGCAGGTTATTGAGAAAATAATGGCCTTGCCAGGCCGACTTTCGGACAGCCATTTATTAACGATAGGGATATCGCTTATAACGTTAATTATTTTAATGGTTATCAAAACGTACCGCAGCCAGTGGCCAGCACCTTTAATTGCCATTGTGATAACAACGGCACTGGTATGGGGGACATCTGCGCAACAGTATGGTATTGCCACTATCGGTGGGGATGGCTTCCAGTCTGGTTTACCCGTCGTTCACTGGGGGGCGTTCCAGCCCGGTCCGATGCGTGATTTAGTGATCCCGGCGCTGAACCTGGCCCTGGTGAGTTTTGTCAGTCTGATGCTGACCGCCCGCAGTTTCGCCGCAAAAAATGGCTATGAAATTAATGCTGATGCTGAGTTCCGGGCTCTGGGTATTGCGAACATTATGTCTGGGTTATCTCAGGGGTTTGCTATCAGTGGCGCCGATTCCCGGACCGCGGTTAATGATTCGGTTGGTGGGAAAAGTCAGCTGGTTTCCGTGGTCGCAGCCTTACTCATCGGTATCGTCGTGGTATTTTTCACTCAACCATTACAATACATTCCGGTATCTGCGTTAGGTATTGTTCTAATGTATGCATCGTGGTCATTGATTGATTTACGAGGGCTATGGAACCTGAGGCGCAGAAATAAACAGGCATTTCGCCTGGCTTTCTTCACCTTTGGCTGTGTGTTAATTATCGGCGTTATCCAGGGGATCGGCCTTGCGGTGTTGCTTGGGCTGTTACAGTTCCTTCGTACGGTGTTTCGTCCCTCTGAGCACCTGCTGGGCACTGACGAAGATGGAATGATTCACTCGTTAGGGAATACCACCGATATTAAAATGGTTCCTGGCGTACTGATGTATCGATTTAACTCACCGTTGACCTATTTTAATGTGGCTTATTTTAAACGCCGGGTATTGAACCTGGTTGATGGTGCCGCTTTACAGCCTAAATGGGTGGTGATTGATGCCGTTGCCTGCTTCACCTATTCAGACATCAGTGTCCTGGCAACCATTAATGAGTTAAAGCGTGACCTGAAAGGTCGACAGATTAAATTAATCCTCGCGGGCAGGAAAACGGAATTAACACGCTGGTTTAAAGACAGTCGGCCAACAATGAATGATGATGACATGATTCTGGCGCCAGACCTCTACCTGGCACTTCGGTTCATTCAAAGTAAAGAGAGTGCGAGTGAGGGAGAATCAGTCGGTGACACATAACCAAATACTGGTTAAAGGCTTGTAACGCATGCTACTGGCAGGCAGGGACCCCTCACAATTTCTACCACCGAGGCTCAGCTACTGTTGGCCTGGACAGTGAGATGTTCCTTGCCTGTCTTACTTTCTTCTGCCATCTATCTCAGTAAAAACTGAATCAGCTGAACAAAGATATACACTGCCGCCGCCACTCGTATTGCCTGCCAACCCCATCTGAGATAGCGCCATTCATAGCGTTCTCTGGCATTAGCCTCTGCTATAGCGGAGTCATAACGCTTTTTTTTCTTTCTCCTGACTTCGTCTATTACCCACAGGATGAGAATAAAGATAATGATGGTTTTCTGAAATATGGGATTATCCACTAAAAATGACTCCGGCTTGCTCGCTGAAAAAGCAGAATAGATGAACAGCCGTCACGTATCCACCACTAAAAGTGGGGGTATGAATGAAATTTACCCTGATTCGATTTTGAGATGACCCTCCCATAGCCGGTTTCTCCGCTGTGAATGCGCAATCTCTGGTGCGAAGTATCAGGCTGACGGCTATAAGCAAGGAGCGGACCTTAAGTACCATTCATTTTCGCCGGAACAAAAATAGATAGGGTAGTGCCTACAAATAAATGAACTCATAATTCACAATGTAACTTCCAATATTATTCACACGAGCCTTTACCCACACCCCAGTCATTCCCTGCTTACGATGGCTGTGCAGATATTCTTTGTTTGTACAAAGCTGTATCCATCTGTTGGTGTTCTGATCTTTTAACCAGAGACCCGCTTCACAATGGCCATACTTACCTCTCGAAGGCCCCGGAAAGACAACCTCATATTCAGATTCATAGCCAATTATTTTGTCCGGGAAGAGATAGACATAAATATCATAACAATTTAAGCTCAATACAAAACCAAGGCAAAAGCCGCTAAAAAAAGCATTGGCAATATATTCTAATGTTTTGTTAAAAGTGCGCAGATAAAAAGCGCGCATAACAAAAATTGTTCCAATCAAAACGCCAAGTGAAATATATGTCATCCATTCAGGAACGGATTTTTTTAATATAGTATTATGGGAGATGCCAGATGCCCATGACATATACCAGAGCCATCCACCTAAAACGATGAATATCACGGCTGTAACAAGTAATTTCTTGCGTTTATCTTCGAAGGAATAATTTTTAGTCATGGTTTTGTTTTGTATGTATCAAACGAAAGTGTTGACCTTACCAGGAAAAGCTATTTTATATTATTAAATTCAATATGCCTCCTGTTTCGAGTTAAATTTTTTAAGCCTCCTCTTTTGACCGTAGCTTGCCCGCAAACCGCGAGCAAGCCACACCCCTTAGCGATACAGCGTCTTTTCCGCAACCGGAATAAGCAGCCCGGATCGCCAGTCCGCAAGCGTCAGCTGCGCAAGCTTACCCAGCGCGATATAAAACGGATGGTTGGCGTTCTCGACAAACACCGTCAGGAAGCGGGTACTCCACGGCAGCAGGTGCCACGCCAGAAGCTGAGCGCACTCCGCCTCGCGGCCGTTCTCGGCCAGCCATGCCGCCAGCAGCAGTAATGTCCCGAAGTGATCTTCCGGTTCATTCTGCTGCATTTCAAATGCGATATTGTTCTCCCGCATCCACTGGCGCAGCGCGAGGGTCGAGTCGCCAAACAGCACGGATTCACGGTCCAGCCAGACGGAGCCCCACGGTGGAGTGGGCAGGGCGTAAGGGCCAATAAACAGTCGTTGCCAGGCGTCCGTCAGCGGTTCGTCGGCAGACGCGGCAAAGGTGTCGGCTACGGGTCGCAGAGTTTCCGAAGGCAGGGGCCAGTCCTGAACCCATTCGCCCGCAGTGAGGGCCTGCACCAGCGGCGCGGCCTGCTCGCTGTCTGGTGCGAAATAAAACAGCGCACCCAACACCCGGGCGCTGAACGCGAACGATTCACGATGTGAGACGTCTTTCATTACATCTTCCTTGTTCGCGCGGAGGGTGTCCACGCGACGGTGTTAAACGATCATACAAACCATAGAATAAACTACGGTCAAGCCATTCACCCGCTACACCTTCTCGATCTGTACCAGATTGGTGTGCTGCGGGTTGCCTTTCGCCAGTGGTGAAGGGCGGTGCGTGGTCAGGGTGTTGATGCATGAGCCGTAGTCGATACGATCGCCACTCATATTGGCGTCGTGCCAGGCGCCCTGGCCCATGGCGCTCACGCCGGGCATGATGCGCGGCGTCACTTTTGCTTCAATTCTCACCTCGCCGCGACGATTAAAGACGCGCACCGTATCGCCGTTCTTGATGCCGCGCTTTTCGGCATCGACGGGATTAAGCCAGACCTCCTGACGGCAGGCCGCTTTCAGCACGTCGACGTTACCGTAGCTCGAGTGGGTACGGGCCTTAAAGTGGAAGCCAAACAGCTGCAGCGGAAACTGCGCACGCTCGGGCGCGTCCCAGCCGTCGAAGGTTGATGCGTAGACGGGCAGCGGGCTGATGGTTTCATCTTTTTCCAGCTCCCAGGTGGCCGCAATCTCCGCCAGCTTACTGGAGTATATTTCAATCTTGCCCGATGGTGTTTTCAGCGGATTGGCTTCCGGGTTCTCGCGGAATTTTTTATAGGCCACGAAGTGTCCGTTTGGATCTTTACGCTTGTAAATACCCATTTTTTTCAGCTCGTCATAGGACGGCAGTTGAGGGTCTTTTTCGAGCATTTTGGCATACAGGTACTGCAGCCACTGTTCCTGCGTGCGTCCTTCGGTAAATTTCTGATGAATATCCGGTCCGAGGCGTTTCGCCACTTCGCTCATGATCCAGTAGATCGGCTTGCGTTCAAACTTCGGCGCGGTCACGGGCTGGAGGAAAATCAGATAGCCCATATTGCCAGCATAATCGTTCGGAATGATGTCTTCCTGCTCGACGGTCATCAGATCCGGCAGCACGATATCGGCGTACTTGGCTGACGAAGTCATGAAGTTATCGATGACCACAATCATCTCGCACTTGCTTTCATCCTGCAGGATTTCGTGGGTTTTATTGATATCGGAGTGCTGGTTGATGATGGTGTTGCCCGCGTAGTTCCAGATGAACTTAATCGGCACGTCCAGCTTATCTTTCCCGCGCACGCCATCGCGCAGGGCGGTCATCTCCGGCCCGCGGGCGATGGCGTCCGTCCAGCTGAAGCAGGAGATTTGCGTTTTGACCGGGTTGTCCGGCAGCGGCATACGTTCAATTGTGATGGTGTAGGTTGACTCACGTGCGCCGCTGTTACCGCCGTTAATCCCCACGTTCCCAGTCAGAATAGGCAGCATGGCGATGGCGCGGGACGTCAGCTCGCCGTTTGCCTGGCGCTGTGGTCCCCAGCCCTGACAGATGTAGGCCGGCTTCGCGGAGCCGATTTCGCGGGCAAGCTTAACGATACGATCCGCCGGAATGCCGGTGATGCGTGAGGCCCACTCTGGCGTTTTCGCCGTGTGGTCATCACCCTGGCCGAGAATATACGCTTTGTAGTGACCGTTAGCGGGCGCGCCTTCCGGCAGCGTTTTTTCATCATAGCCGACGCAGTATTTATCCAGAAACGGCTGGTCGACCAGGTTTTCGTCGATTAATACCCAGGCAATACCCGCCACCAGGGCGGCATCGGTACCCGGACGGATCGGGATCCATTCATCTTCGCGCCCGGCTGCCGTATCGGTATAGCGCGGGTCGATGACGATCATGCGGGCGTTGGACCGCTCGCGAGCCTGTTCCAGATAGTACGTAATCCCGCCGCCGCTCATGCGCGTTTCCGCCGGGTTATTGCCGAACATGACCACCAGTTTGGTGTTTTCGATGTCGGAGGTGCTGTTACCGTCGTTGCTGCCGTAGGTGTAGGGCATCGCGCAGGCGATTTGCGCCGTGCTGTAGGTGCCGTAGTGGCTCAGAAAACCGCCGTAGCAGTTCATCAGGCGCGCCACCAGCGAAGCGTAAGGGGAGGAGCGGGTGATATTGCCGCCGACAATGCCGGAGGAATAGTTAATATACACCGCTTCGTTACCGTATTTGGCCACCACGTCTTTCAGGCTGGCGGTAATGGCGTTCAGTGCCTCATCCCATGTTATGCGCTCGAACTTGCCTTCACCGCGTTTGCCCACGCGCTTCATCGGGTAGTTCAGACGGTCAGGGTGATTGATACGACGGCGAATTGAACGTCCGCGCAGGCAGGCTCGCACCTGATGGTTACCGTAAATATCCTCGCCGGTGTTGTCCGTTTCGACCCAGTACACTTCATTGTCACGTACGTGCAGACGCAGCGCACAGCGGCTGCCGCAGTTGACCGAACAGGCGCCCCACACCACGGTATCTTCAGGCGGCTGGACGGCGTTCTTCACCGCCGCGGCGGCGCTTTTTAAACCAAACGGAAGCGAGATCCCGCCAGCGGCAAGCGCCAGAGAACCAATTGCGGTAGATTTCACGAGAGTTCGACGGCTAATTCCGCCGTGATGTTCAATATCGGACATGGCTCACCCCATCATTATAATTGCGTATTATTTTTCCCGAAATGATATCCGGGCTAATGATGGGGTGAGTGTTACTGATTTGGGGGGACTAAATATTAATCCTCATCAAATCAAAGGGGATTGAGGGTCAATTACTGAGGTTCAGCTGCCGCACCACTGCCTGTGCGGGTGTACAAAATTTTAAAGGTGTCGTTCGCGCAGTGGCCCACCACCTGCGTGCCCGCCTGATCGGCCTGGTCGTTAGGCACAATGCTCAGCGTAAAGCCTGATTCAGGCACGCCGTTATTGATAATTTTCTGCTGAATGTCGCTTTTCACGCGCTCGCAGGAATCCGGTGCCGCCAGCGCGGCCGTTGAGGCACTCATTAACAGCAGGGCGGTAATCCAGGGTAACCGTTTCATCTGTAGCTCCTTTTCTCTGTGTAGAGATTAATTTTAGCAGGCTTCGTGTAAACAACTGTATTTGCTAATATGATTGGGAATAATCTCCCTGTACGGTAATAAATGTGAAGAAATACGCAGCGATAACGCTACTGGCAGCAACACTGGTGGGGTGCGACAACAGCTCCGCGCCGCTGTCGTTTACGCCCGAGATGGCGAGTTTTTCGAACGAATTTGATTTTGATCCGCTGCGCGGCCCGGTCAAAGACTTTACTCAGACGCTGTTCAACGAGAAGGGCGAAGTGTCCAAACGGGTCACCGGCACCGTCTCGACAGAAGGGTGTTTCGATACGCTGGAGCTGCACGACCTGGAGGCCAACACCGGCGTGGCGCTGGTGCTGGATGCCAATTACTATCTTGACGCAGAAACCCAGCAGCGAAAAGTGAAGCTCCAGGGGAAATGCCAACTGGCCGAACTGCCGTCAGCCGGGGTGACGTGGGATACCGACGACAACGGTTTTGTGGTGGCGGCGCACGGCAAAGAGATGGAGGTGAAGTATCGCTACGATGCGGATGGCTATCCGCTGGGCAAAACCACCGTCTCCGGCGATCAGCACCTGTCCGTCCAGTCGACGCCGTCTAAAGATGTTCGCAAAAGAATGGATTACTCGGCGGTGAGCATGTTGAATGACAAGCCGCTGGGTAACGTCAAGCAGAGCTGCGATTACGACCGCCACAATAACCCGGTGAGCTGCGATCTGACGATCACCGACGACAGCGTCAAACCCGCCGTTGAGCGCAAGTACACCATCAAGAACACGATTGATTATTACTGAGAATAAAGCCGCGCAGGTTACTGCGCGGTTGGTTTCAGCAGGCTGGCGCCTGACGGTTTGTGCCCGGCCAGATGCTGATGCTGGAAGATGCACATGCGAATGGTATTGCGGTATTCACCGTTGATAAAGAACTCGTGAATCAGCTCGCCTTCCACCATAAAGCCCAGCTTGCGGTAGATATGGATCGCTTTCTCGTTCTCTTTGTCCACAATCAGGTAAAGCTTGTAGAGATTCAGAACGTTGAATCCGTAATCCATTGCCAGCTTCGCTGCCCGTGAGGCAAGGCCTTTTCCCTGATGCTCAGGGGAGATGATGATCTGGAACTCCGCCCGACGGTGAACGTGGTTGATTTCAACCAGCTCAACAAGACCGGCTTTTTCGCCTTCACACTCCACCACAAACCGACGTTCACTCTGATCGTGAATGTGCTTATCGTAGAGATCGGATAGCTCGACAAACGCCTCGTAAGGCTCTTCGAACCAGTAGCGCATCACGCTGGCATTATTATCGAGCTGGTGGACGAAACGCAGGTCTTCACGCTCCAGCGGACGGAGTTTAACGTCGCAGGATCCAGACATTACGGGGCTACCGTGCGGCCAGTGCGGCGATCCAGGCAGCGCAGAGTGTTAGGCTCCCAGTAGGCATTGACGTTTGCACTTTGCTGACACTTATCGCGCGCGTCAAAAGCGACATCTTCTTTGTCCCACTCTTTTTCAGCACGTTTGTTGACCTTCTGACGAAGGTTACGGGTGTCATTCCATTGTTCTTTGTCCATGGCGGCGTTCTGGCGGCTTTGCGCGCTGTCACCAGACTCAATAACGAGCTTGCTGGTTTCCGCTGTCGCAGAGGCGGCAAAGGCGAACGATGACAGCGCCAGCAGGGCTGTCAGACAAAGGCGTTTGCTTAATGTGGTCATAGCGTTTCCTTTTAAATGGGTGCAGATAATCAAGTTACCCCGTACAGATTCTACACTAAAGCGAAATGACGGCATACCCGCGGAGCAAGTATGGAAAAGTAAAGGGCATCATCAGGTATGATGGTTAAATAGATCCTCACCTGACGTGAAATATGCTTAAAACGACGCTGCTTTTTTTTGCCACCGCGCTATGCGAAATCATCGGCTGCTTCCTGCCCTGGCTCTGGCTGAAGAAGGGAGGAACCGTATTGTTGCTCATTCCGGCAAGCGTCGCGCTGGCCCTGTTTGTCTGGCTGTTAACGCTGCATCCGGCGGCCAGTGGGCGCGTTTACGCGGCTTACGGTGGTGTTTATGTGTGTACTGCGCTGCTGTGGTTACGCGTGGTGGACGGCGTCAAGCTCAGCGCATACGACTGGGCCGGGGCGCTGATTGCCCTGTGCGGTATGCTGATTATTGTGGCGGGATGGGGGCGCGCCTGAGTCCCCGGGTTTTGTGATCGTTAGCTGATTTTATGATCATTATACTTGTATGGTAGTAGGGTTGGTGGGTAAATTTCCAGCATCACAACGAACGATGTAAGGAAAGGAATTATGAAAATTGTCGCGGCTGACGTGTTTGTTACCTGCCCGGGGCGGAACTTTGTCACCCTTAAAATCACCACCGATGAGGGGATTGTCGGCCTCGGTGACGCTACGCTGAACGGGCGCGAGCTCTCCGTTGCCTCGTACCTGAAGGATCACCTTTGCCCCCAGCTGATTGGCCGCGATGCGCACCGCATCGAAGACATCTGGCAATTTTTCTATAAGGGCGCCTACTGGCGTCGCGGCCCGGTCACCATGTCGGCCATCTCCGCCGTGGACATGGCGCTGTGGGACATCAAAGCCAAGGCGGCCAACATGCCGCTCTACCAGCTGCTGGGCGGCGCCTCCCGTGAAGGGGTGATGGTCTACTGCCACACCACCGGGCACACCATTGACGACGTGCTGGAAGACTACGCCCGTCATAAAGAGATGGGCTTTAAGGCGATCCGCGTGCAGTGCGGCGTGCCGGGCATGAAAACCACCTACGGCATGGCCAAAGGGAAGGGGCTGGCCTACGAGCCTGCGACCAAAGGTGACTGGCCGGAAGAGCAGCTGTGGTCCACCGAAAAATACCTCGATTTCACGCCGAAGCTGTTCGACGCGGTGCGCAGTAAATTCGGCTTTAATGAACATCTCCTGCACGACATGCACCACCGCCTGACGCCAATCGAAGCGGCGCGCTTCGGCAAGAGCATCGAAGCATTCCGCATGTTCTGGATGGAAGACCCAACGCCTGCGGAAAACCAGGCCTGCTTCCGCCTGATCCGCCAGCATACCGTTACGCCCATTGCGGTGGGGGAAGTGTTTAACAGCATCTGGGACTGCAAGCAGCTCATCGAAGAGCAGCTTATCGACTATATTCGCACCACCATTACCCACGCGGGCGGCATTACCGGGATGCGTCGCATCGCGGACTTCGCCTCGCTTTATCAGGTGCGTACCGGCTCGCACGGCCCGTCGGATCTCTCGCCCGTTTGCCACGCCGCCGCGCTGCATTTCGACCTGTGGGTGCCAAACTTTGGCGTCCAGGAGTATATGGGCTATTCCGAACAGATGCTGGAGGTCTTCCCGCACAGCTGGCGCTTTGATAATGGCTATATGCACCCGGGCGACAAGCCGGGGCTGGGCATCGAGTTTGATGAAAAACTGGCGGCGAAATACCCCTACGATCCGGCCTATCTGCCGGTGGCCCGTCTTGAAGACGGCACGCTGTGGAACTGGTAAACGAGGAGCGAACGATGAAAAGCGTAGTGATTCAACAGCCGAACGAACTGGTGATTGAAGAGCGGCCACGCCCGGAGCCAGGCGCAGGTGACGTCCGCGTCAAAATCACGCTGGCGGGGATCTGCGGTTCGGACAGCCACATCTATCGCGGCCATAATCCGTTTGCGAAGTATCCACGCACGATCGGCCACGAGTTTTTTGGCGTGATTGACGCCGTGGGCGAGGGCGTAGACAGTGCCCGCCTGGGCCAGCGCGTCTCGGTTGACCCGGTGATCAGCTGCGGGCATTGCTATCCGTGCTCCGTCGGAAAACCGAACGTCTGCACCTCGCTGGTGGTGCTGGGGGTTCACCGCGACGGCGGCTTCAGCGAATATGCTGCAGTGCCCGCTAAAAATGCCTGGCCTATCCCGGATGACATTCCCGACCGACACGCCGTCATGGTTGAACCCTTCACCATTGCCGCCAACGTAACGGGGCAGGCGAAACCGATGGAACAGGACGTCGCGCTTATTTACGGCGCTGGCCCGATGGGGCTGGTCACCGTGCAGGCGCTGAAAGGCGTCTATAAGGTGAAGCAGGTTATCGTGGTAGACCGCATAGACGAGCGCCTTGAGATGGCCCGGCGCAGCGGCGCGGATTGGGTCTTTAATAATGGCGAGCAGTCGCTGCAGGACGCGCTGGAGGAAAAAGGCATCAAACCGACGTTAATCATTGATGCCGCCTGCCATCCATCTATTTTGCAGGAAGCGATAACCCTGGCCTCTCCGGCGGCGCGCATCGTGCTGATGGGCTTCTCCAGCGAGCCGAGCCAGATTGTTCAGCAGGGCATTACCGGCAAAGAGCTGGCGATCTTCTCCTCGCGCCTCAATGCCAACAAATTCCCGGTCGTCATCGACTGGCTGAAGAGGGGGCTGATCGACCCGGAAAAACTGATCACCCATACTTTTGACTATCACCACGTAACAGACGCCATCGAACTGTTTGAGAAAGATCAGCGGCAGTGCTGCAAAGTCTTACTCACGTTCGGCCAATAATCATTTACGCGATTAAGGGCCTGCGCAGACAGGCTCTATGTGGTTCGCATCTTACCTTTCAGAGATAGCCATCATGACACAAGCACAACCGCAACGATCCACTGCCGATCTGGTGAAAGCCGCCGTTTCCGGCTGGCTCGGCACCGCTCTGGAGTTTATGGACTTTCAGCTTTACTCGCTGGGGGCTGCCCTGGTCTTCCATGAGATCTTCTTCCCCGAACAGTCTGCCGCGATGGCGCTGATCCTGGCGATGGGGACCTATGGCGCAGGTTATATCGCACGCATTGTCGGCGCCTTTATCTTTGGCAGAATGGGCGACAGCATTGGCCGTAAGAAGGTGCTGTTCATCACCATCACCATGATGGGGATCTGCACCACGCTGATTGGCGTCCTGCCGACCTATGCGCAGATCGGGATTTTTGCCCCGGTTCTGCTGGTGACGCTGCGCATTATTCAGGGGCTCGGGGCCGGGGCTGAAATCTCCGGGGCCGGGACTATGCTTGCGGAGTACGCGCCGAAAGGGAAACGCGGCATCATCTCCTCGCTGGTGGCGATGGGCACTAATTGCGGGACGCTGAGCGCAACGGCGATCTGGGCCATCATGTTCTTTGCCCTTGACCGTGAAGAGCTGCTCGCCTGGGGCTGGCGCGTGCCGTTCCTCGCCAGCGTCGTGGTGATGATCTTTGCCATCTGGTTGCGTATGAACCTCAAGGAGAGCCCGGTCTTTGAGAAAGTGAACGATGCACAAACCGTGCAGCCGGACACATCGCTCGGTTCAATGGTGAAAAGTAAATCCTTCTGGCTGGCGACCGGCCTGCGTTTCGGCCAGGCGGGCAACTCGGGTCTGATCCAGACGTTCCTCGCGGGCTATCTGGTCCAGACGCTGCTGTTCGATAAGGCCATCCCTACCGATGCGCTGATGATCAGCTCCATTCTCGGGTTTATCTCTATCCCGCTGCTGGGCTGGCTTTCCGATAAAGTGGGGCGCCGTCTGCCGTACATTATCCTCAATATCTCCGCCATTCTGCTCGCTTACCCGATGCTGTCGATCATCGTCGATAAGAGCTATGCGCCGGGGACGATCATGCTCTCTATCATCGTTATCCATAACTTCGCCGTTCTGGGGCTGTTCGCGCTGGAAAATATCACCATGGCGGAGATGTTTGGCTCGCGAAATCGCTTTACCCGTATGGCTATCTCGAAAGAGGCGGGCGGTCTGGTAGCTGTGGGCTTTGGTCCGGTACTGGCGGGGATCTTCTGCAATATGACCGGCTACTGGTGGCCGATTGTTGCCATGCTGGTGGCCTATTCCGTGATTGGGCTGCTCTCGGCGATCCTGATGCCGGAAGTGCGCGACCGTGATTTGAGCGCGGCGCAAGACGCAGCGGAGTCCTCACCAGAAGAGCGTGTGGGTTACGGCGCGATCTCCTCGCGGCGCTAATGGTTTATATCTTGAGTGACTTATCACACAACTTTATATTTATGTCACACCACATGAGCAAAAGTTAATATAAATCAAAATCTCAAACGTCAGTATCAGTATGGTTGATGGCAGTTATTTTTTTACCCCAACTGCCATTCTAGTTGGTGTAGTCAGCAGGCGCTGCCGCTTCAGAAGGAGCGGCAGCGAACCACAGCTTTCTAATTAACGAGTCTTAATCATGGAAAATACCTTATTACAGGCCAACGCGACGCTGCCTCAGTACGATCGCGACAGCCTTAAAGCACGCATCGTTCATTTAGGCTTTGGCGCATTTCACCGGGCGCATCAGGCTGTGTATGCCGATATCCTCGCCGCTGATCACGGCAGCGACTGGGGTTACTGTGAGGTTAACCTGATTGGCGGCGAGCAGCAGATTGCCGATCTGAACGCGCAGGATAATCTCTATACCGTGGCGGAGATGTCTGCCGATGCGTGGACCTCCCGCGTGGTGGGCGTGGTCAAAAAGGCCCTCCATGCGCAGGTAGACGGGCTGGAGACGGTGCTGGCAGCGCTGTGTGAACCGCAGGTGGCGATTGTCTCGCTGACCATCACCGAGAAAGGCTACTGCCACTCACCGGCGACCGGGCAACTGATGCCCGATCACCCGTTTATCGTCGCCGACCTGCAAAACCCACACCAGCCGAAATCTGCGCCGGGTGTAATCGTGGAAGCGCTGGCGCGTCGCAAAGCGGCGGGTCTGCCGGCGTTTAGCGTGATGTCCTGTGACAACATGCCGGAGAACGGTCATGTGATGAGCAATGTCACCTGCGCGTACGCCCGGGCGGTAGACGGTGAGCTGGCGGACTGGATCGAGGCTAACGTCACCTTCCCGTCAACCATGGTGGATCGCATCGTGCCCGCGGTCACCCCCGAAACGCTGGATAAAATCGAACGGCTGACCGGCGTGCGCGATCCGGCGGCAGTAGCCTGTGAACCGTTCCGTCAGTGGGTGATCGAAGATAACTTTGTTGCGGGCCGTCCGGAATGGGAAAAAGCTGGCGCCGAGTTGGTGTCGGACGTGATCCCGTTTGAAGAGATGAAGCTGCGCATGCTCAACGGCAGCCACTCGTTCCTGGCGTATCTGGGCTATCTGGCCGGTTACCAGCATATCAACGACTGTATGGAAGATGAGAACTACCGCCTCGCCGCGCACGCGCTGATGCTTGACGAGCAGGCGCCTACGCTGAAGGTCAAAGGCGTTGATTTAGGTCGTTATGCCGATCTCCTGATTGCCCGCTACAGCAACCCGGCTCTGCGCCATCGGACCTGGCAAATTGCGATGGACGGCAGCCAGAAGCTCCCACAGCGTATGCTGGATTCCGTGCGCTGGCATCTGGTGCATCAGAAGCCTTTCCCGTTGCTGGCGCTGGGCGTGGCAGGGTGGATGCGCTATGTCGGCGGCGTGGACGAGCAGGGTAACGATATTGACGTGAGCGATCCGCAGCTGGCGGTGATTCAGGCGGCGGTGAAGGGCAGTGCGGAAGGGGAAAGCCGGGTCAAGGCGCTGCTCGGTATCGAGGCCATCTTCGGCAAAGAGTTACCGCGGGAAGCAGGCTTTGTTGATGCGGTGATGAAGGCATACCAGACGCTGCTGCAAAAGGGTGCGAAAGCGACCGTGGCCCAGTACGTCTCTCAACGGTAATTCAGCACATGCCGCCGTTCGCGGCGGCATGTCTGCGCACAGCTTAGTGCATCCCCAGGCGAATCAGCTCAATCGGCTCGAACTTACCTTCGCATCCTTCCACTTCAACCGTTTTGCTGCGGCGCACCTGCGCGGCATCCAGCCCGTCGCTGTGGATCGCTTTAATCACGCCAGTTTTGCCTGTGCCGCTAATCATGACGCGGCTGCCGGTGGTGATTGCATTGCGGTTACGGTCGTATGTCATCATGGTATTTTCTCCTCTCTAACCTGTTCGTTACGGCGCTATTTCAGGGTTGCCGTTCACGGAGCATATAAATACGCCTGTCTGCATCACATGTTTTTGTTTTTGATCAAACTCACACTTTTTTCTTTATTGTGTTGGGCACTGACGGTTCACGACAGCAATTTACAAAGCAGACCGTTATTTTCATTAATTGATAGTTTCGACAGGGAAGCGTTGAGGGTTGGTTTATATTCCCGGTGCCATTCTGGGTACAGGAAATAACCCTTTCATCGGAATAAGGAGTCAGGCTTATGTATAAGAAGATTTTGATGCCTGTTGATGTGTTTGAAATGGATTTGAGCGACAAAGCGGTTCGCCACGCGGCAAACCTTGCAAAGGCAGAGGGCGCCTCGATTACCCTGGTCAATATTCTGCCGGCCAGCAGTCGGTCCCTGCTGCGCGGATTTAACGCCGATATTAAAAAGTTCGAAGAATATATGACTGAAGAATCCGGGAAGAAAATGAACGCGTTAAAAAGACTGTTCGATATCTCGCCGGAGAAAATTGACACCCTCGTTCGCTTTGGCAACGTCCGCGATGAAATTATCAGGCTAAGCAAGGAAGGGGAATATGACGTGATTGTCATCGGGTCGAAAAATCCGGGCATCACCACCCATCTGCTGGGATCAAATGCGGAATCTATCCTGCGCTACGCCACAATTCCGGTGTTAGTCGTTCGCTAAACCCATCGCCGCACCCGAAAGGGGCGGCGAATATCACTCTTCGCTAAACCACTCGCTATTTTCCTGACGAATCAGCTGCACGGATTCGCTGATTTCCTGCAGATGCAGCGTCATCGCTTTTTCCACAGCGTCCGCATCGCGTTTTTCCAGCGCGCTGAAAATGTCGTGATGCTGTCGGAGTAGCATTTCCGGGGGGGAGACGTGATCGAGGCTCATGTAGCGCACGCGGTCGATGGTGGCCTTGATGTTCTCGATGGTGTCCCATGCAAGCTGGCAATCGGCAATCTGCGCCAGTTTCTGGTGAAATTCATCATCAAGCTGGAAGAAGTCATTCAGCTGCTTACGGTCAATCGCAATCCGCTGCTGATGCAGGTTCTGCTCCAGCAGGTAACACTGGTTGTCGTTGATGAGCGTTGCGGCACGGCGCGCCACCGCGCACTCAATGGCCTGGCGAACGAAACAGCCGTTGCGCACCTGAGAGAGTGAAATTTTGTTCACGTAGCTGCCGCGCTGCGGGCGGATCTGAATTAGACCGTTTTCCGCAAGCTTAATAAACGCTTCACGCACCGGCTGCCGGGAAACGTCAAACCGCACGGAGACCTCTTTTTCTGAAAGCGGCGTTCCCGGTGGGATCAGACAATGGACAATATCACGTCGCAAAATGCGATAGATTTGCTGGTTTACGGGCTGGGTGGGATTGAGTTGCGATTCAGCGGCCATGAGTTGTCATTTCTCAGAGAGTTAGCCCGAACATACTACCATTCTTTTATAATCCGAAACAGACCCGGCCCGCAGGCCGGGAAGGGTCGATTTAGCCACGATGGACGCTAAGTCCGGCAAAACTCTGGCTGACTGGCATCATTTCTACGGTATTGATGTTGACGTGTTTTGGCAGCGTCGCCACCCACCAGACCGTTTCGGTGACATCTTCCGGCGTCAGGGCGTTCGCGTTTTCATAGGTTTTGTCCGCTTTCGCGTCATCGCCTTTGAAACGCACGTTGGAAAACTCGGTGCCACCCACCAGGCCCGGCTCGATGTCGGTGACGCGAATGGCGGTGCCGTGCAGATCGGTACGCAGGTTAAGGCTGAACTGGCGCACAAACGCTTTCGTCGCGCCATAGACGTTGCCGCCCGCGTAAGGCCAGCTCCCGGCGGTGGAACCGATATTGATAATGTGACCACGATTACGCTCGACCATGCCCGGCAGCACCGCGCGGGTCATATAGACCAGCCCTTTGTTGTTGGTGTCGATCATGTTTTCCCAGTCTTCCACGCTGGCTTTGTGGGCAGGCTCCATGCCCAGCGCCAGACCGGCATTGTTGACCAGCACGTCGATGGCGCGCCATTCTGCTGGCAGATTAGCGATCATCTCTTCGATCGCTGCGCGGTTACGCACGTCCAGCTGCGCGGTCAGGATGCTGTCGCCTAGTTCGTCTTTGAGCTCCTGTAAACGCTCCTGACGGCGGCCGGTCGCGATAACCTTGTGCCCGTTGGCGACGAAGCGACGCGTGATGCTTTCACCAAAACCTGCCGTTGCCCCGGTAACTAAAATAATCATCTCACTGTTCCTCAACGCTTTTTGTGTTGTACTAACATAGCACGGCCGCAGAGGGTGCGTTAAGGCAACATTTGTATGACAGCGTTGCAGGGGATGGCGGCCTGGCCTACTCTGGGAGGATACCCGTACTCAGGAGCGAAAGATGACGGCCACGAATCCCTTTTTTAACATCAGCCTGCTGCCTTACCAGGCCCCCCATTTTGATGAGATCAACGACAGCCACTATCGTCCGGCCTTCGATGAAGCCCTTCGCCAGAAGCGGGCGGATATTGACGCGATTGTCGCTCAGGCCGCTGCGCCTGACTTCGCTAACACCGTGCTGGCGCTGGAGAAAAGCGGCGCTTTGCTCTCGCGCGTCAGCAGCGTGTTCTTCGCCATGACTTCCGCGCACACCAATCCGTATTTACAGGAGCTCGAGGAACAGTTCTCCACCGAGCTTGCCGCGCTGGCAAACGATATCTGGCTGAATGACGTACTGTTCGCCCGCGTGGAGAGCGTCTGGCAGGACCGTGCCGCGCTGGACGCCGAATCCCGTCGTCTGGTCGAAGAGACGTATCAGAGGTTTATTCTGGCCGGCGCGCGTCTGAATGAGACAGAAAAGGCCGAGCTAAAGGCGTTGAATACCGAGGCGGCCTCCCTGACCAGCCAGTTTAACCAGCGTCTGCTGGCTGCCGATAAAACGGGTGGGCTGGTGGTGGATTACGCGCACCAGCTTGACGGGCTAAGCGCCGGTGAGATCGCTGACGCGGCGCAGGCTGCCGCGGAGCGAGGGCTAAACGATCGCTGGCTGATCCCGCTTTTGAACACCACCCAGCAGCCCGCGCTTTCCGCGCTGCGCAATCGTCAGACGCGTGAAAACCTCTTCAACGCAGGCTGGACGCGTACCCAGAAAGGGGATGAAAACGATACTCGCGCGCTGATCCTGCGTCTGACGGCGCTACGTGCGCGACAGGCCCGCCTGCTGGGCTTTGAGGATTACTCCAGCTGGAGCATCGCCGACCAGATGGCGAAAACCCCGGCCGCCGCGCTGGAATTTATGCGCGGCATTGTGCCTGCCGCCCGCGCCCGCGCGGAACGCGAGCAGGCCGACATTCAGAAAGTCATCGACGACGAGCAGGGCGGTTTCACCGTGGAGGCCTGGGACTGGGCCTTTTATGCGGAGCGCGTGCGCCAGGCAAAATATGCCCTTGATGAGTCGCAAATCAGGCCCTACTTTGCGCTCAATACCGTGCTGCAGGATGGTGTATTCTGGGCAGCCAGCCAGCTGTTTGGTATTCGCTTTGTGGAGCGCTTCGATATCCCGGTGTATCACCCGGACGTCCGCGTATGGGAAATTTTCGACCACACCGGTGAGGGCATGGCGCTGTTTTACGGTGACTTCTTTGCCCGTGATTCCAAACAGGGTGGGGCATGGATGGGGAATTTCGTCGAGCAATCCTTCGAGTTTGCTGCCCGTCCGGTGATCTACAACGTCTGTAACTACCAAAAACCGGCGAATGGCGGTGTCGCGCTTCTCTCCTGGGACGACGTGATAACCCTGTTCCACGAATTTGGCCATACGCTGCACGGTCTCTTTGCCAGCCAGCGGTTCGCCACGCTTTCCGGCACCAATACGCCGCGTGATTTTGTTGAGTTCCCGTCGCAAATCAACGAGCACTGGGCCAGCCATCCACAGGTGTTTACCCATTATGCGCGCCATTACGAAACCGGTGAGCCGATGCCGGACGCGCTGCGGGAAAGCATGCTCAACGCGACCCATTTCAACAAGGGTTATGACATGACCGAGCTGCTGGCTGCCGCGCTGCTGGACATGAACTGGCACGGCATCGGCGAGGCCGTTTCGAGCGTGGAGGATTTTGAAGCGGCTGCGTTGAAAAAAGAGGGGCTGGATCTGCCCGCCGTGCCGCCGCGCTATCGCAGCAGCTATTTTGCCCATATTTTTGGCGGCGGCTACGCGGCGGGATATTACGCCTATCTCTGGACGCAGATGCTCGCTGATGATGGCTATCAGTGGTTTGTTGAACAGGGCGGCCTGACCCGTGAAAACGGGCAAAAATTCCGCGAGGCGATTTTGTCCCGTGGTAACAGCACGGATTTAGCTGAGCTGTATCGCACCTGGCGCGGCCACGATCCGAAGATTGAGCCGATGCTGGAGAATCGCGGGCTGAGCGAATAGAGTCAGTCTCATCAGAAAAAAAGAACCGGGCTTTACGCCCGGTTTTTTTATACGTTTCATCGTTCCTGTGACCGCTACAGCAAAAAATAGTCTTAATATCCATTCTGTGTAAATACAACCGCTGAGGTGATAAGTTACTTTGACCGGTATATTTAATTAACCGAATTTAGGCTGTAAAAGAGTTAATGATTAATAATTTGATCTGGGTTGTAAAAACCACATAATCTTTAGCTTCAGATTTTTTGCTATAAAATTTTATTATTTTTTGCCGATAAATGAAGGTGGCATAAATATTGATGTAATAGCAGTTAAGAAGGCGAAAGATGACCCTACCTCTGAACAATCCGGCTTTCACGGATACCGAGCCTTCTAAAGGCCTGATAAATAAAACCTTTACCTATATTGTTACGTTGTTGATAAGTATTTTCATCGCCGCTATAATATCTCTGCTAATAATAAAAGATAATGTTAATGAAATCAGCGACAAGCATGATGAATTTTTGTTAAGGAAAGCGCTGGACACCCGTCAGGAAAGCATGCGAAGTCATTTGAAAGATAATGCAGAGTGGGGAGATGCCTACAAATATCTTCATCTGAACACTGACGTTCACTGGGCATGGGATAAGCAAAACCTGGGCAAGTCCCTCTATGACAACTTTGGCTACGAAGGGGTGTTTGTTCTCTCCCCGGAAGGGAGAACGCGGTACAGCGTGGTTGACGGGAAACTGAAGCTTCAGGATCTGGATCGCTGGTTAGATAAATCCACCAAAGACCGTTTACTCCGTGAGGTGAGCCTAAAAAATGGATTGCCAGTTTCTATGCTAACGCTTATCGATTCCGTTCCGGCCATTGTTTCTGCGGAATGGATAACGACGGGGGATGATACGAGCGTGCACCCCTTACCGGGGAAAGCTTCGACAATGGTGTTTATAGACAAGCTAACGGCTAAAAAACTCCTCACGATTGGGCAGGATGCCGGCGTCAAAAATGTTCGTACTTCACCCGATCCAGTCACTTCTCAAATAAACAACCAGACTGAATTTACCTTAAGTGCCCAGAATGGTGATGTGCAAATTATCTGGGACAGCGAAAACCCCGGTCAGGCGTTGATTATTTATTTTTTACCCTTACTCATCCTTTCAGTCATTCTGACGGTATCGATGACGGTTATTCTCATGCGTCATATTATGCAGAAGGCGAGAATGCTTGACGAAAATACCTTTCTCCTCGAGCAGGCACGGTTAAATCTCATCACGAGTGAAAAACGATTCCGGGACGTCAGTGAAACAACCAGCGACTGGTTCTGGGAAACAGATTTATCGTTAAAGATAACGTGGCTTTCAGGCCGTTTTTCTACGGTGACGGGATATGAAAATAGCGAATGGATAGGCCGCAGGTTGGATGAACTCTTTCCCTCGACAGCTGGATTATTACATGGCTGTGTCAGCCGCCGCGAGTTAACTGAACGCTTTGAATTTATGAACTGCCCTTACACTCACGCGCAACAATCCACGTCCTATTGCACGCTTCTGGCAAAGTTTTCTGCACAGCCTGACGGAACGGTGGTTTTGCGGGGCGCGGCAACCGACGTCTCTCAGGAAGTTGAAGCAACAAAACGTGTGGAGTTCCTGTCACGCCATGATGAATTAACCGGTCTGCCGAACCGGTATCATATTAAGGAGTTTCTTGCAGGCCAGTTCGCTAAAGAAGGCGTCAATCATTATCCCTTTGCCATGATTTGCCTCGATTTAGACAAGTTTAAACCCGTCAATGATATTTTTGGGCATTCCGCGGGCGATGCTCTGCTTGGCGAGGTCGCTTTACGGCTTAAAAACTGCGTTCGTCGAGGTGATTTTGTCGCAAGGCAGGGAGGGGATGAATTTATGCTGCTCCTCGGCAACAGCAGCCAAAAAGAGCACATTGAGGAGGTGTGTCACCGCATCGTGCAAGAACTTAACCGTCCTTTCTCCATTGAGGGCAATGATGTGGCGATAGGCGTAAGCATGGGCATTGCGCTGGCTCCCCAGGATAGCAGCAGCGCAAACGATCTTTTACGCTATGCTGATATTGCGCTTTACCAGGCGAAACAATCCGGCAGAAACAGATGGGTCTATTATCGCCCGGATATGTCGGAAAAATTGACCGAACGGAGAAAACTGGAATTAGAACTGAAGACAGCGATTCGCGAAGAGCAACTCTATCTGGTTTACCAGCCGCGTTATAACCTCCGATACTCGAAAATAGACGCCGTCGAAGCGCTGGTACGTTGGAAGCACCCGCAGCGAGGGACTATGATGCCCGATCAGTTCATCACCCTGGCGGAAGAAACAGGCCTGATTATTAACCTCAGTAACTGGGTCATACGTACAGCGTGTGCGGAGACAAAAGATAAATTGCCGGGGTTATCGGTATCCGTAAATATTTCTGCTATCGAATTTCAGGCAAGCGATCTTGCCGAAAGGATAAAAGAGATACTTCACGAAACAGGGCTTGAGCCTAACCGTCTGGAAATAGAAGTGACTGAAAATGTCACGCTTTCCGATCCAGAAAAAACCTTGCAGACCATGAAGTCTCTCAAAAAGATGGGTGTCCGCATTCTGATCGACGACTTCGGTACCGGCTATGCATCCCTGAGCTATCTCCGGAAGTTTCAGTTTGACGGGCTCAAGCTCGACAAGAGTTTTATTTTTACCCTGGGCGATTCACCGCAGAACCAATCAGTCGTAGAGAAAATTATCGATCTGGGTAAAGCCTATTCGATGGCGGTAACCGCAGAAGGGGTGGAGACTGCCGAACAACTCTCTTTTCTTAAAAAAAATAAATGTGATGAAGTTCAGGGCTACTTGCTTGGAAAACCGGCCGCTATTACGGACTTAAATTTAAACGCAAACAGAGTCAATCTCTAAAGCGTGCTTTCATTCAGGGAAACGTAAATGAAAAACCGGGCATGTCGCCCGGTTTTTTTATCTTACAACCAGCACAGGGCATTTCGCATGCCGCACCACTGCCGCAGCGTTTGAACCCAACAGATAGGTCGATATGTCAGGCTTATGGGAGGCGATGATAATCAGGTCGGCGCCGATCGTGTCAGCGAGCTTAAGGATTTGATCCTTAGGGGATCCCGTCACGGCGTGAGTCTGAATCTTATCTGCAGGGATTTTGAATTGCTTAACCATTTCATCCAGTTTAGCTAAAGCAGCGTGCTGGAACTCTTTCATCTTCGGCATTTCTACGGAGTAGGCCAAACCTAATGATGAGTAATAAGGAAGAGATGGAATAACAGTAAGAAAGTGAACTTTAGCTGTGTTAAGTGCTGTATGTGCCTGAACGAAGGGGATAACCATGTGCGTCAGGCTATCCTCGGAGATATCAATGGGAACCAAAATTGAATTGTACATGTGTCCCTCCTGAGTGTTTTTTGCACAGTTCAGGGTAAACCGTTATTTCCAGCAAAACAGAGAGCAGGCTTTCATAACGGGGACAAATTTCGGTTCTGTGATTTAGGTTCAGTTGAACCTGCCTGTCATTCCGTCGTGACAATGAACATTCTTGCTTCCTGGGCGAGCTGGCGTTCAGCCTTAATCGGCGCATATTTTTCCGAATGATAGAAGGCAATGGCCTGATCCAACGTCGGGAATTCAAAAATGCCTGCATAGGGTAACGGCGCTACTTCCCCTTCCAGTACCTGTGCGACAGCTCCAAAATGGACAATTTTTCCGCCTGCTTCCTCTAATGCTGACGTGAAGCGAGGGGTCAGGCTGGCCTGTCTGGCAGGGTCAATGACCCGTAAGTTGATATGAACAAAGGCAGGCATAATGGTTCCTCAAGTAATATAAATAGTGTATATACAGTATTAACTTTAGCATTGCTTGTCGAGATGAAATGATGAACAACATTGATGTGGCGCTGTTGGAGAGCATTCCGGAGGTCTGTCCGGCGTTTCAGGCGCGCGCTACCGCTCGGGCTATTACGCGCTATTACAACGCCTGCTTCAGACCGTTTGATCTGACCGCTGAGCAGTTCAGTCTGATGGTTGGCATCGGGGGTTCTCCTAATGAAACCGTTGCGGAACTCGCCGCCAGAGCAGGGGTGGATGCGACAACACTGAGTCGTAATATCCGTAGTCTGGAATCCCGGGGCATTATTGACTCGGCTGGAGGCCGTGGACGTGCCGGAAAACGACTCACGCTGACAGCTGAAGGCTGGCGTCTGCTTGAAGAGGTCATGCCGGTATGGCAATCCGCTAAGCAGGAGTTGTCCCAACTAATGGGCAGCGAGCAGCTTAGCCTGACGACGGAGATGATGAAACGTCTGGCTAAAATCAGTGCTGCCTTATGAAGCTCTCCGCGTTATTGTCAGAGGCCGTGCAAAACGGAAAGGTTATACCGGGCGTAATGCCCGGTAATAGACTTAAATTGCGTGACAGCTGACGGACGCGATAATTTTATTCCCGCCAATATTACCCATAATCAGATCGAGTAATTTCCGGTATTCCTCCCGGGTCATCACCTCGGCCCGAATTTCAGTTTTACCTTCTGATTGCGCCGTTGCGCAATAAATGGATTTCAGGCTTAAGGTCAACTCTTTCGCCATGTTTACCACGCTCTGTCGGACTGCATCTTCATGCTCATCATTGCAGGTGATTTTCAGGACATAGCATTTTTCGCCTTCATGGAGCGCGGGCAGTTGATTAATCCGTTGCGCAGCTTCGCGAAGCAATATGTTGGCACAAAGAATAATCACGCTGGCCATACCTGCATTCCAGAATTGCCCTAAGCCGCACAGCACACCAATTCCGGCCGAACACCATAGCGTTGCGGCGGTATTTAGACCACGAATATTCATTCCTTCACGCATAATGACGCCAGCGCCAAGGAAACCTATTCCGGAGACGATCTGCGCTGCAATGCGTCCCGGGCTATCGGGTGACGTCGAGATGGAACTTAAAATAAACACGGCAGCGCCCGTCGCAACCAGTGCATTGGTACGAAGCCCGGCCATACGCTGGCGCCACTGTCTTTCCGCGCCGATAATTGCGCCCAGCAGCATTGCTGCGAGCAGATGAGAGATATAAGGGAACATCAGCCTGTCGCCTGTTAACATGATTAAACGATAAGCGTCAGTGCTTCACACAGCACAGAATGACGCCGTTAAAACGCAAAGCATGTCAGCGGGAGGGTGGCGGAAAGAGTGAATGGTTAAACATGAACATCGTGATGCCCCACAAATTTGGTCGTTCTTAATGTATTGGGATGCAATCACGTAAAGAGGATTGCTGCCCACCGTAAAGGTAAGCAGCGAGAAAATCGCGTCAGCCTACCTTCGTATCGACGATAAAATAACTTTCCAACGAAGGACTCCTGTGAAAATTTATTGCCAGTATAGTCAGGGTCGATAATGAGTAAAGTGAAAAAACAACGTCCGTTATGAATTGTTTAAGTTCGGAAGGCATATTTTTTAAGACGTCATCTGATTTTCAAAAATACCCGGTATACTACATTTTCTTTTTCTACAGGCGATAACAGACAAAGGCAGGATGTATGTCTCTTCGTTCGCTGCGGGCGTTATGCCTGACAAGTTTTTTCATTGCGGATGTTCGCGATGGCCTGGGACCTTTTCTCGGTATTTTTCTGACCGAACGCCACTGGACCCCTGATGATATCGGCATCCTGATGACGGCCGGCGGGCTGGCGGGATTACTGGCCACGCTGCCGGCGGGATTCATCACCGACACCTCCCGCAACAAACGCGCTGTGCTCGCGCTGCTGTGCATTCTGATCACGCTAAGCACGCTTCTGCTCTGGTTTAGCCAGCAGAGCGGCGTGGTCGCCGTGTCGCAAATCGTCACCGGTATCTGTGCGGCATTTGTCGGGCCGTTGATCGCCGGGATTACGCTGGGGCTGACCGGACAGGGTGGGTTCAGCGCGCAGATGGGCAGAAACGAGGCGTTCAATCACGGCGGCAATTTCATGACCGCTCTGATGGCAGGCGGCATTGCCTGGTACTGGGGCGTGGGCGGGATTTTCCTGCTGATGACCTGTACCACGCTGCTAACGCTGTGTGCGCTGCTTGCCATTCGCAACAGCGATATCGATAACGACGCGGCGCGCGGGCTGTCCTCTTCAGCGAGCCTGCCGGTCCCCGGTTTTGCGATGCTGATGAAAAACCGGGCGCTGTTTGTGACCGGGCTGACGCTGCTGCTGTTCCACCTGGCAAACGCCGCGCTATTACCGATGCTGAGCATGAGGGTGGCTGCGGCACCCGCCACGATCAACCCCGGTTTGTACGCGGCGGGTACCGTCATCATCTCGCAGGCCGTGATGATCCCCGTCGCCATCTGGGCTTCGCGCCGGATCGAACATTTTGGCTACTGGCGCTTAATTATGCTGGCGCTGCTGGTCATGCCGGTACGCGCGGCGCTGGCGGCATCCACGGACGCGCCGTTCATGATGATCCCGGTACAAATTCTCGACGGCCTGGCCGCCGGGATCCTCGGTGTCGTCGTACCGTCGTTTGTTGTGGTGCTGCTGCGCGGAAGCGGGCACGTCAATGCCGGGCAGAGTGTGGTGATGCTGATGCAGGGAGTAGGGGCATCCATGAGCCCGGCGTTAACCGGGACGATCGCCGGTCATTACTCGTTTGCGACGGCATTCAGTGTCCTGAGCGCGATTGCGCTGGCCGCCGTTCTGATCTGGTGGCGCGTTGCGCACCGCAGCTGGGAAACAAACGCGCCGGGTGAGGCTTAGCCACCACCCGGCGTAGCACTTAAGCCAGTTCGTTAGGGCACGGCTCACCCTTTTCTAACTGCTGAAGATTGCCCAGCGTGGTTTCCGAAATGCTGATCAGCGCTTCGGCAGTCAGAAACGCCTGATGTCCGGTAAACAGGACGTTATGGCAGGCAGAGAGGCGACGGAACACGTCGTCCTGGATGACATCATTAGACTTGTCTTCAAAGAACAGATCGCGTTCGTTCTCATACACGTCCATCCCCAGCGCGCCAATTTTCTGGGTTTTCAGCGCTTCGATTGCAGCCTGAGAGTCAACCAGTCCGCCGCGGCTGGTGTTGATGATCATCACGCCATCTTTCATCTGGTCAAACGCCGCCTGATTGAGCAGGTGGTAGTTTTCCGGCGTCAGCGGACAGTGCAGGGAGATCACGTCGGACTGCGAGAATAGCGTCGGCAGGTCAACGTACTCCACGCCCAGATCCAGCGCTGCAGCGCTTGGGTACGGATCGAATGCCAGCAGACGCATGCCAAAACCTTTCAGAATGCGCAGGGTAGCCACGCCAATTTTACCGGTACCGATCACGCCAGCGGTTTTGCCGTACATGGTAAAGCCGGTCAGCCCTTCCAGCGAGAAGTTGGCGTCACGGGTACGCTGATAAGCGCGGTGAATACGACGGTTGAGGGACATCATCATGCCAATCGCATGTTCCGCGACCGCTTCCGGAGAGTACGCCGGAACGCGAACCACCTTCAGACCCAACTCTTTTGCCGCATCGAGATCCACGTTGTTAAAGCCCGCACAGCGCAGGGCGATGTACTTCACCCCCTGTTTTTTCAACTCTTCCAGCACCGGACGACTGCCGTCATCGTTTACGAAAATGCAGACGCCTTCACAGCCGTGCGCCGTTTTGGCGGTTTTTTCGGATAGCAGAAAGTCGAAAAATTCAAGCTCAAACCCGTAAGCCTCGTTAACATGTTGCAGATACTTTTTGTCGTACTGCTTTGTGCTGTATACCGCGAGTTTCATAAGACTTTCTCCAGTGATTTTGCATTCACGTTAGCATGATTAAAATTATCTTACAATTTCTAAAATATTATTGAATTCAATAAGTTCTATCAATTATTCTAGAGCATATGTGCACCCTAACTCCATGATATTCTTACTACGAGAAATCTTCGGCGCGGATCTGATCAGGACATGTAGCGGAAAATGAAGTGGGTAGAGGATGCGAGAAACGCCTGTCTGAATTACGTTAAAGAATGGCAAGAGGGTGCGAAAACTGCAATCCTTCCTGATGTGATGGGACGCTACCAGAAACTGGGTGAGTTTCTGATAAAGAGGGAGAATGATGCATGTCTCAACAATTGGAGTTGTCCTTATCTCCGCCGATGCTGCCTGCTTTTTTCTACTTTATTGTTTCTATTATGATTTTCTTCTTATTGTACTTCGGGAAATTGAAAGTTAACCGGCTCCGGAAATATCCACTGTTCATTGCTTATACGCTGTTTGTGATAGCCATTGCTGCCATTCAAATTAACGTTTTTGCCAACGGCTATGAGTTTGTTAGCGCATTTTTACTTATTGATTTTGATCCCTGGCGGTACAACTCGGTGTATTGGGGGGCGTTGATATTCGCCATGCTTTACCTTCTGGCGTTGCCTCGGAACAGACCCTAGTTTCGCAACTTAACGTTACAGCATCTATTCTTAAACCTGGCTTTGACTTCAACTGACCAGCTAAACATGCGACAATGATCGGCAATGCCGGCTTAATTCTTTTTCTAAATCAGGATATTAACTGCCCATGAAGGGTAAATACAAAGCCGCTCTTGCGCTTTTACTGCTGTTCATATTGTTGCCGCTGACGCTGCTGATGACGCTCGCCCAGTGGGTACCGACGCTCGCCGGGATCTGGCTGCCCGTCGGGACGCGCATCGCTTTCGAAGAGAGTCCGAAACTGACTCGCCACGCGCTGGTGATCCCCGATCTTCGCTATCTGGTTGAAGACTGCGAAATTGCCCGTATCGATAACGTGACGCTGTCACATCCCAGCCGCTGGAAGCTGGATATCGGCGCGCTGGATCTTAACTCCGTTTGCCTGAGCAAAATTCCCCAGTCTGCGCCCTCAACGGTCGCTCCCAAAACGCTGGCCCAGTGGCAGGCGGTATTGCCCAATACCTGGCTTACGGTTCACCGCCTGACGCTGTCGCCCTGGCAGCAGTGGCAGGGTGAGCTTAATGCGTCGCTGACCCCGTCCAGCCAGGAGATCGCCTATAAAGGCGAGCAGGTAAGCATTAAAGGCACGCTTCGCGGCCAAACGCTCTCGGTCAGCCAGTTTGATGTACAGCTACCGGACCAGCCGCAGCCGATTAAGCTGGTGGGCGAGTTTACCTTGCCGCTGGTTCCGGACGGCGTGCCGGTGAAAGGCCACGCGGTGGCGACCTTTAACGTGCCACAGTTAACGTCCCTGGTCGACGCCGATCTGGACTGGGAAGAGAATCAGGGACAGCTGGTGGTGATGGCGCGGGACAACCCCGATCCGCTGCTCGACCTGCCGTGGCAGATCACGGCGGGGCAGCTCAACATCAGCGACGGGCGCTGGAACTGGGATCTCTCGGGTATGCCGCTGAGCGGGCGGGTGTCCCTTCGTGCAGACAACTGGCAGCAGGGGCTGGAGAAAACCACCCTGACCGGACGACTGAATGTGCTGACGCACGGCGATGCGGGGAAAGGCAACGCGGTACTGAATATTGGGCCCGGCAGGCTCAGTATGGAAAACAGCAACATGCCCCTGCATCTGAGCGGCGAGGCGAAGCAAAACGATCTCATTCTTTACGCCAAATTGCCCGCCACGCTGACCGGCAGCCTGTATGAACCGCAGCTGGCCTTTGAGCCGGGCGCGCTGCTCCGCTCGCGCGGGCGCATCATCAATTCGCTCGATATCGATGAAATCCGCTGGCCGCTGGCGGGCGTGAAGCTGACGCAGAAGGGCGTGGACGGTCGTTTACAGGCGATTCTGCGCGCCCATGAAAACGAGATGGGTGATTTTGAACTCCACCTGGACGGCCAGGCCAACGACTTTTTACCCGATAACGGCCTGTGGCAGTGGCGCTACTGGGGTAAAGGCGGTTTTACGCCGATGCATGCCCGCTGGGATGTCGCCGGGAAAGGCGAGTGGCGCGACAACCTGATTGAGCTGACGGCGCTCTCCACCGGTTTTGACAAGCTCCAGTACGGCACGATGGAGGTCAGCAAGCCGCGTCTGGTGCTGGATCAGCCGGTACGCTGGTTGCGCGATGCCGAAAAACCGGCCTTCAGCGGCGCGCTGTCGCTCAATGCAGGACAAACCCGTTTCTCCGGCGGCAGCGTGTTGCCGCCCTCGGTCCTGACCTTCAGCGTCGACGGCACCGACCCGACAATTTTTCAGTTTAAGGGCGACCTCCATGCGGACAAAATCGGTCCGGTACAGGTGAACGGTCGTTGGGATGGCGTGCGCCTTCGCGGGCAGGCCTGGTGGCCGAAACAGTCGCTCACCGTATTCCAGCCTTTGATCCCGCCGGACTGGAAAATGACGCTGCGCGACGGGGAGCTTTATGCGCAGGTCGCCTTCTCGGCGGCGGCCGATCAGGGCTTTGAAGCGGGCGGGCACGGCGTGCTGAAATCCGGTAGCGCCTGGATGCCGGATAACCAGATTAACGGCGTCGACTTTGTGCTGCCGTTCCGCTTCAGCGAGGGAACCTGGTCCCTCGGCACGCGCGGTCCGGTCACGCTACGCATCGGCGAAGTGGAAAACCTGGTGACCGCGCGCAACATTACCGCGGATTTACAGGGCGATTATCCCTGGACGGAGGACAGTCCGCTGCTGCTCACCAACGTGAAGGTGGAAACCCTCGGCGGGAAGATCACCATGCAGCAGCTGCGGATGCCGCAGCACGATCCGGCCCTGCTGCGGGTGGACAATATCTCTTCGAGCGAGCTGATTAGCGCCGTCAATCCGAAGCAGTTTGCCATGTCAGGGCCGGTGAGCGGAGCGCTGCCGTTCTGGCTGGACAACGAAAAATGGATCATTAAAGATGGCTGGCTGACCAACCCGGGGCCCATGACGCTGCGCATCGACAAAGATACGGCCGACGCCATCGTGAAAGATAATATGGTTGCGGGTGCCGCGATTAACTGGCTCCGCTATATGGAAATTTCGCGTTCGTGGACGAGAATCAATTTAGATAACCTGGGTGAATTAACCATGCAGGCGACCATCAAGGGGACCAGCCGGGTCGATGGCAAAAGCAGCTCCGTCAACCTGAACTATACCCACGACGAGAATGTTTTTACCCTCTGGCGCAGCCTGCGTTTTGGGGACAACCTGCAAACCTGGTTTGAGCAACATGCGGCGATACCTGCTCCCCGCAGTTCGACTGGCAAGGAAAGTGAGGAACAACAATGAATAAGATGGCTGGTGCGCTCACCGTCGCCGTTGCCGCGCTACTGACCGGCTGTACGCCGCGAATTGAAGTCGCTGCGCCAAAGGAGCCGATTACCATCAATATGAATGTCAAAATCGAACATGAGATCCACATCAAGGTCGATAAAGACGTTGAAACCCTGCTGAAATCGCGCAGCGATCTGTTCTGAGGACGCCATGAAACGAGTAGCTCTGATTTTGCTGGCGCTGGGGATGAACGTGCAGGCAGCTGCGCTGACCTTAAACGATGCCCGGGCCCAGGGGCGCGTGGGGGAAACCCTCAGCGGTTATCTTGCCCCGGTTCAACAGGACGCGGAAACGCTGGCGCTGGTTAATCGCATCAACGCGGCGCGCACGGAAAACTACCAGAAGCTGGCTGACAGCAATAATTTGCCGGTCGATGAAGTGGCCAAAATGGCAGGGCAGAAACTGGTTGCCCGCGCGCAGCCGGGCGAATACGTGAAGGGCATTAACGGAAAATGGCTCAAAAAGTAGCTAGCGGTAGCGCCTGCGGTATTCACCCGGCGAGACGCCAAAACGCTGCTTAAACGCCGTTGAAAAATGGCTATGGTCGGTGAACCCCCAGCTGTAGCCAATGCCCGCCAGCTTTTCATCATCACCGGCAGCGCGCAGTACCTGCGCGCACAGATCCAGACGACGGTTTTTGATGTACTGCGCCACCACCAGCCCTTTCTCGGCAAACATGCGGTAGAGGCTGCGCACGGACATACCGCTCTCGGCGGCAATCCATTCCGGGCGCAGCGATTCAGACTGAATATGGTCGTCAATCAGCGCCACCACATGCTGGAACTGGCGCTCCTTGCGCGGCTGAATGATTTCACGCTGCTGGAAAGCGGGACGCAGCAGACAGATCATCGCCTCGAGCGCCGCTTCACTTTCACGGTCACTCAGGTCGGCATTGCTCATGCTCTCCATCAGCAGGCGATGGCTCAGTTGTACCGTGGGCAAGGTGCGGGAAAGGGCGGTCGCGCAGCTTATCTCCTGGAAACGACACTGCTGCTCAATTATCTGACGGGGAACCAGCAGCGAAATCTGGCGGGACTTTTCCCGCCAGTTGATCGAGCAGGGACGCGACGCGTCAATCAGCGTGATATCACCGGTCCTGAGTAGCGCGCGACGGTCATCCTGTTCAATTGCCGCGCTGCCTTCTAGCTGGAACACGGTATAGAACCAGGCATCGTTACTCTGCGTGATCTCCTGACGGGAGCGGAACAGATTAACGCCGCCTGCGGTCACGGTACTGAGCTTCAGGCTGCGCGCATAGCTGGTCTCCAGCTCGCCGTAGAATTTTCCCTCGGTGGGCTGCGCGTTAAAACGCCCGCAAACCTGGTTAATTTGCGCCAGCCACTGCTGATACTGTTCCTGCTCGCTTGCACACGCCATCGTTTCTCTCACTGCACCGTCAACGTTTTCGCATTGTTACATTTGTGTTGCATTTTGTCAGAGCTATGAGGCTGACTATAGGAAAGAACACTCACCGGTAACAGCCATATAAGCGGCAATTATCGCGATTTGCGGAGCCTGTCACAGGTGGCAAAGCGAATGTCACAGAGACAAAAGCGAGAATGCAAAACCCCACTTAGACTGGATTAACACCCTGCGAAGAATAACGAAGGAGTATCCTATGTCTGAATCACAGGTGGCCATTCAGCCTGCCGTACAACAATTTTTAGACCGACAGCATGGCCTGTGGATTGAAGGGCGTCAGGCCGCGTCGGACAGTGAAAAGCGGCTGAACGTCTACAACCCGGCCACGGGCGAAGTCATTGCCTCGACTGCCGATGCCAGCGTCGACGACGTTGACCGTGCCGTCATGTCCGGCTGGCGCGCGTTTGTCGCCCGCAGCTGGGCCGGAAAACTCCCGGCGGAGCGCGAGCGGATCCTGCTCCATTTCGCCGATCTGGTGGAACAGCACAGCGAAGAGCTGGCCCAGCTTGAAACGCTGGAGCAGGGGAAATCCATTAATATTTCCCGCATGTTTGAAGTCAACTGCACCCTGAACTGGATGCGCTATACCGCCGGGCTGACCACCAAAATTACGGGTAAGACCCTCGACCTTTCCATCCCGCTGCCGCAGGGTGCCCGCTATCAGGCGTGGACGCGTAAAGAGCCGGTTGGCGTGGTGGCCGGGATTGTGCCCTGGAACTTCCCGCTGATGATCGGGATGTGGAAAGTGATGCCTGCGCTGGCCGCGGGCTGCTCTATTGTCATCAAGCCGTCAGAAACCACGCCGCTGACCATGCTGCGCGTGGCGGAACTGGCCAGCGAAGCGGGCATCCCGGACGGGGTGTTCAACGTGGTGACCGGGAGCGGCGCGGTGTGCGGCGCAGCGCTGACCTCGCATCCGCATATTGCAAAGGTGAGCTTCACCGGCTCAACGGCGACGGGTAAGCAAATTGCCCGTGCGGCGGCGGACACGTTAACCGGCGTGACCCTGGAGCTGGGTGGGAAAAACCCGGCTATTGTACTGAAAGACGCCGACCCGGCGTGGGTGATCGAAGGCCTGATGACCGGCAGCTTCCTGAACCAGGGGCAGGTGTGCGCGGCGAGCTCGCGCATCTACATTGAAGCGCCGCTGTTTGACACGCTGGTCAGCGGGTTTGAGCAGGCGGTGAAATCCCTGAGCGTCGGGCCGGGCATGTCGCCGGAGGCGTTTATCAACCCGCTGGTGTCGCGTGCGCACTGTGACAAGGTGCAGACCTTCCTTGATGAGGCGAAGTCGCGCAACGCGGAGCTGATCGTCGGTAACCGGGGGCCGGAAGGCAAAGGCTATTACGTTGCGCCTACGCTGGTGGTGAACCCGGATGCCTCGCTGCGCCTGACCCGCGAAGAGGTGTTTGGCCCGGTGGTCAACGTGGTGCGCGTCGCCGACGGTGAAGAGGCGCTTCAGCTGGCAAACGACAGCGACTATGGCCTGACGGCCAGCGTCTGGACGCAAAATATCAGCAAGGCGCTGGAGTATACCGACCGGCTGCAGGCGGGCACCGTCTGGGTAAACAGCCATACGCTGATCGACGCCAATCTGCCGTTCGGCGGCATGAAACAGTCCGGTACCGGGCGTGACTTTGGTCCGGACTGGCTGGACGGCTGGTGTGAAACCAAGTCGGTGTGCGTGCGGTATTAAAAACATTGCCGGGTAACGCTGCGGTTACCCGGCAGGCTTTAACCCGGCGGCTATTTCAATGCTGCGGCAATGACCGATGGAATAGCGTCAAACGCCTGCGCAACGCCTTTAGTCCTGACTTCTTCACTGCGAGTAGCCCCTTCAGCACGGACAAATTCCACTCTGTCGATACCCAGAAAACCAAAGAATCGCTGCAGGTACCTCTCCTGAAAATCCATGTCTTCGATTGGCGTACCGTGATATATCCCGCCGCGGGTTGAAACGACAATAACCCTCTTGCCGGTCGCATGCCCCACCGGGCCCGTCGGGGTATAGCTAAAGGTTTTTCCCGGCTGGGCGAGTCGATCTAACCAGGCTTTAAGCTGAGTTGAGACGGAGAAGTTATACATAGGCGCACCTATCACGATGAGGTCGCTATTGAGAAATTCGTTCACAAGTTCCCCGGACAGCGCGTGTTCGCGGACATCTTCAGCCGTCGCATCGGTGGCTATCCGCAGCGGCCGGAACCCAGCGGCAACGGTGCCGGTGAGATGGGCGATGGGGGTTTTAACGACGTCGCGATAGACCACCTTCTCTGACGCGATCTGGCGAACCACCTCTGCCGTCAGCTGACGTGAAAGTGAGAACTCGCCGTTAATGCTTGAATCTATATGCAGGATATTCATTTCTCTGTTTCCTTTGCGTCGGTTTGGGTTGCTTGTTCGATAAATTGACTCACGGCGTGCGGGTGGGAAATCATCGACATATGGCTGCTCTTAATACGCAGGACGGTGGCGTTCATGGTGCCGGCGAGCTGCTGTTGGATACCGGGAGAGAGGGCGCGATCCTCTTCGGTTATCAGATACCATGAGGGTTTTTCACGCCATGCTGCATGTTCTACCTTCTCGCTGAAGGCGATTGCCGCGATAGGCTGCTGCGTTGCCGTCAGCAGTTTTACGCGTTTGAGGGGCAGATCGTTGGCCATCGTGCGCTGATAGGCAGCAGGATCGTCCAGCCAGATTAACCCTTTTTTATCCGGGCGCATGTCGGCCATCGGGGCGTTGAGGCGGGTAAGAAGAGAGGTAACCGATTCACCGCTGTCGGGGGCAAGGGCGGAGAGAAAAACCAGTTTTTTCACCTTCGGGTTATTGCCTGCCTGAGCGATGACCGCGCCGGCCCAGGAGTGGCCAACAAGCACTACGTCCCCTTGCTGACGGTCGATGACACGCTCTGTGGCGGCGACGTCCTCTTCAAGCGAAGTCAGAGGGTTTTGTACTGCCGTGACGTGGTAGCCCCGGGTCTGCAAACGGCCTATCACTTCCTGCCAGACGGAACCATCGGTAAAGGCACCATGCACGAGGATGATGTTATTAATCCGCGCCTGCACAGACTGCGATGCAGCCATGCAAAGCAAAGAAAGAAGAACGGGCAAGCGTGTCGGTTTCATAAGCGTGACGTAATTTCCTGAGAGACGTTGAATCACAGTGTAACGAGAGACGCAAAGAGGGTTGTAGTGTCTGAAATGACTGTTAACATACGAAATCAGACATTTTACTCAGGCCTGAATCATGAGAATTGCCATTTTAGCGTTACCCGGAAGCATGAAATCCGCCGTGGCTGGGCTCTGCGACATGTTCTGGCTGGCTAACGAGGTGATTGCCCAGCAGCCGGACGGCGAGGGCATTTCGCCTTTTGAGGCGGTCATCATCACGGCGGAAGGAAAGCCGGTCCCGGACGCGCAGGGGCGGCCGATCGAGGCCGAAGCGAGCTTTGTTACCGGAGGAACCTTCGATCTCGTGATTGCCTGCGGGATGAAGCTTGACGAGCAGAAACGCCCGGTCTCGTCAGCGGCCGTCCTCGAGGCTGGCGCATGGCTGCGCGGCCAGTATGATAAAGGCGCGATGCTTGCGGGAGCCTGTGCCGGTGGGTTGGTTCTCGCCGAGGCAGGGATCCTCAATGGCCGGGCATGCACGACGACCTGGTGGCTTTACCATACTTTCCGCCAGCGTTATCCGCTGAGCAAACCTGTCTGGGGTAAAGCGCTGGTGCAGGACGCACGGGTTATCACATCCGGTGGCCCGCTCTCGTGGGTTGACCTGGCGCTGCATATCATCCGTCTGCACGCGGGGCAGAAGCTGGCGCGTCTGACGGCCGATATGGCCGTGGCTGACAGCCAGCCGTTATCTCAGCAGGTTTACGCGCCAGCAGGTTTTTTAAATTCAGTCCATCCGATGATAATGAAAGCGGAACATATCGTCCGGTATGAAAATCCGGAGATCACCGTAGAACAGCTTGCCCGGGCGCTGAATATGACCACTCGTACCCTTCACCGAAAAATGGCGGAGGAGATGAATGAAAGCCCTAAAAACTTTTTGACGCGCATGCGCATTGAAAAGGCAATGCGTCTCCTGGAGCAACCGGGGTACGTAATAGCGGAGATTGCCAGCGCTTGCGGTTACGCTGACGACACGGCATTCAGGCGCGCATTCACGGGGGTGACGGGCATGTCGCCCGGTCAATACCGCAAATGGATCGCCGAGCGTCATGCGGAATAGCCGCCGTTCTCACCGGCATACTCGATCCCGCCCGGCCTCCTTCGCCCGATACAGCGCCGCATCGGCGCGGGCGATGATCTCGGTGCCCGCTAACCCTTCCGCCATGCTCGCAATCCCCATGCTCACGGTGACATGGTCGCTAACGGTTGACGCGCTGTGTGGTATGGCTTCCGCGCGCAGGCCGTCCTGAATGCGTAAGGCCACCTTTTCGGCGATGTTTTCCGGGCAATTGAAGAGGATGACCACTAACTCCTCGCCGCCGTAACGCGACACCACATCGTCAGGTGTGCGCACCGACTGCTTCAGCACCCGCGCCACGCGGGTCAGACAGTCGTCGCCTGCCTGGTGCCCGTAGGTGTCGTTGTAGAGCTTGAAGTAGTCGATATCCAGCATAATCACCGAGAAGGTTTTCTTCTGCTCAACCGCGTTCTCCAGCACCACCTCCATTTTCCGGCGATTGGCGGTTTTGGTTAACGGATCCTGATGCGCCAGCGCATCCAGTCTGGAGATCAGCAGCTGATTTTGCTGATTACGCCGCCAGGCCTCGTCAAACCAGCTCAACAGAATGAAACGCCCGCAGATCAGGATCAGCGTAAAGACGCTCCAGATGACGACGAAGTGAAGGTTGAGGCCATCGTTCCGTATCCAGCTTGCTATCGGCAGGGTGATCCAGAGCGGGAGCACAAAGGCGAGCAGCCCCTCGGGGTAAAAATAGAGCGCCGTTAAGCCGGCGAGTAATAAAATGACGCACAGCGGCCAGACATGAGGCAGCAGCAGCTGGGTGATAAACCAGAAGCAGGAGACCGACCAGATGGCGCTACAGATAAACAACACCACGCTAATACCGGCGATACGCCGCCAGGCCATCAGGATCAGCGCTGCTGAGAGGATGATAATGCCGAGCATGGAGGCATCGACCATTCTCGTCAGCTGCGGCGAGTGGGGATAAAGGGGATCGCTGGCGTTAAGCAGAACGTGTCGCAGCAGGATCATCACCGCGAAGCTGATATTGACGAAGGCCAGCCACGGCAGGTTCATCGCCAGCCCGTGCATGACCATGGCATGGCGCGTGGGCCATGTTGCCCGTTCAAGTGTCGGTTTTTTTCTTTTTTCCATAAAGCCCTTTCCCGTCCGGGGGATAAATCATGCAGGTGAGATATCAGTAACTATAAGCAAGCCAGGGCGATCCTCAAACGCCAGGGCAAAAAAAACCGGGCATTTGCCCGGCGGATGGTTATTTATCGTCTTTTTTCTTTCCGAGCGTTGGTGTCTCGTCGAAGAAGTTCCACGGTTTAAGGAGGGTATGCACCCATTCCGTCGGCATGATCGGCCACTCCTCCGCGCGTGCCACGTGGGTGGTGCCGGTGGTCATCCAGACGACATCGTCCTGATCGTTGAGAGACTCGTTATCTTTGCTGTACTGACCCAGGCCGGTGTCGTGCACGGAGCGGTTCGGGAATTTTCCTTCCGGGTAAAGTTCATCCGGGTGGTAGCGGGTCACCCACAGCTGTTTGTCCATAAAGCTCAGGCGATGGTAGATCCACTCGTCCGGGGCAAATTTCGCGCCGGTCGCCACCGGGTGCGTACCGCCCGCGTAAGGGATAATCTGGTACGAAACCGGGTTGCCCATGCGGTTCTCTTTACGGGTGTTGCTCAGCAGGCGAATCGTGCCCGGGTCGAACTTCTGCGCCGCCTGCTGTTCGGTATCAATATCGTACTGATTGATCTGCATGGTGCTGGTGCGCGGGCCACCGGCGGTATTCGGCTTCACTTCCGGATCCATGGCCACCAGCTTGTTGTTGATGCCGTCCACGTCCATATCAAGACGGAAGTTGTAGATGTGCTGGTGCGTGGTGCCCACGATGTTATGGTCGATCAGCGTGCCGTATTTTGTGTCGTCTTTGGCTGTGGCGTCGTGCATGGTTTTCGCCTGTACGCCTTTCACCGCTTCGATACCCGTCGCACCGGCGTCAATGCCGATGGTGCCATTTTCATGGAACACCCAGTCGAAGATGTAATCGTAATTGCCCACGGTACTCACCCAGCGCACCACCAGTTCGCGGCGCTCGGTGCTGACGTTAGGCTGGCCCATCTCCTGATGCTTGTATTCCGGTCCCGCGTAGCGTTCGAAAATGGCCATCGCGCGCGGGATCTCCATCGGCGCGCCGGTGTAATCCGGGATGGTTTCATTGAGCATCACGGCGTTGGACGGCACGTCTTTACCGCGTACCAGCGGTGAGGTCAGGGTGCCCATGCCGTAGTCGCCGGAGTCGAGATAGGCTTTAAAGTACCAGCCCACGTCCGGATCGCCGTAAGGGACGATCATGCCGCCGAGCGACCCCTGATACATAATCTGGCGTTTTTTGCCGTTGTCGTTATAGGTGACGGTTGAGATCATCGGGCCGACGCGGGAGTCCAGGCTCAGGTGGAAATCCCAGTTCTGCCAGTGCACCATATCGCCGGTGATGGTGTAGTTCTTGCCTTCCGGCTCAATGATGTCGAGCGGTTTTTTCGGCGTCTCTATACGGTCGCGGCCATCGTAGGGGCGCGGTGTCATCGGAACCGGAACAACGGCGCCTTCCTCAATCTTCTGGATTTTCTTCTGCTCAAGATCGACCACGGCCACCAGGTTTTCAATCGGGTGCGCCCAGTAGTTGCCGTCGCCAACGTCCAGATAGCTCACCACTTTCAGCAGGCGATCTTCCTGCTTCAGGCCATCTTTACCGTCGAAATAGCCGACGGTCAGCGGCGTGGTAATCACTTTTTTCGGGTCGGTGATGCCGTGTTTTTTAAGCACCTCGGCAAACTCCGTGCTGTCGTTGATGATTTGCTGAACCGCGGTGAAATCATCCAGCAGCACCATGCCGTGCGCGTCTTTCACCGGCTCCCAGCGCAGGATTTTTTTATCCTTCAAATCCACCACGCTTTCGATAACGTGCTTTCCGTCGAGCATCACGATCTTCGCCTGACGCGGGGCATCCACCGCCGTGCCGTTAAGCACAAAGTCCCACACTTTGGCTTTCTCTGGCTCAGCAAGGGCAATCTGGGTAAAGCGGGTATTCGGTTTAAAATCCGCCGAGGCTTTCACAATCTCAACGGCTTGCTTAATTTCGTCCGCCGTCAGCGCGTTTAACGGGTGAGGGCGTTTCTCAACCTGGAAGGTCTGATCGAGGCCTGACTGGAAAACATCGTTGATAAAGGTATCGGAAATAAAGGCTTTCTTGCCTTTCATTACCACCGGCACCTCGAGCTTGAGGGTTTTACCGTTGACGATGGCGGTTTTAGCGCCCGGTTTGACCTTCACAAAGGCGCCGTCTTTCGCAATGGTGAACATCTGTGCGTAATCATCCCACTGAACGTCGGCGCCAAAGTCCTGCAGCGTTTTGTCCATCGGGACCATATGCGCCTCACTGCCGTGGGCGAAAGCAGGGGATTGCCAGGCGCAACACAGCGCAACGGCCATAGCCAGCGCCGTTCTACGGGCAGAAAAAGAAGAATTGCTTCCCATCGTAGACCTCATCTTGTTGTGTTTATTGTGTTGTGACAGCCTTATCCTGACAGGCGCCTGAGAAAAGCGTTTGCCTGCATCTGCCAGATTATTTGTCAGCCTTGCCAGGTTAAAAAAAGAGCGGGGGTAAATCACATGCCGGGCCATTTCCCCTCCCCATTGAGGCTGAGGGAACCCCACAAATGATGTCAGCACAGACGGCCCCCTCTCCCTTGAGGGAGAGGGCTGGGGTGAGGGGGAACATACGGCACTGGTGGTCATTCCGTTCACTTTATGTTCCTTGCTACTCTGTAACGACATGGCCTGTGAACGTGCCAGGGTGGCTCAGTCGCCACCACCCTGGCGACCCGGGCTCCCGGCGGTAAATCGCCGCTGCGCGGTACCTTCGGCTTATTCCTTCCGGCTTATCGAGTACGGGCGGAGGTAACATCCCTGTAAAGCCCGCCCTCTCGGCGCATCCCTGCGCCTCGCCCCGGCCGGAAGGCAAACGCCTCAGCGATTTACAGCCGGACCAGGGCATCGCTGAAGGCCCTCAGCCATTCTAAAAGCAGCGTTATTGCTTCTGCTTGCACATTACTTGAGAGCGCTCAGCCATTGTGGAGAGGATGAGGAGCAGGGAACTTAGCTGAAATCACCCTGCTGGCGCGCCACCAGTGTCAGAATGGAGTAGAGCGCCACGGCCTGCTGGTGCTGGTTGAAGATCTCAACCGCCCACTCCACCACGCCCGTCGGTTTTTCCTCCGCGGTACGCTGTTTCTTCAGCGTTTTACGTTTGCAGGTCAGACGCACCTGAATGGTATCGCCCGGTTTAACCGGCTCGATAAAGCGCAGGTTTTCCATGCCGTAGTTGGCAATCACCGGCCCGACGCCCGCATCAACGAACAGTCCCGCCGCGGCGGAAATCAGGAAGTAGCCGTGCACCACGCGCTCGCCAAAGATCGACTCTGCCGCGCCGATCTTGTCCATATGGGCGTAGAAGTGGTCGCCGCTCAGGCAGGCAAAGTTCACGATGTCCGCTTCCGTCAGGGTGCGACGCGGCGTCAGCAGGCTGTCGCCCGGCTGCAGTTCCTCAAAGTATTTGCGGAACGGATGCACGCGATCTTCCTGCACCGTTGCGCCACGCACCCACTGTTTGCCGATGGCGGCCAGCATGGTCGGACTGCCCTGAATCGCGGTGCGCTGCAGGTAGTGCTTCACCGCGCGCAGGCCGCCCAGCTCTTCGCCACCGCCCGCGCGGCCCGGGCCGCCGTGCACCAGCTGAGGCAGCGGGGAGCCGTGGCCGGTGGACTCTTTCGAGGCTTCCTCGTTGAGGATCTGAATACGCCCGTGGGCGCGCGCCGCGCCGAGAATAAACTGGCGGGCAGTGTCCTGGTCAGCGGTGACCAGCGTGCCCGCCAGGCTGCCGCCGCCCGCGCGGGCAAGCTGCATCGCGTGGCGGGCGTTGCGATACGGCATCAGCGTCGCAACCGGGCCAAAAGCTTCGGTGGAGTGCACTGCCGGAGTTTCATCCGGCTGCGGGCAGAACAGCAGGGTCGGCGGGTAGAACGCGCCCGCGGCCTGCAGATCCGCTTTGCCACCCAGGCGGACCTGGCAGCCTGCGGCGATCAGTTGCTCCACTTTCTCCTGCACGTCCGCACGCTGTTCGGCGTTGACCAGCGCGCCCATCTTTACCCCTTCCTGCGCCGGGTCGCCCACCACCACCTTTTCCAGCCGGGCAACCAGCGCCTGGCTCACGGCGTCAATCTGGTTTTGCGGGACGATAATGCGGCGAATGGCCGTACATTTCTGCCCGGCTTTGGCGGTCATCTCGCGCACCACTTCCCGAATGAACAGGGCAAACTCCGGCTGCTCCGGCGTGACGTCTTCCCCCAGCACGCAGCAGTTCAGGGAGTCGGCTTCCATGGTGAACGGAATGGAATTCGCCACAATATTCGGGTGCACGCGCAGGCTTTGCCCGGTGCTGGCGGAGCCGGTAAAGGTCACCACGTCCTGGCTGTCGAGCTGGTCGAGCAGATCCCCGGCGCCGCCGCAGATCAGGCTGATGGCGCCGTCCGGCACCAGCCCGCTGTCGACGATGGATTTCACCATCGCCTGCGTCACCTGCGCGGTAGCGGTAGCGGGTTTGATGATGGCGGGCATGCCGGCAAGCCAGGTCGGGGCCAGCTTTTCCAGCATCCCCCAGCAGGGGAAGTTAAAGGCGTTGATGTGCACCGCCACGCCGGATTTGGAGGTCAGCACGTGGCGCGCCGCAAAGCCGCCTTCTTTTGACAGCGGGATCAGCTCGTCTTCCGGCCACACGGTGTCATCCGGCAGCTCGCGGCTGCCAAGGCTGGCGTAAGTGAAGAGGGTGCCGATCCCGCCTTCGATATCGACCCAGCTGTCCGCCTTCGTCGCTCCGGTCTGGGCGGACAGGGCATAAAACGTCTCTTTCTCGCTAAGCAGGTGCTTTGCCACCGCCTTCAGCATGGCCGCGCGTTCGATAAAGGTCATCGCGTGAAGCGCTTCGCCGCCACGCTCAATCGCATAGCGACGGGCGGCCGCCATGTCCAGCCCTTCGCTGGTCACGCTCCACAGCGCTTCGCCACTGATGGCGTGATGAATAGTGCGTTCGCGGCCCCGGCCAGACTGCCAGGTACCGGATAAGAAGCTGGCTAACTGCTGCATCGCTTATCTCCAAATGTTACGTAATTTACCCATTAATAGTTTGATCATGAATCATAAAAATCAAGCTGAGTTTTAATGAATTGTTAACATTGTGATCCGCTCTGATGAAACGTGGCGCGCGAGGACGCTCTTCAGTAAGCCTGCAGTAAAAGCCTTGCGAGCGATATCACAAAACAAGGAAACAATTCTTGGGGTTATATTTAACCTTTGTGTAACTTTTAAAAAACAAAGTGATTCAAAATTACGCTTTAATTTGCAAACTAACGAATCATAAAGGTGATGACGTGACGCAAGAACAACGGTTTGAGCAGCGCATAGCGCAGGAGACGGCGATTGAGCCTCAGGACTGGATGCCTGACGCCTACCGTAAGACGTTGATCCGCCAGATTGGTCAGCATGCGCACTCCGAAATTGTCGGCATGCTGCCGGAAGGGAACTGGATCACCCGCGCCCCGACGCTACGCCGCAAGGCGATCCTGCTGGCGAAGGTGCAGGACGAAGCCGGACACGGGCTCTACCTCTACAGCGCGGCGGAAACGCTGGGCTGCGCGCGGGAAGATATCTACCAGAAGATGCTCGACGGCAAGATGAAATACTCCTCCATCTTCAACTATCCGACCCTGAGCTGGGCCGATATCGGCGTGATCGGCTGGCTGGTGGACGGCGCGGCCATCGTCAACCAGGTGGCGCTGTGCCGAACCTCCTACGGTCCCTATGCCCGCGCGATGGTGAAAATCTGTAAAGAAGAGAGCTTCCACCAGCGTCAGGGCTTTGAAGCCTGCATGGCGCTGGCGCAGGGGAGCGAGGGCCAGCGCCAGATGCTGCAGGACGCCATCAACCGCTTCTGGTGGCCGGCGCTGATGATGTTCGGTCCGAACGACGACAACTCGCCGAACAGCGCCCGCAGCCTGGCGTGGAAAATCAAACGCTTCGGCAACGACGAGCTGCGCCAGCGCTTTGTCGACAACACGGTGCCGCAGGTGGAGATGCTGGGCATGACGGTGCCCGATCCCGACCTGCGTTTTGATGAAGAGAGCGGCCACTACCGCTTCGGCGAGATTGACTGGCACGAGTTTGACGAGGTCATTAACGGGCGCGGCATCTGCAACCACGAACGCCTGGCCGCCAAACGTAAAGCCTGGGAAGAGGGGGCGTGGGTGCGGGAAGCCGCACTGGCGCACGCGGAAAAACAACACGCCCGCAAAGTGGCTTAAGAGGAATCACGATGAGCAATGTCTACTGGCCGCTGTACGAAGTGTTCGTACGCAGCAAACAAGGGTTATCCCACCGTCACGTGGGTAGTCTGCATGCCGCCGACGATCGCATGGCGCTGGAAAATGCGCGTGATGCCTACACCCGCCGCAGCGAAGGGTGTTCTATCTGGGTGGTTAAAGCGAGCGAGATTGTCGCCTCCCAGCCGGAAGAGCGCGGCGAGTTCTTCGACCCGGCGGAAAGCAAGGTTTACCGCCATCCGACGTTCTACACCATCCCTGACGGCATCGAGCACATGTGAGGCAAAGAATGAATTCAGTCACTGCCTATGCCCTGCGTCTGGGCGATAACGGTCTGGTCCTCTCCCAGCGTCTCGGCGCCTGGTGCGGCCACGCGCCGGAGCTGGAGATCGACCTCGCGCTCGCCAATATCGGTCTCGACCTGCTGGGCCAGGCGCGCAATTTCCTGACCTATGCCGCGGAGCTGGAAGGCCAGGGCGATGAAGACACGCTGGCGTTTGGCCGCGACGAGCGCCAGTTCCGCAACGTCCTGCTGGTGGAGCAGCCGAACGGCAGCTTCGCCGACACCATTGCCCGCCAGTACCTGATGGATGCCTGGAACGTGGCGCTGTACGAACGCCTGACCCAAAGCCGCGACGGCCAGCTTGCCGCCATTGCCGCCAAAGCGATTAAAGAGGCGCGCTACCACCTGCGCTTCAGCCGCGGCTGGCTGGTGCGTCTGGGCGACGGGACCGAAACGTCCGCGCAAAAAATGCAGCAGGCCATCGACAGCCTGTGGCGTTTTACGGCCGAGCTGTTTGAGGCCGATGACGTTGAGCTGGAATTGATTCAGTCCGGCGTGGCGGTTGACCCGCGCACGCTGCGCCAGCCGTGGGAAAGCGAAGTGTATGCCGGTCTGAATGAAGCCTGCCTGCAGGTGCCTGCAGAGGTGGCATACCGCACCGGGGGCAAGCAGGGGCTGCATACCGAACATCTGGGCCCGATGCTGGCGGAAATGCAGTATCTCCAGCGCGCGTATCCCGGTCAGCAGTGGTAAAGGAGAACGCTATGCAACGCCTCGTCGACATCGCGCCCCCGCAAATCCCGCAGATCTGGGCGCTGTTAAGCCAGATCCCGGACCCGGAAGTGCCGGTGTTAACCATCACCGATTTAGGCATGGTGCGCAGCGTGAAGGCGCAGGGGGAAGGTTGGGTTATCGGCTTTACGCCGACCTACTCGGGCTGTCCGGCGACGGAACACCTGCTGGGGGCGATCCGCGAGGCGATGACCGAGCACGGCTTTACCCCGGTGCACATTGTGCTCCAGCTTGAACCCGCCTGGACCACCGACTGGATGACCCCCGACGCGCGCGAGCGCCTGCGGGCGTACGGCATCAGTCCACCGGTGGGGCATAGCTGTCACGCGCACGCGCCGGTGGAGGTGAGCTGCCCGCGCTGCGCCAGCACCGACACCTCGCTTATCAGCGAATTTGGCTCAACGGCCTGCAAAGCGCTCTACCGCTGCAATACCTGCCGTGAGCCCTTCGACTATTTCAAATGTATTTGAGGCTGCCATGACAACGTTTCATTCATTAACAGTGGCAAAAGTGGAACCCGAAACCCGCGACGCGGTGACCATTACCTTTGCGGTGCCGCAGGCGCTGCAGGAGGCCTACCGCTTTCGTCCCGGCCAGCACCTGACGTTAAAAACGACGCTTGGCGGAGACGAGCTGCGCCGCTGCTACTCCATCTGCCGGAGTACCGCCCCGGGCGAGATCAGCGTGGCGGTCAAAGCCATCGACGGCGGGCGCTTCTCCCGCTATGCCCGGGATGAGATCAAAGCGGGCATGGCCCTGGAGGTGATGGTTCCTCAGGGGCAGTTTGGCTACCAGCCACAGGCCGAACGCGAAGGCCACTACCTGGCGATTGCGGCAGGCTCGGGGATCACCCCGATGCTGGCGATTATCTCCGCTACGCTAACGACCGAGCCCAACAGCCATTTCACCCTGATCTACGGCAACCGCAGCAGCCAGAGCATGATGTTCCGCCAGGCGCTGGCGGACCTGAAGGACAAATACCCGCAGCGGCTGCAGCTGGTCTCCATCTTCAGCCAGGAGCGGCTGGACAGCGATCTGCTCTATGGCCGCATCGACGGGGAAAAGCTGCAGGCGCTGGCGAAAACCCTGATCAACTTCCGCCAGTATGACGAGGCCTTTATCTGCGGCCCGTCGGCGATGATGGACGACGCGGAAGCCACGCTGAAGGCGCTGGGGATGCCGGACAAATCCATTCACCTTGAGCGCTTTAACACCTCCGGAATCACCGTTAAGCGCGCGGTGCACGTGCAGGCGGGCGGACAGAAAGTGACCGTTCGCCAGGACGGGCGCGACCGTGAAATTACCCTGACGGCGGACGACGAAAGCATTCTTGATGCCGCCCTGCGTCAGGGGGCAGATCTGCCGTATGCCTGCAAGGGCGGCGTCTGCGCCACCTGCAAATGCAAAGTGCTGCGCGGGAAAGTGGACATGGCGACCAACTACAGCCTGGAGCCGGACGAGCTGGCCGCCGGGTATGTGCTGAGCTGCCAGTCGCTGCCGTTAACCGCCGACGTGATTGTCGACTTCGACGCGAAGGGGATGGCATGAGCGAACTTATTGTTACTCGTCATGAACGCGTGCTGCAGCTGACGCTCAACCGTCCGGCGGCGCGCAACGCCCTCAACAACGCGCTGTTAACCCAGCTTGCGGAACAGCTTGAGGCCGCCGCCGTGGATGCCGACATTGCCGTCTGCGTGATTTACGGCAGCGAGCGCTGCTTTGCCGCCGGGGCCGATCTCAACGAAATGGCGGAGAAAGACCTGTCTGCCACCCTGAACGATATTCGCCCACAGCTGTGGGCACGCATTAACGCGTTCAGCAAACCGCTGATCGCCGCCGTGAACGGCTTCGCGCTGGGCGCGGGCTGCGAGCTGGCGCTGCTGTGCGACGTGGTGATTGCCGGTGACAACGCCCGTTTCGGCCTGCCGGAAATCACGCTCGGCATTATGCCCGGCGCGGGCGGCACCCAGCGTCTGATTCGCAGCGTCGGGAAATCCCTGGCCAGCAAAATGGTGCTGACGGGCGAGAGCATAACTGCACAGCAGGCGCTGAGCGCCGGGCTGGTGAGCGATGTTTTCCCGGCAGCGCTGACGCTGGAGTATGCCCTGAAGCAGGCGGCCCTGATGGCGCGCCACTCGCCGCTGGCGCTGCAGGCGGCGAAACAGGCGCTGCGCCAGTCTCAGGAGGTACCGCTCCAGGCCGGGCTCGCGCAGGAGCGCCAGCTGTTTACGCTGCTTTCCGCCACCGAAGACCGCCGGGAGGGCATCGACGCCTTCTTACAAAAACGCACCCCCGACTTTAAAGGACGCTAATTGTGGAATTTATTCTCAGTCATGTAGAACAGGGCGTGATGACCATTACGCTGAACCGTCCGGAGCGTCTGAACAGCTTCAACGACGTGATGCACCAGCAGCTGGCCGAGTGCCTGAAACAGGCCGAGCGTGATGACACCGTGCGCTGTCTGCTGATCACCGGGGCAGGACGCGGCTTCTGTGCCGGTCAGGATCTGAATGACCGCAACGTCGACCCCAACGGCCCGGCGCCGGATCTGGGGATGTCCGTTGAAACCTTCTATAACCCGCTGGTTCGCCGCCTGGCAAAGCTGCCGAAACCGGTCATCTGTGCCGTTAACGGCGTGGCGGCAGGTGCGGGGGCCACGCTGGCGCTGGGGTGTGACATGGTGATTGCGGCCCGTTCCGCCAACTTCGTGATGGCCTTCAGCAAGCTCGGCCTGGTGCCGGACTGCGGCGGCACCTGGCTACTGCCGCGCGTGGCGGGACGCGCCCGCGCCATGGGGCTGGCGCTGCTCGGGGACAAACTCAGCGCCGAACAGGCGCAGGCGTGGGGGATGATCTGGCAGGTGGTGGATGACGAGCAGCTCTCCACCACGGCCCAGCAGATGGCGCTGCATTTCGCGTCGCAGCCGACCTTCGGGCTGGGGCTGATCAAGCAGGCCATCAACGCTGCAGAAACCAACACCCTGGACGACCAGCTCGATCTGGAGCGCGACTATCAGCGTCTGGCCGGACGCAGCGACGATTACCGCGAGGGCGTCAGCGCCTTCCTGGCGAAGCGCGCGCCGAACTTTACGGGGAAATAAGATGCTCAATATACGGACTGTCGCCGTGATCGGCAGCGGCACGATGGGCGCAGGGATTGCCGAAGTCGCCGCCAGCCACGGTCATCAGGTGCTGATCTACGACATTTCCAGCGATGCGATATCGCGCGCCATCGACGGGATCCGCCAGCGTCTGGCCTCCCGGGTAACGCGCGGAAAACTCTCCGCCGATGCCGGGAGCCAGATCCTGGCCCGGCTGGTTCCCGTCACGGATATCGACGCGCTCTGCGCGGCCGATCTGGTCATAGAAGCGGCCTCAGAGCGTCTGGAGGTGAAAAAGGCGCTGTTTGCTCAACTGGCTGAGATCTGCCCGCCGCAGACGGTGCTGACCAGCAATACCTCTTCCATCTCCGTCACGGCGATTGCGGCGGATGTCCACCACCCGGAGCGGGTCGCAGGGCTGCACTTCTTTAACCCGGCGCCGGTGATGAAGCTGGTGGAGGTGGTCAGCGGGCTGGCGACCTCTGCGGAAGTGGCCGACGCGCTGTGCGAGCTGGCGCTGAACTGGGGCAAACAGCCCGTTCGCTGCCAGTCAACGCCGGGGTTCATCGTCAACCGCGTCGCCCGTCCGTTCTATTCTGAAGCCTGGCGCGCGCTGGAGGAACAGGTCGCTCCGCCGGCGGTGATTGATGCCGCCCTGCGGGAAGGCGGCGGTTTCCCGATGGGGCCGCTGGAGCTGACCGACATGATTGGTCAGGACGTGAACTTTGCGGTGACCTGCTCGGTATTTAACGCCTTCTGGCAGGAGCGTCGTTTTCTGCCTTCGCTGGTGCAGCAGGAGCTGGTGCTGGCAGGAAGGCTGGGCAAAAAGAGCGGGAAAGGCGTTTATGACTGGCAGGGTGACAAACCTGACGTGCAGTGGGTTGAGTCGGTGAACGACAGCTATAGCCCGATGCGCGTGGAAAAAAGACGTGACGGTGTCACGGAAATAGATGATGTCTATCTGGTTGAAACGCAGGGAGAGACCGCGCAGGCGCTGGCGCTACGGCTCAACGGCCCGGTGGTGGTGGTGGACCGCATTGAGCGTGACGTGGCGGTCATTGCCGCCGCGGCCAGCAACCCGCACACCGCGACGCAAAAAGCCATCCGCTACCTGCAGCAGCAGGGGCATCGGGTGGTGCAAATTGCCGATTATCCCGGCCTGCTGATCTGGCGGACGCTGGCGATGATTGCCAACGAGGCGCTGGATGCCCTGCAAAAAGGGGTCGCCAGCGAGAAGGACATCGATACCGCTATGCGCCTCGGCGTGAACTACCCGAGCGGGCCGATCGCCTGGGGCGAGCGCCTGGGCTGGCAGCGCCTGCTGACGCTGCTCGAGAACCTGCAGCGTCATTACGGCGAAGAGCGTTATCGCCCCTGTTCACTGCTGCGCCAGCGCGCGCTTCTGGAGAGTAGCTATGAGTCATAACGCCTGGCATAACGCCCGCGCGATGTACGAACGGGACGCCTGCGCGCAGGCGATGGGGATGGACATTGTCGAGATGGATGAGGGCTACGCGGTGGTGACCATGACCATCACCCCGCAGATGCTGAACGGCCATAAAACCTGCCACGGCGGCCAGCTTTTTTCGCTGGCGGACACCGCTTTTGCCTACGCCTGCAACAGCCAGGGGCTGGCGGCGGTAGCCTCCGGCTGCTCGATTGATTTTCTGCGTCCGGGCTTTGCCGGGGACACGCTCACCGCCACCGCGCGGGTGAAGCACCAGGGCAAGCTGACCGGCGTGTACGACATTGAAATCCAGAACCAACAACAGAAAACCGTCGCCCTTTTTCGCGGAAAATCTCACCGCATCGGCGGCAGCGTGACAGGAGAGGCAGATGCGTGACGCATTTATTTGTGATGGCGTTCGAACCCCGGTGGGGCGCTACGGCGGCGCGCTTGCCGCAGTCCGAACCGACGATCTCGGCGCCGTGCCGCTGCGCGCGCTGCTGGCCCGCTATCCCCAGCTCGACCTCGAGCGGATTGACGACGTGATTTTCGGCTGCGCCAACCAGGCGGGGGAAGATAACCGCAACGTGGCGCGCATGTCGTCCCTGCTGGCCGGGCTGCCGCAGACGGTGTCCGGGACCACCCTTAACCGCCTGTGCGGGTCCGGGCTGGACGCGATTGGTTTTGCCGCGCGCACCATTAAGGCGGGCGACGGCGACCTGCTGATCGCGGGCGGCGTGGAGTCGATGTCCCGCGCGCCGTTTGTGATGGGCAAAGCCACCGCCGCGTTTCAGCGTCAGGCGGAGATCTTCGATACCACCATCGGCTGGCGATTTGTGAATCCGCTCATGCATCAGCAATTCGGAACTGACAGTATGCCGGAAACGGCAGAGAATGTAGCTGAATTGTTAAATATCAGCCGTGCCGATCAGGACGCGTTCGCGCTGCGCAGCCAGCAGCGTACCGCGCAGGCGCAGCAGAACGGCATTCTGGCGCAGGAGATTGTGCCGGTGCTGGTGCCGGGTAAAAAAGGGGCAGTCACAGCGTTCAGCGTGGATGAACATCCGCGCGCGGACACCACGCTCGAGCAGCTTGCCGGTCTGAAAACGCCGTTCCGTAAGAACGGAGTGGTTACGGCGGGAAATGCCTCCGGCGTCAACGACGGCGCTGCGGCGCTGATCGTCGCCAGCGAGAAGATGGCGCTGGCTCAGGGGTTAATCCCGCGCACGCGGATCGTGGCGATGGCGACGGCGGGCGTGGAGCCACGTCTGATGGGGCTCGGCCCGGTACCGGCCACTCGCAGGGTGCTGGAGCGCGCCGGACTCAGTATTAACGATATGGACGTGATCGAGCTTAACGAAGCTTTCGCCGCGCAGGCGCTGGGCGTGCTGCGTCAGCTGGGCCTGCCGGATGATGCCGCGCACGTCAACCCGAACGGTGGCGCGATTGCGCTGGGCCACCCGCTGGGCATGAGCGGCGCCAGGCTGGCGCTGGCCGCGAGTAACGAACTGCACCGACGCGGCGGGCGCTACGCGCTGTGTACGATGTGCATCGGTGTGGGTCAGGGCATTGCCATGATCCTTGAGCGTGTTTGAGCATAAAAACAATGTGAGTACCCTACAATGACAAATACAACAAAGCTTGATCCGATTGAAACGGCCTCCCTTGACGAGTTACAGGCGCTGCAGACCGAACGTCTGAAGTGGACGCTGCATCACGCCTACAGCAACGTGCCGATGTACAAACGCAAGTTTGACGCCGCGGGCGTTCATCCTGACGATTTCAAAGAGCTGGCGGATATCCGTAAGTTCCCGTGCACCACCAAGCAGGACCTGCGGGATAATTATCCGTTCGATACCTTCGCCGTGCCGATGGAGCAGGTGGTGCGCATTCACGCCTCATCCGGCACCACCGGCAAACCGACGGTTGTCGGCTACACCCAGGGTGACATCGACAACTGGGCCAACCTGGTGGCGCGCTCCCTGCGCGCCGCGGGCGGCAGCGCGAAGGACAAAATTCACGTGGCGTATGGCTATGGCCTGTTTACCGGCGGGCTGGGGGCACACTACGGCGCCGAGCGTTTAGGCGCGACGGTGATCCCGATGTCCGGCGGCCAGACGGAGAAGCAGGCGCAGCTGATCCGCGATTTCCAGCCGGACATGATCATGGTGACGCCATCCTACTGCCTCAACCTGATTGAAGAGCTGGAGCGTCAGATGGGCGGCGATGCCAGCACCTGTTCCCTGCGCGTGGGCGTCTTCGGTGCCGAGCCGTGGACGCAGGCCATGCGCCGTGAAATTGAAAAACGCTTAGGTATTACCGCCCTGGACATCTATGGCCTCTCCGAAGTGATGGGGCCGGGCGTGGCGATGGAATGTATCGAAACCGTCGACGGCCCGACCATCTGGGAAGACCACTTTTACCCGGAGATCGTCAACCCGAACGACGGCACGCCGCTGGATGACGGCCAGCAGGGCGAACTGCTGTTCACCACGCTGACCAAAGAGGCGCTGCCGGTGATCCGCTACCGCACCCGCGACCTGACGCGTCTGCTCCCGGCAACCGCGCGCAGCATGCGCCGTATGGACCGCATCAGCGGCCGCAGCGACGATATGCTGATCATTCGCGGCGTCAACGTCTTCCCGTCGCAGCTGGAAGAGGAGATTGTGAAGTTCGAACATCTTTCGCCGCACTACCAGCTGGAGGTGAACCGTCGCGGGCATCTTGATTCACTTTCCGTGAAGGTGGAGCTGAAAGAGAGCAGCCTCACGCTGACGCACGAGCAGCGTTGCCAGGTGTGTCACCAGCTGCGGCACCGCATTAAGTCGATGGTGGGGATTTCCACCGACGTGACGATCGTGAACTGCGGCAGCATCCCGCGCTCAGAGGGGAAAGCCTGCCGGGTGTTTGACCTGCGTAAAGCGGCGGCCAACGGTTAAGTTTTCCCTCACCCCGGCCCTCTCCCTTTGGGAGAGGGTTAGGGTGAGGGTCCTGTGCTATGATTCATCCAGGACAAAAATAACAACAGAATGAATCACATGAATAAACTCGACGCCTTTATCCAGCACGCTGTCAGTTCCGTTCCCGTCAGCGGGACCTCGCTTATCTCCTCGTTATACGGTGACGCGCTTTCCCATCGCGGCGGAGAGATTTGGCTCGGCAGCCTGGCCGCGTTACTGGAAGGGATGGGATTTGGAGAGCGCTTTGTACGCACCGCGCTGTTTCGCCTTAACAAAGAGGGCTGGCTGGATGTTTCCCGCATCGGGCGTCGCAGCTTTTACCGCCTGAGCGATAAGGGGCTGCGCCTGACGCGCCGTGCGGAGAATAAGATCTACCGTGCGGAACTGCCCGCCTGGGACGGAAAATGGCTATTGCTGCTCTCAGAAGGGCTGGACAAAACCACCCTCGCCGACGTCAAAAAACAGCTGATCTGGCAGGGGTTTGGCACGCTGGCACCGAGCCTGATGGCCTCGCCGTCGCAGCATCTGGCGGACGTGCAGTCTCTGCTTCACGATGCCGGGGTGGCGGAAAACGTGATTTTCTTTGAAGCCCACTCGCCGCTGGCGCTCTCCCGCGCCGCGCTGCGTTCACGCGTAGAAGAGTGCTGGCAGTTAACCGAGCAAAACGCGATGTACGAGTCGTTTATCAGCTCGTTCCGGCCGCTGCTCCCGCTGCTGAAAGAGGCCGCGCCGGAGGATCTGACGCCGGAACGCTGCTTCCAGATCCAGCTGCTGCTGATTCATTTTTATCGTCGCGTGGTGCTGAAAGACCCGCTGCTGCCGGAAGAGTTGCTGCCCGCGCACTGGGCGGGGCAAAGCGCCCGACAGCTCTGCATTAATATCTATCAACGTGTCGCGCCGGGGGCGCTGGCGTTTGTCAGCGAGAAGGGCGAAACCTCCGTGGGCGAACTGCCCGTGCCCGGCACGCTCTACTATCAACGCTTTGGTGGTCTTACAAGCGCATAAGGAGTGAAGATGCCTGTTTATCAAATTGATGGTCTGACGCCGGTGGTACCTGACGAGAGCTACGTTCACCCAACGGCAGTGCTGATTGGCGACGTGATTCTGGGCAAAGGCGTCTATGTTGGTCCTAACGCCAGCCTGCGCGGTGATTTTGGCCGTATCGTGGTGAAAGACGGTGCCAACATTCAGGATAACTGCGTGATGCACGGTTTCCCAGAGCAGGACACGGTGGTGGAAGAGGATGGGCATATCGGCCACAGCGCCATTCTTCACGGCTGCGTGATCCGCCGCAATGCGCTGGTGGGCATGAACGCGGTGGTGATGGACGGGGCGGTCATCGGCGAAAACAGCATCGTCGGCGCGGCGGCGTTCGTGAAGGCTAAAGCGGAGATGCCTGCCAACCATTTGATTATCGGCAGCCCGGCCAAGGCGATCCGTGAGCTGAGCGAGCAGGAGCTGGCCTGGAAGCAGCAGGGCACGCGGGAATACCAGGTACTGGTGGAGCGCTGCAAGCTGACGATGCATCAGGTCGAGCCGCTGCGCGTGGTTGAGCCTGAACGCAAGAGGCTGACGTTTGACGAGAATTTACGGCCGAAGTCGTCGGTGTAGGGGTAAGGCCGTCTTTTTTCGCCATATCCATCAATAGCGCGATGCCAATGTAATTACTCCAGTTAAAGGTATTTTGCAGCACCACCACCGCATTGCCTTTTTCTTTGTCATAGCCGATAAAGCTGGAGTAGCCGCCGATATAGCCGACCTGATAGGTGATTTTTTCCAGACCGATAAAGTCGGTGGTCCAGGCAATACCCTGTACCCCGTCGGGACGTTGAATATCGGTATTTCTCACTTCGGCAAAGACGCTGTCCAGCAGGGGATTGTGGGTTGTTGAGACGTGATAGCGGGCATAGGTCGCCAGATCTTCGGCGTTACTGTATAAGCTCGCTGCCGCCACCATGTTGTTGGAAAAATGCCAGTCCGGGGTGAGCTGCCCGCGCGGGATAAACTTCGGCTGATCGCCCGCGTGGCCAAGCGCCCGCTGTGGATACCCTTTTAGCTGCCGGGGCGTAAAGCTGCTGTTAGCCATTTGCAGCGGATGGAAAATATAGCGCGAGGCTAAACTCTGGATATCTTCGCCGGTTTTGTGTTTCAGGATATAGCCGATCAGGGCGTAGCCGGTATTGGAGTATTGCGGCACTTTATTCTTTGGCGCTCGCCAGTCGGCGAGGTAGCGCAGCACGTTATCGCTATCCAGCTCACCGTAGAAATTATCGCCCGTGCTTAAGTAGCTGATGAATTTACCAAGCATCGGAACATCCATATTCTGACGCGGCAGGCCGGAGGTGTGGGTTACCAGTTCAAGCAGGGTGATTTTTTGTGCATCCGAGCTAAGCGGCGTCCCCGGCGGAAGCAATGTCGCCAGGTTATCGTTCCAGTTCAGTTGCCCTTCATTCACCAGACAAGCCACCACTTCCGCCGTGATCCCTTTGCTGAGCGAGCCAAGCGCAAACAGGGTATCGGGCCTGACCGGATAGCGATTGACCGCATCGGTTACGCCCCAGGTGTAAAACTGCGGTGAGCCGTGATTATGGATCACCGCGACCGTCATCCCGGGAACGGATTTTTGCGCCATGTAGTGACGCACCACGCTGTCAACGTCGCCATCCAGTGAATCATGGGTGAGAAGTTCCTGAGTACCTTCCGGGGAGGACATTTGCGAGAGCGTGCCACAACCGCTGAGGAGTGGGAGAGTAAGCAGAAGCCAGATAATTTTTTTTGTTATGTTCTGCATACCTGGTAGCGAGTGTGGTGGTCATTGGCGCGCCAGGAATGTATCACAAATAGCCTGCGTGAATGTAAACTTTCTACACGGTGGCGGCTCGTTGATGGTTACCGTGACTTTTCGGCCTGCTTTGAGGATTTCAGTATGACTCGCTTTTATCAACTTACCGCCACCCGTATGGATGGGCAGCTTATCTCTATGGCCGACTATGCAGGAAAGGTGGTTTTGGTCGTTAATACCGCCAGCCAGTGCGGCTTCACGCCACAGTACGGTGGCCTTGAAACGCTATACAAGAAATACGCCGATGAAGGATTAGTCGTGCTGGGCTTCCCCTGCAACCAGTTCGGCAAACAGGAACCCGGCGGCGCCGACGAAATCTCGAAAACCTGTTACATCAACTACGGCGTGAGCTTCCCGATGTTTGAGAAAGTCGAGGTTAACGGTAACGCAGCGCATCCGCTGTTTCGTTATCTGAAAAACGAACTGCCCGGCGTGCTGGGCGAGCGGATTAAGTGGAACTTTACTAAGTTTCTAATCGGACGCGACGGTAAACCGCTCAAGCGTTTTGCACCGATGACTACGCCCGAGAAAATGGAGGGGGCAATTGTTGAGGCACTGAGGAGGTGATAGTTTGGTGCCTGGAACTATCTTACCGCGTCATATTACCCTCGTTTTGGCTTCGAGCAAGCAGTCAATTATAAACCAGCCTGGAGAAAGAGATAACAGAGTCTTCTTCAGCCATATTTATTATGATTTTCATATCGTTTTGCATACACCCTTAAGCCTATGTGCGTCAGGTGACTGACCGTATGACTATTACTGATGTTTGCTTCTCGCTCATCGCGGACCGCTCGGCACTTCAGGCGGTCCGCTACGTGCCATGGGAGAGTAAGCAGAAGCCAGCGCATTCCCTTTCATGATCGTTGCATAATACCACTGACTCTTTATATATTTTCCCCCTGAACTGACGGTATATCTGTGCCCGCAGACTCTTTATGTTTGCAAGGGAAAGCATTTTTTAGTAAAAGGATAACATATAGTAAATGTATCCCCGCCCTTAGCATTCGAGGTACAAACCAATTGGCATTGATAGTTTTTGATATACTCCATAAAACGAACATAAAGACAACTTTGTAAAATTTTGGTGAGCCATGCTCATCAGGTAATAATAGTAAATAAATATCATCAAAACCTTTGACTAATGCCTGCACTTCATTGGCGGAAATAACCTCATCAAATTTACTTTGCGAGTAGTAAATGGCTATGTCATTTCTAATAATGTTAATTCTTGGGAAGTGCTCGTCCAGGAAGTTATAAAGCGAGTTTTGCGAATCTTTTAAGGGGTGTTTTTGGGAAATTAAATATGCAAGTATATTTTTAGTAATTTCCGGCGACCTGTCAAAAGACTGACGGTCGTGGAAAAAATCAACAAGCGGTGTTCCTGTCATCGTTATTGATTTAATTCTTGCGTCAGTGCAGGTATCTTTTAATGCAAAATAACCACTAAAGCTTATTCCTACAACATGGCATATTTCATCATCAGCAAAACCTATCGAATCAATGATGTGCGAGAATAGATTAAGTGATTTATTATCGTAGGCTTCGCGATTTTCACCTACGCCGGGCATTTCATACAGCACGACAGAACACCCCAACTTACTGAAGGTTTTTAATGCCCGAATCCATTGTTCTTTAAGAGAGATTATTCCTCCGCAAATGATAACTGTGACTTTTGACTTTCCCTTTTTGTAATAGAAGCTTGATTTTCCATTATCTGTCTTCTTCGATTCCAGAAAGCCTGTTTCTACGTATTCTTTATGGAATAGTGAAAGATAGCGTTTATATGCTTCTTTTTGGACTGGAGTATCTGCATACGGGAATCGTGCAATATTTAAGTAACCTAATGCTTTCTCCATTTGATTTTTCTTTAATTGTTTGTCAGCCTCCTCTGAAAACACTCTTGCCCAACCATGGGGTGAGTCGTCGGATAGCGTAGTGATTAGGGATAATGAATTAGTAAAATCCTTCCCGAGGTTTAATGTCTTAGCATGCAAAGAGACAAATTTCTTACATTCATTCAACGAATACATCTGTTTGCCCTAAATCATTTAAATGTTTAGAATAAAAGGTTTTTATCTTGTCCAGCAGATTTGAAGCTTGAATGCCATCAATAACTCGATGATCGTAGATCATGACAATATTAAACAAGCACTCATCTGCATCTAAAATTTTGGGGGATCCTAATTGAAATGTAAACGTTGAGCCTGATACAGGGATGCACAATTTTAAACTTTTTTTCCCTAAGGAGGTGACAGTAAAGCTCCTGAAAAAATCACGTTGAACGGCAGGGCGAAAGTAAAAAATGAACTTCGAAACCCATTTTGCAAAAAAATATGGCAATCTCTGTAACATCCTAATTCGTTTGGAGTCATCAAAACTGCTTATTCCTTTGTTTTTTAAATCAGATATGGCTCTGTATACTTCTAACGTAGACAAATTATTTGTGTTGGTGATAACAGAAGAGTAGACTCCAGACGATAGACCATCGTTTTCGTATGATACGGTCAATCTCGCAGATATATCTTGTAATTCGATCAGTTTATTGTCGCTTCCGTATTTAATCATGCAATTTAGATGTCGTTCCTCATCAAGAGCGTCACTAATCGACTTAATAAGGAGTGATGTGGCATATTTTGTGTATTGTCGATGGGATTTTATTTCATCGATTAATGCAACACCTCTGATGGCTTTAGCCAGCTCCAGAAAAATAAGAGTTTGCTTTCTGTTGCTATCAATTTTTTTGTATTTCATCATTTACAACCTTTAATATCTTACGCAAGGTGTTGCATTTTAATATTTTTTCAACATTTAATGTGATGCTATTTCTGAATTCCAGTTCCATTATTGTATATACAAAGGTCAATGAATCCCATTCTGCTATTTGAGTCAAATCGGTGTCAACCTGGTCATGCTTCAAATTCATGCCAGTTTTTTGATTAAGAAAATCAATAAATTCATTGGGTTCCATTTTAACTCCTTAGTATAGTGATATTTTTACATTTTTCAGAAACATCAAGATCATCAATGTCTATGCTAAATATATTATTGCTAATTTTTCCAAAGCCACATTCAGTATAAAAATTCTTGAATTTTTTATTTTTAATCGTTTCAATGAAGCTGCCGATTAGTTTAGAACAACCTTCTGCTGAAGCAAAAGAACCTATGGATTTTATGATTGCAAACTCCACCCCTCGTTCAAATGCTCTGCAACTCAAGACAATGTTTTCGATCAAGCATGCGTCTGCTTCAATTTTTAGAAATGAGGCGCCAATGATCCCATAACTACCAAATCTATCACTGAATCTGAAAAGCAATATTTGTCCTGAATTTTCCGAAACGTAATTTTGAACATCTGTGGTATCCATTCGCATAGTTGTCAGGTTAAACTGATTGGTACGCATAGTTAGATCAGAGGTTCTGGGGTGATTCTCTGGGGTACAATTACTGACAGATAATTCCATGGATATGTTTTTTAAAAAATCGCCTTTGGAATTATTGCTCTTATAAAACTCATCTCTTTTAATGTTATTGGCAAAGCTTTCATTCCTGAGGCGGTCTTCTAAAGTGATTGAACCTTTAATAAAAAAATCGCTATTAACTAACTTGGATATGTTTTCATCAATATTTTTAGAAAAGTGGAATGTATTAATGTTAGGTATGGCGTTGGTTACTTCCTCTAACTCAAAATCACTATCATCTACAAAAAGAACATGCTCAGGGCTTAAGTTAAGGTTTTTGCATATTTTTAAAATATTATCACTTTTATTATCCCAGTTTATCTCAGGGAACGAAAAGTCCGACCACTGAATTTCCAGCGCGTGTGTCTTTTCTGAGAAAAAGTCTTTTATTACATGAAAATCATTTTTACTGGATATTGAGAGGATAACACCTTGTCTGTGCATGCATTTCAACCACTTTTGATATTTCCTGTAAGCTCCCTGGTTATACAAGTCATTATTCTCATACTCTCCCTCAGCAGCTACACCTCCCCAAACAGTGTTATCCAGGTCTGTGATTATGCACTTTAATGATTTACCTTCGCTTAAACGAAGGTAACTTATTGATTTTTCACTAAAGAAATTGAGGTAATCTAAACTGGCTACTGTGTTGTGTTCAGAATAAATATTCTCAATGCTTTTACCTCTAAACCCTGCCATGCTTACGAGGTGTATGCTGTGCTTGCTTTCATCCCTCTTTTTAGCAAGAAACATATTGAAGTCAAAAACCAAATCGGACAGTGCGTTCCTTTCATCTAAACTTATATATTCATTTATGCACTCACTGTTTAAATAAAGAGTTGAAATTACAATGTCTATTTTATTGCAAGTCAACTCCTCTAGTATCTTCAGAGAGGCGTTAATTTCATCTTTTAACTTTGAAAGGTTCTGTCTGGCTAATGCAATGTCCTCGCAATGACCAAACTCATCAAGATAGTAGTTTTCATCCAAAAGAATATATATATTCTGAAGGTTGTAACTCTTTAGAACTTCCTTTTTGAAATTTAGAAGGGTAAAGAAATCACTGTATTCAATATCTATAAAATCAAGAAATACACCAAGCGCTGAAGCGCCATGCTTCATGAGAGAAAGCCCAGCTTTGTGACTGAGGTTACATAAGAAAAGACTATTTATTTTTTTCATTCCATTATAGTTTTTTGTTTTCTCTTCTCTTATTTTTTTCAATAAGTCGAGGTTCATTTTAATATTCCTTTTTTAAATATAAACCAGAAGATAACCACCGTGATGATTCGATTGATATGGCAACCCCTTCATCGCCTTCATCTGATAGATCAAAAAACTCTTTCAGTTGAAAATACAAAGCTGCATTTGCGCAATTACCGATCTCATGAACAAGCGAAAGGATTTTACTCTCATGAATGTTCATGCCATTACAAATATTATTAACCATACGTCCCGACAGCTGAGGAGGCATAAACCATCTGATGTCTCGTTTGGATGAGTATTTGTTTTTTAACTCAGTATATGTCTCTTTTGTTAATTTAGGGACTAAGCATTCAATTAATTTATATTCCTCTTTAAGCATAGGTTGCCCATCATCAAAATCTTTCCTTGAGCCGCTCCAGTTAGCCAGTTGGCCAATTTTTTCCTGCAATCCATTGTATTTGTAATCAATACCTTTCACATAGACAGAACCCGAAGTTCTTTCAGAGCTAACAATACAACCACCAACGCCATCACCAAACAGACAGTAGTTAACCATTTCTTTCGGTTCAACTTTAGTCTTGGTTTCATCAAATAGATTGAGGAACTTGTTTGAACATTCGACGCCAATTACTAACCCTTTATGGTGCAGGCCACTTTTGAGCATATAATCAGCCATCTTTAATGCTTGTACGGCACCAGAGCAACCACCAATGATTTGGTAAGTCTCAATATTTTTGAACCCTATCATGCTACACGCTTCATTGATGCTGGTGGGTAAAAGCAAGTCAGGAGTAGCTGTTGATACCAGAACAAAATCAATGTCCCTCATTCCATTATCATTTAACGAAATAAGCTTTTGCATCATTAAGTGTATTAAATCGGTGCACGATGCTGTGTTCTCTCCCGTTTTTAGATTGGTTGAGAAGTGACGCCCATAGTTCCCAAATAATTTTTCTATTAACTGAGGTTTGAAGTTTAATCTACTCCCAAGCTCTTCATTGTTGATATTACATCCTGGTAAGTACGTATCAATATACGATATATGCATCATCCATTCCTCATCTATATATGGCGTTAAAAAGTAATACTCTTGATTAAAAAAAATGTAAAGCATTAAAAAAATTTATATTTAGCTAACTAAATATTCCATTGTGAAACTTATATAATGAAATGAAAAGGAATTGTTAATTATATGTGGCGACAGATTTCCTGCTCGTGCTCAATTAAGAAAAACTTCCGCTATTAAATAGTTAGTTAGTAATGTAATTCATCACACATCTTACTGTGTTATATTTAGCTTTAACAACTTGTTGAAAGAGTGCAGAAACCTGCCGGTTGAATGAGTTATAAATACAATTTGTCGGAAATGATTGCAAAACCAGATGTTAACTTTTTAACAGGCTTTAGCCATTGCGAGGTGCAAACTTTTTATAAGCAGAGGGTGAGTTAGCGTTATAACTAACAAATGTAGTTACGATAGATTTAACATCAGCAATACAATATTAAACCCGAACGATCCCCGCGCGGATTGAACAATAAGAGTCAATTCCTAAATTTTTATAGATAATCCGGATGGTTCAAAAACAGGTGAGAGCTTATTTAATATTAAGAAAAAACCGCTATATTTAGCGGTTCATTGCCTGGTCCACGCGCGCTCAAAGCAGACATTGCCCTTATGCAAGTCTGCTTCGCGCTATAAGACATTACCCCCGCAGCCACGGCGTAATCGTCAGCCCGGTAAGCAAGCCTTCCGGGCTGAGCAGGCGAGTGACGGTTTGCCCCCACGGTTCCATACGGTTAGCCACCAGTAACCGATAGCCTTTTTCACTCAGAATACGGGTAGCAGAATCGAGATCCTGTACTTCGTATTCAACCCATCCCTGCGGTATCGGGTGCTCAGCGGGCCACTGTTCTTCGCCAAAACATGACATAGCCGCCTGTGCGAGCGGCCAGACGGCAAAATGCTTCACGCCTGCCAGCTGGCCCTCTTCAGTGAGCAGATAATCGGTATTCCCCTCCATCGGCTTCAGCGGGAGGCCGAGTGTATGGACATAAAACGCGGTGCTGGACTCCGTATCCCGAGAAATGGGCCCGAACCCGGCGACAAACAAGACATCCATTCCCGCTAACGTCTGCGACATATCTACTCCTGCGTGAGGTGAAATTCACCCTGAATTTATATTACGACTGGTTGAAATACGACTCTCAATTCTGGTATCGCATTCATCGTGCCTGCACGCCCACGACGGGTTTAAAATTCAACGCGATGACGATCAGCAGCATGACTCCCGCACTCATGATCAGCCATGCGCTGGTCAGCGAGACCGAACTGTCGCGAACGATCCCCGCAATTAACGGCATAAGCGCGGCGATCATGTATCCACCTCCCTGAACTTTTGACAGTAATTTCCCGGCCTGCGCGGGCGTTCGCGCATGATCGAACGTAACGATGAGCGACAGCGGGAAGAGGGCGCCGATCCCGATGCCAAGCAGTAGCGTGGATAATACCGGCGTTGTACCCGGCGAAAAGACCAGACACAGGAGTCCCGCCAGCAGCAGCAACAATACGGCGATCAGCGGCACGCGACGGTCGGGGAATTTACCGATCAGCGCGGAGATGGCAAACCCTGCGACAACCTCGGTTAACGTCAGCCAGGCCAGCATGTAGCCGCTGCTGCGTGCGGACCATCCCGCCTGAATATAGAGTGGGGGCAGCCAGGCCAATACCAGCGTATAGGCTCCCGTTCCCACGCCGAAAAAGAGCAACAGCAGTGCCGTACGGGAGGAGGAGAGCGTAACGGTTTCGGGGGCTGTTTTTTCCCCCTGAGGATGCTTAACCAGGGTTAACCACAGTATCAGCGCCAGCAGAGCTAACAGCCCGGCCATTGCCAGCGCGGGCTTCAGCGTCAGCCATGAAAACAACGGCTCGGCGCTGGCGGCGGCGACTGCCGCACCGGCCATAATGCCCGTGCTGAATAGCGACATTATCGTGCTGGCCGTTTGCGTATACTCCTTTTTTATCAGGGCAGGCATTAAGGCCTGGATCGTGCCGATACTTGCCCCGCCCAGTAACGCGGTGCCCATAAGACTCTCCGGTGAGGCGCTAAAACCGCGTAATAAACAGGCCATAAGCAGGATGAAGAGCCCGAGCATAATTCCCCGTACGGCACCGACTCTGGCTAAAAGCCAGGGGCCACACAGGGCAGCCAGTCCCATCATCGCGACCGGCAGGGTGGTCAGCAGGCTAAATTGCGTAGCCGTTAGCCCCGCTTCGCGCTGCAGCACGGAAAACAACGGTCCGACAGAGGCCAGAATGGGGCGCAGGTTCAGCCCGACGATAAAAGCGATAACGGCGAAGAGTAAAGGCGATGTGCGTTTCAACAGGAGATCCTTTTCGGTTGTGAATGGCCGGGCAAATTGCCACAAGCATTTATCTTAACGTTAAGATAAAATGTGTTTTTGCGTAAGATGTACCGCACAACAGGATAAATACCCACGCCATCAGGGGTGAAAATGAAAGACCATGTAGACTTCGTTGTCGGCCAGTGGAACCGTGCCATGCCGGAACTGGACGCCTCATCGATGAAAATTTTTGGCCGAATGCTCCGGCTGATGAAGCATTTGGGAAAAGAATGGGCGGAGGCGATGGCGCAGTTTGGTTTTCGCGAGGGCGAGTTTGACGTGCTCGCCACGCTGCGCCGCGCCGGTGAGCCGTACTGCCTTTCCCCCACACAGCTGTATAAATCGCTGTTGATCACCTCAGGGGCGATGACGAACCGGCTCAGCCATCTCGAAAAGCAAGGGCTTATCAGGCGAATTGCCGATCCGGATGACAAGCGCAGTACCCTCGTAAGCCTGACGGCACACGGGCAGGAGCGTATCGAACAGGCGCTGATCGTGCACACACAGACGCAAAATGCGCTGCTGAGCAACTTGTCTGACGCGCAGCGCGCGCAGCTTGAGTCCCTGCTGAGGGAGCTGCTGCTGACGTTTCCGTCCGAGGACCTGGGCGACAAGTCACCGAGTGCCGATAATACAAAAACTGCATAGTTAAACCTCACAGAAAGGGAATGTATGTCTTTACCGCCACTGTATGCGCTGCGCGCGTTCGAAGTTGCCGCAAGGCTGAACTCCTTCAGCAAAGCGGCTGAAACACTCCATATCACGCCGGGGGCGGTCAGCAGGCATGTCCAGACGCTGGAAATGTGGTTCGATTGCGAATTGTTTAAACGACAGGGGCCGAGAGTGGAGGTCAGCGATGCCGGACGTATTCTGGCCGGGCAGCTTAGCGAAAGTTTCTCGAATATTGAGTGGGCCTGTCGTGCATTCAAAAGTGAAAACCACCTTCTGCGCCTTAAAGCACCCAGCTCGCTGACGATGCGATGGCTTCTGGATGTGCTTAAATCCTTCCGCGAGAAGCACGCCAAGCCCAAAATCGAAATTGCCAGCGTCTGGATGGACTTCGATACCGTTGATTTCAGTCGTGAGCCTTACGATTGTGCGATCCTCCTCGGTAACGGCTATTTCGGCGAGTCAACAGAAAGCAGGCTGCTCTTCAGCGAATGGCTTATTCCCGTTTGTACTCCGTCTTTGCTGGAGTCTGCCCGGCATACGCTTCCAGATTGCGATCTTATTCATCCGTCACCGGACAGACGGGACTGGAAGCGCTGGCTGAAAAGGACGGGCTTATTCCCCGGCCTCGACATGAGCGGCGGAATCGTGTTCGATACCCTGGAGCAGGGAAGCCTTGCGGCCATGCACGGACACGGCGTGGCGATGGCCGACCTCCGGCTCACGCTCGACGCGCTGAAAAGCGGCCTGCTCGCGCTGCCTTTCAGGGAGGCGATAGCAACAGGGGACGGTTACTACCTTGTCTGGCCCAAAAATTCGCTCAGAGGACAGAGTATTGAACGGCTGCTGGCGTGGCTTAACCTTAACGCGCCGGTGGTGCCTTCTTTGGATATCGTCTGTCTTGATTACAATGAAAAGCGGGTTTAATAAATAGCGGAATATTTATTATGGGGTATCCCGCATATTGAACGTATTTATGCGTAGGGAATATTCGCCATCTTTTTATATCTTTCCGGCAGGGCGCTGTTCAGGTTAAGTAATTTATCGAGAATATAAAGCGCAGGCGTCCCTTTTGCACGTTCAGCATCGATCAGCGCAGTGCGTAACAGATTGGCAGCCGAGGTCATGGCACGGAAATACTCCTCGGATTCACGCGTCTGAGCTTCGCCTGACGCGGCGTAATGCACCTTTGGCCACTGCGCAAAGTCAAGCAGCGGAAGGATCCCATCCTCTTTTGGTAAATGCGCTGAGAGCAACTCTTCGGCGTTGCCCGGATTGCTTTGGGCGAAAGAGAGGAGGTGCAGTCGGTGGATGAAAGGTGAAAGCGCTTCTGAGCTTTCTTTTTCTGTTGAAAGTAACGTTATCAACTCATGCACATTTGCTTGGGCGCTAAATTTATGAGGCGAGATAATGTTCATTACATGGAATAAAACATCGAGTGTCATAGGTACTCCATACAGGCTTGGTATTATTTATTTTTTCTATCTCAGGGATGAATGGATGGTATTTCAGGGGCGTCACTTTTGAAAAACGATAAATAGTGGGAATCAATGTGAGTTTTACTCAACATAGGGTTTAATATCCTATGCGTTTCTTAGAGCCTGATGATTACCTTACAATGAGTGGTAAAACTTCTACGCAGAAAGAGTCTACAAAGCGAGCAAACATGAAATTCGAGAGTGCATCAGTTTTAGAAGAACTCCGGACCAAACTAAGACCCGCATCGGTCGTGCAGGTAGGTGGGTTCCGGCCGTCTGAAGATCCCATGACATCCTGGTTTCTAAAGGGCGTTTCTCTTGCAGATGAAGGATTACCCACCTGGAAGGGCAAGCCGATGTTTCCGCTTCTTCAGATTCGGGTCGACGAGCTTCCTGTTATTCCCGACCAGTTAAAGGGGATAGCCCTTCTGGTGTTATTCCACAATTTGGAACAACATCCCTTTGACGAACCGCACGGTGAAGGATGGTTAATCCGCGAGTATGCCACCCTTGAAGGGCTTCAGTTATTGCCTGAATTGGACACTCCGTATCGCGCGTTTCCTGTTCAATGGCTGAGTGTCATTGACGATGCACCTGGATGGGAAGATGCCTGGGACATTATTGATCTCTCTTGCGTAAATGATGATGAGCAGGCCTGTGATAGTTTTTTTGAGGACTTTAATCGCTACAGGGGAACCAAGGTCGGGGGATTTCCGGCTGAGATACAACACGGTGTGGGAATCGACGATTTTGTTTTTCAGGTTGGGTCGGAAGAAAAAGTAAACTGGATGTGGGCGGATAATGGTATCGGTTACTTTCACCGGTCATCAGAAGGGGAATGGCGATTTTCATGTCAGTTCTACTGATGATCCTCCTGCCGGGAGATATGAAAGCTTATCCATGCAGCGATTTGTTTCACAAATGCCATCGCCCATCAACCGTTCAGGATGGTATAACGTCTTGCGGCAATCGGGTTGCCGTAAGATGACCCCATTCACAAAGGTGTATATGAAACAAATTACTTTCAGTGACCTGCAGCAACAAAGCGAGCAGGCTGCAAATTCTCCTCGCTTACGCGCCCATCGCAATTTACACCCTGAGCTGAGCGACCCGGTGCAGCGCCTGGCCATCGCGATGGAACCCGGTACCTATGTTCGTCCCCATCGCCACCCGCACACGTTTGAACTGCTGACGGCGCTGAGCGGTCGCTTTCTGGTGTTGAATTTTGATGACAGCGGTAACGTGACCCAGCGCGTGGTGTTAGGTGAAGACTGCAAAGTGCTGGAGATGGATGCCGGTACCTGGCATGCCGTGCTGTCGCTGGATAAGGGCGGCGTTATTTTTGAGGTAAAACACGGTGGCTACCAGCCCGTTCCTGAGCACGATACCGCCCCATGGTCACCGGCTGAGAACGCACCCGGTAGCGCGGAGCTGATGAAATGGTACGCTCAGGCGCAGGTGGGTGACGGTGGTTTTACCCTGTAATTGTGCACTCATGTCCCCGGCGCGCAAAGGCGCACCGGGGAAGAGAGAGAGACGAACCCGCCAACTCAACTCGCCCTACTAAAATGCCAGTCGCGGGCAGTCGACAGCGTCACGAACGGACCTGCCAGGGTGCTGTTGTGATGGGCAATAATGTCGCTGGCGGATAAATAGTCATTATCCATTGTGGTATGCGCATCAGAAATCAATACCGTCCTGAAACCCAGCTCCGGTGCGGCCCGACAGGTCGTATCAACGCAAAACTCAGTTTTCATCCCGGCAATGACCAGCTGTTTGACACCTCGCTGATTAAGTTCTCGTAGCAATACCGTATCCCTAAAACAGCTGGGATAGCGCTTGGTGAAAACAACATCCTGCTCCTTCACGTCCAGCTCGGGTATCAGCTGTGTTAACGGACCCTTCTCTGAGAGCGGGGAGTCGTCTGGTCCAATATGGCGGGCAAAAAAGATGGGCACCTGCGCGCGTCGCGCGTGGGTGATTAACAAACGGATATTTTCCAGAACGGCATCGGCGGAACAGGGGGAAACCGGGCCCCGGAAGAGGCCCTGCTGCATGTCGATAACCAGGAGTGCATTGTCAGACGAAACCATTTTATTTCTCCATTCAGAGGGTGGTGAACGGAGAGATATTTCCCCGTCCAGAGTGGCGGGGATTGAGGTTCTGTTTGTCAGTCGTTTGCTACAGATACACTCACGCCGCCGAAGGTTCCGGTGGTGGTGAGCGTGGTTGTTGGCTGAACTGACTGATACATGCAATGACCTTTGTTTATTTCGCTGTTAGCGTAACTATCGCGTACAGTTATAGCGCTGGTGAGAGATTCTCTTCAATACACCAACATCAGTAGGTGCAACGTTAGCATTGCGCCGGGATGATATTATTGAATACTGCCGAGCCCTTGCAGGAATTCCTCAACCTGCTCAGGCGTCGCCGTATCTGCCTGGTAAAGGATATCGAGCTTAACGTTCTTCAACCCGCAGAAGCCAAATACGCCTTCGACAATCTGCGTCTGAATCGCCGTCGAATAGCCGTGTTTATCAAATCCGGTGAGATCGCTGCCGCCAGTGGCAATCAGGCGGACGGGAACATCCCGTAAGTTGCCCACAATCCGTCCGTCGTCGGCCACCTTATACGCCCAGTTCAGGGTTAATACGCGATCGAACCAGCCTTTCAACAGCGCGGGGACCGACCACCAGTACACGGGGAAGACAAACACCAACATATCCGCTCGCTCGACGCGCTGCTGCTCGCGCAGAATATCGTCGGGAAGGGCGCTCGGATCGCCATGATACAAATCAAGGTCGGCGCGAGACATGGCCGGATTAAACCCTTCAGCATGCAGATCGGTGATTTCAACCTGCGTACCTTGCTCGCGTAATTTTCCGGCAATATGGGTTGCCAGCGAATGGGATAATGAATTGTCGACAGGGTGAGCCGTCACGATCAGTGCGTTATTAATGGCTGATATAGCAGACATAGCGACCTCAGAATGGGGGAGAAGTGATACCTATATTACTATTGGTAACTTAGGAGTCAATCCGCCCCCGACGATCATTTTGTGCTATTCGCGTAGGTCTCCAGCACGCCGGTCATGGCGCCGCTGAGCATATCTTCCGCAATATTTCGGGCGAGTACACCGTTGCCCGCCGCGGTGCTGAGCGCGTCCGCCGCGCCAATGATGGCCGTCAGTACCGCTTCCCCCTGAACGCCTTTTAAGACGATAAAAGGGGAAAGCGCGGTACGCAGGCAGTCGGCACATTCGGCCACGCATGCCTCACGAAACGTCTGCAACGCGTGGGAACCGGACAGCGCAGCCGCGATTGGCCCGGTTTCGGGCCCGGCAGTAATGGCGCAGTCGATATAGGCGGCACTGAAAAAGCGGATCGTCTTTTCCAGCGTTTTGCTGTCGACCGCCAGCGTCTCACGGAATTTCGCCAGCTGCCGATCGCTGTAATCCTGGTACAGCGCCATCAGCAACCCTTCACGATCGCCAAAGTGGTCATAGGGGATAGGCTTGGTGACGTTGGCCCGCTCGGCCAGGTAGCCAAGCGTCAATGCCTCCGTGCCTTGCTGGCGAACGATTCCGCGCGCAACTTCCAGCAACTGCACGCGGCGGTCCTCTTTTCTTAAGCGCTTAACAACCATACTTTCCTCAAAACTGTTATCTACTCATGGTAGTTTACACGCTTTCTGCGGGGCGCTGCACGCGTTGTTCCACAGGGCGGATCCGGAACCATATCGCATACATCGCGGGCAGGAAGACGAGCGTGATGATCGTCCCGCCCAGCGTCCCGCCGATCAGCGTCCAGGCCAGCGTGCCCCAGAACACCGAATGCGTCAGGGGAATGAACGCCAGCACGGCCGCCATGGCGGTCAGCAGGACCGGGCGCGCGCGCTGGACCGTCGCTTCAACCACAGCCTGGAACGGCTCGAGACCGTCCTTCTTGTTATGATCGATTTGACCGATCAGGATCAGCGTATTGCGCATTAGAATGCCGGAAAGGGCGATCAAACCGACCAGCGCGTTGATGCCAAACGGCTGATTGAAAATCAACAGTACAGGCACCACGCCAATCAGCCCCAGCGGAGCGGTTAAGAACACCATCACCATCGCTGAGATTGAGCGCACCTGCAAAATGATGATCAGCAGCGTCAGGGCAATCATGATCGGGAACAGCGGCAACATGGCCTGCGTGGCTTTGCCCGATTCCTCAATCGAACCCGCCATGTCGATACGGTATCCGGCCGGCAGCGCATTAACAATCGGCTGGAGCTGCTTCATGATGGCGACCGACACATCCGGTGGTTGAAGATTGTTAGCGATATCTCCCCGCACGGTTATCGTCGGGGTGCGATCGCGACGACGCAGGATCGGATCTTCCATACCAATCTCAATCTTGCCGATTTGAGACAGCGGAACGCGCTGTCCCGCATTGCCGACAAGGGTAAAGCCCTCGATTTTTGCCGGGTCAAGACGGATATCTCCCGCCGCGCGGCCAATCACCTCTACCGAGCGAATATCTTCCCGCACGGAGGTGACGGGCACACCTGACAGCAGGAACTGAAGCTGCTCGGCAACGGCACTGGAGGTTAAGCCGGTCGCCTGCAGGCGGTTTTGATCGAGGGTGAAATGCAATACGGGAACGCGTGACCCCCAGTCGGTGTTGACGGTTCTCATCATCGGGCTTGCCTGGAGCACGGCTTTCACCTTATCAGCGATGTCATGCACCTGTTCGACATCCGGACCCGTCACGCGCCAGGCAACCGGGAAGGGCGAGTAAGGGCCAAACACCAGCTGGGTCACCCGCACGCGCGCTTCAGGCGCAAGGCCGTTGGCGACCGCTTCTCTCAGCCGGAGCTTGAGCGCCTCGCGTGACGTCTCGCTGTCCGTCAGGATCACGATTTTCGCAAAAGACGGATCGGGCAGTTCAGGCGCCATCGCCAGATAAAAGCGGGGCGAACCCTGACCAATATAGGCGGTAACAATTCTGGCTTCAGGCTGCTGGCCCAGCCACGCTTCTATTTTTGCCGTTGCGGAGCTGGTTTGCGCTATCGAGGTGCCGTAGGGCATCTGCACTTCAACCAGCACTTCCGGGCGATCGGAGGTCGGGAAAAATTGTTTTTTTACCAGCCCCATGCCGAGCACGGCCAGGATGAATATGGCGACCACAGCGCCGGCCACCCGCCATTTCCTGGCGATAACGCGGCCAAGCAGCTGGCGAAAACGGTTATAGCGAGGCGTGTTATAGATGGCGGCATGACCGCCTTCTACTTTGGGGATCGCCGGCAGGATCTTCACCCCAAGATAGGGCGTGAACACCACCGCGACAAACCACGATGCAATCAGGGCGAGGCCGACAATCCAGAACATATTGCTGGTGTATTCCCCGGCGGTCGACTGGGCAAAACCATTCGGCATAAAGCCAATGGCCGTCACCAGGGTTCCGGCCAGCATGGGCGCGGCGGTATGGCTCCAGGCGAAGGCCGAGGCTTTGATTCTGTCGTAACCTTCCTCCATTTTTACCACCATCATTTCGATAGCGATAATCGCATCGTCAACCAGCAGGCCGAGGGCGAGGATCAGGGAGCCCAATGTCACGCGGTCAAAGTTTATTCCCGCGGCTTCCATCACCACGAAGACGACCGCCAGCGTCAGCGGGACCGCCGCCGCAACCACCACCCCCACGCGCCAGCCCATGCTGACAAAACACACCACCATGACCACAAGCAGGGCGACGAAGAATTTGATCATAAACTCATCGACCGACGAGCGAATATTCACGGACTGGTCGGTGACTTTGGTCAGGGACATGCCAAGCGGCAGGCTATCATTGATTTTTGCCGTTTCCGTATCCAGCGCTTTACCCAGCGCCAGACCGTTCCAGCCTTCGCGCATCACGATGCCCAGCAGAAGGGCGGGTTCATGCTGATTACGTATCAGCATCGTCGGGGGATCTTCGTAGCCTCGCTCAACCGTTGCCACGTCGGACAGCTTGAGCGTTTTGCCCTGAGCAACAAAAGGCGTATCGCGGATTTTCTGCAGTTCATCGAACGCGCCGTCCAGGCGGATAAAAATTTGCGCGCCTCGGGTCTCAATGGAACCCGCCGCGGTCAACGCGTTCTGGCTGTTGAGCGCATTGAAAATATCCTGGGGTGAGAGCCCTATCGTCGCCAGACGGTCATGGGAGAAGGAGATATAAATCCGCTCGGCCTGTTCGCCGATAATGTTCACTTTTTTCACGCCGGGAACGTGCAGAAGCTGCTGGCGCAGGCCTTCGGCATCACGTACCAGCTGCCGCTGCGGTTCGCCTTTCGCTTTCAGGGCAAAGAGGGCAAAGGTGACATCCGAGAATTCGTCATTGATCATCGGGCCGATGACGCCCGCCGGAAGACGTTGAGATTCATCTCCAAGCTTCTTACGCGCCTGATAGAACTCCTCCTGCACTTCGGCAGGCGGGGTCTTGTCCTGCAATGACAACGTGATAAACGCCATGCCGGGACGGGTATAGGTTTCGGTACGGTCGTACCATTTGAGCTCCTGCAGGCGCTTTTCCAGCGGTTCGGCGACCTGATCCTGGATCTCCTGCGCGGTGGCGCCAGGCCAGACGGTTATCACCGTCATTTGCTTTACCGTGAAGGGTGGATCTTCCGCGCGACCGAGCCCAAAGAAGGCGTAAATTCCGGCAATGGTGACCAGAACGATCAGAAACAGCGTGATGGAACGTTCGCGGACGGCCAGCGCTGACAGGTTGAAGCGGCTTCCGCTCATGGTGTGTTCTCCGCCAGGGCGGCGTTGCGTTGTTTGGCAAGCCTGACGACCTCACCTTCGTGCAGAAGATGGGCGCCTAACGCAACAATTTTCTCACCGGGCTTCACGCCGCCCGTGACCTGCACCGCATCTTCACCCACGCTCAGTACCTTGACGGGCGTCCATGCGACTTTTGCCGGCTGGGCGGAAATACGCCAGACGCCGGGACCTTTTCCTGCATCATAGAGTGAAGCCAGCGGAACCTGCATGACCTGACCTTCCGCTTTATTGTCCTGAATGTTCAGCGTGACGGTCGCCCCCAGCGGCGCGTTTGCCAGCAGGCCATCCAGCACGTAGCGGGCTTCATAAGTGCGGGTCGCGGCATCGGCAGAGTCAGACAGCAGGCGCAGCGTTGCGGTGACCGGGTTTTCTTCTTTGCCATAAAGGGTGGCCTGCGCCTCGCTGCCGACGGCAGGGCGCAGCGTTTCCGGAAGCTGCACGAGCGCTTCGCGTTGTCCCGCTCTGGCGAGCCTGATCACCACCTGTCCGGCACTGACGACCTGACCCGGCTCGGCGAGCGTCTCCATGACCACGCCGTCTGAATCCGCCAGCAGTACGGCATAGCCCGTGGCGTTTTGCGCCACGTTGGCCTGTGCCCGGGCGGCGCTGAGATCGGCTCTGGCCGTATCGGCCGCCGCCTTGATCTGGTCATACTCCGAGGCAGATACGGCGCCGGATGCCACAAGGCCGCGATAGCGCGCTTCATCGCTGGAGGCTTTTCGCGCGCGCGCCTGGGCAGCATCTACCGCGCGCTGCTGCGCCTGAGCCTGTAATTTCAGGTCAACGGGATCCAGGCGCAGTAAGGGCTGGCCCTGTTTGACGGTCTGCCCCGTATCAACCAGTCGCTCAAGGATTTTTCCCTGAACCCTGAAACCCAAATCGCTTTGCGTTCTTGCGACCACAACGCCCGTGAAGGCGCGGGCGGTATTGTTCGCAAGCTCAACGGAAGCGGATCTGACGAGCGGTGGCTTTGTGCGCGGATCGTCACTCGCGGAAATATCGCCGCATGCCACCAGGGCAAACGGCAGGAGACAAACGGCAACGCGGGCTGAAGTGAGCCTGAGCATGGGAAACCTTTTTGACGTAACAGGACGGTATCCGCATTCTCTGACTAGTGACCAAAAATGTCAATGGTCACAATTTAGGGGGCCAGGCTTCTTAAAATCAGTGAAGAGAGAAGCACCGCCGCGGTGGGGGCCATTTCGAGGTTGTACTGTAGCTGGATGGGATTGATAAAAGGACACATCACCATGTGGATAGCCTGTGTGACCTCATCCAGCGGCGTTTTTCTCTCAAACTCTCCGGCCTGCCTGCCTTCGATAATGATGCTCTCAATTAGCTTCATCAGGCTTTCTGCATACCGTTCTGTCGACGGCCACTGCTCGCGTGCGGCGACGGCGGCAATGTCGTACAGCTTACGGTCGTGGAAAAACAGCTCGCTTCCCGCTTCGGTGAGCGCTTTGAAAAGACGGCGTAATTTTTCGCTTGCTGACGGCGCATCCTTGATGGCGGAAAGCACCGCCGCCATGATCAACTCCAGGCGGTTAGCGCAGATCACCTCGCCGATAGCCTGTTTGGAATCGAAAAACTTATAAATGTAGGACTTAGAAAAACCGATGGATTTAGCCAGCTCGGCGACGGTGGTTTTTTCATAGCCGTAGTGACCGAAGTGCTCAAAAGCGGCTTCGACGATTTGCTCTCTGACAGCGTGGTCAAGTGGACCACGTGCTGATGGGGGGTTCATATTTTTAGTCATTATTTAAGCTTAGCGTGACAGGCTACGATTAACAACGAGTGACCATTTCGTACTTTGGTTACCGTCATTCATGATGCGCCCTTCAGACGGGACGATCAACCAGGTGGGGTAAGTGTATCACTGTTTTTCGTGCACTATGGCATCTATCTGTCTGCGATAAGCGAGGATTTCAGCGCAACTCCCTTGCACTGAACAGAGCCGTTTTTGCTTAAGCCGAGCGTGGACGCAATATTTTTTCAACGATGAGCACCAGATGCTTTCGCGTCACGAACCGGTGTAGCTGCCCCAGAAGCCAGTTACCGCATCCGGTAATCAGGGTGCTACGGTTACTCTCCACGGCCTTTAGCGCCAGGGCGACCACCTTGTCTGCGGGCATTCTTTTACCTACCGAGGCTTCCTCCGCATTCACCACATCAAAAAAGGCCGTATCCGTTGCGCCGGGGCAAAGCGCCAGAACGCGGATGCCCTTTGAGCGATACTCACCCCACAGCGCATTCGAAAACGAGAGCAGGAAGGCTTTGGTTGCGCCATAAATCGCCATATAGGGATCCGGCTGCATCGCGGCCGTTGAGGCCACGTTAATAATCATCCCCGAGCCTTTCTGGAGCATTCCCGGCAGCATGGCGTGCGTCAGCTCCACAGGGGCCAGGCAGTTCACGTTTATCTCATCACGCTGCCTGTCGATAGAGAGCTTTTCGAATGGCCCATAGGTGGCGAACCCGGCGCAGTTGATCAGAATGTCGGGGAAACGCCTTAAGGTTTCAAGCCGTTCCACAATGTGGGGAATGGCTTCCGGTTTCACTAAATCCTGCACAATAATCGTGATGGATACGCCATGCTTTCTGACTAACTCTGCGGCAAGCGCCTGCAGCTTTGGTTCGGAGCGGGCGATCAGGATCAAGGCCACGCCGCGGGCCGCGAGCTGCCTGGCAAAATCACGACCTATGCCCGAAGACGCTCCGGTAACCAGCGCTGTTTTTCCTGTATAATCAAAAGAATTCATATTTTTAATCCCGTTTCCCTAATGTATGCCGCACAGGATAAACCGTGCACTTAGGTACACGGTCAAGCGTGATTTTTACAAGGTGAGGGCGGCGCGATGCGAATTGGTGAACTGTGTGCGAAAACGGGATTATCGAAAGAGACGGTGCGTTACTATGAGCGGCAAGGGCTATTAGAGAATATCCCGCAACCTAATCGCAGCAATAACTACAAAGTCTATTCCGCCGTTGATTTACAGCGTTTAAACATGATCAAGCATGCCAAAATGCTGGGTTTTACCTTAGCCGAAATCTCAGAGGTTTTAGCTGTCTGGATTGACGACAAATTTACCGCTGAGCAAAAACAAGCGTCCCTGCGCCGCAAGCTGCAGCAGCTGGAAGAGAAAGACGCGGCGCTAATTGAACTCAGAGCCAGGATAATCAATGCGATTAATAAGGTTGGTCAACCTTGTATCGACGAGTTTTGAGCGGAGGCCGCAAAACCGATGCGGCCTTATCTATCACGCAGCCAGTTCAGGCATCTGTTCCTTCACGAAATTCAACACCCTCTTCGCGTCCAGAGACGCATAGGGCAGGCTCTCAATAATGGCGATTGAATGCGTATTACCCACCGTCTCTTTTATCTCATCGAGTTTGTACTGAATGTGCGGTGCGACGAGAAAACCATCGAAAGCGGGAGCAACACTGGCGAAGTTATCCAGCCCAACAGCGCTAATCATCAGCGGATAGCCTTCACGTTCTGCCAGAGACTGCATCTTTTTGGCGAGAGAGTTTGCGGTATTACCAAACAAACAACATATCAGAAGCTTTTTCATGTTTTGTACCTCCTGAAAACCGCTCCCAGAGTAGTCCTGAGGTTGTCACCGAAATGCGCGCTATCTCTTATTTTGATGTTTTATTAATATGTCATGGCGGGGTCAGGCCATCTCTTTCCACTGATAAAATTTTTTCGAGGCAAGCGAGAGCATGTCTAAATCTTCCTTCGTATCGCCATAGGCATAGATGACGTTGTAGGAAGATAAATCATAATGATCAATTATCTTCGTTTTTTTTAAACGGGCGCTGCAATCACCCTTTTTGTATTTTCCGGTTGCTTTTCCACCTGAAAATGCCACTTCACTGCATAAGAGTTCCAGACCATTCTGCTCGCACCACGGTTTAAGGTATAAATCAAGCGAGGCTGAGACCACTACCACCGTATCCCCTTGAGACTTATGCCAGCTGATTTTCTTCATGGCATCCTCCCGCAACAGGGCAGGAATTTCGGTTTTACTGTAGAAAAGCCCGGCCTTTTTTAATTCAGCTTCTGATTTGCCAGCTAACGCTATTCTTACCACTTTTTTTCGTAAAACCGACCCCGACAACGCACCGATTTTATAGGCGAGGATGTAGGGAAGAAGGCGCAGCTTTCCACGCCGTAGCGTTTTTTCATCAACAGAGCGATAAATAAACGGGGTGAAGGTGTCGGAAAACGTTATCGTTCCATCGAAGTCGAAAAAAGCAATATTTGTAGTCATAAGCCGTTAAGACGGGATAATGAGTTGTATCGGGCGAGTGTATCACTGTTTATTGCGTTATTGTTTTTTTAGCCAGTCGAGAAAAAACTGGCTAAACGCAGTGACCTGAAGCGGCTGCAGCTTGCGCTGCGGGTAAACAAACTGCAGCCCGACATCTTTGCGATCGTACCGACTAAAACCGGTGAAGCTGTCGGCAAACAGTACCGTGAGTCTGCCTGTATCAACATCGTCTTTTACATCCCACCACGATTTCCCCGCGATGCCAGCCCCGCTGAGCGCCCACTGGCGAAGCAATGCTCCGTCGTCGCACACCATGGCAGGCTCTACGCGTACAATGCTTTCTTCGCCATTGGTTTCAAAGCGCCATTCGTTCATCACCACACCCTGAGACTCAAGTGCCAGGCACCGATGCTGAGCCAAATCTGCAAACGTGGCGGGGATGCCGCGTTCGTTAAGGTACCCCCCGGAGGCGACCAGTACCCGATGGTTCGGGCGGATGTTTCTGACGACAAGGCTGCTGTCCGGCAGGTTGCCGAAACGCACGCTCATATCCAGCCGGTTAGCGACCAGGTCCTCAACGTGTTCTTTTAACGAGATGAAAAATTTAACGTCAGGATGGCGTCGGGAGAATTCCACGACGGCGGGGCTAAGATACTGTCTGCCAAAGTCCGAGGGGGCAGAAAGGCGAATGTTGCCGCTGAGCACGCCTTCTTTTTGCGTCAGTAACGACTCGGCGTGATGCATCTCCTCCAGCACGCGAAGCGCGGCATGGTAAAACTCTTCCCCGGCGCGGGTCAGCGTGATGGACCGCGTTGAGCGGTGAAACAGACGGGTCTGGTAACGCTCCTCAATCGCCTTCAGCCTGGCCGTCATGGTGGCGGGGGAAAGCGACAGGCGTCGTCCTGCGGCAGAAAGACCGCCAGCCTCGGCCACTTCAACCAGTAATGCCATGTCTTCGAGTTTGCCCATTATTCATGTTTTCCGAAAAGTGCATCTGCTTTTAGCGTAATTATCAAAACAAGATGCCGTCTGTAAAGTGATTTCGTCCAAACCATAAGGGATGAAAACATGCAACGTACCTCACTTTTTGAACGCTACAGGCTGGGGCAGCAAGACCTGAAAAACCGTATCGTCATGGCGCCGATGACCCGCGCACGCTCCCTTCAACCGGGCAATATTCCCTCCCCGCTGATGGAAGAGTATTACCGGCAGCGGGCCGGCGCCGGATTAATCATCACGGAAGCCACGCAGATCTCGCCTCAGGGCCAGGGATACTCATGGACACCCGGCATCCATTCGCCGGAGCAGGTTTCAGGATGGCAGCTCACGACGGGTGCCGTGCATCAGGCGGGCGGGGTTATTTTCTCTCAGCTCTGGCACGTGGGGCGAATGTCGCACGCCCGTTTTCATCAGGATGGTCAGCCCGTTGCGCCGTCAGCACTGGCGCCGGACGCGCAGGTGTGGGTGGTGAATGAACAGGGGGAAGGCCAGATGGTTGACTGCCCGCAGCCGAGAACGCTCTCGCGCAAGGAGATTCACAGCATCGTTGCGGACTATCGTCAGGCGGCACTGAATGCCGTCCAGGCCGGGTTTGATGGCGTGGAGATCCACGGCGGAAACGGCTATCTGATCGACCAGTTTCTGCGTCAGACATCCAATAAACGCACGGATGAGTACGGCGGCACGCTGGCGAACCGGATCCGCTTTGCTCAGGAGGTGTTAAGCGCCATTGCTGAGGCCATTGGCCGCGAGCGTACGGGCATTCGCCTTTCCCCGTTTATTACCCAGCGCGGGATGAACGATCCGCAGGTGACGGAAGCCATACTCGCGCTCGCGGCCTGGTGTGAGCAAAAAGGCATTGCTTTCATCCACCTGGCGGAAGCCGATTGGGACGATGCGCCGCAGGTACCTGAACAGTTCCGTCGATCGCTTCGCGAGACGTTTAGCGGAACCCTTATCGTTGCGGGTAACTATGACCTTGAAAAAGCGGAAAAGATCCTTGCTGCCGGCTATGCCGATTTGATTGCCTTCGGACGACCGTTTATTGCCAACCCGGATTTACCGCACCGGCTGGCGCACCAGCTGCCTCTGGCCCAGGTGCGCGACCCCGCCACGCTGTTTGGCGGCACCGCGACGGGCTATACCGATTACCCCATTTACATCCTGCAGGAGGAAACGTTATGACCCGTAAAACCTTAATTATCGGCGGCGCGTCCGGCATCGGTTTCGCCGTGGGCAGCCTGCTTGCCGGGCGAGGCGAGGAAATTATTCTTGCGGGCCGCGACGGCGCGAAGCTGAACGCTGCGCGGCAACGGCTGAGCACCCACGCCGCCTCTGTTCACACCCTCGTGCTGGATATCAGCCGTGAGGCAGAGCTTGTCGCGCTCGGTGAAACGCTGGGTGAGGTCAATAATATCGTCGTTACCGCAGGTTCACAGGCTCCGGGAGGGCTTCTTTCCGGGCTTGATCTCCGCGCTGCAAGGCTGGCCTTTGATACAAAATTCTGGGGAAGCATCAATGTCGCCCGCTATCTCAGCGGGAACATTGCTCCCCGCGGTACGCTGACGTTCACCAGCGGGTTCGTGGCGCGTCGCACCGTGGCGGGCGCCATTGTTAAAACGACGATGAATGCCGCGATTGAGGCCGCGACAAAAGCGCTGGCGAAAGAGCTTTCACCGCTGCGCGTCAACGTCGTGAGTCCGGGGCTGACCGACACGGAAGCGTACGCGGGCATGGACTCCGCCGCGCGGGAAAAAATGCTCGCCGGTGCGGCGGAAACCCTGCCAGCCAAAGCCTGGGGAAGGGCGGAGGACATCGCGCAAGGGTATCTTTTCGCCATTGATAATCCCTTTGTCACGGGGTCGATCATTGATATTGAGGGCGGGGCGTTAATTAACTGACCCTCGCGGATTTGAACCGCAGGAAATCGACTGCGGGTAATGTAATACTCTATTGAGAAATATCATGAAATATACGACGTGTTTTCGTCCAGCTGTGGCGATGCTTATTCTTGCCGGTCTGTCCGGCACCGCATTTTCGGCGCAGCTGGAATGGCTTCCACCGAAACAGCTTATTGTTGATAAGAGCCTGCCCCAGGCGCAATTAAGGGCGAATGAAGCCGTTGCCAGAGAATATGCAACGTTCTGGAATACGGGAGAAGAGTCCCTGGCGCGTGATGCGCTGGCGGTGAATTTCATCGATAAAACGCCTCCGGAAGGTCGTAAGCAAGGTCCCGAAGGCGCTATTTTAGCCTCCCGTGCGTTTCGTACAGCCGTGCCTGATTTACGCTGCGACGTTGAGCAAATGATTATTTCAGGCAATCGCGTGGTCTCGCATTTACATTTTCACGGCACCTTCACCGGGACATTTGGCAAGCTGAAGGGAAAGGGGCAGAAAATAGATTTTATCGCCACGGATATTTATGAGATCGCTGACGGCAAGATTGCGGCTAACTGGCATATTGAGGACAACCTGACGCTGATGAAACAGCTGGGCGCATTGTAAATTCACCACTCCGGGACGGCCCGGAGTGATGCGAAAATCCTATAAGCCAAGATCGCTCAGCGAAGGGTGATCGTCCGGGCGTCTGCCCAGCGGCCAGTGGAACAGCCGCTCGGATTCTTTTATCGGCATATCGTTTACGCAGGCAAAGCGTCGCTTCATCAACCCTTCCGGCTCAAACTCCCAGTTTTCATTGCCATACGAGCGGAACCAGTTGCCGGAATCATCATGCCATTCATAGGCATAGCGCACCGCGATGCGGTTATCCGTAAATGCCCAGAGCTCTTTAATCAGACGATAGTCCAGCTCTTTTTTCCATTTCCGCTCCAGAAACGCCCGGGCTTCTTCACGGTTAGTGGCGAACTCCGCGCGGTTGCGCCATTGGGTATCCAGCGTATAGGCCAGCGCGACCTTCGCCGGGTCGCGGCTGTTCCAGCCATCTTCTGCCAGCCTGACTTTTTCGATGGCGCTTTCACGCGTGAAGGGCGGTAAAGGAGGACGTGTGTTCATGGCGATTACCTCAGTGTTATATTATGTAGACAGGTCTGTCTACATGCGGTAATCTATGCCTGTAAAATAACGCTGTCAACATCCGTTTTGAGGCTACCAAAAAGTGAAAACAGAATCTGCAGGCAACGATACCAAAATCAGCGTCAGAAATAAGATATTACTTACGGCGCACGATCTGTTTTATTCCACAGGCTTCAGGGCGACAGGCGTGGATACGCTTATTAAAGAGGCTAAAGTGACGAAGGTGACGTTTTATCGTCATTTTCCGAGTAAAAGTTTACTTATTCTCGCCTATTTGCACTATCGGCACGAAATATGGATTGGCTGGTTTGAATCCACGCTGCGTCGACATCTTGATGAAGGTGAAATACCTTCTGATGCTATATCGGCAACGCTTTACGAATGGTTTATTTCGCCTGAGTTCCACGGCTGCGCATTTATTAATGCCAGCGCTGAGGCAAAATCGGAAGATATTGAAAGCGAAATAAAAGAGATATGCCGCGATCATAAAATCGAAACAAAGAATATTATTGCGTCGCTGACGAAGATCGCGGATGAGCGCGTCGTCAATGAAATCATGCTGCTCATTGACGGTGCCATTATTCATGCGCAAATGGGCATGGAGACGGATGATGTCATCACTCCGTTGAAGCGGGCATTAGCCGGGTTAACGGGATTTCCCCTTAACCCTCGTCGCGATGGCTGATAAACGTTTTAAGCATTTCTCCGGCACTAAGAATATGTCGCACGACTTCAGCTCGTGCATTCCCGGCATCCCGTTCCCTGCAGGCTGTAAGGATACCTGCATGGTCATCCTGAAAAACCGGTGTTGCTGAAAGGAGCTTTCGCTGAAGGTATTCATACCGCTCTATCTGATTGCGGGTATCATTAATCAGCCTCAGCAGGCGTTGGTTTTTGCACCCACTGTAGACAAGATCGTGGAACTCCCGGTTAAGTGTGCCCTGCATGTCAAATTCAGTCGTTCTGGCGAGAAGCGTATGCGTCAGTTCGGCCCTCGCCAGCGTATCAGAGCTCAGGTTTTTCACGCTTTGAAAGACGGCTTCCCCTTCCAGTAAGGCACGCAGGGAGTAAATCTCATCCAGATCATCAACAGAAAGCGTTCTGACAACAGCGCCGCGGTTCCTGAAAATTTCCACCAGCCCATCGCGTTCAAGCTGCCTGATTGCTTCTCTCATTGGGATTCGGCTGACAGAAAAATGACTGGCAAGATCCCTTTCAACAAGCCTCTCTCCATCACGCAGACGACCGCTGTTTATCATCTTTCTTAATTCACTGGCGAGCACGTCCGGGGTCGAAAGGGCGTTAAGTTGCATACTGTTTCTCCTGAAAAGATGGAATAATGGTATACCATCTGATAGCTTACGTCGAGACAGGTGATTGCGAACAAATATCGCCAGCAAAATCCATCGGATATCATTATCGGGAGCATCAAGATGAGCCATCGTGAGCATCATTATCAGGTTAAGGTCGAGTGGAAAGGGAACAAAGGTCGGGGGACGGAATCCTATAAAGCCTACGATCGTCTTTATGACATCACGGCGGGTGATAAATCTCCGATTTCAGGTTCATCAGACCCTGCATTTCTGGGGGATGCATCATGCTGGAATCCTGAAGATCTTCTTGTCGCGTCAGCCTCTGCCTGTCACAAATTATGGTATTTGCATCTTTGCGCGGAAGCGGGGATAAGCGTTTATACCTATATTGACCGGGCGGAAGGAACGATGCGCGAAGGAGAAAAGGGGTGTTTCACCTCTATTGTCCTGAAGCCTCAAATCACGCTTCGCCCAGGGGATGATATCGATCGCGCTGTGGCACTTCATCACCGCGCGCATGAGCTCTGCTTTATTGCTAACTCACTGAATTTCCCGGTGACCTGCCAGCCAACCATACTGCATAGCGCCCGTTCATCCGTCGATGAACAATAACGCTAAGCGTTGCATAACCTTCAACTGGGAATGAGTAAATGGCTTCTAACCGTACTTTCGCTCTCGATATAAGCTGGAAAACGCTGCTGAAAGACGCGGGGCTTGAGCCAGAACGCATTCTCCGCAGGGCAGGATTACCTGACGATCTCTTTTTGCAAAAAGCGCGCGGACTCGATACGAGTGAATACATTCGCTTCTGGAACGCGCTGGAGGCTGAAACGAACGATCCTGCCTTTCCCGTCCCGCTCATTGAGTTGATCTCTGCGGATGTGTTTGATCCGCCCCTTTTTGCCGCACTGTGTAGCAGCAATATGATGCAGGCTGTCCAGCGTCTGGCCAGATATAAACAGCTTATTGCTCCCATGGTTCTGGAGACAACGGTCGACCAAAACGGCAACCTTACCGTCTCACCGTGTTGGCTTTTTGCGACAACTATTCCGCCGTTTCTCCAGGTGGCAGAGCTGGGCTTCCTGCTCAAGCTTCTGCGTCTGGGAACTCGCGAGCCGGTTAACCCCTTACGGATCTGCGTTTCTGCGCTACCGTCATCGGTTCAGAACAGCCACTTTTCGCGTTTCTTTGGTACTGACGTGCAATACGGAGAACAGCCCGCCATCAGCTTTTCCGCAGCCGATGCGCTTCGACCCTTTTTAACGGTCAATGAGGGGATGTGGCAGGTGTTTGAACCGGAACTGCAGCGTCGTCTCGGTCAGTTAAATGAACGGGCTTCAACCGCCGATCGTGTACGAGCGGTACTCCTGGAGCTTATTCCCGGTAACGAAGCGACTATTGAAAAAGCGGCGGAGCGTCTGGGAATGAGCAAACGCACGCTGCAGCGCAGGCTTGAGCAGGAAGGGGAAAACTTTCGCAACCTTGTCAACGCGTGTCGTGAACACCTGGCCCGCCATTATCTTCGCAATACGCGTCTTTCCGGGTATGAGATCGCGTTTTTGCTGGGTTTCGAAGATCCTAACTCATTCTATCGCGCATTTATGACCTGGACGGGCCAGACTCCTGAAGCGGCCAGGACAGCCATGCGTCTTGAGTAAACACGTGCGTATGTATCGCTCTGATGGCGCAGTTTGCGAGTCACATGGCGCGATACGCTAGTTAACATGAGGTCGAAGGAGAGCAAACTAGCCACAGTCTACTCACCGAGGTATCTATGTTTACTCAGGACAAAAAAACTGCGCTGGTCACCGGTGCATCGTCAGGTATGGGCAAAGCCATCGCCCGTCGTCTCATTCAGGATGGCTATCAGGTTTACGCTGCTGCCCGTAGCGTTGAGAAAATGCACGATCTCGCCCAGCTTGGCGCGTACCCTCTGCGGATGGATATCTCACGTGATGAAGACATTTTGGCTGCAGTGAATACCATCATGTCGCAGACAGGTGGGGTTGACGTACTGGTCAACAACGCGGGTTTTGGGCTCTATGGACCGGTAGAAGAGATCGGTATTGAAGAAGCTCGCTATCAGTTTGAGGTTAACGTGTTTGGTGCGGCCCGCCTTACGCAACTGCTGATCCCGGCCATGCGTGCCAGACGCAGCGGTTACATTATTAATATCACCTCTATGGGGGGTAAGATTTACACCCTTCTGGGAGCCTGGTATCACGCAACGAAACATGCGCTTGAGGGATGGTCTGACTGTCTGCGTCTTGAAGTGGCTGAATTTGGCATTAAGGTTGTGATTGTTGAACCGGGTTTAATCGAGACAGGCTTTGGTGATGTGGTCAGCGGCAATATAGTTAAACGTTCAGCAAATGGCCCTTACGCTCGCCTCGTGGAGAAGGTGGCTAAATCGGTCAAAAATGCATATGGGAATGGCAGAGGCAGCGACCCGAAGGTGATTGCGGACGTGGTTGCCCGCGCCGTTAAAAGCCCTCATCCGCATACACGCTATGCAGCCGGCAAGTATGCAAAGATGCTCATCCGCATGCGTCTCTGGCTGGGAGACCGTCTGTTCGATCGCGTTATTCTTGGCCAGACGCTATGACCCAGGCACCGAGGATGAAAAAATCCTCGGTGTCAGTATGTGCCCTTACGCAAGGCTGTAAACCCCCGCTCCCCAGTAACCGGTACCCGGGGAAGTCTGTTCTTTCCAGCCTGATGCGATCAGTTCCTTCGCAATAAACCGATTGATCATTCCGTGCCCCATGAGCAAGACGGGGCCGTCAGAGTCCTTCGCGACATTCACCAGGATTTCTGCCGCCTTAACGGCACGTTCTTTTGCGACGCTCACGCACTCTGCCTCGCCAGACAGGCCGCAGAGCCAAAGAACGCGAAACAGCGCTGCCCAGTAAAAAGGCGATAGTCGTAACCCTGGAATACGGAACACCGGCAGCTCTGCTTCCCGAAAAACCTCATCAATTAAGCCCGGTTCACACCCCAGCGTTTTCAACGATGAAAGGGCTCGCGGGAGAGGGCTGCTGAGAAACGTGAGCGCGCGGTACGCCTGAATTTGAGCCCTTTCAGGCGGCCTGTCGCTGCCCGTCGAAGAGAGGTTATAGCTGTCGATCCATTCGGTCATTTCCCTGCACGAGACCCTTGGCGCCCCCCTATAATGGGGTTCTCCATGCCGCATCAAAATAATTTCCATACGTTCTAATCGCTAGTCCTGGTCATCCATTCAACACTGGCAGACTAGCGCGATCTGGTGAGGGTTTTCACCCACCCGTTTTGGTGTGTCGGGCGAGATCCATAACACGCGGGCTGTACTTAACGTCGTTCACCGCAATAATATATGCGGCAAGAATGTAACTGTTTTTGTCTTTCTCGTTTCGCACGGCATCACACCTAAAGCGGTTAGTAAGGATACCCTCCATGTCTCTTCGAATTCGACAGGCCACCGGGGCCGATTCAACGCTGTTAAGCGAGCTGGGATATCGCATCTATCCCGCCCATTTTCAGCATCTGTGGGTGTCAGAGGCAGAGATGAAGGATTTTCTGCACGGAGAGTACGCGCGTTCTGTAGTTGAACAGAGCCTGAAAGATAACGCTGTTTCCTGGTATGTTGCAGAGACCGATCGGCCAGTGGGATTCATGAAAGTGACCTGGGAAGCCATTCTTCCAGAAACGGACAAGAAGGGTGTTCTCCTCAATAAGCTCTACCTTGATCCCGCCGCAACCGGCAAGAACTATGGTCAGGTGATGTTCAACAACATCACAGACATGGCCCGGAGCAGGGGGAAAGACTATCTCTGGCTGGAGGTGCTTGAGCAGAACGCGGGAGCGTACCGGTTCTACCAGAAGCAGGGCATGCTCTGCGTTAAGAGCGTCCTTTTCGAAACCGCCTCACAGCAGAGCATACTCAGGATTATGGGGATGCCTCTTTAGAAAGCGAGTCATGCTGTGCCAGCGACAGCGCGCTGGCGCTGGCGGGATCGAACAGCGAGATGCTCTCAATCTGATTGAGTAAAATCACTTTGCGAAATGACATGGCGCTGCGGGGTTCCGAGTCGAGCGTAATGTCATGCTCCGCATACCACCGGCTGTAATTATTCTCGATGCGCAGGTTCATCGTCTTCTCGTCCCGGTACCCGCTCAACATCGGGATCAGCACGATATTGGCCGTTTTTTCATATTCCAGCGTCGCGGTGTGGATCATACCCACGTATATCCGCCTCGAGCGGAGCGTGACCTGCGCCAGCTCGCCTTGCTCCATACATTGATAGAGCAGTTGCTCGATCCCGCTCGCCTGCGCAAGCCGTTTGTAGAGCTTTTTCCGACTCTCGCCATCCAGCCTGGCACTGCCTGCCCAGTTAGACCGGTAGAGACAAAACAGGATGGCAAACGCCAGCATTACCACCACCGGCGCCTGAATGCCTAAAAAACTCCAGTTCATAAAGTCGATTTGCCAGTCGGTGTATTTCGGTGAGGCAAAGTGGAAAGCGTTGTTGGCGGCGGAAAGGCTAAGCAGCAGCAGCCAGAGCAACCCCGTGGCAATCACCCCCTGCAGAACGAAAATACAGCCGTAAAGCGCAACGAGAAAATAGACATCCCAGCCGAAGGAACGCTTGATTTTAAAGCGGGTCGACAGGTCGCGGCTGGTGTACCAGTACCCGCAGACCATCAGCACCATAAATATCGCCGTTCCCATATCAGGCCCTCTTCAGCGCGTTAACGTGACGCAGAAAGTCCTGCCGCACCTCGTTGCTCTTGTAGTTCACCGAGGCGTTCCCGTCCTGGTCGATGATGATGCGGTCGCCATCTTCCACGGCTTCAATAATTTCCTGCTGACTCATCACCTGCAGTAAGGATTCCGGGCTTGAGAAAAGGGAGAGGAAGAAACGTTTCATACGGGCATCCTTTTGAATAAAAAGGATAAGCCTGGAAGAAGACCGACGAATTTGCCTTAAGGATATCCTGAAAGTGAAAGCCGGGTGGCGGCTACGCCTTACCCGGCCTACAAAACCGTCAAACGATTGAGTTATCAAGTTATTGATATTGATAGGTAATAAAAAATAAATCTGCACAAACTTGGACAAATAACGTTAATTGTGTAAGTTTTAATTATGCGATTACGCCACGTTGTTTACAGCCAGGATGTGACCCATGAGCACTTTGCCCTCTGTCGTGAGTCGGTTTGTCGAGTACTACGCCGCACTGGATAGCCAGCCGCCGTCCGCGCTGGCGGGGCTTTATCATTCGAACGCCACGCTTATCGATCCGTTTGGTGAGCACAACGGTATTTTTGCGCTTCAGCGCTATTTCACCCATCTGCTGGCCAACGTCGAGAACTGCCGTTTTTCTATCGATCCGCCGCTGTGCAGCGGAAGCCGGTTTGTTGTCACCTGGGTGATGCACTGGTCGCACCCGCGCATTGCCGGAGGCGAACCGCTCGACCTGCCCGGATGTTCAGTGGTGCGGACGGAAAACGATCTCATCACGCACCAGCGCGACTACTACGATGCGGGAGAGATGATCTACGAACATCTTCCTCTGCTGGGCTGGGCGGTACGCGGCGTTAAGCGGAGGGTGAAATCATGAAGACGGTGCTGATTACCGGCGCAAGCTCGGGGATTGGCGCCGGGCTGGCAAAATCCTTTTCCGCTGACGGCTACCATGTGATTGCCTGCGGGCGCGACCCGGCGCGTCTGGAAGCGCTGCATCAGACCTGCCCCAATCTCACCGTTCGCCTCTTCGATATGACGGACAGGGACGCCTGTCGCCAGGCGCTGACCGGCAGCTACGCCGACCTGATTATTCTCTGCGCCGGGACCTGCGAATACCTCGACGGTGGAGTGGTGGATGCGGCGCTGGTGGAGCGGGTCATGAGCACTAATTTCCTTGGCCCGGTGAACTGCCTCGAGGCGCTCCAGCCGCAGCTGGTTGCCGGTAACCGCGTGGTGCTGGTGAGCTCGATGGCCCACTGGCTGCCTTTCCCACGGGCAGAGGCCTACGGCGCGTCCAAAGCGGCGCTGAGCTGGTTTGCCGAGAGTCTGCGCCTGGACTGGGAGCCAAAAGGGATTGCCGTCACGGTTGTCTCTCCGGGCTTTGTCGATACGCCCCTGACGCAAAAAAACGATTTTGCCATGCCGGGCAGGGTGACCGTCGACGAGGCGGTGAAGGCGATCCGTATCGGACTGGCGGCTGGGAAAATGCACATTGCGTTTCCTGACGGGTTTGGCTTCATTTTGCGGCTGCTCTCCGGGCTGCCTGCGTTTCTTCAGCGCGCGCTGCTGCGCAGGATGGTGCGTTCATGAACATTGCGATTATCGGCAGCGGCATCGCCGGGCTGACCTGCGCCTGGCGCCTGGCCGGGCACCATCAGGTGACCCTTTTTGAAGCAGGCGCCACGCCGGGCGGCCATACCGCAACGGTTGACGTGACAACGCCACAGGGCACATACGCGATCGATACCGGGTTTATCGTCTATAACGATCGCACCTATCCGCGTTTTATGGGCCTGCTCAGCGAGCTGGGCATCAGCGGGCAAAAAACGCAGATGAGCTTTTCGGTGCACAATCCCGCGACGGGGTTTGAGTACAACGGACACACCCTGACATCGCTGTTTGCCCAGCGTCGAAACCTGGTGAATCCGGCATTCTGGCGGCTGTTGGGCGAGATCGTTCGCTTTAACCGCCTGGCGAAAGCGGCGCTGGACGGGGAGGTGGACCCGAGCGCCACGCTGCAGACGTTTTTGCAACAGCACGGCTTCACGCCGTTTTTTGCGCGCCACTACATTCTGCCGATGGGGGCCGCCATCTGGTCCTCGTCGCTGCAGGAGATGAAGCGTTTCCCGCTGCCGCTCTTTTTACGCTTCTTTAACCACCACGGCCTGCTGGATATCACCCATCGTCCGCAGTGGTACGTCGTCCCGGGCGGCTCGCGGGAGTATATCCGCGCCATGCTGGATAAGCTGGGCGACCGTCTGACGCTGCACCTGAACGCGCCGGTGCAGCGTGTGAAACGCCATGCGGATGGCGTAACCCTCAAGCTCGACGACGCCTGCCATACCTTCGACCAGGTGATCTTTGCCTGCCACTCCGCCAGTGCTCTGGCGATGCTTGATGACCCGACGCCCGCCGAGCGCGAAGTGCTTGGTGACATCGGCTGGCAGCGCAACGAGGTCGTTTTACACAGCGATCCGCGCTGGCTGCCTGTGCGGCCGCGCGCCTGGGCCAGCTGGAACTACCGCCTGAGCGAGCAGGCGCAGGCCAGCGCCTGTGTCACCTACAACATGAATATCCTGCAGGGGCTGCCTGGGGGCAGCCCGCTGTTCTGCGTCACCCTGAACCCGGACGCGCCGGTGGATGAGAGCTTCGTTCTGCAACGCTTCGTTTATGAGCATCCGCTGTTTAACCCGCAAAGCTGGCGGGCGCAGGCGCGGCGCGGCGAGATCAACGGCCACCGGCGGAGCTGGTTCTGCGGGGCCTACTGGTACAACGGTTTTCATGAGGACGGGGTGCGCAGCGCGCTGGACGTGGTCAATGCGATAGCGGCCGGGGAGGGGAACTGAGATGAACAGCTGCCTTTACCACGGCGTATTACGCCACCGCCGCCTGCAGCCGAAAACCCATGAGTTTCGCTACAGCGTGTTTATGGCCTGGCTGGATCTCGATGAGCTGCCGCTGCTGACGTCCGTCGGCGTGCGGCGCAATCGCTTTGCCGCCGCCTCATTTCATGATGCGGACTATCCGCTTGGCACGCCGCTTAAAGAGAACGTGCTGAGCAGGCTGGAGAGCCTGACCGGGGAACGTCCGGACGGGCGGGTCATGCTCCTGACGCAGTTGCGCTATTTCGGGTTCCATTTCAATCCGGTCAACTTTTACTACTGCTATGACGGGAGAGGAATCCTGCGCTGGCTGCTGGCGGAGGTCCGCAACACGCCGTGGAACGAGCGTCATTATTACGCGGTCGACGGGCAACATGCCCAGCCCACGGAAAAAGCGTTTCACGTTTCCCCCTTCAACCCGATGGACATGATCTACCACTGGCGCTTCAACGACCCGGATAACACGTTGCATATGCACATTGAAAATCATCAGGAGGGGAAGGTGTTCGACGCCACGCTGGTGCTGCGCCGGGAGCCTTTGACTCGCCCCGCGCTGCGTTCGCTGCTCCTGCGTATCCCGCTTATGACCCTGAAAACCGCTTTCGCCATTTACTGGCAGGCGCTGCGCCTGTGGCTCAAGCGCGTGCCGCTGTATAACCATCCCGTCAGCAGGAGTGAACGCCCATGACCGATCCCGTCTTTGCGTTAGAACCCGATATCCCGCGCAGCGTGCGCCTTGCGCGCTGGCTGCTTTTTCGTCTGTTAAGCGGAATTCGCGGCGGCTCGCTCACGCTGCGTGAAGGGGCGCAGACCTTTCATTTTGGCGAGACATCCTCCGCGCTGCATGCCGACGTGCAGATCCTTACGCCCGGCGTTTACTGGCGCGTCTTAACGGGCGGGAGCCTTGCCGCGGCAGAAGCCTGGATGGACGGCGAATGGGAAACCACGCACCTCACGCCGCTACTGGAACTTCTGGCGCTCAACGGCGAGGTGCTTGGTCGTCTCGAAAACGGGTTTCGTCTGCTCGGCAGGCCGCTGGAGCGGCTACGCCACTGGACGCGGCGTAACTCCCGCGCGCAGGCGCGTGAAAATATTGCCGCCCATTACGATCTGGGTAACACCTTCTATGCCCATTTTCTGGATAAGGAGCTGCTCTATTCCAGCGCGCTGTTTACCGCTGACGAGCAGGATCTCACTGCGGCTCAGCAGGCCAAAATGGCGCGGTTGTGCGAACAGCTGGCGCTGAAGCCGGACGATCATCTGCTGGAAATTGGCACCGGCTGGGGCGCGATGGCGGAATACGCGGCCCGTCATTATGGCTGTCGGGTGACCACCACCACGCTATCGCAGGAGCAATACGTCTGGGCGACCGAGCGGATCGCCCGCGCCGGACTGCAGGATCGGGTCGAGGTGCTGCTCTGCGACTATCGCGACCTCACCGGACAGTACGACAAGCTGGTCTCGATAGAGATGATCGAAGCCGTCGGGCAGCGCTATCTGCCCACGTTCTTCCGTACCTGCCAGGCGCGGCTGCGCCCGGGAGGACGCATGGCGATTCAGGCCATCACTATTCAGGACCAGCGCTATCGCGACTACAGCAAAAGCGTCGATTTTATCCAGCGCTACATTTTCCCAGGCGGCTTCCTGCCGAGCATTACGGCGATGAACGAGTTGATGACGCGCCACACCGATTTCGTGGTGCGCAATCTGTTCGACATGGGTCCCGACTACGCCCGCACGCTGGCCCACTGGCGGCAGCGCTTTGTCCACGCCTGGCAGGAGATTGAAAAGCTCGGCTTTGACGAGCGGTTTCGCCGCATGTGGCTGTACTACTTTGGCTACTGCGAAGCCGGGTTTAACGCCCGCACCATCAGCGTGGTGCAGCTGACCGCCGAGCGCGTATGAAACGATATCTTCAGGTCTTTCTGCTGGCCGTCGCGTTCGATCTTTACTGGGCGCTGGTGGTGCTCTTTCGCGAACAAGGCCTGATTATCTGGCTCGCGCTGGCGATCCTGGCATGCCTGCTCTTGCCGTCTGTATACCGTTTTTACGCCATTGGGCTGGCCGCGGCGGGCAGTTTGCTGGATACGCTCTGGGCGCTGACGGGACTGATAGCCTTCACGGGCGACTCCCTGATGCCGCTATGGATGGTGGCACTGTGGCTGATGTTCGCCACCGTCTGGACGCAGCTTACGCGCACCACCACGTTGCCCGGCTGGCTGCTGACCCTGCTGGCGGCCGTAGGAGGCCCGGTGGCGTACCTTATTGGCGAGCGGCTGGATGCCATCACATTTCTGGAGCCGACCTTTATCGTCGTCAGCTGGATGGCGCCGGGCTGGCTGGTTTTGATGCTGTTTTTCCACCTGCTGATGGGGAGACAAAAATGAGAGCTGCGATTTTGCTGCTTTGGCTCATCGCCATGCCCGCGGCACAGGCCGCCGACTGGCTGGCATGGCGTAAGGTGGGCGATGCCACGCTTACCTGGGGGCCGTTCACCGTCTATACCTCCCAGTTGCGCACGCCGGACGGGCGTTACGGTCGGGAGAACCAGGATCAGGCGCTGATAATTACCTATGCGCGCGACATCGATCGCGATGAGCTGGTCGAGGCGACCCGCGACCAGTGGCAGGCGCAGGGGATCCTGGCGCAGGAACCGCAAAGCGAAGCCTGGCTGCGGATGCTCCGGACGCTGTGGCCGGATGTTCGACCGGGCTCACAGCTGGCGTTTGTCCTTGATGACCAGCAGGGGCAGTTCTGGTACTGCGATCCGGCCCTTCAGAAAACCTTTATTCCCCTGGGACCACGCCAGTCAGAAGCGTTCAGTACCCGCTTTCTGGCCATCTGGCTGGCTCCCCGTACGCAATATCCTGAGCTGCGTCAGCAGTTAATCGGAGGCCAAAAATGAAACGTTTTCTGATGATGGTGCTGGCATTAACGATGCTGCTGGCGGGCTGTAGCACAGAGGTGACCGAATACCGCCAGCAGCAGCCGCGGCTTGATATTTTCCATTACTTCCAGGGAAAAACCGAAGCGTGGGGGATGGTGCAGGATCGCAGCGGCAAGCAGATCCGACGTTTTCACGTGGAGATTGCCGGAGACGTTATCGGCGATACGCTGACGCTCAACGAACATTTTGTTTACGACGACGGTGAGAAGCAGCAGCGGGTCTGGCATATCCGGCGCCTGGGGACCGATCGCTATGAGGGCACGGCGGGGGATATCGAAGGGGTAGCGACGGGGCAGGCCGCAGGCAACGCGTTCAACTGGCATTACAGCATGAGCGTGAAGGCCAACGGCAGCACCTGGCTACTGAACTTTGACGACTGGATGTACCTGCAGGATGAGAACCATCTGTTTAATAAAACCGAGATGAAGAAACTGGGCGTCACCGTCGCCACGGTGACGCTGTTTTTCACCAAGGGATAAGGGATCCCCACTCAATTTGTAACCAGAAGCGATTCGGATTTTTTAAATGACATGATTATTTTGCAGCGATGACCTGGTCCGGCTGTAAATCGCTGAGGCGTTTCCTGCAGGCCGGGGCGAGGCGCAGGGATGCGCCGAGAGGGCGGGCTTTACAGGGATGTTACCTCCGCCCGTCCCCGATAAGCCGGAAGGAATAAGCCGAAGGGACTGCGAAGCGGCGATTTACCGCCGGGAGCCCGGGTCGCCAGGGTGGTGGCGATTGAGCCACCCTGGCACGTTCACAGGTCATGTCGTTACAGAGTAGCAAGGAACATAAAGTGAACGGAATGACCACTACAGCCGTATGTTCCCCCTCACCCTAACCCTCTCCCCAAAGGGGCGAGGGAACTGTTTCGTGTCTACGCTGTGTCCGCAAGGTGTGATGTCATGCCCCGGCAGAACGGGTTTTACTACCCGAGTAAATAAAGACAAGCGCAATCCCCAGGCAGACTACCGCCCCCAGACGACTCGTTGAAAAGGAAATGGCGGGATTACCCAGCCAGCCAAAGTGATCAATCAGCATGCTCATGGCGAGTTGGCCAAAGATCACCGCCACCGTGGCGACGGCAGTGCCGATGCGCTGTACGGCGAGTACCATAATCACGATATAGGGCACGCCGAATATCGCCCCGAGAAGCTGCCATTTCGGCACGTCCAGCAGCGTGACCACCTGCTTAGGCTCAAAGAAGAAAATGAGCAGGGCGGTCACCAGTGCGCCGACGGAAAACGTCAGAAACGCGCTTTTAAATACCCCCACGCTGCTGCCGAGCTGTCCGTTAATGGCGGCCTGAATGCTCAGCGTTGCGCCGCCGCAGACGGCCAGAAGGATCATAATCAGTGTCATACGTTACCCCTGTGCGACCAGAACCAGTGCCGCAATGATGAAAACCAGTGCAATAATGCGCTTCGCGTTTATCTTCCTGTGCGGCGAACCCAGCAGACCAAAGTGATCGATGATCAGGCTTTTAAAGACCTGCCCGGCCAGAATGCCAATCATGGTCATGGCGATGCCGATGGTGGGTGTCGCCACGGTCAGGATGACCACGTACACCGGCCCGAGCACGCCACCGAGCAGCTGCCAGCCGGGCTGTGCGAAAAATGACGGGCTGTTGCGCGGGCTGAAAAACAGCATCAGCAGAAACGTTAGCGCGGCGCCGACGCCAAAAATGCTGAACGTCGCCCACAAATCCCCGACCTTTCCCCCCAGCGGTCCCAGCAGTCCCGCTTCGACGGAGAGGCCCATCCCGCCGGCAATCACCAGTAAAATCAAAACAAACTGCATTCTTTTTCCTCCGTTTTCAGGCGAAGAAGATTACGTGGGTTGTTCAATGAGAAAAATGCCATAATGCTGGAAACACCTTTGCGAGAAATGCATTAATGGTTGACGCCAGCAACATCAACATCCGCGCGCTGCTGATCTTTATCGACGTGTATGAAGCGCAGAACTTCTCCGTCGTGGCGCGGCGGCAGGGGATATCGGCCTCGCAGATATCGCGCGTGATCCACCAGCTTGAGGACGCGCTCGGGCAGCAGCTTTTCTATCGCAATACGCGGGCCGTCATTCCCACGGAAAGCGGTCATCTGTTTGTTCGCTACGCCCGGTCGATGGCGGAAAATCTGGAAGAGGCGCGCCGGGAGCTGGACGCGCGTGCGGTGGAACCGTCCGGTGCGATCCGCATTAACGGACCGGTGTTTTTCGGCCAGAAGCACATAGCCCCAGGACTTCCCGGCCTGTCGGAACGCTATCCTCGCCTGAGCGTAGAGCTGACGCTGACCGATGATTTTATCGATCCCCACCGGGATGCGGCAGACCTTATCTTCCGCATTGGTGTACTGACGGACTCCTCGTTTCATGCGCGGGTGTTCGGGCAGCAGGTTTATCATCTGGCCGCGTCGCCGGACTACGTGCGTAAACACGGTGCACCTGAAGGACCGGACGATCTGAACCGTCATCACTGTCTTGTCTATCGCGGATCGTCAGGGCCAAACCGCTGGCTCTTTCGCAGGAAGGGCGAGGCGTGGATACACTATCCCGTGACGCCATTGATGACCTCCAATAATGCGGAGGCGTTACTCGCTGCGGCGCTGGGCGGGATGGGGATTGTGCTGTTCCCGGACTGGCTGGTGAGTGAACAGCTCCAGCGCGGTGAGCTGATTTCGCTCCTGCCCGCGCTGGAGTGTGCCATCAATACGGAACAGCAGGCTATTGCGGCGATCTATCCTGATGCCCGACATCCGCCCCTGAACGTCAGGGCGGTAATTGATTATTACGTCGAGCGTTTTGGCACGCCGCCGTACTGGCAAACGTAAGGGGATTACGCGCCAAGCTCTTTGCGGATAATCTCTGCGCCAGCGCTAAGTGCTTTCAGCTTGCCGTTAGCGACCTCACGGGAGAGGGGAGCCATACCGCAGTTGGTTGACGGATACAGCTTGTCGGCGTCGACAAACTGCAGCGCTTTACGCAGCGTATCGGCCACTTCCTCCGGCGTTTCAACCGTGTTGGTTGCCACGTCAATCGCCCCAACCATCACTTTCTTACCGCGGATCAGCTCCAGCAGAACCATCGGCACGCGGGAGTTGTGGCACTCCAGAGAGATGATGTCGATGTTAGAGGTCTGCAGCTTAGGGAAGGCCTCTTCGTACTGGCGCCATTCGGAGCCGAGCGTTTTTTTCCAGTCGGTATTGGCCTTGATGCCGTAGCCGTAGCAGATGTGTACCGCGGTCTCGCACTTCAGCCCTTCAATGGCGCGCTCCAGCGCGGCGATACCCCAGTCGTTCACCTCGTCAAAAAAGACGTTAAACGCCGGTTCATCAAACTGGATAATATCCACGCCTGCGGCCTCTAGCTCTCGCGCTTCCTGATTGAGGATTTTGGCGAATTCCCAGGCCAGCTTTTCGCGGCTTTTATAGTGCGCGTCGTAAAGGGTGTCGATCATGGTCATTGGCCCCGGCAGAGCCCATTTGATCGGCTTATCCGTAAGCTGACGTAAATATTTAGCATCGTCCACGAAGACCGGTTTCTGGCGCGCGACGGCGGAGACCACGGTCGGCACGCTGGCGTCATAGCGGTTACGAATGCGCACCGTCTGGCGGTTCTCAAAATCGACGCCGCTCAGGTGTTCAATAAAGGTGGTGACGAAGTGCTGACGGGTCTGTTCCCCGTCGCTGACAATATCGATTCCTGCACGGATCTGCTCATCCAGAGACAGGCGCAGCGCATCCTGCTTGCCCGCCAGCAGTTCCTGATCCTGCAATTTCCAGGGTGACCACAGCGTTTCAGGTTGCGCAAGCCAGGTCGGCTTAGGCAGGCTGCCAGCCGTTGAAGTCGGGAGCAATGTTTTCATAATAAAAGACCTTTTTTGATGTATTAAAGCGTGTAGTTATCAGACCACTGCTCAAGAATGTGTTTGTAAGGCTTAATGAAGTACTCTTCGGTAAATCGACCCTGTTCAATCGCCAGACGGCTTCGCTCTTCCCGGTCATACACAATTTTGGTTAAGGAGTGATCCTGCTGGTTCAGATCCGGTCGGTAGCACAGTCCGGCCGCCGAGTTGGCGTTATAAATTTCCGGGCGATAGATCTTCTGGAACGTCTCCATCGTGCTGATGGTGGCAATCAGTTCCAGATCGGTGTAGTCGCTCAGCAAATCGCCGGTAAAGAAGAACGCGAAAGGCGCCACGCTGTGTTCCGGCATGAAGTAGCGCACGCTCAGGCCCATCTTCGCGAAGTACTGCTCCGTGAGCGATTCGCCATCCGGCTGATACTCAACGCCCAGCACGGGGTGCTGATTACCGGTGCGGCGATAGGTATCTTTGCTGGAGACGCTCAGGCAGATCACCGGTCCCTTTCTAAAGTTCTCTTTGTATTCCGGTGAGTTCACAAAGTGGTGGAAGATATTGCCGTGCAGCTCGCCAAACTTTTCCGGAATGCTGAAGTGCTGCTGGTTCTTGTTATGCTCCAGCAGCAGGACGCTGAAATCATAATCCCGCACGTAAGACGAGAAGTTATTCCCGACGATGCCAGGGAGACGCTGGTTGTTTTTCTTGTCGACAATATACGTTTGCAATATCTCAATGGCCGGGAACGGTTTTTCCGCGCCAATGTTCAAATCGACAGAGATGATTTCAAGCTCTACCGCGTAGCGATCGGCGGTTGGGTTATCCCAGCGCGCTAAGGCGTTGAAGCGGTTGTTGATCATCACCAGCGTATTGCGCAGGTTCTCCTGACGTTTTTCCCCGCGGGCCAGGTTGGCAAAGTTAGTGGTCGTACGCGTATTTTCTGACGGGTTGTAATTCTCATCGAAGCAACTGCGCTTAAGGTTATATGTGAAAGCTTTGCTCATTGTGGTTATGCATCCTAAGTTCATGTTGCTAAGAAGTTACCAATGCATAATTTATGCCTGACCCCGCGGCGCAGGGGAAGTGACTTAATTTCACTGCAACATGAGCGAACTTCATGAAGGGTAGTCCGCGAGGTTTCGCTGCCTTCTTGCCGGGTGGACCCGACCTACGATTCTGCTAATGTCGCACTCTTTCCTCAATTCCCGCTATAATCCCCAAAATTTCCAACCGGTTTAGAAACAATCATGACAAAACTCACCTTACAAGAGCAGATGCTGAAAGCGGGCCTTGTCAGCAGCAAGAAAGCGGCGAAAGTGCAGCGTACGGCAAAGAAATCACGCGTTCAGGCGCGTGAGGCCCGTGAAGCGGTCGAAGAGAACAAGAAGGCGCAGATCGAGCGTGACAAGCTGCTGAGCGAGCAGCAGAAGCAGGCCGTGCTGGCGAAAGAGTTTAAGGCGCAGGTGAAGCAGCTGATTGAGATGAACCGCATCACCGTGGCGAAAGGCAACATCACCTTTAACTTTACCGACGGTACGCTGATTAAAAAGATTGAAGTCGATAAGCAAACGCAGACCCAGCTGATCAACGGCCGTCTGGCGATTGCGCGTCTGGTGCTAAATGCTAACGGTGACTGCGACTACGCGATCATTCCGGCAGTGGTGGCCGATAAAATTGCCCAGCGCGATGCCGACAGCATCGTGTTAAACAGCGCGCTCAGCCAGGAAGAGCAGGACGAAGACGATCCGTACGCGGACTTCAAAATCCCTGACGATTTGATGTGGTAAACCGCATTCAGAACGGGGCGGCGTGACGGGCGTTAACCGGCTCGCCGCTCACGGGATGAATAAAATTCAGCTCGCTGGCATGCAGCATCAGCCGGGGCGTTTCTTCAGCGCCCGGCACGTCAAGACCGCCATACAGATCGCAGCCCAGAATAGGGTGCCCCAACTGCTGGCAGTGAATACGCAGCTGATGGGTTCGCCCGGTCTCCGGGATCAGTTTCACCCGCGTTAACGGCAGCCCCGTCCCCTGATAAAACCGTTCCACAACCCGATAGCGGGAGCGGGCGGGTTTACCGGTGATGGCGCAGATCGACATCAGCGGGAACAGCGCCGGGTCTTTGGCAATCGGCGCATCGATTACACCTTCGTCATTTTCCACATGTCCGCAAAGCAGGGCGCTGTAGGCTTTCTCCACGCTGCGCTGGCTGAACTGCTGGCACAGCGCCGCGTTGATGGCTTTATTGCGCGCAACCACCATCAGCCCGGACGTGCCAAAATCCAGACGGTGCACCAGCGTGCAGCCGGGGAACGTCTGAACCAGACGATAATGGACGGAATCAAGGTTTTGCGGATTTTTGCCCGACAGGCTGAGCAGGCCGGAAGGCTTATCGATCAGCAGCAGATGCTCGTCCTGCCAGAGAATTTCGATCTCATCGAGACAAGGTGGGGCAATAAAGTTATCGACGATTACAGACATCAGGCCGCCCGGCTGGAGAGTGGGAGCGGATGATAACGAAAAGCGGGGAAAAGAAAAACCCTCCCACCGGGCGGTGAGAGGGTGAAGTCTTACGCTGCAACCAGGCTGTCGATGGCGGCTTTCGCGTCGGTTTGCGCTTTGGTCGCCACTTCCGGACCGTAAGCGATACCTTCCGCGAACACGAAGTTCACGTCAGTGATGCCGATGAAGCCCAGGAACAGGCTCAGGTACGGCGCAACCAGGTCGGTTGGGGTGTCTTTATGGATACCGCCACGGCTGGTCAGTACGATCGCACGCTTGCCTTTCACCAGACCTTCCGGGCCGTTCTCGGTGTAACGGAAGGTTACGCCAGCGCGCGCCACCAGGTCGAAGTAGTTCTTCAGCTGGGTTGGGATGTTGAAGTTGTACATTGGGGCGTTGATGACGATAACGTCATGCGCCTGCAGCTCAGCAATCAGCTCGTCGGACAGGGCCAGGGCTTCCTGCTGGCGTGGAGACAGCGGTGCATCGCTTGGGCGCAGCGCGCCAACCAGCTCGCCATCCAGCACAGGAATTGGGTTTGCAGCCAGGTCACGCACGGTGATTTCGTCAGCAAAATGCTGTTCACGCCACTGTTCAACGAAGTAATCAGACAGCTGACCAGACTGAGAGTACCCTGCCAGAATACTGGATTTCAAAACTAATACTTTGCTCATGGGTGATTCCTGTTGTTGCATTTGATTGAAGGGGGTTGCCCCGTTGCTTGTTGACACTCTATTCACAATCCTGCCACAGAGATAGCGCAATATATCGAAGCCTATGTTCGAATTTTTTGAATAAGGCGCCAAAGGCGTCAGTGTGGTACTCTATAGCAATCATGAAAAAGAGAGTTTATCAGGGCGTGTACTGCCCTTTAACGCTATGACAGAACAACAAAAATTCACCTTCCCGATGCTCCTGCAACAGCTCGATTCTCTGACGCTGCGCGACAAACAGCGCTTCGCCCGCCGTCTGCACGGCGTCAAGAAGGTTAAAAATCCTGATGCACAACAGGCCATTTACCAGGAGATGGCGAAAGAGATTGAACAGGCTGCAGGGAAAGTTGTGCTGCGCGAAGCCGCACGTCCGGCGATTACCTACCCGGAAAACCTGCCCGTCAGCCAGAAGAAACAGGACATTCTCGAGGCCGTACGCGACCACCAGGTGGTGATTGTCGCGGGGGAAACCGGTTCGGGGAAAACCACCCAGCTGCCGAAAATCTGTATGGAGCTGGGCCGCGGGATCAAAGGCCTGATTGGCCACACCCAGCCGCGTCGTCTGGCGGCGCGCACCGTTGCCAACCGTATTGCCGAAGAGCTGCAGACGGAGCCGGGCGGCTGCATCGGCTACAAGGTGCGCTTCAGCGACCACGTTAGCGATAACACCATGGTCAAGCTGATGACCGACGGTATTCTGCTGGCGGAAATCCAGCAGGATCGCCTGCTGATGCAGTACGACACCATCATCATTGACGAAGCGCACGAGCGTAGCCTGAACATTGATTTCCTGCTCGGCTACCTGAAAGAGCTGCTGCCGCGTCGCCCGGATCTGAAAGTTATCATCACCTCCGCGACCATCGACCCGGAGCGCTTCTCGAAGCACTTCAACAATGCGCCGATTATCGAAGTCTCTGGTCGTACCTATCCGGTCGAGGTGCGCTATCGCCCGATTGTGGAAGAGGCGGACGATACCGAGCGCGACCAGCTGCAGGCCATCTTCGATGCCGTCGACGAGCTGGGTAACGAAAGCGCGGGCGACATTCTGATCTTCATGAGCGGCGAGCGTGAAATTCGCGATACCGCCGATGCGCTCAGCAAGCGCGACCTGCGCCACACCGAGATCCTGCCGCTGTATGCCCGCCTGTCCAATAGCGAACAGAACCGCGTATTCCAGCCGCACAGCGGACGCCGCATCGTCCTGGCGACCAACGTGGCGGAAACCTCGCTGACCGTACCGGGCATTAAATATGTGATCGATCCGGGTACGGCGCGCATCAGCCGCTACAGCTACCGTACCAAGGTTCAGCGGCTGCCGATTGAGCCCGTTTCGCAGGCGTCTGCTAACCAGCGTAAGGGCCGCTGTGGCCGCGTGTCGGAAGGGATCTGTATTCGTCTCTATTCCGAAGACGATTTCCTGTCGCGTCCGGAATTTACCGACCCGGAAATTCTGCGCACCAACCTGGCGTCCGTTATCCTGCAGATGACCGCCCTGGGGCTGGGCGACATCGCGGCGTTTCCGTTCGTCGAAGCGCCGGATAAACGCAACATCCAGGACGGCGTGCGTCTGCTGGAAGAGCTCGGGGCGATCACCACCGACGAGCAGGCGACGGTCTACAAGCTGACACCGCTGGGCCGCCAGCTCAGCCAGCTGCCGGTCGACCCGCGTCTGGCACGCATGGTGCTGGAAGCGCAAAAGCACGGCTGCGTGCGCGAGGCGATGATCATTACCTCGGCGCTCTCCATTCAGGATCCGCGCGAGCGTCCGATGGACAAACAGCAGGCGTCAGACGAAAAGCACCGCCGCTTCCACGACAAAGAGTCCGATTTCCTCGCCTTTGTGAACCTGTGGAACTACCTCGGCGAGCAGCAGAAGGCGCTCTCCTCGAATCAGTTCCGCCGCCAGTGCCGCGTAGATTTCCTCAACTACCTGCGCGTGCGCGAGTGGCAGGATATCTACACCCAGCTGCGCCAGGTGGTGAAAGAGCTGGGTATTCCGGTCAACAGCGAACCGGCGGAGTACCGCGAAGTTCATATCGCGCTGCTGACCGGCCTGCTGTCCCACATTGGGATGAAGGACGCCGAGAAGCAGGAGTATACCGGCGCGCGTAACGCCCGTTTCTCAATCTTCCCCGGTTCCGGCTTGTTCAGGAAGCCGCCGAAATGGACCATGGTCGCGGAGCTGGTGGAAACCAGCCGCCTGTGGGGACGCATTGCCGCGCGTATCGATCCGGAATGGGTGGAGCCGGTGGCGCAGCATCTGCTGAAGCGCTCGTACAGTGAACCGCACTGGGAGCGCGCGCAGGGCGCGGTGATGGCGACCGAGAAAGTGACCGTTTACGGCCTGCCGGTGGTCGCCGCGCGTAAGGTCAACTACAGCCAGATCGATCCGGCGCTCAGTCGCGAGCTGTTTATCCGCCACGCGCTGGTGGAGGGCGACTGGCAGACGCGCCACGCCTTCTTCCGTGAAAACCTGAAGCTGCGCGCCGAAGTGGAGGAGCTGGAGCACAAGTCCCGCCGCCGTGACATTCTGGTGGACGATGAGGCGCTGTTTGAGTTTTACGACCAGCGCATCAGCCACGATGTGATTTCCGCCCGCCACTTCGACAGCTGGTGGAAGAAGGCCAGCAAAGAGACGCCGGACCTGCTCAACTTTGAAAAGAGCATGCTGATTAAAGAGGGCGCGGAGTCGGTCAGCAAACTCGACTACCCGAACTTCTGGCATCAGGGCAACCTCAAGCTGCGTCTGACCTATCAGTTTGAGCCGGGGGCAGACGCGGACGGCGTGACCGTCCACATTCCGCTGCCGCTGTTAAACCAGGTGGATGAGAGCGGGTTCGAGTGGCAAATCCCCGGCCTGCGCCGCGAGCTGGTGATTGCGCTGATCAAATCCCTGCCGAAACCGGTGCGCCGCAACTTTGTGCCTGCGCCAAACTACGCGGAAGCGTTTTTGGGCCGCGTCACGCCGCTGGAGCTGCCGCTGCTGGACGCGCTGGAGCGTGAGTTCCGCCGTATGACCGGAACGACCATCGACCGCGACGACTGGAACTGGGATCAGGTGCCCGATCACCTGAAAATCAGCTTCCGCGTGGTGGACGATAAAAATAAAAAGCTGCTGGAAGGGCGTTCCCTGAGCGAGCTGAAAGAGGCGCTGAAAGGCAAAGTCCAGGAGACGCTCTCTGCGGTGGCGGACGACGGCATCGAGCAGAGCGGGCTGCACATCTGGAGCTTTGGTCAGCTTCCGGAAAGCTACGAGCAGAAGCGCGGCAACTATAAGGTGAAAGCCTGGCCTGCGCTGGTGGACGAGCGCGACAGCGTGGCGATCAAACTGTTTGATAACCCGCAGGAACAGCAGCAGATGATGTGGCGCGGGCTGCGTCGTCTGCTGCTGCTCAACATCCCGTCGCCGATCAAGTATCTGCACGAGAAGCTGCCGAACAAAGCCAAGCTGGGGCTGTACTTTAACCCGTACGGCAAGGTGCTGGATCTGATTGACGACTGCATCTCCTGCGGCGTGGACAAGCTGATCCATGAGGCGGGCGGCCCGGTCTGGACGGAAGAGGGCTTTGCACAGCTTCATGAAAAGGTGCGCGCGGAGCTGAACGACACCGTGGTGGAGATTGCCAAACAGGTCGAGCAGATCCTCACCGCCGTGTTCAATATCAACAAGCGCCTGAAGGGGCGCGTGGATATGACCATGGCGCTGGGGCTCTCGGACGTGAAGGCGCAGATGGCGGGGCTGGTCTATCGCGGCTTTGTCACCGGCAACGGCTTTAAGCGCCTGGGCGATACGCTGCGCTATCTGCAGGCGATTGAAAAACGTCTGGAAAAAATGGCTATCGACCCGCACCGCGATCGCGCGCAGATGCTGAAAGTGGAAAGCGTGCAGCAGGCGTGGCAGCAGTGGCTCAACAAGCTGCCGCCAGCGCGCCGCGACGATGAAGACGTGCATGCGATCCGCTGGATGATTGAGGAGCTGCGCGTCAGCTTCTTTGCCCAGCAGCTCGGTACGCCGTATCCGATTTCGGACAAGCGTATTCTGCAGGCGATGGAGCAGATTTCCGGTTAAAACCCTTGCCCGGTTTTCGCCCTCTCCCTGTGGGAGAGGGCCGGGATGAGGGCATCAGCCCGCACAATTATCACCCGTTCACCATTGCCAGCGTAAACCCATCCCATCCCTTAACCCCCACCGTTTGCAGCGCGGTGGCGGTTAAGCGCGGGTTATCCCCAATCATCTCGATAAACCGCCGCACGCCCAGCACGCGCGCGTCGTCGCTTTGCCCGTTAATGACCTCGCCGTCGCGCACCACGTTATCGCCAATGATTACCGTGCCGGGACGGGAATAGTGCAGCGCCCACTCCAGATAGCCGGGATTGTTTGGCTTATCGGCATCGATAAAGATCAGGTCGAACGACGGAACCTCACCGAAATTCTCCAGCGAACTCAGGGCCGGGCCTTCAATTAATTCAATACGTTCGTCTAGCCCCGCGAGGTGAATATTCTGGCGGGCAACCCCGGCATGCGTCGGATTGGCCTCAAGCGTAATCAGCTTACCGTCCGGCGGCAGCGCACGCGCCATCCAGATTGAGCTGTAGGCACCCAGCGTCCCAATCTCAAGAATGCGTCTTGCCTGCGTCATGCGCACGAACAGTGCCAGCAGCTGCCCCTGATTGGCGGCGACATCGTGTTCGGGTAGCCCGGCGCGCTTGTTGTTTTCCAGAACCTGGCTCAGTACGTCATCGTCAGGAATAAGCGAAGAAATCATGAAATTATCAACTGCAGACCACTGTTGTTGCATAGATTGTCTCCTGAGGGGGAATCGCCGGGTGGCGGCTGCGCCTTACCCGGCCTACGTGACGAAATCCAGGCCCGTTAAGCGCCTTCAGACATTGACCCAGCCGCCGCCCAGCGCTTTATACAAATCAATCTGCGCCAGCAGCAGGTTATTTTTCACCTGCACCACGCTGGTCTGAACCGAGTACAGCGTGCGCTGCGCGTCCAGCACGTCAAGATAGGAGGAATAACCGTTGCGATAGCGATTCTGCGCAATGCGCAGCGTCTCCTGCGCCACATCCTGCTGGGCAAGCAGCTCCGTCAGCTGTTCCTGATAGCGACTTATCGCATCAAGGCTGTTGTTGACTTCGGCAAACGCGTTACGCACGGTTTTTTCATAGGCGTACAGCGCCTGGTTACGCTGGGACTGCGAAATGTCTACCTGCGCATTCAGCGCCTGGCGGTTCAGCAGCGGGGCGAGAATACTGCCCCCGACGCTCCAGAGCTGAAGCGGGTTGTCCAGCAGGCCGGATAGGGTGCGATCCTGAACCGATCCGCTGGCGGTCAGGTTGATCGACGGCAGCAGGCTGGCGCGCGACGCCGCGAGCGAGGCGTCAGCCGCCACCAGCTGGCGTTCGGCCTGGACGATATCCGGGCGGCGGTTCAGGAGCGCAGAAGGCAGCTGCGACGGCAGCGTCAGCGGCGTCAGTGCCGCGAAGCTTGCGCTGCGCGCCACGTCGCCGGGGTTGCTTCCCAGCAGCAGGCTCAGGGCATTCTCCTGCTGTGCAATCTGGTGCTGCAGCACGGGCACCTGCGCCCGTGTTGAGCGAAGCTCGGAATCCGACTGCATCAGCTCCAGGCGCGAGCTGTAGCCCGTCTCAAACTGACGCTTCGCAAGATTAAACGCCTCTTCGCGCGATTTCAGCGTGGATTCGGTCACGCGCAGCTGTTCGTCAAGCGAGAGCAGGGTGACGTAGCCGGATGCAACGGACGAGGCAACGGTCAAATCCGCGGCCGCGGCGGCGGCTTTTTGCGCTGCCAGCGAGGCTTCGGCAGCGCGAGAGGTGCTGCGGTTGACGCCCCAGATATCCACGTCATAGCTCGCCGTCAGGCTCCCTCTGTACAGCGTGCCGTAAACCGGCAGCCCGGTCGCGGCGGATTGTGAACGGGCGCGCGTCCCGGTTACGCCTGCATCAAGCGAGGGAAACAGGCTACCGTCGGCCGCATAGACCCGCGCCTGATACTCGTTTATCCGTTCGCGGGCGATCAGCACGTCGCTGTTATTCTGCAGCGCCTGGTCCACATAGCGGTTGAGATGGTTGTCATGGAAATTGCGCCACCAGAGCTGCTCCGTCGGGCTGGCAGGGCCGGAGACGGTGCGCCACTGGGTGGGGATGTGCAGCGTCGGCTGCGCCGGCTTGACGTCAACGGACTGGCATCCGGCCAGCATGACCGCCGCCACCAGCACGGCTATCGGGCGAAGGATCATTACTTCGCCTCCCGCGTATCAATGGTCACCTGTACCGACATACCCGGACGCAGTAGCGCGGAATCTTCTGGCTTACCGAGCACCTCAATGCGCACCGGAATACGCTGGGCAATTTTGACAAAGTTGCCGGTGGCGTTGTCCGGCGTGATGGCGCTGAACTCCACGCCGGTTGCCGGAGAGATGCTCTCCACGCGTCCCTGATACGCTTTGTTGTTCAGGGCATCAACGGTGAATTTCACCGGCTGACCGACGCGCAGCTCCGCGAGCTGGGTCTCTTTAATATTGGCAATGACCCAGTGCTGCGGCGGCACCAGGGTGGTGAGGTGCGTCCCGGCGGTCACGTAGGCCCCGAGACGCACGGCGATCTGGCCGAGCTGACCGTCACGCGGTGCCACAATGCGGGTGTTTTGCAGGTCAATCTGTGCCAGCTCCAGAGCGGCTTTGGCGTTTTCAACATCCGCCTCCAGCGCACCGCGATTGACAATCACCGTCTGCAGATCCTGACGCGACATCTCAAGCGCGGCTTTCGCCTGGTCAATGTCGGCACTGCCCTGAGCGGCACTGGCCAGCGCCGCGTCGCGTTCGCGAATGGAAAGCGAGCCGTCAGACGTCAGCTCTTTCACCCGCTTTAAATCCGCCTGGCTTTTCAGGCTCTGCGCGCGGGCATTTTTCAGCGCGGCGTCATTTTTGGCGATCGTTGCTTCGGCGCTTTTACGCTGCTGCAGGTTGTTATTCAGGGCGGCAATTTTCATCGCCAGCTGCGCCTCGGCCTGGTGCACGCGCTGACGGTAGATACGGTCATCAATCTGCAGCAGCAGGTCACCTTTTTTGACCTGCACAAAGTCCTGAACCTTCACCTCGGTGATATAGCCGTTCACCTGCGGGCTGATAAACGTCGTCTGGCCGCGCACGTAGGCGTTATCGGTAAACTGCGCGTGACGGGTGAACGGCGGCAGTTGCCACGCATAAAGGATCACCAGTACGCCGACGATACCGATGGCTGCGGCGGTGAAAACGGAAACAATGCGCACATTTTTGCGGGTGTTGGCCTGCTCTTTGGCGGCATCCTGCTGACTCATAAACTCTCCAGAACTCTTTCAATTATTTGTTGCCGGTGGCGTTCTTCAGCGCCAGACGGGCAGTGATGCGCAGGCGCAGCAAGCGCCATAAAATCCAGACCAGCGTGGCGGCAGCGATGCTCGCCGTCAGCAGATAAGTATCGTTGTAGGCCAGAATATTCGCCTCCAGCGCGGTCACCGTTTGCAGCTGCGTTATCGCCTGGGTGCCCAGCAGCGCGCTGTCGCCAATCAGGCTTTTGTACATTTGGGTATAAAGCTGAATTCGCTCGTTGACCAGCGGGTTGAGCGTGGTGAGCTGGTCCGCCAGCAGGCTGGAGTGGTACTTCTCGCGCCAGGTCTGGAAGGTGCCGAGGATCGCGGAGCCCAGCAGGCCACCGAGGTTCTGGCTCATGCCAAACATCACCGAGAAGCTGACCAGGTTACGCGGGTCGGCGATCACCCCGCCAATGGCGGCCAGCATAGCGGGCGCCAGGAAGAAGGCGCTGCCGAAGCCCAGCAGGAACTGGCTTACCATCAGCTGATCCGGACGGGTCAGGTTGTTGGACTGGCTGTCCAGCAGCGAGGCAACAATCATCAGCGCCAGAGACGTGATGATTGGCCACGCCAGTTTCGTTGGCTTGATGGTGAGACAGCTGGTGACAATCCCGCAGACGATCCCGGCGAAAATAGACCACGCCAGGTGCGTCATCTGCTCGTTCTGTAAGCCCACGTACTGCAGCCAGCCGATGACGCCGGTGTTTTGCTCGGCCAGCACGATACGGATCAGCAGCATAATCAGCCCCAGACGGACGATGCTGCCGCTCGACAGCCAGCGGGTGTTCAGCAGCGGGTTGCTGCGGTTATGTTCAAAGACGATGGCTGCGACAATCAGCACCAGCGATAGGGCCAGCGACCAGCCGATCCAAGGCGCTTCGAACCACCAGTCAAGGCGGCCTAAAGAGAGCACGGCGCAGAGGAGGGCCATCCCGGGGGCCATTAAAAAGAAGGTGATAAAGTCTTTTTTCTCGAAGACCTTGCGCCGGTCGCCCGGCGGCAGTTTTAAGGCGATTACGCAGGCCAGGGAGATCAGCGCCAGCCCCAGTTCGAAGAAATAGAGCCCGCGCCACTCGTCCAGCTGCAGCAGCTCGGTCGAAAACAGGCGGGCTAGCGGGATGGCGAGCGACGATCCGGTGATGCCGATGGTCAGCGCCTTCAGGCGGTGCTTCGCAGGCCAGGCCTGGATTTGATAGTAAATCCCCAGTGAGCTGAGCGCGGCGGCCACCATGCCGTGCGCGGCGCGAACCATCAGCGCCGAGCTGAGATCGTTTACGAAAAGATGGAAGAAGGTGACCAGCACGTACAGCACCAGAAAACCTTCCGTAAAGGCGCGCAAACCGTACTGCTGGCGGAATTTCACCAGCAGCAGGTTGATGGAGATGTTGGTCATCACATAGACCGCGGGCAGCCAGGCGATTTCGGTTGACCAGGCGCCGAAGGTTCCCTGCAAATTTTGCAGGTTGGCGGTCACCACCGCATTCCCCAGCGCCCCCGTCAGGCAGACCAGCAGGCCCACGACGCCGTAGGCAATGCGTTTTGGCGTACTGTGTTCGGGCGTGGAGGGCGAACCCAGCAGGGCGGGTTTCTCATGTGGCTGCCACTCGCGAGGAGCATAAGGGTCGCGTTCGGGCAGGCGCATAACGTCGTTTACCTTAGAAATGATTGAATAATTAGCGGGCTAGCGATTCTACGACTCCCGCAAATGATAATTCAAGTGAATATGATTTACGCATGTTAATCAAATGGTGAAGGGAAATTTAAGGAAAAAGAGCGGCCCGCAGGACGGGCCGGGAAGGGTCAGAGACGTTCGGGCTGCGCCTGGATGAGAGTGGCGCGCTTAACGCGGCTGGCGCAGAAAATCGCGATTAAAGAAATGGTCACCGTGACGGCAAGATACCAGGCCACCGGCACCCAGTCGCCGTCGTATTTTGCCAGCAGTCCGGTCGCAATCAGCGGCGCGGTACCGCCTGCCAGCGCGGCACCCAGCTGATAGCCTAGAGTAATGCCGGTGTAGCGCACGTTTGCACTAAAGATTTCAGAGCACAGCGTGCCCAGTACCGCGGTGACAGGGGCCCACAGCACGCCAAAGGCGATGATCGTCGCGAGCACGATACCCCATGTGGTGCCGGTATTGAGCAGCATAAACCACGGTACGATAAACAGGCCCAGCACGAAGACGCTGATCGCGTACATGCGCTGACGGCCTACCTTATCGGAGAGCAGCCCCATTAGCGGGATCATAATGGTCGCCACCAGCGCACCCAGCGTCACGGCTTCCAGCGCCTGCGATTTCTGATACGTCAGCGTGCTGGTGGCATAGCTCACCACGAAGGTCGAGAAGATGTAGAAGGGGGCGGTTTCAACCACCTTCAGACCGGCGGCAATCAACACTTCACGCCAGTGATGCTTCAGCGTATCGCGCAGCGGGGCCTTAGCCACCTGACCGGACGCTTTGACTCGCTTAAAATCGGGCGTTTCATCAATATCTTTGCGGATCCACAGGCCGAGCAACACCAGAACCGAGCTTAGCAGGAACGGGATGCGCCAGCCCCAGGAGAGGAAATCCGCCTCGCTGAACAGGGTCATCAGCGAAACGATAAAAGTTGCCATCAGCATACCGATGGTGACGCCCGCCTGCGGAATACTGCCGAAGAAGCCTTTACGTTTTTCTGGCGCATATTCATAGGCCAGCAGTAGCGCGCCGCCCCATTCACCGCCAATGCCCATCCCCTGAATGATACGCATCAGGATCAGCAGAGCGGGCGCCCACAGGCCAATCATCTCATACGTGGGCAGCAGGCCAATCATGACGGTTGCACCTCCCATCAAAGAGAGGGTCAACACGAGGGTTTTTTTACGTCCGATGCGGTCGCCAATGTGGGCGAAAAGTACCCCACCAATGGGGCGAATAAAGAAGGTTAAGGAGAAAGAGAGATAAGAGAGAATGAGTCCGATCACCGGATCGACCATCGGGAAAAAGATCTTATTGAAGACCAGCGCGGCCGCCGTACCGTAGAGAAAATAGTCAAACCATTCAATGGCGCTCCCGGTAAGGCTGGCGATTAACACCTTTTTATTTTTTCGTAATACCGTCGTCGTACTTTCATGTTCTGTCATGACCAGAAACCCCGCCACGTTGATGATGAGAGAGGTGTCACCTGGCGCGCTTCAGGTGCAACCTGTGATGATGAAAAAGGTTGTGAAATTGTTAAGCAACTTAGGGTTGGATGTTGCGTTTGGCAAGCGCAGGGGGGATAAAACTGGTCAGATCACGGTGAAATAAGCAGCGCTGGGTGCTTTTTCATGACGCCTGTACAATACAATGTTTTGTAAGGCTGGAAATCAAAAGCATAATAGGCAGGTGCAACCCGATGATTTTTGGATGTTTCTGGTTATTTCAGAAAAATGATAAATTCGGTGCTTCAACAACGTGAGGAGTTCACCATGGTTCAGCCCCATTTTCCCGTTCTGGCGAATGCCACGCTGGCGGCCATCAATACTGTCGGTGAATGGCTGGCGCAGGATGACCTGAGCGCGACGCGTCCGCTCCCGGAAGTCGATGCGGTGATTCTGGCAGGAAACGCGGTGATCCCAACCATTGACGCGGCCTGCCGGATGGCCTCTCAGCAAGACGTGCCGCTTCTGATTAGCGGCGGCATCGGGCATTCGACTAGCTTTTTATATACCGCGATTGGCAATCATCCGTGTTACCACACCGTACCGGTCACCGGGCGGGCTGAAGCGAGCATTCTTGCCGACATTGCGCGGGCGTTCTGGCAGATCCCCGAGGCGCAGCTGTGGGTTGAGGATCGCTCCACCAACTGCGGTGAAAACGCGCGCTTTAGCTGGAACATGCTGAAACAGCATCATCGAACGACCGGGCGGGTGCTGGTGGTGCAGGATCCGACGATGCAGCGCCGCACGATGGCGACATTTGCCCGCGTTTGTCGGGATGAGCCCGTTTCACCGCAGTGGCTCAGCCATCCGGGGTTTACGCCGACACTGCAAAACGGAAACGAGGGCGTGGAATTCAGCGAGGGCAACACCGGCCTGTGGCCCGTTGACCGTTACCTTTCACTGGTTATGGGGGAACTGCCGCGCCTGTATGATAACGCCAACGGCTATGGCCCGGCCGGGCGGGATTATATTGCTCACGTTGAATTCCCCGAGGCCGTCACCGCCGCATGGAAACAGCTGCAGCAGGATCCTGTCCTGAAGGGCGCACGTAAAATAATTTAGGCACGGAACAATCCCCTCGCCCCTTTGGGGAGAGGGTTAGGGTGAGGGGTGGGTGGGAAAAATCACAGCGCCGCAAACTTATCCAGCGTCCGCACCAGCTGCGTCACAAACCCATACTCGTTGTCATACCAGGCAACGGCTTTCACCAGTTGAAGGTCTCCCGCTTCTGACACCTCCGTCTGCGTGGCGTCAAACACTGAACCATAATGTGAACCAATCACATCTGACGACACGATCTCTTCATCGGTATACCCGAACGATTTATTGCCCTGCGTCGCCTTTTTCAGCGCGGCGTTGATCTCCTCAACGGTCACTTTCTTGCCCAGAATGGCCACCAGTTCGGTAACGGAGCCCGTTTTAACCGGCACGCGCTGCGCGTGGCCTTTCAGTTTGCCGCTGAGCGCAGGGATCACCAGACCAATGGCTTTGGCGGCGCCGGTGGTATGCGGAATGATATTCTCTGCCGCCGCCCGCGAGGCGCGAAGATCTTTCCCGCGCGGGCCATCCACCAGCGCCTGCGTGCCGGTATAAGCGTGAATGGTGGTCATGGTGCCCACTTTTATTTCAAACGCATCGTTCAGGGCTTTGGCCAGCGGGGCGAGGCAGTTGGTGGTGCAGGAGGCGACGGAGATGATGGTATCACCGGCGTCAATGGTGTCGTCGTTCACGCTGTAGACGATGGTTTTCATGTCACCCGCAGGGGCAGAGATCAGCACTTTCTTCGCGCCGGCGTCCAGGTGCGCCCGTGATTTCTCTTCAGAGGTATAAAAGCCGGTGCACTCCACGACGATATCCACACCGGCGGTTTTCCACGGAATGTGCTTCGCCTCTTTTTCGGCGTACACCGCAATGGTTTTACCATCAACAATCAGCGCATCCTCGGTGAAATCTACGCTCCACGGGAAGCCACCGTAGTTGGAATCATGCCTGAGCAGGTAGGCCAGTACTTTCGGGGAGGTGAGGTCGTTGATGGCGACGACGGTATTACTGTCCTGGGTTTCAAGAAGGCGACGCAGGACAAGGCGCCCAATGCGTCCAAAGCCGTTAATGCCAATTTTACTCATGGTGTTCTCCTGTAAACGTGTCGATGCGACAGTTTGAACTCATCCAGGCTTAGACCATCACGGGCAGGGCGGCAATTGAAGATGCTTCATGCGGGGGGAAGTATTTGAAAATCCATACAGAAAAGTTAATGAATTTTTAAGGAAAGGGGATTATGTTGGCGCGGTAACTGTTTATAATCGAGAAATCACATGCGCACTAAATATACAAGCCTGCAAATCGGCATCCACTGGCTGGTGTTTCTGTTAATTATCGTCGCCTACTGCGCCATGGAGTTCAAAGGTTTCTTCCCGCGCACCGCGCGTCCGGCGATCAATATGATCCACGTCTCATGCGGGATCGGTATTCTGGTGCTGATGGTGACGCGTCTGCTGGTTCGCCTGAAGTTCCGCTCGCCCCCGATTCAGCCGAAGCCAAAAGCGATGGTGACGGGGATGTCTCATCTGGGGCATCTGGTGGTGTATCTGCTGTTTATTGCGCTGCCGCTGATTGGGATTGTGATGATGTACAACCGGGGCAGCGACTGGTTTGCCTTTGGCCTGGCGATGCCGCATGCGGCGGAGTCCAATTTTGATCTGGTGGATACGCTGAAGGCGTGGCACGAGACGCTGGCAAACCTGGGCTATTTTGTGATTGGCCTGCACGCGGCGGCGGCGCTGATGCATCACTATTTCTGGAAAGATAATACTCTTCTGCGCATGATGCCGAAAAAGCGTTCGTAGTCTTCTCGCCCGGCGGCGCTTCGCTTGCACGGGCCTACAAACGGTTCTGAATCGTAGGCCGGGTAAGCGCAGCGCCACCCGGCTTGTTTTTTAACCCAGCAAAGCACGCTCTTCAGCCGTTAACGCCAGCGCCTGCGTTGACCCCGTCTCCGATGACTTCACCGCCGCTTCCAGCACGGCCATGACCGCCAGCGCCTCAACAGGGTGGACAGGGTTGGTGATTTTCCCGCGTAACGCATCACGTACGTTGATGTAATACTGGCGCTGATCGCCTTTCGGGGTAGGGATCGTCTGTGGTGCACCGTCAGCCCCAAAGAACACCATACTGTCGCTGTCTTCGCCCCAGGTTTCACTGCCCGGGATCACCCCTGAGAGCAGCTGCGCTTCCTGCTGATCGATTCTGGCCTTCACCACGCTGCCTTTGTCCCCGTGAGCGGTAAAGCGCGCCGTACCGCCAGCCACCAGCATGCTGGCGTGCAGAATCACCTTATGCTCCGGGTAGTTTAAGACCACGTGCGCCCAGTCGTTAATTTCTGCGCCGTCGCGCAGCGTCGCGATATTCCCCTGAACCGACTGCGGCAGGCCAAAGAGCTGTAGCGTCTGGTCGATAAGATGTGGGCCCAGGTCAAACCACAAGCCGCTCCCGGGGACGTTCTGCTCGCGCCAGCGCACGCGCACTTCCGGGCGGAAGCGGTCAATATGCGACTCCAGGTGTTTAACCTTGCCGAGCGTGCCTTGCTCAATAATCTGCTTAATGCCGAGGAAATCGCTGTCCCAGCGGCGGTTATGGAAGACGGAGAGCAGCAGCTGCTTTTCGTCCGCCAGCGCAATCAGGTCGCGGGCTTCCTGCATGTCGAGGGTGAAAGGCTTATCCACGACCACGTGTTTACCCGAGTTCAGGGCCAGCGTCGCCAGCGGGGCGTGCGTGGCATTGGGGGAGGCAATCACCACCAGATCGATATCAGGATGCTGAATGGCCTCTTCCGGTGTCGCCACCACCTGTACGTCCGGCAGATCGCGTTTAACCTTCTCTTCATCACGAGAAGAGACCACTGCCAGCTTAATCCCGTCCACAGACTGGATCAGCGGGGCATGGAAGGTTTTACCGACAAATCCATACCCGATCAGCGCAATGTTGATTGTTTGAACGTTATTCATGACCTTCTCCACGTTAATTCGCGCACACCGTGACCTGCAGTGCGCTATGGTCCCCAAGCTCAGGCCAGGGACGATCTAAAAAGAGTTGTTGAATGCTGGATAACCCGGATACCAGATACGGCTCGCAGCGGTTAATTTTCAGGTGATCCGCGACAATCCAGTGCGCATGGCTGGCGTCGAGCATCGCGCGTTTCACCTCGGCATCCGCTTCTTTACCGGCGCTCAACCCCAGTTCGGCATGAATGGCGCATGCCCCGAGGATGGCGATATCTGCCCGATAGCGGGACAGTAAAGACAGCGTGGCGCTGCCGGCAAACAGGCGCTGCTTGTGGTCCCATTTTCCACCGAGCAGGATCAGCTCAACGTCTTCCCGGTCGCTAAAGTGCTGGGCGATATCCAGCGATGTGGTAATGACGGTGAGCGGCCCCTGAAGAAAGGTGGCGACGGCCATCACCGTGCTTCCGGCATCCAGAAACAGGGTGGAACCCGGTGGAACCCGCTGTGCGACCTGTTTACCCAGGCGCTGTTTGGTCTCTGGCAGCAGCGTATTGCGGCCCTGACGGTTCATGGCGGAGAGGTTGAGCGCGATGGCTCCGCCGTGGTTTTTCTGCGCAAGGCCCTGGTTTTCCAGGTCGGTCAGATCCCGACGGATAGTATCGGCTGAAACCTGCAGCTTTTCGGCCAGGTCGGTGATGCTGGCCTGGCCATGCTCGCTGAGGATATCCAGGACGTAGCGTTGACGAGCGGTTTTGTGCATGTGAGTACATTCCTGCAAAATGTCGCAATAGTTTGCATAATACAGCATTTTGACGCAGAGAGAAGAGGATTGAGGTCATGACGATGTACAGCGGTGTGATGATTCAGATAGGTGATTATTAAAATTTTATTAAGCAGGTATAAGGAAGCCGTTTTGAATGTTAATCACAATGTTATTGTTATGTTTTATTTAACGATTTGGGCTATGTAACCAACGTATTGTCATTGTGTGGTTTTAAATGCTGTTAAATTAAAATAATGCAGTTTTTAATTGCTTTAATTAGTTTTTTAAAAGCTTTTAATTTTAAATATACCCCTTTGGTTACTTAAATTGACATTTCTTTGAAAATCTTTGTGTCTGACCCGCTATGAAATTAACGCAAAAATGTGCACAGAAAGAATTAAGAATTTTCCTTAGATAACAGGAGGTTTATATGTTTCATCTGAAAGGAGACTTTTAGAGTTTTGTCCAGAAACCCCATGTTTTTTCTTACTTGTAACACCACATTAACATTGTGGGTGTAGTGGGCTATACCACATTTTGTTATGCTGCTAACCAGTTTAAGAAATAAGTAAATTCTTAATTGAAATAAGACGCAGGCAGATCTCATCTCCAATGGAAATGGGTGTGGGGATTATTACCTAAAATTCAGCATGGTAGCTTAATAAGATATTTGTCTAATTATCTGTACCTCTTTTTGGGTATTTGCTTGAGTATCACTCAGAGTCAGGGAGATAACATGACGATATTACGAAAGCCTATGTTACGCCGATTTACAGCAGCACTGGCATTCATTTCATTAGCCATAAATACGGCGTACGCCAATAGTAGTCAGGTGGGAATTGCCCCGGTGGCAACCACAACCTTAAAAGAAAGTATTCTTTTTGCTATCGATCGCGATCCATCAATTAGTCAGCAAGCCGCGCAATTAGGTATTGGCCAGGCACAAATAGATGAAGCGCGCAGCGGCTGGATGCCGCAAATATCGTTGAACGGGAGTACAGGGCACAGCCAGACCACCGATTCCAGCGGGTCGCTGAAGAATTCAGCCGCCTGGGGGCTGAGCCTGACGCAGTTGCTGTACGATTTTGGCAAGACCAACAACAGCATTAGCCAGTCTTCCGCCCAGCGTGATAGCTACCGCTATCAGCTGATGGGCACGCTCTCGGACGTGGCGGAAAAAACGGCGCTGAGCTATGTAGAGGTCAAACGCTATTCCGATCTGCTGCAGGCGGCAAAGGAGAATGTCCTGGCGCTCAAAAACGTTGAGCAGTTGGCAAAGCTGCGCGCCGACGCGGGCGTGAGTTCGACCTCCGATGAGCTCCAGACCCGCACGCGTATTGCCGGCATGCAGGCGACGGTCGCGCAGTATAACGCCGCCTTAAACAGCGCGCGCGCAAGACTTGCGGTATTAACGGGGATGCAGGCAGAAGCCTTTTCGCCAGTGCCTGCGAACCTCGCGGTTGAGCCAGATTCGCTCAACCGTATTGATTATTCGTTGATACCGGCTGTGATGGCCGCGCAGAACATGGAACGTTCGGCTCAGTATGGCGTGGAAACGGCGAAGTCCCAGCACTGGCCGACGTTAAGCCTGAAAGGGGGGCGCACCCGTTATGAATCGGACAACCGTTCATACTGGGACGACCAGATACAGCTCAATATCGATGCTCCGCTGTATCAGGGGGGCGCGGTTTCCGCTCGCGTTCGGCAGGCGGAAGGCGCACGGGCCATGGCCTCCTCTCAGGTCGATCAGGCGCGTTTCGATGTCCTGCAAAAAGCCTCCGTCGCGCAGGCGGACTGGACCGGTGCACGGGGAAGAATGGAGGCCGGGAAACAGCAGCTGGAAAATGCGCTGCGCGCCCGCGATGTTTACAAAAATGAATACACCCTGAGCAAGCGGAGCATTAACGATCTGCTCAGCGTTGAGCAGGATGTCTGGCAGGCCACGTCGGCGAAAATAATCGCTGAGTATGATGGCTGGAGTTCGGCAATTAATTATGCTTCCGCGGTTGATAATTTAATGCCGCTAATTGGAATAGAGAAAAACGCTGCCGCAAAATTACCTGACTTGAGTTAAAAAAAGACGCGCAGTGTTGCGCAAAAATAAGTCTGAAAATAATGGGTGTTTTTTCCCAGGGATAGCTACATCCGTCTGGTGGACATATCCACAGGAATCCGCACACCTGCAAGGAGAAGAAATGAGTAACGTAAAGGTTGTTGATGTCATCATTCGCAAAACGGCGGAGAAAACGAAATTAACCGGCGAAGGAAATCTGTCAGTCTCTATTTCATCGCCGAGCGTGATTGAAATCCAGGGTTCTGCTCAGGATGTGGCGCGTTATGTCCGCCAGGGGAAAGACCTCCTCATTTATATGAAAGATGGCAGCGTTATTCGCTGCAATAACTATTTTGTCGAAGATCCAGAGACGCATAACCAGTCAGAACTGGTATTCAACGACCGTCAGGAACTGACACATATTTCTTTTGCCGATGCCGGGGAAGCGTCAGGCGTTGCGGTGACCGAGTTAACCGCGCAGGCCACACCGATTAGCAGCATTCAACCTTTCCTCGAGCAGGAAAGTGTTTTAAGCGACGCGCCGTGGGGCTGGATTGCGGGAGCTGCGTTAGGCGGCGGTGCCATCGGGGCACTGCTGGCAAACGGCGGTGACGGCGAGACGAAAACAAAAGTCATTGATAATACCAAAGAAGTTGAAAGCGCCACGCCGACCTTCTTGCTGTCGGATAAAGCGGGTGACAAGCAGGGCTTGCTGAGTGCAAACGAGATCACGGACGACAGCAACCCAACCTTTAGCGGCACCGGTCAGCCGGGCGCGACCATTCAGATCAAAGACAGCAGCGGCAGCACCATTGCCAGCACCATGGTCGGTAAAGACGGCACGTGGACGGTAATATTACCGACCCAGACGGACGGGGAGCACACCTGGTCGGTCGTGCAGATTGACGGCAGTAAAACCACCGATGCGGGCAACATCACCGTAACGGTCTCGACCGCCGAGGCCGCCATTACGCTTGCCACCACGGCGGGCGATAACGTGCTGAACGCCAGCGAGCAATCTGCGGGCTTTACGCTCTCCGGCGCCAGCAAAAATCTGGCGCAGGGTACCGAACTCACCGTGACGCTGAACGGCAAAACCTACGCGGCTGAAGTCGGGGCAGACGGCGCGTGGAGCGTTAACGTACCCGCGGCCGACGCCCAGGTGCTGGGCGATGGCACCTGGACCGTCAACGTCAGCGGCAAAGACGCGGCGGGTAATACCGTCAGCGGAAGCCAGACGATTGGCGTGGATACCGTCGCGCCAACCCTCTCTGTCGATACCCTCGCGCAGGACAACATCATTAATGCCGCCGAGCACAGCCAGCCGTTGACGCTGACCGGCAAAACGAATGCGGAAGCTGGTCAGATCGTCACGGTCACGCTGAACGGTAAAAACTACAACGCCACGGTGGGCAGCGACGGCACCTGGTCCGTCACGCTTGCGGCGGGCGATGTGCAGGCGCTCAGCGAGGGCAATCACACCCTGACGGTGAACGTCAGCGACAAAGCGGGCAACGGCTCGTCTGTCACCGCCGATTTTGCGGTGGATACCACCGCGCCGGTCGTTACCATTGATACCGTGGCGGGCGACGATATTCTCAATACCAGCGAGCAGGGCCAGGCGCAGATCATCTCCGGGCAGGCAAACGGCGCCGCCGCGGGCGATGTGGTCACCGTAACCCTTGGCGGCCAGACCTTCACCGGCGTGGTGCTGGCGGACGGCAGCTGGAGCGTGGGCGTTCCGGCGTCCGTGCTGGGCGCGCTGGGCGAAGGCAACCATACGCTTTCGGTTTCCGTCACTGATGCGGCAGGCAACACCGGCAGCGCCACGCACGACATTACGCTGAGTGGACATCCGCCAGAATTTACGATTGACGCCATCAGCCAGGATAACGTCCTGAATGCGCAGGAGGCGATGCAGCCGCTGAGCCTGACCGGCACCAGCAACCTGCCGGACGGCACCGCCATCACCGTGACGCTGAACAACGTCAGCTATCAGGCCACCGTCGAAAACGGCATCTGGGCGGTCCAGGTGCCGGTGTCCGACGTCCTGAATCTGGCGAACACGCTTTACACCGTCAGCGTCAGCGGTACCGACAGCGTGGGTAACAGCGGTTCTGCCGAAGCGAATCTGCTGGTGGATACCGTCCTTCCGCAGGTCATCATCAATACGTTTGCGGGCGACAACCTGGTCAATAACGCCGAAGCGGGCGTCGATCAAACCCTCAGCGGTCGCGTTACCGGCGCGGCGGCGGGCGATACCGTCTCCATCACCGCAGGCGGCAAGAGCTACACCGCAACGGTTGGCAGCGATCTGACCTGGAGCGTGAAGATCCCGTCAGCGGATCTTCAGGCGTTCGGCGACGGCGATTTAACCTTCACCGCGTCGGTGACCAACGGGCACGGCAATACCGGCACCGGCGAGCGTGATATCAATATCAACGCGGAGCTGCCGGGTCTGCGCGTGAACACCATTTCCGGCGATGACGTGATCAACGCCATTGAACAGCAGCAGGATCTGAGCGTCACCGGCTCCAGTACCCATCTGGCCGCGGGCACGCAGATTGTCGTCACCATCAACAACGTTGAGTACGTCACCGCGGTTAACGCCAGCGGCAACTGGCAGATCGGCGTTCCGGAGGCAGACCTGCAGGCCTGGACGGCCGGCGGCATGACAGTGAGCGTCAGCGCGGTAGATGCCTGGGGCAATCCCGTTGCGGCTGAACACCCGATTGAACTCGATCTGAACGCCGTGGCGGTCACCATTGATACCGTCTCCGGCGACGACCTGCTGAACGCGGCGGAAAAAGGCGTTGATTTAACCCTTTCCGGCCAGACGCAGGGCGTGGAAGCGGGGCAGACCGTGGTGGTGAAATTCGCTGACCAGACCTTTACCGCGCAGGTGCAGCAGGATGGCTCCTGGAGCCTGACCGTACCCGCCAGCGCCATGGAAACCCTGACCGACGGGCGCGCGCAGGTGAGCGTCAGCGTCACTAACGTCAGCGGCAACAGCGCGGACGCCTCGCGCGTTGTCACGGTGGATACGCAGCCACCGGCGATTACGCTCGATAACCTGACCGCCGACAACATCATTAATGCGGCAGAAGCGCAGCAGGATTTACTGTTAAGCGGCAGCAGCAGTGCGGAACCCGGCCAGACGGTCACCGTGACGCTGAACGGCAAAACGTATCAGACCACGGTCCAGACGGACGGTACCTGGCAACTGAGCGTCCCGGCGGCTGACGTCGGTGCCCTGACGGACGGCATCGTTACCGTAACGGCAACCGTGAGCGACGTGGCGGGCAACAGCAGCAGCGCCGATCGCGTGGGTCTGGTGGATGCGACCGTACCGCAGGTGACCATTAATGACTTTGTCACCGGCACCAATACCATTAACCAGCTCGCCCATTCACAGGCGCAGATCCTGAGCGGCTCCGTCACCGGTGCGGCAGCGGGTGACCTGGTGACTATCACCATTAACAGCGTCGATTACACCACCGTGGTGGATGCGGCGGGCAACTGGAGCCTCGGCCTGCCGGCGCCCGTCGTGCAGGGTCTGGCGGACGGCACCTGGACCATCGACGTCTCCGTGACCGACCGATCCGGCAACACCGGAAGCAGTTCGCTGGATGTGGTGGTGAATACCGTGACGCCTGTTATTGGTATCAGCACGCTGGCGGCGGACGACGTAATCAATGCGACCGAGAAGGGCGAAGATCTGCTGCTCTCCGGCACCAGCAACCAGCCGGAAGGCACGCGCGTCACCGTTAACCTGAACGGCATCAACTACACCGCCACCACCGACGCCAGCGGTAACTGGAGCGTGACCGTACCGGCCTCGGCCGTAAGCGCCCTGGGAGAAGCTCATTACACCGTGACGGCGAGCGTCACGGATAGCGTGGGCAACAGCGCCTCAACCTCACACGATGTGCTGGTGGACAGCTCGCTGCCGGTGGTAACGATCGGCACGCTGGCGGGCGACAATATCGTTAACGCGGCGGAAGTGGCGGCAGGGCAAACCCTGTCCGGTAAGGTGACGAACGCGGCGGCAGGTGACACTGTCACGATTATCCTCGGCGGTCAGACTTACACGGCTACCGTGCAGGACGATCTCACCTGGAGCCTGCCGTTAACGGAGAGCCAGTTAACCGCGCTCGGCAATGGCGATCTCACCGTATCGGCCAGCGTTACCAACGGCCACGGTAATACCGGCTCTTCTTCTCTCGACTTCACCATCGACGCCCAGCTTCCGGGACTGCGTATTGATACGGTCGCAGGTGACGACGTGATTAACGTCATCGAACACGCCCAGAATCTGATTGTCTCCGGCACCAGCACCGATCTGGCGGCGGGCAGCGCCGTCACCGTGACCATTAACGGCAAAGCGTATTCCGCAACGGTGCTGGCCGACGGCACCTGGCAGGCAGCGGTACCGGCGGCGGACGTGTCCCAGTGGGCGGATGGCTCGCTGGATATCAAGGCAAGCGCGCAGGATGCCTCCGGCAACCCGGTGACCATCGGCACCGTCGTGGACGTCGATCTCGCGCCTGTCGCCATCACCATCAGCAGCGTGACCGACGACAACGTGCTCAACGCGGCGGAAAAAGGCCAGGATCTGGTGCTGTCCGGTACGACATCCAACGTTGAAGCGGGCCAGACCGTCACCATCACCTTCGCAGGGAAAACGTATACCACGACGGTGGATGGCAACGGCGACTGGACCTGGACCGTTCCGGCTGCCGATCTGAGCGGCCTGAAAGAGGGCGACGCCAGCGTGCAGGTCAGCGTCACCAACGTGAACGGCAACGCGGCCTCTTCGGCGCAGGCATTCAGCGTCGACACCACCGCGCCGACGGTGACCATTAACACCATCAGCGGCGACAATATGCTGAACGCGGCAGAGGCGGCGCAGGATCTGACCCTGAGCGGGACGTCTACGGCCGAAGCAGGCCAGACGGTCACCGTGACCTTCAACGGCAATCAGTACAGCGCGCAGGTGCAGGCGGACGGCAGCTGGACGCTCGACGTGCCTGCGGCGGATCTGGCAGGTATTACCGACGGCAACGCGGCGGTCACGGCGACCGTGTCCGATAAAGCAGGTAACCCGGCCAGTGCGGGATCCTCGGTGCTGGTGGACACCACCGTGCCGCAGATCACCTTCAACATCGTTGCCGGCGACGACATCGTTAATATTGCCGAGCACGGCCAGGCTCTGATCGTCTCCGGTAAGGTGACGGGCGCGCAGGCGGGCGACGTGATTACCGTGACCCTGAACGGCAAAGACTACACTGCCATGCTGGACGCGTCCGGCAACTGGAGCGTGGGCGTTCCGGCGGCGGACGTGGGCGCGCTGGCAAACGGCGAGCAGACGATCTCTGCGACCCTCACCGACAAAGCCGGTAACAGCACCACCGCGACGCACGAGTTTGACGTCTCCCTGACCGCGCCGGTAATTGCCATTAATACCCTGGCGGTTGATGACGTGATTAACGCGACCGAGAAAGGCCAGGATCTGCTGGTGTCCGGCACCAGCAACCAGCCGGACGGAACCACCATTACGGTGACCCTGAACGGCATCAGCTATACGGCCACCGCCGACGCGAGCGGGAACTGGAGCGTGACCGTTCCGGCGGCAAACGTCTCGGCGCTGGGCGAAGCGAGCTACGCCGTGACGGCGAGCGTGACCGACAGCGCGGGGAACAGCGCGAGCACCGGGCACAGCGTGCTGGTCGACAGCGCGCTGCCGCAGGTCACCATCAACCCTGTGGCCACGGACGATGTCATTAACGCGGCGGAAGTGGCTAGCGGGCAGACCCTGAGCGGGAAAGTGAGCGGCGCGGCGAGCGGTGACACTGTCACTGTTTCAGTCGGTGGCAATACCTGGACCGCGACGGTTCAGGACGACCTGAGCTGGTCGGTCAACGTGCCGTCCTCGGTCTTAACCGCCATCGGTAACGGCGATCTGACGGTGTCAGCCAGCGTCACCAACGGCCACGGCAACACCGGAACGGGCGAGCGCGAAATCGTTATTGATGCCAACCTGCCGGGCCTGCGCGTCGATACCGTGGCGGGCGACGATGTGATCAATAGCATCGAACACGCTCAAAACCTGATTATCACCGGCTCCAGCGACGGTCTGGCAGCGGGCGCGGCGCTGACTGTTACCGTCAACGGCAAAACCTACGCGGCAACCGTACTGGCGGACGGCACCTGGACGGCGGCCATTCCGGCGGCCGACGTCAGCGCGCTGAATGCGGGCACGGTTACCGTGACCGTGGAAGGCCAGAGCGCGGCGGGCAACCCGGTTTCCATCAGCCATGACGTGAAGGTCGATCTGGCGGCAGTCGCCATCAGCATTGACCCGATTGCTTCGGACGACGTGATTAACGCGGCGGAGAAAGGCGCGGACCTGGTGCTGTCCGGCTCGACCACCAACGTGGAAGAAAACCAGACCGTTACCATCACCATCGGCGGCAAGTCGTACACCGCGACGGTGGATGCCAGCGGCAACTGGACGGCGACCGTACCGTCCGCCGATTTGGGCAGCCTGAAGGACGGCGATGCCAGCGTGCAGGTGAGCGTCACCAACGTGAACGGCAACAGCGCGTCGGCAGGCCGCGAGTACAGCGTGGACGCGACCGCGCCGACGGTGTCTATTGAAATTGTCAGCGACAACAACATCATCAATGCGGCCGAAGCGCAGCAGGATCTGGTGATTAACGGCGTGACCAACGCCGAAGCGGGCCAGACCGTCACCGTGACGCTGAACGGCGTGGACTACACCACCACCGTTGAGGCAAACGGCAGCTGGAGCGTGACCGTGCCGTCCGCCGATCTGAGCGGTATTACCGACGGCAACTACACCGTCAGCGCCGCCGTATCGGATAAAGCGGGTAACCCGGCCTCCGCGGATCGCGACGTGCTGGTTGATACCACCGTTCCACAGCTGACCATTCACACCGTTTCCGACGACGACGTGATCAACAGCGCCGAGCATGCGCAGGCCCTGATTGTCACCGGTTCCGTGACCGGCGCGGCGGCGGGCGACGTGGTCACCGTTACCCTCAACGGCAAATCCTACACCGCCACCCTGGATGCCTCCGGCAACTGGAGCGTGGGCGTGCCTGCGGCGGACGTCACCGCGCTGGCCGCCGGGGATCACACTATTACCGCAGCGCTGACCGATAAAGCGGGCAACAGCAACAGCGACACGCACGGCGTGGAGGTGAACCTGACCGCACCGGGGCTGACCATTGACACCGTTTCCGGTGACGATGTGATCAACAACAGCGAGAAAACTCAGGATCTGACCCTCTCCGGTACGGCTTCCGGCCTGGCGGCAGGCGCGGTGGTAACCGTGATGCTCAACGGCAAAGCGTACAGCGCGCAGGTGGACGATAACGGAAAATGGACCACCACCGTTCCGGCGAACGAAGTCGGTCAGTTGGGCGAGGCGCTTTATACCGTCACCGCCTCGGCAACGGACAGCGTCGGTAACAGCACCAGCGCGTCGCATACCGTGAGCGTGGAATCCGTTCTGCCGGGCGTGATCGTCAACACCATTGCGGGCGACGACATTATTAACGCGGCGGAGCTGGCAGCCGGCCAGACCATCAGCGGTAAGGTGGTGAATGCCGAAGCGGGCAACACCGTGACCGTGACGATTGGCGGCAACAGCTACACCGCAACGGTGCAGAGCGATCTGACCTGGTCCGTTAACGTGCCGTCCGACGTGCTGACCGCGCTGGGCAACGGCGATTTGACCGTGTCAGCCAGCGTGACCAACGGCGTCGGCAACAGCGGATCCGCTGAGCGCGAAATCGTGATAGACGCTAACCTGCCGGGCCTGCGCGTGGATACCGTGGCGGGCGACGACGTGATCAACAGTATCGAACACGGGCAGAACCTGATTATTACCGGCACCAGCGACGGGCTGGCGGCGGGCGCGGCGCTGACCGTGACCGTCAACGGCAAAACCTATCCGGCGAACGTGCTGGCGGACGGCACCTGGCGCGCGGCGATCCCGGCGGCGGACGTCGGCGCACTGAGTGCAGGCACGGTTACCGTGACCGTTGCGGGCCAGAGCAGCGCCGGTAACCCGGTTTCCATCAGCCATGATGTGACGGTGGATCTGGCGACCGTTGCCATCAGCATCGATGCGATTGCTACCGACGACGTGATTAATGCCGCCGAGAAGGGCGCGGATCTGGTGCTCTCCGGGGCGACCTCGAACGTTGAGGAAAACCAGACCGTTACCATCACCTTCGGCGGCAAAAGCTACACCGCGACCGTAGGCGCCGATGGCAAATGGACGGCCACGGTGCCAGCCGCCGACCTGGCGGGTCTGAAAGACGGCGACGCCAGCGTGCAGGTGAGCGTCACCAACGTCAACGGCAACAGCGCCTCGGCAGGCCGCGAGTACAGCGTGGATGCGACCGCACCGTCGGTGACCATCAACACCCTGGCGACGGACGACATTCTGAATGCCACCGAAGCGAAGAGCGATCTGACCGTTTCCGGCACCAGCACCGCCGAAGCGGGCCAGACGGTCACCGTATCGCTGAACGGTAAAGACTACACCACAACCGTCAGCGCAGACGGCAGCTGGACGCTGAACGTTCCAGCGGCGGATCTGGCTGGATTAACCGACGGCAGCGTGACCGTCACCGCATCGGTCAGCGATAAAGCGGGTAACCCGGCGTCCGTGGATCACAACCTGGCGGTAGACATCACCGCGCCTGCGGTGACTATCAATACCGTTGCGGGCGACGACGTCATTAACATTGCAGAACACGGCCAGGCGCAAATCATCAGCGGCACCGCCACTGGCGCAGCAGCGGGCGATAAGGTCACCGTCACCATCGGCGGCCAGACGTACACCACCGTGCTGGACGCGGCGGGCAACTGGAGCGTCGGCGTCCCGGCCAGCGTGATTTCAGGCCTCAGCGACGGCACCGTGACCGTCACGGCGTCGGTCACCGACGCGGCGGGCAACACCGGCACCGGCACGCATAACGTGACCGTCGATACCGGCCTGCCGTCCGTGGCCTTCAACGCCATCAGCGGCGACAACGTGCTGAACGCGGTGGAAAAAGGTCAGGATCTGAGCGTCAGCGGCACCAGCGCCAACCTCGCGGAAGGCACCGTGGTGACCGTGACCCTGAACGGCAAAAACTACACGGCGACGACCGCCGCAGACGGCACCTGGAGCCTGACGGTTCTGGCAGCAGATCTGGCCGGTCTCGGTCAGGCCAACTACACCCTGAACGCAACCGCCACCAACGACGTGGGCAACAGCGTGAGCAACACCGCGAACCTGCTGGTGGACACCGCGCTGCCAACGGTCAACATCAACACCGTGGCGGGCGATAACGTCATTAATGCGGCGGAAGTGGCCGCAGGCCAGACCCTGAGCGGCACCGTGGCGAATGCCGAAGCGGGCAATACCGTGACCGTGACCATTGGTGGCAACAGCTACACCGCAACGGTGCAGAACGACCTGACCTGGTCCGTCAACGTGCCGTCTGACGTGCTGACCGCGCTGGGCAACGGCAGCCTGAGCGTGACGGCGACCGTTACCAACGGCCACGGCAACACCGGCACCGGCGAGCGCGAGATCGCGATCGACGCTAACCTGCCGGGGCTGCGCGTCGATACCGTCGCGGGTGATGACGTGATCAACACCATCGAGCACGCGCAGAACCTGATCGTCAGCGGATCCAGCGACGGGCTGGCACCGGGCACGGCGCTGACCGTCACCATCAACGGCAAAGACTATGCGGCCACTGTACTGGCGGACGGCACCTGGAGCGCGGCGATCCCGGCTGCGGACGTGAGCGCGTGGCCGGAAGGCACCGTCAAAATCAGCGTCACTGGCGACAGCGCTGCGGGCAATCCGATTACAATCAGCCACGATGTGACGGTGGATCTGGCGACCGTTGCCATCAGCATCAATGCGATTGCGACCGACGACGTGATTAACGCGGCGGAGAAAGGCGCGAATCTGGTGCTGTCCGGTGCGACCACCCACGTGGAGGCCGGGCAAACCGTGACCATCAGCCTGAACGGCAAAATCTACACCACCACGGTGGACGACAGCGGCAACTGGACCTGGACCGTACCGTCTGCGGATCTGGCTGGCCTGAAGGACGGCGATGCCAGCGTGCAGGTGAGCGTCACCAACGTGAACGGCAACAGCGCCTCGGCGGGCCGCGAGTACAGCGTGGATGCGACCGCGCCGAGCGTGACCATCAACACTCTGGCGACGGACAACATTCTTAATGCCGCCGAAGCGAAGAGCGAACTGACCGTGTCCGGCAGCAGCTCTGCCGAAGCGGGCCAGACGGTGACCGTGTCGCTGAATGGCAAAGACTACACCACCACCGTCAGCGCGGACGGCAGCTGGACGCTGAACGTTCCGGCAGCCGATGTTGCGGCCCTGACGGACGGCAGTGTGACCGTGACCGCATCGGTAAGCGACAAGGCGGGCAACCCGGCATCGGTTGATCACAACCTGACGGTAGATGCGACCGTTCCTGCGGTGACCATCAATACCGTGGCGGGCGACGATGTCATTAACCTCGCAGAACACAGCCAGGCGCACATCGTCAGCGGCACCGCCACCGGCGCGGCGGCGGGCGATAAGGTGACCGTGACCATCGGCGGCCAGACTTACACCACCGTGCTGGACGCGGCGGGTAACTGGAGCGTGGGCGTCCCGGCCAGCGTGATTTCCGGCCTCAGCGACGGCACCGTAACCGTGACTGCGTCCGTCACCGACGCGGCGGGCAACACCGGCACCGGTACGCATAACGTGACCGTCGATACCGGCCTGCCGTCCGTGGCCTTCAACGCCATCAGCGGTGACAACGTGCTTAATGCGGTGGAGAAAGGTCAGGATCTGAGCGTGAGCGGCACCAGTGCCAACCTGGCGGAAGGCACCGTGGTGACCGTGACCCTGAACGGCAAAAACTACACGGCGACGACCGCGGCAGACGGAAGCTGGAGCCTGACGGTCCCGGCGGCGGATCTGGCGAGCCTGGGCGAAGCCAACTACACCCTGAGCGCGGCCGCGACCAACGGCGTGGGCAACAGCGTGAGTAACACCGCGAATCTGCAGGTGGATACCGTGCTGCCGGGCGTCACCATCAACACCATCGCAGGCGATAACGTTATCAACGCGGCGGAAGTGGCCGCGGGCCAGACCCTCAGCGGCAAGGTAACGAACGCGGAAGCGGGCAATACCGTCACCGTGACCATTGGCGGCAACACCTACACCGCGACGGTGCAGAGCGATCTGACGTGGTCCGTGAACGTGCCGGAGTCCGTCCTGACGGCGCTGGGCAATGGCGATTTGACCGTGTCAGCAACCGTCACCAACGGCCATGGCAACACCGGGACCGGCGAGCGCGAAATCGTTATCGACGCTAACCTGCCGGGCCTGCGCGTTGATACCGCGGCGGGCGACGATGTGATCAACAGCATCGAACATACTCAAAATCTGATCGTCTCCGGCACCAGCGACGGGCTGGCGGCAGGCACAACGCTCACCGTGACCGTCAATGGCAAAACCTATGCGGCCTCCGTGCTGGCAGACGGTTCCTGGCGCGCGGCGATCCCGGCGGCAGACGTCGCGGCCTTCGCAGCAGGTACGGTCACCGTGACCGTTGCAGGCCAGAGCGCGGCGGGTAACCCGGTGACCATCAGCCATGACGTGACTGTCGATCTTGCGGCGGTGGCTATCAGCATCGATGCGATTACCACCGACGACGTGATTAACGCGGCGGAGAAAGGCGCGGATCTGGTGCTCTCCGGCAGCACCTCGAACGTGGAGGAAAACCAGACCGTTACCATTACCTTCGGCGGCAAGACGTATACCGCGAAGGTGGATGCTGACGGCCGCTGGACGGCCACCGTGCCGTCTGCGGATCTCGCGGGCCTGAAGGACGGTGACGCCAGCGTGCAGGTGAGCGTCACCAACGCGCACGGCAACAGCGCCTCGGCGGGCCGCGAGTACAGCGTGGACGCGACTGCGCCAACCGTGAGCATTGATACGGTCGCTGGCGATAACGTGATTAACGCCAGCGAAGCGGCTGCGGGCGTGGCCATTTCCGGCACCACCACGGCGGAAGTCGGGCAGACGGTCACCGTGACCCTGGGCGGTAAGAGCTATACCGCCCAGGTGCAGCAGGGCGGTATCTGGAGCGTGAACGTGCCGGGCAGCGACCTGTCCGCACTGGCGGATAACGGCTACACCGTGCAGGTCAGCGTGAGCGACGCAGCGGGTAACCCGGGCAGCGCGGGCAAAGCGATTACGCTTGATACCACGCCGCCGACCGTCAGCTTTAACGCTGTCGCGGGCGATGACGTCATTAACAGCGTGGAGCACGGCCAGGCGCAGATTGTCAGCGGTACGGCAACCGGCGCGAGCGTCGGCGATAAGCTGGTCATCACCATCGGTTCGAACCAGTACACCACCACCGTTGACGCCAGCGGTAACTGGAGCGTGGGCGTTCCGGCCAGCGTGATTTCCGCGCTGACCGACGGCACCGTGACCCTCAGCGCGACGATTACCGACGGCGCGGGCAACAGCAGCACCCAGACTCACGATGTGGTGGTGAACACCGCCTCCGTGGCGCTGACGGTGAACACCGTTAGCGGTGACGACGTCATCAACGCGGCGGAAGCCGGTTCGTCCCTGGTAATTAACGGCTCCAGCGCCCAGCTCGCCAGCGGGACGCAGGTTACCGTGACGCTGAACGGCAAGAGCTATACGGCCACCATCCAGAGCGACGGCAGCTGGACGACCACCGTTCCGGCCGCAGACGTGGGTGCCCTGGCCGATGGCGCGCGCTATCAGGTGTCCGTGTCGGCGCAGGACAGCGCGGGCAACAGCGCGTCGGCGACGCACGGCATCAGCGTGGATACCACTGCGCCGGTGGTGAGCATTGGGACGCTGTCGGTTGACGACATGCTGAACGCCGCGGAAGCCCAGCTGCCGCTGACCGTGCACGGATCTTCCAGCGCGGAGGCGGGTCAGACCGTTACCGTGACGCTGGGCGGCAAAACCTACACTGCGCTTGTCGGCAGCGACGGCACCTGGACGCTCGACGTTCCGGCAGCCGATCTGGCTGCGCTGAGCCAGGGCGCGCTGACGGTGACCGCCTCGGTCAACGATAAAGCGGGTAATAACGGCCAGACCACGCACACCTTAACGGTAGACACCGTCGCGCCAGCCGTAACCATCAGCACCGTGGCCGATGACGATATCGTCAACAACGCCGAGCAGCTGGCGGGCCAGACCATCCGCGGCACCACCACGGCGGAACAGGGCCAGACGGTGACCGTCTCCTTCAACGGGCACAGCTATCAGGCGACCGTCGGGGCGGACGGATCGTGGTCGGTCTTCGTGCCGGGCCGTGATTTCCTCGGCCTGAGCGACGGGGAGTACACCATCACCGCTTCGGTAAGCGACAGGGCGGGCAACCCGGGCAGCGCAACGCACGACGTGACGCTGAACGGCGATGTCCCAACCATCACCATTAACACCTTTGCGCAGGACGATATCGTCAACGCCGCCGAGCACGGTACGCCGCTGGTCATCAGCGGCACCACCGACGCGCCTGTAGGCCAGACGGTGACCATCACGCTGAACGGTAAAACCTATACGGCGACCGTGCAGAATGACGGTACCTGGAGCTACACGGTGGGAAGCGCTGACGTGACCGCGCTGGCAGACGGCGGCTCGTACGTGATTAACGCGCAGGTCAGCAATACCATCGGCAACAGCGCCAGCGATAACCATACCGTCACGGTGGATCTCACCGCGCCGTCGATGGGGATCGCTATTGATTCGCTGCAAAACGACACCGGCCTGAGCGCAACGGATTTCATCACCAACGACAGCCAGGTCGTCGTCAACGGCTCGCTGACCGCGCAGCTCGGCAATAACGAGAAGGCGCAGATCAGCCTCGACGGCGGCGTCACCTGGATCGACCTGACCGTGACCGGCACCACCTGGCGCTACGCCGATGGCCGCACCCTGACGGACGGTACGTATCAGTACCAGGTCCGCGTGATTGATAACGCGGGCAACGTGGGGGCCACGGACAGCCAGGACGTGGTGATTGACCTGACGAAGCCTGCGGCAACCACCATTACTGTGGATTCCATTACGCAGGATACCGGCCTGTCCGGCAGCGACTTTATCACCAGCGACAACCAGATCAGCCTGAAAGGGACGCTCGGCGCGGCGCTGGGCAGCGGCGACCACGCGCAGATCAGCCTTGACGGGGGCGTCACCTGGACCGACGTCAGCGTCAGCGGCCTGAGCTGGACGTATGTTGATGGCCGCACGCTGGCCGACGGGGATTACAACTACCAGCTGCGCGTGATTGACGACGCGGGCAATATCAGCGCCACCGCCAGCCAGGTGGTGACCATTGATACGGTTGCGCCGGACGCGAGCAAAACCATCGCCATCGACAGCATCAGTGACGATACCGGTCTGAGCAGCAGCGACTTTATCACCAACGATACGTCCCTGACGCTGCACGGCTCGCTCGGCGCGACGCTGGCCGACGGCGAGTATGCCCAAATCAGCATCGACGGCGGCGTGACCTGGCAGAACGTCATCGTCACCGGCAACAGCTGGTACTACGTCGATGGCCGCACGCTGGGTAACCAGACCTATGACTACTACGTTCGCGTGGTGGATGCGGCGGGCAACGTGGGTGCCAGCGCCCATCAGCAGGTGACCGTCGATACGGTCGCCCCGGATGCGGCGATTACGGTGACCGTGGATAACATCACCGTGGATACCGGATTCGACAATAACGACTTCCTGACCAGTTCGACCTCGTACACGCTGCACGGAACGCTTGGCGCAGCGTTAGGGGCGGGAGAGTACGTGCAGGTGAGCATGGACGGCGGCACGACCTGGGTATACGCCACCGTCAGCGGGACGCAGTGGAGCTATAGCGACACCCGTACCCTGACCGACGGCAGCCATAACTACCAGGTGCGGGTCGTCGACCAGGCGGGGAACGTCGGGGCAACCACCTCGCAGGCGGTGACGGTGGATACGCAGGCGCCGCAGTACGGCGTCACCATCGACAGCATCAGCGAAGATACCGGCCAGTCCGGGAGTGATTTCATCACCATGGACACCACGCTGACCATCAACGGTTCGCTGGGCAGCGCGCTGGCAAGCGACGAGCGCGTACAGATAAGCCTGGACGGCGGGAACACCTGGCTCGATACCACGGTCACCAACCAGCGCTGGAGCTACACCGATACCCGCGATCTGCCTGACGGAGACTACACCTACCAGGTGCGGATTATCGACCAGGCGGGCAACGTCGGCTCCACCGCCTCTCAGGTGGTGACGGTGGACACCACGCCGCCAACCACGGTGGGTACGGTCGTGAGCTATACCGACGGTGAAGGCGAGCGTCAGGGCACCTTTGGCAGCGCGGTGGCAACGGACGATAACTCGCCGCTGATCAACGGGACGCTTAACCGCGCTCCGGACGACGGTGAAATTGTGCAGCTCTATCGTGACGGGGTCCTGCTCGGTCAGGTGACCATGAACGGCAGCGCAAGCTGGTCCTTCCAGGACAACGGCCTGAGCGACGGAAATCACACCTACATTGTGCGCGTCACCGACAGGGCCGGTAACTACACGGAGTCTGACGGCTTTGTGCTGAACGTTGATACCAGCATCCCGACCACCACGGCGGCGATTACCGCGCAGACCACGTCGGACACCACGCCGATTGTCACCGGCACCGTCTCCGCTGACCTGGTGAACGGTGAATACCTGGTGGTGACGGTGAACGGCAAAACCTACACCTCCCAGACCGGCGGCGCGGTGGTGGTCGATCCGGATCACAACACCTGGTATCTGCAGATCCCGGACGGCGATGCGCTGAGCGTGGCGAGCTACAGCGTGACGGCGCAGGTGAAGAGCAGCGCGGGTAACGGCAATACCACCGGTACGGCAACCGGCAGCCTGGTGATTGACACCACTTCGGTGAATACCGACTGGGCGACCACGGCGGGGAACAGCAACAACTCCACCATGACCCTCGGCATGAACAGCAGCGGTCTGTGGAATATCATCGCTAACGGCCAGTCTTACTCCAGCAGCGATAGCTCGACCTATGCCGGCAATACGCTGACTAACACCCGTAACTACTACGTGGTGAGCCAGACCGCCGCCGACTTTGACCGTAACGGCACGCAGGACATTTTCGCGACGGAAAATACCTACGCCGGGTCAACGCAGGTGATGTGGACCTACGATGGCAGCACCTATAACGCCAGTCAGCTGGCAATGGGGACCACCATCTGGTACGGCGGTGTGATTGCGTACGATAAAACCGGGGATGGGTATCTGGATCTGGCGTACGGCGATGCCGGTATGGACTCCCTGACCTATCTGGTGAACAACAAGGGTGTCCTGTCGCCGGACGGCACCGGTGGAGAAGGCGGTTTCTACGGCCAGTTTGATTCCGGGCGCGAAATCTCCGGCGTTGACCTGAACAACGACGGTACGGTGGATATTGTTCAGCACACCAACCGCAGCGGCGCGTACTCGTTAACCGTGATCAACAACAACGGCAACGGGACGTTATCCATCGGTCAGAACCTGACGAACGTGTTTGTGGCTAACGCCTCGAATACCACCACGGCGGCGTCCATGACGTGGGCGGACTTCAACGGCGATGGCTACATGGATCTGTACCTGGGCAGCAGCTACAACAACAACGGCGGGGTGATCTACTACAACGACGGCACCGGGAAACTCTCGGCCACCAAGAGCGCGGTGGAGGCGTCTAACGCAGCGGCGGGCTATCTGTCGGTGGCGGTGGACTGGAACGGTGACGGGCAGATGGACATCATCAAGCTCAGCACCTACGGCGGCTCGCAGACGGCGACCCTGTTCACCAACAACGGCTACGGCTCCACCTGGACCTCAAGCCAACTGGCGTCCGGCATTGCTTACGCCACCGGCGTGGCGGCAGTGGACTACAACTGGGACGGCGCGCAGGATCTGCTGGTCTCTCAGCAGAACGGCAAGGTGGTGCTGGTGCAAAACAGCAAAACCATTGCTGACGGCACCGCGATGCATCTGCACATTGTCGACAGCGAGGGCATCAACGCCTACTACGGCAATACGGTCAACCTGTACAACGCCGCGGGCGTGCTGGTGGCCTCGCAGATCATCAACGCCCAGTCCGGTATCGGGTCGAACGATACGTCCGCGCTGGTGAGTTTCTACGGGCTGGATCCGAATGAAACCTATTCGGCCGAGATCCTGAAGATCACCAACGGCGTGTCGGATAACGTCACCTGGAGCGGCCTGGAGGCGGGCAACGGCAAGGAGGGCTACGTCCTGACGGCCGAAGCGGCCACCGGCGGCCACAGCGGAACCATTACCGGGACCGGGTATAACGACACCTTTATCGCCGAAAATGGCACTTATACCTACAACGGTTCCGGCGGCTGGACTACCCATTCCGACCATGACACCTGGAGCAACACCGGTGGGATGGACGTGGTGGATTACCGCAACGCGACCTCTGGCGTGACCGTGGATCTGCGCCTCTCAACCGCGCAGAACACCGGGTTCGGCACCACGCGTCTGCTGAACATTGAAGGGATTAACGGCTCGGATTACGACGACATCATCACCGGCAACAGCGGTGATAACCGGTTCGAAGGCCGCGGCGGAAATGACACCTTCAACATCGGCAGCGGCGGTCACGATACGCTGCTCTACAAGCTGATCAACGCCTCGGATGCCACGGGCGGTAACGGTCACGACGTGGTGAACGGCTTTACGGTCGGCACCTGGGAAGGGGCCGCGGACACGGATCGTATTGACCTGCGCGATCTGCTCTCCGGCAGCGGCTATACCGGCACGGGTTCGGCGAGCTACGTGAACGGCGTGGCCACGCTGGACAGCAGCGCGGGCAATATCAGCGATTACATCCGCGTGGTGCAGAACGGCAGCAATACCGAGATCCAGGTTGACCTGGACGGTACAGGCGGCCAGTTCTCGCCAACCACTCTGGTGACCCTGAACGGCGTGCAGACGGATCTGGCGACGCTGCTGGCGAATCATCAGCTGTTAATTGCGTAAACCAACGCCGCGGGGAGCGCTCCTCGCGGCCTTTTGGCGTTTCTTTTACACGAATTGCGTTAACCCGGAGATTATGAAGACACATCCACAGTACGAACCCTGGCTGCAGGGCATGCTTATCATCGCGAAACATTATCGGCTGGATTTCTCAGCGGAGCATGTTCGGGTCACGATTAACCATGAAAGCCAGTCTCCGCGCCAGCTGGTGCTGGAGGAGATGGCGCGCCAGCTTGGGCTGGGGATGCGTATGGTGGCGGCTGAAGCGGTATCCCTCGATCCGTGGCGCCTGCCGCTGCTGGCGGAATTCACCGGCGGACAAATCGCGGTGATCAACCGCATGGACAGCGAAGGCAACGTCAGCCTGCAGTTCAGCGGCGACGCGGGGCTGGAGACGACGCTGACGCGTGACGAGCTCGGGGAGCGGCTAAAGGGGCTGATGGTGTTGCGCCCGCTCGAATCCACGCCGGATGCCCGCGTGGACGACTACATCAAACCGTATGAGAAAAACTGGTTCTGGCAGCTGGCGCTGAAGGACTGGCGACGCTACAGCGACATTATGCTGGTGGCGCTGGTCGCCAACGTGCTGGCGCTTTCCGGCATGGTCTTCTCCATGCAGGTATACGACAGAGTGGTCCCGTCGCAGTCGGAAGCCACGCTGTGGGTGCTGTTTGGCGGCGTGATGATTGCCATCGTGTTCGAATTCATCATGCGCATGCTGCGCGTGCATATTTCTGACGTGGTGGGCAAACGCGCCGATCTGCGTATCTCTGAACGCGTGTTTGCCCACGCGCTGCGGATTAAAAACGGCGCGCGATCAAAATCAACCGGATCGTTTATCGCCCAGATCCGCGAGCTGGAGTCGGTGCGGGAGCTCATCACCTCCACCACGATTGCGGCTATCTCCGATCTGCCGTTCTTCCTGCTGTTCGTCTTTATTCTGTGGATGATTGGCGGCCCGCTGGTGCTGGTGGTTCTGCTCGCGGTTCCGCTGCTGCTTATTCCGGGCCTGCTGGTGCAGCGCCCGCTGGGGAAACTCTCCAGCGAAGGGATGCGTGAATCCGCCATCCGTAACGCCACGCTGGTGGAAGCGGTGCAGGGCATTGAAGACATCAAGCTGATGCGCGCCGAGCAGCGTTTCCAGAACCAGTGGAATAACACCAACGACGTCGCCGCCAGCGTCGGCATGAAGCAGCGCTGGCTGACGGGCCTGCTGCTCACCTGGACCCAGGAGGTGCAGTCTATCGTCTATGCGGTGGTACTGCTGGTGGGCTGTTACCTGGTCATCAGCGGTGACATGACCACCGGTGCGCTGGTGGGTACCTCGATTCTGGCGTCACGGACCATTGCGCCGCTGTCGCAGATCTCAGGCGTGCTCTCGCGCTGGCAGTCGGCAAAAGTGGCCCGCAAGGGGCTGGACGATCTGATGCAGCGGCCGATTGACGATCCGCAGCACGGCAAAAAGGTGCACAAGGCCCACCTGCGCGGCGACTACGCGCTTGAGGACGTCGGGTTTTATTACGACGAGGAAGAGAAACTTACCGTACTTAACATCAGCAAGCTGCAGATCCGCGCCGGAGAGCGCGTGGCGGTGCTCGGACGTAATGGCTCCGGTAAAAGCACGCTGTTACAGCTTCTGGCGGGCATGCAGGAGCCGCAGCAGGGCAGCATTCTGCTGGATGATATTGCCCTCAATCACCTCGACCCGGCCGACGTGCGTCGCGACATGCAGCTGCTGAGCCAGCAGGCCCGTCTGTTCTTTGGCTCCGTGCGGGACAACATCCTGATGGGGAACCCGCTGGCGACCGATGACGAAATTCATCAGGCGCTGGTTAACAGCGGCGCGCTGGAGTTTGTGCGCAAACAGAAAATGGGGCTGAACTATATCATCAACGAGGGCGGGGCTGGCCTCTCCGGCGGACAGCGTCAGGCGCTGCTGCTGGCGCGTGCCCTGATCACCTCGCCGACTATCCTGCTGCTGGACGAGCCAACGGCCTGGCTGGACGAAATGAGCGAGAAGCAGTTTATTCAGCATCTTCACACATGGCTGGGTAAACGCCGGACGCTGGTGGTGGCGACGCATCGCCTGCCGATCCTGGACCTGGTCGACCGCATCATCGTGCTGGAAAACGGCAAGGTGGTGATGGACGGCCCGCGCGACGCCATCCTGCACCAGCACGGAATGGCGCCGCAAAAGACAGCGCAGCGCACCGTGACCATGAAGCCGGCGGCGGTTGCCGAGGAGGGCGCGGCATGAATGATTTCTCCCGTTTCAATAGCCGACTGAAGGAGCCACGCCTGCCGCGCTCTACCCTGGTGGCATGGTCCCTGTTCGCCCTGCTGGCGGCGTTTATCGCCTGGGCGAGCCTGTTCCATCTTGATGAGGTGACGACCGGCAGCGGCAAGGTGATACCGTCTTCGCATGAGCAGGTCATCCAGTCCCTGGAAGGCGGCATTATCCACAGCCTGATGGTGCGCGAAGGCGACATTGTGGAACGCGGCCAGCAGCTTGCGCAGCTAGACCGGACAAAAACCGAGTCGAGCGTGCTGGAGAGTGAGTCTCGTCTGAATGCGGCGATGGCCACGGCTGCGCGCCTGAAGGCCGAGGTGAACGACACGGAACTGGCGTTTCCGGGTGAGCTGGATGACGACGTTGAACTGGTCAAGCAGGAAACGGCACTCTACCAGTCCCGTCGTGAAAGCCTCGAAAAAGGGCTGGCCGGGTTGCGTCAGGGTGCCGAGCTGGTGCAGCGCGAGCTGTCGTTAACCCGGCCGCTGGTGACCCAGGGGGCGGCCAGCAAGGTTGAGGTGTTGCGTCTTGAGCGTCAAAAGAATGAGCTTGAGAATAAAATCACCGAGATGAAAAACCAGTATTACGTTCGCGCCCGTGAAGAGCTGGCGAAAGCCAACGCGGAGATTGAAGCCCAGCGTTCGGTGATGAAAGGGCGTGAGGACTCCCTGACCCGGCTGACCTTCAATGCGCCGGTTCGTGGGATCGTGAAGGACATTGACGTCACGACCGTGGGAGGCGTTATCCCGCCGAACGGCAAGCTGATGAGCCTGGTCCCGCTTGACGATCAGATGGTGGTCGAAGCGAAAATATCGCCGCGCGATGTGGCGTTTATCCATCCCGGTCAGAAGGCGCTGGTGAAAGTGACGGCCTATGACTACTCCATTTACGGTGGGCTGGAAGGGGAAGTGACCATGATTTCCCCGGACACCCTGCAGGATGAGGTGAAAAGAGATGTCTACTATTATCGCGTCTATATTCGTACCGACAGTAACCATCTGACCAATAAGCAAGGGCAGGAATTTCCGGTCTTTCCGGGCATGATTGCTACCGTTGATATTAAAACCGGCAGCAAAACCATTCTGGATTATCTGTTGAAACCGCTGAACAAGGCAAAAGAGGCGCTGCGGGAACGATAGGTGAAGGGCGTTCGGGAGACCGAACGCCTGGAGGATTATACGGTTGACGTCACGTTGTGAGCGTGGCGTCGCTCTTTGGGTACTACGTTGATGTAATGCGTAACATAGGCAAAATATAACCCGGCATAATTTTCGACGAGTTCGATAAACGCCGGGTATATCGATAGCCGACCATCGCCCCGATCTTTCAGGTAGCCTGCCTCCTGAGCCGATTTGATAATCCGGTTGACGTGGATACGCGAAACGAAAAATTCTTTTGCGAGCGCGCTGGCTGAATAGTCGATGATGGCACCATGGGCAGATTTATTTTTCATAGCCTGCAGGTAAAGATAAAGCATAATCATACGTCCGCCATCTTTATCGATAAATAATCCCACTTCAGGCAACACCTTCCTGAACGTTAATCCCCGAAAAAGATATTCTGCCGCGCGGCGGAAGAAGTTATTTCTCAAAATATCATTGTCCAGCAGGTTCACATTAATATTGAATGTCGGGTAAAGAATACTGACGGGCAAAAAAGCGCCGGACATATAGCGCTTAAGTTCATTCAGGCCTTTTTCAGTTGGCGCGATTCTCGTTTTGCGTCGGTCTTCCGTGCAGCGCCAGGTCCTGATGCGCCCGGTGGTTCTCAGTATCGTAATGATCGCAATAACGCTGTTGGGACTGGCAATCTTATAGCGAGAACATAAATCTTTAATCTCTGAAACTGACTCCGCCTGATTTCCAAAAATAAAACAACACATAGAGAGGATAATGTTAAATCGTGATTCCTGCAGCATTGTCTTGTAGAAAAGAGGTTGTTTTTTATAGATGGTGTCATTAATTGTGTAGTGCTCTAATATTGCCTCACCGAATCGTGGATTGTTCTTTATAACATCCCTTCGATGTAGCAAGGCCCTGGATGAGATGTGATTATCCATAGCATTTTTCTCGTATTTTAATGAGCCGATAGATGAAGTGTTCAGTCTTCTTTTTCGGAATTCTCATTATACCCTGAGAATGAGATATTTGCCGTTGTTATTTGCAAAGAAAAGTATATTTGCGAACTGGTGATTAACGCAAAGATGTTCCAGTGAATCAGGCTGATAACTGTATCTTACCCTGAGGCTCCAGGATAAAATTACTGTTCTCAACGTGTGCAATAAATTTAATTTATTCACAAATGGAAACGGCGCTTTTGGTGCCCAGGAGCAGGTTATGATCCACAAAGTTTCTCTCAGAAATGGGGCGTGCGATGAACATAAATTTGTCGTTTCAGCCTGCGCGTTCACATTCCAGGGATATCGCGAGATCCTTAGCAGGTACGGAGTACAGGCCACGCATATTCACTTTGAGGGGGATGAGGTCTCTCAACAGGAACTGCAAAATATCCTTATAAATCAGAATACTCATATTGTAGCTTTTCTCGGCAAAGGTATTGTCGATCTTCTGGAGAGCCTGAAGCGACTGGCATCCGTTCTCAATGCACTCCCCGTTATTCGACGCGTCACCCTGTATGGTGACATACCGGATGGCTGGTTGTATCGCACCCTTAGCAGTCTTTTAAATAACCGCTATCAATTGTCATTAATTCGTATAGCCCATGTTTCAGATGTAATAACCTGTTTTCACACCCACCATAACGGGTTTAAGGACCGCTCACGTTTATTACGCGAACGCAGTACGGATATTTCTCCGCATGAAAATATTAAATGGCTTACAAAAAGAGAGATTGATGTATTGTTAAATTTCTACCGCGGCATGTCCGTAAAAGAAATGTGCGATAGAATGGGGCTCTCTAATAAAACGGTTTACACCCACCGCAAGGAAGGTGTGCTGAAATTAAGGTTAATTAAGCAATGGCTACACGATCCGCACAATTTAAAAGCGGAGGGAAGTATTAAACGGCGAAGTAAAAAAACGGAATTTACGGATAAGGAAGCAGAAATCTTCAATGCGTTGCATAACAAAGAGATATTTCCTGCCTATCAGATCATTACCGATCGTGATAAAAAAGGTGTAGGGTTTGAGATACTCATTCGCTGGAATAAGAATGGTAAGATTGTCAAACCAACCGGTTTTCTTACGGATATTTCCAGTTATGAGATATGGCTAAAAATAACGGCGCTAGTCATTCATGCCGCCGTATCAGGAATTAATAAGTATAACGGGAAATACTATTTTTCAGTGAATATCCCGCCTCGTCTGGCTTCCGGCAATGCCTTGCCAGATATGGCGAGAAAAGCCATCGGCATGCTGCTCAAACCGCAGTGGGCCGAAAAGCTGGTCTTTGAATTTGCAGAAGATATTGACGTGACGAAGGACAAAAGGATCCCTGAAACCATGCGGCATTTACGCAATACGGGGTGTCGATTGTTTCTGGATGACTGTTTCTCTAACCACCAAACCATGTTCCCGGTGCGCCAGGTCCATTTTGACGGACTCAAACTGGATCGGGACATCGTCGAGCATTTTGTGGCAAACGACAATGACTATAACTTGATTAAAGCGATACAGATATATAGCGACATGACCGGGGCAGACTGCATTGCAGAGGGGGTTGATAGTGAAGAGAAATTCGAGAAATTAGTCGCGCTGGGCGTCAAAAACTTTCAGGGGTATTATTTATCGCGTGCTGTGAAAGAGGAAGAGTTAGACCGCATGGTCAGGTTGTTCAGTTAACAAAAAATAAAGCCCCGAAGGGCCTTTTATTATTTTCGACCCAGCAACAGGCCGAGAACAATACCGACCGCACCCGCTGCGACGAGGCCGGTGAGGGGATTATTTCTGACCGCTTCAGTAACATCGGAAACAGCATCGCTGGCCTGCGCGGCATATTTTTTTGCCGCACCTTTTACCTGATGCTTTGGTGAATCAACGAACTCACCAAACTGCTGCTGCGCCGAACCTGCAAGTTCATCAAGTTTATTTTTTGCCTTGTCTTCAGCAAACTGGGTGTTTTTATCAGTACCGATATCAGACATTTTTGCCTCCTTTTGTTGATAATTAAAGGATAGCCGTTCTTTGCGGATGTGAGAGACGAAAGGTTAATTTCAGCACCCGACAGGGTGGTTTTCGGATATATCTCTGTGCGGGGGGACTCCCACAGAGAGTGGGGGTTGGCGCGTCATTCCGGGCTGTCCGGCTCCCAGGAGAGGATATCGCCCGGTTGACACTGCAGTGCCTCGCATATTTTCGCCAGCGTATCAAAACGTATCCCTTTCACCTTGCCGGACTTGAGCAGCGACAGGTTTTGCTCAGTGATCCCCACAAAGGCTGCCAGTGCTCTGGACGTCATTTTCTTCTCTACCAGCATTTTGTCCAGATGAACCACGACAGCCATAATTAGATGAACTCCTTATTTTCTTCTTCCGCTTTGATCCCTTCGACCAGGGAGTGAAAGGTTACCAGCAGCAAACCGCCTGTTAATAGCAGAACAAAATCCCCAAGCAAAAGGGTGACCTGGTAGTAATGTCCCGGCCACGCGATCGTCAGCGGGATCAAAAAGCGACAGACCGGCAGTGCGATCCCAAGGCTTAACATCGCGATGGCAATCTTGCGAACGCTGTTTGCCAGAGCCCGAGAGAGGATCTGTTTTTGACGAACCTGACGCGTGACGCTCATTCCCTGCCAGACAGCAAAGGCAAACAGCCCCGCCGGAAGATAAAGGATCGCCAGCAGGAGTATCTGGCGCAGCGACGAAACCGTTGCAACAGCCAGATCGTCTTTCTGAACCTCGGCGAGCTTTAGCAGAGTGGAAATAAAAAACGACTCGCCGGTGAAATAAATCCACAAAGGGGTGATTAATGCCAGGATGAGAAATAGCGGCAGCACCCCTGCGATGAACACCAGACTGAGTTTACCCCTCGCACCATTCACATCGAACCTTCCTGAGTGTTTCATATTATTTTAAGACCAGCACGCACAAGCATGACATAAGCATTAGCGCGATGGCAATCTTACCGCCGTTCAGCCAGTTAGCGGCGCGTTTCATCCAGGGTTTTGGCCACACATGATAGACGCAAAAGGCGAGATAAGACGCCTGAATCACCCAGGTGAGCATTCTGAACAGGTAGCCTGAACTGCTCAGATGGGTGATGGTCTGCATCATTTCCATGCAATAAAGAATGAGCCCAACGGTCAGCATTGTGTTCATCAGCCGAAGTTTATACTGCGCGGCCCACGTTCCGCACCCAAACAGCAGGGCCGAGACGAAGGTCAGTATCGCCCAGAGAATATCAATCCAGTTCATGATGCGCCTCTGCTGTATGAGATGGCGGGGTTAATAGCAGCCGCATGGCCGGGACAACCACCGGCCACGCGGTGTCGGAGAGGATCACCACGGCGCTTTTACGCTGTCGGTCGAAGGCGATAGCGGAAGCGAACCCCGACGATTCACCATCATGCCAGGTGATATCGCGCCCCTGAATGCGTGTGGTGAACCAGCCATAGCCCACGCGTGAATCGGGATCGTCAGTTGCAAACTGCGGCGTCATTGCGTCGCGCCATGCGAGCGGTCCTGCCAGCAGCGACTGAGCGTAATGGGCCATGTCGACAATGGTTGAACGCACGCCTCCGGCGGGGGTAAATGCGTGCATTTTCCACGGCGCTTCGCTCAGGCCGGAAGCGGATCGACCCCGGCTGAACGTGGAAGAGGCGGGCGTTGTATCACTGGCGACGACAGAACCTGTCATGTGCGCCTGAGCGAATACGCGCGTTTGCAGGAGGTCAGCAAAAGATTGATGCGATGCACGCGCCAGCGCCAGTCCCAGCAGCGCATAGCCGGTGTTGGAATAGTCAAATCCGGTCGGGCGTTCGACGCTGGCTTTATTCACCATGTCTATTAATGTCTCCTCATCGAAGTCCCAGAAATTGTCTCGCAGGATGATGGACTTAATAACCTGAACTTTCTCGGGTAACGACGTCGCCAGCGGCGGCAGGCCGGAGCGATGCGAAGCCAGCTGCGCCAGGGTAATATCGCTCGCCGGGCCTGCGATCTCCGGAATAAGTTCACCGACGCGGGTTTGCGGAGTCGCCTCGCCGCGTCGCTGCGCCTCAATCAACAGGCTGCTGGTCATGGTTTTGGTCAGGCTGGCGATTTCATACTGTTTTGTAAAATCGCTGTCCCACAGGGCGTACTGCACGCCTTTTGGCGTGATAAGTGCGACGGCAACGCTGCCACGCGCCCCGCTGAGGAGTGGCGTCAGGAACGAGACGATGGTTGCATCACCCGTCTGGCGCGGGGACGGCGTGCTGACGCCCGGCTGCAGGTAGATGCCTGCGGCAATCAGCGACACAAAAACCACCCCTGCGGCTAACACTCGCCTGCGGCTGTATACATACTGTTTATTCATGGTCTGCGCCTCAGAACTCGTACTGGATCATTGATGACAGGGTGTACTGCATGCGGCTGTTAACCAGCGGGCTTTTACCCGCTTCATCAAGCAGGCAGGCTGCGCGACCGGTCACCCCAGCCGCCAGATTTTCACTGATGTGCCAGACCAGTTCGCTATCGACTCCAGCTTCCTGTAAACCCGAAGATGGGGAATACGCCTCAAACCCGGTGCGCTGAGACTGGTTCGCGGTGACGCCATAATGGCGCTGCTGATAGCCGCTGTTCGCCCAGGTGATGTCACCTGCGACCGAAAATTCGACGTCCTGCCCGCGCCAGAGGGTGGACTTTACGCCGCTGTTCACGGTCCTCGCCAGCTGCTGCGTCTCGCCACCGTACCGGTGTTTTTGCGTTGCACTTAACGCGCGCAGCCATATCGTCCAGTCCTCGCGTTGATAACGCATTTCCGCGCCCGCCATCAGCATGTCGGCCATATCACCCATTCCCTGGAGATCACGGTTTTTTCGAGCGGAGAAGGGATAGTTAACCGTCTCTTTTCGCCCCTCATCAGAGGCCAGCAGCAGGCTCACGGCAAACGGGGCGTCGGGGTGATATGTCCATGCCAGCCCCTCCGTGGAGAGATCCCATTGCCCCCAGTCTTTACTCTTCAGACTCAGGCCGCCCTTCAGTAGCGGTCCGGGTGCGTAATGCCGCGATCCCGAATAAACGGGACTGACTGCGACGCCCAGACCCGCGTAGCCGGACAGCTCCGCACCGTGTAAGGGGGCGCAAAGCGCGATCCCCGCGAGCAAAACGCCATACAGCAGACTTCTTTTCATTCGATGCCTCTCCAGGCAAAAGGTAAGTTGAAGTGCGTGCAGGCTAGTCTGGTGTTTATCGTAAAACAATAAACATTTATTGTTTTACACTAAAATTGGTAGGGCGCTAAAGCCCTCACAATAAAAAGAGATGCTGCCGGGGAGGAAAGTACGATATCGTAACTCTATGAATGAATGAGGAGTTCGCAGGAACGCCGTCGCAACAGGACGATAAATGATTGATGACATCCGTTATCTGATAGTGTTTGCAAAGATTGCTGAAGCTGGATCCATTTCAGGTGGGGCAGAAGCGTTAGGGCTTACAACCGCAACGGCAAGCACGCATTTATCAAAGCTGGAAAAAAATCTTGGCTGCGCGCTGCTCTACAGAAACACCCGCAAACTTTCTCTGACTCACGATGGCGCAAATTTGCTGGAAACAGCTAAATCGATGCTGGCGCTGTATGAGCAGGGGGTCATTGAATTCAAGCAGCGTTCGATATCAACGGCGAATAAGCTTACTGTTTCACTTCCTGCCGTTTTTTTGAAGAGTGCATTTACCCGGCATCTGGCCGATTTTATAAAACGTCATCCGGGCATTTTACTGAATATCTCTTACAGTGATACGCGCAGAGATATTATTGCTGACGGTATTGATGTTGCATTTCGAATCGGCGAACTTCCGGACAGTTCACTGAAAGCACGCCATCTTTTTGTGCTGCCGCGCCAGGTCGTTGCTTCCCGTGATTTGCTCAGCCATTACCCGACGATTACGCATCCTGATGACCTGGCGCAACTGCCATGGATTGGACTCAATATGCGGCAGAATAGCCGGGAATTTCGCCATAAAAATGGGGAAGTGGCTGTCGTAACGTATACGCCTGAAGTGTATGTAGATAATGTCGAAGCCGCTTATGCGCTTGCCAGGCAACAAATTGGTCTCGCAGCACCTCCCCGTTATTTAAGCGAAGAGGACGTTAAGCGTGGAGACATGCAGGAAATACTCCCTGACTGGTCATTAGAACCGCTGAAAGTCTATGCCGTATGGCCTTCTAATATGTCGACCAGCAGTATTGCCTACAAATTGATTAATGATATTTATAACGCGATTGAGTTTCACTCGTTATAACGAGTTTACAATGCTAAAGAGAGCATGTAACACGCCGTAATAAGCAACAGTCCGCCCATCAACACGTTAAACGTACGGATCTGCTGTGTGCTCCTGAGCAGCACCGACACCTTTGCTCCCATTAATGCCCATGCAGAAAGCGACAGGTAACAGACTAAAAAATAGACCGTTACAAAGACGAATGCTGTCGCAGGGTTTGAGGGTTCGGAAAACATCGCTGCCCCTGAGGCGCACGCGGTCCATGCCTTAGGGTTGATCCATTGCATGACAAAACCCTGAGCAAAACCAGGAGAATCTGTTTTTGTTAATGATATATCGGGCCGGGATGACGCTATCTTATAGCCCAGATACATTATAAATAAAGAACCGACAATATTAAGGTACCGGAAAAACAAAGGGTGTTTTTCGATTGCAGCGTAAAAACCGAAACAAATAAAGATAAGTAATAACGTAAACCCTATTGTTGCACCGGAGACAAATGAGAAGGTCTTTCTAAAACCGTGAGCGGCCCCAGACGATATAATTACCATATTAACGGGGCCAGGAGAAAATGAAAGCGTCAGTGAAAATATAAACATTGTGAAAATGAACAGCATTTTATCTCCGCGTGTTGGCTTATCTGTATTAGAGGTGCTGCGACGATTAAGTCGCGACTTTATTCGTCATGTTTCTGAATACTAGCTGGGAACATACGTCAGAGTAAGTGGTATTTATCTAAAGGTGTGTTTGATTTTTTGCACAGATCGCGCAGTTGCGGGGTAGCGCCTGCCGCAAGCAATCGGCAGGCGCGGGTGACCCATAAGTAACAGATCCTAATATAATTTATGTAATGCGTGCGGTTCCTGTGTCAGGCATATAACAGCGCTTGTGATAAAACGAAAATAAGGTTGTAAACAAGGGATCGTCAATTTAACGGCAGGTAGATATCCGTTTGCAGCGCATGTTCAGGCACCTCGTGAATAAAGTTGAGGTAGTGGAAAAATACCGGGGCATCGCGCAGCGTTTCGCCGCTGGCCGGTAGCCAGTCGCGAAACATCGCCCACACCGTGGCGGAAATGGTATCCAGAGAACCCGTGTGACGGCCGACGGCGTAACGTCCGCCGTCGATTTCACCATTGGAAACCCCAAATTCATTTTCTGGTATCGCTTCAGCGATACTGCCGCAGATATCGAAACGAAAGGCGTCTGCTGGCGTGGTTGCCGGGTCATCCCAGGCAATGCCAAACGTGCTGCTTTCGTGCACTGGCGATAAGCCCGTGGTTTTACGCCAGGCGATAAATTTCGCCGCGCTGTCATTAACCCTATCCGGGCTGCCACGGTGCTGCAGCATTGCCACTCGGGTCTGTGGGAAATCGACAATCTTAACTTCCATCGTTTTTTGCTCCTGAAAGGTCATTTTCGGTACGCGCTGGTGCCAGTTCAGCCAGTCCGGCTGTTGCCGAAACTGACGCGGGGTTTTTCCAAACGCATTTCTGAAGGCGCGACTGAACGATTCAGGGCTCTGGAACCCGGCATCGAGCGCAATATCAATCACCTTATCCTGAGGATTAAACGCCAGCCGCCAGGAAGCATGACGCAGGCGTAGCCACTGGATATAGCGATACAGAGGCTGACCGCTAAATGCCAGAAACTGCCGGTGAAAATGATAAGGCGAACAGCAGGCTAACGCGCTGAGCTTCTCCAGCGTGAGCGGTTCATCGAGATGGCGGGCGATATAGTCGCACACCATCGTGAAGCGCTCGCGGTAAGCCGTTTTGATTGCATCGTTCATTGCATCCTCCTGATGACCCACTTTGCCTCACCGAACGGCCAGAATCCTGACCGATCTTGCTAAATGTATAAGGTAAATACTATATTTCTCCGTTTACATCATATTTGTTATCCATTAAATGCCTCTAATTTGCTTTTGGCGTGATGTGCTTCCACTGCTTTGTGCGCAAGTTGGTTGGCGGTGAAAAAAGGGTTTACCTCTGAGTCCAGTGAGTAACAAATAATAAGAATGCCATCCCTGGGGCAATATGAGGTGGCTAACAACTGTTTCCTGAAGAGAAACACGTCGAGGGGGAATACGAATTCAGTGGGCATTGGAAGGGAAAAACGTTTCGAAAAGGAAGAGAGCAGGTAATTATCCCTGCTCTTTATCATGTTAGCCTAATATATATCTTCTGAAAAGCTCAGCCCGGATCACTCTTGCTTTTCTGTCGTTTGTGCCAGAGTACATAGAGTGATAAAACATACCAAAATCACTAGCTTTATCGTGTTTACTTTTTAAGACAAGTTCATCAAACTCATTTAGCTTTTTCACTATGTCTTTAGGCAAGTCTTTAGCCCAGCATAATTCAACAATCATTGTGAAGAAGCATGATTTTCTAAACCATATAGAATCGTCTGGGAGTTTAAAATTTAGGATGTACGACATGGCTTTTAAAATAAGCGATTTTGTTTTGTAGGCATTAGGATAATCCTCGTTAAATTCCGCTACGCATTTCTCTAATTCATTATCTCGTGGGAAATAACCATCCCTTTCGAGAGTGGACATAACCAATAAGAAAAGATTAACATCTGCCATTCGTGTCATCTCTGATTCGTAATAAACTCCGAATTGTGATAGATCGATTTGTTCAGCTAACTCTTTTGCGGTTCTAATAAAATGTCCGTCATATATTGCATTATGTATCTCTATATCTTCTAATTTAAATTTGGTTAGATTTATTCTACGGAATATCTCTTTAACCAATTCATCTTCAACCTTTCCGATGTCACGTATAACTATTTGATATGAAAGAAAATTCTCTCTTTCCTCTTCATTGAGAGATTCAAATGGTTTTATAATTTTCAATGGTTTAAGAAAATTATTTTCTATATAATTTTTTATTGTTGTTAGTCTCTGCTGTCCATCAATAACCTTTTGTGTTGTTCTTAATTTTTTTGTGTCAGTCTCTCCCTGGCATACATAAATTTCAGGGAATGGATAGCCATTTAAAATAGTATCTAAAAATTGTTCCTGATGATCTTGGGTCCAAACGAATTTCCTTTGGAAATCTGGAGCCAAAATCAATCTACTTGTATCTATTTTTTCATAAATATCTGCCACCGTAGGGTTGGTAACAGATGGTTTAATTTGTTCTGCCATATTAACGTCCTATTTTTTGAATGTTTTTCAGATCTTTAATTCCAGAAAGAGTGTATTGTTCTAAGTGATGATAACTTTTAAAAACACCAGCAGTAACTTGGTAATTGCCAACTTCGGATTTTCCATTTGAAATGCTTCTAAAAAAATCAAACCATTCATCCTTGAATTGTTTCATTTGAAATGAAATTGGTAATTTGTCAGGCCTAATCCATCCCAAAGCAACATATTCAAGAAATTTATGATATTGTTTTATTTCAGTTTCATGAACTGATCCGCGATTTTTTCTGAAGTTCATTTGGAAGATTGAAATATTTAACATTATTTTTTCAAATAAAAGCGGAGACACTAAAGCAACATCGATATCAGAGTCATAGTCAAATTTTTTTTTCTTAAATGGGCTAAACCCTAATTTGGCAGAACCCGTAATATATATTTCGTAGAATGGTATTTCAAAAAAATCGCCAATCTTTTTTCTAAAATCGTAAAAGTCACCATCTCTTGCCGAGAAAATATAAGGGGTCCCGTGCAAAATATTTTTTCGACAAAAATCGGTAATTAACTCTTCAGTTTCTATTCGATATAAATCATGAAAAAACTCTTCTAGTTCCATAGATTACCTTATTTATACCACTTCCATGACTTTGATAACTTCTCAAGTCTAGCACGCGCAGATGAATGAGTGAAGTATCGTTCAGTCTTATTTGCTAAATTAAATGATGCTCAAATTATTTCTATCTGTCCTTGAATAGTTAAGCTCGAAAAAGAATAAACTACATTATGGATATCATAATGAAGAATGTATCGAAGAGCACAAATGCACTACAAAAACTTAAAGATGCTCCACAATTTTAAAAAAAAATGAGCGAAACTAGTAAGAGAGTCAATATGATGGCAGAAAATCCTTTTTATGCTTGATAGTTAATCGAACAATTTCTAGCAATAAATGAATGAGATAACCACATAAACTATCATGTTTACAATGTGTTAATAAAAAACATACAATACCCCCCTATAGTATCAGGAGGGCGTATGCCGCATTCACCCGAAGATAAAAAACGTATTCTTACCCGCGTCCGTCGCATTCGGGGCCAGGTTGATGCCCTTGAACGCGCGCTGGAGTCGGGTGACCCCTGTCTGGCCATCCTGCAGCAAATTGCCGCCGTGCGCGGGGCTGCCAATGGCCTGATGGGCGAAATGGTTGAAATTCACCTCAAAGATGAGCTGGTAGCGGGGGAAACTACGCCGGATCAGCGAGCCGTACGCATGGCGGAAGTCGGCCATTTGCTGCGCTCTTATCTAAAATAAACCCACACACCTGACAAAAAGGGAAGACATGATGAAATCTCGCGCTGCAGTTGCATTTGGTCCCGGCCAGCCGCTCAAAATCGTTGAAATCGACGTGGCACCGCCGAAGAGAGGCGAAGTGCTGATCAAAATCACCCATACCGGCGTGTGCCATACCGATGCGTTTACGCTGTCGGGGGACGATCCTGAAGGTGTCTTCCCGGCGGTACTCGGCCATGAAGGCGGCGGGATTGTGGTGGAAGTGGGTGAGGGTGTGACCAGCCTGAAGCCGGGGGATCACGTGATCCCGCTGTACACGGCGGAATGCGGCGAGTGTAAGTTCTGTAAATCCGGCAAGACCAACCTCTGCCAGGCGGTGCGCGCCACCCAGGGGAAAGGGCTGATGCCGGACGGCACTACCCGTTTCTCTTATAACGGCGAGCCTGTTTATCACTACATGGGCACCAGCACCTTCAGCGAATACACCGTTTGCGCGGAGATCTCGCTGGCGAAGGTAAACCCGCAGGCGCCGCTGGACAAAGTCTGCCTGCTGGGCTGCGGCGTGACCACCGGTATTGGCGCGGTGCATAACACGGCAAAAGTCAAAGAGGGCGATACCGTGGCGGTATTCGGTCTCGGCGGCATTGGTCTGGCGGTGATTCAGGGCGCGGTGCAGGCGAAGGCCGGTCGTATCATCGCGGTCGACACCAACCCGGAGAAATTCAGGCTGGCGGGTGAAATGGGCGCGACCGATTTCGTGAACCCGAAAGATCACGAAAAACCGATTCAGGACGTCATCGTTGAGATGACCGACGGCGGCGTGGACTTCAGCTTCGAGTGTATCGGCAACGTCAACGTGATGCGTTCCGCGCTGGAGTGCTGCCACAAAGGCTGGGGCGAGAGCATCATCATTGGCGTAGCCGGAGCGGGTCAGGAGATTAAAACCCGTCCATTCCAGCTGGTCACCGGGCGCGTATGGCGCGGTTCCGCGTTTGGCGGCGTGAAGGGGCGTACCCAGCTTCCGGGTATGGTTGAAGATGCCATGGTCGGCAAGATTCAGCTCGATCCGTTCATTACCCATCGCTTACCGCTGGAGCAGATCAACGAGGCGTTCGATCTGATGCACGAAGGAAAATCCATCCGTACCGTTATCCATTTCGGCGACAAGTAACTCTTCTGCCAGCGGTTTTTAGCCGCTGGCATTTCTTTAATAATCTTCTCTAAAGTGTGACCAGTGCGGCGTTTTTAGCCGTAATCTTAATCTGTGCCGTGCCGATGACTATTTAACAGGCGTGTTTTTACGCATCTTACCTACAAGAGAGTCGACGGTCATGGACAACACTACTTCGATGCTGGCGCAGCGCAAGCTGAGCTTCTTGCATCACATCAGGCTGGTTCCGCTGTTTTCCTCCATTCTCGGTGGCATTATTCTTCTCTTTGCCTTGAGCTCGGGTCTGGCGGGTTATTTCCTGCTGCAGGCCGATCGCGATCAGCAGGATGTCACATCCGAAATTCAGGTGCGTATGGGGCTGTCGAACAGCTCAAACCATCTGCGAACCGCGCGTATCAACCTGATCCACGCCGGTGCGGCAAGCCGTATCGCGGAGATGGATGCCATGAAGCAGAACATCAGCGAGGCGGAAACGCGCATTAAGCAGTCCCAGGAGAGCTTTACCGCCTATATGAATCGTGCCGTGCGCACCGCTGAGGGTGAAGCGCTGGAAGCGGATCTCAAGGCGCGGTACGACGCCTATATCGCGGGCATGCAGCCGATGGTGAAATTTGCCAAAAACGGCATGTTTGAAGCGATCATCAACCACGAAAACGAAACGGCGCGCCCGCTGGATGACGCTTACAACGCCGTACTGCTGAAGGCGATTAAGATTCGTACCGACCGTGCCAATGCGCTGACGGCGCAGGCGCACAGCCGCACGCAGCTGGGCCTGATGTTTATGGTAGGCGCGTTTGCGCTGGCGCTGGTGCTGACGGCGATGACCTTTGTCGTGCTGCGCCGTACGGTAATCAATCCGCTGCAGCGCGCAGCGAAACGTATCGAGAATATCGCCAAAGGCGACCTGACGATGCCGGACGACGTGGCGGGGCGCAGCGAAATTGGACGCCTGACGCGCGATCTGCAAACCATGCAGCACTCGCTTGAAAATACCGTGGGCACCGTACGTCAGGGGGCGGAGGAGATCTACCGCGGCACCAGCGAGATTTCAGCCGGTAACACCGATCTCTCTTCGCGCACTGAGCAGCAGGCTGCGGCTATTGAGCAGACCGCCGCGAGCATGGAACAGCTGACCGCGACGGTGAAGCAGAACGCCGATAACGCCCATCATGCCAGCAAGCTGGCGGAAGATGCCTCCGGTAAAGCCAGCCGCGGCGGCCAGATGGTCTCCGGCGTGGTCAAAACCATGGGCAATATCTCCAGCAGCTCGAAGAAGATCTCTGAGATTACCGCAGTGATTAACAGCATTGCGTTCCAGACCAATATCCTGGCGCTTAACGCGGCGGTAGAAGCGGCACGTGCGGGTGAACAGGGGCGCGGATTTGCCGTGGTGGCAAGTGAAGTGCGCACTCTGGCAAGCCGCAGTGCGAATGCCGCAAAAGAGATCGAAAGCCTGATTAACGAATCGGTATCGCTGATCGACCAGGGCTCCGGCGAGGTTGTTGCCGCCGGTAACACCATGAATGAAATCGTCGAAGCGGTGAAACGCGTCACCGACATCATGCTTGAAATCGCCGCGGCGTCCGATGAGCAGAGCCGCGGTATCGTCCAGGTGAGCCAGGCGATTTCGGAGATGGATAAAGTGACCCAGCAGAACGCCTCGCTGGTGGAAGAAGCCTCCGCTGCGGCGGCGTCTCTGGAAGAACAGGGCGCGCGTCTGACCGAGGCGGTCGGTGCGTTTAGGTTGAACGGTGCAAAGTCGGGACGCGCGGTCATCTCTGCACCAGTGGCGAAGAACGCACCGCTGCGCCCGGCGGCGGCAGTTTCCGGGGATAACTGGGAGACGTTCTGAGTGGCGTGTTGTGTCGGGTGGCGGCTTCGCCTTACCCGACCTACAAAATCTGACCTACAAAAAAGGGACCTTTCGGTCCCTTTTTCACATCTTATTTCTTATCGGGTAACGCGTACGCGATAACGTAATCACCGCGATCCGGAGACTGGCGGGCGCCACCGGCGTTAATGATGATGTACTGCTTACCGGTTTTCGGCGACACGTAGGTCATCGGGCCGGACTGGCTACCGACAGGCAGACGGTCTTTCCAGATCTCTTTCCCGGTGGCGGTATCAAACGCGCGCAGGTAGAAATCCTGGGTACCGGCGAAGAACAGCAGGCCGGACTGGGTAGAGAGCGACGCGCCCAGGGTCGGCATACCGATTGGGATCGGCATGTGCATGCGAATGCCCAGCGGGCCGGTATCTTCCACCGTGCCGACAGGGACCTGCCACACCAGCTTGCCGGTTTTCAGGTCAACGGCTGACATGGTGCCAAACGGCGGCTTCTGGCATGGAATGCCCAGCGGTGACAGGAAGCGTTCACGCATCGCGCCGAACGGCGTGCCGTCCATTGGGACAATCCCCATCTCGATGCCGCTGGCGTTTTTCGCGACGTTCGCGCGCGGTACCATATAGTTTGCCAGGCCCAGGCGCATATCGTTGACGAACATCAGGCTGTTGTTCGGATCAACGGAGACGCTGCCCCAGTTCATCCCACCGAGTGAGCCAGGGAACTGCAGGGAACGATCGAGACCAGGCGGGGTAAAGACGCCCTGATGACGCATCTCTTTAAACTGAATGCGGCACAGCAGCAGGTCAACAGGCGTCGCGCCCCACATGTCGGATTCGGTCAGCGTCTGGTTGCCAATCATCGGCATGCCAACGGAATACGGCTGGGTTGGGGAGTAGCGTTCACCTTCAACGTTACCCGCCGGAACGGGGCGTTCCTCTACCTTCGCCACCGGCTTGCCGGTTTCGCGGTTAAGCATGAAGATCATGCCCTGCTTGCTGGTCTGCACCAGCACAGGCGTGGTGCCGCCTTTACCGTCTGGCAGATCGTACAGCAGCGGCTGGGAAGGCAGGTCGAAATCCCACAGATCGTGGTGGGTGGTCTGGAAATGCCAGCGCACCTGGCCGGTAGTCGCGTCGACGGCGACGATGGAGGAGCTGTACTTATCGTCCAGCGCGGTACGCTCGCCCGCCCAGAAGTCTGGCGTGGCGTTGCCGGTTGGCAGGTAGATCAGGTTCAGTTTGGCGTCGTAAGACATCGCAGACCAGACGTTCGGCGTACCGCGGGTGTAGGTCTGGCCTTCCGGCGGCAGGCCGGTCAGGTTCGGATTACCCGGATCCCACGCCCAGGCCAGTTTACCGGTGTGAACGTCGTAGGCGCGCACCACGCCCGGCGGTTCGCCGGTAGAGTAGTTATCCGCGACGCGACCGCCAACGACGACAACGTTCCCGGCAACCAGCGGCGTGGAGGTTTGCTGATAATATCCGGGCTTGATCTCGCCCATGCCGACGCTCAGATCCACGATGCCATGGTCGCCAAAGTCGTCGCAGACCTTGCCGTTATCCGCGTTGATGGCAATCAGACGGGCATCGGTGGTGGGCAGGAACAGGCGGCGAGGGCATGCCGCTGGTGATGTCCCGGTTTGTGACGCCGTCACGTTTGCATGATCTTCAAAGTAGCCCAAACCGCGGCAGCGCTGCCAGTTCGGTGCGGTGGCTTTGGAATCATAACGCCATTTTTCTTTACCGGAATCCACGTCCAGCGCCAGCACTTTGCTGTATGGGGTACAGACATACAGCGTGTCGCCAATCTGCAGAGGCGTGTTCTGATCTTCCGCGCCCGAGCCGTTGCTCTGCGGAATATCGCCGGTGTGCGCAACCCACGCGACCTTCAGCGAGCTGACGTTTTGCTTGTTAATCTGGTCCAGCGCGGCGAAACGGTCGCCGTGGGTTGTGTTGCCCCAGTGCTCCCAGTTCTTTTGCTGCTCGCCGGGTGCGACGGATTTCACCGGCACGGGTTCGTTCGCTGCCACGAGGGTTTGCGGCTTAAACATCCAGCCCAGGCTAACCAGCATGGCCAGCGCGAGCACGGCCGCGACGCCAAAAGCGGGCGCCTTGTTCGCGGCGCTGCGGTTCGCAGCACGCAGGAAAGGCCAGACGATGGCGCAGAGGAAGGCCAGAACGGCAAAGGTAAACAGGCGAGAGAACAGCGGCCAGAAATCCCAACCCGCATCGCTTACCGCCCAGAACAGCGAGGCAATAAATGCGATGCCGTAAAGCAGGATCCCGCTGGTGCGGTTGAGGAAAATCAGGATCGCGGCAATCACCATCACCACGCCCATGATCAGGAAGTATCCACTTCCGCCTACGGTGGCGAGCTTAAAGCCCAACCCGCCGACCGCCAGACCGATGAGCATCATCAGTCCGGCAAGAAGCCACTGCAGAATACGAGGTATCCCGCGCGGCGCGCTGCCAAATGCCATGTCTTTCTCCTTTCTATCCCCCGCAGCGTCGGGCATGTACCAGTTGGGTAATAATTGCGGGAGGAATAATGATTAATACGAGTGAATTCGGTTTTATAAAATGATTTGCGAACCATTTGGTGAATTCACCGTTATGATAAAACTGTTAAATTGTTTTACGCAATTGTTAATGAATTATTCCGCATTAATTGATTAACGCACGGGCTAGTCTCCTCTCCCATAAGGGGAGAGGGTTAGTGTGAGGGGTAAAAAAGGTGTTATACCGGCATTGATTTACGGATAGCGCTCAGCAGCGTCTGTGCGCCCGTGGAAAGGGGGGTATCCACCCGGGTCAAAATGCCGATAGGTTCGCCGGCACCTGGGGAGGTAATCGGCAGGGCGATCAGCGTTCCCTGGCGTAAATCATCTTTTACCGCGCCGGAGGGAACGAACCAGACGTAGTCATAATCCAGGGTGAGCTGGCGTGAAAGCGAGGCCGACAACGTTTCGATACACCCTGAAGGGAGCGTACATCCCTGCATCTGCAGCAAGGATTCGGCGGTCTGGCGGGGGACGGTCCCTTTCGGGCACACCACTACCGGCCACTCCATAACGCGGCTTAGCGTCACCGTGTCCTGCAGCAGGGGATGATTGGGACGAACCACCAGCTTCAGGGACTCCAGGAATAACAGTTCGTAATTGAGACCGCCCATCAGTTCTGGGTCGGACATGCGACCGATACCGATATCCAGCTCGCCCGATTTCAGCCCCGCGAGCAGCATGGTGTTATTCATGGTGGCAACCTGTATTGTGGCATGCCGCTGCTGCTTGTGGAACTGGCCGATAACCGGCGGAAGAATACCCAGCGCTGCGGTAGGCAAGGCGCCCACGCGTACCACCTCACTGGATTGCGCTTCTTTTCGATGCAGGGACTGGCCCGCGGTATTGAGCGCATCCAGCACTTTTACGGCGTGCGTAAGGAACTGTTCGCCCACGATGGTAAGCTGTGCGCCCAGCCGCCCGCGGTCAAAAAGACGGGCACCGGTCAGCTGTTCCAGCTCGTTGAGGGTTTTCGAGAGCGCAGGCTGGCTCAGGTTAAGAGTTTCAGCCGCACGCCCCAGCGTTCCCTGTTGAGCGACGGCTACAAATGTATGCAAATGGCGCAAGCGTATGCGCTGACTGAACAGACCATTTTTTTCCATAGGCGATGTTAAAAACAGAGCGATGCGGGTGACAAGTTAAGTTGTTTAATTTTGATAACCTGATAGCAAAATATTTTTAACATTTGATCTGTTTGAGTTACAACATGTTTTTCGGCAGGGGAATAAGAGTGAACGTCCTTGTTCATTTATTGCTCTTTACTGAGGGGGAAGGGTTAAGCGGTTAGATCACGCCGTCACCGCCGTCAGAACACCACACCTGGCCGGACGTAAATGAACATTCATCCGAGGCCAGCGTGACGTACAGCGGGGCAATCTCGACGGGCTGACCTGGACGCCCCAGCGGTGTATCTACGCCAAACTCCTTCACTTTTTCCATCGGCTGCCCGCCGCTGGACTGCAGTACCGTCCAGTAAGGCCCAGGGGCAACCGCGTTGACGCGAATGCCTTTTGGACCCAGCTGTTTGGCTAAGGATTTGGTAAATACCGCCAGACAGGCTTTCGTCTGGGCGTAGTCCAGCAAAACGGGGCTGGGCTTCACCGCCTGAACGGAGGAGGTATTAATGATAACGGAGGAGGCTTTCAGGTGGCGCAGGGCCGCTTTGGTGATCCAGAAAGGGGCATAGACGTTGGTTTTAAACGTCGCGTCAAAATCCTCGGTGGTCAGGTCTTCAAGCGATTCACGGAACTGCTGACGCCCCGCGTTATTGACCAGAATGTCCAGCCCGCCCAGTTTCGACACGGCTTCTTCGACCAGATTCTGACAGAAGGTTTCGTCCCGGACATCCCCAGGCAGCGCGACGGCCTTGCGACCTTCCGCTTCGATCAGGTCGATGACCTCAGAGGCATCTTTTTCTTCTTCAGGCAGATAGTTGATGGCAACGTCAGCGCCTTCACGGGCATAGGCGATAGCCACCGCGCGACCAATACCGGAGTCTCCGCCGGTAATCAGCGCTTTTTTGCCGGCAAGGCGACCATGTCCTTTATAGCTTTTTTCCCCGTGGTCGGGTACAGGCTGCATTTCGGATGCCAGTCCCGGCGGCGTTTGCGGCTGTTCCGGGAACGGGGGCTGCGGGTAAGCGTTCGTACGTTGTTTTGTATCACTCATAGCTGACTCCTTAAGCCAAGGGGTGAGATTTGATGGATAACTGCAGCGTTAACGCTTCGCTGAATTATTTCTGCAAACGATCAACACGGACGACGGCAGGAGATGATTTTTTATCAAGCGAACCGTTGATACTGATCATCTGGTCGGGTTTTACCGTTCTGCCGTCGAAAACTGCCTGGGGAATAATAACGTCGATTTTTCCGGTTTTATCCTGAAATACAAACTTATCGCCGCTACCATCAATAAGATTACCGCGTAATGAAATTGTCGCACCGTCGTGCATTTGTTTTGCCTGAACGATGGTCATAATACGCGCATCGTCGGTTCCGCGATATCCGCTATCAAGCGCGTGCGGTGGCGGCGGGGCTTCACCTTTTTGTAACCCGCCGTTATTATCAGCCCATGCGGTTGGAACCAGAAATATCAATAAAGCGGAAATAAGTGATAATTTCATCCGATATCCTTCATTTTGGGTGTCTTGACTTATTAAGTATTGTTGCTATTCCTTTATGTGGCAAATGTGATAACTCCTAAAAACATTCGCGTGAAAAATCAAACTTATCGGATAATAAGCGAAACGGTGACGATGACCATGAAGCGTGAAAATGAAAAGTTACCTGGGATAGATGAGCGTTATCGTTTGCTGACGTTTGAATACGCGTTTCGTCAGGTCGGTTTTATTGTTCTGTTGGCTATTATCGTCGCGGCGATTGCCGGTCTGTTTTCCAGTGGAATGGTCAGCGACACGGTCAAAATGAATTCCGCTAAATCACTGACCATAAACTATGAACGCTTTGGACGGCGGGAGACAGAGACGCGAATGGAGCTGGCGTTCCCGGTGCAGACAGAGGGAAAGTATGTCCTCAGCATGACCAGCGAGAGCAGCGAGGTTTACGAGCCTGGCAGCGTCTGGCCGCAGCCTGACAGCATGTTCAGCCGAGGGAAGACCCTCTATTTTGTCTATAACAATCTGAAAAAGTCAGACAGCTTCTCTGTGTTACTCTTCACCACGCCTTCCAGAGCCGGTAAATGGAACACAGTCATCCGCGTCAACAGCGAGCCGGAGATTAACATCTGGCAATTCATTTACCCGTAGGAGGCTGATATGGATATGGTCTTTCGCGCGCTGGCGATTTATCTGTTCCTCATGGTGGTATTTAAAGTGGCCGGACGTCGCGCGCTGTTGCAGATGACCAGCTTTGATCTCATTCTGCTTCTGATAATTAGTGAAGCCACTCAGCAGGCGCTTCTCGGACAAGATTTCTCCATCACCGGCGCGATGATTACCATTACCACGCTGGTGGTGGTAGATATTATATTTGGACTGATGAAAAAATATTTTTCCCCGGTTGAGAATATTCTGGATGGCACTCCCGTGATTCTGGTTGAGAACGGCGTGCCGTTAACCGACAAACTGAAAAAAGTCGATGTCTCCTGCGATGATATTTTGGTGTCAGCCCGGCAAAATAATGGCATTACAGAAATAAGCGATATTAAATATGCCATACTTGAACGCAATGGACATATTTCGATCATTCCATTCTAGAAATAAGAGGCGGATAGATGAGCAATCTTTTTCACGACAACAATTATACCGTGGGTGAACTAACAAAAAAGCTGGCGAGCAAATTAACCGATCTCGGACTTCGCTTAACCACCGCGGAATCCTGCACGAGCGGCAAGCTCTCGGTGGCGCTTTGCGCTGAGGAAAACACCGCCGAATTTTATGACGTCGGCCTGGTCGTGTTCAGCGACGAAGCCAAAACGCGGATCCTCAGCGTGCGCCCTGAAACGCTTGCGCGGTATACCGCCGTCAGTGAACAGACGGTGACCGAGATGGCTGCCAGTATTCGCGACATCGCCCAGGCGGATATCAGCATCGCCATCAGCGGCTACGCAGGCCCGGAAGGGGGCGACGACGGCACGGCGGCGGGGACGGTCTGTTTTGCGTGGAACATCCGCGGCGAGACGAAGACTCGCACCGTGCTTTTCTCCGGTGACTGTCAGGACGTGGTGGAAAAAGCGGTGCATTTCTCGCTGGCCGAGCTGCTGGCAGCATTGTCGGACGGGCATAACGGTTGATTTCACGAGGAGGTTCTATGGCGGTCGTAGTGATTACCGGTGGGACGGCGGGCGTGGGAAAAGCCACGGCGCTGCACTTTGCAAAGGCAGGTTACGATGTTGGCCTCATCGCCCGCGATGAGGCAAGCCTGCACTCCACCCAGGAAGAGTTGCGCCGCTTCGGCGTGAATGCGCACGCCGTGCAGGCTGACGTTGCCGACAGTCAGGCGGTGGTGGATGCGGCTAACGAAATTGAGTATCGCCTCGGCGCGATTGATGTCTGGGTGAACAACGCCATGGGGGCCGCGCTGGCACCGTTTCGCACCCTTACGCCGGACGAGTTTCGTCGCGTGACTGAGGTGACGTACCTCGGCTACGTGAACGGCACCCGCGCCGCTCTCGAACTGATGGTTCCGCGCGACAGGGGCGTGATTATCCAGGTGGGGTCCGCGCTGGCCTACCGTTCCATTCCATTGCAGTCAGCCTACTGTGGTGCCAAAGCGGCGATCCGCGGGTTTACCGATGCGGTGCGTACGGAACTGATGCATGAGAACAGCCGGGTTCAGCTTTCGATGGTGCAGATGCCGGGGCTCAATACCCCGCAGTTCGAATGGGCGAGGAATAAGTTCGCCTGGGCGATGCGGCCGGTGCCGCCGGTCTTTGAGCCTGAGGTGGCCGCCAGCGCTATCTTCAGGGTGGCGCAAAAACCGGTTCGCGAGCTGTGGGTAGGCAGCAGCACCATCCAGTCGATTGTCGGGCAGTTTCTCTTTCCGGGTTTTTTGGACCGGCTGATGGTCAGGAAAGCCTGGGAAGGCCAGATGACCGACGATCTGAACGCGCCGGATCGCCGGGACTACCTCGACCAACCGGTTAACGATCTGCATAAAATCCATGGCCGCTTTACTGACGAGGCGAAAACCCGCGCGCCGTCCGTTACCTCCGGCATGCCGGGTAAAGTGGCGCTGGGTGCCCTCGCGGTGGCAGGGATAGTGCTGACGCGTCTGATAACCCGCCGGAAACCGTAATCAGCGCAGCGCGCTACGGTGCGTCCAGAACCAGCGATAGCCGTAGCCGCCAAGGCTGAGCTCAACGGTTTTGCCGCAAATCAGCGCGTCATCGTAGCGCTTGTCCTCGAGACAGGCGGTCCAGGTGGCGTTGCGGATCCCTTTTGCCGTGAACTGCACCGGCTGGTCGCTAAAGTTGACGAAGGTCAGGATGCTGCGCTCGTCGGTCTCGTAATAGATCCCCAGCACTGCGTCATCATCGATTGTGATAAGTCGAAAAGGCGCAACGGCAATTTCGGGGAACTCCGAGCGGGTATTGGCAATATCGATTATCCGGTGCAGGAGCGAGTTGTGGTGAAGCAGCGAATCGGCGACGTTGACTTTCTGATAGCGGTAAGGTCCATGGTCGATAATTGGGGCGATAAATTTTTCAGGGTCGGCCGCGGAGAAACCGCCCCCTTGTGACCCCGCCCACTGCATCGGGGTGCGAACGGCGTAGCGCTCCTCCAGCTCCAGGTCGTCACCCATGCCTATCTCGTCGCCGTAGCGCATCACCGGGACACCCGGCAGGGAAAACAGCACCGCGTGACAGAACGCCAGCCGCTTCCGATCGCCATTAAGCATTGGCGCAAGGCGGCGGCGGATCCCGCGCTGATAGACGTTCATCTCCTCATCAGGGGCGAAGGTATCGAGGACAAACTGTTTGTCTTTCTGGCTGATGCCTTCCAGATCCAGCTCGTCGTGATTGCGCAGCCAGTTGGCAAAACAGCAGGCATCAGGCGGGACGATCATCTTCTTCACCGCGTTGCGCAGCGGGCGGGCGCTTTTGCGGGCCAGGCTGACGTAGAAATACTTGTTGAGCCAGAAATTCAGCACCAGATTCAGGCGGTCATTATTGCCAAAGTAGTCCTGATAGGCCTCTACCTCGACGTCCACCTCACCCAGCAGGATTGCGTCCGGATTCCGCTGTTCGATAAGACGGCGCATATGCTCGAGGATCCACAGGCCCTTTTTTTCATCACCGTTTCCCGCCTGCGTGGTCAGGTGGGAGGCGGCATCGAGACGAAATCCCGACACGCCCAGCTTGAGCCAGAAGAGGATGATATTCTCAATCTCTTTCAGCACCGCGGGCGAGGTGAGGTTCAGATCCGGCTCGTGGTGATAAAACATGTGCCGGTAATACTGTCCCGCCTCGTCGTCCCAGCTCCAGATGCTCTTCTCCACGCCGGGGAACATGGGGGGCGTATCGTCCTCGTCGTTGTCCGACCAGAGGTAATAATCACGATAGGGTGACGCCGGGTTGCGGCGCGCCTGCTGGAACCAGGGATGTGCGTCCGACGTGTGCTGGATCAGCAACTCGATAATCACCTGCATGCCCAGCTCGCGGGCCTGTTCGATAAAGGCGATGATATCGGCCAGTTTTCCGAAGCGGGGGTCCACCTGAAGATGGTCGCTGACGTCGTAGCCTTCATCGAGAAAGGGCGTCAGGTAAAACGGTGTGATCCAGATGACCGTCGCCCCCATTCGGCGAATGTAGCGCAGCTTGGCCGCGATCCCGGCGATGTCCCCGCAGCCATCGCCGTTCAAATCATAAAATAGCGCGGTATCAATCTGATAAATAATGGCTCGTGTATGCCAGTCCGTCATAGCGTTCCTCAGTGATAGCCTTCAGTATCCGAAACTTTTCCCCGAAAGACGTAGTAGCTCCAGGCGGTGTACACCAGGATCACCGGAATAATCAGTAATGTTCCTATCAGCATAAACAGCTGGCTGGCAGGCGGGGCCGCGGCTTCCCACAGGGTGATGCGCGGCGGAATAATGTTCGGCCAGAGGCTGATGCCCAGCCCGCTAAACCCGAGGAAAATAAGCCCCAGCGTCAGCAGGAAAGGGCGAGAGTGGCTGTCCGGATTGCGGGTCAGGCGCCAGATCAGCACGCTGAAAAGCCCGACCAGCAGAGGAACCGGCAGGAACCAGAAGAAGTTAGGCAAGGTAAACCAGCGGTCGGCCACGTACTGCCAGCCGAGCGGCGTCCAGATGCTGACTACCGCGATAACCACCATCAGGGCCAGCAGCACGTGGCGGGTCAGCTCGCGCATGCGGACCTGCAGCGCGCCTTCGCTTTTCATAATGAGCCAGGTGGTGCCCAGCAGCGTGTAGGCGACGACCAGTCCGATGCCGCAGAAGAGGTTGAAGGGGGTGAGCCAGTCCAGCGCAGAGCCGACAAAACGTCGGCCCTCCACGTCAAAGCCGTTGATCACGGCCCCCACCACCACGCCCTGGCTGAAGGTGGCAAGCAGGGAGCCGCCGGCAAAGGAGTAGTCCCAGAATTTGCGGTGCGACGGCGTGGCTTTGAAGCGGAACTCGAAGGCGACGCCGCGAAAGATGAGACCGATCAGCATCGCGGTGAGGGGGATCGTCAGCGCATCAATAATGACCGCATAGGCCAGCGGAAACGCGCCGAACAGCCCCGCGCCGCCGAGTACCAGCCAGGTCTCGTTGCCGTCCCAGACGGGCGCCACGCTGTTGACCATCACATCACGCTCTTTCGCATCGCCCACGAAGTTAAACAGCAGACCGATGCCCAAATCAAAGCCATCCATGATGATGTACATCAGCGTGGCAAAGACGATGATGGCAAACCAGATAACAGAGATATCGACGCCCATCAGATTCTCTCCTCTTCCGGAACAGACTCAGCGGCAGACAGCGGACGGGCAGGCGTGCCCGAGGTGTTTGAGGTCAGCGTATCGACGGGCTGAGGTCCTTTCTTAATCAGCCGGATGAGGTAAACATAGCCCACGCCAAACACGGAAGAATAGACAACGAAAAACGCCAGCAGGCTAATGCTCATCTGTAGGGTGCTGTGCAGCGATACCGCGTCGATGGTGCGCAGATAACCATAGACCACCCACGGCTGTCGGCCCACTTCGGTGGTCACCCAGCCGGCGAGCAGCGCCAGCAGCCCGGCAGGTCCCATGCAGAGGGCAAACCAGTGGAACGGGCGCGAATGGTAAAGCCGATGACGATAGCGTAGCCAGACGCTAAACAGACCGAGAGTTATCATCAGCAGCCCCATCCCGACCATCACGCGGAACGACCAGAAAACGATGGTTGAGTTTGGGCGATCCTCTTTCGGAAAGTCTTTCAGCGCGGGGACCTGCTTGTCCAGGCTGTGCGTCAGGATAAGGCTGCCGAGCGCGGGGATCTCCAGTCCGTATTTGGTACGCTCCTCCTCCATATCCGGCAGGCCAAACAGCAGCAACGGGGTGGCCTCGCCGGGCGGATTTTCCCAGTGTCCCTCAATGGCGGCAATTTTGGCCGGCTGATGCTCAAGCGTGTTCAGGCCGTGCATATCGCCCACCACCGCCTGAATGGGTGCGACCAGCAGCGCCATCCACATCGCCATGGAAAACATGGTGCGGACGGCAGGCGTATCGTTACCGCGCAGCAGATGCCATGCCCCCGATGCCCCGACAAACAGCGCGCTGCTGAGAAACGCGGCGATAGCCATATGGATAAGGCGGTAAGGGAAGGAGGGGTTAAAGATGATGGCCAGCCAGTCCTGCGGGATCACCTGCCCGTTTTCGATAGTGAAACCCTGCGGCGTATGCATCCAGCTGTTGGAGGCGAGGATCCAGAAGGTCGACATCAGCGTGCCGAGCGCTACCATGCAGGTTGAAAAGAAGTGCAGGCCGGGACCGACCTTATTCCAGCCGAACATCATGACGCCGAGGAAACCGGCCTCCAGGAAGAAGGCGGTTAAGACCTCATAGGTCAGAAGCGGGCCGGTAATACTGCCCGCGAACTGGGAGAACCCGCTCCAGTTGGTGCCAAACTGATACGCCATCACCAGCCCGGAAACGACGCCCATGCCGAAGTTAACGGCAAATATCTTGAGCCAGAAATGGTATAGCGATCGCCAGACGTCGTTTTTGGTGCGCAGCCACATGCCCTCCAGCACCACCAGATAGCTGGCGAGACCGATGGTGTTCGCGGGAAACAGGATGTGGAACGAGACGGTAAAAGCGAACTGAATTCTGGCCAGATGAAACGCATCGAGTTCGAACATGGTCCGTACCTCTGAGACGATGGGGCACGCGAATTGCCGGGCAGTTCAGGCCTGCCCGGCAAACCGATTACGGTTTAGTCTTACCGGCACCCAGCTCGGCACCGGTCAGCGGGTCGGAATGTGGATCGGATTTCGTGCGGGCAGACATCGCCTTGACCAGGGTTGCCTGCTCGGTTGTGAGCGTGACGCTGGCACTGCCATCGCCGCCATCCACCGCAGGCTGGGGGGACTCAACGTAATCGAAGTATTTATCGCTGTTCCAGCTTCCGCGAACCTCTCCACCTTCAGACATATTGTAGTACTTGTTGGTGAATTCCTCGATTGGCGGCAGTTTCCCCGGCGGGAAGTTATTACGGATGGACTGAAGCGCCTTCTCAAAGGAGAGCTGATGCGCCGCCTCACGCGTCATCAGAAACGCCAGTGCGTCCTTTACGCCGGGATCGTCGGTCACGTTGATCAGCCGTTCATAGATGATTTTCGCTCTGGCCTCGGCCGCCACGTTTGAGCGCAGGTCCGCCGTCGGCTCCCCGATGGTATCGACGTAGGCCGCGGTCCAGGGTACGCCAGCAGAGTTAGTGAGCGGGGTACCGCCGCCATAGAGCAGGGAGGTGATGTGGCTGTCATTCCCATTTTCGGTCATGGAGCGATACAGCTCGGCCTCATTTTCCACCCCTTCCGCCAGCGCGCCTTTGGCACCTTTATTCAGCATGCCGACCAGGGTACCGATGATTTCGAGGTGGCTTAACTCCTCGGTCGCGATATCCATCAGCATGTCCTTGCGGCCCGGATCGTCATCGCTCAACCCTTGCGTAAAGTAGCGGCAGGCGGCGGCCAGTTCGCCCTGCGGCCCGCCAAACTGTTCCAGTAAAAGGTTGGCAAGGCCGGGGTTGGGTTCGGCGACGCGAACCGTATATTGCAGCTGTTTGACGTGTCGAAACATAGGCACTCTCCTGTGGATTATTTTTTCGCTTCGACACCCGATGCGTCTGAGCGCAGCAGGAACTGTTCCGTCGTTTGCGGGATATGGCGAATCAGCCAGTCGGCCATTTCACGTTCTTCTGCGAGGATCGTCTCAATAGCGGGTATCGAAGCAGTGTCCCCGGCTTTTTTGGCCGCTGCCAGCAGGGAGGTATAGCAGGCGATCTCAAACTGTTCGAAAACATAGCCGCTGATCGAGCCCTTCACGATTTCGTCTGAAGGGAACATGCCGCCGATAGATTGCCCCAGAGCCGCCATTTTGCTCATCGAGTCTTTTAAGACCGAACGAGAAATATCATTACGGTCGAGGATTTCCTCCAGCAATGTGATTTGCCGTTTTGTCTCATTAATATGCTGTTCAATTCTGGCGCGAACATCAGGATAATTATCGATACGGCTGGCCATGGATTCCAGCATAGATTCGGCTTGCTTTTCCATCGCATGGGCATCGCGTAGCCAGTCATGGTAGTGTTCTACGTGATTCATCATTGTATCCTCATTAGGGTTCGCTTATTTGGTCTCACTTTCAGCAGCCTGATCGGCACGCGCGGCACTGTAGCCAGATAAATGGCCGACAATATTGGCGTAAATACTGATGATAATGACCCACAGCACGCTGTTCTTCCACCATATTACGGAAGGGATGGCGAGAATGAACCATATTATGGCTGCCGTTAAATGGCACCGTTTAATTGTCCTGGGACTGATGCTCATTTTATTTAACCTGTGTTATTGCGTCATTTCTGCGCTTTTTGGTTAATATTTCCAACGGCCAGGTCGGTGAGTTTAAGGTCGGTCTCTTTTTCTTCTTCCAGGGTTTCGGCAAGAAGTTTAACGGCTTTTTTATAGCCCAGTTGTTCTGCTAATGTGGCAAGGGTACCGTAGCTGGCTATTTCGTAATGCTCAACTTTTTGTGCAGCAGCAATTAATGCGGCATCACGCACCTCATTTTTTTCCGTGCTCTCGATAACTTCGTTGGCTTCTTCAATTAAGCCTTCCATCGCCACGCACTTCATGCGTTTGATCTTAATACCGTCTTCCTGCTCGACGATCTGGTCAATACGTTCGATCTGGCCCTGCGTCTCTTCCAGGTGTGCGGTAAAGGCGGCGCTCAGCTTCTCGCTGGATGCGGCGCGGGCCAGCTTGCTCAGCGCGCGGGTAAGCTGCTTTTCTGCGCTGTAGGTATCCGACAGAAGATGAATAAATACATCCTCAACACTTTTCATATTCATAATAATTACGCTCCGGTAAAATAAAGAAAGGGTACTGCGAGCTTTTCAGCCCGCAGCATGCTCTCTGGTTTTATTAAAAGAGTACTAAATAAGATCAGGAGTTATCAGACTTACGGCCTCCGCCGTGACTGTTCTGTCCCCCTTTCTTACCCGCTTCAGATGCGCGTTGCGGATCGTTTTTAAAATTACCACCGCTGTGCTGGCCACCTTTACGTCCAGCTTCTGATGCTTTTTCACGGTCTTCAGCGAAATTACCGGAACCACCACGATGCTCTGCCATATTAAACCTCATAGTCATATATTGGTTATGTCAGTACGATACGAAAATATTTCCGTATCACTCGTCGTTCGAGTAATAACTCTAGTCGCTGTGCGTCATCCGTCAAATGCGTTTTGCTATTTGCGGTTGCGTTATTTTTAAGTATTTGTAAATTTGCGCTTCGCTTAAAATGGAAATATGGATAGGTAGGAAGGACTTGTAAACGACCATTCGGATTAATCCTAACTTAGAGCTAAAAATTTGAAAGGTGAGGATAAAAATAATGGCATGCTCAAATTGATTAATTTGCAGTCAGGAGAAAAACAAAAAATACTCCTTTATAGCTAGAAAGCGGAACCCTAAATAATTATAAGGAAAATCCTGGATAATAGCGTTCAGGTCGAAAGGGCGGTTCCGTTCGGATCCGTTCGGGGGCCAGTAGCACACGGTTTGACCACTGTCGTCTTAAGATCACAAATCAGAAATTCTTCCCCCCGGAAGGAACGGGTTTCTCTACACTCCAGGTAATATTCACTGGAGGCATGACATCATGGCGAACACCATCACGGCTGATGACATTCGGGAACACTTTTCGCAGGCTATGTCGGCGATGTACCAGCAGGAAGTTCCGCAGTACGGCACCTTGCTCGAACTGGTTGCGGACGTAAACCTGGCGGTTCTGGAAAATAATCCACTATTACATGAACAACTCGCTAACGCCGATGAGCTTGCGCGCCTGAACGTTGAGCGTCACGGGGCGATCCGCGTCGGCACGGCACAGGAACTTTCAACCCTGCGTCGTATGTTTGCCATTATGGGGATGTACCCGGTCAGCTATTACGATCTCTCTCAGGCGGGGGTACCGGTCCACTCAACGGCGTTTCGCCCGATCGATGATGCGGCGCTGTGTCGAAATCCGTTTCGTATCTTTACCTCGCTGCTGCGCCTTGAGCTGATTGAAAACGTCGCGCTGCGCGAACGTGCCGCAGAGATCCTCTCTCACCGGAACATTTTTACCCCCCGCTGTCTGGAACTGATCGACCTCCACGAGTCGGAAGGGCACTTTACTGACGCACAGGCCCACGAGTTTGTACAGGAAGCGTTGGAAACCTTCCGCTGGCACCGCCATGCTACGGTCGATCAGGAGACCTATCTGGCCCTGAGCAACGAGCATCGCCTGATTGCCGACGTGGTCTGCTTCCCGGGCTGCCATATTAACCACCTCACGCCGCGCACGCTGGATATTGACCGGGTGCAGGAGCTGATGCCGAAGTACGGTATCGAGCCAAAAATTCTGATTGAAGGCCCGCCGCGTCGCGAGGTGCCCGTCTTACTGCGTCAAACCAGCTTTAAGGCACTGGAAGAGCCGGTGCTGTTTGCCGGGGAACATAAGGGCACCCACACCGCGCGCTTCGGTGAGATTGAGCAGCGCGGCGTGGCGCTGACGCCGAAAGGCCGGGAACTGTACGATAGCCTTCTCGCCCAGGCCGGTACCGGTAAAGATAACCTCACGCACCAGCTGCATTTGCGGGAGATCTTTGGCGCTTTCCCGGACAGCGAACTGTTAATGCGCCGTCAGGAGCTGGCCTATTTCCGCTATCGTCTGACGCCTGCAGGTGAAGCGCATCGCCATGCGTTCCGGCCGGGAGACGATCCGCAGCCGCTGATTGAGCGCGGATGGGTGGTTGCCCAGCCGATCACCTACGAAGATTTCCTCCCGGTCAGCGCTGCGGGGATTTTCCAGTCCAATCTCGGGAACGAAACCCAGGCCCGCAGCCACGGTAACGCCAGCCGCGATGCGTTTGAAGACGCGCTGGGCTGTCCGGTGTATGACGAGTTTGCGCTCTATCAGGAGGCTGAAACCCGCAGCAAACAGCGTTGCGGTTTGCTCTGAAATCGTTACTCTGCTGGGGTGTGATGGAAAAAATAAGGTCGTTATGCAAAATCCTTCCGCCCCTGTGGTTGAAACGCGCCAGGGCGCACTGTCTGGTTTAACCGATGAAAATGTCCACGTCTGGTACGGTATTCCCTACGCCGCACCGCCCGTGGGGGAGTGGCGCTGGCGCTCACCTCGGCCCCCTGAACGCTGGGATGGCCTGCGCGAGGCTACGGCTTTCTCGCCCTCAAGCTGGCAAAGCAGCGAGTATTGTCAGGAGTTAGGCGGCGGCGATCCGGGCCAGTTTTCCGAAGATTGTCTCTACCTTAACGTCTGGTCCCCCAAAGAGCGCACCGGGGCGCTTCCGGTTATGGTCTGGCTGCACGGGGGCGGGTTTACGATTGGTGCCGGAGGCCTGCCGCCGTATAACGGCAAAGCGCTGGCCACGCGCGGCGTGGTTGTCGTGACGATCAACTACCGTCTCGGTCATCTCGGCTTTTTCGCCCATCCCGCGCTGGAAGGCGAGGAAGGGCGCGTGGTGCATAATTTTGCCCTGCTGGATCAAATCGCCGCCCTCGAATGGGTGCGGGAGAACATCGCCGGGTTTGGAGGCGACCCAGACAATGTGACCCTGTTTGGCGAATCCGCCGGCGCGCGCAGCGTGCTCTCTCTGCTGGCATCGCCGCTGGCGGCAGGATTATTCCACAAGGCGATTGTGCAAAGCGGGTACACCTTGCCGGACACGCCGCGCGAGCAGGCGCTGCAAAAAGGGGAGGCGCTGGCCAACCATTTTGGGCTGGAAAAGGCGACTGCTGAGCAGCTGCGCGCCATTCCGCCGGAGGCGTTCTGGCCGCTCATCGCACCGCTGAACGTCGCCCCGGCGCCCATCGTCGGGGACTGCGTTCTGCCCGAAGCGATGCTGGACGTCTTTTTTGCCGCCCGTCAGCATCCCGTGCCGGTGATGATTGGCTCCAACAGCGATGAAGCCAGCGTGATGGCGGTGTTTGGCATCGATCTCGCGGGGCAAATTCAGAAGCTTCGCCGGGAGCGTCGCTTCGGGCTGGGGCTGATTAAGCTGCTCTATCCGGGCGTGAAAGGCGATGAAGAGTTGGGCAGACAGGTGTGCCGCGACATGGCATTTACCACGATGGGCTATGTGGTGATGCAGGCTCAGCAGCTCGCGGGTGGATTGTGCTGGCGTTACTGGTTTGACTATGTCGCCGAGGCGGAACATGGCACGTATATCAACGGCGCCTGGCACGGCAACGAAGTGCCCTACGTCTTCGATACGCTTGGTCAGGTGGAGCCTTCACGCCAGTATGTCAACGAACGGGATCTGCAGTTTGCAGCCCAGGTGGCGGATTACTGGGTGAGCTTCGCGCGATACGCAGGGCTTCGCGACAGCCTGCCCGGGCCGACGCACTGGCCCGCGTGTCGCAAAGGGCGGGACGTTCTGTTACGCATTGGTGTGAATAAACATGCAGCTTTCAGGCTTGAAAACCGCTTTATGCGCGCCCGCATGAGCCTCTTCAAACGGGTGATGAAGCACCACGTCAGCCTCGATTAAGCAAACAGGCGCGAAACGCCGCCAGTCCATTTTCTTCGCCTGGCGTTTCGCGCAGCACCAGCCGGTAGCTTGCGCCGGTTTTTATGCTGGTTCCATAGGGCCGTAGCAGCCTTCCCGCGCGGACATCTTCTTCCACCAGCGTTTCGTCGGCAATGGCAACGCCCAGCCCCTGAATGGCGGCCGTAATGGCGAGATCCATCGTGTCGAAGTGTTGATTTTTGTGCATGACAAAGCCCGGACCTTCCTGTTTCGTCAGCCACAGCGACCAGTCTGTCTTATCCCTTGTGGGGTGCAGGAACGTCAGCGAGCCCAGCGCTGCTCCTGCCCGCACCGGGCTTATCACCGGGGTGAGCGCCTCCTCAAACAGCAGATCGCCTGCGCTCATGTGCGTGCCGAACACGATGGCCGCGTCGTAAGATTCGGTTTTGAAATTGACGTTGTGATCGGTGGTGGTGGTCAGCGCAATTTGCAGATCCGGATGCTCGCGCTCCACCTCCAGCAGGCGCGGCACCAGCCAGCGCATGGCGCAGGTGGGGGCCTTGAGCCGGATCACGGTGTGCTGGCTGCGGGCCTGGTCGGCCACGGACAGCAGCTGCTCGAAAGCGGACTGCAGCTCCGGAAGCAGAGCGCTGCCCTGCGGTGAGAGGCGCAGCCCGCGCGCGTGGCGTTCAAAAAGCGGAAAGCCAAACCACGCCTCAAGGGAGGCAATCTTGCGGCTCACGGCCCCCTGCGTCAGACACAGTTCTGCGGCGGCATGGGTCAGATTCAGGTGACGCGCGGTGACTAAAAATGCGTCGATGGCGTTAAGCGGGAGCGAACGGCGCGACATGGAAAATCCTCAGCTATGCATTTTTCTCATGGCTATTATGACAACAATTCGATTGTCCCGACAGCACAGATGTTGTTTGAATAGTTATGCAATGTCCATGAGAAGGGAAAGAGGATGACTTTACGAACGCCTGTGCAAACGCGCTCCAAACTGCCCGATGTGGGCACCACCATTTTTACCGTTATCGGCCAGCTCTCGGCGCAGCATAACGCGATTAACCTTTCTCAGGGCGCACCGAATTTTTCCTGCGACCCGAAGCTGATTGCGGGCGTCACCCGTGCAATGGAGGCGGGGCATAACCAGTATGCGTCAATGACCGGCCTGCAGCCGCTAAAAGAACGTATTGCCGATAAAATTGCCACGCTCTACGGCACGCGGTATGACCCTGCCAGCGAGGTGCTGGTGACCGCCAGCGCCAGCGAAGGGCTCTATTCGGCAATAAGCGGGCTGGTGCATCCGGGTGATGAGGTGATCTACTTTGAACCGTCATTTGACAGCTACGCGCCGATTGTCCGTCTGCAGGGGGCAACGCCGATTGCCATCAAGCTCACCGTGCCGGATTTTGCCGTCAACTGGGATGAGGTTCGCGCCGCGATCACCCCGCGCACGCGCATGATTATCATCAATACGCCGCACAACCCGAGCGGTCAGGTCTTCTCCGCCAGTGACCTGCAGCAGCTGGCGGCCCTGACGCGCAATACCGACATCATTATTTTGTCTGACGAAGTGTACGAACACGTCGTTTTTGATGGTGAACCGCACCACGGGATGGCCACGCACCCGCAGCTGGCGGAGCGTAGCGTGATTATTTCCTCTTTCGGAAAAACCTATCACGTCACCGGGTGGCGCGTGGGTTACTGTGTTGCACCGGCGGTGCTGATGGACGAGATTTGTAAAGTCCATCAATTTTTAATGTTTTCTGCCGATACGCCAATGCAGCACGCGTTTGCTGAGCATATGGTCGACCCGCAAACCTGGCTTGCGCTGTCGGCGTTTTACCAGCGCAAGCGCGATCTGCTGCAGAGTCTGCTGGCCGATTCGCCGTTTACGCTGCTGCCCAGCGCCGGATCGTTCTTCATGCTGGCGGACTACAGCCAGTTCAGCGACGAGCGCGACAGCGAGCTGGTGAAACGGCTGATCGTCGAGTACGGTGTTGCCACCATTCCGCTGTCGGCGTTTTATGCGGACGGTACGGATAATAAATTGATTCGTCTCTCTTTTGCGAAAGATGAGGCGACGTTACGGGCAGGTGCCCAGGCCCTGTGTCGGGTTAAACCACGCTAAGGAGTATGAGATGAAATTACGCGCGTTAGTTGTCGGCATGGGATTGCTGTGTACCTTTTCCTCCTTCGCGGCGTCCGAGCTGCGTTACGGTCTGGAAGCAGAATATCCGCCGTTTGAAAGCCGCAATGCGGCAGGCGAGCTGGAAGGGTTTGACGTTGAGCTGGGGAATGCCATCTGCAAAGCGGCAGCGCTGAAGTGCAGCTGGGTGGAAACCTCGTTTGATGCGCTGATCCCGGGGCTGGTGGCGAAGAAATTCGACGCCATCAACTCGGCGATGAACATTACCGAGCAGCGCCGCAAGAGCATTGATTTTACCCAGCCAATTTACCGTATTCCGTCACAGCTGGTCGGCAAGGCCGGTACGGCGGTTGAGGCGACGCCTGAAGGGCTGAAGGGCAAAACCATCGGCGTGCTGCAGGGTTCCATTCAGGAAACCTATGCCAAAGAGCACTGGGAAAAGCAGGGTGTCACCGTGGTGTCTTATAAAGATCAGAATATGGCCTGGGGCGATCTGCTGAATGGCCGTATCGACGCCTCGCTGGTCATGTCCGCGGCCGGGCAGGCAGGTTTCCTCAGCAAGCCGCAGGGGAAAGGGTTTGGCTTCATCGGCAAGCCGGTGTCTGACGACACTATCCTCGGCAGCGGGATCGGTTTTGGGTTGCGTAAGGGTGACGAGGCCACCAAAAAGCAGCTTGATGCCGCAATTGATAAAGTGCGTGCCGACGGCACGATCGCTAAACTCGCTGATAAGTACTTCCCGGGTATCGATGTCAGCGTAAAATAACCGCCTCATTGGCCCCGGCGAACGATGTCGCGCCGGGGCATTTTTATACACATTTTCCAGGCTTTCTTTACACCACTTTCGGGCCGTTCTGGTCGACAGAAAATATTTCTCACTTTGTTCAGATAATCACCGGCCAACAATTGGATTCTTAACCATTTTTGTTTAGGCTGTGCGTTCTTTCTTGCCGTCATTTCGCCGAGCGCGGAACACATTCACACGACCATAAGGACGTTTTTCCAGGCATGAATCGCAGACGTTTTCTAAAAGGCTCGCTGGCAGTGGCAGCCCTGAGCGGCACATCCGGCCTTGCTTCCCTGTTTTCCAAAGCGGCATACGCTGCCGACTCTGACATTGCTGACGGCCAGAGCCGTCGTTTTGACTTCTCCGTACTGCAATCCATGGCGCATGACCTGGCGAAAACCCCGTGGGGTGGCGCACCGCGTCCGCTGCCGGAGACGCTGGCGACGATGACGCCGCAGGCGTACAACGCCATCCGCTACGATGAAAAACAGTCACTGTGGAACAACATTGAAGGGCGTCAGCTGGACGTGCAGTTCTTCCATATGGGAATGGGGTTCCGCCGTCGCGTGCGGATGTTCTCGCTGGACCAGTCCACCTCTATGGCGCGCGAGATCCACTTCCGTCCGGAGCTGTTCAGCTACGGCGAAACGGGTGTGGATACCAAACAGCTGGAAGGGCAAAGCGATCTCGGCTTTGCGGGCTTCCGCGCGTTTAAGGCGCCGGAGCTGGCGCGTCGCGATATCGTCTCTTTCCTGGGCGCGAGCTATTTCCGCGCAGTGGATGACACTTACCAGTACGGCCTTTCTGCCCGCGGTCTGGCGGTAGACACCTTTACCGACACGCCGGAAGAGTTCCCGGACTTTACCTCCTTCTGGTTTGAAACCGTTAAGCCCGGCGACACGACCTTTACCGTCTATACGCTGCTGGATAGCCCAAGCATCACCGGCGCCTATAAGTTCGTGATCCACTGCGAGAAGAGCCAGGTGATCATGGAGGTGGAAAACCACCTCTACGCGCGGAAGGATATCAAGCAGCTTGGTATCGCACCGATGACCAGCATGTTCAGCTGCGGCAATAACGAACGCCGCATGTGCGACACCATTCACCCGCAAATTCATGACTCCGACCGCCTGGCAATGTGGCGCGGCAACGGGGAGTGGATCTGTCGTCCGCTGAACAACCCGCAGAAGCTGCAGTTCAATGCCTATATGGACAAAAACCCGAAAGGGTTCGGCCTGCTGCAGCTCGATCGCGATTTCTCGCACTATCAGGACGTGATGGGCTGGTATAACAAACGCCCGAGCCTGTGGGTTGAACCGCGTAACGACTGGGGTAAAGGCGCGGTTGGCCTGATGGAGATCCCGACCACCGGTGAAACGCTGGATAACGTGGTCTGCTTCTGGCAGCCGGAAAAAGCGGTGAAAGCGGGCGACGAGCTGGACTTTAAATATCGTCTGTACTGGAGCGCCATGCCGCCGGTGCGTTCTCCGCTGGCCAACGTCTTCGCCACCCGTACCGGTATGGGAGGGTTCCCGGAAGGCTGGGCTCCGGGCGAAAACTACCCGAAAGTGTGGGCCCGTCGCTTTGCCATCGACTTCGTCGGCGGCGACCTGAAGGCCGCTGCGCCAAAAGGCATCGAGCCGGTGATCACGCTCTCCAGCGGTGAAGCCAAGCAGGTGGAGATCCTCTACGTTGAGCCGTTTGACGGCTACCGCATTCTGTTTGACTGGTACCCAACGTCGGATTCGACGGAGCCGGTGGATATGCGCCTGTTCCTGCGCTGCCAGGGCGACGCCATCAGCGAAACCTGGCTGTACCAGTATTTCCCACCGGCGCCGGATAAACGTCAGTATGTTGATGACAGGGTAATGCGTTAACCCTTGTGCCGGGTGGCGGCTTCGCCTTACCCGGCCTGTGTTTCGATACTGTAGGCCGGGTAAGCGCTAGCGCCACCCGGCAATTGAGAGGCACCATGTCTTCAGAAATCATTCCCGTTTCACAACACATCGAACTGCGTTCCGTCGAAGAACATTACGCCACCGACCTGCACAATCTCGTCGTCAAAAACAGAGCCTTCCTGCAAACCGCCTTTGACTGGGCGCAGCACGTGGGCAGCGAAGAGGATACCCGCCGTAACGTGCAGAGTAACCAGATGCTGCACCAGCGCGGCTACGCCAAAATGTTTATGATCTTCAAGGATGGTGCGCTGGTTGGCGTGCTGTCGTTTAACACGATTGAACCGACCAACAAAGCTGGCTACATCGGCTACTGGCTGGATGAAGCCCACCAGGGGCTGGGCATTCTCTCCCGGTCTCTGCAGGCATTTATGCGCTACTACGTCGAACGCGGTGAGATCCGCCGTTTTGTGATCAAGTGTCGGGTGGCGAATCAGCACAGCAACAGCGTTGCCGTGCGCAACGGTTTTACGCTGGAAGGGTGCCTGCGGGAAGCGGAATACCTGAATGGCCGCTTTGACGATGTGAATATCTACGGCAGGATCTGTACCCTATAACGCCCCCAGCAGCGGCGTGCGGGTGATGCGCTGTTCGCCGTTAATCACTTTTTCGCCGCGCAGGTGAATGCTCTCGCCGGCAAACGCTTCAATGACCGCATCGTCGGTGATTTCAACCCGGTGTTCGATAAGCACATCTCCGCTGATGCGCGCGCGCCCCTGGATCACCACTTTATCATCCAGCATGATCGGCCCGCCGCGCAGCCAGGCCTGACCGCCAATCAGGACGTGATGCTTGATGACGCAGTTGCCTTCGACCACGGCATTCTCTGCAATCTGCGAGCTGTAGCGCACCGTGGGGATAGCATCGTCGTCAAACCCGGCTATCACGCGGGCGTTACCATAGACCTTTGCGCAGTCGCACACCCAGACGTTGTTCAGATCGTTACCCTCGAGGATCGCGTTGTCAAAGACCTCGGCCCGGTGTTCAACAAAGGCAAAATTGACCATCGCCTCGCCGTAGATTTGCGCCTGGTGCACAATCCGCGACTGGCTCACCGTCGCCTTGTCGTAGATTTGCAGGATCTGTTCATGGTCCGGCGTTAACCCTTTGGCAGCAATCACCACGCTGTGATGCAGCACGCGCGCTTCGCCGTAGATATGACACTCGCCCCGTACGCAGGACTGCTGAATGGTGACGTTGTCACTTATGCGCGCCCCGTGGCTGACCTCCGCGCCGTCCAGCCAGCAGCTGTCGCCGATATGCGCGTCATGGCTAATGATGCACGGAAGGGTAAGGCGCGCGTTGCCGGACACGGTTGCACCCGCGAACACCACGCTGTTTTCGTCGTAGATCCAGCAGTCGCCGTCCTGCGCGAGGGCGCGCTCATCGTCAATCCAGCCGCCTTTCGTGCCGGCCGTCACGTCGTTAAAGTCCGCCGTCGCGACGATCTGCCGCAACGTCGCAGAGTGGGTGGTTTCGCCGTTTTTCCATTGCCAGAGGCGGGTTTCATCGCTGAGCCGGTATTTTTTCATCGTTTGATCTCTGGTATGCGTCTTCACTAAACGTAGCAAATTTTTCGGTTTTAGAACGGCTGGCAACCAGACGGTAAACACCTTAAAATGGCATGTAAAATGCAATTTCACTTTATGCGAACGCAGGAAAAACAATGACCGTCGATGAGAATTACTTCACAGAGAAATATGGCTTAACTCGTACCCATTCAGAGGTGCTGTACAGCGCGGAGATTGTGAAGCCCGGTAAAACGCTCGATCTGGGCTGCGGCAACGGCCGTAACAGCCTGTACCTCGCGGCCAACGGGTACGACGTGACCGCATGGGACAAGAACCCGATGAGCATCGACAATATCGAGCGCATCAAAGCGGAAGAAGGGATCGCTAATCTGCATACCGCGATTAATGATTTGAACAACCTGAGCTTTGACGGCGAGTACGATTTTATTCTCTCCACCGTGGTGCTAATGTTCCTGGAGTCAAAAACCATCCCGGGCCTTATTGCCAACATGCAGCGCTGCACGAGGCCGGGCGGTTACAACCTGATCGTTGCCGCCATGGATACGGCGGATTACCCGTGCACCGTCGGCTTCCCGTTTGCGTTTAAAAGCGGTGAGCTGAGCAACTACTACGAAGGCTGGGAGTTGCTCAAATACAACGAAGACGTTGGCGAACTGCACCGTACCGATGAAAACGGCAACCGCATCAAGCTGCGCTTTGCCACAATGCTGGCGCGCAAGCCCGCTTAACGGGCGGCCAGCAGGCAGAGCTGGAGAGCAGTCTTGTAAGACGCCTCGAACGACGACAACGGCAGGAATTCAAACTTCGAGTGGAAGTTATGCGCCCCGGTGAAGAAGTTCGGGGTGAGTAGCCCTTTAGCCGAGAGCGCCGCGCCGTCGGTGCCGCCGCGCATCGGCGTCGGTTTCGGCGTGATGCCTAGCGATTCCATTGCCTCGAACATCAGATCGATGGCGCGTCGGTCTTCGCCAATCGCATTGCTGATATTGCTGTAAGTATCTTCAATGCGATAGTCCACCCTGGCTGTTGGATGTTGGGCGGCAATCAGCGCGGCAACGTCGGCAATCTGCTGCTTGCGGGCGGCAAAGCTGTCCTTGTCAAAGTCGCGGATATTGGCCTTTAGAACGGCCTCGTTCTGTCCGGCCTGAATGCCGTTAAACCAGATATAGCCTTCACGCCCCTCGGTGCACTCCGGCGTTTGCTGGCGGTCAAAATGGTTGATGTAGTCAGTCGCCATCAGCAGGGGATTCACCAGCACGCCTTTGGCGGACATCGGGTGCGCCGTCACGCCGGTAAAACGGATCTCCGCGGCTGCCGCATTAAAATTCTCGTAGACAATTTCCCCCAGCTCGCAGCAGTCGATGGTCCAGGCAAAATCGACGTCGAAGCGCTTAAGATCCAGCGCCTTGGCACCGTTCAGGCCGATCTCTTCGTCAGGCACAAATGCCACGACGATATCCCCATGCTGATGTTCCGCCGTCAGGTTTTCCAGCACCGTCATGACCACCGTGACCGCCGATTTATTATCGGCGCCCAATACGCTGGTACCGTCGCTGAAAATAATCTCCTCATTTGGATAAGCCAGAATTTCCGGATGCTCTTTAACCCGCAGCCAGATGTCTTTCTCTTTATTCAGACAGAGATCTTCACCGGTAAAGGTTAATATTTGTGGATGAATATCCGGTGACAGTCCCACGTCGACGGTATCAATATGGGTAATAAAGCCGATGCGCGGCGCACCGGGCACGTTGCCTTTTTTTACCGCCGTTACCGTGGCGAATTCATCAATCACAATATCGTCTAACCCCAGCTGTGCCAGCTCCTGCGCCATGTCGTGCTGGCCCGGCGTTGAGGGCAGGGTTTTGACTTTAGGGTCGCTCTGGCTGGTGATCGCGAGATAGCGGAAAAAACGGTGCGTTAATTGTCTGGAAAGCGGCGAGCCCATAGTGATTTATTCCTTATTTATTTTTCAGGTGTTTGCCACATCACTTTAATGTTATTTATGAAATGGCAAAAGAATTAATTAGCCGTCGAATTAAAAAGACAGGAATAAATGATGAAAAGCAAACTCACAACTATAGCGCTGGCACTCGCTGCACTCACGGTCAGTTCCGCCGTTGCCGCGAAAACGCTGGTGTATTGCTCCGAAGGATCGCCGGAAAACTTTAATCCTCAATTATACACCTCGGGAACCAGCGTGGACGCCAGCGCCGTGCCGGTCTATAACCGGCTGGTCGATTTCAAACCCGGTACCACGGAGCTGGTGCCGAGCCTGGCGGAGCGCTGGGAGGTGAGCGACGACGGCAAGGTTTATACCTTCCATCTGCGTAAAGGCGTGAAGTTCCAGAGCAATAAATCCTTTACGTCGACCCGCGACTTTAACGCCGACGACGTGATTTTCTCGTTTATGCGGCAGAAAGACGTGAACCATCCCTACCACAACGTCTCTAACGGCAGCTACTCCAACTTCGAAAGCCTGGAGTTTGGCAGCCTGATAACCAGCATTGATAAAGTCGATGACCATACCGTGCGTTTTACCCTGGCGCACCCGGAAGCGCCGTTTGTCGCCGATCTGGCCTGGTATTTTGCCTCAATCCTTTCAGCGGAGTATGCCGACGCGATGCTGAAAGCGGGCACGCCGGAGAAGGTGGATATGGAGCCCATCGGCACCGGGCCGTTTAAGCTGGCGCAGTATCAGAAGGATTCCCGGATCCTGTACACGGCGTTTGCCGACTATTGGCAGGGGAAATCGAAGCTGGACAGGCTGGTGTTCAGCATCACCCCGGATGCCTCTGTGCGTTTTGCCAAAATTGAGAAGAACGAATGTCAGGTGATGCCGTTCCCGAATCCGGCCGATCTGCCGCGCATGAAGGCCAACAAAGACATCAATCTGATGAGTAAGGCGGGGCTAAATACCGGCTTCCTGGCGTTCAACACGCAGAAGCCGCCGCTGGATAACGTGAAGGTCCGTCAGGCGCTGGCGATGGCCATCAACAAAACGGCGATTATTGATGCGGTGTTCCACGGTACCGGCACCGTGGCGAAGAATCTGCTGCCGCCGGGCGTCTGGAGCGCCGACAGCGAGCTTAAGGATTATGATTACGATCCCGAAAAGGCGAAAGCGCTGCTGAAAGAGGCCGGTTTTGCCAGTGGTGTGAGCGTCGACCTGTGGGCGATGCCGGTACAGCGTCCTTACAATCCGAATGCGAAACGCATGGCGGAGATGATTCAGGCCGACTGGGCGAAAATCGGCGTACAGACCAAAATCGTCACCTACGAATGGGGTGAATACCTTAAGCGCGTGAAGGGCGGCGAACATCAGGCCGCGCTGATGGGCTGGACGACCGCAACGGGCGATCCCGATAACTTCTTTGGTCCGCTGTTTACCTGTACCTCGGCAAACGGCGGCTCAAATTCGGCGAAATGGTGCTATAAGCCCTTTGATAAAATTATTGCGGAAGCAAAATCAACGACCGATCGCGATAAACGCGTGGCGCTGTATAAAGAGGCTCAGCAGATTATGCATGACCAGATGCCCGCGGTGATGATTGCGCATTCAACCATTTTCGAACCGGTGCGCAAGGAGGTGACGGGCTATGAAATCGACCCGTTTGGCAAACATCTGTTCTGGCAACTGGATATAAATCAGTAATTTTTCACTGCCCGGTGCGCCTCCGGGCAGTCTTTTTGCAATTTGTGCTCACCGCATCATTTTTTGTCACAACAAACCCGCCAGTCTTTTGCTATAACTTCAAATGCATACTTGCAGATAACATGGAAAACTATCATGCGTACTCAAACTTTTTTTAAAGTTGCAGTGCTTACTGGTCTGTTGGCGTTAGCGGGCTGTTCTTCAAAAGTCGCCGCCCCGGAACAATACTCAGGCTATTTAAAAAACTATTCTGGCTTGAAGGAAACCACGTCAGCAACGGGCAAACCAACATTGCGTTGGGTTGACCCGTCATATAACGAAGCCAATTATGACAGTATCGTCTGGAATCCGATTACGTATTATCCCGTTCCAAAACCAACTACGCAGATTGGTCAAAAAACGCTGGATGAGTTGCTGAGTTATACCAATAACAAAATGAAAACCGCGGTTGGCCAGCGTAAACCTATCGTCACTACGCCAGGGCCGCGCAGCCTGATCTTCCGCGGTGCGATTACCGGGGTAAGCTCGAAGAAAGAAGGTCTGCAATTCTATGAAGTGGTGCCTGTTGCGCTGGTTGTAGCGGGTACGCAAATGGCGACGGGTCACCGTACAATGGATACCCACCTGTACTTTGAAGGTGAGTTAATTGATGCGAAAACCGGCAAGCCGGTCATTAAAGTGGTTCGTAAAGGCGAAGGTAAAGAGCTGAATAACGAAAGCACACCAATGACCTTTGCAACGCTGAAGCAGGTTGTTGATGACATGGCGACGGATGCCACCATGTTTGATGTGAAAAAGACTGCAAAATAAAATAAAACGGCCTGCGTAATGCAGGCCTTTTTATTTATGCCATCCGTAAGCGCCTGAACCAGGTTTCCGGTTTGGTAAACATCACCATATTACCTCCCAGAATCAGCACTAACCCCACGATACCGTTGATATGCCAGACGTACCCTTCATACACCGTGGAGATGGAGAGCGCCACCAGCGGGAAGAGCAGCGTGCTATAGGCCGCTTTGCCTGGACCAATGCGTCCCACCAGCGTGAAGTAGGCACCAAAAGCAATCACCGAGCCAAACAGAGCCAGATACACCAGCGCACCGAGATAGCTCACCGTCCATTCCGGCACAAAGCTATCGCCTCTGAACAGGGCAATGCAGCCCATCACCAGCGTGCCATAGAGCATCGCCCAGGCGTTGGTGGTCATGGTTTCCAGTCCTCTGCGCTGATGGCGCATGCTGATCATATTGCCCAGCGAGAAGCCGTAGGTACCGAGTGCGGAAAGCCCAATCCCGGTCAGGAGTGACGCGCTCCAGCCGCTGGCCAGCAGATCGTCCCAGAAGAGGGTGATGATCCCAACCAGCCCCAGTGCCGCCGCCGTCCAGAAACGCGCGGGCGGGCGCTGCCCGAAGAAAATAAAACTGTTAATGGCGTTATAGAGTACCGCCATGGAGAAGATCACCGACTCCAGCCCGGTGTTAATGTGCGAGGCTGCGGTGTAAAAACACCAGAAGTTAAAGCAGAAAACGCAGCATCCCTGGAGTATGCAATATAGGTGATCCCGCAGCGCCAGCGTGCGCAGGCGTCGCAGGGCGATTAACACCATCATCATCGTGAGGCTGGCGACGGCGAAACGCCAGAAAATAGAGACGGGCGCCGCCACGGGACCCTGCTGCAGAAAAATGGCAATCCAGGTGGTTCCCCAGATGATCACCACCAGTCCATAGAGTAATGCGTTCATATTTTTCTCTTCTCAAACCCCGAAAGCACGCAGTATGGCGCTGAGATGCGTAACGGGCTTTCACCGGCTTGCGGGTGACTTGCAAAATCTTGCGCTTTTTCTTCCGCGGGGGCTGGCAACGGGAGACAACTCTTCTTAGACTGAGATTCCGGTCAATCACGCGCTAACGGTTATGTCTCACGCTTACGATACCTTTGAAACGCTTTGCCAACAGAATGCGGTCCTGCGGGAAACCGTCTCGCTGAATTCGGGTATTCAGCTGGCAGCGTGGTACAACAAGCACGATACGATAACGGTAAAAAGCAACCATCATACCCTCAGCCTGTACGTGGCTGACGGCTACGAAAGCTATCAAAAAACGCCGGGCGGCTGGAAGAACGGCGGGGGTCCGGACCGTTTCTGTTTGATGCCCAAAGAGAGCGAATCGACGTGGGATATCCGTGATGACCTGTCGTTTGTGCATCTCTACTGCACCGATGAACACCTGCGCGACGTAGGGGAAAAAATCTGGGACAAGCGCCCGCTATCGCTGACCCTGGACGAGCGCATTTTTGGTAGCGACCCGAAGATTACCACGCTGTATCGCCAGTTTTTACTGGGCTGCGACTGGCAGCAGCACGCCAACCAGCTCACTCTGAGCACGGCCTCCACGCTGCTGCTGACCCATCTGCTGCAAAACTACTCAAACGTGCAGTGGAAGCTGCCGGTTGTCACGGGAGGGTTGTCGCCGTTTGTGCTGCGCAACGTCCTTGCCTTTATCGAAGAGAATCTCGGGCAGCCCCTGACGCTGGCCGAACTGGCGGCGCAGGCTGCCCTCAGCGAATACCATTTTGCACGCATGTTCCGCCAGTCGACGGGGCTGGCGCCGCATCAGTACGTGATGCAGAGGCGAATGGACAAAGCGAAATCCCTCGTCCAGCACACGGCGACGCCGCTGACGGAGATCGCACTTGCCTGCGGGTTTAACTCCGCCAGCCACTTCAGCAACCGCTTTCGCAGCGCAACGGGCATGACGCCTTCGCAGCTACGCGCGGCGAGCGCGTGAAAACAGGGCGTAGCACACCCCGCCCAAGACCAGCCCCCAGAATGCCGAACCGATGCCCAGGATCGTAACGCCGCTCGCGGTCATCAGGAATGTAACGATGGCCGCATCGCGCTCCGCTTCGTGACTTAATGCCTGATATAAACTCCCGCTGATGGTGCCCAGCAGCGCCAGACCGGCGAGCGTCTGGATCCAGCTAAGCGGCAGCGCGGCCATCAGCCCGGTAATGGAGCCGCCGAAAATCCCCGCCAGCAGATAAAACCCTCCGGCTGCGATGGCCGCCAGCCAGCGTTTATCGGCATCCGGGTGCGCATCCGGGCTTTGACAAATAGCGGCAGTAATGGCCGCAATGCAGATAGAAAAGACGCCAAACGGAGAAAACAGCAGCGCCAGTCCACCCGTGACGATGATGAGCGGTGAGACCGCCAGCGGGTAACCGGAGGCCTTCATCGTGGCGAACCCCGGCGTGTTTTGCGAGGCCATGGTCACCAGGAAGAAGGGCACGCCAATACTCACCAGGCTGGTGAAGGTGAAGGCGGGCGCAATAAACTCAGGCATCACCAGAGAAAGCGTGAGCCTATCGGTGACAACGTCACCTCCCGCCCAGGCCACAATACCGCCGACCAGCAGCGTAACGACGATGGCATAGCGCGGAGCCAGCGCTTTTGCGATCAGCCACGCCGCAATCATGCTGCCGCACAGCAGAAAGTGCCCTTCGAGATGCGCAAACGCGTGCAGGCCAAACTGCAGCAATACCCCCGCCAGCATGGCGGCAGCAAGCGAATGGGGGATCAGCTTCATCAGACGGGCGAAGAGCCCGGTAATGCCGCAGAGCAAAATAAGCGCGTTCGCAAAGATGAACACGCCGATGGTTTCCGCCAGCGTGACGCCGTGCAGGCTGGTGGCGAGCAGCGCCGCGCCGGGCGTCGACCAGGCGGTCAGGACCGGCGCCTTGTACCACCAGGAAAGCGCCAGCGTGCTGACGCCCATCCCAATTCCCAGCGCGGTTATCCAGCCCGCAATCTGCTGTGCGCTGGCACCTGCCGCTGCGGCAGCCTGCCAGATGATGGCGGCCGAGCTGGCGTAACCGACCAGCACGGCGACAAATCCAGCCAGTGCGACTGGAACAAGGTGAGAGGAAGGGCGCATGAAAACTCCGTTGTGCGTTATAGCGTCCGGGATAAGGTAGCACTGTGCGCTATAGCGTACAAGTGGTATGCTGGTCGTCACCAGGAGGGAACATGGACATCACACGACATCTTGCAACCACATTGAAAACGCTGCGCCAGGCGCGCGGCTGGAGTTTGTCGAAGCTCGCAGACGAGACCGGCGTGTCAAAGGCCATGCTTGGGCAAATCGAGCGCAATGAATCCAGCCCGACGGTGTCGACGCTGTGGAAAATTGCCACGGGACTGAACGTTCCGTTTTCCGCCTTCATCACGCCGGAGGCGGACCAGCAGGCGGTATTTGACCCCCAACAGCAGGCGATGGTCGTCAAGCCGCTCTTTCCGTGGGACGAGACGCTCAGATTTGATTATTTCTCCATTACCCTGGCACCCGGCGCGCTGAGTGAATCCACGCCGCATGAGGCCGGAGTGATTGAACATGTGGTGGTGGTCAGCGGCGAGCTGGAGATGAAGCTTGACGGCAAGTGGCAGACGATTTCTGCCGATTCGGGCGTCCGTTTTGCCGGCGATAAACCGCACGCCTACCGCAACAGCAGCGACCGGACGGTGCATTTTCACTCCCTGATTCATTATCCCCGCTGAGGCTACGCAAAACTGTTTCGCTGACGCATACTTCTGACTACAATAGCCGCCATTTTGACCATAACGGATAACGACGAAGTATGCGCCTGCAATCCCATCATCTTGAACTTTTAAGCCCGGCCCGCGACGCCGCCATAGCCCGTGAAGCGATCCTTCATGGCGCTGACGCCGTCTACATTGGCGGCCCTGGCTTCGGTGCCCGACATAACGCCAGCAACAGCCTGAGCGATATTGCTGAACTGGTGCCGTTCGCCCACCGTTTCGGGGCGAAAGTGTTCGTGACCCTGAACACCATTCTTCATGATGATGAGCTGGAGCCTGCGCAACGTCTGATTACCGATCTCTACCAGACCGGCGTGGATGCCCTGATTGTTCAGGATATGGGCGTGCTTGAGTTGGATATTCCGCCCATTGAACTGCATGCCAGTACCCAGTGTGATATCCGTACGGTCGAGAAGGCGAAATTTCTCTCCGACGTCGGCTTTTCGCAGATCGTCCTCGCGCGCGAGCTGAATCTGAATCAGATCCGCGATATTCATCAGGCGACAGACGCGACGATCGAGTTCTTTATCCACGGCGCGCTGTGCGTGGCCTATTCCGGTCAGTGCAATATTTCCCACGCCCAGACGGGCCGCAGCGCCAACCGCGGCGACTGCTCTCAGGCCTGCCGTCTGCCGTATACCCTGAAAGACGATCAGGGCCGCGTCGTGGCGTTCGAAAAACACCTGCTCTCTATGAAGGATAACGATCAGACTGCCAACCTGGGCGCGCTGATCGACGCGGGCGTGCGTTCCTTCAAGATTGAAGGGCGCTATAAAGATATGAGCTACGTGAAGAACATCACCGCGCACTATCGCCAGATGCTGGACGCCATTATTGAGGATCGCGGCGACCTGGCGCGCGCGTCGGTCGGCCGCACCGAGCATTTCTTTATTCCGTCGACGGACAAAACGTTCCACCGCGGCAGCACGGACTATTTCGTGAATGCCCGTAAAGGGGATATCGGCGCGTTTGACTCACCGAAGTTTATCGGTTTACCGGTCGGCGAAGTGCTGAAAGTGGCGAAAGATCACCTTGATGTTGCAGTGACGGAGCCGCTGGCGAACGGCGATGGCCTTAACGTGATGATTAAGCGCGAAGTCGTGGGCTTCCGTGCGAATACGGTCGAGAAAACCGGCGAGAACCGCTACCGCGTATGGCCGAATGAAATGCCGGCCGATCTCTACAAGGCGCGACCGAACGCGGCGCTTAACCGCAACCTCGATCATAACTGGCAGCAGGCGCTGCTGAAAACCTCCAGCGAACGACGTATCGCCGTGGATATTGAGCTGGGCGGCTGGGAAGAGCAGCTAATTCTGACCATGACCTGTGAAGACGGTATCAGCGTGACGCACACGCTCGATGGTCTTTTCGAGGTGGCAAACAACGCGGAAAAAGCGCTTAGCAGCCTGAAGGATGGCGTGGCGAAGCTGGGCCAGACGATTTACTACGCGCGCGCTATCGACGTGAATCTGCCGGACGCGCTGTTCGTGCCGAACAGCCTGCTGAACCAGTTCCGCCGCGAAACGGCAGAGATGCTGGATGCCGCGCGCCTGGCTCAGTATCCGCGCGGTAGCCGTAAAGCCGAAGCCGTCCCTGCGCCAGTATACCCGGACACCCATTTGTCCTTCCTCGCCAACGTTTACAACCATAAAGCACGTGAATTCTATCATCGCCACGGCGTGCAGCTGATCGACGCGGCCTATGAAGCGCATGAAGAGAAGGGCGATGTGCCGGTGATGATCACCAAGCACTGCCTCCGCTTTGCGTTTAACCTGTGTCCTAAGCAGGCGAAAGGGAACATTAAGAGCTGGAAGGCCACCCCAATGCAGCTGGTAAACGGTGACGAAGTTCTGACCCTTAAGTTCGACTGCCGTCCTTGCGAAATGCATGTGATTGGCAAGATGAAAAACCACATTTTCAAAATGCCGCAGCCCGGCAGTATTGTGGCATCCGTCAGTCCGGACGACCTGATGAAAACCCTGCCAAAACGCAAGGGCAGTTAATTACCTGACGTGCGTGTCCGGTTTGCGCGACTTCTGCCACAGGTGGTGTTCGCGCAAACCCTCCGCCGACTCTTCCGCAGCGCTTCGCAACTCATCGCTGTCGGCTTCATGACGAAGCTGATGCGCCACGTTCTTTACCCATAAATATTCATGTCCTTTGTGCCCGGCCATAAGCTGGCCTGAAAACAGCGCACAAATAAGCATTATGAAAGATAACCCTTTTTTAATCATGGATTCTCCGCTGAAAAACAATGCCGGATAATCATGTCGATTATTTCCTGGTGTTATTATTTAAAAATTAAAATTAGCGAAAAGAAAATGTCAAATAATGTGGGTTCGGAATAGTGGTTAGGATATTTCCTAAAAGTCATCCTAATCTTTGTAAAGCTCCATTTCTGGACCACAATTGGATGTTTGCATTAAGGATTAATCTTATATAATAGTTATCTTGGGCTAAGGAACAGGTCATTTATAAATGAAAAAAATAGTAGCGCTTGCGCTTCTGGCGGCGGCTATTGTAGCCGTTGCAGGGGTTCGTTATGCAGGTAATGACGAACCAGAATATATTCAATCTGCAGAAATTCGCGTGGGTTCATATTTAACCAGCGACTATGGTGGCGTTGCCTGCACCAGCAAAAAAGTGAACGATCAGCGTTGGGAATTAGATTGCACTCATCAGGCAAGAGGAAAAACATTCCAGTTCGCGGTGTATCCCTCTGAAAAAGCACCTTATGGTGTCGCACGCTCCTTTTATCTTGAAGCCATTAACGATGACGCAAAACAGAGCGCTGAACAGGGGCTTATGCGTTATTTGCAGATCAATACCCATGCAGGTTAATAAGACTGTTTAACCTTCGTTAAGACAACGGGTGTTAGGTTGTATGGGATCCGCAGCCCGGCCATGGAGTGTCGGGACGTAGAGACCAAAATACAAATCTATCCATGCAAGCATTTACCGCCATTTTTGGCGGTTTTTTTTACTCAGTGTTTACCGTGGTTTTATGGCTTCAGTCGATAGTGTGACTGCACCAGGCCAGAAGGGAAGCTGCGGCTTGATACCAGCGTCAAATCGATATCTCCGGGCAGGGCGCCGAACAGCGACTTTCCCGACCCAAGCAGAACAGGAACGGTCGTGATCACCATATCCGCTACCAGTCCTTCGCGCAGGAACGACTGGATCACCTGTCCACCATCGAGATAGACGCGATGGACGTTCTGCATCGCCAGATCGTCGAGCACCTCCTTTGGCGTGCGGCTGGAAAACTGTACTTTGCCCCTCAGCGCGTCGGGTACGGGCGTGTCGGCCAGCTGTCGGGAAAGCACCAGCACGGGCCGATCATACGGCCACGTGTCAAAAGTCAGCACCTTCTCATAGCTCCCCCGGCCCATCACGATCCACTCTTTATCCGCGATGAACGCCGCATAGCCATGATCCTCAGTCGGGTCATCGCGCTGCAGCAGCCACTCGATATCGTCATTGTGTCGGGCGATGTAGCCATCAAGACTGGTTGCGATAAAAACGTGTGTGGTGACCATCAGGTGCTCCGTATTAACCATAAAACTAACGCCTCAGCGGGCGGTACCAGTACGTGAAAATTGTTTGCGATACTGAGCCGGGGAGAGCGCGAACTGCTGGCGAAAATGATGACGTAATGTCGACGCCTGACCAAATCCGGTCTGTTCCGCGATGCTGTCGATGCTTAACCGGCTGCTTTCCAGATAATCTTTCGCCCGCAGCAGGCGTTCATTGATCAGCCAGCGTGCGGGCGTCATTCCCGTTGCCGCCTCGAAGCGGCGAAGAAAGGTGCGCTGGCTCATTCCGACCCGACGCGCCAGCGAGTCGACGCTATGCGCGTCGATAAGATGCGTGTGCAGAAAATCAAACAGCTGGGCGAGACGTTGACTCTCCCGCAGCTGCGCCACCGGGCGGCTCAGCTGCTGCGGCTGAGATCCATCCCTGTGAGGGGGAATGACCAGCCGACGCGCCACGCTGTTGGCGGTTTCCATGCCATAATCCCGACGCACAACGTGCAGGCAGAGATCGATCCCCGCCGCGCTGCCCGCGGAGGTCAGTATATCGCCCTCATCCTGGTAGAGCACATCCTCAACCACGTCGATGTCAGGGTAACGGGCTTTTAGCGTATCAATGTAGCGCCAGTGCGTCGTGGCTTTACGTCCATTCAACAGCCCCGTAGCGGCCAGGACAAATACCCCCGAGCAGATGGAGAGTAGCTGGCACCCGCGCGCACTGGCCTGACGCAATGCGCCGCAGAGCGCATCCGGAACCGGTGAGTCCAGCCCCCGCCATCCCGGAACCACAATCAGATCGGCAGACTCAAGCAGGGAGATATCACCATCGGTAATGATGCGGATCCCGCCCGTCGCCCGAAGTTCACCGCTGTCCACGCCCGCCACGGCAAAACGATACCATTCGTCGCCCAGCTCGGGGCGAGGCAGGCCGAAGATTTCTACCGCCACCCCAAACTCAAAGGTACACAGACCGTCATACGCCAGCACGACCACCTTCGGGCGGGCAAGTTGTCTTAAGTTTGTCATCTTTTTGCTGTTTTCTGGCATAAGCGAGCGCATTCACGGGCTGAATTTGTGGATAGAGTAGTGTTAACACAAACGCCAAAGATGAGGAAGGATCATGAGCTATGTTACTGAATTTCCGGCTGCCGAGCCGCAGGAAGCTGTTACCCATTTTCTGCGTCGCCTGAGCGTCGAAACCGACTGTGCCGATGTGCATCATGCCATCGCCAATAATGAGCAGGACTTTGTTTTGCTGCATGTGGTGGGGAGCCCGGAGCAGTTTGCCCGTCGTCACGTACCTGGCGCATTGCATCTGCCGCGGAGCCAGATTACCGCTGAGCGCATGGCTCAATGGCCTGAAGGCACGCTGTTCGTTGTCTACTGCGCAGGGCCGCACTGTAACGGCGCGGACAGAGCCGCGCTCAAGCTGGCGCGCCTCGGGCTGCCGGTCAAAATCATGCTCGGGGGGATCGCCGGCTGGGAAGATGAAAAGTTCGCCTTTGCCAGCAGCGAAACCGCCGCCGCGCTGTGAAGATGAATTTTTTTCAATGCCCGTGAAATTTTCTCGTTTGCCGACGCCGGTGAGGTATGACATTGTTTTTGGACATTTAGACATCCAGAAGTCTAAAGCTTCAAATGATGAATTATCACTGCTGGCAATTACCGTCGGCAGACTGAGGAGATTTCCATGCAACGACACCACGCCCCGTACCGCGCCGATGTAGTCGGCAGTTTTTTACGCCCGGATGCCATCAAACAGGCGCGCCTGAAGTTCGCCAGCGGCGAAATCGATGCCGGACAGCTTCGCGCGGTAGAGGATGAGGCCATTCGCCACGTCGTTGAGCAGCAGTGTGCGTGCGGCCTGCACGTGGTTACCGACGGCGAGTTTCGTCGTGCCTGGTGGCACTTCGACTTCTTCGACGGACTGCAGGGCGTTGAACGTTACGATTCGCAGCAGGGCATCCAGTTTAACGGGGTGCAAACCAAAGCCCACGGCGTGCGCGTCACCGGCAAGCTGGGCTTTGGTGACCATCCAATGCTCGAAGATTTTCGCTATCTGAAAAGCATCAGCGGGAACGCCCAGCCGAAAATGACCATTCCCAGCCCGAGCGTGCTCCATTTCCGCGGCGGTCGCAAAGACATTGATGCGACAGTGTATCCGGACCTGAACGTCTATTTCGACGATTTGGCCACCACCTGGCGTGATGCCATTCGCGCTTTCTATGACGCGGGCTGCCGTTATCTGCAGCTGGATGACACCGTCTGGGCCTATCTCTGTTCGGACGATCAGCGCCGTCAGATCCGCGAGCGAGGCGATGATGCCGATGAGCTGGCGCGCATCTATGCCCGCGTTCTGAACAAGGCGCTGGAAGGCAAGCCGGACGATCTGACCATCGGGCTGCACGTTTGTCGCGGTAACTTCCGTTCTACCTGGATCTCCGAAGGTGGCTATGAGCCGGTGGCGGAAGTGCTGTTCGGGACGGTCAACGTTGACGCGTTCTTCCTTGAATATGATAACGACCGCAGCGGGGATTTCGCGCCATTGCGCTTTGTTCGACCGGGCAAGCAGCAGGTGGTGCTGGGTCTGATTACCACGAAAAACGGCGAGCTGGAAAACCCGGAGGGGATTAAAGCCCGTCTGGAAGAGGCGGCGAGATACGTGGCAAAAGAGCAGATCTGCCTCAGCCCGCAGTGCGGCTTTGCCTCAACCGAAGAGGGCAACAGCCTGAGCGAAACCCAGCAGTGGGACAAAGTCCGTCTGGTCACGCAGATCGCCAGCGAAGTCTGGTAAAATCGTCCTCCTCAGCGCTGCATTATAAAAGTGCAGCGCTGTGCCATTCTGAGACGTTCTCTTTACATCCGGCGTTCCCCTCCCAGAAATAGCGCTATCTCCATTCTGGCATCCTTTTTGCTCCTGCTTCGCTGACACTTTTATTTCCGCGTCCACGCCGTAACGGACGTTTTCGCACAGCGTTCTTTTTCAGGAGTGAAAATATGCAGCGTCGTACCTTATTAAAAGCCTTTGCGTTATCCGCGTCCGTCGTGGCGATGGGCATGAGTTTTGGCGCGCAGGCGGCCGATACCATCAAAGTGGGGATCATGCATTCTCTTTCCGGCACGATGGCCATCTCCGAGACTCCGCTGAAGGATGTCGCCCTGATGACGATTGATGAAATCAACGCCAAAGGCGGCGTGCTGGGTAAGAAACTGGAGCCGGTGGTGGTGGACCCGGCCTCAAACTGGCCGCTGTTTGCCGAGAAGGCCCGTCAGCTGCTGAGCCAGGATAAAGTGGCGGTGGTATTCGGCTGCTGGACGTCTGTTTCGCGCAAATCCGTTCTGCCGGTCTTTGAGGAGCTGAACGGCCTGCTGTTCTATCCGGTGCAGTATGAAGGCGAAGAGATGTCGCCAAACGTCTTCTATACCGGCGCGGCGCCGAACCAGCAGGCGATCCCGGCGGTGGAATACCTGATGAGCGAAGACGGCGGCGCGGCGAAACGCTTCTTCCTGCTGGGAACCGATTACGTCTATCCGCGCACCACCAACAAGATCCTGCGCGCGTTCCTGCATTCGAAAGGGGTGGAGGATAAGGACATCGAAGAGGTTTACACCCCGTTTGGCCATAGCGACTACCAGACCATCGTCGCCAATATCAAAAAATTCTCAGCGGGCGGCAAAACCGCCGTGGTGTCGACCATCAACGGCGATTCCAACGTGCCATTCTACAAAGAGCTGGCTAACCAGGGACTGAAGGCGACGGACGTGCCGGTGGTGGCGTTCTCCGTGGGTGAAGAAGAGCTGCGCGGGATCGACACCAAACCGCTGGTGGGCAACCTGGCGGCATGGAACTACTTTGAATCCGTGGATAATCCGACAAACGAGGCCTTCGTGGCGGATTACAAAGCCTATGCCAAAGCGCATAAGCTGCCGAACGCCGATACCGTGGTGACCAACGATCCGATGGAAGCGACTTACGTAGGGATTCATATGTGGGCGCAGGCGGTGGAAAAAGCGGGCACTACCGACGTGGATAAAGTGCGTGCGGCGATGGCCGGTCAGTCCTTTAAGGCGCCGTCAGGCTTTACGCTCACCATGGATGCCACCAACCACCATCTGCATAAGCCGGTCATGATCGGTGAAATCGAAGGCAACGGTCAGTTCAACGTGGTGTGGCAAACCGAACAGCCGGTACGCGCCCAGCCGTGGAGCCCGTTCATCGCCGGGAATGACAAAAAGCCCGACCAGCCGATGAAAACCGCCAGCAACTAAGCCATCACTGCAGGGAGAAACGTCATGAACGCCATGCGCCTGTTCATCGCTCTTGTATGGCTTTCCGGACTGCTGCCAGGGATGGCGCAGGCATCGGATGCCGATCGTTTTGTTGCCGCCAGCCGTAGCCAGCAGGCGGATTTGTTGACGCAGTGGGCCGCCGCGCCGGACGCGGTTAGGCTGCCGCTGCTGCAGGCGCTGCAAAAGGAAAATTTGTATACCGACAGCCAAAAGCACGCCTTTGCGCAGCGCAATGGTCAAATGATCTCGCTCGGTGACGCAAAGGCGGCCGAAGGGCCAACCAAAGCCGTTCGTCTGACCAACCGGCTGCGCGTACTGGCCGCCACGGCCATCGCGACGCATCAGCTGGTGAGTGACAGCGTCACCGAAAGGCGATCGGCGGCACGCCAGCTTCAGCGGGATGCCCAGCCCGGGATGCTCGTTTTTCTGGAAAAGCGGGTAAACGAAGAAACGGACGCGGTGGCGCGTCAGGCGCTGCTGCTGGCGGTGGCAAATCTCCAGCTAGCCAGCCCGCTGGCCGAGGTGCGCCGCAAGGCTGTTGAATTATTAGGGCAGTCTGACGATCCGGACGTGGAGTCAAGACTTACCCCGTTTACCCAGGCACAGACAGAGCCGGATACCGGGGTTCGCGCCGCCGCGCAGGAGAGTCTTAGCCAGATCCAGCATCGGCTGATGTGGGGCGATCTGCTGGGCCAGGCGTTTATGGGGCTTTCTCTGGGGTCGGTGCTGCTGCTGGCGGCGCTGGGGCTTGCCATCACCTACGGCCTGCTGGGGGTCATCAATATGGCGCACGGCGAAATGCTGATGCTGGGCGCGTATGCCACGTGGATGGTGCAGCAGGCGATGGCCGGGCTTGCGCCCCAGTGGTTGGCGCTCTATCCCGTTATCGCGCTGCCGGTCGCGTTCTGCCTGACGGCGGGCATCGGGATGGTGCTGGAGCGCACCGTGATTCGCCATTTGTACGGTCGTCCGCTGGAAACGCTGCTGGCGACGTGGGGCATCAGCCTGATGCTTATCCAACTGGTGCGCATGACCTTTGGCGCCCAGAACCTCGAGGTGGCGAACCCGGCATGGCTCTCCGGTGGGGTGCAGGTTTTTGCCAACCTGACGCTGCCGTGGAACCGCATTGTGGTGCTGGGCTTCGTGCTGCTGGTGCTGTTCTTCACCTGGCTCATTCTGAACAAAACCCGTCTGGGGCTCAACGTGCGGGCGGTGACGCAAAACCGCAGCATGGCCGCCTGCTGTGGGGTACCGACAGGGCGCGTCGATATGCTGGCGTTCGGGCTTGGCTCCGGGATTGCGGGGTTAGGCGGCGTGGCGCTATCGCAGCTTGGTAACGTCGGGCCGGAGTTGGGCCAGGGCTATATCATCGACTCCTTCCTTGTGGTGGTGCTGGGAGGCGTAGGCCAGCTGGCAGGCAGCGTGGCCGCGGCGTTTGGTCTGGGGATATTCAATAAAATTCTTGAACCGCAGATGGGTGCGGTGCTGGGCAAGATCGTGATTCTGGTGGCGATCGTGCTGTTTATTCAGAAACGCCCCCAGGGGCTGTTTGCGCTGAAAGGGAGGGTGATTGACTGATGAGCCAGCCGCTGACCTTAATGCTGGCGCGCAAAGCGCCACGCACAACGCAACTTGCAGGCAGCCTGCTGGTGGTGTGTCTGCTGATATTGCCGTTTTTCGCCTTACTGCCTGCGACGCATCCGCTGGCGCTGTCGACCTGGATGCTGACCCTGATTGGCAAGATCCTCTGCTACGCCATCGTTGCGGTAGCGCTGGATCTGGTGTGGGGCTATGCCGGGATGCTGTCGCTTGGGCACGGGATCTTCTTCGCGCTGGGCGGATACGCGATGGGGATGTACCTGATGCGCCAGGCCGCGGGCGACGGTCTGCCCGCGTTTATGTCGTTCCTCTCCTGGAGCGAGCTGCCGTGGTTCTGGTGGGGAACCCAGCATTTTGCCTGGGCGCTGGTGCTGATTGTGATGGTGCCGGGCCTGCTGGCGCTGGTGTTTGGCTGGTTTGCCTTCCGCTCAAAGATCAAAGGGGTCTACTTCTCGATTATGACCCAGGCGCTGACCTATGCCGGGATGCTGCTGTTCTTTCGCAACGAAACCGGTTTTGGCGGCAATAACGGCTTTACCGGCTTCACCACGCTGCTCGGGTTTTCAGTAACGGAAACGACCACCCGTATCGCGCTGTTTCTGGCCACCGTGCTGTTGCTGCTCCTGGCGTTAGGCACCGGATTTGCGCTGGCGAAGAGCAAGTTTGGCCGCATCCTGACCGCTGTTCGCGATGCCGAAAATCGGCTGACGTTTTGCGGCTACGATCCGCGCGGCTTCAAGCTGCTGGTATGGACGCTCTCTGCCGTGCTGTGCGGTCTGGCGGGGGCGCTGTACGTGCCGCAGGTGGGCATTATCAACCCTGGCGAAATGTCGCCGACAAACTCGATAGAAGCGGCCATCTGGGTTGCGCTGGGCGGGCGCGGCACGCTGGTGGGGCCGGTGATTGGCGCGGCGCTGGTGAACGGGGCGAAAAGTTTTTTCACCGTCGCGATGCCGGAATACTGGCAGCTGTTTCTGGGGTTGATTTTTATCGCCGTCACGCTGTTTTTACCGCGCGGCGTCTACGGTCTGTTTCGAAAGGGAGATAAATAATGCAGCCAGCCGAAGGGTTATTTACCCGCCAGTTGCCCGGCGATCGTTACCGCGAGCAGACCGACCCGGTGCTTCAGCTTGAGGCGATTAACGTCAATTTTGATGGCTTTCAGGCCCTGACCGATCTCTCGCTGAATATCGGCGTGGGCGAGCTGCGCTGCGTGATCGGCCCCAACGGAGCCGGTAAAACCACGCTGATGGACGTCATCACCGGCAAAACGCGTCCAGAGAGCGGCAGGGCGATTTACGATCAGTCCATCGATCTGACCGCGCTGGAGCCTGCGGTCATTGCCCGCCAGGGGATCGGGCGTAAATTCCAGAAACCCACCGTTTTTGAAGCGCTGACGGTGTGGGAAAACCTGGAGATCGCCATGAAAACCGATAAGTCCGTCTGGGCGAGCCTGCGAGCAACGCTCAACGGTGAACAGCGCGACCGGATCGATGAGATGCTGGTTTTGCTGCGCCTTAGCAGCGAGCGCGACCGCCGCGCCGGGCTGCTTTCCCACGGGCAAAAGCAGTTTCTGGAGATCGGCATGCTGCTGGTGCAGGACCCGCATCTGCTGCTGTTGGATGAACCCGCCGCCGGGATGACCGACGCGGAAACGGAATATACCGCCGAGCTGTTCAAAACGCTGGCGGGCAAGCACTCCCTGATGGTGGTGGAGCACGATATGGGCTTTGTTGAAACCATCGCCGACCATGTGACGGTGCTGCATCAGGGGCGGGTGCTGGCGGAAGGGTCGCTTCGCGAGGTGCAGGCTAACGAGCAGGTGATTGAGGTCTATCTGGGACGTTAAGGAGAGGGAATGTTACAGGTCAACGAACTGAATCAGTATTACGGCGGCAGCCATATCCTGCGCGGCGTGAGCTTTGAGGCTAACACTGGCGAAGTCACCTGCCTGCTGGGGCGCAACGGCGTCGGGAAAACCACGCTGCTGAAGTGTCTGATGGGGCTGATCCCGGCGAAAACCGGGGAGGTCATCTGGCAGGGTAAAAAGATTACCCACAGCAGGCCGCATCAGCGGGTGCAGACTGGCGTGGCGTATGTTCCGCAGGGGCGCGAGATTTTCTCGCGCCTGACCGTGGAGGAGAACCTTCTGCTGGGGCTGTCGCGATTTTCCGCCCGCGAGGCGAAGCAGGTGCCGGAAGAGATCTGGCAGCTGTTCCCGGTGCTTAAAGAGATGAAGCATCGTCGCGGGGGCGATCTCTCCGGCGGGCAACAGCAGCAGCTGGCGATTGGGCGCGCGCTGGCGAGCCGTCCGCAGCTGCTGATCCTGGATGAGCCGACCGAAGGCATACAGCCGTCGGTGATTAAAGAGATTGGTCAGGTGATCCGCACCCTGGCTGACCGGGGGGATATGGCGATCCTGCTGGTTGAGCAATTTTACGACTTTGCCGCCGAGCTGGCAGACGGCTATCTGCTCATGTCGCGCGGCACCATTATTCAGCGCGGACGGGGTGAGAACATGGAGCAGGAGGGCGTGCGCGGCCTGGTTGCGATCTGAAATGTTATAATATAACATCCTCGTTCTTATCAAACGGAATGAGGGTGTTATGTTGACTGCACATATTGGAAAATTTGCTATGACTCTGGGGGCGCTGCTGGTCAGCGGCCAGCTGTTTGCTCACTCGCACGGCCATCAGATGACTGAAGCGGAACAGAAAGCGGCGAACGGCGTGTTTGAGGATAAAGACGTGAAGGACAGAGCGCTGTCTGACTGGGACGGGACCTGGCAGTCGGTCTATCCGTTCCTGCTTGATGGTTCGCTCGATCCGGTCTTTAAACAGAAAGCGCAGAAAGACAAAAGTAAAACCTTTGACGAGGTGAAAGCCTACTACCGAACGGGTTATGCGACGGACGTGGATGCCATCGGCATCGAAAATAACGTGATGGAGTTCCATCAGGGTAAAGCGGTCAGCCGCTGTCATTATGATTACAGCGGTTACAAAATTCTGACCTACGCGTCAGGTAAGAAAGGCGTTCGCTATCTGTTTGAGTGTAAGGATGCCGCTAGCAAGGCGCCGAAGTTCGTGCAGTTCAGCGACCATACCATCGGACCGAAGGCCTCTTCGCACTTCCATATTTTCATGGGCAATACCTCCCACGAGGTGCTGCTAAAAGAGATGGATAACTGGCCGACCTATTACCCGAACGAGATGTATAAAGAGCAGGTGGTGGAGGAGATGTTGCACCACTGATGCTTTATTGCCGGGTGGCGGCTGCGCCTTACCCGGCCTGCATTTGCTACGCCGCTTTGGGCGACTCGCACCACGCCTTCACGCTCATCCCGCGCAAAATCATCAGCCATGCGACAACAATGGCGACCATCATTATGACAAACAACGACCAGTGCGGCAGGTTGGTCAGGATGATACCGGTGATCATCGGGTTTGCCGCAGCGCCGAGCCAGCCCAGCGCCTGCGCGGAGAAATAGCTCGCCTTCATTCCCGGTGGCGCAATGTTGTCGATCAGCATGTATTCGCCCGGCGCATAGATAATCTCACCCAGGGTAAAGATGGCGGCAGCAATGCCCCAGTAAACCAGGTTCTCTCCGGAGAGCATAAAGCCGCCCAGCCCCACGATAAAAAACAGGGTGGCGAGGGTCATCAGCGGGCGGATATTGCTGGCTGAGATTTTGCGGCCCAGCGCATATTGCAGCGTCACCACCACGGCGGCGTTGACCGGGAGCACCACGGCCACCACCTTTTCGGCGAAATCACTGTCCGCATGCGCGGCCAGAACGTATTGCGAAATACAGCTCGCGAACGACCCGCCCACGTAGGACGCCAGCAGGCCAGAGAGCGTGTACCAGAACAGCGCGCGGTCTTTCAGTAATACCGACGGCTGCCAGGGCGTCTTCTCCTCGGTAGTATCGAGCGCCACGCTTTTTTGCACAAAGAAATGGATAAAGCCCAGCGGCAGCGCGGCGCAGAAGGCCGCCAGCCAGAACGGCAGCTGCAGGCTGTACATCACCAGCAGGGTGCCAATTGGTGGTCCGATCGTCCAGCCAATGTTCAGGAAGCTGTAGTTCAGCGAGAAGACGCGCGCTTTCTGGCTCGCGGTGAGCACGTCGGAGAACCAGGCCTTCAGCACCGTCGAAAAGACGGAATAGGCGCAGTTGATCAGCGCAAAGAACAGCACCACCAGCGTGACGTTATCGACCAGCGGGATCGCGACAAAGCCGGCGATAAAGGCCACGATGGCGATCAGCATGTAGCGTTTTTTATCAAACTTATCGGCAAGAATGCCAAATCCCAGGCTGAACACCACGCCGATAGTCAGCGCAATCGTCAGGGCATAACCAATATTCTCGACGCTCATGCTGTAGACGCGCGTGAGATAGATGGTCATAAACGGCAGCGTTGCCCCTCGACCAATGGTTAACAACAATGACGATGCCAGCAGCGCTGCGGTTGAGCGCCTGAGAGATGGTTTCATATTCCTGCCCGACAGTTGCTTATGCTTTTATTAGATGTGTGTTAACAGGATTACCATGACATAAGGGGCTTGTATAGCACCTGATTTATCCCTAAGTGCTTCAGCTGCCTGCCAGAAATAATGATCTTCTCTCGGCGCACTTTTTTCTGTTACCTTGAAGTGTTAACAAATTATTAATAATTCAGGGGCTGGGTATGACGCGGAAAGACGGGCTGCTGGCATTGCTGGTGGTCGTAGTATGGGGGCTCAATTTTGTGGTCATTAAGCTGGGGTTGCACAACATGCCGCCGCTGATGCTGGCCGGTTTACGCTTTATGCTGGTCGCTTTTCCGGCAATCTTCTTTGTGGCCCGCCCGAAGATCCCCTTTAAACTGCTGCTGGGCTACGGTCTGACCATTAGCTTTGGCCAGTTCGCATTTCTCTTTTGCGCCATCAAGTTCGGTATGCCGGCGGGTCTTGCCTCGCTGGTGTTACAGGCGCAGGCGTTCTTTACCATTATTCTCGGGGCGTTCGTGTTTGGCGAGCGTCTGCAGGGCAAACAGCTGGCGGGGATCACCCTGGCGGTGTTCGGCGTGCTGGTGCTGATCGAGGCCAGCCTGAATGGTCAGCATGTGGCTCTGCTCGGGTTTATGTTGACGCTGGCGGCGGGGCTGAGCTGGGCCTGCGGGAATATTTTCAACAAGCTGATTATGCAGCACGAGGCGCGCCCGGCGGTGATGTCGCTGGTGGTGTGGAGCGCACTGATCCCGGTGATCCCGTTTCTGCTGGCGTCGAGTATTCTGGACGGTCCGGCGGTGATGCTGAACAGTCTGGTCGACATCGATATGACCACGATCCTGTCTCTCGTCTATCTGGCCTTTGTCGCCACCATTGTGGGCTACGGGATCTGGGGATCGCTGCTGGGACGGTATGAAACCTGGCGCGTCGCGCCGTTATCCCTTCTGGTACCGGTGGTAGGGCTTGCCAGTGCGGCACTCTTACTGGATGAAACGCTAAGCGCGCTGCAGCTGTTTGGCGCCGTGCTGATCATGGCCGGGCTGTACATTAACGTGTTTGGTCTGCGGGTTCGTCGGACGACGCGGGTAAGCGAAAAGGCATAAAAAAAGCCCCGCGTCTGCGGGGCAAAAACGAATCAGAGGCCGTGCTGATTATAATAAGGCACGCCTAATTCGTCGGATTTGTCGCTACCAGCACCCATATGGTTGAAATCATAAGGCGACTGGTCATGTGCTGACGGCAAAATCATCGTATCAGGATTATTTTGCTGCGTTGCACGAGGGGTTTGCTCCGCGAAGGTCTGGCTGGAGAACAGCACCAGCAAGGCGAGGGCGGCGGAGGCGATAACTTTCATGATTTCCTCGGTTACGTCTGTTACAGGCGATGATTAACTACAGTGTTTTAACGGATACAGGTATCGGGATTCGCCCGGCACGCTGGTGATTCGGTACTTATGAGGCGGCACGTCAAAATAGTTCTTGAACGTACGCGTCAGGGTTTGCTGCGATTCAAATCCGTAACGCTCCGCCAGATAAAGGATCGGCTCATTGCTTTCTTTCAGTTTCTGGGCAATTTCCGTCAGCTTGCGGCTGCGAATATATTGACCTAATGAATGACCGGTCTCTTTTTTGAACATCCGTTGCAGGTGCCATTTGGAGTAACCCGAACGCTCTGACACTTTTTCAAGGGAGAGCGGCGATTCCAGGTTATCTTCGATCCAGTCCAAAATGCTATGAATGGTAATAGCGTCAGTATTGCGTCTGGACATCGTCATACCTCTTTTTTCTGTTTACGGCAGGATTTTCTTCAGCAAAAGCTCAAGGGTTGCCACTTCATCTGCCGTTAAGTTTTTTGTTAGTTCCTGATGCAGTGTTTGTCCTACTAATTGATGACATTGCTCGCACATGTCCGCGCCATCGCTGGTTAGCTTCACCAGTACGCCGCGTTTGTCATTCGGGTTAGGGCTTCGTTCTATCCATCCTTTGCAGACGAGACGATCGAGCATGCGGGTTAACGCGCCCAGATCGACAGAGAGCACCTTTTTCAGCTCAACCGGCGTGATACACACTTCGCAGCGAATGGAACACAGCACTTTGAACTGTGTTGCGGTGATATCCAGCGGTGACAGGTAGTCATTGAGCAGGCGATCTTTTTTCTGATTGACCATATGAATAAGACGACCCAGCGGAACAACGTCGTTAAAGATATCACTGGTGCTTTTCACAATGGTTGCCCTGGCAAGTAATTAGTCACGGCAGATATTATTGCTCAGGCAAGTATAAGTCAACTGAATGAGTCAGCCGATGCCACGAATTGCTAAAACGTTTCATGAACTTTTTTTGAGTTCTTTCAAATCAGATAGATAACTGACAGTTATCTTTTCAGAAGGGAAATAATCGTTACGTTGCACCCATGGCTGAATGTCACACTTTCACCCTATAATTGCTCTGTTAAATATGGATAAGGACAACAACGCACTATGTTGGATTTAATTAAAGCAATCAGCCTTGGGCTGGTGGTCTTGCTGCCGTTGGCTAACCCGTTAACGACGGTGGCGCTGTTCCTCGGGCTGGCAGGGAATATGAACAGCGCCGAGCGCAACCATCAGTCGATGATGGCCTCGGTGTATGTGTTTGCCATCATGATGGTGGCTTATTACGCCGGACAGGTGGTGATGAATACCTTCGGGATTTCCATCCCGGGCCTGCGTATCGCCGGGGGGCTGATTGTGGCCTTTATTGGTTTCCGCATGCTGTTCCCGGCGCAAAAAGCGCATGAGTCGCCGGAAGCGGCCAGCAAATCGGAAGAGCTGGAAACCGAACCGAGTGCCAATATCGCCTTTGTGCCGATTGCCATGCCGAGCACGGCGGGGCCGGGGACCATCGCGATGATCATCAGCTCCGCGTCGACGGTGCGTGACAGCGCAACCTTCCCGGACTGGGTGCTGACGGTAGCGCCACCGCTGATTTTTGCGATTATCGGTCTTATCGTATGGGTGTCGCTGCGCAGTTCTGGCGCCATTATGCGCTGGGTAGGCAAGGGCGGTATCGAGGCAATTTCCCGTCTGATGGGCTTCTTACTGGTCTGTATGGGCGTGCAGTTTATTATTAACGGCGTGCTGGAAATTATTAAGACCTATCATTGATGTGATTGCCGGGTGGCGGCTACGCCTTACCCGGCCTACGTTATTATGGGCTTGTAGGCCGGGTAAGCGCAGCGCCACCCGGCACAAACAAACCTCACCCGTGCTGCCCCTGTTCCTCCAGCGCCACCGGCCATTTACGGAAGATGAGCACCGACCAGACAAGTGCCACCAGGGCCGGAATAGCCCCCAGATAGCCAATCGCCGACATCGACACGTGCAGTATGACCTGATTTCCCACCAGCGCGCCCGCGCCAATCCCCAGATTGAAAATCCCGGAGAACAGCGACATGGCAACGTCCGTTGCATCCGGCGCCAGGGCCAGAACTTTCACCTGCATGCCCAGACCAATAATCATGATCGCCACGCCCCAGAACAGGCTCAGGATCGCCAGATAGCTTTCACTGCCCGCGGCGGGCATCAGCAGCAGCAGGCAGGCCAGCAGCAGGCCGATGGCGCTGCTCACCAGTAAGGAGGCGTGCCGGTTACCCAGCTTGCCAAACAGCACGCTGCCAATAATGCCCGCGCCACCGAGGATCAACAGTAAGACGGTGGCAAAATTGGCGCTAAAGCCCGCTACCATCTGCACAAACGGTTCAATGTAGCTATACGCCGTGTAATGGGCCGTCACCACAATGACGGTCAGCAGGTAGATACTCAGCAGCGCCGGGCGACGCATCAGCAGCGGCAGGCTTTTCAGCGAGCCGGAATGTTCGCTCGGCAGCGCGGGCAGCAGTTTAATCAGACATACCAGCGTAACCAGCGCACCCATACCGATGGCGAAGAAGGTCGTACGCCAGCCGAAGTATTGCCCCACGATGCGGCCAATTGGCAGACCCAGCACCATCGCCAGTGCGGTACCGGTAGCAATCAGGCTCAGCGCCTGCGCGCGTTTCCCTGCCGGCGCCAGGCGAATCGCCAGCGACGCGGTGATAGACCAGAACACCGCATGGGCAAAGGCGATGCCGATGCGGCTCATGACCAGCACCGTAAAATTCCACGCCATAAATGACAGCACGTGGCTCGCAATGAACAAGACAAACAGACCGATCAGCAGCCTGCGCCGCTCCATCTGGCTGGTCAGCAGCATAAACGGCAGGGACATCAGCGCCACTACCCAGGCGTAGATGGTCAACATAATGCCCACCTGAGCCGTTTCCATCTGGAAACTTTCAGCGATGTCAGACAACAGCCCAACCGGAACAAATTCTGTGGTATTAAAAATAAACGCGGCAATGGCCAGCGTGACCACGCGTAGCCACGCAACCCTGCGGGAAACTGTGTTCGTTGTCATAGGGATGTCGGAGATTCGTTGCTGTAAAGAAGAGGAGACGATCTTAAAACGTCAAACGGCGAAAACTCAACCATTATGTGATGCAGATCTCAATATTTACCTTATAAAAGCGGTAGCCGGGAACGCTGTTTTCATTGAATATAAAAGAACAACATAATAAAAACAGGCGGTAAGACAATGCAGGAGATTGATTTTTATCTGGTCGATGCGTTCAGCGATACCTCGTTCGGCGGCAACCCGGCAGCCGTTTGCCCGCTGAAAGTGTGGTTGCCCGATGAGACCTTACTGAAAATGGCGCAGCAGCATAATCAGTCGGAAACGGCTTTTTTCGTCTGCAGTAAAGGGGGCATTGAGCTCCGCTGGTTTACCACGCTCACCGAAGTCAATCTCTGCGGCCACGCTACGCTGGCGGCCGCGCACGTGCTGTTTACCGAGCTGGATTACCCGGATTCGCGGATCCACTTTGAAACCGCCTCTGGCCGCCTGACGGTCAGCCGGGAGGGGGAGTGGATGACGCTGGACTTCCCGGCATGTCCAACCCATGAAGAGACGCCCCCGCCTGAGATGCTCTCGGCGCTGGGTATCAGCCGCTACGTTGAAGCCCGGAAAGGGCGCGCATGGGTCATCGTTCTTGAAAATCGCCAGCAGGTTGAAGCGCTTGCGCCACGCTTTTCGGCGATGACGCCGGGCGAGCATAAGGTGAGCGTGACGGCGCGAGGTGAGGGGGAATACGATTTTGTCAGCCGCTTTTTCTCACCGGGCGTTTCCGTCCCGGAGGACCCGGTCACCGGCTCCGCGCACACGATGCTGATCCCGTACTGGAGCGAAAAGCTGGGCAAAACGACGATGTTTGCCCGTCAGGTTTCAGCGCGTGGTGGCGATGTGCGCTGTGAGCTGAAAGGCTCGCGGGTGCTGATGAGCGGACAGGCCACACTTTATCTGAAAGGCACAGTTTTTCTGCGCTAAATAGCCATAACAAGAGAGGAAGAGACAATGCAGGAAATTGATTTTTATCTGGTGGATGCCTTCAGCGACAAAACCTTTGGTGGCAACGCCGCAGCGGTATGTCCTCTGGAAGAGTGGCTGCCGGACGAGACGCTGCTCAAAATGGCGCAGCAGCATAACCAGTCTGAGACCGCCTTTTTCGTGCGCACCGACGGTGGGTTTGAGCTGCGCTGGTTTACCACGCTGGATGAAATTAACCTCTGCGGACACGCTACGCTTGCCGCATCGCACGTCATTTTCGAATACCTTGATTACCCGCATACCGAAATCACCTTCACCACCCGCTTCGTGGGCGAGCTGACGGTTAAGCGCAGCGGCGACTGGCTGACGCTGAACTTCCCCGCGTGGTCGACGGAGGTTGTGGATAATCCTCCCGAGGTGCTGTTTAGCGCCCTGGGCATCACGGCGGCAAAAGAGGTGCGCGAGGGTCGGGATTACATGGTGGTGCTGGAGAGCCAGCAGCAGGTGGAGGCGTTAACGCCGGATATCGGTGCCATGCTTCCGCTGGATAAAATGGTCTGCGTGACGGCGCCGGGCGAAGAATATGACTTCGTCAGCCGCTTTTTCTGCCCGGGCGAAGGGGTGCCCGAAGATCCGGTTACCGGATCTGCCCACAGCATGCTGATCCCTTACTGGAGCGAAAAGCTGGGCAAAACGTCGCTCAATGCCCGCCAGGTGTCGCACCGTGGCGGGGATCTGCGCTGCGAGCTGAAGGGCGACCGCGTGCTGATCGGCGGTCAGGCCACCCTGTATCTGAAAGGGCGTGTCTTTTTGCGCTAACAGGGCGGAGCGATAAGTTAATACTATGTAGCACCCTGGCAGGCCTGCGCTATGTTGAAATTTAGCCTCATATAAAAGCAAGGAGCCTGCCATGTATTCCATTACCTCTGAATCTGCACGTCATCCGGACATTCTCGCTCTGATCGCGGCGCTTGACCGCTATCAGAGCGAACTCTATCCCGCAGAAAGCAACCATCTGCTCGATCTGGCTGCGCTGCCGGAAGCCTCGCTGATCCTGATGATCATTCGCGACCAGCAGCTGCACGCCGTGGGCTGTGGCGCTATCGTGCTCAACGGTGACGGAACGGGGGAGATGAAGCGGGTCTATATCGATCCGGCTCATCGCGGGCAGCATCTGGGAGAGACGCTGCTGGCCGCCCTGGAAGATGAGGCCCTGAGCCGTCATTGTCATACCGTAAGGCTGGAGACGGGCATCAAACAGCATGCCGCGGTGCGTCTTTATGAACAGTGCGGATACGATTTGCGTCCGGCGTTTGCCCCGTACGTTGACGACCCGCTCAGCCTGTTTATGGAGAAGGCGCTGGTTGAAGACGTTCGTTTAGCAGCGCTATAAAAGCTTCCAGCTGGCGGGTCATCGCCCCGCGTCGCCACACCAGCCAGGTGGTGAGCCAGCGCCAGTTTTCCGCCAGCGGCCAGGCTTCCACCTGTTGATGCCCAGGCATACTCTCCAGCATCGAGCGCGGCATCAGTGCGATGCCCGCGCCCGCAATGACGCAGGCGAGCATGCCGTGATAGGACTCCATCTCATGAATGCGGCCGGGCGTGGCGCGGTCAGCGTGAAACCAGCTCTCCAGGTGTCGGCGATACGAGCAGTTGGCGCGAAAGGCATAGACGTCGCTGCCGCTGACCTGCGCGGCGCGCGTCACCTCAACATGCCCGGCAGGCGTGACCAGCATCATCTCTTCCCGGTAGACCGGCATGCCTTCCAGCTCCGGGTGCGAAAGCGGACCGTCGACGAAGGCGGCGCTTAGGGTTCCCTCCAGTACGCCATCAATCATCGTCCCGGAAGGCCCGGTAGAAAGGGCAAACTGAATACGCGGATAGCGCTGGTTAAACTGCGCCAGCGTTTCAGGAATGCGCACGGCGGCGGTGCTTTCCAGCGCGCCGAGGGCAAATAACCCCTGTGGCTCATCCCCCGCGACAACCATGCGCGCTTCATCCACCAGGGCGAGGATCTGCTTGCTGTAGCGCAGGAAGTTATGGCCAGCCGGGGATAAGCGCAAACGCTGGTTCTCACGAATAAACAGCTCAACGCCCAGATCGGCTTCCAGCTGGCGGATGCGGGTCGTCAGGTTAGACGGCACGCGATGCACCTTCTGCGCCGCCTGGGTGATGCTGCCCGTCAGCGCGACGGCGTTAAACATTTCAAGCTGGGTTAAGTCCATGGCATTCTCGTTTCGTGAATAAGGTGGTTAGTATTATTCATTTTTAAGAAATAGCAGAGTGAGCCACAATCAATCAACCGAAATGCGTGGAGAACATCATGAAATATTCATCTGCTACACATGCCCTCTCTGTTAACCCGGCAACGGGTGAAACCCTCGCTGCGTATCCCTGGGCGACGCCGGAAGAGGTAGAACGCGCGATTTCTCAGTCCGACGCGGGCTATCGCCAGTGGCGACGCGAAAGCGTGTCCCACCGGGCGCAGAAGCTGCGGGATCTCGGCGCCGCGCTGCGAAACCGCGCGGAAGAGATGGCGCAGATTATCTCCCGTGAAATGGGCAAGCCCATCCTGCAGGCGCGAGCGGAAGTGGCAAAGTCCGCCGGTCTGTGCGACTGGTATGCCGAGCACGGCCCGGCAATGCTGCGTGCGGAGCCGACGCTGGTGGAAAACCACAACGCGGTCATTGAATACCGTCCGCTGGGGCCGATTCTCGCGGTGATGCCATGGAACTTCCCGCTCTGGCAGGTGCTGCGCGGCGCGGTGCCGATTCTGCTGGCCGGTAACAGCTATCTGCTCAAACATGCGCCTAACGTGCTCGGCTCTGCGGATCTTATTGGGCAGATCTTTGCGGATGCGGGTTTCCCTGAAGGCGTGTTCGGCTGGGTGAACGCCACCAATGACGGCGTCAGCCAGGCGATTAACGATCGTCGTGTTGCTGCGGTGACCGTCACCGGCAGCGTGCGTGCCGGGGCAGCCATTGGTGCTCAGGCGGGGGCCGCGCTGAAGAAATGCGTTCTTGAACTGGGCGGCTCAGACCCGTTCATCGTTCTCAACGATGCCGACCTGGATCTTGCCGTGAAGGCGGCGGTAGCAGGCCGCTATCAGAATACCGGACAGGTGTGCGCGGCGGCAAAACGCTTCATTGTGGAAGAAGGTATTGCGGACACCTTTACCCAACGCTTTGTCGATGCGGTTGCGGCCCTGAAGCTGGGTGCGCCGGACCAGGAAGAAAACTACCTGGGCCCGATGGCGCGTTTTGATCTGCGCGATGAACTGCATCAGCAGGTGCAGGCGACGCTGGCAGAAGGGGCAACGCTGCTCCTGGGCGGTGAGAAAATCAGTGGCGAGGGGAATTATTATGCACCAACCGTGCTGGCGAATGTCACCCCGGCGATGACGGCGTTCCGTCAGGAGCTGTTTGGGCCGGTCGCGGCCATTACGGTCGCGAAAGACGCGGAGCACGCCCTGATGCTGGCCAACGACAGCGATTTTGGTCTGTCAGCCACGGTCTTTACCGCCAGTGATGCGCTGGCAGAGACTTTCTCCCGCGAGCTGGAGTGCGGCGGCGTGTTTATCAACGGCTTTAGCGCCAGCGATGCGCGCGTGGCTTTTGGCGGCGTGAAGAAAAGCGGTTTCGGCCGCGAGCTTTCCCACTTTGGCTTGCACGAGTTCTGTAACGTGCAGACGGTGTGGAAGGATCGCGTGTAATCCTTAATTTCGGCCCTCATCGTGAGGGCCGTTGTCATTATTCTGCCATGGTTCTGTCATTTTCATTTCGTAGACTCGCACGCGTCTAACGCCTTGTAAATGAAGCTAATTATGAACCTAACGCAAATTTTCCGCCGTATTGCGCAGCGTCTCACACCTCGTCACTTTGGCCTGCTGACGGGCATCTTTTGCATTATTGGCCTTTTCTCCGCGGTGCAGCTCTCCTCGTCACTCCTGCTTAACGCCTCCCTGAACAACGCCCAGCGTAACGAGCAGCAAAACCTGCTGGCCTGGCAGCAGCAGAGCAAGCTGGATCTGGCCCGTGTTTCCCTGCTGGCGGCAAGCGATCTGCTTAACCGGTCCGGCGTCTGGTTTATGCAGGATAAAGAGACCGGCTCCGACGGAAGCTGGCATAGCCTGATGGACGATGCGCAAAAGGCGCTGACGGTTTCTCAGCAGGCGTGGAAGGCCTGGCTGGCGCTGAATCCGCCGAAAGATGACGCGCTGGTGAACAGCTATCAGCTTTTCTACGGTGCGATTAACGAGCAGGCTGAAGGTCTTCTCAAGACCAACACCATCGACGCTTTTTTTGCCGTCCCGGCGCAGGCGTTTCAGACGGATTTTAACGATAACTATGCGCGCTATCAGCAGGCAAGCGAGAAGCAGGCCATGCAGGGGCGTCAGAGCCTCATGGCGCAGCTCTCAGGATTGCAAACGTTGTTCCTGTTTGCGCCGGTGCTGTTGCTCGCTATCGCCGCTGTCGTCTGGTTCGGCATGTCCAGATGGGTGATTACGCCGCTGCGTCGGTTGATTGCGCATATCAACCGGCTGGCGGCAGGGGATCTCTCCGGCACGCCGCCGGACGTCATGCGCTTCAACCGGGAGATAGGGCAGCTTAGCGACAGTATTGCCACGATGCAGCACGGTCTGCAGCAGCTGGTCACGCAGGTCAGCCATGCCACGGTGACCATGGTGGAGAACATTGGCTCACTGGCCCAGGGTAACCAGAAGCTGTATCAGCAGTCGGCACGCCAGGCGAAAGAGCTTGAGGATGTGACGGCGCATATCGCGGCGCTGGAAAACCATGTGGAAGGGAATACCGGCTATGCCAGACTCGCCAGCTCGCGGGCGGATGAAGCGCGTCAGGCCGCCGCGGGGGGAGACCAGATGATGTCGACGGTAAACGCGTCCATGCAGGCGATCGTCGACCGATCGTCCGAGATGCGCGGGATCGTGGCGATGATCGACAGCGTGGCGTTTCAGACCAACATCCTGGCGCTGAATGCGGCCATCGAGGCGGCCCATGCCGGAAACCAGGGGCGCGGTTTTGCCGTCGTCGCCCGGGAGGTTGGATTGCTGGCCAGAAAGAGCAGCCACTCGACGCAGACCATTCAGGAGCTGATCAACCGCTCGGTTCAGGGCATTGAAGACGGTTCCCGTGCCGTCACCCTGATGGAAGAGAATCTGCAGCAGGTCACCGGTCTGGTGGGCAATTTAAGCAGTTTGCTGAATGAGATCTCCACCGCCACCCTCAGCCAGGGAGAGAGTATTCACCAGATGACGCGTCAGCTTCAGGCACTGAACCAGGTCTCCCGTCAGACGGACCTGCTGGTCTCTGACGCCTCGGATGCCTCTGAGCGACTGCAAAAGCAATCCGATCTTTTATTGCAGGCCGTTTCGCGTTTTCGTCTTAGCGCCTGACGCAATACATAAGCCTCTGTTATACTCGCAGCCCGTTTTAGCCTGAGGGCAAGGAGCAAAGTGTGGCTGCGGTCATCCATAATGAGATGTTGGACGAGATTCTGGCGCAGGTTCGTCCGTTAATTGGAAAGGGGAAGGTTGCCGACTATATTCCGGCCCTTGCCTCGGTCAGCGGGAATAAGCTGGGCATTGCTATCTGTACTATCGACGGACAGCGATACCAGGCAGGGGATGCAACAGAACGTTTTTCCATCCAGTCCATTTCGAAAGTGCTCAGTCTGGTTGCGGCGATGCGCCAGTATGAAGAAGACGAGATCTGGCAGCGGGTGGGCAAAGATCCGTCCGGCCAGCCTTTTAACTCGCTGCTTCAGCTCGAGATAGAACAGGGTAAACCGCGAAATCCCTTTATCAACGCCGGGGCGCTGGTGGTCTGCGATATGCTGCAAAGCCGCCTGAGCGCACCACGTCAGCGAATGCTTGAGATTGTGCGTCAGCTCTCGGGCGTTGACGACATTACCTATGATACGGTTGTGGCACGCTCGGAGTTTGAACACTCTGCCCGTAACGCGGCTATCGCCTGGCTGATGAAATCCTTCGGTAATTTCCACAACGACGTGGCGACCGTCCTGCAAAACTACTTCCATTACTGCGCCCTGAAAATGAGCTGCGTTGAGCTGGCTCAGACGTTTCTGTTCCTTGCGCACCAGGGGCACGCGCCGCATCTCGATCAGGAAGTCGTTTCGCCGCTTCAGGCTCGTCAGGTTAACGCGCTAATGGCCACCAGCGGGATGTATCAAAACGCCGGCGAGTTTGCCTGGCGCGTTGGGCTTCCGGCTAAATCGGGCGTTGGCGGCGGGGTCGTGGCGATTGTGCCGCATGAAATGGCGATAGCCGTCTGGAGCCCGGAGCTGGATGAAACGGGAAATTCGCTTGCCGGCGTGGCGGTTCTGGAGAAACTGACCCAGCGTCTGGGACGTTCAGTATACTGATGCCCGATCTGGATCCTCTCTTTTCCCGTCTGGCGCGATCGACATTTCGCTCGCGCTTTCGGTTAGGCGATAAAGAACGACAGTACTGCTGGGACAAAGGCCCCGAAACCATTGACCAGCATGCCGCGGATTTTGTCGAAAAGCGCCTTGCGCCTGCACAACCCGCAAATGACGGTAAACAGACGCCTATGCGCGGTCACCCGGTGTTTATCGCCCAGCATGCCACCGCCACCTGTTGTCGGGGCTGCCTGGCAAAATGGCATAACATTCCACAGGGTGTAACGCTCACCGCGCCGCAAAAAAATTATATCGTCAGCGTTATCCACCACTGGCTGGTGCTGCAGATGAACGCCTAAATTTGACGAGTTATGCTCCAGTGGTATTTGTGTTATAGATGCATCCTAAGTTAGTCCCGATCATGCTGACGACCGCAATAATTGCCATAAGCTTTCATATGGAATGATATTTAATGCGTTCTGCTCTTACCGCTTTCAGGCCGTTCCAGCCTGACACGCCGCTGCGAAATGCATCGACGATCTTCATCCTCACCACCTTGTTCTATTTTGTGGGCGCGGAATTACGGCTCGTTGAGGCCCTGTCGCTGTTCTGGCCGCTGAATGGCGTCATGGCAGGGATCTTCGCCCGCTATGTCTACCTGAATCGCCTGCATTACTATGCGGTATGCTATGTCGCGATGCTGTTGTACGACGCGGTGACGACCAACTGGGGTATAGCCTCAGCGGTAATCAACCTGTCTAACATGATCTTTATTGTTGTCGTCGCCGTGCTGGTTCAGCGCGACAAGCGACTGATGAAGAAAACCCCCGATCCGCTTAACGCGCTACGTCTGTTTAACTACTGTCTGATTGCCGCGCTGCTTTGTGCCTTGCTCGGCGCGGCGGGGTCGGTCGGGATTGACAGTCACACCTTCTGGCCGCTGTTTGCCGACTGGTTTAGCGAGCAGTTCTCAACCGGCGTGCTTGTTGTGCCCTGTATGCTCACGTTACGTATGCCCGGGCGTGATCTCAGGTTACGTCTGGAGCAGCTGCTGCCGGTGATGGCGCTGATCGTCTCGGTGGTCGCGTCGGTGGTGATTGGCGGAGCGGGGAGCCTCTCGTTTCCTCTGCCAGCGCTTATCTGGTGTGCGGTTCGTTACTCATTGCCTGCGACCTGTCTGCTGACGTTTATCACGGGTGCCACTGAAATCATTTTGGTCGCCAACTCGATTATTAACATTGCCGTGGCGACGCCGTTTACGACGCCAATGATGTTTTCAGCCCGGCTGGGTATCGCCACGATGGCGATCTGCCCGGTGATGGTCTCCGTCAGCATGGCGGCGATTAATTCCCTGATCCGCCAGGTTTCACTGAGGGCGGATTATGACTTTTTAACACACGTCTACTCGCGTTCCGGGCTTTATGAGGCGTTAAAGCATGAAGAGACGTACCGGCATACCCGTTTTTTGACCGTCATGCTGCTGGATATTGATTATTTCAAAAGCATTAATGATAACTACGGCCACGAGTGTGGAGATCGCGTGCTGGCGTCGTTTGCCCGACAGGTTCAGCAGGTCGTCGGCGAAGACGGTATGGTGGCGCGCATGGGCGGGGAAGAGTTCGCTGTGGTGGTTCATTCAGGCGACGCGCAGCACGGTTTTGAACTGGCTGAGCGTATCCGTTCCACCGTTGCCAGCCATCCTTTTACATGGCGTCACCAGACGCTCTTTCTGACGGTCAGTATTGGCCTCGGCAGTGGAAAGGCTGAGTCATGGCAGTTGACCGAAGTCTTCAACAAGCTCATGGCCGAAGCGGACGATCATCTCTATCGTTCAAAAAAAGCGGGTCGAAACCGTACCAGCGCCCGGGTGGCGGACGAGCAAATTGCCGCGCCCACCGGGAGTGAAACATAGCTGCGTTAATCGTCATAAGGCATTGACGTGAATAGTAAGCGACTTAACAGGCTGTCAGAACGCTGACAATGCCTCTGTTTAAGCTACGCTTTTAGTAACGCTTTACGTCAGGAGACATTATGAAAGCACCTGCAACCCCTGAAAATGAAACAGACAGACTCAACTCGCTACGAGAATCCGGTCTGCTTGAGATCGACAGTTCCCCGGCGTTTGACCGGTTAACGCGTCTGGCAAAACGCTTCTTCCAGGTGCCGCTGGCGATGGTCAATCTCATTGATGAGCATTCGCTAATCGTTAAGTCCGCTGATGGTCAGGCACCTGGCTCCGTTCCGCGTAACATCTCATTTTGTGGGCATACGATCCTCACCGAAGCGCCGCTGGTGGTAGGGGATATGCTTCAGGACGATCGTTTTGCGGATAACCCGCTGGTGGCCGGTGAACCTCGCGTGCGGTTTTACGCCGGCTTCCCGCTGCGCCTGCGTGACGGCGCAAGCGTTGGCTCGCTGTGCCTGATTGATTATGCTCCCCGGGAGTTTTCTGCCGCCGACCTCGCCGTCCTGGGAGATCTTGGCGCGCTGGCGGAAGATGAATTTGCTGCCATCAGCGCGGCGACCACGGATGAATTAACCGGGCTATTCAACCGTCGGGGCTTTAATCAACTCGTGCGCTTCACGCTTTCCGTTGCCCGGCGCCGGGCAGAGCCGCTGACGCTCGGCTGGCTGGATTTGGATCGCTTTAAGGAAATTAACGATCGCTTCGGGCATGAAGAGGGGGATAAGGCGCTGAATGCCATGGCGCAACTGATGCGTGCCTCTTTCCGCGAAGCGGATCTGCTGGTTCGTTTTGGCGGGGACGAGTTCGCCGTGCTGTTCGCGGATACGGATGAGCAGGGCGCCTGGATTGCCATGCAGTATCTCGCCGAGCAGGTAGAAAACTATAACGCCCGCAGGTTACACCCCTGGTCGCTTCACTTCTCATGGGGGCTAAGTGAATTCGATCATAACGACAACGACCTGCAGCAGTGGTTAAAAGATGCCGATGAAAAGATGTATGCCATGAAGCAGCAGCGCCAGCGCGCCCGGTGACATAACAAAAGCCTATGTCCGATCCGTTTGCGTTAAGAAGATGTTAAATGCACAGTGATGGTATTCAACGTAAGGAAAAACAATGAACACCTCACTGCAAATCAAAAACCTCACCCGAGACGAAATTCTCACCCACCTTGATGCGCTGGCCGGGATCCTCGAAAACTGTGTGAACGGCGGGGCATCCGTCAGCTTTATGCTTCCCTTTAGCCTGGAGAGGGCCCGCTCTTTCTGGCGCGGCATTGCTGAAAGCGCAGGGCGCAATGAGCGCCTCGTGCTGGCCTGTGTCGACCCGCAGGACGGCGTCATCGGAACGGTGCAGTTAATCACAGACCAGCCGGAAAACCAGCCGCATCGCGCCGATGTGGCGAAGCTGCTGGTTCACGAGAAAGCGCGCCGGAAAGGTGCCGCGATGGCATTGATGGAAGCGCTTGAAGCTGAGGCTCGGGCCAGAGAGATTTCGGTGCTGGTGCTCGATACCTCCACCGGCAGCGGGGCCGAGACGTTCTACCAGCGCGCCGGATGGCAAAAGGTGGGGGAGATCCCGCGCTATGCCCTTATGCCGGACGGCGCCATGACGGCCACGTCCGTGTTCTATAAGTTCTTATGATTATTTTGTACAACTACGCGACGTATTGATCAAAACAGGGTTCCCGGTCGTTAAGTTTTGATAAGTTATCGTACCAATCTTATCAGGCTGTATGACTAATCATAAAAGGAACCCCCTTGTGAACACGCTCAACCGTCGTGATTTTCCCGGTGCTCAATACCCAGAACGCATCATTCAGTTTGGTGAAGGCAATTTCCTGCGTGCGTTCGTCGACTGGCAAATTGACCTGTTAAATGAACATACCGATCTTAATGCCGGAGTGGTTATCGTCCGTCCTATTCAGAGTGACTTCCCTCCGTCGCTGAGCACTCAGGATGGTTTGTATACCACTATCATTCGCGGCCTGAACGAGCAGGGTGAAGCGGTGAGTGAGAGCCGTCTTATCCGCTCGGTTAACCGTGAAATCAGCGTCTACGACGACTATGACGCCTTTCTGAATCTGGCACACAACCCGGATATGCGCTTTGTTTTCTCGAACACCACCGAAGCGGGTATTAGCTACCACGCGGGTGACAGATTCGACGATGCCCCTGCGGTGAGCTACCCGGCGAAGCTGACGCGACTGCTGTTTGAGCGCTTTAACCATTTCAACGGTGCACCGGATAAAGGCTGGATCATCATTCCGTGCGAACTGATTGACTACAACGGTGATGCACTGCGTGAACTCGTCCTGCGCTATGCCCAGGAGTGGTCGCTGCCTGCGGCCTTTATCCGGTGGCTAAACGACGCCAACAGCTTCTGCTCGACGCTGGTTGATCGTATCGTGACCGGTTACCCGCGCGACGAAGCGGCTGCGCTTGAAGCTGAGCTGGGGTATCACGATGGGTTCCTTGACACGGCTGAACATTTTTATCTGTTCGTTATCCAGGGGCCGGCATCCCTTGCTCAGGAACTCCGTCTGGATAAGTACCCGTTAAATGTACTGATTGTCGACGACATCAGGCCCTACAAAGAACGCAAGGTTGCCATTCTGAACGGGGCGCATACGGCGCTGGTGCCGGTCGCCTTCCAGGCCGGGCTGGATACGGTGGGCGAGGCGATGAATGATGCGGAGATCTGCGCGTTCGTCGAAAAAGCAATTTATCAGGAGATCATTCCGGTCCTCGATTTGCCGCGTAACGAGCTGGAATCTTTCGCCAGTGCGGTAACAGGGCGTTTTCGCAATCCCTATATCCGACACCAGCTGCTTTCCATTGCGCTCAACGGCATGACCAAATACCGCACCCGCATCCTGCCACAGCTACTGGCAGGGCAGAAGGCAACAGGGCAATTACCGGCACGTCTGACGTTTGCCTTAGCCGCGTTAATCGCGTTCTACCGCGCAGAGCGTAACGGGGAGAGCTATCCGGTGCAGGATGATGCATGCTGGCTGGAACGTTATCAGCAGCTCTGGGCGCAGCACCGCGATCGGCAGTTGAGCACCCGTGAGCTGGTGCAGTCGGTGCTCAGCGCACGCGAACACTGGGAACAGGACTTGACGCAGGTAAGCGGTCTTGTCGACCAGGTCACGCTGGACCTTGATGCCATTCTGCTGAAGGGAATGCGCGCTGCGGTTAAACCGCTTTGCTAACGTTCACCCGGCTGCGGCCGGGTTTAAACATACTTCATTTTAGTTACAACATACTATGTGCTTTGTTTTTAAAAAACACATGCAGCACTGTGCCGATTTCGCTAATCAGGGGAGAAAATGCAATGTCCAGTTAACAAACTTGCAACGGTGACGGGGATCACGTTTAATAGCCTCGCTCTTTTCTTTCCTGAAACTCACTATGATCGTTCGTCCTAAACAGCACTGGCTACAACTGATTTTTGTCTGGCACGGTTCGGTACTGCCTAAGATCTATACCCGACTGCTGCTCAACTTCCTGCTTTCTATTGCCGTTATCCTGATGCTGCCGTGGTATACCTCACTGGGCATCAAATTTACCGTGGCGCCATTCAGCATTCTCGGCGTGGCGATCGCAATCTTTCTCGGTTTCAGAAACAACGCCTGTTATTCACGCTACGTTGAGGCTCGCCTGCTCTGGGGGCAGTTGATGATAGCGGCGCGCTCGCTGTTTCGCGAGGTAAAAAACACCTTGCCTGACGATAAGCATCTGGGCGAATTTGTCCGTCTGCAGATTGCTTTTGCTAACTGCCTGCGCATGACCCTGCGCCGGGAGCTGAACGCTGAGCAACTCTCTCGCTATCTTGCTCCGGATGATTTACGTCAGGTGATGAAAGCCAACTCACCGGCGAATCGTATTTTACTGATCATGGGGGAGTGGCTGGCCGTACGGCGGCGTAACGGGCAACTCTCAGACATTCTGTTTCACAGCCTGAACAATCGTCTGAACGATATGTCCATCGTCCTGTCCGGCTGTGAACGCATTGCGACCACGCCGGTACCGTTTGCCTATACGCTGATTTTGCACCGCACGGTGTATCTGTTCTGCATCATGCTGCCGTTCGCGCTGGTCGTGGATCTGCACTACATGACGCCCTTTGTCTCTGCGCTGATCTCATACACCTTCATCTCGCTGGACACCCTGGCGGAAGAGCTGGAAGACCCGTTCGGCACTGAGAATAACGATCTGCCGCTGGACGCCATCTGCAACATGATGGAACGCGATCTGCTGCAGATGAACGATGAAGAGAACATTCCGGAAAGGCTGATGCCGGATAAGCACTATCAGCTCACCTGACGGGCGTTCCACTCGTCGCGGGTGATCTCCCACAGCTCGGAGTCCAGCATCCCGCTAACGTAGGCTTTCTTCTCCGTCCTGATAAGCCGCATGCCGCTACTGTCCGAAATACGCCGGGAGCGGCTGTTGGCAGCGGCTTTCGGGGCGCGTAATACAGGTTTGTTTAGCGTATTGAACCAGTAATCCGTAGCGGCAATGCTGGCCTCGCGCATGTATCCCTGGCCCTGAAACTCCGGCGCGAGCCAGAACCCGCGGTTATTATCCTCGACGTCGTACAGGCAAATAATGCCCATCAATTCATCCGGCACCTCACGTCGTCGGATGCTCCAGAACCAGGCAATCCCTTTCGCCACATCCGGCAGCGCCACGTTATTGACATAGTTTTCCGCGCCGTTATCCGGGTAGGGCCATGGCACGGAAGAGACCATATAGCGGACAATCTCCCAGCGCGGATAAAGCTTTTGTATCTGAGCCGCATCTTCGGCAACCAGCGGTTTTAGCAGTAAGCGTTCTGTCATGAGCGTCGGTATGGTCATCTGCGGATCTCCCTTTTTAGGCGTTATGCTTTTGTTTGCGTTCTGGTATTTTCATCTCTATCACATTTAGTTGAGGCGTGCTGGGTTCATTCCCTACCAGAAATGGGCATCATTTCTTTAATGGCGAAATTTTGATGAGTTTTTTGTCTCTTTTAACCGGACGGGTTTTCCAGGATCTCCTGCAGCATGGCAAAGAGATAGAGGAGGCTATTGCTCATCGTGATATCCGTCTCTTGAATCATTCCACGCCCGAGCTGGAACGGTATTTTTCGCGTCCACTCAGCGAGCTTCCGCGTCAAAATCCTTATCCGGTAGCTATGCTGTTACCTCTGTTTTTAGTGGCGTTTGCGTTAAACCTTTTGCCTTTTCTCAGCACGTTGCAGGGTTTGTCACCTTTGCATCATGCATTGAGCTTTTTCTTACCATCAGTGACGATGACAGGCGCGCTCATTGTGACAAGCGTACTCCTGGCACGTGGTAAGACGTCAGGATTGTCGGGCTTTATGGCGTTGTTCATCATCCTGCTGATAACGACCCTCGTTCAGGTTTTACATTTCCTGCTTTCGCATGACGGAGGTCTTTGGCCGCTGGTCATCGCATCATTCGCGCTATTACTTTGTCGGGTGGTGATGAACAGCAGCGGCTTTGTGCTGTTTACGCTCTATTGTCGTACTCAGCGTCTTGCCAGGTCGGCACGGGAAATGCGGCTAAAAAGCCGTTAAAGGAGGAGGTTATGACATTACGAAAAGCCAGGCCACAGGAAGCCGAAACGCTCTGGAATATTCGCAATCAGGCGATTCGTCACGGCTGTAAAACCAGTTACGACGCAGAGGTCATTGCGCGCTGGACGCCAGTTCTCATGCCCGAACGCTTTCGGAAGATGATCATTGAATACCCTTTTTATGTGGTTGAAGATGAAAAGGGCGATGTTGCGGCAACCGGCTATCTCGATCTGGATACCCACTGTCTGGAGGCGATTTTCACCTTGCCTGCAGCCTCCGGAAAAGGCATGGCAACCCGGATTATTGAGGCGCTCAAACAGGAAGCCCGCAGCCGGGGGATAACCCGTCTGACGCTCGATGCGACGCCTAACGCCCAGTCGTTTTATCAGAAGCAGGGGTTTGTTACGCTGAGCGAAAGCTATCATCACTCGCGTATGGCGGGTGTCGATTTACGCTGTTTCGAAATGGCGATCAATTTGTAATGTGAGGAACACATGGCTGTCACGGTAAGACCTCTACGCGCAGACGACTATTCCCAATGGCGACCGCTGTGGGATGGTTACACCCATTTTTATGATTGCTACCTCGAGGAATCCGTCACCGCAGCGACGTGGGAAAGGGCGCTATCAGCGCATTCCCAGATGTTCTGCCGGGTGGTAGAGAAGGACCAAAAGGTCATCGGTTTCGCGATGTGCATTCTGCACGAAGGAACCTGGTCAACGGCCCCCATCTGCTACCTGGAAGATCTGTTTGTTGATGCCGACGAACGCGGAGCGGGTGCAGGTAAGGCGCTTATTGATGCTCTGATTGAGGAAGGCAGGCGCGAAGGGTGGTCGAAACTGTACTGGGTCACCCGGGAGAACAACCCGGCGCGTAAACTCTATGACAAATATGGCGAAGCTGACGATTACGTCCGCTACCGACTCTCTCTTTAAGGCGACAACGCCTGTGTTTGTATCACACTGTATCAGCGTCCCGGATACATACACAGGCTTGCAATAAACCCGCTTTCGCACATATCCGCTATACATTGCAGTGTTGTTATATCCCCGTGAATTGTACTCAACCGGAGATACCAACATGTTCAGCAAACTTGCTTACTCAACCCTCGCACTGACCGTTTCGCTTGGCACCGTGATGTCCTGTCAGGCCGAGGTCACCGGCACAAACGTCGCCGCAGCCTTTGACCATCCTCAGCAAATCAATGCCGGCGATCTGAATGTCGGCTATGTCGACATTGGTCCGAAAGACGGTCAGCCGGTTATTTTACTGCACGGCTGGCCGTACGATATTCACAGCTATGCCGAGGTTGCACCCGCACTGGCGGCAAAAGGGTACCGGGTCATTGTTCCGTCTCTGCGCGGTTACGGCACCACGCGTTTCCTGTCAGCAAAAACGCTGCGCAACGGCCAGCCTTCGGCGATGGCGAAAGACATCGTCAACCTGATGGATGCCCTGAATATCCGGCAGGCGGTGTTTGCAGGATATGACTGGGGTGCCCGGACGGCGGATATCGTTGCGGCGCTGTGGCCCGAGCGCGTGAAGTCACTCGTTTCAGTGAGCGGGTATCTCATCAGCAGCCAGCAGATTGGCAAACAGCCGCTGCCGCCAAAAGCGGAGCAGCAGTGGTGGTATCAGTTCTATTTCTCTACCGCGCGTGGTGCTGAAGGCTATGCCAAAAATACGCATGACTTCGCCCGTTTAATCTGGTCTCAGGCCTCACCTGACTGGAAATTTAGCGATGCGGTCTTTAACGCCAGCGCCAAATCACTCGATAACCCGGACCACGTCGCGGTGACGCTCAGTAATTATCGCTGGCGTTTAGGGCTGGAAAAAGGCGAGCGCAAATACGACCGCTACGAGCAAAAACTGGCTACGCTGCCGAATATCACCGTACCAACGATCACCATCGAAGGCGGCAACAACGGCGCGCCGCATCCGGCACCGCAGGCCTATGCAGCTAAATTTACCGGCAAATATGAGCACCGCACCTTCGGCTCAACCGTGGGGCACAACCCGCCTCAGGAAGATCCGCAGGATTTCGTCAAGGCGGTTATCGACGCGGATAAGCTGTGAAATGTGCTATTTTCAGTACGTTACCCTTCGGTCTGGAGAGTTCGGTGGAACATATTGACCACATCCTTGTCGTCGATGACGACAGGGATATTCGTGAACTGATTGTCGATTATCTCGGTAAGTCTGGCTATCGCGCGACGGGCGCGGCCAACGGCAAAGAGATGCGCAGCGTACTGGATAAACAGCATATCGACCTGGTGGTGCTGGACGTCATGATGCCCGGCGATGACGGTCTCACGCTATGCCGGCAGCTACGCAGCGGCAAACATAAAGATCTGCCCATCCTGATGCTGACGGCCCGCAATGAGGAGACGGACAGGATCCTGGGTCTGGAGATGGGTGCGGATGACTACGTGGTGAAGCCGTTTGTCGCGCGTGAGCTTCTGGCACGCATTAAAGCGATTTTACGGCGTTTTCGCACGATGCCGCCCAATCTACAGGTGACAGAAGCAGGGCGGCTGGTGATGTTCGGTGAATGGCAGCTCGATACCGTCGCTCGCCACTTAATCGACCCGGAAGGGGTGATTGTGGCGCTCAGCGGGGCGGAGTATCGTCTGCTGCGCGTTTTCCTTGACCATCCTCAGAGGGTACTGACCCGCGATCAGCTGCTTAACCTGACGCAGGGGCGAGACGCCGAGCTGTTTGAGCGTTCTGTCGACCTGCTGGTGAGCCGGGTTCGCCAGCGTCTCAATGAAGATGCCCGCACGCCCGCCTATATCAAAACCGTGCGCAGCGAAGGCTACGTCTTTACGATGCCGGTGACCATCAAAGAGGTTAACGAATGACGCTCTGGCCACGCTCGCTGCTGGCTCGTTTGCTGATCGTCGTGCTGCCCGGTTTGCTGCTGGCTAACGCCCTGAGCCTGACGCTGGTCATGATTGAACGCATGCACAGCGCCCGCACGGTGATGCTCGGTAATCTGGAAAACGACGTCGCAACCAGCGTCGCCATTTTAGACCGCTTACCGGCCAGCGAACGCGCCGCCTGGCTGCCGCGGCTTGAACGGGGTAACTATCGCTATATTCTGGGCACAGGGGAACCCGGCGCAGCGCCGACGGATAAGCGTTCGCAGGATGCTATCCGAACCTTAAAAGCGACGCTCGCGGCACAATATCCTGTCAGCTTCACCGCCGTTCCCGGCGCCATTTCACATATCCAGGCGCATCTCACGTTACGCGATGGCTCGCCGCTGACCATTGACCTCATCCCGCGCATGCCCCCCGTCGCCAGCTGGTTACCCGGTGTGCTCATCCTGCAGCTGCTGCTCCTGGCGGCCTGCTCCTGGATCGCCGTGCGGCAGGTGGTTCGGCCTTTTTCACAATTTACCCGCGCGGTGGATTCACTTGATCCGGCGGCCAGCACGCCAATGAAGGAGAAAGGGCCGCTGGAGCTGCAGCGCGCAGCCCATGCCTTCAATGCCATGCAGGCGCGCATTCAGTCTTATCTCAGGGAACGCGCACAGATCCTGGCCTCTATTTCTCACGATCTCCAGACGCCCATTACCCGCATGAAGCTTCGTGTAGAAATGACGGAGCAGCCTGAACTGCGGGACAAGCTCTTAAACGACCTTGATAACATGTCGCGTCTGGTGCGGGAGGGCATTGCGTATGCCCGGTCATCAGAATCACTGGAAGAGACGTCGCTGAAGCTAGAATTGAACGCCTGGGTCAACAGCATCGCCAGCGATTATCAGGACATTGGTAAAAACGTGCAGTTTCAGGCAAACGAAGTCCGTTTGCCGATCGTCACGCGTCCGCAGGCGCTTCGTAGAGTAATGACTAATCTGCTGGATAATGCCCTGAAGTTCGGCGACTGTGCCGTCATTGCCATTGATGATTCGTCTGCCAAAGAGGTGGTGATTCACATTGTGGACGACGGACCGGGAATACCCGAAGCCGAGCTGGAGGCGGTTCTGCAGCCGTTTTATCGTGTTGAAACCTCGCGTAACCGCGATACCGGCGGGACAGGACTCGGCCTGGCGATTGCCGCGCAGCTGACCGCACAGCTGGAAGGAAAGCTCAAACTGGCGAACCGAGCCGGTGGCGGACTGGACGTCTCCATTACGCTACCGCGTCGTTAATTGTACGGCTTTGTATCTCCTGGCCCGGATGATACAGAGCCAGACAAAAACCGCGCGTTTACACATATCCTGAACACATCAGGACGATGAAATAGCCTCACTGCAGTGTCGCAGGACATGTAATGTGAGGTCATTATGTTTCTGGTAATCGCTTTTCTGGGCGGGATGATAAGCCTGCTAAGCCCATGTACGCTCCCGGTTATTCCACTCCTGTTCGCCGGTTTCCAGGGGCAACGACGACATATTCTGGCCCTGCTCGCCGGGATGGTCGTGATGTTCACCCTGGTGGCGATGGTCATCACCGTCGCCAGCGAGTGGATAACAGCGGCAACCATTGTTGGGCGCTGGATCGCGCTCGTCATTCTGGCCATAGCCGCGCTGGCCTTAATTTTTCCGTCTTTCGCCCAGCGTATCGCGGGACCGGCCGTCAGCGCAGGAAATGTTCTCAACACCCGAAGCGGGCAAACGCGCGGAATGGCATCGGCTTTTCTGGCCGGGCTTGCGGTCGGGCTACTCTGGTCTCCCTGCGCGGGCCCCATCCTGGGCGCTATTTTCAGCATTAATATCGCGGGCCACTCGGCCATCGCCACGGGCGCACTGCTCGCTGCCTATGGCAGCGGATGCGCGCTAATGCTGGGCCTGCTCGTTATCGGCAGCCGCACGCTGATGACACCGTTAAGGGCAAAGTCTGCGCTGATGGCGAAGCTCCGGCAGGGGGCAGGAGTTGCAATGTTAGCGGCAGTTGTCCTGAACGCGACGGGGATGACCTCGCTGCTGAAAGGGGCTAACGGCGTCGCAGACCGTCTTGAGACCGCGCTCTTAAATCTGGCAAAACCCACAACCGCGCCGGTGAAGCTCCAGCCGGTGGCGATCGCTGAGCCCAGCAGCCAGCTGCCTTCGTTAAACGGTGGAACAGGATGGATTAACGGTGACCCTGTCACGTCTGAATCCTTGCGAGGGAAGGTGGTGTTGATTGATTTCTGGACGTGGGATTGCATTAACTGCCAGCACACGCTCCCGCATGTGCGAGACTGGGCCACTAAGTACCAATCGCAGGGCCTGGTGGTGATTGGGGTTCACACCCCAGAATACCCCTGGGAAAAACCGCTTTCGTCGGTACAAAAGGCAGTAACGAAATGGCAGTTGCCGTATCGGGTTGTGACGGATAACAACTATCAAATCTGGAATGCGTTCGGCAACCAGTACTGGCCAGCGCATTATTACTTTGATGCCAAAGGGCAGCTGCGCTATACCGCCTTTGGCGAGGGTGATTATGCGCAGCAGGAAAAGGTTATCCAGCAGTTGCTCAAAGAAGCCCGCCTATAATCGGATCAGGGCTGGCGTTGAGCCACGATAAACAACCGAGGAAAAGCCAGCAGTATCTGCCCGTTTTCCTGGAGCGGATACTGCTCTTCCAGCAGTTCATGGTAGCGTTTCAGGAAACGTTTCTGCTCGCTCTCGTTCAGTTCCTGGAGCCAGGGGCGCAGGCCGGTGGCGCTTACCCAGTCAATAATGGCCTGATGAGAGCTCATTTTGTGATAATAGGTTGTCCGCCAGATATCCACGTCACAGCCTGCCTCCGACAGAATATCGTAATAAGCATGTATACCCGGCAGAGGTTCGCGGCCACGGTCCGGGTAGTCTTGCTCCAGCGCCACTTCACGCATCGCCACATGGGTGGGTTCCAGCCAGTTATCAGGCATCTGGATCGCCAGCACGCCATTTAACTTAAGCAGGGAGACAAGATGAGGCAGGAGATCGTAATGGTCCGGAACCCATTGCAGCGACGCGTTAGCATAAATCAGGCTCAGCGGCTGGCCAGGCTTGTACTGACGGATATCGGCCTCAACAAAGTGGCAGTCAGGTAAGGCGGCGCGTGCTTCCCCGAGCATGGCAGGGGAGTTATCGACGCCGGTGATGTGAGCAGAAGGCCAGCGATGCTTTAACAGCGCCGTGCTGTTACCTGGCCCACAGCCCAAATCAGCGATAGTAGCGGCTTCATCAAGAGGAATTCTGGCGAGCAACTCGGCGGCTGGACGCGTTCTTTCTGCGCCAAATTGCAGGTAAAGAGAAGGGTTCCAGTCGGCCATCATCAATTCTCCGTTTTGCATGATTCTGCAAGAATAGCACAGGCAGATACCTGCAAAGCGGTACCGGCCAGGGTTTTGGGCAGATGACGTCAGCTGAGTCTGTAAAATGAAGGGGAGGGCGGGAAAAATAAGCAATCGGAAATATTACCCCTTAAAAGATTAAGGGGCAATGTTTTTATTGTAATTACTTTATGATTATTGTTTTTTATTATTTTATCGGCAAAGTGCTTCTTATGCTCTGTACCCGAAACTTTAAATATTAGATAATCATCGATGGGTATATCCCTGGTGTTTCGTAGGTCTTTGACCTCCTGACCGCTTAGTTTTGCGAGAACTTCGTGGTCAGGTACTTTTTAAGTATAGGGAATATGCGGCACAATGAAAGCTGTCCTAAAAGACAGGTGATGATAGTTTCAGGTGTTATTATCAGGAACAAGAGCATGATTTCTGTCATTGAATTTTTTTTACACGACTACGATGATTTACCCCCAGCACTAGCGCACGAACTCTACCGACTCAGAAGAAAAACCTTTCGGGACCGACTCGACTGGAAAGTGGAATGCGTCAAAGGGATGGAAAAGGATCAATTTGATTCCCATAACACGACATACTTACTGGGTATGTATGATGGACAGCTGTTATGCGGCGCGCGATTTATTAACTCAACGCAGCCGACAATGATAAGCGAAATCTTTCATAATTATTTCGATAATCCCATTGTTTTTCCAGCCGATGTTCCCTGCTGTGAAGTGAGTCGTTTATTTTTAGATAAAGAAACACGAGACTCTGCAAGTTTGCAGGGCGTGCCCGCCAGTAAAGCATTGTTTCTTGCAATGAATATTTATTGCATTAAGAATAAATATCACGGAATGTACGCAGTAGCCAGTCGCGGTATGTATGCCATATTTCGGCATGCGAACTGGAAAGTTGAAGTTATTCAGCGCGGTGTTTCTGAAAAAGGGGAGGTTATTTACTATATTTATATGCCTGCCAGCACCCGCATTATTGAAGATATTATTAGTAAAGACAAATCCAGCCACTGGCTTCGCGAAATGCTCGGGCATTTACGCTATCTATAACCAGTGTCTGAGGGTCAGTCGTCCAGTAACCGGAGTTCTGTTCCAAGCTTTATTGCATGTCTGGCATTATTCACACCGAGTTTTTTCATTATATTGCCCATATGGAATTTAACGGTGCGTTCAGCAATAGATAAAATAACAGAAATTTCTGCATAGGTTTTTCCGGCGCTGACCCATTTGAGGATTTGTCGCTCACGTGGCGACAAGAACACATTCTTTTTCTGCTGATGCTGACTATACAGATTGAGTGTCTTCTGATGTAACTGAACAAGGAAGCGTAGAAATTGCGGCCGATATTTCTCTATGTCAATACCAGAATGCTTAGGACTGATGACGGATAAGACAACAAGATTATTCAGATAGTCATGCAGAGGAAAAGTCTGCCCCTGGTATATATCATACTGAACGCTTTCGTCGAAAATGCGTGTCAGGTTATAACCATCCGACAGGACGACATCGCTTTCCCAGAAAAAGTCTTCAACACAGCGCAAAGCCCGAATAATGACAGGGTCAATGAACTGATATTTTCTTTCAAGGTAGATATTAAACCACTCAGGACTGTTATTGAGTATCCTCATCTGTGAAGGATCTTTCTTGTTCATAATAGCGTAGGCAAAGACGATCCCTCTGAAGTCCTCAAAAAACGCGTCCAGCTCACTCTGAATTAGCGTATTGATCGTTATGTCGTTGTAATATGTATCCTTCACGTGAGTTGCTGCCTCCTGTTCGAGTGGAGGAGCAAGTATAATATGCTTCGTTATCTGTAGCGAGTCGCATTTTAATCCAGTCAACAGATAAGACAGGCTACCTCTGCAGGCAGCCTTGTGAACGTTTGGCATTTTTGAATGGTAAATGCAGATGACTCAGGGAAATGTTTATGATTTTATCGAATTTCGAAATCGTTCACTAAATATAGTAGGCTGCAAAATTTAGGAGGTTTCCCGCATTCCATCCGCGTATCGGACAAGCGCACCAACTCATGCACCTTCAAATCAGGATTTAAACCAGTAGGTTACAGAATCCCTTTAAGGGCCACATGATAAAGCAGCATGATGGTTTTCCCGTCGACGATTTTACCCGTCTCAATGCCGCGTAATGCCTCTTCAAGCGTCATTTCCAGCACGTCGATATCTTCTCCTTCCGCCTTGATCCCACCGCCAGCGCCGGTTCTGTCTCTCGGCTGGTACTCGGCAAGGTAAAAATAGAGCTTTTCCGTAACGGAGCCCGGGCTCATATAGGCTTCGAAAATTTTCTGCACGCGTGAAACGTGAAATCCGGTCTCTTCTTCCGCTTCTGCTTTGATGCGGCTCTCGGGATCCATGTTGTCCAGCAACCCTGCAGCGGCTTCAATTAGATTGTCCTCATGGCCGTTGATAAAGACGGGGAAGCGGAACTGGCGAGTCAGGATCACCGTCTTTTTATCACGGTTGTAGAGCAAAATCGTCGCGCCGTTGCCACGGTCGTAGACTTCCCGCTGCTGCCGCTGCCATTCGCCATCACGTCGCTGCAGGTCGAAGGTATATTTTTTAAGGACGTACCAGTTATCTGACAGTGTTTCACTGTTAATGATGCGCACATCTGCACGTTTTGATTGCACGTTTGTTCCTCCTTACGTAGAGTAATTATCATAAACAGCATTATCGTGCAATTACAAGATAAAACATGCAACGTCAGGAATTCATGATGCTCACCAGTCAACGAAAACAATTGATCCTTGAAAAGCTCGGTGCCGAAGGTCAGGTCCAGTCAAAAGCGCTCAGCATTCTCTTTGACGTCTCTGAAGACACCATCCGGCGCGATCTGCGCGAGCTGGCGGCAGAAGGGCGTTTGCAGCGGGTTCACGGTGGCGCGCTTCCAGCATCTTCCGCGATTGCTCCGTTTGCTGAACGGCAATCCGTGAAAATGGATGCGAAAAAAAGGGTGGCCCGCAAAGGCGCGCAGCTGATTTCATCAGGCCAGGTGGTGATCGTCGATGGTGGCACGACAACGTCGGAGCTGATTACGTTTCTCCCTCTCGAGCTTCGTATCACTGTGGTGACGCACAGCCCGAGCATTGCCCTGGGGCTTGTCGATCATCCGTCCATTGAGGTGATTCTGATCGGCGGTCGCTTGTATAAACACTCTATCGTTGCGGTCGGCGCTGCGGCCATCGAAGGCATCGAAAATATTCATGCAGACCTGTTCTTTATGGGCGTGACCGGGATCCATCCTGAAGCTGGATTAACGACCGGTGATTTCGAAGAGGCGTGCATCAAACGTGCATTTTCCGGCAGAGCCGCGGAGACTGTTGTTCTGGCTTCTCCGGAAAAGATCAACACAGCGTCTTCGTTTGTGATTGGTGATGTGTCATCGGTGAATACCATCGTCGTGGAAGACAATACCGATAAGGACTGGATCCGCGCAGTATCAGAAAAGGGGGTATCCGTCGTGTTAACCTCAGATTGTGATACCGTCTGACAGCCAGCCTGAGAGCATAGCCTGGCTGTCGGTTTTCCTTAAGCCTCAGGAATGTCCTCAAGCGCGGTATAAACCCTGAGGCCGTATTTTCTGGCGACCTCAATGTCCATATCGGCACCTTTAGATGCACCGGCGATACGATAAATTGCATCGCATTTAGCTATGAGCCGGTGAGCAACGGGGTAGAGCATCGCTTCGCTGATTTCATCACCAACGGTTTTCGAGCCCGCGGCCTTTGCCAACGGCAAAGCAAGCCATTCACCTATGATCGGAATGTGACCACGCTGGTAAACGGCTAATGCTGCGCTTTCGAGACGCGCCAGATTCTCATCAATGCGCGCCTGAACGCCGCCGGTTCCGCTGCGGTAGGGGCCGGCAATTAGAATCAACTGTTGTGTCATAAATACCTCTGTCAGTGTTATTGCATGATGTTGCACGTTAACAGGCCATACCTTACGGAATTAATGTGGCTTAATGAAGCACTTTCGTGCATAATCGTGTAAATAGACGCATGACAGATATTTAATGACATCTGACGCTACAGACTCTGCGGCGCATGGCACACCGCCTCGATATTATGACCATCAGGCGAGATGACAAACGCGGCATAGTAATTTTCACCGTATGACCTCAACCCCGGCCCGCCGTTATCACGTCCGCCGGCGCGCAGTGCAGCATGGTAAAAATCATCAACCTGCTGGCGCGTATTGGCCACAAACGCCAGATGCAGAGGCGCGGGTTTGTCATTTGTATGGAAAAGGCAAAGTGAAACATCGCCGGAACTCATTTCTACACCATACTCCGGCGTGCCTTCATCGATGAGTTCTACACCAAGCGGGCGAAGCGCCTCGAGGAAGAAGGTTTTACTTTTTTCATAATCGCTGACGCCGAATTTCACATGATCAAACATTATCGACTCCTGAAAAGAGATAGAGAAATGAAGAGTATAGGAGGTGAGTGGAGTCGAAGATGATCAAAGGCGTGTCAATGTGACTGATATCTCGCTACATAACAGACCGTTTACGTCCAACAAACGTCCAGCGCAGATAGTCGTAAAGCCAGTTAAACAGCATCGTGTATGGCAGGAAAAACAGTACAAGACCAATCTCAACAAAAAATGCCTCAGTCATTGTAAGATTCAGCATAATCATCGCGACAGGCATTAAGGTTATGATGAGTCCCGCTTCAAAACCTACCGCATGGATCGCACGAATGAGAAATGTTCTTTCAAACTGGTATTTTTTCTGCAGGGAATCAAAGAGCTTATTAAAAATAAAATTCCAGACCGTTGCGGTAAGTGCGGATATGACGGACAACGTGCCTGACTGAAGTACAGACACATTCATCAGCCAGGCAAGTGACAGGGCGATAATAACGTTGGCCGTCACCTCAAAAATGACAGCATGGAAGATTCTCTCTTTAACACTTTTATTTAATTCAATTTCCATTTGATTAGGGCTGCGTTTTTCAAAAGCTTAAGTATATCAGACATCTTTCAACTCTTTCTAAACAGCAGGTTATGTTAAATACAGCCCAAACCAACTAATGTGGAATGTACGGCCTCATTAAGAGGGGTCTGCGGTTCGTGACCTAAAAAGGCAATCAGTTTTGAATTATCCATCTCTATTGTCTGCTCCCAAAGATAGCGCATCTCCCGCATTTCATGCAGCGTAGCGTTAAAGGGACTCATCGCAGAGATAAGCCACCAGGGAAACGACTTCACCTTCGCCTTTATACCGGCACGCTCCACGACGAGCTTTATGGCGGCGGTCATCGCTGTCCCATCAGGATCCCAATGCCCGCGCATATGGAAACTGGCAAACGGTTCGAGCTCATCCCGACGCGCCAACAGTGCAGCGAGCGTTTCGGCGACATCCGGCAGATAAGCCCACTGGTGGCCTGCGCCGGTTTTGCCGGGGTTTTTAATGACCCGCGGTGGATGCCCCGGTTTGACCAGTCCCTGTGAAAACCAGTTGTTGCCAGCATGGGGACCAAAAAAGTCTCCAGCCCGCAAAATCAGCACCTTTCCGCCACGCTGTGCATAGGCTGCGAGTTCCTGCTCCATTTGCACGCGTATGGCGCCTTTTCGGGTAACCGGATTCTGAGGGGAATCCTCGCGTAAGAGGGGAAAAGCATCCGGACCGTAGTTATAAATCGTGCCCGGCAGAACGATTAATGCACCGTTTTTCTCCGCTGCGCTGATGGTGTTATGCAGCATGGGCAAAACGAGCTGTTCCCAGTTTCGATAACCCGGCGGGTTAACGGCATGGACAATCACGCTGCATTCTGACGCCGCCGCCTCAACCTGTTCAGCATTCAGCGCATCTCCGCTTATCCACGAAATGCTATTGTTGCGATCGGCATTTTGCGGAGTGCAGCGGCGCAATGCACGCACATCCCATTCGTCCCGGATCAATTTACGGGCTATTTCGCCACCGATCCCACCCGTTGCGCCCAGTATTAGTACCTTATTTGTGCTTTTCATCATCTGACCCTTATTGGATATCTGCTTGACATCTTAATGACCGCACGGGCTAAATGTAATTGCATAATATAAGCCAGCAGGTATGCATTTTTGTATGAAGCTAAATATCCCGTGGGAATGGTATCGCACATTTTTGGCCGTGATGAGGGAAGGGTCTCTGTCAGGGGCCGCACGCAGGCTTGCCATTACCCAGCCAACCGCCGGACGTCATATTGCAGCACTGGAATCGGCCCTCGGCCTTGTTTTATTTACACGTTCACAGACAGGATTGCAGGCTACGGACGCAGCCGTCGAGCTGAAGGGCCATGCGCAAGCGATGGAAAATACGGCCATGATGATTGAGCGGTCAGCTGCCAGTTTCAGCTCCGGCGCAGCCGGATTACGAGGCGTGGTGCGCGTTGCCGCAAGTGAAATCATCGGCACTGAAGTTCTGCCTCCAGTGATTGCACAAATAAAGGAGGCATACCCGCAAATAACCGTTGAACTGGTTCTGTCTAACCGCGTTCAGGATTTACTGAACCGGGAAGCGGATATTGCTGTACGCATGACCACACCGGTGCAGGAGCAACTGATTGCTCGTCGGATGGGCAGGATTGAAATAGGTCTGCATGCCGCGCCAGCCTATGTGTCACGACATGGAGCACCGGAAAGTATTGATGCGTTATTCACCCATACGCTTGTGGGTTTCGATAATATGACGCCCTTTATTTTACAAGCACTTAAACAGTACCCACAGCTAAACCGCGAGCTGTTTACCGTGCGAACCGACAGCGATATTGCACAATTAAACCTCATACGTGCCGGAGCAGGTATCGGTATGTGCCAGGTGCATCTGGCCGATTTTTCTCCGCCGTTACAGAGGATAATGCCTGATTTCTTTGCATTTCATCTCGACACCTGGCTGGTGATGCATGAAGATTTACGCCACAGCCAGGCCTGTAAAACGGTGTTTGATTTTCTTGCAGAGGGTTTACAGGCTTATATCAACAGGGCAAAACGGTAAGTAAACCTGGGAAGAACAGTACCGTTAAGCCGGCATGCGCTGGACGCGCTGTGAGATAGCCGGCGTAGACGCTTTCAGAAGCCAGGCCAACGATGTCCGCAAAACGCCAGATTTTCCCTGATTCCATACAAGTGCGCATAATGTATATTATGTTAAATCATGTTGATTATTAACTTACGCTGTTTTGTACCACCCACCTTCAACCAACGGTGCTGACGCTATACCTGTTCTAAAAAGCTTTTCTGCCCGGCGGTTGCCGGGCAGCTCCTCGCCTGTCATGCACTCGACTTCAGTTCATTTGCGGGAACAGTATTAAAAGGCAGCGGCCCTAACTGCATCACGCTTCCCGCCTGATCGCCTAGCTGTTGCCACTGGCGTTTCATCGCGCTCAGCCTCAGTGCCAGATACCCTTTTGAACTCTGCTGCAGGTCGGCCAGCGTTTGCTGGTAGCTATCAGCAACGGTCTGCCATCCGTTGACCAGCAGCTTAGCGGCATCAATGGCAGACTGAGAAAGCCTTTCACTGGCCGTCAACTGGTTATAAACCGTGTCAAAAACAGCCACTTCCAATTCAAGCCCGACGAGATTGGTCAACGTTGTGCTGTACTCTTTTTGCGCTTTGACGATATCGGCAGAGCTTATGGTCATCGCCAGCGTTCCGCCCGCGACCAGGGTAATACCTGCAGCCAGAAGCGTTTGCGTTGCCCCACCGGTTTCGATAATTGTTGTGGCCGCAATGACAATCATGCCGATCCCTATAATGTCGCTCACCGCTCCCGCCGAAATCTGCACAATATCTGCATCCATCTGTTTATTTAGATCGTTTAGCTTCTGCCGAAGTGCCGATATTTCCCCTTTATCACCGGTAATTTGCGTCTGCACGGTTTCTTTAGCCGCTTTAAATGTGCTCTGACTGCTGTTGATCCCATTCACATAAACCTGGACGTTATCGACAAACACCCCCGTGGAAGTGACATTTTTCTGAGCAAGAAAAAGCAGCTGCTGGATGCCCTGCTGGATATAAGGAAGCTGGCTTTTATCCCCCATGTCATATTTTTGTGCCGCCGGAAGAAGTGCATCGACATAAGCCCCCACCTGATTCGAAAAATTACGCACATTCACCAGAGAAGAGATGGCCGCCGGATTAATCGAGGACAACCATTCCTGCGCCTGATCGCGCGCAATAGCCTGCTGTGCAGGAAGATCAGGTAAAATATCTAAATGAATGTTGGGTTGACATAATACAGTGCTCGCATAAGTCTGTTGAGCAATCGATGAAGCACCAATGCCCTGAATACCTGTCATTAAGGTATTGGTTGATGATGATTCAGTATCATTTTTCACAGCTGCAATGGCTTGCATGATCATAATGAAAACCTCAAAGTCGTTAATTGGTTTTTGCCTTACTGCAATTGCTCAACGGTGCGCATCACTTCCTGCCAGTTCGCCTGCACGGTATTAACCGAGACGATAAGAAAATCCGCAGTCACCTGTTGTTGGGTGACCTCCGACAGCTCGGCCGTCACGGTTTGCCAACCATATTGAAGAGATTGTGTCAGGCCACACAAAATAGCGGTTCCTTTGGTCAATGCGTTCAGTGCATCACTGGTGGCGCCGAGCTGTCCTATTTCCTGATAAAGCCTCTCCGTTTCCTGTTGCGCCTGACCAATCGCCCGCTCTGTGCTTTGCACATAGCCTGTTAATTCCATAATGGCGGCGCCAATCCCAAGAGTAAAAATGCCGATGATAATTTCCATCCGCTTTTTACTTTCAAGCTCAGCATTCAGCGCATTCAGCTGAGCGTTAAGAGCTTCTAATCTTGCCCGATCGGCAGCTAATAACTGTTGCGCCCTTTGCTGATCGGCTAGCAAGTTCCTTGAGTCCGTCGTAATGTCATTATTAAAGGAAATAACAACCTCATTGAAATTATTCAGAGAGGCGGATAGCGGCGCGCTGTCGGAGAGTAATTGCTTAATCTGTCCCTGAGCTTTTGTGAGATATCCCTGTCCGTCAGGACCATTTAATTCAGAACGGATGTTAGAAACCGTAGAATCCAGCTCGTCTCCAAACCTGATAACCTCGGAATACAACGAATCCATTTCCACCACAATGTCAGACAGATAATAATTCGCATGATTGTGGACGGAGACAATATTTTCATTCAGGTCGGGGATCTGCGGATCGTTAATGGGCGGAAGCTGTTCTAATTGTTGTACGACCAGCTTCATCTGTTGACGCACATTTTGTTGAGCCGTTAATGCCTGAGTAAAGCTGACTTTTAATGCTGGCATACTCTGAACCTTAGACAAGGGTCTTTTATTGGCATCATCGTGAAACGATGCGTCCGGTTTGTCTGTTAAAACAATCAGACCCTCACGGGCCTGATTGATGATTGATGAACGCTATGCAGCAGCCAGCCGTGCAAACGTCGCCGTTGGGTTAGGCAACAGGATCCCACCGCTGGTAACCGATGCGTTGCTGACCGGTAAAGAACCATAATCCAGGAGTTTACGGGCATGATTGCCAACATCATCCCAGTCCGCTTTCGCCGCATTGAGTTGCGCGATCAGGAAATAACCTAAATCGGGGGTCGCGCTGGTCAGCGCCGACTGGAAGACAATAAAGTCCTGTTCAAGCGTCTGCCAACCTGCCAGTAAAGAACCCGCGGCCTGAACCGCAGCGGATGCCTGGCCTGAAAGGTTCTGAACAATCGTATTCACGTTTTTGGTGGCAGAATACTGTTGTTGTAGTTTTGTTCTGGTCGTAATGGCCGTGCTGAGCGCGCTGGTTTGCTTGGCATAGTCAACTCCCCCGGCAATGGCAACACCAGCACCGGCTCCAACGACCACCAATCCACCGACAATCAGTGCGGTACTGACACCTGCGGTCGCAATTTCCGCCAGTGCCCCCACGGCAATCATTAATCCCCCTACTACTGCGGCGGTTGAACCCGCTGCAATCATAGTCAAGTCTTTACTCATGGCGGAATTAATAGCGTCGATTTGTTTCCCCAGTGCGGCAATTTGCCCGTCTTTACCGGCTAATGCCGCCTCTGCCGTCGAAAAATCACTAGCGAAATTGCGGGCATCTTCGGCAAGCGTGGTCTGGAACCCCCCCACTGAATTAACCACGGTATGCGTAGCGGTTTGTTTTTGAGCGACCAACGCCTGAAGTTGCTGAACACCCAGTTTAAAAGTATTAATTGATGCTGTGTCCGAAGGGTTTTGCTGTATTTTTACCGCCAGCTTAACCAAAGGGTCATAATAGGAATCAAAATTGTTAGAGAAGCTCACAATATCCGTATTGGTTGAGATCATTTGCGGCTGTATGACATCGCGCCAGGATGTGGCATGGTCTCTGGCTTTTGCCTGATGTTCCGGTAGATCGGGTAATATATCAGGCAGAGAGAGATCGGCCTGTGTTAAAATGGTGCCGACATAGTTTTGAATAATCACAGCTGCCGTGGTTGAGGCATCAGCACTCGCTTTCATGTTATTACTGTTAATCGACGGATTAGTGCCGGCCTGTAGAATATGATTTAGCATTATTAAATACCTTTTCCGTTACTAAGATCGGAGTGAACTCTTAGAACTCAGTTAAATATAAAACATATTGACCGTGGCTAATCAGGTCATTTCATACCAAGGAAATCGCGTTTTAAGCTCACGACTTCTTTCAATAAGTGGATTAAAGAAAAATCAACTTAATAAAAATCACTTATTTACGAAAAGACCGTCAAAGCCTGGAATATTTTCCTAAATCACGCATTGACACAGTATTGATTGAAAGTTCAGATTCGGGTGATTCCGACAATATGCGGAGCCCCCTGCAAAGGCTGGAAGATTTCAACAATAGACTCCCACACCACTAAAGCAGGCGGAATTGAAGCAAGGCACTTGAAGCGATAATTTGTCCCGGCCACTAACTGCGTTGAGACGGCCTGCGGCTCATACGTTACACCAACAAATCCCGCCATGGCTTCTTTAAATACCTGCCAATCTTTTTCAGTCAACGTATGATAAGCCGTCCAGCCACCAACAATAGTCTCTTGATTCGACATGATATTGCCTCGATATTAGTCATCCTACTCATTTGGCTTTTCGGAGTTCGCCCCATCTATTTTGAAATGGTTTCTGGAATCCATTTATTTCCATACATATTTGTAAAGAAAAAAACCACCAGCTTCAATCTGGCAGAAGCTGCTTGTGATATATTTTATATTTTAGCCAGTGCAATAACTGGCAATCAGAACGTTCTTAAATATTAGTGGTACAATCATTTCCCGCAACTGACTTTAATAATACGGAATTTCATTTTACTGCACCATGGGTTACATGGTGTAATGTGCCACTTTATAACATAAGTAAAGTAGCAATGATGGCTTTTTCATCTTAATCCAGAGTAATACCTCAAGTGATTAATTATTATCAGAATAAACACCCCCTCCCCCAGAAAAAGGCAAAGAAAAATCGCTTTTGTTTTAAATTAACAATTAAGCAATTGTTAATGGTTAGTTTATTTATTAATCAAAGCTTAATTGTATAAATATTTTAAATTTTGATTTGTAGGCCTTTTTTCGGCTGAAATAAAAAACCCGCAAAGTTACCTGCGGGTTTTCAAATTGCTGTGCCGCCCATTTTCGCGACCACATGCAGACGGTACACTTCAGCAGGATCGATGGAGGGTTTACGGCCTCGAGAGGCTTCGCAGCGGATTAATTCTCTGTCATCTGGCGACGATGTTGTTGCGCCTGCTGCTGATGGCTGACCGAAGACTGGCCGTTATTCGCCGTCTCGTGTGCAATCGCCGCTTTCTCGTGTTCATTCATCGCAGAAAACGACGTCGCTGTTTCGTTAGTACCGCATGGACGGGTTTTGATCATCTCCTTATGCATTTCCGCCATGCCCTGGCTCGAATCCGATGTGTTGCTTTGCATCATGTTATGGGGCAGTGCTGCCTGTTTGTTGCTGTTTGTCTCTGCCGCCCAGCTGGATGCAGAAACCGCCAGGAGGGCAATAACAGATAAAAGGGTCTTTTTCATAACGGTATCTCCGAAGTTAAAGCGCCCAACAGTTGGAGGCCTTCTTTATAATGAATTATAAAAACCGGCTACTGTTTATCGCATGACTGGCGAGTGACATTTCTGTCACTCTATGAGCTTATTCCCTACCCTATTCCGGCACTCAAGGAATGAGAGATACAAAACGTTGATTATTCAAATAATTAGAAATTTATCCCGTCACCTGCAACACTGTAACGAGGTGGCTACCAGCATAAGCAATGCCTCCCCGACACAGTTGCAACAGCTAAAGACTCAGTTGGCTGAAGAAATGGGCAAACCTGTGGGCCTACACACCATGGGGATTCCCGCGGCAATCAGTACTCTCGGGGTGATTGTCAGTTTCGCTATTCCTCAGCTGTGGCTGGGGTATGGCGTACTCGCCGAACTCGACCAGCCAGCGGGACACGTATTCGTCTGGGTTGTCCTGATCGCCCTTCTGTTCGCTGGCCTTAACGGCGTGACGATGTTTATGATTGGCAAAGGCAGCATGCGCGCCGTGCGGTTACACCTTACGCTGGCGGTGATAAGCCTGGTATTAACGGCAGCCTATCTGCTGGTCGCGCTGAGCGGTAGCGCTGCTCCGGGCGTCAGTCTGACCGCGGCGCTAGTGAGTACCGTCATGCTACTGCTTAGCGGCAGCTGTATCCTTTCCACCGCCTTCTATAAGATGCTGCTGTTTACTCTGCATAATCGTGCCTGGCGCAAGCTTCTCAGCCAGACGCGTGCTAAAACAGCGCGCTAAGCGTTCATCCCGTAAAAAAAAACCGCCATCACTGGCGGTTTTTTTATGGCTTTTTATGCCTGCGCAACCAAATTAACTTATACGCCGCAGGAATAATAAACAGCGATAGCAGCGGAGCCGTGATCATCCCGCCAATCATGGGCGCCGCTATCCGGCTCATGACTTCTGACCCGGCACCGGTACCCCACAGAATGGGCAGCAGACCGGCAATAATCACCGCGACGGTCATCGCCTTTGGCCGCACGCGCAGCACCGCGCCATGATAAAGAGCGTCATCTAGCCCCTGTTCGGTGAACGTTTCCCGATGGGATAACGCCGGGTGCGCTTCAATGGCATGACGCAAATACATCAGCATGACCACCCCAAATTCTGCCGCTACCCCGGCCAGAGCGATAAAACCGGTGCCGGTTGCCACAGACATATGGAAGCCCTGCCAGTAGAGGAACCATATTCCTCCGACCAGGGCGAACGGCAAGCTCATCAGGATCAGCAACGCTTCATCCACGCGACGGAACGCCAGATACAGCAGAATGAAGATGATCATCACCGTCATCGGCACCATCAGCTTCAGTTTCTTGTTGGCGTGTTCGAGCAGTTCAAACTGTCCGGAGAATGAGACGCTGGTACCCGGTCTCAGCTTTACGTTCTGACTGATAGCCATTTTAATGTCGTTCACCACCGACACCATATCCCTGCCGCGGGCATCGATATAAATCCAGCTCGCAGGTCGGGCATTCTCCGTTTTTAGCATCGTGGGGCCGGAAACCACGTTGATATCCGCCACATCGCCCAGCGTGATCTGCTGTTTCATCGGCGTGAGGAGAGGCATCTGCTTCAACGCGCTCGGGCTGTTCCGGTAGTCCTGAGGATAGCGAATATTAATCGGGTATCGGGCGACGCCTTCCACCGTTTCACCCACCGTCGCCCCGCCGATGGCCGAGGCGACAAAGAGCTGCACATCACCCACCGTCATCCCGTAGCGGGAGGCTTTTTCCCGGTTGATATCGACATCAATGTAGCGCCCGCCCTCCAGACGTTCAGCCAGGGCAGACACCACGCCCGGCACCGTTTTGGCTACCGCCTCGATGCTCTGCGCCGTGGCGTCAATATCCGACAGAACGGTACCTGACACTTTGATACCGATGGGGCTTTTGATCCCAGTGGAAAGCATATCGATGCGGTTACGAATGGGCGGAACCCAGAGGTTCGCCAGGCCCGGCAAACGAACGGTCTTGTCTAGCTCATCAACGATCTTGTCAATCGTCATGCCGGGCCGCCACTGATCCTCAGGCTTGAGCTGAATGGTGGTTTCCACCATTTCGAGCGGCGCGGAATCCGTTGCCGTTTCGGCCTTGCCGGTTTTGCCAAACACCGAGGCCACTTCAGGCACGGTTTTGATGAGTTTGTCCGTGGTCTGTAACAGCGCGGCAGCTTCAGCCGGAGAGACGCCCGGCAATGTTGACGGCATATACAGCAGGTCACCTTCATTTATCTTTGGCAGGAACTCGCCGCCCACCTGGCTCAGGGGCCAGATCACCGTGAAGATGGATAAGGCCGCAGCCAGCAGGGTTGTTTTAGGCCAGTGGAGCACACGAATCAGTAGCGGATGATAGGCTTTAATCAGTAGCCTGTTCAATGGGTTACTGGTCTCTGCGGGGATTTTACCCCGGATCCAGAATCCCATCAGGATGGGGATCACGATGATGGCCAGCGCGGCCGCGCCCGCCATGGCGTACGTTTTCGTGAAGGCCAGCGGACCAAACAGCCGCCCTTCCTGACCCTCAAGGGTAAAGATAGGAATGAAGGACAAGGTGATGATCAGCAGGCTGATAAACAGCGCGGGGCCAACCTCGACAGAGGCGTTGGTGATCACCTTCCAGCGCGTAGCGTTATCAATCTGCTCTCCCGGATGCTGGTGATCCCACTCTTCAAGCCGTTTGTGCGCGTTTTCAATCATCACGATAGCGGCATCCACCATCGCGCCGACGGCAATGGCAATGCCTCCCAGCGACATGATATTGGCGTTCAGTCCCTGGAAATGCATGACGATAAAGGCAATACACAGGCCAAGCGGCAGAGAGATAATCGCCACCAGCGCCGAGCGAACGTGCCACAGGAACAGGGCGCAGACGATGGCCACCACGATAAACTCTTCGAGCAGCTTGGAACTCAGGTTGTCGATTGCCCGATCGATGAGCTGGCTGCGATCGTAGGTAGTCACAATCTCAACACCTTCCGGCAGGCTGGCCTTCAGCGTCTCCAGCTTATCTTTCACCGCCGTAATGACCTCGCGCGCGTTTTTACCCGAACGCAGGATCACCACGCCGTCCGCCACTTCACCCTGCCCGTTCAGCTCGGCAATACCGCGCCGCATTTCCGGCCCCGTTTGTACGCGGGCAACATCACGAAGGTAAATCGGTACCCCGTTCTCGCCGGTTTTCAGAACGATGTTATTGAAATCGTCCATCGTCTGCAGATAGCCGCTGGCCCGGACCATATACTCCGCTTCCGCCATTTCAACTGACGATCCCCCTGCCTCCTGGTTAGACGACTCAAGGGCCTGCTTAACCTCCGGCAGACTAATGTCGTACTGAGCCAGTTTTAACGGATTGACCTGGATCTGATACTGCTTCACCACGCCGCCGACGGAGGCCACTTCAGCCACATTCGGGATCGTTTTCAGTTCAAATTTCAGGAACCAGTCCTGCAACGAGCGTAACTCGGCGAGATCGTGTTTTCCGCTGCGATCCACCAGCGCATACTCAAATATCCAGCCCACGCCCGTAGCATCAGGGCCTATTTCTGAGCTCACACCGGCAGGCAGTTTGCCCTGAACCTGGTTCAGATACTCCAGCACGCGCGAACGGGCCCAGTACAAATCGGTACCGTCTTCAAAAATGACATAGACATACGAATCACCAAACTGCGAAAAACCGCGCACGGTCTTTGCGCCGGGAACCGACAGCATGGTGGTGGTGAGTGGATAGGTGACCTGGTTTTCAACAATCTGCGGAGCCTGGCCGGGATAGCTGGTTTTGATAATCACCTGAACGTCAGACAGATCGGGCAAGGCATCGACCGGGGTGTTGATGATGGTCCATGTCCCCCAGATGCTGAGGAAGAGCGCCCCCATCATGACCAGGAAACGGTTGGCGACTGACCGCCGGATAATCCATTCAATCATCATCGTCTCCTTAATGGCCAGAATGCGCGCCGTCAGCCGTTTCAGCGTGACGCATGCGCTCCAGCGCGCCGGTAATATTAGCCTCCGAGTCAATCAGGAACAGACCGCTGACCACTACCGACTCTCCCTCTTCCAGTCCGCTACCAATGCCGGACTGCTGCTGAGCTTCATGCAGAACGTGGATCCTTTTCGGCACAAAATTCCCGTCCGCATCAACGGTAATAACGCGCTGTTCTTTGCCGGTATCGATTACGGCCTGGGAGGGGATCAGCAGCATTTCCTGGCTTTGGGTATTTAGCTTCAGGTACGCATTCATGCCCGGTTTCAGCAGTTCATCCTTGTTGGAGACCTGCAGGCGCACCTGCAGCGTACGGGTGGTTTGATCCACGCTCGGCAGAAGACTCCACTTTTCAACCGGGAAGGATTTATCCGGATAAGCCGGTATGGAAACAGCAAACTGCGAGGTATCTTTCAGCAGATAAGCGATGGATTCAGGTACTGCCGCGCCGATCCAGACCGGATCCATTCCCTGAATTTGCGCCACCACCTTATCTTTGGAAATATTCATCCCGGTACGCAGGTCAAAGGCCGTGATCACCCCGTCGATAGGCGCCTTGATGGTAAACCGGGTCTGGATCGTTCGGGTCGCACGCAGCCTCTGAATATCGTCATCCGGCATTCCGGCCAGGCGAAGACGCTCCAGCACACCTTTTATTTGCGTTGGCGTTCCACCGGTGCCGGATAGCAGCAGAAACTCGCTCTGCGCTTCGACCCAGTCCGGAATGGTAATATCAATCAGCGGCGTGCCTTTCTTCACCTTATCGCCCGTCGTCAGCGGATACACTTTCTCCACGAACCCTTCCGCGCGCGCCTGCACAATGACAAACTGATAGTCGTTATAGCTGACGTTGGCCGGGATCGTCTGGGCATAATTCAGCGTTCCGCGCGTCACCTTTTGCGTTTTTAATCCCAGATTCTGAACCTGTGTCGGGTCGATACGTATTCCGGTGCCGCTTTTATCGTCATTTTCGTCCGCATATTTAGGCACCAGATCCATATCCATAAACGGCGATTTACCGGGTTTATCGAATTTAACGTCGGGCTTCATCGGGTCATACCAGAAAAGCACCTTTCTTTCAGAGACGCTGTTTTCTGTTTTTTCAGACGAATGAAAAGCCTGCCATGCCGTTACCGATATCAGCCCTCCCGCAATCAGGCTGCTGACTATCATGGCAGCATATTTTATTTTTAATGAGGCCATGCCGTATCTCGCTATTTAATGCTCTTCAGTAAAGAGATATTGCCCTGCTGAACAAATGAAAAATCAACGTGACTGCCGACTTTTAAGGCGTTGATGCTCTCATCGGCCTGAATAAAGGTGAAGCGCATGGTCATTGCGGGCCAGCCAATCGCCGGGATGGCCTCATGAGAAATCGTGACTTTTTTATTCGTGAGATCAATGTCCTTCACGATACCGGTCCCGGTGATGAGCTGCTCTGAGCTCCCTTCGCTGGCAGCACTCATCCCCTCGTGCTGATGAACTTCAGCCTGGAGGCCAGCAGAAAACACAATAGAGATCGCACCGAATACAACAGCCTTAAGTGAATTGCGCATGTTTATTTTCCTGTTTAATTAAATAACGTTATTCGACCCAACCGCCGCCGAGCGCGGTGAAAAGATTAATTTCATTAACCTGCCGGGCATAAATAAGGTCGAGAATATTTTGCTGCGTGGAGAAAAGAGAACGTTCCGCATCAAGCACTTCGATATAGCTGACCGCCCCGCTGGAATATAACCCTCTGGCCCGCTGCAGGGTGATGCGTAGAGAATCAAGATACCGCTGTTGCGCAGCAAGCTGCTGGTTAATGCTGTCCCGCAGCGCGAGCGCGTCGGCAACCTGTTTGAAGGCGGACTGAATTTTTTGTTCGTAATTAACAACCGACTGCTGCTGGCGAATTTCAGCCAGCTTCAGGTTGGCCTTATTCCTGCCCGCATTGAAAATGGGAATTTCGATTTTAGGAATAAAATTCCACATCCCGCTCCCTGACGTGAACAGGCTGGATAATTCCGTACTACCTGTGGAAAGTCCGCTGGTTAGTGATATGGACGGGAAAAAGGCGGCACGCGCCGCGCCGATATTCGCATCGGCCGCTTTAAGCTGGTACTCCGCCTCCATAATATCCGGGCGCTGCAGCAGTATCGCTGAGGAAAGATGGGGAGGCAGTTTTACCGGCGCGACATCGCCGGCATTCATGCCGCTGTCGCCCGGGAGCGCGCGATACGTGCCGAGGACCAGCTGCAGGGCATTATTGGCCTGCGCCAGCTCTCCCTCTCGTTTGGCAATATCTGCCTGCGTGCTTTCGATCTGTCCCCGGGCCTGTTCCAGCGCCAGGACGTTCGTACTGCCCGTCACCAGCTGCTGCTCAACGAACGCATAGGACTGCTGGTAATTTGTCAGCGTTTCCCGCGCAACACGAAGCTGTTTATACGCCAGCTGCTGGTTGAAATAGCTCTGGGAAACGTTAGAGACGAGCAGGATATGCACCGCGCGACGGGCCTCTTCGCTGGCGAAATAGTTTTGTCGGTCAGCCTCGCTCATGTTCCTCAGCTTGCCGAAGAAGTCGAGTTCATAGCTAAGCGCAAGGCCCGCGTCGTACTGCTGCGTGGTGGGTTTGTCACTTTTAAGCCCGCCGCTGTACGTGATAGCCGAAGACGCATTCAGCTGAGGATAACGGTCTGCATCCGTCACGTTGAACTGCGCCCGCGCCTCTTCAACCTTCAGGGCGGCCATTTTTACATCGCGATTGTTATTCAGGGCTTCCGTAATCAGCCCCGCTACCTGCGGGTCGACAAAAAAGGTGCGCCAGCCGGTGTCCTGATAACCCGCCACCGCGGGCGTCAGACCGTTGCGCGAGAGTGAAAATTGCTGAGGTACCGGTGACGCCGGGCGCTGATAGTCGGGGGCCAGCGAGACGCAGCCTGCCAGGATAAATACCGTACTGATGCTTAGTCGTTTTAACAGGAACATAACGGTCCAGATGAAGTCCAGAGTATTTTTAGGGCTACTCTACGGAACACATCCTGTTTGACGGGTGACAGGATAATGACAATGTTGTCATTTTTAACGTAAGTCATTGTGAACGGTCGCGGGCGCCATAGAATGTCATCAGCAGCCATTCTGGGGAGCACGATGAAAATACTGATCGTCGAAGACGAAATGAAAACCGGTGAGTACCTGTGTAAGGGGCTGACTGAAGCGGGGTTTGTCGTAGACCACGCGGATAATGGCCTGAACGGCTACCATCTCGCCATGACCGCTGAATACGGTCTGCTGATTCTGGATATCATGCTGCCCGATGTGAACGGCTGGGACATTGTCCGTATGCTCCGCTCTGCGGGCAAAGGGATGCCCATTCTGTTACTTACGGCTCTCGGTACGATTGAACATCGGGTCAAAGGGCTGGAGCTGGGCGCGGATGATTATCTGATTAAGCCTTTCGCCTTTGCCGAGCTGCTCGCCAGGGTAAGGACGCTGTTAAGACGCGGAAATACGGTGATCGCGGAAAGCCAGCTTCAGGTGGCAGATCTTACGGTTGACCTCGTGTCGAGAAAGGTCAGCCGGGCCGGAAGTCGCATCCTGTTAACCAGCAAAGAGTTCAGCCTGCTGGAGTTTTTCATGCGCCATCAGGGAGAAGTGCTTCCCCGCTCCCTGATTGCCTCCCAGGTGTGGGACATGAATTTTGACAGCGACACAAACGCGATTGACGTGGCGGTAAAGCGGCTGCGCGCGAAAATCGATAACGATTTTGAACCGAAGCTGATCCAGACGGTGCGCGGCGTGGGCTATATGCTGGAGGTGCCGGATGCACGTTAAGTTTCCCCGGCGCCCCTTTTCTCTTGCTCTGCGGCTGACCTTTCTTATCAGTCTCTCCACTATACTGGCCTTTTTCGCCTTTACCTGGTTTATGCTCCATTCCGTTGAAAAGCATTTCGCCGAGCAGGATGTCAGCGATCTGCAGCAAATCAGCACTGCGATGCACCGCATACTGCAATCACCGGCCGATCCCGATCAAAAGAAAATCAGCAAGATTAAAGAGTCGATCGCCAGCTACCGCAACGTGGCCGTCCTGCTTCTGGATCCGCAGGGCAATACCCTGTTCAGCTCGGCGCAAGGGGCGGCTTTGCGCCCGGCAATGAACACGGCGAACTTTAGCGAACACCGTCGCGCACAGGATGTGTTTCTCTGGACGGTAGAAGACCCGGCCAACCCCATGCACGCCGGGTCCGACATGAAAATGGAAACCTACCGGATTATCGCCTCTTCAGGCACGGCGACGCTGCAGGGAAAAACACAGGACTACGTCATGCTGATCGGGCTCTCCATTAATTTTCATCTCCACTATCTTGAGGCGCTGAAAAAGAATCTCCTGGCGATTGCGGCGGTTATCAGCCTGCTGATTATCCTTGTCATTCGCATCGCGGTGCGCCAGGGACATTTGCCTCTGCGTAACGTCAGCAACGCCATAAAAAACATCACCTCTGAAAATCTGGATGCACGACTGGAGCCGTCCCGCGTACCCGTTGAGCTGGAGCAGCTGGTCATCTCCTTCAACCAGATGATCGAAAAGATTGAAGATGTCTTTACCCGTCAGGCTAACTTTTCCGCCGACATCGCGCACGAAATCAGAACCCCCATCACCAACCTGGTGACGCAAACGGAAATCGCGCTGAGTCAGAACCGCACTCCGAAGGAGCTGGAGGATGTGTTGTACTCCAGCCTGGAAGAGTACAACCGGATGACCCGCATGGTCAGCGACATGCTTTTCCTGGCGCAGGCGGATAACAATCAGCTCATCCCTGACCGGGTGATGTTTGATTTAAGCGCCGAGGTCATGAAAGTCTTCGATTTCTTTGAAGCCTGGGCGGAAGAACGCCACATCGCGCTGAAGTTTAACGGGATGCCCTGCCTGATAGAAGGCGATCCGCAGATGTTCAGAAGGGCCATAAATAATCTGTTATCCAACGCCCTGCGCTATACGCCAGCGGGCAAAACGGTGACGGTCACTCTGCGAAAACAGGATAACGACGTTGAGCTGGTGACAGAAAACCCCGGGCCGCCGATCCCGCCGGCGCATCTGCCGAAGCTGTTTGACCGTTTTTATCGCGTCGATCCGTCCAGGCAGCGTAAAGGCGAAGGCAGCGGAATTGGGCTTGCTATCGTGAAGTCCATTGTCACCGCACATCAGGGAAAAGTCCGCGTGGAATCGGATGCGGTGTCGACGCGCTTCATCCTCACCGTGCCGGGGAAAGTGCTCTGAGCGTCAGCAAACAGCACGGCACACCTCAAGGACCTTTTCCCTGAGCCACCGGTGCGCCGGGTCCCTCTCCATGCGCGGATGCCACATCTGTGAAACCGTTATGGTCCGGGTCTTAAAGGGCAGTTCAAAGACGTGCACGCGCTCGGTCATCGCCTGATTGAGCAGATATAACGCCGGCACCATGGCAATCAGATCGGACGCCAGCGCCACGGATAACGCCGTCGGGAATCCAGGCACCACGCTGGCGACCTTGCGCTTCATCCCGCGCTCCGCCAGCGCCTCATCGACAAACCCGTGCAGCGATCCGTCCGGCGAGGCCACCACATGCCCCCAGGCGACATAGTCACTCAGGCTGACCTCCGGCTGCTCTGACAGCGGATGCCCCTTACGCACCGCGCCAACAAACCGATCCTGAAAGAGCCTTTGCAGCCGTATTTCAGGCCCCATGTTACCCTGCACGCCGATCTCCAGGTCGACCAGCCCCTCACGTAAATAGCGCGACGTTTTTTCCGGTTTCGGTGAGAAACGGATGCACACCCCGGGCGCGACGCTCGCCACCGCAGCAATGAGCAGAGGCCCAAACGCCACCACAAAACCGTCGTTGGCCCGGATGGTGAACAGCCGTTCAAGGCTTTCCACCTTCAGCGTGTCGGTGGAGGGCTGCAGCACCGCCCTCGCCTCGTGCACGGCGCTTCTGGCGCGGTCCCGGGTGGCTTCGGCCCAGGGCGTCAGCACCATATGACGACCGGCCCGTACCAGAATAGGATCGCCGGTCACCTCCCGCAGCCGGCTCAGGGTGCGGCTCATGGCGGAGGTGCTCAGGCTCAAACGTCTCGCCGCGCCCGCCACGCTGGCTTCTGCCAGCAGAACGTCGAGCGCAACCAGAAGGTTAAAGTCAGGATCGGACACGATGCCTCCTCAGATGTGGCGTTACATGCAATGATTAAGTGCAAATGATGCGTCTTCCGCCCTGTATACCGCATGATTATAGTTTCGTCATCACGATTCTTATCCGGAGTAACGACAATGACGCTATTTACCAACCTGCCCGGCGATGAAGGTTTATCCGGGCATGAACGCGCCAGGGTGATGGCCGCCGTTATGACCACCACGCTGATGGGCGTTTTTGACGGTACCATGATCAACATCGCGCTCCCCTCCATGGCAAGAGCGATGCAGGTCCCTGCGAACGTTGCGGTCTGGTTCGCCAACGGTTATCTGCTGTCAGCGGCGATGACGTTGGCCATCTTCGCGGCGCTGGCAGCCCGCGTGGGCTATCGCCCAATCTTTCTGGCCGGGCTTGCCACCTTTACGCTCACCTCGCTCGGCTGCGCGATGGCAACAACGCCGGAAATGTTAACCGGGATGCGAATTCTGCAGGGCATCGGCGGCGCGGCGACCCTGAGTATTGCTCCGGCTATCCTGCGCTCCGTTTTTCCGGGCCGGCTGCTGGGCCGCATTCTGGGGCTGCACGCCCTGCTTATTGCCTCCAGCACGGCGATTGCCCCGGTACTCGGCGGAACAATACTGGACGCCCTGAGCTGGCAATGGCTGTTCGCCATTAATCTTATTCCAGGCAGCATCGCCCTGCTGCTGGCATGGCGGGCCTTGCCGCGGGAATCGGCCGCTGACCGCACTCCCTTTGACGCGCCGGGCGCCGTGCTCTCCGCCGTCCTGTTAGGTTCAGCGATCATGCTGGCCGACAGCCTTCAGCATGTGACGGAGCACATTAACCGGCAGGCCGTCTGCTGGGGCGTTGTCGCGCTGGTCGGCGCCTTCGCCTTTACCTGTCGGATTCGGCGCGCGCAACATCCGTTACTGCCGCCGGTGATGTTCAGAAACGGGCACTTCACCCTCGCCGCGCTGACCTCGCTGGCGTCGTTTGTGAGCCAGGGGATCACGTTTGTCGCGCTGCCGTTCCTGTTTCAGAGCGTGTATGGCTACAGCCCGGTGGTGTCGGCGCTGCTGTTCACCCCGTGGCCGATTGGCATCGTGCTGATCGCGCCGCACGCGGGTCGCTGGGCGGATACGATCTCCGCGCCGCTGATCTCGACCCTAGGGCTGATCGTCTTTGTCGGTGGGTTGGTCCTGCTGGCCACGTTGCCGGAGAATCCTTCCGTATGGAATATCGGCCTGCGCAGTCTGGTATGCGGTATTGGATTTGGCTGCTTCCAGAGCCCCAATAACCGGGAAATGCTCGCTAACGTCGCGCGGGAATATGCCAGCTATGCCTCCGGCGTGTTGTCGATTGTGAGGACATTCGGCCAGTGTCTCGGCGCCGCCGTGGTGGGGGTGCTGCTGGGAGCAGCGGCAGGATGGGACCATCAACATGCTATCCATGTTGCACTGTGGCTAGCCGTCATCGCCTCGACGGGTTCGGTGGTATTTAGCCTGAGCAGGCTGCGCTCTGCTCGGCCTACAGGCAAGCGTTGCACAATGTAGGCCGGGTAAGCGCAGCGCCACCCGGCAAGAAAGACGACTCGTTTGTTTACTCCAGCGCCAGCAGCGCAAAGCTCGCCAGCCAGTGCCCGCCGCTATAGTGGCTGCCGACCACATGCCCGACGCTGGCGGCCAGATGTTTCGTCACCGCCTCGCGCAACGCCGGTTGCGCCGGGTGGCTGGCAGGAAGCGCTTTCGCAATGTGCTTCATACACCACGCGCGGCTGAGGTTTAATCCGTCCAGATGGGCAATTTTCGGGTCGGTACGATCGCTCACTTCCGCCGGGTTCATCAGTGCCGTAACGGCGCTCACCTCCGGCAGAAACGCGTCAAACCAGGCCGGGAAGTCTTCAGACACCTTGCTCATCAGCAGCGCCTCCGTCAGCGCGCCGGAAATATACTCGTCTCCGCCGGGCTCATAATGAGCCGGATAGCGCGTGTCGGCGAGATAAAACCGCTCCGCTTCCGCCAGAATCGCCTGTTCAAGCGCCTTGTCTCCCACTGTGCGACCGTAATCGAGCGCCAGCGCGAGGGCAAACGCGGTGTTGTAGTGCGTCCCGACGCGGATCGGATAGGTGAGCTTACCGAGGTAATCCACCAGCCGGTTGCGAATATCCTGGGTGAGCGGTGCCAGCGTCTGGTACCAGCCCGCGGCCTGCGGCAGCGACGACTGTTTCAGCTCCTGGGCCAGCGCCAGCAGCCAGCCGTAGCCATACGGTCGCTCAAACGAGGCGCGGAACGGCACGGTAAAATAGGCCAGCTCCTTCGCCACGTTCTCTTCGGTCATGTGCTCGTCAAAAAGCGCGACGATCGCGTCCCGAGACGGTAATTCTGGATAGAGCCGCACGCAGCGCAGCAGCAGCCAGTAACCGTGCACCGCCGAATGCCAGTCAAAACAGCCGTAGAAAATCGGGTGCAGTTCGCGCGGCGGCAGAACGTCACCATCATCATTAAGCAGGTGCATGATGTGGTTCGGGTATTCCTGGCGCAAATAGGTCAAAGGCATGCGGGCAAACGCGTCGGCCTGATGTTGCGTTAATTCCATGACAGCTCCTTAGCGAAACACGAGGAAATACATTAAGAACACGTTCACCACCAGCAGGGTTAACGCGGTCGGGATCTGGATCTTGATCACCTGATATTTGTCTTTCAGCTCCAGCAGCGCGGCGGGAACGATATTGAAGTTCGCGGCCATCGGCGTCATCAGCGTGCCGCAGTAGCCTGCATACATGCCAATCGCCAGCAGCGGCGCAGGGTTGCCGTGATGCACGTTGATCAGAAACGGCAAGGCGATACCGGCACTTAACACCGGGAAGGCCGCAAAGGCATTACCCATAATCATGGTAAACAGCGCCATACCCACGCAGTAAATCACCACCAGCATAAAGCGGCTATCCGGGTTCACAAACAGGCTCACCACCTTCTGTACCGAGTCGCCCGTGTTAGCCACCACGAACACGCCGCCGAGCATGGCCAGCATCTGCGGCAGGATCACCGCCCAGCCGATAGTATCGACAAGACGACGAGACTGACGAACGGCATGCAGCGGCGTGCCTTTGGTCAGCCACCAGCCGGTGAGGATCGCCGCGACGCAGGCTACGCAAAGCGCCGCCAGTGTGAGCTGCTTCTGATCGAGCAGAAACACGCCGCCGACCGAAACGCCCTTCAGGAATAACGTGCCCAGCACCGTCACCACCGGGATCATCAGCGCAGGCAGGAACAGCCAGTTTTTGAGCCGGTTCGATGAGGCAACGCGCTCCTCCTCGGTCGACATTTTATAGTGCCCTTTCCCGACCAGACCAAACCCCGCCAGCAGCGCGATGGCGATAACGCCGCCGCCGATAATCCGGTACGCCAGCGATTTGCCGAGTTCCTGAACCATCAGATCGCCAAACAGGAAGATCCCGCCAAACAAGAACCAGAACAGCGCGGTGGTAAAGCGCTTCGGATTGGCGCGATCGCGCAGGGTCATCACAACCAGCAGCATCACGACAAAGCCAATCAGGTAGTACACGCGGTTAATGGTGATAAGCGTCATCATTGCGCGGCCTCCTGCGTACCCTGCTCTGCACGCCAGGCCATCACGTCGCGACGGATACTTGCATCGAGGCGCAGCAGGCGCGTCATATGAATAATCAATGCCGCAATGGCGGTTGGGATAGCCCACAGGCCGATATGCAGCGGTTCAATGCCCTGAATGCCATTCTCTTTCAGAAACGCGTCGATCAGCAGCACCGCCCCGAAGGCAATAAAGATATCTTCCCCAAAGAAGACCGCGATGTTGTCACACGCGGCGGCATGGGCTTTGATTTTGTCGCGAATGTGCTGCGGCAGCTCGCCATATTCGTTCAGCGCCGCTCCTTCGGCCATCGGCGCCAGCAGCGGGCGCACCGTCTGCGCGTGACCGCCCAGCGACATCAGGCCCAGCGCGGCGGTACCTTCACGGGCGACAAAATAGAGCATCAGAATACGCGCTGAGGTGGCGCTGGCGATCTTCGCCACCCAGGCCTGGGCGCGCTCTTTAAGCCCGTAATATTCCAGCAGGCCAATCACCGGCAGGATCAGGATGAAGGTGGCCAGCGATCGGCTATTGACGAACTTCTCGCCGAAGGTCTCCAGCAGCATGCCGAAATCCATACCGACCAGCAGACCCGTCGCCAGCCCCGCCACCACGACCACCAGCAGCGGGTTGAAGCGCAGTGCAAAACCAATAACCACGATCGGTATCCCGATCAGCGGCAGCAGCGTAGTACCGTCCATAACGTTTACCCTATCGAAAGTGAGCGTTGCGCGCCGACGGCTATTTTTTTAATTTGCGGCGAGCGATGTTGTGTTTTGTTGGCAGGCTTCGCAAAACCTGCGCTAAAAAGCTATATCTGAACCTCAAAAACATGTAAACAAATTATCAATAAAATGTTCTTATTTTATCGATGAGTTTACATTTCTGGCTAAGGAACGTTATGACCTCAGAAAAGAGTGCTTCACCCGATCGCGACGATATCAACGAGGGCCGGATCGTCTCTTCCCGCCATCTGGTATCCGAGCGCTGCGCGGAGTTATCAGAGCTGGAATATGCGCTGATCATGACCGGCAACGCCTTTAACAAATGGATGGTGCGCTGCATGACGGCTGCCGGCGAGCCCGATATGGGCGCCTTTGACGTTTCGCTGCTGCATCACGTGAACCACCGCGACCGCAAGAAAAAGCTGGCCGATATCTGCTTCGTCCTCAACGTGGAAGACACCCACGTGGTGACCTATGCGCTGAAAAAGTTGGTCAAAGCAGGCTACGTGACGAGCGAGAAAGCGGGGAAAGAGCTCTTTTTCTCTACAACGGAGGAAGGGAAAGCGCTGTGCATGAAATACCGGGACGTGCGGGAGGCGTGTCTGATTGCGATCCACGCGGAGAGCGGCATTGCCGGGAAGTCGATTGGCGAGACCGCGCAGCTGTTACGCACAATCTCCTCCCTGTATGACACCGCCGCACGGGCGGCGGCGTCACTGTAACTAAGGACGGCGGAACAGCGTAATGCTCCGTCCGGCCAGCGCGTACTCAACGGTTTCGGTGATCGCTGTCCCGGTGGCGGCATCATCCGCCGTAGACAGCTCCAGCACCCATCCCCCTTCGCCAAACTGCGGGATATGGAACGGCACGGTGCCTTCAAACGGATTGAACAGCATCAGCACGTCGTGCCAGATGCCGTCCTCCTGCTGAAGATCCGGCCTGCTGATGGAGACCCCGAGCGTTGAGCCTTCATCCCACTGCTCGGCCTGCTGCGGACCGCCTCCGGCATTGAACCAGCGGATCTCCAGCCCGTCGCGCCAGCTTTCACGGCGCAGCAGCGGCTGTTGCGCGCGAAGGGCAATGAGACGACGGGTAAACTCGCGCAGCGCGGCGTCGTTTTCGGAGAGCCCCTTCCAGTCGATCCACGAGATTTCACTGTCCTGGCAGTAGCCGTTATTGTTCCCCTTCTGCGTGCGGCCAAACTCGTCCCCCGCCAGCAGCATCGGCGTGCCGTGGGAGAACAGCAGCGTGGTGAGGAAATTACGTTTCTGCCGTTCGCGGGTAGCGATAATATCCGGGTTCTCGGTTGGCCCTTCCTCGCCGTAGTTGTACGAGCGGTTATCGTTATGCCCGTCGTTATTATCCTCGCCGTTGTCGGCATTATGCTTCTCGTTGTACGACACCAGGTCATTCAGCGTAAAGCCGTCGTGGGCGGTGATAAAGTTGACGCTGGCCCACGGGCGACGCCCACGCAAATCGTACAGATCGCCGGAGCCAAGAAGCCGCGCGGCAAAGTCCGTGGAGACGTTGTCCCCCTTCCAGTACTCGCGAACGGTGTCGCGGTATTTGTCGTTCCACTCCCCCCAGCCTGGCGGGAATCCGCCCACCTGATAGCCGCCGGGACCGATATCCCAGGGTTCACCAATCAGCTTCAGTCGGGATAAGACCGGATCCTGAGTCATGGCGTCAAAAAAACCGCCGCGCGGGTCAAACCCTTCGGGCTCGCGGCCCAGGATCGTCCCGAGGTCGAAACGAAAACCGTCAATGTGCATCGATTCCGCCCAGTAGCGCAGGGAATCCATCACCATCTGCAGCACGCGCGGATGCGAGGTGTTGACCGTGTTTCCCGTCCCGGTGTCGTTGATGTAGTACCGGTGCTGGTCCGGGAGCGTGCGGTAATAGCTGTAGTTATCAATCCCCTTAAACGAGAGCGTCGGGCCAAGCTCGTTCCCTTCCGCCGTGTGGTTGTACACCACGTCAAGAATGACCTCAATGCCCGCGTCATGATAGGCGCGCACCATGTCGCGAAAACCCTGGATCCCCGCCGGGCCGTAGTAGCGCGACGCCGGAGCAAAAAAGCCCAGCGTGTTATAGCCCCAGAAGTTCTTCAGACCGCGGTCGAGCAGATGCTGGTCGTCCGGGAACCAGTGAACTGGCAGCAGCTCCACCGAGGTAATGCCCAGGCTTTTGATATAGTCGACCGAGGCTTTATGCCCCATGCCTTCAAACGTGCCGCGCAGCTCGGGTGGTATGGCCGGGTTCATCTGGGTAAAGCCTTTCACGTGGCTCTCATAGACAACGGTATGCGGCCAGGGCACGTTCGGCCGGCTGTTGTCCTGCCAGTCAAAGGCGTTCGGGTCGATGACCCTGCCTTTCGGCGTGAACGGCGCGCTGTCCCGCGTGTCAAAGCTCAAATCCAGCTCGTCATGCCCCAGCTCATAGCCGAAATGGGCATCGTTCCAGTCGATGTCACCCACCAGTTCGCGAGCGTAGGGGTCGATAAGCAGCTTATGCGGGTTGAAGCGATGACCGTTTTCCGGGTCGTAGGGGCCGTAGACGCGATAGCCATACAGCGCCCCCGGCTTCAGGTCAGGCACATAGCCGTGCCAGACCTCATGGGTATACTCCGGCAGCTCCAGCCGGGCGATTTCCGTTTTCCCGGACGGGTCAAACAGACAGAGCTCCACCCGTTCAGCGTGAGCGGAGAACAGCGCGAAGTTAACGCCCTTCCCGTCATAATTCGCCCCCAACTGCTGGCCATGACCGGCCCGAATTTCAAACGTTGTATCCTTTGCCATTTTCGTTCTCCACGATTATTCGCAGGTAAGCAGAACCAGTACACATCCCTTTTCTGACGTTAACGCCAGCGTTTCTTGCAGCATGCGGCTTTCGCCGCTGAACAGATCCCGATAGCGCTTCCCGGCCAGTTCGTCGGGTAACGCGACCGTGGTATTGACCCACAGCTGATGATTATCGGTGACGTCAAAAACCAGACGCGGTACGGCGACAATCAGCGCCTCGTCGTCCTTAACGCGCGCATAGACAATCAGGTTCTCCTCGCGCTCGCCGCTGACCTTAAGCGGTAGCCAGTCGCCGTAGCGGAAAAGCGCGTCGTAGTGCGGTCGAAGCCGCAGCAGCGTGGCGGTAACGAACTGTTTTACCCTGCCGTCCAGCCAGCATGCCGGGTTGTCAAACACCCCGGCATCCGCCGCGCTGAGGCTCTGCACCAGGGCCGGAAAGTCCGGCTCGCGTCGGTTATCCGGGTCGACAAGGCTGAAGTTAAGCGCCTCGCTGCCCTGATAGATATCCGGCACGCCGGGGGCCGTCAGCTTGATCACCGTCTGGCTGAGGCTGTTCATCAGCCCGGCGCGGATAAAGGGCTGCATCGCCTCGCTGAAATCGTGCAGGAACAGGCTATTGTCCGGTGAAAGCAGGTGCCGCGCGTAGCTCAACACCACGCTCTCATAGCTCTCGTTACTGTCAATCCAGTCGGTGCGCTGTTTCGCCTCGCGCAACGCTTTTTCGAGGAAGCCGATAAAACGTTCTTCCAGTGATGCCAGCCCGTCAGCGTCGTCCGGTGTCAGCGTGGCGGGCCAGACGCCCGCCAGCGCCTGGTAGATCATCCACGTATCGGCGGCGTTCGGCGCGGTACCGTCATTGAGAAAACGCACCTGGGTCTGGTTCATCTGCCGCCAGCGGGCCAGATTTTCCCCCCAGCGTTCCGGGGCTTCCGTCAGGGTGTAAAGGCGCGCCCGGGCATCTTCCCCGCGCTTGGTATCATGCGTGGAGGTGCCCAGCAGCGCGTCGGGCTGACGTGCCAGACGAATGCGCATTTCCTGGTGGAATCGGGATAATGAAAACGCGCGCGGCGTCGGGTCGGCACCCACTTCATTGAGCGCCAGCTCCAGGTTGTGGCGGAAGAACAGCGTGTCTTCAACGGATTTCGCCATCAGCGGCCCGGTGAGCTGCTGGAAGCGGGTCCTGAACAGTGCGGCGCTCTGGCGGCACCCGTCTGGCAGGTCGCCGGTAAGAATGCGCACAATCAGGCTGAGCGCTGCTTCCGACGTTTCCACGCTGGCAACCACGCGGTTAAGCAGCGCCACGTCCGGCGGGGTTAATCCCTCGCGAGTGCCATAGGTGCGGTAGACCGGAAAGGCAATAAGCAGCTCACGCAGCGCGTGGCGGATTTCCTCGCGCGGCAGCGCAACCTCATTGCGGCGTGCCAGATCCTCAGCAAGGTTCAGCAGCGTGGTGAATTCACCCTCAAAATTACGATCGGCCATCAGGCCTTTGGCATCGCGCAGTTCCGCGTGGCGATCGACCGTGATGCCCAGCGTCTCGTCGTGGATGGTCTCCAGGCGCGACAGACTATCGTCGTCGACCAGCACTTCCGCCAGCGAGGCGATAAACTCGTAGCCGGTGGTACCGGATACCGGCCAGTCAGAGGGGAGCTGTTCCCCTTTGGCGAGAATCTTTTCGACCGTAATGTAGCAGTCGGGCCCGGTGGCCTGCCGCAGGTGCTGCAGATAGCCCAGCGGATCCGCCAGGCCGTCGACATGGTCAATGCGCAGGCCGTCCACCACGCCCGCGTGGACCAGCTCAAGGATCAGCCGGTGCGTGTCGTCGAAGACCGCATCATCTTCAACCCGAACGCCGACCAGCCCGGTGATCTCAAAGAAGCGCCGCCACGAGAGCTGCTTCGGCGCTTCCCGCCAGGACATCAGCCGCCAGCTTTGCGCGTCGTGCAGCTCGGCAATGCTTTTCTCCTCGCTGTACGTGCCGGGGTTGAGCGGATACTCGGCGTCGTAGTAGACCAGTGCGGCCCTTTTCGTGACAGGGTCACGTTTTAGCGTGATAGCTCCCTTCTCCAGATCCGCCTCAAAGGTGTCGCCGAGGAACGGCAGCGTAAGCGGGCGCGAGCCGTCGATATCGAAATAGCGGAAATAGCGGCTCTGCTGGCCATATTCAATTACGTCGCGCCACCAGAGGTTTTCCAGCGAGGTGGACATATGGTTCGGGACAATGTCCAGAATCAACCCCATGCCGGCCTGCTTAAGCGCGGCGGCCATGCGGTCAAATCCTTCCCGCCCGCCGATGGCGGGGTCGATTTCATTCGGGTTGGTTACGTCATAGCCGTGGGTGGACCCCGTCGTGGCAGTGAACACGGGCGACGCGTAAAGGTGGCTGATGCCGAGGTCCTTCAGATACGGCACCAGCGCCACAACGCGGTCAAACGTCATGCCGTTACGGAACTGAATTCGGTACGTGGCGGAAGGGATCATAACGATGCTTCTCCATCAGCAAAGCGAACGACAATACCGTTCGGGGGTAAAACGTCGGTGACTTCCGACGAGGCAAAACGCGTCTCCCCCGCCAGAGCGGGCAGCGCGGCGGGCTTAATGCCGATATTCAGCGCCAGAGAGAGCGTCCCCGACGGGAAGCGCCAGCTCACCGCCACCATGCCGGGCGCGGTCTTGAGCACATGGCCCTCAACGGCGCCGCCCGAATGCAGAAGCGGAACGATATAGCGATGGCGCAGCGTCAGCAGATGGCGCGTATAGCGCAGCCACGTCTTGCCCTCGTCGGTGGCGACTTTATGCCAGTCGAGCTTTGAGCGGATAAACGTGTTCACGTCGTTCGGGTCCGGGACGGTTTCATCGTGTCCGGCATGACCGGTAAACTCTTTCGCGCGCCCTTCCCGCACCGCCTTTGCCAGTCCGCCGTGAAAGTCGGTGAAGAACAGGAACGGATGCGTTTCCCCAAACTCCTCGCCCATAAACAGCAGCGGGATATGCGGGGAGAGCAGCAGCGCGGCAAGCAGCACCCGCGTCTTGTCGGCGCCCGCGAGGGAGATAAGCCGCTCGCCCTGAGCACGATTGCCGGTCTGATCGTGGTTTTGGATAAAATCGACGAAGAACTGCGGCGGCTGCGTGCGGCACTCCACCCCGCGAGACTCGCCGGTTTGCAGAGATACCTCGCCCTGGTAGACAAAGCCTTCCGCCAGCGCCCGGGCGAACTTTTTCTCCGGCTCAAAGGCAAAGTCCTGGTAGTAGGCGTGCGTCTCACCGGTGGCAAACACGTGGGCGGCGTTGTGGAAGTCATCGTTCCACTCGCCGGTAAACAGCGGCGCGTTGCCCTGTTCATCACGCGGATGCAGGAAAATCACGTTGCGGCTGTCTTCCGTGGTCAGGTGAACGTGACGGTGCGGAATGGCCTCGCGAATTTTTGCGGCAATCTCCTCGAGAATATGCGTGTCCGAGCCGTCTTTAATCTGGTCGATGGCATCAAACCGCAGGCCATCCAGGCGGTATTCCGTCAGCCAGAAGAGCGGCGCGTCGGTCATGTACTGTCTCACCGGCTCGCGCTCGTAGGCGATGCCGTTGCCCCACGGCGTCATCCGCTGTGCATCGAAAAACGCGGGCGACAGCAAAGGCAGATAGTTCCCCTCCGGGCCGAAGTGGTTGAGCACGATATCCAGCACCACTGAAAGCCCCAGCCCGTGCGCGGCGTCGATAAACGCGTGGAAATCCTCCGGCGTACCGTAGGCTGAGTGTGGGGCATACAGCAGCACGCCGTCGTACCCCCAGCCGCGGGAACCGCCAAACTGAGAGACGGGCATCACTTCAAGCTGGGTAATCCCGAGTTCTGCCAGATACGGCAGCTTGTCGATGGCCGCCCGGAAGGAGCCCTCCGGAGTAAAGGTGCCCATGTGCAGTTCGTAAATAACCGTCTCTTCCCACGGACGCCCTGCCCAGTCGCGGTTGACCGGCTGGTAGCGTCGGGGATCGATCACCACCGAGGGGCCGTTAACGTCGCCCTTTTGCGCCCGCGAGGCGGGATCGGGCACCGCCATGCCGTCCTGAAGAACAAACTGATATTCTGCACCGTGCGTGACGCCGGGGACGTCTGCCTGGAACCAGCCGCCGCCTGTTGCCGTCATCGGCACGTCGGCGGTGGCAAGACGTAGCGTAAGTTCTTTCTGTCCTTCTGCCCAGACGCGAAAACGTACAACGTCATCGGAAATAAACTCAGCCCCCCACTGCTTTTGAAATGTCCTGAATTCCATTCATTGTCCTCGAATGACCCACATTTTACGCGGAACGAAGTACAAGCTTAGTTCAGGATTAAAAGTGCGTGAGCTCAGCGGATTTAACCGCTTCGTCTATTCTTTATGAAATAACTCACTATCGGGAATACTATGCAGATTCGAAAAGGATTAAATACGGACCTCGTCCGTCTTGAATGTTGTGACTTTTCTTTCACTATTAGCCACATTGCGCGAGAGCCCTTTATCCATTGTGATTTGCATATTGAAGCCGTCGCCGAGCCGTGGATAAAAACCTACGAACTTGACATTCAAACGCTTGAAAACCACTGCGTTAATCCGGACGCCATATTTCTTGTGGCGGAAACGGATGATGGTGAATTAGCCGGATTTATTACCGCGTCAATCGGCTGGAATAAATTTATCTCAGTGGATTATATCGCCGTTGAGCGTACAAAACGCAGAACCGGCGCCGCACAAAAATTGATGGCCGCCGCCCACGTGTGGGCCCGCAGTGTAAACGCGCCGGGATTACGGCTTGAAACACAAAACGTGAACGTCTCTGCCTGTCTGTTTTACCGTCACTACGGATTTACCCTGGGCGGATACGACCGTTATCTCTACAACGCCTTACCGGAAAAAGACGAGGTCGCCCTATTCTGGTATTACATGCTGGTCTAGCGACGCAGCCTTCATATTTCTGTCATTGAATTTCATTACGCTTTCGGGATTTTAACCAGGGTGTTGAGGAAAAAAGCGTGAATTCAATGGCTAAGGCATTACTGCTGGCATTACCTGTTTTGAGTGCAGCGGCAACCGCGACGGCTGCCGGGCGCGACCTGTGTGAACCAAAAGCGTACGAAATGGCGCTGCGCTATCAGCAGAAATCGGCAGAGATTATGGCCCTTCAGCTGCAAACCTATCGGTTTGCCACCGAGCGTTTCAACGAGAAGTTAAAGGATCTGAAAACGCCCGAAAATTACGCCGTGGTGATGGACCTCGACGAAACGGTGCTGGATAACACCCCTCTGCTGGTGCGCGACGCGGAGCAGTGTCACGACTATACACAATGGGACACCTGGAGCGACTGGGAGAAGCAGGGAAAACCCGGCTTAATCCCGGGGGCGAAAGCGTTTCTTGACCACGTGAATCAGAGCAAGGTCCGGATCTACTACGTTTCGGATCGTATGCAGGAAAATAAAGCCGACACGCTGAAGACGTTAAACGCTCTCGGCCTGCCGCAGGTGTCTGACGAAAGCGTGCTGCTGGATACGGTCAGCAAGGAAGAGCGTCGCCAGAGCATCCTCAAAAAACAGCAGATCGTGATGCTGTTCGGCGACAGCCTGCCGGATTTCGCCGTGCAGTTTAAAAGCAAAAAGCCGAGCGAGCAGCAGCGTGAGCTGGTTGAAGCCAGCGCCGAACACTTCGGCAACGACTGGATTGTGCTGCCTAACGCCGCTTATGGCGCCTGGTCCAAAGCCACGCTGGATAGCTGGAACGCACCGCTGAAAAAATAAGGTCTTACGGGCCGGAAAAGGCATCGCCCGCCTTCCCGGCCCTTCGGTTGACTATCCATCCCGTTTATAGGTCCTATCATTTCTGGGCAGGTTCTTATAATTTTACGAAGAAGTAAGATGAGTGCTTTCAAAGGAGACTCGTATGCTTACCGTGAAAAAACTTGCTCTTTCCACGCTGATTTCCAGTTCACTGCTTTTCTACCCTGCGCTGCAGGCCTCGGCAGAGACGCCCCAGCACGTCGTTAAACAACCGGCGGGCGGGTACAGCATTCAGGTTGGGGACATTCTGGTCACCTCGTTTACCGACGGAACCGTCGCGCAGGATCTGCACAAGCTGCTGCGCCGGACTACGCCGCAAAACATTGATGCGCTGCTCGCGAAAAATTTCCAGACCAACCCGCCTGAGGTCTCCATCAACGCGTTCCTGATTGCGATGCCCGGACATAAAATTCTGGTGGATACCGGCTCGGGCCAGCTCTTTGGCCCCGGTAACGGCGGCCGTCTGATTGAGAGCCTCGCCACGCAGGGGATTAAACCCGAGGACATTACTGAAGTCCTGCTGACCCACGCCCACTCCGATCATGCCGGTGGCCTGGTGAAGGATGGAAAAGTAGTGTTCAGCAACGCGCGCGTTTTTGTTGGTAAACCGGATATCGACTTTTTCTTTAACGACGACAATCAGAAGAAAACCGGCTACGGCAAGAACTACTTTGACGTCGCGCAGAAGACCTTAAAGCCCTATCTTGACGCGGGGAAAGTGGTGCCGTTTAGCGGTACATCGGAGATTCTCCCGGGTCTGACCGGCACGGTTCATCCCGGCCATACGCCGGGTTCGGCCTTCTACACGCTAACGAGTAAAGGCGAGAAGATCACCTTTGTCGGCGACATCATTCATGCCGCGGCGGTTCAGTTCCCGCAGCCTGCGGTGACCATCACCTACGATGAAGATCAGAACAAAGCGGCAAGCGTACGCGAGCATGCGTTCGCTGACTTTGTGAAAAACAAGGACCTGGTTGCCGCCCCGCACCTGCCTTTCCCGGGCATCGGCTATGTGACGAAAGGCGAGAAAGGCGGTTATGCCTGGGTCCCTGTCACCTATACCAACCGGGACGCCAGCGGCGCGAAATAGAGCGATGACGCGGATATCTGACATGGACATAGACCTGCTCCTGACGCTGGACGCCCTGCTTCAGGACAGGAACATCACCCATGCTGCCGCGCGGCTGGGCATCAGCCAGCCCGCGCTGTCTGCCCGTCTCGCGCGTCTGCGCTCGCTGTTTGGCGAACCGCTGTTCATTCCCTCCCCGCATGGACGCGGGGTATTACCCACGCCGCGAGCGGAAGCGCTCAAGCCGCAGGTGGCGAACGTACTGCGCGGCATCAGCGCGATGTTTGCCCCCACGGCATTTGATGCGCAAACCAGCAGCCGGACCTTTGTTATCGCGCTGCATGAGAACCCGGCGCTGATGCTCGGCACCGGACTGCTTAACCAGGTGGGAACCGACGCCCCCGGCATCCGCCTGCGCTTCGCCCTGCCGGAGATGGCTGACCTGCCGCAGCAGCTGGAAAACGGGGATGTGGACATCTACATCGGCGTGAGCGCGGGCGCTCATGACGGCTGGGTGAGGCGCAAACTCCTCGACGACGCGTTTGCCACCGCCCAGCGTAAAGGCCATCCGCGCGGAACAGGTCCGTTAGATCTGGAAAGCTACTGCGCACTTTCGCATCTGGTGGTGTCGTCGGCGGGAGATCCCTTTACCGGCTTTGTCGACCAAACCCTTGCCGGGCTGGGCTATCAGCGACACGTCGCCATGTCCACCCAGAGCTACGCCATGGCGCCACCGCTTGTTGCCGGTACCGACCTGATCTGTACCCTGCCGGAACGGATGCTGCGACGGTTCGCCAGCACGCTGGATATTTTCCCCCCGCCGCTGCCGCTCCAGCCGATTACCATCAACATGTACTGGCACCCGAAAAACAGCCAGGATCCGGCAAATGCCTGGCTGCGCGAGCAGCTGCTGCGGGCCGCCGGACGTCAGGTGTGATCGAGGGTAACCAGAAACTTTTTAAGCACTTCTGAGCGAATAATCCGGTGGCAAACCAGGGTGAGTTCGCTCTCCCGCAACCGGTCGAGAATGTCCACGTAAACCACATTCTCGACGCTCACCGCCTTTGCCGACGCGGGCAGCAGCGCCAGCCCAAACCCTGCCGAAACCAGGCTTATCACCGTAGGCACGTCGGTCGCGTTTTGCACTACGTCCGGCTGAAAGCCCGCCCCGCTGCAGGCGTCATAGAAATACTGTTCCAGCCCCATTCCCTCCGGGTCGCGCAGGGAGATCCATTTTTCGTCTTTCACCGACGAAAGCGTCAGCGCGGCGGACCCGGCCAGGGGATGCTGACGATACAGCGCCAGCACCGTTTTCTCCGAGGTGAACGGACGACTTTGCAGATCGTCCGGCAGCGACGGCAGCGGCGCGCGGATGATGGCCACATCGAGCTGGTTGCTCTGCACGGCGGCGTAGAGCGTCTGCACGTTTCCCGTCATCAGCGACATGGTAATGGCCGGCCAGCGGCTGTGCATCTGGCGAAGCGCGGCGGGTAGCCTGCCGTCGAACATCGCGCTCGACACGCATCCGAGGTTTAACACCCCCTGCTCGCCCCGTGCCGTTTGTCTGGCGTCCAGCACCGCCTGTTCGGTCAGCGAGATGGCAAGCCTGGCTTTTACCAGGAATGCTTCGCCCGCGGGCGTCAGGGTTAAGCGGCGATTCGCACGGCTGAAAAGCGTGACGCCTAAACGCTCTTCCAGGGCCTTTATCTGCTGGCTCAGCGCCGGTTGCGCCATGTTCAGACGCTCGGCGGCCCGGTGCATGTGGAGCTCTTCGGCCACGACGATGAAGTGGCGCATCTGACGAAACTGCACGAGACGCCTCCTTATATTGATATTAATTTACTTATCAATTTAACATTAATGATGCAATTGATGCTATTGGCCATTGCCATAAAAATGGAGGTATTCAACCGAGGGAGGAAAATATGGAAAACAAGATTAACGATCTCCGCAGCGCCATCGCCTTACTGCAGCGCCACGAAGGGCACTATCTTGAAACCGATCGTCCGGTCGATCCCAACGCGGAGCTGGCGGGTGTCTATCGCCATATCGGCGCAGGCGGCACGGTCAAACGCCCAACCCGCACGGGCCCGGCCATGATGTTCAACAGCATTAAGGGCTATCCGCACTCCCGCATTCTGGTGGGCATGCACGCCAGCCGCGAGCGCGCGGCGCTTCTGTTGGGCTGCGAGCCCTCTGAACTGGCAAAACACGTCGGCCAGGCGGTGAAAAAGCCGGTTGCGCCGGTTGTCGTTCCGGCCACACAGGCCCCCTGTCAGGAGCAGGTCTTCTACGCTGACGATCCTGACTTCGATCTGCGCAAGCTGCTTCCGGCTCCGACCAACACGCCGATTGATGCCGGTCCGTTCTTCTGTCTGGGGCTGGTGCTGGCAAGCGATCCGGAAGACAGCTCGCTAACGGATGTCACCATCCACCGCCTCTGCGTGCAGGAGCGCGACGAGCTTTCCATGTTCCTTGCCGCCGGGCGCCACATCGAAGTGTTCCGCAAAAAAGCTGAGGATGCCGGAAAACCGCTGCCGGTGACGATCAACATGGGACTCGATCCCGCCATCTATATCGGCGCGTGCTTTGAGGCCCCCACCACGCCATTTGGTTATAACGAGCTGGGCGTCGCCGGGGCGCTGCGTCAGCAGCCGGTCGAGCTGGTGCAGGGCGTGGCGGTCAAAGAGAAAGCCATCGCGCGGGCGGAGATCATCATCGAGGGCGAACTGCTTCCGGGCGTGCGCGTGAGAGAGGATCAGCACACCAACACCGGCCACGCGATGCCGGAGTTCCCGGGCTACTGCGGCGAGGCGAATCCCTCCCTGCCGGTGATCAAAGTGAAAGCCGTGACTATGCGAAACCACGCCATCCTGCAAACGCTGGTGGGGCCGGGGGAAGAACATACCACGCTGGCCGGATTGCCGACCGAGGCCAGCATCCGTAATGCCGTTGAAGAGGCGATTCCGGGCTTCCTGCAAAACGTCTATGCCCATACCGCGGGCGGCGGCAAGTTCCTCGGAATATTGCAGGTGAAAAAACGCCAGCCGTCAGACGAAGGACGCCAGGGCCAGGCGGCGCTTATCGCCCTGGCCACCTATTCGGAGCTGAAAAACATTATTCTTGTCGACGAAGACGTGGATATTTTCGACAGCGACGACATCCTGTGGGCAATGACGACGCGCATGCAGGGTGATGTGAGCATCACCAATATTCCGGGGATCCGCGGCCACCAGCTGGATCCGTCCCAGTCGCCGGATTACAGCACCTCGATTCGCGGCAACGGCATTTCCTGCAAGACGATCTTCGACTGCACGGTGCCGTGGGCGCTGAAGGACCGCTTCGAGCGCGCGCCGTTTATGGAGGTGGATCCGCGTCCGTGGGCGCCGGAGCTGTTTGCCGCTAAAAAATAGAGAAAATCACGCGCGTATGGCCCACAGGTCATACGCTTATTTTCTTTTCAAGCGTGGCGATATTTTCACCCGCCACGCGTTTCACAGTGAAACGATCGACGCTCAGCAAAATGAGCATCAGCCCCCTGCCGCTCTCCAGCAGCGGCGACATTTCGCAGAAACGGTCTCGCCTGGCGGCCTCAAGCCGCTCCTGCGGGAACGCGTCACCCGCGTCGCTGAAAACAACGCAGACGTCATTGCCGCGGACGTCGAACTGGACGCGAAAGACGCGCGAGTTATCCTCGTGAAGCGCGTAGCGGATGATGTTCGTCGCCACTTCACAGGCGGCGAGATCGAAGGCGAAACGCCACTCATCATCGACGGGAAGCGCGCTCAACCTGTCGCCAAGCCAGCCGGACAGCGGCGTCAGGGACGCGATCGCCGCCGGAAATTCAGCCTGATCCGGCCTCTGCATCTACTGCCCCAGTTGCGCAAGCGCGCTATGTTTATCCGGATAGATGCGGAAGATGCGATCCATTCGGGTCAGGGTGAACATGTTCATGATCCCGGGGTTCAGGGAGCACAGCGCCATTTCGCCTTTTCCATTCATCAGCTTGAACAACGACACCAGCATCCCCAGCCCGCTGCTGTCGATAAAATCCACTTTGCTAAAGTCGACGATTAAGGCTTTACGATCGCTGCCAATTTCCTCCGTCACGGACGCTTTAAACGTCGCGGCAACGGAGGCATCCAGCCGCCGGACTGCGGGCGTGAGAATGTTGGCATGCGGTAGTCGTTCGGTGTTAATAATCATTCTGTTCTCCCTGACGCTCAATCACGAGCAGTGACACGTCATCGGTTAAGGCGATGGGTTCATCACGATTTGCATTGCGCCAGTCGGTCAGGTGGTCACCAAACCGCGGCAGGAGCTGGTCAACCGGGAGCCGGGCATGCTCATGAAGCCAGCGTTCGAGACGCTGCGGGCCAAACTGCTCGCCGCTGACGTTCTCACACTCCGTAATACCGTCACTGAATAAGCATAAGCGATCCCCCGGATTGAGGGTAAACGCGACGTCCTCCCAGCTCAGGTCTGGGATCAGCCCGACCGGCGGGCCGCCATCGCCCACGGACGTGACTTCGCTGTCTGCGTTCACAATGACGGGAGTGGGATGCCCGGCCTGACACAGCAACCCCTCACCACTCTCTGGATCGATCACGCCGTAAATGAGCGTGAAATAACTGGTGATGTCGCTCTCTTCACTGCAAAAGCGGCTGTTCAACATCCTGACGACCTCCGCAGGTGACTGAATACCGCCCTCATCGGTAAACAGAAAGCGATCCACCACACGGCCATGTAAAAACTGGCGAGCCACCGCGAGGGACATCATCGCGGCCCCCACGCCGTGACCCGAGACATCAACGCAATAGAATCCCAGATGGGAATCCAGCGGAAAGATATTGAACACATCGCCCGAGACCCAGGCTGACGGTAGGAAAAGCCAGTCGGAGAAGTAGTCACCATAGCGTAAGCGGTGTGAAGGCAGCACCGAGTGCTGAACGCGCGCCGCCAGTTCAAGATCTTTTTCAATCTGATGTAACGCTTCACTCAGGCGCTTGTTATGCGCCGCGAGAGTCGCCTCCAGCGTCAAAATACGTACCCCGGCGTGGAGCCGCGCCCGAAGTTCAGCCTGTTCAACGGGCTTGCTTAAAAAATCATCCGCCCCGGCATCAAACCCCTGCGTCAAGTCCCCGGCATTCTCGCGGGCCGTCAACAGGATGATATACACATAGTGGCCAAACTGACGGTTACGGATCGTCTGACAGAGCGTAAGTCCGTCCATTTCCGGCATTTCCCAGTCGCTTATCACCATGCTAACCGGCTGACTGGACAAGATTTCCAGCGCGGCGACGCCATTTTCCGCCTCGCTCACGAGATACCCCCACTGGGTGAGCATCCGGGAGAGTAGACGACGATAAATCAGCGAATCCTCAACAATTAACACGTGCAGAGCCGACATGTATCCCTCCTATAGCGGTAAGAACCAGATGAGGCTCACGGTCCCTTCCCTGAATTTTGCGTTACCGTTGCCGTGCCCCGGATAGCGCGTCCCCGCATAGTTAGCGTACTGAACAGAGAACGATCCCGGCGTATAGCCCGCGTAGCCAAAGCTGTAGCTGTAATCGCCGTTCCAGGGCTGCTGCTGGCTGCTGTCCGGAAACCAGAATGCCGTCGCACGAACGAAGAAATGTTGTTTGAAGGTGTAGCCGCAGCCGCCCAGCATGACGTTTTTATTTTTGCGGATGTCATCGCTGCTGAGATCGTAGTAGCGCGGGACCCAGCTGTACCCGACCTGGCAAATAATGGAATCCCCTTTGTTTATCAGCAGCGAATTTTCTATCGGTTTGGGCAAGGAAAACTTATAGGCCAGCGTAAATGCACCCTGTTCGAAATAGGTATGTCTCCTGCTACCCGACGTCCAGAAGTGGTTATCGCCGTAGTTTCCGTAAACCAGGCTAAACGTATTTGCATGCCAGTCGTCATAGCCGAAACTATAGCGAAAGTCCGCGGTGTAGCGGTTGGTATCCCTGACGGGCAACCGGGAGGTAATGTTGGCAAACCAGAAGCTGTACGGGGAATACTGAAGACTCAGATTCAGCGTCTGGTTAATTTTTTTCTCCTGCGCGGCGCTGTCCGAGCTATTGGGCACGCTCACCATCTGCTCTTTCAGCCCTGAACTGAAGCTCAGAGCCCCTGAAAATTTCTTGTCATTTCCCGAGAACAAACGCCCCCACCGGCTGGTAAACACGCCTGCCTGAACGGGTTCACCGTTCTTATCGCGCAGGGTTTCTTTATCATTGCTTTGTGCCGCCTCTGCGGCGGGGATCGCGGCGAGCAGCACGCCCGCCAGAAGCCATTTTTCGCGCATAACCGCCATCCTTAGTTAGGTATCCAGCGTGCGCCGACGTCGTATTTTGCCATCAGCCACAAAATACCCAGTGCCGCCGCATGCACTAACGTGTTCTCTATCCAGGCGTGACGCCATAAGTCGAAGGTGATGAACTGGCTCACCAGCAGCACTACGTACACATGCAAAATAAAGGTATAAAGCGAGTGCTGGCCTAGCGGGATCAGGAACCATCCCAGCAGGCGGTTGAGCGGCGTCCAGCAATATGTCAGCACCAGGTAGACGGTAACCATCAGGGCGATATCGTTTAGCACCCGCACCGGGCCCAGCCCATTCTTCGCCGCCCAGGTGTGATAAAAGGTATTGAAGCTATCAGGCGGAATCACATGCATCAGCAGCGCGGGGGGCATAAACGGGTTGGTATGGTTCTGTGCAACGAACCCCAGAATGAGCGCCACCATCACCAGCGCAACCACCACCACTTTACCTGCTGACGTGCGTGCGAAAGAGATCAGTTCGGCTTTATACCAGCCGCTGACCATGCCCAGCACAAAGATGAACTGCCAGGCCAGCAGCGGAAAGGCAAATTCGAACTCCGACGGGGTCAGCCGAAGCGGCCACCTCTGCCACAGGCCGTACACCAGCAGCGACAGCCCTAACAGCCACCAGACTTTCCCTTTCTGCAACATCCCTAAAAAAAGGGGGCTAAAGAGCAGCAAAAAGATATACAGTCCCAGAATTTGCGTCTGATGGGGGCCGATCTGCAAATAGAGAATAATGTTGAACCAGGTCTCTTTAATCTGCGGCGTAACAGGATAAAGCGACCAGCTTTGCCCCGAAAAACGGTCGGTAAAATGGGTAACCTCGAAAATATTAATATGTGGGATATAGGCCAGAAGAATAAATGACACTATGACAATGATATTTACGCGATATATTTTCCACGCCCTGAGATAAAGCCCCCAGGAAACCGTGAGTAAAACCACTTTTTGCAGACGCGCGCGATTCAGCATTCCCAGCATAAACCCCGAGAGAATAACAAACCCTTCAGCACCTGTGGTCAACCCGAAGCGCTCCCAGGAGAATATATTAAATACCGACATTACCTCCGTATGCGCCACGACCATCATGACGAGGGCAATGCCGCGCATAAAGTCAATTCTCAGATCCCGGGCACCTGCAACAGCATAACGCCATGCTATTGATTTAGCGGCATCTTCTTGCGCGATGGACGGCGCAACATGGCTCATAGGGTGTCCTTTGCCTGAAAACGAACATTAAGGTCTAAATAAAGTAGATAGCCTAAAGGAATAGTAACTGCAATTTATCGGCGACAGATGAAACATATTAAGCAGAATTAAAGCTGAATTAACCCCTGCTACATATTAATAAAAACGCGGCTGGACACTTTTATTCGGCGTTCTACACTTATCTTAAATCTTGTTTAATCGCTATTTTCTTTCTCTTTTGGGCAACTGTCTGCGCAGCAGAATGGGTCTGCATTTTCACGGAATCAGGAACGCCGGAACTATGGATTTTTATTTTTCCCGTTTTGAACATCGTCGTCCTCCGGAGCCGTTAACAACACCGCGTTGGGTAATGATGACCTGGCAGGTGTTAGCGGTCGCGGCGCTTATTCTGGGCGCCAATTATATTTACTGGCGCTGGACCTCCTCCCTGAATACGGACGCGTTATGGTACGCCATACCGCTGGTTCTCGCCGAAACGCTGGCGTGGATCGGCACAGTGCTGTTTACCATCAATTTATGGAAAGAACAGGATCCTCCCCAGTGCCCGCCGCCTGGCGAAATTAACGAATGCCTGTCGCCAGAAGAGACCGTAGAACCTCGTCCTGTAAAAGTGGATCTGTTCATTGCCACCTACTCGGAAGATACCGAACTGGTCAGGCTATCCATTCGCGACGCCCTGAAGATGGCGTACCCGTTCCCGATTGACTACCGGATCCACGTGCTTGATGACGGCCGTCGCCCGGAGATGAAAGCCGTTTGCGATGAGGAAGGCGTCAATTACATCAGTCGACAGACCAACATCGGCTTTAAGGCCGGTAATCTGCGTAATGGCCTTGAGCAAACTGACGGCGATTTTATTGTCATCTGCGACGCCGACACCCGGGTATTTCCCACCCTACTCAGCCATACGCTGGGCTATTTCCGCGATCCGGACGTAGCCTGGGTGCAGACACCGCAGTGGTTCTTCGATCTTCCGGAAGGTGAAAATTTGTCACGCTGGGGCCAGCGGAAAGCGGGAAAAGTGGGCTACGGTCTGGGCTGGCTGATTCAAAAGTGTGTTGGCCCGGTCACGATAGGCCGCGACCCGTTTTTTAACGATCCACGCATGTTCTATGACGTGATCCTGCGGCGGCGAAACTGGGCGAACGCGGCTTTCTGCTGCGGCGCGGCCTCCATCCACCGTCGCGAAGCGGTCATGCAGGCCGCGCTGCGCAGCTATGTCTGGTCCGTCGAAGAGGAGATCCATCGCCATACGCGCGATATTCGCGATGACGAAACGCGGGAAGCGCTGCAGGAGGCAATGCGCCCGCACGTAGCGTTTGACACTGAGCTAACGCCCTACAAATTCCACGTCTCGGAAGATATTTACACCTCGGTGCTGCTGCACGGTGACGCCGCACGACGCTGGCGCTCGGTCATGCACCCGCGGGTGGAGTCGAAGATGCTCTCTCCGCAGGATATGCTGACCTGGATGATCCAGCGCTTTAAGTACGCCGCCGGCTCGCTGGATATTTTGTTCCATGACAACATCTTCAGCCGTCGCCGCTTCAGGCTTTCCCTACCCCAGACGCTGATGTATGCCACCACCTTCTGGTCGTACATGGCCTGCGTGTGGAACACGGTGTTTTTGATTTCACCCATAATTTATCTGTTCACAGGCATTCCGCCGGTATCCGCCTGGTCGACGCCGTTTTATCTCCACTTTCTCCCGTTTTTTATTTTCTCTGAACTGGCCTTTATGTTCGGGACATGGGGGATTTCGGCCTGGGACGGCAGGGCCTCCTACCTCTCCTTCTTTTCCATGAACCTGCGCGCGCTCAATACGGTGCTGCGGGGCGAGCAGATCAAATTTCACGTTACGCCAAAAGAGCGGCAGACGGGCCGCTTTCTCTACCTGGTGAAGCCGCAGATAGCCATCGTGGTGCTGACCCTGACAGGACTCGTCTGGGGCGGTATCCAGGTGGCGCGTGGACAGGTGGACGACCCCTCCGGCTACGTCATCAATATTTTCTGGGGAGGGGTGAACATCGCCGCCATGCTGCCGCTAATTTTCGCGGCCATGTGGACGCCCGCTGAAGAGGACGAGGTCACCCAATGAGGATACGTGATGCCCTGCTGCCCGCTCGCAGCTACCTCACCATTTTGCTCGGGTTCCTGCTCGGCTTTGCCATTGTGGTCTGGGTGGAGAAACAGATGCCCACGCGTGTGGAAAGCAGCGGCGGCATCGCGCTCAGTAAAGACTTCCCACCGCTGCCTGCGAAACGGGCGCTGACCTATGACGAAGCCATCTGGGCGCGGGTCGCCTGGCAATACTACGTGAATAATACCCAGCCAAACGGCCTGGCGAACGCCAGCGACGGTGAACCGTGGCTGAGTCTATGGAGCGTGGGGAGCTATCTGTTTGCGACTGCCGCCGCACAGCAGCTCAACATCATTTCCACCGATGAGTTTGACGAAAGGGTCAGCACGGCCCTGTTTACGCTGGGGCAGCTGCCGCTCAACGAGCGAGGCCTCCCTGCCGCGTATTACCATGCTGACACACTCAAGATTCTGGGCAAACCTGACGTCTCCGCAATCGGTCTGAGCAGGCTGCTGACGGCATTACAGACCCTGCTGTGGCGCTATCCGCAGCACGCGGCGGCCATCCGCGATTTGTTGAGCGTGTGGCGCACCGCGGCGCTGATTGAAAATAACACCCAAAGCCAGGCTTCGGTGCCGCTCCATCACTGGACGCTGACCGATGACGAACAGCGGGACAGCTTTGGCTATAGGCTCTATGCCAGCCATACGCTGCGCTTAATTGACAGCGCGGCAGGCCTCGCGGTGACCAACCCGCCTGAAGGGCAAAAGATGATCGATCTGGACGGCGTGATGGTGCCGGATGAAGGGCTACGCACGCCCTGGGGCAAGCAAACCTCCCTGATCAGTCTCCCCTATCTGTTAACCGGCCTTGAGCTGGGCTTTGACGCGCAGAGCGCTGAAATCGCGTGGCGGATTATGCAGATCCAACAGCGGCGTCATAGCCTGCGTACCCCAAAACCGCCGGTCAGCACGGATTATGCCGAACCGGCGCCGGATTATGTTAACGATCTGCCTAACAGGCAGCCGGTTCAGGCGCGCAACCTGCGCGACGAAGTGCCGGAGAAGGTGGCGATTACCTCCACACGCACCGCGTTTGCCTGGTACGCCCTGTTCCGCAACAGCTGGAGCGAAGCGCTGCGCCAGCAGGTTCTGCCGCTTCAGGTGCCGGGTAAAGGCTGGCAGCGCGGGTTAAATCTCAACAACAGCGTCAATGCCGTCGTAGACGCCGATACCAATGCCATTGTGCTGGAAAGTCTGTCTTACATCGCGCATGGCCAGATGCTCTGTCTGGCCTGCCTCTCCACTTCCCCCTCAGCAGGAGCAACGCCATGAAGCCACGATCCCCGATCCTTTTCCACCTGCTCACGGGAATAACGATCTGCTGGCTGGCCTTATCGACCGTGCGTGCGGACACCGAGCTTCCTGCATCAGGTTACTCCCCGCGTAGCGGCGAGCTGACCGCCCGAGAGATGACCATCGCGAAAAACGCCTGGCAGTATTTCGTCTCCAACTATCAGCCCACGACGGGCCTGGTGAATGCGGTCAACAAATACCCCTCCACCACCATGTGGGACAGCGCCTCCTATCTGGCCGCCCTGACGGCGGCGCGCGAGTTGGGGATCATTGATAAAGCGGAATTTGACCGCCGGATGCTAAAATTCCTCGCCACGTTAAACACCCTGGTACTGTTCCGCAACGAGCTGCCCAACAAGGCCTATAACACCATCAGCGGCCAGAAAGTGGACTACACCAACAAGCCCGGTGAAATTGGCTTCTCGGCGCTGGATATCGGGCGAATGCTGGTCTGGCTGAAAATCATCAAAGAGCGTTATCCGGAGTACGGCAACAGCATTGATAACGTGGTGCTCGGCTGGGATTTCAGCCACGCGATCGACCCCTGCGGCACGCTGTACGGCGCCTATCTGGAGAACGGCCAGCCGAAATATGTTCAGGAAGGTCGGCTGGGCTATGAAGAGTACGGCGCGGCCGGTTTCCAGCTGTGGGGGTTTAATACCTGTAAAGCCAGCCGTCCGCAGCCTTACGAGCTTGCCGAAATCTACTGCGTGCTGGTCCCGTACGATACACGCGACCCGCGCAACACGTCGCAGCATAACTACGTGGTGACGGAATCCTACCTGCTCTACGGGCTGGAGTTCGGCTTTGATAAACCGACCGACCGGGATAACGCCCCGCGCGACTACTCCCTGACGTGGATGAAAAACTTTGCTGACCGCGTTTATCAGGCTCAGGAGAACCGCTATACCATTACCGGCGTCCTCACCGCGCGATCTGAGCACCAGCTCGATAAAGCCCCTTACTTCGTCTATGACACCGTCTTCAGCGACGGGTACAACTGGAACACCATTACCGATAAAGGCCAGTTCGTCCCTAACGCTGCCGCGATATCGCTTAAGGCGGCGCTGGGCATGTGGGTGCTGTGGAACTCCCCCTATACCGACCGCCTGCTGAACACCATTGAGAATGCCAACGAAGAGGGAAAAGGCTACTACGAAGGGCTGTATGAAAACGGTGACGGGCCGATCAAGGAGTTCACCGCGAACAATAACGGCATCATGCTGGAGGCACTGCTGTTCAAAAAAGAGGGAAAACTGCTGGCCTTCAACACCGACAACCCGAAGAGCAAGGATTTTGCCCCATCGCTGTGGGATCAAAAGCTGCTCGATCAGTTTGAAGAGAACAACGCGCTGCGCAGTCGCCCGTTCCTGAGCAGCACGCCGGCCGTAAAAAGCTGGTGCGACCGGACCGGCGTCACGCAGCGTACCAAACCCGCCTGTCTGGCCTGTCAGTGCGCGTCATGCAACGTGGACGAGCCCGTTAAACTGCCACCGGTGACTGCGCAATGCTTAAAACCATAGCCAGAGGGCTCGCGGGATTACTCCTCGCAGGCGCGATCGTCTTTGCTCTGTTTGGCCATCAGGGAGCAGGCTGGCGCTGGCTCATCAACGGCGGCTGGCACTCCAGCGCGCGTATCTCTGCCCTGACGCCGGAAGAACAGAAATGGGCGGCAACCGCCTGGCGCTATTTCGTCAATAATACCCAGCCGCAAACGGGGCTGGTCAACGGGAGCGACAAACAGCCCCGCGTCACGCTCTGGCAAATGGGCGATACGCTTATCGCCCTGCTGGCGGCAAAAGAGCTGGGGCTAATTGATGACGCCCAGTATGACGCTCGTTTAACCCGTCTAATGGGCACCCTTAACCGCCTGACGCTGACCGAGGTCCGGACGCCGGGCCGGCTCTATTCCAGCCAGACGGCGGCGCCGATCGATTTTAGCGGCAACCCCGTCAAAAATGGCTGGTCCGCGCGCGACATGGCGCGTCTGATGCTCGCCCTGCGCCTCACCGCTGAGCGGGAGCCACAGTACAGTGAATACCTCGATAAAATTATCCTGCGCTGGAATTTCTGCCCGGTCATCGACGGTGAAGGCGAACTGTGGTCATCTTCGCTGCAAAATGGCCAGCCGGTGGTCCGGGAAGAGCTACGTCTGGGCGAGAGCGAATACGCCGCGACGGCGTTTCATCTATGGGGTTTTTCCCCGGATAAAGCGTTTACGCCGCCGATGAACCACGTCATCATCTCTCAACGGCGGCTGGCCGTGGATGCCCGGGATCCGCGCACCACGTGGCAGCCCTCCCTGATTACCACCCTTCCCTATATGCTGCCGGGCCTGGAGTTTGGCTGGGAGCCCGAAGGCGTTGCGGCCGATCTGCAAAAACGTCTGCGCAAGCAGGCAGAAAACGTCTGGCTAAGCCAGAAGACCCGCTGGGAGACCGATAAGATCCTGACGGCCAGGGCGGATTTCTCGCTCTCTCAGGCGCCCTGGCATATTCAGGATACCGTCTGGGGAAATGGCTATGCCTGGAACTCTGTCGGCGACGATGGCCGGGACTACACCCGTTTCGCGCAGGTATCGACCAAGGCAGTCTTTGCCCTGTGGGCCCTGTGGGACACCCCGTACACCGACGTGCTGATGACGGTTACAAAACACCTTAACGATCCGCAGAAAGGCTGGTACGAGGGCCGTCAGGAAGCCACGGGGGATACCAACGCTGCCTTAACCCTCTCAACCAATGCCACGGTTCTGGAAGCCCTTTTCTTTAAACACAACGCCGGGCCGCTGTTTGACGTGCGTCGATCGAAGAAAGAGAGCTATTTTTCACGCCGTCTGGCAGAGGAATACACGCCCATCGGGCACTGTCTACCGGGCGAAAGCACCCTAAGGAGGACGCCGTGAAGTTTTATCGCGATCTGTTTGAATCCAGCCTGAACCGCGTCTTTCCGAATAATGAAAAAACCGCGTTTTTTCAGACGTTCTATGACACCTTCGTCCACATGTCACCCGAAACTGAAGCGCATTTTTCTCGTCTGCCGGATCGGGAAGGTCAGCAGACCCTGTTTAAAAGCTTCTTCGCCATGCTTGCGGTAGACGGCGCATTAATCGTGCCTGATTTTCTCGAACGCCTGGCGCGGGAGCAAAGCGACGACGGTCTCCACCTCCCCCCGCGATTTTTTGCCCTGTGGCGCGAAGCGATGTTGAACGCGGTGAGCCTGCGCGATCCGCAGTGCGACGATGAGATCCTGACGGCCTGGGCCATGGCGATCGCGCCCGGGTTGGAATACCTGCGCCGACAGGCAGAACTGCACTACCGCGCGTAAGGAGGATCACGATGAGCACATTCACGTACGATCTTAACGCGCTGCCGGCCGCCGTCATGATTTATGACTGCGAGGAACGCCTGCAGGCATGGAATCACAACGTTGCCCTGTTTTATCCGGTCATTACCCCGTGGCTGACAGTGGGGACGACTCTTGAGGCGCTGGCGGAACGCTTTATCGATGCCGTTTACAACGTCGACCCCGGTCTTCGCCAGACGCTGCGGGAGTCAGTGGTACGCAACTGTCGGCAGGATAAACACTGCGAAGTGCGGCAGGCGGGCCAGCGGCGGATTTTCGTCCAGCATCAGCGGCTTTCGAACGGCGGTATTGTCAGTCTGCACAGCGATATTACGGAGCTGGATGAAGCGCAGCGCGCGCGCCACCAGCTGCATGACGATTTTCTGCTGACGGCGGAATCCATTCATATCGGGATCTGGGACTGGCAGGTTTCCGGCGACACGCTCCAGGTGAACGACACTCTGCTTGCCATGCTGGGCCAGTCGCGCACACAGTGGCGATATCCGGTGCGGTTTTTGCTCAATCAGGTCCACGAGGACGATCGCGCAGCGCTGCGCAAGGCGCTGCACGCTTCGAAGCAGGATCACCATCCGGTCTTTGAATGTGAAATTCGCGTACATCATCCTACCGAAGGACTGCGCTGGATGCTGCTGTCAGGCCAGGTGGTCACGCTCTCCATTGAGGGAAACGCCGAGCGCGTTATTGGCACGCTGCAGGATATTACGCGGCGCAAAGAGGCTGAAATTCAGGCGTTCGCCTCGGCCCTTGAGGCACAAAAAGCCAATGAGGCAAAAAGCGCGTTCCTGGCGAATATGAGCCATGAAATTCGTACCCCGATGAACGGAATTATTGGCATGACCCAGCTGTGCCTGGATACGTCTCTCAGTGCCGATCAGCGCGATTACCTGACGCTGGTGATGAGTTCTGCCCAGTCTCTGCTGCATATCATCAACGATATTCTCGACTTTTCCCGTATCGAAGCCGGCAAAGTAGAGCTGGAGACGGATCCTGTGCCTGTCCGCCCCTTCATTCAGTCGCTTATTCGCCCGCACATGCCGGGGGCGAGCGAAAAAGGCATCGAGCTGCTGGTTGATATTGCGCCCGACGTTCCCGACGTGCTGCTGGTCGACGGCGCGCGACTGCGCCAAATCCTGACCAATCTGCTGGGCAACGCGCTGAAATTTACGCATCAGGGAGAAGTGATCCTGGTTGTTGAGCCCGACGATAGCGCGGATCGATGGCGTTTTCGCGTGCGCGACAGCGGCATTGGCATACCGGCAGATAAGCAGAAGGCCATTTTTGAAGCCTTCAGCCAGGCGGATAACTCAACCACACGCCGCTATGGCGGTACGGGGCTCGGGCTAACCATCTCTGCGCGACTGGTTGCGGCGATGGGGGGCGAATTAACGGTCTCCAGCGAGCCGGGTAAAGGCAGCGAATTTTCGTTCTCGCTGCCGCTGGTGGCACAGACCCTGGCGCCTGGCGAGCGCCCACATAGCCATCGCTTTAACGGTGACCCCGTGCTGGTAGTTGATGATAACGAGACCAACCTGCGGCTGCTGGCAGCGATGCTCAGCCAGATGGGGCTGAAACCCACCTGCGTCAACAACGCCAGCGAGGCCATCACCCGGGTTAAAGCTGGAACAGTATGGCCGCTGATCCTGCTGGACGCACAGATGCCGGATATGGACGGCGTGTCTCTGGCCCTTGAGCTTTCAGTTCTGCCGCAGGTTGCTGAGAGCCATATCATCATGCTGAGCTCCATGAGCCGGCATTTTGATATCAATATGCTGAAGCGGATCGGGATCAAGAACTATCTGCATAAGCCTATCGCCCAGGATGAATTACATCAGGCGATTGCCGCCGCGTTTGAACGTTCGCCGGCGCCCGTGGGTGAAAGCACGCCCGCGCCTGTCGCCTCGCCAGGGGCTACGGGACTGCGGATCCTGCTGGCAGAAGATAATCTGGTTAACCAGAAGGTCGCCGCGCGCCTGCTTGAGCGGCTCGGGCACACCTGTCAGATCGTCGATAATGGCGTCTCGCTGCTGGAACGCTGGCGCGCGGGCGCGTGGGACGTTCTGCTGATCGACCTTCAGATGCCAGAGATGGACGGTGAGACCGCCATTCGCCTGCTGCGTGAAGAAGAACGGTCCCGGCCTGGCCCGGCTCAGCCCACCGTCGCCATGACCGCACACGCCATGCAGGGGGACAAAGAGCGCTGTCTTAACATGGGTTTTGACGGCTACATTGCTAAACCCATCAGCCAGGAACGTCTCGCTGAAGAGATTGCTCGCGTGCTCCAGCGCCACGAAGATTCCTCCGGTCTTCCGGATGAAGCACGCCTGCTGAAGCAGTGTGCTGACGACCCTGACCTGGTACAGGAGCTGCTGACCCTGTTTGGCGAAGGGCTGGAGGAGGCCATGAAGGCCATCACCCGGGCTATCGACAGCGACGATCGCGACGCGCTGCGACGCGCTGCCCACAAGCTGCGGGGAGAAGCCGTCACCCTGGACTTCAGCACGCTCGCACAGCAGCTACAGGTGCTGGAAAGCGACGCGCATGCGCTGGATAGGCAACAGCTTGCAGCCCTGAATGAAAACCTTCGCCAGGAATCGCGGCGCCTGACGGCATGGCTCACCGCGCGCGGGGTAAACGCATGATGACTCGCAACTGCGCGCTGCTTTTTGCCCTGTTGGCCCCCCACACGGTGGCGAACTCTGCGCCGGTCAGCTGGTCTCTGGCTGGAGAATGGCAGGTTCAGGACGCCAATGACAGTGCGCATCCTGCTGCATCAGGCTGGCGCCCGCTTCAGGTTCCTGCCAACTGGTACAGCGCCGGGTACGATCACCAGGGCGCGCTGTGGTATAAGCACGCGTTTTCCCTGCCCGTGCAGCCCCCCGACGTAATGAGTACCCTGGTGTTTGACGGCGTCGATTACCTTGCAGAGGTGACGCTGAACGGCCAGCCGCTGGGCAAGCATGAGGGCTATTTTCAGCGCTTTTCGCTGGATGCCCGTTCGGCGTTACAACGTCACAACCAGCTCGTAGTCAGGGTCGACAGCCCTTACGAAGATCCCACTAAGGTCTGGCCGCTGCATAAAACGCTCATGAAGGGGATCCTTAACCAGCATGACACGCGTCCCGGTGGGGCCTGGTCGCCGCAAGGACAGGATGCCAACTCGGGCGGCATTTGGGCACCGGTCAGGCTGCATCTTAGCCGGGGCGCTACCCTTGATGAGACCATCCTGCGACCCGACTGGACGCAGGGGCTGACTCGTCCGGCGCTAAAGGCGGAGATACGCTATCGCGCGCTCGGTCAGGGCCCGGCGACCGTGCGGCTCACCGCCACGCCCGCCAATTTCAGCGGCAAGCGCTATCAGGCTGTCTTTCCGGTTACCCTCGAAAGCGGCGCCCATTTCGTGCAGGTGACGCTGCCCATGCCGAAGGCAAAACTGTGGTGGCCCGTCGGCACGGGGAAACCGCACCTGTATACCATTCGCGTGGCATTACGCGATGAAAACGGCCTGATGGATACGGCGGTCACCCGCACCGGGCTGCGTAAGATCGTCGAGCAGCCCGACAATAAGGGCTGGCTCATTAACGACAAACGCCTTTTCATTAAGGGAAGTAATTACATCGGTTCCCCCTGGCTCAGCACCATGACGCGAGAAAAATACCGTCGCGATCTTCGTCTGGTGGAAACCATGAACGCCAACGCCATACGCGTGCACGGACACGTTGCCGGACGTGCGCTGTATGACGTTGCCGATGAGATGGGCATGATGATCTGGCAGGATGTTCCGCTGCAGTGGGGCTACAACAACAGTGCGGCTTTCACGGAAAATGCGGTTCGCCAGACGCGGGAGATGATCGAACAGTTTGGCAATTCGCCCGCCATCATCGTCTGGGGCGGGCATAACGAACCGCCGTGGAATTCGCCGTGGATGGAAAAACGCTTCCCGGACTGGAATAAAGATTTGAATCGCGAGCTCACGCAGCAGGTAGCGGATACGCTTGCCGAAGATACCTCCCGCATCGTGCATCGCTTTTCCGCCGTTGAGGAGCATTACTGGGCGGGCTGGTACTTCGGCACCGTGAGCGACCTGCTGACGCCGGCCAAAACGGGGATCATCACCGAGTTTGGCGCGCAGGCGCTTCCCCGCTTATCGACGCTAAAAACCATCATCCCGGCGGCGTCGCTCTGGCCAAAAACGACCGCCGCTGACGATCCCGGCTGGACCGTCTGGAAATACCATAATTTTCAACCCTTCCAGACCTTTAAGTTTGCCGGTATTCCGCGCGGGAAGAATATTCAAGAGATGATCCGCAATACTCAGGCGTATCAGGCGCGGCTGGTGGCCACTGCGGCCGAGAGTTATCGCCGACAACGCTACCAGCCGGTGACGGCCCTGTTCCACTTCATGTTTGTGGAAACCTGGCCCTCCATCAACTGGGGCGTGGTGGACTACCTGCGTAAACCTAAGGCCGGGTTTTACGCGCTACAACGTGCGTACCAGCCTGTTCTGCCGTCCATTGAACCGGTCACTGCGCAGTGGAAATCCGGCACGGCGGCGACCGTGCGTCTGTGGGCCATCAACGACACCTGGAAACCGTGCAGCGAGTGTCGTCTGACCTGGCGCATCACCCAGCGCGATAAGGTGCTGGCAAAGGGCAAGATGACGATGACGATCGCAGCAGACTCGGGAACGATGGTTAAAACGCTGACGGCCACGCCCGCAGGCCAGGATGACGTGTCGATTGGGTTTACGATTAAAAACAGTGCGGGAAAAATTGTCGGCGAAAATCAGCGCACGGAGTCCGTCATAAAGTGAGCGAGGGGAAAAGGAAAATTGCCGCTTCCCCTGCTTTCTTGTACCCTTTCAGCGTTTACCCCAATCCCCTAAAAATCGAGACATCCGGACGCCTATGACTGCACATATTTCCAAAGATCCTTTGCATGGCGTAACGCTGGAGATGATGGTCAACGCCCTGGTGGCGAAATATGGCTGGAGCGAGTTGGGCGACCGCATCAAAATTAACTGTTTCAGAAAAGACCCCAGCGTTAAATCGAGCCTGAAATTTCTGCGCCGCACCCCGTGGGCGCGCGCGGAAGTGGAAGCCCTGTATCTGGACTCCCTCAACGATGAGGTAAGCACAGAACAGGCAGAGCCCGCCTTTAATCCCTGGGCCAACAGTCGGATTATCAAGAGCTAATACGCAAATGACGCGACACGTAAAACGGATTGGTGCGCTGGCTGCCTGCGCGCTTTTACTTGTGAGCTGCTCCTCAAAACCACCGAAATCGCTGGTTACCCCGCTCCCCACCGCGAGCAAACCGACGCCGCAGGCAAACGAGCCGATGCGCGGCATCTGGCTGGCGACCGTCTCGCGTCTCGACTGGCCGCCGGTCGCGTCGGTGAATGGCCGCAGCGCGGACCAGCGCATCGCGATGCAAAAGCAGGCGCTGATCGCAAAGCTCGACAACCTTAAGCACCTCGGCATCAACACGGTGTTTTTCCAGGTGAAGCCGGACAGCACGGCGCTCTGGTCATCAAAGATTCTACCGTGGTCGGATATGCTGACGGGCAACGTCGGCGAATATCCGGGATACGACCCGCTGCAGTTTATGCTCGATGAAGCGCACAAGCGCGGCATGAAGGTCCATGCCTGGTTCAACCCCTATCGCGTGTCGACCAACACGAAGCCGTCCACCATCGCCGCGCTAAACCGGACCGCCTATCAGACCCCGTCCAGCGTCTATGTTCAGCATCCGGAGTGGGTGCGCATCTCAGGCGACCGCTTTGTGCTCGACCCGGGCATTCCCGAGGTGCGGGACTGGATAACCAAAGTGGTGACCGAAGTGGTGGCGAACTACCCGGTAGACGGCGTGCAGTTTGATGATTACTTCTATGCCGAATCGCCGGGCTCCGCGCTGAATGATTCGCAGACCTGGCGGCAGTACGGCCAGGGATTTGCCTCAAAAGCCGACTGGCGAAGGCACAACACGCAGCAGCTGATCGTCCAGGTCTCCCGCGCGATCAAGCAGACAAAGCCCGACGTTGAGTTTGGCGTCAGCCCGGCGGGCGTGTGGCGTAACCGCTCCTTTGACCCGGCAGGCTCCGACACACGCGGCGCCGCGGCCTACGATGAATCCTTCGCCGATACGCGTCAGTGGGTGCAGCAGGGCCTGCTGGACTACATCGCGCCGCAGATTTACTGGCCCTTCGCGCGTGATGCCGCGCGCTACGACGTGCTGACCAAATGGTGGGCCGACGTCGTGAAGCCGACCCACACGCGCCTGTATATCGGCATTGCGTTCTACAAGGTAGGCGAGCCGTCGAGAAACGAGCCGGACTGGACGGTTCAGGGCGGCGTGCCGGAGCTGAAAAAGCAGCTCGATCTCAACGATTCGCTGCCCAACGTCAACGGCACCATCCTGTTCCGGGAAGATTACCTGAACCAGCCGCAGACCCAGCAGGCGGTAAACTACCTCCGTGGACGCTGGGGTAGCTAAGTAACGATCAGGCAGAAACGCCCGTTTCTGCCTGTTTTTTTACGGCTTCGGCCCGAACATCGCCTCGAGCTGCTGCGCATCCGGCATCCCCACCACCTGCTGCAGCTCGTTTTCCGCATTCAGATAATAAATAGCCGGTGTGGCGTTAGCGCCCAGGCTGTCCATCAGCGCCTGATGTTTCTGTAGGATCTCAACCGTTTCGCGGGAAGCCTCGCCTTCAGGCTTGGGCAGTTTTTTGCCGCCGGAGAGCTCGTATTCGCGCCAGGCCGCAACCGGATCTTTCGCATTCAGAATGGCGGCGGCGTTGCGTCCGCTGTTGGGGTTGAGGAACGCCACCAGCAGCGTATTGAGCTGCACCTTACCGGCCTTCACCCACGGCTGCGCCTCGGACCAGAACTGCTTGCAGTACGGACAGAACGGATCGGCAAAGACAAAGACCTTACGCGGGGCGTTATCCGCCCCTTCTTTCAGGGGATGCGCCGCGTTGAGGTTCTTCCACATTTCGCGTCCCATTGGGGCGTAGATCTCTTTCTGGAAATAGCCTTCGCTGAGGTTCTTCCCTTTGTCATCATAAAGATATCCCGAGATCACGTGCTTGCCGTCCGGCGTGAGAAAGAGCGTCACGCCCATATCCTGATACTGCCCAAGCCAGGCTGGCGCCCCGCCAGGCGCATCCAGCTTCTTGATGATTTTGATATTCTGCTGCTCGCTGAAGTGCTTCACCACATCCGGTATGGCTTCAGCCGCCTGTACCAGCCCTGACGTCGCCAGCGCCGAAAGTAACAGTAATTTTTTCATTTCCCTCTCCGGTTTGTCGGGGGCATTTCGCCCCCTTCAGGTTAGCGGTTTTTCAGTGCTTCACTGACCATTTCGTCGAACTGTTCGAACGGCACCCAGCCGGGCAGCAGCCCCTCGCCGATTAGCGTGGCGGGCGTGCCCTGGATCCCCATTTTTTCCGCCACAATGAGGCTGCGCCTGATCGTCAGAAAACTCTCCTCGTCCGGCGTCGTCACGCTCACGCCCGCCCGCCTCTGCGCCTCCTGAATGCTGGCGTCATCGTGGTACCCCTTTTTCGCCATCAGGGCATGGTTCAGCTTCATAAACTGCCCGGGATCTTTTCGCCAGAGCGTTAAGGCGTCTCGCGCGGCGGTCAGCGAACTTTCCGAGCGGAAAGGTAAAAACTTAAAGATCACCGCCACGTCCGGGTATTTTTCAACAATCTTCTCCAGATACGGATCGAATTTTTTACAGTACGGGCAGTTGTAGTCGGTAAACACCACCAGGGTGAGCTTTGGGTTTTTCGCGCCGATGCGCGGGGAGTTCGGATCGTTAAACAGGAAGTCAGCGATCATCTTCTGCGCACGCTGCTCCTGGTCCGCCGTCAGCGGCTGGGCAGCAAACACCTGAAGCGGGGTCAGCAGAAGCAGAAGCGTAATAAAGAGTTTTTTCATCATACCGTTAGCCTTTTGCATTGTTCAGGGTGGTGACCAGGGTGCGCTTGTCCAGCAGCGGCGAGAGGACTTCCCCTTCAGGCAGGCCGGGACCATACACCGCGTTAAACGGAATGGCGTAACGGTTTCGCTTCGCCAGAAAATCCGCGATAAACGCGGACGGCTGGCTCCAGTCTCCGCGCAGGGCCACCACGTCCGGCTGGCGCAGCGCGGCAATAACGTCCGGCTGACTGAGTACGCGGTGCTCGTTCACCTTACACGTCACGCACCAGTCCGCCGAGATATCTACAAACACCCGTTTCCCCTGCGCCAGCCCCTGCTCAATGGCCTCTTCACTGAGCGGCTGCCACGAGATGGTTTGCGCAACGTTTTGTGCCGGTGCGTCAGGCGGCGCGTTAAGCAGACCGCGCAGCTGATACCCGCCGAACGCCGACAGCGCGATGACCACCAGCCAGAACAAGGGTGAGGATTTTTGCCCCTTCAGCGCGAACAGCAACAGCGCAGCGGCAGTCAGCGCCAGCATCACGATCTGGCTGACCGCCTCGCCCAGATGCACGCTCAACAGCGTCGCCAGCCAGAGGCTGGAGGCCAGCATCATCATGCCGAGGATGACCTTGAGCGTGTTCATCCAGCGGCCGGGTTTCGGCAGCAGCATGGCCGTTTTCGGTACCAGGGCAACGAACAGCCACGGCAGACTCATGCCCACGCCGAGCATCAGGAAGATCAGCCACAGGGTGTGCAGCGGCGCGCCAAGGGCAAAGGCAACCGCCGTACCGAGGAACGGCGCGGAGCACGGCGTCGCCAGCAGCGTGGCGAACATTCCTTCGCAGAAGCTGCCACCGATCCCCGATCCCCCTGCCGTCGCCAGCCGTCCTGCGGCAGAAGAAGGGAGAAGCATTTCAAACGTCCCAAACAGGTTCAGCGCAAACAGGAAGGTCACGGCGACCATCAGGCCGATAAACCACGGGTTCTGGAACTGGATGCCCCACCCCAGCGACGCCCCGGCCAGCTTCAGCGCGGTGACCATCCCGGCCAGCAGCATAAAGGAGGTGAGGATCCCGGCGCTGGTGGCCAGAAAGCGCAGCCGGATGGCGCGGCTGTCCGATCCCGCCAGCAGGATGCTGTTAAGCTTCATGCCCATCACCGGCAGCACGCAGGGCATCAGGTTCAGGATCAGCCCGCCCAGCAGCGCAAAGAGCACCATTTTTCCCGTCCCGTCCGGCACGGAGGTCTCTTCGGGCGTTGTCCCAACGGTCATGGTGGTTTGCTGCGCCCGTTCGCCGTTGGTCAGCACAAACGACAGCCTTTTGCCTGCCAGCGAGGCAGGTTTATCGCCCCACTCGTCGGTCACGGGTACCGTCACCCGAAGGGTATTGCCGTCGTGTTTAATGACAGGCTCGCCGGGCAGAATATCGCCCTCCAGCGGGTCAAAATAGATCCCTGGATTGTCCCATTTCCCTTCCGTGGTGCCGGTAATCACCAGCTTGTCGCCGGAGAGCCAGGCGGAAAGATCCGACGACACGCCTGATGAGTCCGGCACGGCGCGCATCGCTTGCTCGAAGGCGCTGTGGAAGCCCTCATCCACCGGCTGGGTAAAATTGAGATGCAGCGGGTAATCCGTCAGCAGACAGACGTTGCTGCAGGTAGAGAGCGTCAGCGTCCCGTCGAGCGTGTCGCCCTTCGCTCCGTCGAGCGTAATCGGGATCGTCACCTTATCGTGATAGCCCTGCGTGGTCATGCCGGAGATATCGAAGCGCGACGGCACCGGCCAGGACCAGCTGTCCGTTACGCCTTCCGGCCAGCTGATTTTCGGCGCGACGCCGCCCTCGCCCGGCGATCTCCAGTAGGTTTTCCAGCCGGGCTTTAGCTCAACGGTGAGCAGGCCTTTAACATGCGTTTGTTCCCTCTCCGCCTGAAAGCGGATGCGGGCGTGATCGTTTTGGGGGGAAACCAGCCAGCCGGTGTCCGCCGCATGGACAATGCCGATGCAGGACAGCCACAGGAAGACGAATCCCCTGAAGAGGTTAACCATGTTGTACTCCGTGAACAGTGAAAAATTATCGTGTGATGACGATGTTTTTCATTCACGGAAAACGCAGTTTTTAAGGTGTATTCGGGGAGGCGGCGCCTGAACGGGCTGTTCCACGGGAGCCAATGCCCGCCCTTGCGTCAACAGCTGCAGCAGCGCGAAGAAGATAATAATGGCCGGTAATGCACCGTCGAAGAACAGCGGCTGGGCGCAAAGCAGCGAGTGCGCGCCGAGCTGACACGGCGACGGGCCGGGTTGTTCAGTGCTGCTGGTTTGAGCCGGGGCATCTGCACTCAGTGAAATCTGCGGATCCAGTCCCTGTAAAAAATGGTTGAGCATCACCGCACGCTGCACGAGGCAAAGCGCCATCGCGAGACAGGTGATAATCAAAAGCCATTTTCCGAGGAGCTGACGGTTGCGCATAACATTCCAGAGTGACAAGACGCCCCGATCATAAACGATAGTGATGAATCTACAAGTGCCGGAAGTGTAAGGTTTTGTCTGTCGCCGCTATTCGCCCGTCAGCGCGTCATAGACGTCCCGCAGCCGCGTGCGCAGAAACAGCACCGCCTTGTGCTTGCGGGATAACAGCGCCTGTTCGCTGGCGCCGGTCTCCTCTGCCAGCATTTTAATGCTGTAGCCATGAAGTTCGGTCTTCTCAAACACCTCGCGCTGCGGCGGAGGAAGTTCAGACAGCGCCTGCCCCAGCTCTTCCCACAGCAGCGTCTTGAGGTACTCCTCCTCCGGCGTGTGCGGTACGCCGAACAGGGTTTCGGCCAGCTCGTCTTCCGGATAACCGTCGTCATCTTCGCCCGTAAAATAGCCGGAGAGCGACACCTCGCGCTTTTTACGCGCCCGGTCGGTCATTTCGTTACGCGCCGCGCGGAACAGCCAGGCGGCGACGTTTTCGACCGGCTGCTCCACTTTCATCAGCTGATACGTCACTTCCTGCAAAATGTCGTCGGCATCATCGCGAACGGACGTCCGCCCGCGAATGAAGGCTTTCAGCCGGGCGCGGCAGGCATTGAGCGCCGACATCAGCATGGATCCACCCGCCTCCCCGGCTTTCATCTCGCTCACTCCGCGTCCGGCGCTTTTGGCGTGGCTTCATCGCGCTTATCGTCACGATGGCCGTGCCAGCCGCAGTGGCCGCGACCATGGCGACCGAACCCTTCACGGCGCTGCTGAATAAACGCCTCGCGCTGCTCGGGCGTCATGTTCATCCAGCGCTCGTGCATCCGGCGGTGCGCGCCAAACATCCCCGGGCGGAACCCCAGCCCACCAAACAGAATGCGGCTCAGCACCAGAATGCCCAGCGCCTGCCAGAATCCGATGGCCTTAACGCCGAGGATGGCCGGGAGTAAGGCGTTCCACAGGGTCATCACCAGCAGGCCGAGCACGATGAAAATCACCGCGCCAATGACTAAGCCCTTGCCCATGCGGTGGCGACCAAATCCGCGTCCGTGACCTCTGCCGTGCAGTTCAAAATCTCTCATGGTGTTTACCTCGTTTACAGTAACTGATTATGGCTTGTGATGAGGTAGACGGATGAGGAAGGGAAATATTGCTGGGATGAATATAAATTTTTTTGTGCTGCCGAATTTGGACTCATAGCGGTAACGGCTGGCGGATGCTATGCGTCGCTTGTAGGCAAATCACCGCGTATGAAGAATTCGCTTAACCAATGCGATAGCAATGACGGCCAGTATGATTGAAAGCAATGCCAGGAAGATGAGCAAGGATAATAGTGGATTTAACAAGCCACCTAAACTAGTGAAGTCGCTGATACGGCCGAGTTGCTCGGACGTGCATACACGCAGAATGATCTCAGGGATAATAAGCAAAAATATAATTACGGTCAGGACATAAATCAGAGCACTCTTGCGCTTTCCCATTTTCGATGTTGCCCCCTCAATTCATGTTGAGAATTAATTCTTCCAATGCGCGGTTCCGATTTCTGATTGCGCTGCGGTTTACGTTGCCGGTAAAAAACGAAGCTTTTTATTTCCTGAAGCCAATTATGCTGAATTCAGGCGAATCCTCAAAGCAGTTAAGCCATTGCAGGCGCTTGTCCATCATTTAAGACCAGTTAAGCGCAATCTTATGCCTTATTTCCAGGATTTTATCTGCACACTCTGCCGCTGATAACACAGCAGTGTCCAATATGAGATGTTCTCTCTCCCAGGGTTCGTACTCACGGTTTTTTACCTGTCCCCAGTCAGGAGGCGTGAGTCCTGGGATATCAGAGACTCTGTTCTCTACGCGATAACGATGTTCTTTTTCGTCTGAGCAGACAATTTCAACTTCCAGGAAAGGGACATTCAACGACAGAGCAATATTGCGGAAAGCATCTCGCACAAGGTTAATATCATTAACGGAATCGGTCACAACGGTGGAGCCCAGCTTAAGGTTCTCACTCGCTAAACCATAGAGGGCAAAATATCCCTCCGGTCCAATTTTTTGACCAGGTTCAGAGACCGACCGAATGGCCTGCTCAACGGTATCAACCCGCAGATAAACAGCCCCCAGCCTTTGAGTAACGATTTTTGCAACAGTGCTTTTACCACTGCCGGGTAGCCCACTAAAAATAATTAACATAATTTTCCCTGGCGATAATTACTAGTAGATTCGTGCTGCCTGTAGAGACGTCCTGAATTATACAGAAAGGGTTACACCAGATACAAAAAAGGCTCCCCCCAGGAGCCTCCTTCATACCATCAAGCCTGCACCGGCAAACTAAAACTCGAAATACTCCGCGATAGCTGCTGCGCCTGCTCTTCCAGCGAGGCCGCTGCCGCGGCGGACTGCTGCACCAGCGCGGCATTCTGCTGCGTCACGCCGTCCATCTCGGTCACCGCTTGCCCGACCTGGCTGATCCCGCGGCTCTGCTCTTCGGAGGCGACGGAGATCTGCTCCATCAGCGTATTTACTTTATTCACCGATGAAATAATCGAGTCAATCACCTCGCCGGAGCGGCTCACCAGCTCCGCACCGTTTTTCACGCTGGATACCGACTGCGCGATCAGGCTTTCGATGTCCTTGGCCGCCACCGCGCTTTTCTGCGCGAGGGTGCGCACTTCACTGGCCACGACCGCAAAGCCGCGGCCCTGCGTGCCGGCGCGCGCCGCTTCAACCGCCGCGTTCAGCGCCAGGATGTTGGTCTGGAAGGCGATGCTGTTAATCACGCTGGTGATGTCTTCAATGCGCTTAGAGTTCGCCGCGATGGTATTCATCGTGTCGATCACTTCACGGGTTACCGCTTCACCGGTATGGGCATTTTTCACCGCGTCCTGAACCAGTTTCCCGGCCTGATACACATTATCGGTATTGTTCGCCACCGTCGCGCTCAGCTCTTCCATGCTGGCCGCCGTCTGGGTTAACGCCGAAGCCTGCTGCTCGGTGCGTGACGCCAGGTCGATATTCCCGGAGGCAATCTCCTGGGCTGCGTGCGTTACGGTATGGCTCGCATCGCGCACCTGGGCGATGGTCGCCAGCAGCGCCTGACGCATCTGCTCCATCGAGCCCATCAGATGGTCGATTTCGTTGCCTGTACTCCCCTTCACCGGCACTGGAATGTCCAGCTTGCCTGCCGCAATCTGGCTGCAGTGCTCGCGCGCCAGGTTGACCGGCGCAAAGACAAAGCGCTTCATCAGCAGGCTGACGGCGACAATCACCACCACAAACAGGCTGGCGATAGCGGCAATGATCGCCAGGCCAGAGACGAAGTTACTGCTCGCATCCTCGTTCAGGCTTTTGGCGTATTTCTGGTGGACGGAAAGCACCTGGTCGAGAACGATCTCGTACTGGCGGTCGAGGCGGGAGACTTCCGGGATCAGCGCGTTGAATTTGGCAACATCGTGCGCCTCGGCGGCGTCGATCAGCGGCGACAGCCCCTGGTTGCGGTAGTTTTGCCAGGCATCCTGATAGGCAGTCACCAGAGGCGCTTCATCACTCAGGCGCGGCGACGCCATAAAGGCCGCAAAGGCGTGGTCCGCTTTGGTCAGCGCCTCTTTCACGGCGGTAAGCTTTGCAGCGCCGTCCGCCGCGTTGCCCGCTTCCACCATCTTCACATACTCCATCACCCGCACGCGCAGCGTACGGCTGTGGTTGATGGGGTCAATAATGGACAGCACAACCTGGATCTCTTTGTTGACGTTATCCAGCGAATTATTACTTTTAATGATGAGGCCAACGCTGGTGACGGTGCTGACAACAAAGAAGAAAAGCAGCGAGAACAGGACAATCAGGGACGACTTTTTCAACGACATAAACCAATACCTCAAGGAGAATTATTCCTTATGGTTATCGGCCATTCCAAAACTTAAATTAATTAAAGTTATTGAAGTATCGAACCGGGCTATTTCGCTGACTTATAGCGTCGCTGCAGGGTGGCATTGAGCTTGCGCTGCAACGGCTGCGGCGTCTCCCCCTCGATTAATTTGCTAATCAAATCAAAGCAGTGCCACGCCAGCTGGCGGTTATCCTGACGAATGGTATCCACCGGGATCGTCAGCGAATCGTAGAGATAGTGATCGTCAAAACTGGCTAACCTGATATCGCTTTGCAGCAGGTTATGCTGGCCCATATAGCGCAGCACCCCTTCCAGCAGCCCGCAGGCGGCAGCGAAGAGCGCTTTCGGCGGACGCCCCAGGCGGGCGCAGAGTTCAGCAAACATCTCGTATCCGGAGCTCGGATGATAGTTGCCGTGAATGATCCACTCGGGCCGCAGCGCCACACCGGCCTCACGCAGCCCTTGCTTAAAGCCTTCCAGGCGGTCGCGCGTGGGCGACAGGCGGGGCTGGCCGCCGAGAAAGTAGAACTCATCAGGATGCTGGCGCGCAATGTCGGCCACCAGTTCGGTCGTCGGGGTAATGGAATCGGTGATCACCAGCGGCAGCGCGCTGTCGTTGATGTGGCGGTCAAACAGAACCACCGGCAGCTGCTCGCTCAGCTTATGGTAGTCCGCGTCGTTGAGCATGCTGGAGGCCACAATCAGCCCGTCCACCTGGCGCGCCACCATGTTGTTCACCACCACCGTCTCCTGCCCCGGGTTTTCATCGCTGCAGGAGATCAGCAGCTGAACGCCCGCCTCGCGGCACAGCGTTTCCAGCTCGTGAGAAAAGACGGCAAAACCGTAGTTGGTGATCTCCGGGACCACCAGACCAATGGTGTGGCTGCGGTTATCGCGCAGCGAGCGGGCGTGAATGCTGGGCTGATAGTGGTGCTCTTTTGCAATTGCCAGCACGCGCTCGCGCGTCTCTTCCGCCACGCGAAGCTCTTTGCTGCGACCGTTCAGGACCAGGCTGGCGGTGGCTTTTGACACACCCGCCAGCTCCGCGATGTCTTTAATGGTGACGCGTTTTGTTTTTCTCACAACGACTTAGATCCGGCTGCCAAAACCCTCATTCTATCATGCAGGCGCGCAGCGACCAGTAGCGTAATGTGATATCGGACGCACCTTCGAATCGCACCCGGGTCGGATGGTCAGGAAAATAGCGGCTGCTCATCACCCCTTCACCGTGATTGATGAAAATTTCAACGCTGGAACGGTCGCACAGAACGCGCAAATGACGGACGTCGCCCTGCCAGTAGCGGGTCAGCGTTTCACCGGTTTTCAGGCTCGCGCGTTCCAGGCGTATACCCTGCTCATCGAGCGTGAGACGCAGCGCGCCGCCAAAATCGACATTCACATGCGATGCGCCCAGCTCAAACTCCAGGCGCGTCGCGTCCAGGTCTGGCGCGTCGCTGACGTGCCCCTGCCAGCGCTGCTCATCTTCACGCAGCGCCGTCAGCTCGCGCGCCGGGGTCTGCCAGAGCCTGCCGTCGCGATAGCGTAATTCGCGCGGGCAGGTCATCTGGTGCATCCAGCCGTGCGCCCGGGTTGGCTGAAGCATCTCTTCCCCGTCCGGTACGCCCATCCAGCCGATCAGAATGCGGCGTCCATCTTCCGCCAGCGCAGTTTGCGGCGCGTAAAACTCAAACCCCGCGTCCAGCTCGTGCAGCTCGCCGTGATCGAATGCGGCGCTGGCGTAATCAAACGCCCCGCTCATCCAGGTGGCCGGATAGGTATTGAGGTAGCGATGCGGCTCGCGCGCCAGCCCTTGCGGGCAGCAGATCAGGACGTGCGTCCCGTCGAGAGCGAACAGGTCCGGACACTCCCACATATAACCCGCGTCCGTCAGGCCGTTAACCCCGTGACCAGCGATCTCCCCGCAGGACGTCCAGGCGTGCAGATCGGCAGATTTAAACAGCAGCACCTTGCCGCGCTTCTGCACATCCTGCGCGCCGAGCACCATGTACCACTCCCCGTCGTGCTGCCACACCTTCGGGTCGCGCACGTGGCCGGTGTAGCCTTCCGGCAGCGCCAGCACCGGCCCCAGCTTCGTAAAGGTTCCGTCCGGCTGTTCCACTGCCAGGCACTGCCAGGCCGTGCGGCTGCCGTCATCGAACTTAACGTTTCCGGTGTAGCACAGGATCAGAACACCCTGGTTATCCACGGCGCTACCGGAGTAGCAGCCGTTGCGGTCATACGCTTCGTCAGGCATCAGCGCCAGCGGCTCATGCCGCCAGTGCACCAGGTCCGCAGAGCTCCAGTGCCCCCAGCACTTAAAGCGATGCTCGCAGTCCAGCGGGTTCCACTGATAGAACAGATGGTAGCGGCCGGCAAACCAGATAAACCCGTTCGGGTCGTTCATCAGCCCCGTCACCGGCGCGGGGTGCCACTGCGGATAGTGGCTATCCGCCAGCGCCCGTGGCTGACCTTTCATAACGGCCTGCAGGATCGCAGGCCAGCGGGAAGGCAACGTCATTATTCAGAGTCCGTTTTATATTTCAGCAGCAGTGAGACGGTAAACGCCACGCCGAAGGCAATCACCATGCCAATAATATAGTTGAGCAGCGAGCTGGCCTGCACGATGGCCATACCCGGAATGGCGGTCAACCCAACGGCGGTCATGTAGACATGAACCGAGACTACCCAGGCTCCGCCCACCGCGCCGCCAATCAACGCGGCGATAAACGGCTTAACGAAGCGCAGGTTGATACCAAAAATGGCCGCTTCGGTGATGCCCAGCATCGCAGAAAACGCCGACGGTAAGGTAATGGCTTTGATTTTGGCATCTTTGGTTTTGAACCACACTGCCAGACAGGCGCCGCCCTGCGCCACGTTCGCCATGGCCCAGATAGGCAGCAGGAAGTTAACGCCAATCGACGGGTTACCCAGCAGCCCGGCTTCAATCGCGTGGAAACTGTGGTGAATACCGGTGATCACAATCACCGAGTAAAGCCCGCCGAACAGCAGCCCGGCCAGCCAGCCCGCGTGGGCGATCAGCGTGCTCAGAACGAAGGAGATGCCATCCCCTAAGGCGCGCCCCGCCGGACCGATAATCAGCAAGGCGATAAATCCGGAGATAACGACGGTGAGGAACGGCGTCAGGATCAGGTCTAACGCATCCGGGATCGCGCGACGCAGGTTTTTCTCCACGATGCTCATAAACCAGACGGCCAGCAGCACCGGGAATACCGTACCCTGATAGCCAATCATCGCGATCTCAAGGCCGAAGAAGTTCATGGTGTGGAAGCCAGAGGCCACGCCCCAGGCGTTGGTCAGCGCCGGGTGGGTCAGAATCCCGCCCAGCGTCGCGCCGAGGTACGGGTTACCGCCAAATTCGCGCGCGGCGGTAAAGCCAATCAGAATAGGCAGAATGATAAACGCCGCCGAGCTGCACATGTCCAGCATGATGTAGATGGCGTTATCCGCATTGACCCAGCCGTAGGTTTTCACCATGCCGAGCAGACCCATCAGCAGACCGGATGCCACAATCGCGGGAATGATCGGCACAAAGATGTTGGAGAGCAGACGGGCAATGCGCTGGAACGGGTTGAGCTTGCGCGCCGCCAGGTCCGCGGCTTCCGATTTGCTGGATTCGCTGATCCCCGCCGCCTGAATAAACGCGGCGTACACCTTGTTAACCACGCCCGTGCCAAAAATCACCTGCATCTGCCCGGCGTTACGGAAGCAGCCTTTCACGCCGTCGACCTTGCCGATAGCCTGCTGATCCGCCAGCGCGTCATCGACCAGCACCAGACGAAGACGCGTTGCGCAGTGCGCCGCGCTGGCGATATTTTCCTTGCCACCGAGCAGTGGAATAAGCTCGCGGGCGATTTGATTAAAATCCATAGATACCTCTGCCTGACTTCTTTTTTATGATGTGCGAAACGCTCCCGCCAGGCGGGAGCGTGATGGGTTAAAACCAGGTTTCCATCTGGACCCCAAAGTTCCATTCCCCGCCGGCGTTGAAGCCGCTGCTGCCAAAGGCATCATCGCTGGCGTAATGATCCAGTTTGCTGCTCCAGTCCATCCAGGTGGCAAACAGGCGCAGCTCCGGACGGCTGAAGAAATCGCCGATTTTGCTCGCTTTTAACGTTGGCGCAAAGGTCAGCTTGTAGAAACTGCCGTTCACGGCGTTGCGGTCCTTATAACCTTCAGGATTTAAATCCATGTACTGATAGCTTCCCTCAAACGCCAGCGCGAAGTTCTGCGTCACCTCTTTAATCAGGCGAGTGTTGAGCGTTACCCACTCATAGCTATCGCCCTTGACGTAGCGATCTTTACTGCTCTGTGCCAGTACGGCTGGCGCAACGCTCCAGCCACCGCCGATCGGCGTGACACCGTAACTTGCGAAGCGCCAGGTATCCGCCTCAGACAGCAGCGCGCCGTCGGAGCCGATGCTTTTCACCTCCGCACCCAGCCCGTGACCATAAAGCAGCGCCGTTTTGGCGGTCCCTTCGCGCAGGCCGTAGAAGCTGTCATTATGCAAGCCCACCAGCGCATGAACGCCGGTATTGGCGGCATCCGTTTTGATGAGATCGCCATTGGTATCTTTACGGTCGTCGTTATCTTTCGCCCGCAGGCCGCTCACCATCAGCTGGAACGGGCCGGCGAAGTGGTTCATGCTGAGGATATAGTTCTGAACGTTGTTGTCGGTCTGCTCCACGCTGCCGAAGTTGCGGCCATAAATGGAGAAGTTGCTGCGCAGCGAATCGTTCCATTTCACGTCATAGACGCCGCCGCCGGTACCGGCGAGGAATACCACGTCGGAATCCAGCCAGTGAATGTCAAAGTTGTCGCGGTCAAAGCGTTTACCCGCCCAGAAGGTGCTGCCCTTCAGCGCGCCGGTAAAATCAGGCAGGTTGCCCAGCTCCGCGAAAGCCTGGCGAATATTGAGATCGCTGGTATCGGCTGACCAGTCGTTATAGGTTCTCTGACCGTCGGCCAGCATCGCTTTAAAGCGCGTGGTCGCCCCGTTGTCCAGGGTTTGCTTGTGCTCCAGATTCAGCTCCACGTAGGTATCGGCTTCGTTACCCAGACGCCCTACCGCACCGCCGGTTTCACCGGCCGGGGTCAGATAAGGACCGCTTTTGCTGCTGGAGGCCGCATCGTTCATCAGCAGGCCAGAACGGGCATAGCCGTGGAACTCAAACCCACCGGTCTGATCCGCCTTCTTCTCCAGCGCGGTGGTGCGCTGCGCCACCTCCTGGGTTGTCGTTTGCGCCTGCTGCTGGGCGGCAACCAGCTGCTGCGTTTTTTGTTCTGCATCGGTGGCGCGCTTCTCAGCCACCTGCGCACGCGTTTCCGCCGCCTGGAGGCGCTGCTCCATTGCGGCAAGACGCGCTTCGATACTTGTCATATCCGTTTGGGCAAAAACAGAGGTACTTCCGGCCAGCATGCCTATCATCACGGCAAGTCTGCGTTTTTTATACATTTTGTCGCATCCCTAAAAGAAGTCATTAAACGTGCTAAATTGCTAAACCGGTTTAGGTTGCTGATACTAAACCTCTGGATTTTGGATCGGCAATCTTTTTTGCTAAACCGATTTAGTAAGTGTGATCGAGGCGACAATTCAGGCCGCCGGATGGCGGCCAGGAGAGGAGAAATTACAGGTCGTGCTGCCAGGGCAACGCGGTCATCGCCCCTTTGGCCGTGGTGGCCAGCGCGCCGCAGCGCTGGGCGAGCGCGATAACCGGAGGCAGTGTCTGACCGTCGGCCAGGCCGTAGAGTAGCCCCGCGACGAAGGCGTCGCCCGCGCCGGTTGTATCGACACACTGAACGGGGGTGGCCGGATAATGTTTCACAGTGCCCTCATGCCAGGCGATCACCCCCTCTTTACCCTGGGTGACCAGCACCAGACGCGCCGGGCAGCGCGCCATCAGCGTGTCCAGACCGACGTTTACCTGCACATCTCCGGTTAAAAACGCCAGCTCTTCGACAGAGAGTTTCACCACGTCTGCACTCTGCAGGGCCTGATCCAGGCAGCGACGCAGTTCGTTCTCATCCTGCCAGAGGTCCGGGCGAATATTGGGGTCGAAACTGACGTAACCGCCCGCCTCCCGGATGGCGGCCATCGCCTGAAAGGTCGCAGAACGGCTCGGCTCGGAGCTTAAGGCGATGGAGCAGACGTGCAGCCACTCCCCGGCGCTGAACGTCGGCAGATCGGCAGATTCCAGAAACAGATCGGCGCTCGGGCGCACCATGAAGGTAAACGATCGCTCGCCGTGGTCGTCCAAATCGACCACCACCGTTGAGGTGCGGTGCGCCGGGTCAAGGCGCATCCACGTCACGTCAACCCGCTCGTCAGCGAGCGTTTTCGCCATAAAGCGCCCGAAAGGATCGTCGCCAACCCTGCCGATAAAGGCGCTCTGGCCGCCCAGCCGGGCAATACCGACCGCGACGTTCGCCGGCGCGCCGCCGGGACACTGCAGTAATCGACCTTCTCCATCGGGCAGCAAATCCACTACCGCATCGCCAAGTACCCAGATTTTCTTCATGTGATCCTCGCAGCTAAACTATGTTAAACCGTTTTAGCTATTTAAGCACAGGCCGGGCTAAGGGGAAATAACGGGAGGGAAATTTGACTTAACGCGCCAGATGCGGCCAGTGGATATCGCCGACGCCATTCAGCTGCGGCCGGGCAAACAGGAATCCCTGAAAGCGGCGGATCCCGGCAGATTCGAGCCAGCACCATTCCTCAATTTTCTCGATACCTTCCGCCACCAGGGTAATTTCAAGATCGGAGCAGCAGCTGATGATGGAGCGCACAATCGCCTGCTTCGGGCCGCTGAGGTGAATGTTGCTGACAATTTCCCGGTCGATTTTAATTTTATCCGGCTGGAACCGGGTCAGCAGCGAAAGTCCGGCATAGCCCGAGCCAAAATCATCGATCGCCAGGCCAATCCCCTCACCGCGAAGCTGCTTGATGGCACTGTTAAACTGGTTGAACCCGGAGATCATCTCGTTTTCAGTGACTTCAATGACCACCTGCTCCGGCTGAAGGCCATGTTTTTTAATCTGATCGACCAGAAATTCCACTGCGCCAGGGACATTCACCAGCGACATGGGCAGCAGGTTTACCGCGATTTTATGGCTGCCAATGCCCAGCTTTTCCGCCAGCGCAAAGGCATAGGCTTTTGTCTGGAGATCGACTTCGTAAATGTTGTCCGGATCGACACTGCTGAAGAAATGCTCCGGGCTGCCGCCGTCGTTGCCGCGGATAAGCGCCTCAAGGGAGCTGATCTTCCCTTCCGAGGGCTCGACAATAGGCTGCAGCGCAAACTGGCAGGCTTGTCCGGTAAACAGGCCCAGATGTTCGCCAAAGGGTAACGCCTCGGGTGAAAGCGTCCATTTTTCAGGGGTGTAGCGCGCGCCCGATGGGGCCGGACGTTTGCCCATGATAAACGTCTGAATAAATTTGAACACCCGATCGTCAGAGGTGAGATAGCTGTCCAGCTTGCTGTAATGCAGGACCGACTGCAGCACCTCTTTCGGCGACTGCGTCTGCAGATCGAACAGCAGCATCCCGACGTTTTCGAATCGTCTGCGCGGGCCATAATCCCGCATCAGTTCAACCACCCCGCTGTGCCGCTTGTCCTCACGGATGGTGTGGAACAGTTTGACCACACTCTCTTCCGACCCTTCGAGGATTTGCAGAACGTCATTCCCTTTTGCCAGGAGGACGCCGGTGATATCCAGTTTTGTGTTGCGGCCCCTGGCGCGATCCACCAGCTCCCGCAGTTCGGTGGACGGGCGGGATAAATTCAACTGGCTTCGGTAGATCAGAGTCGTCAGCACAAAAGTGGGTTCCGATGAGAGAGAGGTGCCTTGAAGCTACTATGTAACATACTTAATCAATGCGACCTAACATATTCACGCTACAGGGGAACGTTACTTTTTCGCGTCCCCGATCCGGCTGTTAATCCTCTCCTGCATGTAGTCGTAAAACGGGTTCGAGGTGACCCGCATCAGCGCCTCTTTTCCAACGCTCAATACGGACGTTTCGCCCCAGAGCGCAATCGTCCCCAGGCTGATGCCATAGCGGTTTTTCACCCCAGGCTCGCGACCATAGAGATCGTCATCCGGCGGGAACGGCACGGCAACGTGCGACAGGGAATAGACATCCTGCGGCCAGGCCTGCGTAAGCGGCACGACCGTCTCGCGGGTGCTGCCTGCCGGAGTTGTTTTCGCTACCGCCGAGAAACTGTGCTCGTCCGCATTGGTGATAACCGTGACACCGTAACGTCTCTGCGCAACCGGCAGCAGCGCCGTGGTGGCCGTCCATGATGACGGTTTAAAGAGCGGACGGAAGCTCGCCGCCTGGTTGATATCGAACATCACCAGCTCGCTGCCGTTTGCCGGAAGCTGGTCAAACAGGCCGCTGACCACCGCGCGAGTGCTGACCGTAGAATCCATCACCGACTGGAACGCCAGAACCGGCGGGAGCTGCGCCAGCCGTTGCTCCCGCGCCGCGCGGCCAATTTGCTCCTGCAGGGCCTTCGTCAGCAGCCACGACTGGCGGGCGGCGTTCACCGGGAAAGAGTTGTATTTATACGGATTATATTCCGGGGAGATATTCAGCCAGGCCGCTTTGGCAAACGGCGGCAGCAGCGCCGGTAGCCCGGCAAAACCGGCGAACCGCGCAAAGGCCGTCACGCCAATCATCGGTGAGAGCAGGATCACCTGCTGCGGTTTACGCAGCGCTGGCGCGTCCAGCGCATCGAGGGCATATTTCATCGCCAGCGCCCCGCCGTTGGAGTAGCCCACCAGATGCAGAGGCACAGCATCACCCGCCAGGCGCGTGGCTTCCCGTACGGCAAGGCGCGTGGCCGCCAGCCACATTTCCCAGTCAACATCCGTCAGCGCGCCGGGCGCGGTGCCGTGTCCGGGAAGACGCGGGACAACGGCCACAAAGCCGTGCTGCTGATAGTTCACGGCAAGGCGCCTGACGCTGTATGGCGAATCCGTCAACCCGTGCAGTAGCACCACCGCGCCGCGGGGCTTGCCGGCTGGCATCAGCACAAAGGAGCGGTTGGCATCGGGGGCAAACTGACCGGGCCACACCAGGCTATGACGGTAATAGCGGTTTAACGGGGTTTGTTCCTCGCCCGCTGTTTTCGCCGTCACCGCGTTATCCAGATCGGTGAAAATCGCCTTTTCCCGCGCGAGGTACCCGGCAAAGTCGGCGTTATCCAGCTCGCGCACGGACATCTCATCGGCCCGCCAGGTATGCCAGAGATGCAGTTCCGGCCCCTGCTGCGAGAGATACACCCGCACCGCCAGCAGAACGACCAGAACGATCCCCACGACCATTCCTGTTTTCTTTGCAAGCGCGATCAGGCGCACGCTGACTCGCCAGGGCAAATTCGCCATGAGGGATCCCTTTTATGTTCTCAGTGCTTCTATCTTATCAAAAATGTGAACAGGCTGACGTATTCACCAAATTCATACCTGTCCGGTCAGCCAGTGCACCAAAAGTGAACTACGCTGCACAAATGTTGATCATTGGTTAACCAAATATTGCATGAAGTTTACTGCGCAGCGGGTTTTCGCCCTCCTGTGAACATGGCACGCGTCATGCATTGTTAACCAGGTAACACAATTTCGGCCATTGACAGCCTGTTAACAGCGAGGCGGTATGACGACGAAACCTGAGATGTTGAGCCGTATCGAAGCGACCTTCAGCCAGCTGACACCCAGCGAAAAGCGGGTCGGGAGCTGGCTGCTGGCGCACGCCGCGCAAATCCCGTTTGAAACGGCGGAGAGCGTCGGGCTGGCAAGCGGGACCAGCGGAATTACCGTCGGACGCTTCCTGCGCAAGCTGGGGTATCGCAACCTGGAGGATGCCAAAAAGAGCCTGCGCGATCCGTACCAGCCCTGGGGCATGAACGAGCGCCTCGACTCCTGGCAGCAGCAGCGCCCCCTGCCCAACCGCCTTCAGCATGCTCTGTCGCTGGAGGTGGATGCCATCACGCAGGTGTACCAGCTGGCACAAACGGATGCCTTTCGTCAGGTGGTGCACAACCTCGCCCACGCGGACGCGGTTTTTGTGCTGGGGATCCAGTCCACGCGCGGGATTGCCAATGCCTTCTTCAGCCACCTTGAGTACCTCCGTCCGCGCGTGAGCTATTCGGAGGGCGCTTCCGGCAGCTGGGTTGAATCGCTGAACTCGGGGTTTTCACACCCTTATGTCGTGCTGACCGACACGCGCACCTACTCCACGATGGCCCGCCAGTACTGCCGTGTCGCGAGCGAGAAAGGCATTCCGCTGGCCTTAATCACCGACATCTGGTGCCCGTGGGCGCGGGATTACCCGATTGATTTACTGCAGGTGAAAACCGATACCGGTCATTTCTGGGATTCACTTGCCCCCGTGAGCTGTCTGTTCAACCTGCTGCTGTCGGGCGTGGTGGAAGCGCTGGGTGAGGCGCTCCCGGCGCGTCTGGCGGTAAACCGACAATTACAACAAGAGTTTGGTCAATTCGAACGCTAAAGGAGCGGAGCTATGCCCGAAGAGAGTGAACTGATTGATGTGGCGAAGACGTTTCCCACGCTGCATATCGATCTGAAGTACGCCACCGCCGACAACATCACCGGCCGCCCGATCTATCAGGAGGCGCTGTGCCTGCTGCATACCGACGCGGCCACCGCCCTGGCAAAAGCCATCAGCATTGCCTCGCTGGCCGGTCTGAAGCTGGTGGTCTACGACGCCTATCGGCCGCAGCAGGCGCAGGCCCAGCTGTGGGATGCCTGTCCGAACCCGGAATACGTGGTCGACGTGGCGATTGGCTCCAATCACAGCCGCGGCACGGCCATCGACGTGACCCTGATGGATGAACATAACGCCGTGCTGGATATGGGGGCCGGTTTTGATGAAATGCATGACCGATCGCATCCGTATCACCCCTCCGTGCCGCCGCACGCCCAGCGCAACCGTCTGCTGTTGAACGCCATCATGTTTGGCGGCGGTTTTGTGGGTATCAGCAGCGAATGGTGGCACTTTGAACTGCCGAATGCCGCCAGCTACCCGCTGCTTGACGACCGTTTTGCCTGTTTTCCACTGACGCACACCCCTCTTTAAACCTGGAGCACTGCCATGAAAACATCGCTTATCTCGACGCTGATCGCCGCCACGCTGGCCCTGAGTGCCCCGCTGGCGCTGGCTGCCGTCCCGAAAGACATGCTGGCGATCGGCAAAGCCGCTGACCCACAAACGCTCGATCCGGCCATCACCATTGATAACAACGACTGGACCGTCACCTATCCGTCCTACCAGCGTCTGGTCAAGTACAAGCCAGGCTCTACCGAGGTGGAAGGCGATCTGTCGACGGGCTGGAAAGCCTCCGACGACCAGAAAGAGTGGACCTTTACCCTGGCGGATAACGCTAAATTCTCCGACGGCACGCCGGTCACCGCCGAGGCGGTCAAACTCTCCTTTGAGCGCCTGCTGAAGCTCAGCCAGGGGCCGTCCGAAGCCTTCCCGAAAGATCTGAAAATTGATGCCGTTGATGAGCATACGGTGAAGTTCACCCTCAGCCAGCCGTTCGCGCCTTTCCTCTACACCCTGGCGAACGACGGCGCCTCCATCATTAACCCGACGGTGCTGAAGGCCAATGCCGCGGACGATGCGCGCGGCTATCTGGCGCAAAACACCGCCGGCTCCGGACCGTTTATGCTGAAGAGCTGGCAGAAAGGCCAGCAGCTGGTGCTGGTGCCAAACCCCCACTGGCAGGGTGAGAAGCCACACTTCAAGCGCGTCTCGGTAAAAATTATCGGTGAGAGCGCATCGCGTCGTCTGCAGCTTTCCCGCGGTGACCTGGACATTGCCGACTCACTTCCGGTCGATCAGCTGGCGGCCCTGAAGCAGGAAGGGAAAGTGGCCGTCGCCGAATACCCGTCCCTGCGCGTGACTTACCTCTATCTCAACAACAGCAAAGCGCCGCTCAATCAGGTCGATTTACGCCGCGCGGTCTCCTGGGCGACGGACTATCAGGGGATGGTGAAAGGCATTCTGAGCGGCAACGGCAAGCAGATGCGCGGCCCGATCCCGGAAGGCATGTGGGGCTTTGACGCCACGGCCATGCAGTACAGCTTTGACGAGGCCAAAGCCAAAGCGGCGCTGGAGAAGGTCAAAGATAAGCCCGCCAGCCTGACCTTCCTCTACTCGGACAACGATCCGAACTGGGAGCCTATCGCCCTCTCGACGCAGGCCAGCCTTGGCAAGATCGGCATTAACGTCAAGCTGGAAAAACTGGCCAACGCCACCATGCGCGACCTCGTCGGAAAAGGCGATTACGACATTGCCATCGGCAACTGGAGCCCGGACTTTGCCGACCCGTACATGTTCATGAACTACTGGTTCGAATCGGACAAAAAAGGGCTGCCGGGCAATCGTTCGTTCTATGAGAACAAAGAGGTCGACTCCCTGCTGCAGGCCGCGCTGAAAACCACCGACCAGGCGGAACGCACCAAAGATTATCAGCAGGCGCAAAAGGTGGTCATCGACGAGGCGGCCTACGTTTATCTGTTCCAGAAGAACTACCAGCTGGCGATGAACAAAGAGGTCAAAGGCTTCACCTTTAATCCGATGCTCGAGCAGGTGTTCAACATCGCCACCATGAGTAAATAACGGTTCTTGCCGGGGGAAAGTGTATGACGTTCTGGAGCATCGTGCGCCAGCGCTGCTGGGGGTTACTCCTGGTGGTGGCCGGTGTCTGTATTATCACTTTTATTATTTCACACCTGATCCCCGGCGATCCGGCCCGTCTGCTGGCCGGCGATCGCGCCAGCGACGAAATCGTGCAGAACATCCGCCAACAGTTAGGGCTGGATCAGCCGCTGTATATACAGTTTGGCCGCTATGTGGACGCTCTGGCCCACGGTGATTTAGGCACCTCCATCCGTACCGGGCGTCCGGTCGCTGAAGACCTGAAGGCCTTTTTCCCCGCCACGCTGGAGCTGGCCTTTTGTTCTCTGGTGCTGGCGCTGGTCATCGGCGTGCCGCTGGGGATTTTGTCGGCGGTATACCGCAACCGCTGGCTGGATCACCTGGTGCGTTTAATGGCGATGACCGGGATCTCCACCCCGGCCTTCTGGCTCGGTCTGGGCATCATAGTCCTGTTCTACGGGCATCTGCAGATCCTGCCGGGCGGCGGCAGGCTGGACGACTGGCTCGACCCGCCTGCCCACGTCACCGGGTTTTATCTGCTGGACGCGCTGCTGGAAGGTAACGGAGAGGTCTTTTTCAATGCGCTGCAGCACCTGATTTTGCCCTCGCTGACGCTGGCGTTTGTTCACCTGGGCATCGTGGCGCGTCAGGTCCGTTCCGCGATGCTGGAGCAGCTTAGCGAGGACTATATCCGCACCGCGCGCGCCAGCGGCCTGCCCGGCTGGTATATCGTCCTGCGCTACGCCCTGCCGAATGCGATGATCCCATCGATTACCGTGCTCGGGCTGGCGCTGGGCGATCTGCTGTACGGCGCCGTGCTGACCGAAACCGTCTTTGCCTGGCCGGGCATGGGCGCCTGGGTGGTGACCTCCATTCAGGCGCTCGATTTCCCTGCCGTGATGGGCTTTGCCGTCGTGGTTTCGCTAGCCTACGTGCTGGTTAATCTGGTGGTCGATCTGCTTTACCTGTGGATTGACCCGCGAATCGGGCGCGGAGGTGCCGAATGATGTTAACGCAGGAAACGCCCGTCCCGGTTAAAACCGCCAGACAACGCATCAACTGGGCAAAGCTGTTCTGGATGCTGCGTCAAAGCCCGCTCACGATCGTTGGCGGCGTCATTATGATGGCGATGCTCTTCCTGATGGTGACCTCACCCTGGATAGTCCCGCATGACCCGAACGCGCTGGATCTGACCGCCCGCCTGCAGGCGCCTTCTGCGCAGCACTGGTTTGGTACCGACGAGGTGGGCCGCGATCTGTTCAGCCGCGTGCTGACGGGCAGCCAGCAGTCGATTACCGCCGGGCTGGCGGTGGTGGTGATTGCGGGCGGCATTGGCTCGCTGCTGGGCTGTCTGTCCGGCGTGCTCGGCGGGCGCGGCGACGCCATCATCATGCGGATGATGGACATTATGCTCTCCATTCCCTCCCTGGTGCTGACCATGGCGCTGGCCGCCGCGCTCGGGCCGAGCCTGTTTAACGCCATGCTGGCGATTGCGATTGTCCGCATTCCGTTTTACGTCCGGCTGGCGCGCGGGCAAACCCTGGTGGTGCGCCAGTTTACCTACGTGCAGGCCGCCCGCACCTTTGGCGCGTCCCGCTGGCATTTGATCCGCTGGCATATCCTGCGCAACGCCCTGCCGCCGCTGATTGTGCAGGCGTCGCTGGACATCGGCAGCGCCATCCTGATGGCCGCCACGCTGGGGTTTATTGGCCTGGGGGCGCAGCAGCCCACCGCCGAATGGGGGGCGATGGTGGCCGTTGGCCGTAACTACGTCCTGGACCAGTGGTGGTACTGCGCGTTTCCCGGTGCGGCGATTTTGATTACCGCCGTGGGCTTTAACCTGTTTGGCGACGGTATCCGCGATCTGCTGGATCCGAAATCGGGAGGGAAACAGTGATGACAGACCCGGTACTCAAGATTGAAGACCTGCACCTGAGCTTCCCGATTTTTCGCGGCGAGGTCCACGCGCTGAACCACGTCTCGCTGGAAATCGGCAGGGGTGAAATTGTCGGCGTGGTGGGCGAATCCGGTTCGGGGAAGTCGGTGACCGCCATGCTCACCATGCGCCTGCTGCCGGAGGGCAGCTACCGCATTCATCATGGTCAGGTGAAGTTACTCGGCGAAAACGTCCTGACGGCGTCCGAGAAGCAGCTTCGCCAGTGGCGCGGCGCAAAGGTCGCGATGATTTTTCAGGAGCCGATGACTGCCCTCAACCCGACGCGGCGAATTGGCAAACAGATGGTGGAGGTGATCCGCCAGCATCAGCCGCTTTCCCGGCATGAGGCACAGCAGAAGGCGATTACCCTGCTGGAAGAGATGCAAATCCCGGACGCGAAACAGGTCATGGCGCGCTATCCGTTTGAACTGTCCGGCGGGATGCGCCAGCGGGTGATGATCGCCCTTGCCTTCTCCTGCGAGCCGGAGCTGATTATCGCCGACGAACCGACCACCGCGCTGGACGTCACCGTCCAGCTGCAGGTGCTGCGCCTGCTGAAGCACAAGGCACGGGCCAGCGGCACCTCGGTGCTGTTTATCAGCCACGATATGGCCGTGGTGTCCCAGCTCTGCGACAGAATGTACGTGATGTATGCGGGCAGCGTGATCGAGAGCGGTGCCACGCAAACGCTGATCCATCAGCCTGTTCATCCCTATTCCATCGGCCTGCTGCAGTGCGCGCCGGAAAACGGCCAGCCGCGCGCCCCGCTTCCCGCCATCCCCGGCACGGTCCCCAACCTCAGCGAGCTTCCGCAGGGATGCGCGTTCCGCGAACGCTGCTTTGCCGCCGGGGCGAAATGCAGCGAAACGCCGCGCCTGCAGCCCCATGGCGCAGAAGGCCAACAGGCTGCCTGCTGGTATCCACAACGGGAGAAACACCATGTCTGATGTACTGCTGGAACTGGATAGCGTGCACGTGAATTTTGCGGCACGTAAAAACTGGCTGGGCCGCGTGACGGAACAGGTCCATGCGCTCAACGGGCTCGACCTTGAGATCCGTCGGGGAGAAACGCTTGGCATTGTCGGGGAATCCGGCTGCGGGAAAAGCACGCTGGCCCAGCTGCTGATGGGCATGCTTAAGCCCAGCACCGGCGCCTGCCAGCGGGCGCACCACGCGGGCGGCATGCAGATGGTGTTTCAGGATCCGCTCTCCTCGCTCGACCCGCGCCTGCCGGTCTGGCGCATCATCACCGAGCCGGTATGGGTGCAAAAGCGCAGCAGCGAGCGCGAGCGCCGTCAGCTGGCTGAAAACCTGGCGCTGCAGGTGGGCATTCGCCCGGAATATCTCGACCGGCTCCCGCACGCCTTCTCCGGCGGGCAGCGCCAGCGCATTGCCATCGCCCGGGCGCTCTCGTCCGATCCGGATATTATCGTGCTCGATGAACCCACCAGCGCGCTGGATATCTCCGTGCAGGCGCAAATCCTCAACCTGCTGGTGACCCTGCAACAGCAGCGTAATCTGACCTACGTGTTGATCTCACATAACGTCTCGGTGGTCAGGCACATGAGCGACCGCGTGGCGGTGATGTACCTTGGGCAGATTGTGGAGCTGGGTAGCGCCGCGCAGGTGCTTGGCGAGCCGCGCCATCCTTACACCCGTCTGCTGCTCGACTCTGTTCCCCGCACCGGTGAACCGCTGGATGAGACGCTGACCTTACGCAAAACGGAGCTTCCCGGCAATCGCCGCCTGCCCGAAGGCTGTTTCTTCCGCGACCGTTGTCCAATGGCAACGCAAGGGTGTGAGCGTCCCCAGCCGTTACAGCCCTCACGCGAGGGCCGTGACGTCCGCTGCTGGCGCAGTGTGGGTTAAATTTGCGCCATCCCACCGTCCACGAACAGCTCGGTGGCGTTAATAAAGCTGGCCGCTTCGGAGGCCAGAAACGCCACCGCTTTACCCACCTCACCCGGCGCGCCTAAACGCCCCAGCGGCACCTGAGCGGCCAGCGCGTCGTAAAGCCCCTGACGGTGTTCTTCCGGCACCAGATCGCCGAGACCCGGCGTTTTGATTGGACCCGGACTCACCACGTTGACGCGGATCCCGCGGCCCTGCAAATCCAGCGCCCAGGAGCGGGCAAAGTTGCGCACGGCGGCCTTGCTGGCGCTGTAGACGCTAAAGTTTGCCGTCCCCTTAATGGACACCGTCGAGCCGGTCAGAATAATCGAGGATCCGGCGGACAGCAGCGGCAGCGCCTTCTGTACCGTAAACAGCACCCCGCGGACGTTGGTGCCGAAAATCCGGTCAAACTGCTCTTCGGTTATCGCGCCCAGCGGCAGCATATCGCCGCCACCCGCATTGGCGAACAGAATATCGAGGCGGCCTTCTTCTTTGGCTATCCGGGCATAGACTTCGTCCAGGTCCGCCAGTTTTGACACGTCAGCGCGAATGCCCACTGTCGTTGAAGCGATTTCAGCCACCGCCGCGTCCAGCTCGGCCTGACGTCGTCCGGTGATGTACACCTTCGCGCCCTGGGCCGCCAGCTCCTGCGCCGTGGCAAGACCGATGCCGGTGCTGCCGCCGGTGACCAGTGCGATTTTTCCTGAGAGAGTCGTGTTCATGTCATTTACCTTTTGTTGGGTTTGCGTTGGACAAACTTTAGCCCTTGCGGGATTAGTGAAAAACCGGCAAAAATGAAAATGACTATTCACACACAGAAATAATCAGGGGAGCCTAATGGACCAGCTAATGGCGATGCGCGCGTTTACTCGGGTGGTGGAAACCGGCAGCTTTACCCGCGCGGCGGACTCGCTGAACATGCCCATTGCCACCCTGAGCAAGCTGGTGAAAGCACTTGAGTCGCATCTTGAGATACGTCTCCTGCACCGGACGACTCGCCGGGTGGTCGCGACGCCGGAAGGGGCGGATTACTATGAAAAAGCGCTCAGGGTCTTGATAGATATCGAAGATATCGACACCGCGTTTCGCGTTTCCCGCGCGACGCCCAAAGGGCATTTGCGGGTTGACGTGGGCGGCTCCACCGCTCGGGACGTGCTTATTCCCCTGCTGCCGGATTTCATGCAGCGTTATCCGGAAATCCGCATCGACCTTGGGGTAGCCGATCGTCCGGTGGATCTTATCAGCGGTAACGTAGACTGCGTCATCCGCGGCGGCCCGCTGAACGACTCGACCCTCATCGCCCGCCATATTGGCAACGCCGAAATGGTTACCTGCGCGACGCCGGGTTACCTGAAAAACCATGGCGTTCCGGCCTATCCGCAGGAGCTGTGCAACGGGCACAAGCTCATTAGCTACCTCTCGCCCGTCACCGGGCGGGCATTTCCGTTTCGCTTCAGAGAGAACGGCGAGACGCTGGAAATCAATATTCCGCATTATCTCGGCGTAAACGAAAGTAATGCCCATCTGGCGGCTGCCGCAGCGGGACTGGGGATCGTTCAGACGTTTGAGTATTCGGCAAATGCGTATTTACAGGCGGGTACGCTGACGGCGATCCTGAGCGACTGGCGCCCTGCCGCCTATCCGTTTCATGTGGTTTACCCTCAGAACCGGCATCTGACGCACCGTCTTAAGGTGTTTATTGCGTGGCTGGCGGAGGTGTTTCCCGCCGCGCTGAAGGGATAGCCGGGCGTAAACCCGGCTGTGGCTTAGTTAAGTTTATAGTCCAGCGTAATCTCAGCCTTCAGGAGCTGCGATACCGGACAGCCCGCTTTGGCTTTCTGAATAATACCGTCGAACTGCTGTGGGGCGATGCCGGGAACGGTCACCTTGCTTTTCAGAGCTACCTTCGTAATAGCAAAGCCGCCGTCGGTTTTATCCAGAGAGACGTCCGCAGTGGTATCAATAGAGTCAGCGGTATAGCCCGCTTCGCCGAGCATCAGCGACAGCGCCATCGAAAAACAGGCCGCATGTGCCGCGCCGATCAGCTCTTCCGGGTTGGTCCCCTTTTCACCCTCAAAGCGGGTATTGAAACCATAAGGCTGCTGATTGAGAACGCCGCTCTCGGTGGAAACCGTCCCTTTACCGCGCTTAATGTCGCCAGACCAGTGTGCCGAACCGTGCTTATGAATAGTCATTCTTGCTCTCCTTTTGGCTTACAAAGGGTTAAGTATAGAAGGCTGTCCGGATTCTGCGGGCAAGACAGACGAGTCTTAGTCACTGAGTAAATGGTGCGCCAGCGCGTCAAGGAACACCCGCAGCGCGGCAGGCTGGTATTCACGGGACTGATAAATGCCATGGATGGCCAGCGGTTTCGGCTCCAGTGTCTCCAGTACCGGCACCAGTATTCCCTGCGCCAGCGCGGTTCGCGCCTCACGCTCCGGCAGCATAGCGATACCGCAGTGCTTAATCGCCGCATCCATCAGCAGCGAAGAGATGCTGGCGCTCAGGTTGCCGCTGACGGCCACGCTCAGGCTCTCGCCTTCCGGCGTCAGGAAGTGCCAGGACTGCCCGGCGAAAAAGCTGTAGTGCAGGCAGTTGTGCTGCGCTAATTCTTCGGGGCTGACGGGGGTACCGTGCTGCGCCAGATAGTCCGGCGAGGCGCAAAGCACCGAGCGACATTCCCCCAGCCGGCGGGCAATCATGCCGGGTTCAGGGTTATCCGTAATGCGCACGGCGACGTCGATGCGCTCTCCCACCAGGCTGACCGGGTGGTTATTCACGTCCAGCTCAATGCGCAACTGTGGGTAGCGCGAGAGCAGACCGGGCAGTACCGGCGCAATCAGGTGCATCGCGGTAAAGTGCGCGCAGGCCACCCGCAGCGTGCCGGACGGGAGATCTTTCTCCGACTGGCCTTCAATTTCCTGCGAAATCTGCGAGAGCGTCCGCGTTTTTTGCAGCACCTTTTCCCCTGCCGCGGTCAGCGTCAGCTTGCGCGTGGAGCGGTTTACCAGCCGCGTTCCCGCCCACTTTTCCATTTGTTCAAGGTAGCGGCTCACCATCGGTCGGGAAATGCCCAGCGCGCGGGCCGCCGCGCTCAAGCTTCCCAGCTCGCATATCCGGTTGTAGACCTGAGCGGCGATAACGCGATCCATATAAGCTCCATTTGCTCGATTTATGAAACTAAGCATGTCCTGTTTCAGGAATTCTGGCAAATGCGAATATCCGTACAATAGAGACATTCCTGAACAACAGAGACAACAGCATGAAATTCACTCACCTTGCCCTGCTTTCCACGCTTTTCACTCCGGCTGTTTTTGCCGCGCCGTTGAGCATTGATACCTATAACCCGCAGGAGAAAGGCATTTTCGCGGTCTCCTCCACGCTGGTTTCCGGCCCGAAAGAGGCGGTGCTGTTTGACGCGCAGTTCAGCGTGAAGGATGGCGAAGCGCTGGTAGAGAAAATTCGTCAAAGCGGTAAGACCCTGAACAAGATTGTGATCACCTCCGGCGATCCGGATTTCTATTTTGGCCTGCAGCCGCTGGTCAAAGCCTTCCCGAACGCCAAAGTGGTGGCCACGCAACACGTGGTTGACCACATCAAGGCCACCAAAGACGCCAAGCTCGCCTTCTGGGGTCCGCAGATGAAAGACGGCGCGCCAACAGAGCTGGTCGTCCCGCAGGTGCTCGCCTCCACCACGTTTATGGTGGACGGGGAAAAGATCGATATCGAAGAGCCTGACAGCTACGCGGCCTATGTGTGGATCCCGTCAGCGAAAACCATCCTCGGCGGCACCGGGGTAGCCTGGGGAATTCACGTCTGGACGGCAGACACCCAGACAGCGGAAAGCCGTAAGCAGTGGCAGGAAACGCTGGTGAATATGGCGGCGCACAAACCCGAGCGCGTCATCCCGGGTCACTATCTGGGCACCCCGCCAGCCGGGACGGGGGCGATTGATTTTACCCGTGACTATCTCCAGCGCTTTGAAAAGGCCTTATCCGTTCATAAAGATTCTGCAGGCGTCATCAGCACCCTGAAAAAACAGTATCCGAACCTGGCTGAAGAGAGCTCGCTGGAATTAAGCGCCAAGGTGAATACCGGCGAAATGAAGTGGTAATGTAAACTCTGCTCCTGCTATATTTTCGTGATAGCAGGAGCACCGTTATAATATCCTCTCAACGCCACTTCAATTTACCCCCCCTCATTTCAAAAGCACACAAAAGCATACACTTATGTCATTTTTATTTCTAAGATGAATCTGAGCCACAACCGGGAAAATATTTGCCATTCTGTTTATGAATTAAATTTTTTGCGAGCCGTACCATTAAACAGACAACGACACGGAGGCAGCATGTTTACTTATTACCCGGCTAATACCGCAGCAGCACAACCTGAACTCGTTAACGCGATTGCGCAGGGTCTTCACGCCGAGCACGGTGCTGTGACTGAAGATGACATTTTGATGGAACTGACCAAGTGGGTGGAATCCACAGATAATGACATCCTCAGTGACATCTACCAGCAGACCATTAACTACGTAGTCAGCGGGCAAAACGCACCCTTGTAAAAACCTGCTAAGCTGGATCTGCAACCTAAGGGGTTACATTTCGTTTGCGTAAGCAAACTGGTCCTTAAAACTATCAACAGGATTGAGGAGTTAACATGAAATCGAACCGTCAGGCACGCCATATTCTGGGACTGAACTACAAGCTTTCTAATCAGCGTAAAGTGGTGATTGAAGGCGACCATGAAACGCAGGTCACTCACGCCACCGGCAGAAAACGCCACGCGGGCAAGTAAGTTCCAGACTGAGATCCAGAACACCATCGGTAATCCCGATGGTGTTTTTGTTTATGTGTTGCGGTAATTAATATTTAGCTCCTTTATAATACCGCCTGACCGCCTCCCAGCGCACAGGCCAGAAAGATGACAAACAGCAGTGTCAGGGACGGATCTTCATAAAAAGAGTGAGTGACATGGACAACAAACTGAAAAAACATCGTTCCTTATACATCCCATACGCCGGACCGGTTTTACTCGAATTCCCCCTGCTCAACAAAGGCAGCGCCTTCAGCATGGAAGAGCGCAGCAGCTTTAACCTGCTTGGCCTGCTGCCGGAAGTGGTTGAGACCATTGAAGAACAGGCGGAGCGCGCGTGGATCCAGTATCAGGGTTTCAAAACCGAAATCGACAAACACATCTACCTGCGTAACATTCAGGACACCAATGAAACCCTCTTCTATCGCCTGGTGCAGAACCATCTCGAAGAGATGATGCCGGTGATCTACACCCCGACGGTGGGTGCGGCCTGTGAGCGTTTCTCAGAGATCTACCGTCGTTCACGCGGGGTATTCATCTCTTATCAGAACCGTCACAACATGGACGATATTCTGCAGAACGTGCCGAACCACAATATCAAAGTGATTGTGGTGACCGACGGCGAACGTATTCTCGGCCTCGGCGACCAGGGCATTGGCGGGATGGGGATCCCAATCGGTAAGCTCTCTCTCTACACCGCCTGCGGCGGCATCAGCCCGGCGTATACCCTGCCGGTGGTGCTGGACGTTGGCACCAACAACCAGCAGTTGCTCAACGATCCGCTCTATATGGGCTGGCGCCACCCGCGCATTACCGACGATGAGTACTATCAGTTTGTCGACGATTTCATTCAGGCCGTGAAGCACCGCTGGCCGGACGTTCTGCTGCAGTTTGAAGACTTCGCGCAGAAAAACGCGATGCCGCTGCTGAACCGCTATCGCGATGAGATCTGCTCTTTTAACGATGACATCCAGGGCACCGCATCCGTGACCGTGGGTACGCTTATCGCCGCCAGCCGCGCAGCCGGCAGCCAACTGAGCTACCAGAAAATCGTCTTCCTGGGCGCAGGCTCTGCGGGCTGCGGTATTGCCGAGCAGATTATCGCCCAGACGCAGCGCGAAGGGTTAAGCGAAGAGCTGGCCCGCTCCCGCGTCTTTATGGTTGACCGTTTCGGCCTGCTGACCGACGGTATGCCAAACCTGCTGCCGTTCCAGACCAAGCTGGTGCAGAAACGCGAAAACCTGAAAAACTGGGATACCGACAACGAAGTCCTTTCCCTGCTGGACGTAGTGCGCAACGTGAAGCCGGATATTCTGATCGGCGTTTCCGGGCAAACCGGTCTCTTTACCGAAGAGATCATTCGCGAGATGCACAAGCACTGCGAGCGCCCTATCGTGATGCCGCTTTCCAACCCGACCTCCCGCGTGGAAGCGACGCCGCAGGACATCATCGCGTGGACCGAAGGTAACGCGCTGGTCGCGACCGGCAGTCCGTTCGATCCGGTGGTGTGGAAGGATAAAACCTATCCGATTGCCCAGTGCAACAACTCGTACATCTTCCCGGGCATTGGTCTGGGGGTGATCGCCTCCGGCGCGTCTCGCATTACCGACGAAATGCTGATGTCGGCGAGCGAAACCCTTGCGGGTTACTCTCCGCTGGTCAATGACGGAGAAGGGCTGGTGCTGCCGGAACTGAAAGACATTCACAAGGTGTCGCGCGCCATCGCGTTTGCGGTAGGTAAAATGGCGCAGCAGCAGGGCGTGGCGGTGAAAACCTCTGCCGACGCGCTGCAGCAGGCCATCGACGACAACTTCTGGAAGCCTGAATACCGCAGCTATCGCCGTACGTCGATTTAATCCGCTCTGCCCGGTGGCGCTTCGCTTACCGGGCCTACGGGCTGGCTGTTTTCCCTCTCCCTGTGGGAGAGGGTCAGGGTGAGGGCAACAAACCGCACCATCGAATACCCACTAGCCAAACCCCTTTTCCCCCGCTACACTCCCTTTATCCATTAACCCACTGAATATATAAGGAGGCCAATTATGCTGTACTGTGAAATTTTCAATGTTTCACATACATTTGGTGATCGCACCAGCTCAAGCGTTATCGGTATCGTGCTGCGATAACTTCTGCTTGAGCGAAGACACCAACCCCTGAAATCCCTTCTCTCGGGCTTACTGAGTTATCGTCAGCGATGTTTGACGAGGCATAAACATGCCTGTAACTCTTGGGTAAGCAACAATGAGCACTTTACTCACTGCACAATCTTTACGCGTTGATACGGCGTTTGGCACGCTCTTCGACTCACTCTCCTTTACGCTGAAAAAAGGCGACCGCATTGGCCTGCTGGGCGACAACGGCTGCGGCAAAAGTACGCTGCTGAAGGTGCTGGACGGCACGGATTCCCCTGCCGCCGGAACGGTAGCACTGGCCGGGCACTGCCTGATGGCGCGCGTGGAGCAACATCTCCCGGACGCTATTTTTCCGCTGACCATGCTGGATGCCGTCCTGGCCCAGTTGCCCTCAACTGAACGGGACAGTCTGCGCTGGAAAGCCGAAACGCTGCTGGCAAGCATGGGCTTCACGCCGCAGGATATGATGCTGCAATCCGCCACGCTGAGCGGCGGGCAACACACCCGCCTGCTGCTGGCGAGGGCGCTGATTCACGAGCCGGATCTACTCCTGCTGGATGAACCCAGCAACCACCTGGACCTGCCGACCATGCTCTGGCTGGAACACTTCCTACAGAACTGGTCGGGCAGCTTTGTGCTGGTCTCGCATGACAGACAGCTGCTGGATGCCGTCACCAACGGCAGCTGGATCCTGCGCGATAAAACGCTGCACTACTTCGCCCTTCCCTGCACGGCCGCCCGCAAGGCGCTTGAAGCAAAGGATGAAAGCGATGCCCAGCGCCACAAGGCCGAGCAAAAGGAGATCGATCGCGTGACCGCCAGCGCGAAGCGGCTGGCGACCTGGGGCAAGGTTTACGACAACGAAGACCTGGCCCGCAAAGCCAAACAGATGGAAAAACAGGTCGAACGGCTGAAGGAGAGCCAGACGGCGCTCACGGCAGGCAGCCAGTGGACGTTAACCCTTCGCGGCGACGCGCTGCGGGCTGACCGTCTGCTGGAGATGGAAAATCTCAGCGTCCCGCCTGCGCCCGGGCTACCGCCGCTGTTTAACATCGACATGGCGCGGCTGAAAAGCGGCGATCGCGTGGCGATTGTCGGGCGTAACGGCTGCGGCAAATCGTCGCTGATGAGGCTTATCTGGCAACAATTTGCTGATGAGTCCGCAGACAGCGGGTTGAAAATCCATCCGCGCGTGTCGCCAGGTTATTACGACCAGACGCTTCATCAGCTGCCGGATGACGCCACGCTGCTCGACGCGCTGGAACCTTTCGCGCCGGATCCGCAGAACCGCAAAATGGCACTGATAAGCGCGGGTTTCCCGTGGGCGCGTCACGGGCAAACGGTCAGCACGCTCAGCGGTGGCGAGCGCTCGCGCCTGTTGTTCGTTGGCCTGACGCTCGCCCGCTATAGCCTGCTGATGCTGGATGAGCCGACCAACCACCTCGACATGGAAGGCAAAGAGGCGCTGGCGCACACTCTTCAGCAGTTCGAAGGCGGCGTCCTGCTGGTCAGCCACGATCGTCAGCTAATTAGCCAAAGCTGCAACCGTTTCTGGCTGATTGAAGAGGGAAAGCTGAGCGAGTGGCACGATGCAGAAGCGGTGTTTGAGCGTCTGCGTGAAAGCGCGGGGCTTATGACATCCGCTGCGCCCGCTGTCGCCGCGACGATTCAATCCTCGCCGTATGACGATCTGCTGGAGCGGCTGGTCGCGCTGGAAACGCTGTTGGAAGACGATCTGGCGCGTAAGCCGAAGCATCAAAAGCCGCAGCTACAGGCGCAATGGCGTAAAGAGATAGAGGAGATAGAAGCACAGCTGTAAGTCTGCGCCCGGCGATCATCTCGCCGGGCCAGAATTTTCCCCCTTAATTATTAGAGGAACGCCGTATTCTTAATCTGAAATCGAATCAAATGATGACATTATGTTGCCGCAGCCTTGCATTACCAGGCTAATGTATTAATCCTTAAGAGGTACTACACCTGCTATGCAGATTCTTATCATGAACAAGGAGATACACATGAAGGCTGCTGTTGTCACTCAGGATCACCAGGTCAACGTTACCGAAAAAACCTTACGCCCGCTAAAGCATGGGGAAGCCCTGCTGAAGATGGAGTGCTGTGGCGTATGCCATACCGACCTCCACGTGAAGAACGGTGATTTCGGCGATAAAACCGGGGTTATCCTGGGCCATGAAGGGATTGGTATCGTAAAAGAAGTCGGCCCTGGCGTGAAGTCGCTGAAAGTCGGCGACCGCGCAAGCGTGGCCTGGTTCTTTGAAGGCTGTGGCCACTGCGAATACTGTAATACCGGCAACGAAACCCTGTGCCGTGACGTGAAAAACGCCGGTTACTCCGTCGACGGCGGGATGGCGGAAGAGTGCATCGTCACCGCAGATTACGCGGTAAAAGTGCCGGACGGTCTGGATTCGGCGGCGGCCAGCAGCATCACCTGCGCTGGCGTCACCACCTATAAAGCAGTGAAGGTGTCGGGTATTAAACCGGGCCAGTGGATTGCGATTTACGGTCTGGGCGGGCTGGGCAACCTCGCGCTGCAGTACGCCAAAAACGTCTTTAACGCCAAAGTCATCGCCCTTGACGTTAACGACGAACAGCTGAAGCTGGCGGCCAGCATGGGTGCGGATCTCACCATCAACTCCCGCAGCGAAGATGCCGCTAAAATTGTGCAGGAGAAAACCGGAGGCGCGCATGCCGCAGTCGTCACTGCCGTCGCAAAAGCCGCCTTCAACTCAGCCGTTGATGCCGTGCGTGCCGGTGGCCGCGTGGTGGCCGTTGGTCTGCCGCCGGAAGCCATGAGCCTCGACATTCCGCGCCTGGTGCTGGACGGCATTCAGGTAGTGGGTTCGCTCGTCGGTACCCGTCAGGATCTGCAGGAAGCCTTCCAGTTCGCCGCTGAAGGCAAGGTCGTGCCGAAAGTCACGATGCGCCCGATCGAGGACATCAACGCCATCTTTAAAGAGATGGAACAGGGCCAGATCCGCGGCCGTATGGTGATTGACCTGCGTTCATAATCATCCACCGTTCAATTACCGCTCCTGACAGGGGCGGTTTTTTTATAGCCATTTTCCGGCAATCCTTATCTTAATTCCTTTGTTCCCTTGTTTTCCCCCGCGCCCGATGATGAATCCGACGCTAACAAGAAGATAACAAAGGAATTCACCATGCAAACCCCATTTCGTCTGCCGCTGCTGACGGCGCTGATTCTGACGACAACCGCAGCCTGGTCCGCGGATGCGCCCGTCAAAGGCGGCACGCTGATTTATCTGGAGCAACAGGCGCACACCAACCTCTATCCGCCTGCCGGTGGCTTTTACCCGAACGGCGGCATTCTGAACCAGATCACCGACAAACTGACGTGGCAGAACCCAAAGACGCTGCAGGTGGAACCGTGGGTAGCCGAAAGCTGGACCACCAACGCCGATAAAACCGAATACACCTTTAAAATTCGCCCCGGCATCACCTTCTCCGACGGCACGCCGCTGGACGCCAACGCCGTAGCAAAAAACTTTGATACCTACGGCTTAGGTAACAAGGCGCAGCGACTGCCGGTGTCAGAAGTGATCAATAACTACGATCGTAGCGAAGTCATCGACCCGCTGACCGTGAAGTTCTACTTCAAAAAACCGTCGCCTGGGTTCCTGCAGGGCACCGCCACAATCGGGTCGGGCCTGGTCTCGCTCAGCACGCTGAAGCGCAACTTTGAAGAGCTGGGTGACGCCCGGCATATCATTGGCTCTGGCCCGTTTGTGGTGAAGGACGAGAAGCTGGGTCGCGAAGTGACGCTGGAAGCGCGTAAGGACTACCAGTGGGGGCCCAAAAATCTGGCGCAGCAGGGGCCAGCCAATCTTGACGGCATCAAGTTTATCGTGACTCAGGAAGACAGCGTGCGCGTCGGCGCCCTGCTGGCCGGTCAGGCCGACTTTATTCGCCAGGTGCAGGCGTATGACGAAAAGCAGGCGACAGACCAGGGCTATAAAATCTACGCCGCCCCGACGCGCGGGGTGAATGACAGCATCAGCTTCCGCCCGGATAACCCGCTGGTCTCTGATATTCGCGTACGCCAGGCGCTGCTGCATGCCACCAATGCAAAGCAGGTGGTCGAGACCCTCTTCTCGGCCAACTATCCGCAGGCGAAGTCGGTGATTGCCGATTCCGCCGCTGGCTTTGTCGATCTCAGCGATAAATTGACCTTTGACCCGGCTAAAGCCAACCAGCTGCTGGACGAGGCGGGCTGGAAAGCGGGTGGCGACGGGATCCGCGCCAAAGACGGCCAGCGGCTGGCGCTGACGGTGTATGAATCCCTGCCGCAGCCACAAAATAAAGAGGTGCTGCAGCTGGTTGCCCAGCAGTGGCGACAGGTGGGCGTGGCGCTGAGCGTTAAAGCCGGTGACGCAGGCAGCCGCACGCTGGATAACCTTGATCCGCTGAAAACCCCGTTAACCGTCTCCGAAGTTGGCCGCGCCGATCCGGACGTGGTGAAAAGCATGTTCTACCCCGCTAACCGCGACGCGCTGCTGCAAAAAGGCGGCTCCAGCGACAAGGTCAAAAGCTTCCGTGACGACAAGCTGAATGAACTGCTGGTGAACATTTCTGCTGAAGTCGATCCGAAAAAACGCCTGCAGCTGACCGGCGATGCCCAGCGCTACCTGCTGGATAACGCCTACGTCATTCCAATTTTCGAAGAGCCGCAGGTCTTTGCCGGTGCGCCGTGGCTGAAAGGCGTCAATTTTGAAGCGGTCGGCCGCCCGTCGTTCTACGGCGCGTGGATTGAGAAACACTGAGGAGCTGACGATGCGCCACGCACTTCTTCAACGCTTTGGGCACGGGCTGCTGGTACTGTGGGCCGCCTTTACCCTCTCGTTCGTGTTGCTCCAGGTGCTGCCGGGCGACGCGGTGCTGATTAAATTTCAGAACCCGGACCTGGGCTTGAGCCCGACGCAAATCGAGGAGATGCGCGTGGCCTATGGCGCGGACAGCCCGCTGTGGCAGCAATACGGCCATACGCTGCTGGCGATGCTGCGCGGGGATTTCGGCTATTCGTTACAGGCAGGGGTGCCGGTCAGCGAGCTGATTGCCAGCAATCTGCCGGAAACCCTGAGCCTCGCCCTGCCCGCGTTTGTACTCGCAGTCCTGCTGGCGTTTGCGCTGGCCTTTGCATCGCGCCTGCCGGGTTTGCGCTGGCTGAGTAATACCCTGCAGTCGCTGCCGGTCCTGTTTATCTCTTTACCGACGTTCTGGCTGGGGATTGCCCTCATCCAGCTCTTTTCTTTCCAGCTGCGGCTGATTCCGGTGATTAACCCGACGCCGCTGCAGGGGCTGATCCTGCCGATTGTGACCGTCGCGATCCCGATTTCCGCCCCGCTGGCGCAAATTCTGATGCGCAGCCTGGACCAGGTGGCGACGCAGCCGTTTGTCGCCGTCGCCCGGGCCAAAGGGCTGAGTGAAACCGCCGTCCTGTGGCGTCACGTTACCGGCAACGCCCTGCTGCCGGTCCTGAATATTGCCGGATTGCTGCTGGGCGAGCTGATTGCCGGGGCGCTGATCACGGAAACCGTTTTTGGCCGCAGCGGGCTCGGGCAGCTGACCCAGCAGGCGGTAAATAACCAGGATATCGCCGTGCTTCAGGCGGTCGTGATGATTTCCGCCCTCGGTTTTGTCCTGATCAATCTGCTGGTGGATCTGCTGATGCCTCTGTTGGATCCCCGCCTGCAAACCGTTACCGGAGGTGCATCATGAGTCTGGTCGATTACGCTGCCGCCGCGCGAAAACGCGTTCCAGCGTGGCAGGGAGTGGAATGGCAGCCCGGACTGTGGCTGGCATGGGCGGTGATTATTATCGCTCTTTTTGCCGCCGTGGCGCCCGGCCTGTTAACCCACTACAGCCCGATTGAGGGCATCGCCGGCGCACAGCGCCTGGCGCCTCAGGCGGGCCACTGGCTCGGCACCGATCAGCTTGGCCGCGATGTTTACACCCGTATTATTTATGGTGCGTCCCACTCCCTGAGCGCGGCGCTCGCTGCCGTCACGATGGGGCTGGTGGTGGGCACCGGTCTGGGGGGCATCGCCGGGGCGTTCGCCGGACGCGTCGAGTCTCTGCTGATGCGTTTCGTCGACGTGCTGTTGTCCATCCCGTCTCTGCTGCTCTCGCTGACGGTCATTATTCTGCTCGGGTTTGGCACCCTTAATGCCGCCATTGCCGTCGGCGTTGCCTCCATTGCCAGCTTCGCCCGCCTCGCGCGCGGTGAAGTGGTGCGCATCCGCCACACGGATTATGTCGAGGCGGCGTTTGGCAGCGGTGGGACGTTCCTGGCGGTGCTGTGGCGACACATCCTGCCCAACGCGTTAACCGCCGTCCTCGCCTTTGCCACGCTGCAGTTTGGTCAGGCCATCCTGGCGCTCTCCACGCTGAGTTTTCTCGGTTACGGCACCCCGCCGCCCGTGCCGGAATGGGGCTTATTGATTGCCGAAGGCCGTAACTATCTCTCTACCGCCTGGTGGTTAACCACCTTCCCCGGCGTCGTCGTCATCGCCGTGGTGCTGGCCACCAATCGTATCAGCCAACAGTTCAGCGGAGGTCGCTAATGACCGTTCTCTCAGTGGAAAATTTGACGATCAGCTACCGCACCGCACGCCAGTGGAGAGAGGTGGTGCATAACGTCAGCTTCACGCTCGGGCGAGGGGAAATGCTGGCGTTTGTCGGTGAATCCGGATCCGGTAAAACGACCACGGCACAGGCGATTATTGGTCTGCTGGCCGATAACGCCCGCCGTGATGCGGGAAAAATCGTGCTCAACGGCGAGGAGATTAGCCGGTGGTCCGCTAAACGTCTCGATACCCTTCGCGGGGCGCGAATTAGCCTGGTTCCGCAGGATCCGGGTAATTCACTAAACCCGGTGAAGACCATTGGCGCGCAGGTCGGAGAGATTATTCAGCTACACCAGAAAGTGACCCGCGCCGAGCGCGACGAGCAGGTGCTCGCCCTGCTGACAAAGGTCGGCCTGAGCCACCCCGAACAGCGCATGACGCAGTATCCCCATCAGCTCTCCGGCGGGATGAAACAGCGCGTGTTGATTGCCATCGCCATTGCCCTGCGCCCGGACGTGATCGTTGCCGATGAGCCCACCAGCGCGCTGGATGTGACGGTGCAAAAACGCATTCTCGATCTGCTGGATATCCTGCGGCGGGAATCGGGCACTGCCGTTCTGTTTGTCACCCACGATCTGGCGCTTGCCGCCCAGCGCGCGGACAGGCTGCTGGTTTTTCGCGATGGCGAAATTCAGGAGCAAGGCAGCACCGTCGATATTGTCCGTACGCCGCAGCACGCCTACACCCGTCAGCTGCTGAGCGATCTCCAGGGCCAGCGCCTGACTATTGCCCCGGTATCAGGTCTTCCGCTCGCGTCACCGGCCATTCGCGCCCGCGCCATCAGCAAACAATTCTCGCTGGGCAAAGGTCATCAGCTTCAGGCGCTGGATCGGGTGACGTTTGACGTCAGGCGCGGCAGTACGCATGCGCTGGTCGGTGAATCCGGCTCCGGGAAGACCACCCTCGCCCGTATTTTGCTGGGTTTTGAACAGGCCGACAGCGGACAGGTCATCATTGACGATATTGATGCCACCACGCTCAGCCGCGAGGCCCGACGTCAGCTGCGCCAGAAGATCCAGTTTGTCTACCAGAACCCGTTTGCCTCTCTCGACCCGCGTCAGACGCTGTATGACATCATCGAAGAGCCCCTGAAGAACTTTTCTCGCCTCGCTAAGGCGGAGCGAAAGGTTCGGGTGGAGACCGTGGCCCAGCGGGTTGCCCTGCCCGTCGAACTCCTGGGCCGCACCGCCCGGGAACTTTCAGGCGGACAGCGTCAGCGCGTGGCCATCGCCCGGGCGCTGATCCTGGAGCCGACCATTCTGGTGCTGGACGAAGCCACCTCGGCGCTGGACGTCACCGTGCAGGCGCAGATTCTGGCTCTGCTTCAGCAGCTGCAGCAGCAGCTGGGATTAACCTACCTGTTCATCACGCACGATCTGTCTACCGTCCGCCGGATCGCCCACAGCGTCACGGTGCTGCGCAGCGGTCAGGTGGTCGAACAGGGCGACGTCGGAACCTTATTCGCATCTCCGCAGAACGATTATACCCGCGAGCTGATTGACGCCATTCCCCATTTTTCACCCGCTACGGAGGAGTTCGCATGACGCGAAAACGCCTGGGATTTTTCACCCGCCTGCTTGACGACGCCACGCCGAAGGAGCGCTATCGTCTGGCAACTGAACAGATCCGCCACGCCGAACGCCACGGTTTTGACAGCGCCTGGATTGCGCAGCACCACTTTCACGAAACTGAAGGCGGACTGCCGTCGCCGCTGCTGTTTCTGGCGCACGTAGCCGCACATACCGAAACCATCCGCCTGGGTACGGCCATCATTACCCTGCCGATGGAAAACCCGCTCCGCGTCGCAGAAGATGCCGCCGTGCTCGATTTACTCGCCAATGGCCGTCTTGAAGTCGGTTTTGGTTCGGGCGGCACGCCGACCTCATTTCTGCCGTTCGGCCTGACGTTTGAGGAGCGCGGCGCGGCCTTTGCCGACCATTTGCATGTGATTCAAAGCGCCTGGCGCGGGGATTCGCTCACCCATCCGGATAACCACCTTTACCCGCCAGCGCCACAGCTGGCCGACCGTATCTGGATTGCCACCTTTTCGGTCGACGGTGCCGTTCGCGCCGCGCAGGCCGGACACGGTTTAATGCTCTCCCGCACGCAGCCGCGCCCGGCAGACCAGTTGGATTTAACGCTCGACGCGATCCAGAACCCTATTGTGGATGCCTACCTTGAGGCGCTGCCCGCGGGCATCGCACCGCGCATTCTGGCTTCCCGTACGGCATTCGTCGCCGACAGCGACGACTATGCGCTCAAGGTCGCCACACCGGGTCTGACGAAACAAGCCCAGCAGCATCGCGCCGCCGGGCACGCGGTTAAAGGTGACACCGTCACCGATTTTCGTCACCAGTTCGACGCCCATATCGGTTCGCCCGAGACGGTGCTGCGCTCGCTGCAGGCCGATTCCGTTCTCCGGCGCGCCACGGACATCTCATTCCAGGTCCATTCGGTCGAGCCCACCCATCGCGACACCTTGCGCTCCATCGAACTGATCGCTGAACATATTGCCCCCCATATACGTTGAGGAGATACCTATGTCATTAAGTCACGACATTCTCGCCGAGCTGGCGGAAATTAAACCCGGTTCCCCTCTGGCAGAGGCGCGCGCCACGCGGGACGCCGCCACGCGCCACGCACAGGGCAGCTACGAAATCTTATTTACCCAGCAAGATAGCGATTTTGCGCTGGACGAGCGCTTCGCCGTCGCGGCAAAAGTCGCCAGGTGGCACAACGCGGAGGCGCTGGCCGCGCACTATGCGGGGTTTGGTCTGGCCGACCCGACCTCTGAACGCCTGACCCCGGCGCTCAATTTCGCGCGCCTGCTGACCTTCTCCCCCGTCGAAGCCACGCCGACATCGTTAAGGGCGCTGACCCAGGCGGGATGGAGCAAGGAAGGTATCGTGACCCTGGCGCAGCTTATCGCGTTTGTCAGCTTCCAGAGCCGACTGATTGCCGGGCTGCGGCTGCTGAACGACAAACCCGTCGCCAAAAGCGAAGCGCCGGTGGCGGCAGGCGTCTGGCACACGACCGCAACCACGGCCACCGGGAAGGCGGCTCCCGTCGCGTTTACCCAGCAGGAACTGGGCTGGGAGCCGTGGATCGCCGCCAAACCGCTGGCGGATTTTCGTGATGACGAGGTTGCTATACTGGCGAAGTTTGGCCACACCGATTCCGACTATTTCCGCCTGCTGGGGCGCAACCTGCCGGTGCTTGAACAGCGCACGCTAACGGATAAAGGGATTTTTTATACGCCGGGGGGATTGCCGCGCGCCGAGCGCGAGCTGGCGGCAACGGTCGCCAGTAAAATTAACGGCTGCATCTACTGCGCATCTGTCCATGCGCGGAAAGCCAGCCAGCTGTCAAAGGATGACCCGGCGGTAGAGGCCCTGCTGGCCGTGCGTCCGGGACAATCCCTGAGCGAGGGACAATCTGCGCGCTGGCAGTCAGAAATCGATTTTGCAGCGGCGCTGTCGGTTACCCCACCTGCCGCCACGCCGCTGCACCTTGCCGCGCTGGAAAAAGAGGGGCTGGACACCTTAGCCCAGCTTGACCTGGTGCAGTCCGCCGCGTTCTTCGCCTGGGCCAACCGCCTGATGCTGACCCTGGGTGAGCCCTGGCTTGCCTGAATTCAATCAGGCTAGCGCACGCGCGTTAGCCTGAGCCCGTCTGGCCCGCAGGTAACCGTAGATCAACAGCGCGCTCATGGCCGAGAACGAGAGTATCGCCGCAGGCAGCGTGACGTAGCGCCAGCTAAAGCCGAGGGTAATCATCATCCCACCAAAGTACGCCCCGATCGCGCTGCCGAGATTAAACGCCATCTGCCCCCCTGCCGCCCCCAGCATTTCGCCACCCTTCGCATTTTGCAGAAGCAGGATCTGCAGCGGCGCAGAGAGCGCGAACAGCCCGGCACAGCAGATAAAGCCCATGATCAGCGAGGCCGTTTTGAGTTCACCACAGGCGAAAAGCAGCAGCAGCGAGGCGACAATCACCATGTCGGTGGTCGCCGCAATGCGCAGCGGGCTAAAACGCCCCGAGAGTTTGCCGCTCAAGAGGTTGCCCAGCACCATGCCAAGCCCCATCAGCATCATGATGATCGTCATCACGCCTTCGGTGAAGCCTGAAACGTTGACCATAAACGGTTTAACGAAGCTGAACCACGCGAACACCCCGGCGTTGCCAAACATGGTGGCGGCAAAAATCAGCCAGGGTTCTGGTTTTTTCAGAAAGTGGAACTGCTCGGTCAATTTGATTTCTGATGTGTCGTGGATGTCCGGCACCCAGAGCAGAACCGAGAGGAGCACCAGCGCGTCGAACACCGCAATCAGGAAAAAGGTATAACGCCAGCTGAACTGGTGCCCCAGCCAGGTGCCGAGCGGGACACCTACCAGGTTGGCCACGGTCATCCCGGCGATCATTCCCGCCACTGCGACCGTCACCTTCCCCGGCGGCGCAATTTTAGAGAGGATAATCGCCCCGACGCCGAAAATCGCGCCGTGCGGAAAACCGGAAATTAAGCGTCCCGTCGCCAGCCAGAAATATGATGATGAAAAGGTAAACAGGGCGTTCCCCACCGCGCACAGGGCAACCAGAAACAGCAGCGTCGTTTTTAACGAGAACTTGCCTGAGAACAGCGCCATAATCGGGGCGCCAATCACCACGCCGAAGGCATAAAACGAGATCATATTCCCGGCGGAGGGAATCGAAATACCGGTGTCATGCGCCAGCTCGGTTAACACGCCCATAATGCCAAACTCGGCCATGCCCAGGCCAAATGTGCCAAGCGCCAACGAAAATATTGTCTTTTTCATACCTCAACCACGGGTTAATCACTCGCAGCGGGCATTATTGAATAATCTTGTATGGTGAGCCAGTTCAAACTGGCAGACTGACACGTTAATCCATTTATACAGCGCAGACTGTGAATATTGTCAGCCGATAATCGCGATGCCAAGGCGTTCCATAATTTGCGACACCTGATAACTGTCCAGCTTAACACCCTGTAGATCAGTGCCACGCACGTCCAGTTCACCCAGTTCCGAATTGGTTAAATCGCAGTGTGTGAAATTTGCTGCACGCCAGTCAAATGAAGAAAACTCGCCGCCTGACATATCCGAACCACTGAAAGTTGCCCCCAGGATCTGCGCGCCGTTCCAGCGGTTTTCCCACAACTCGCATTTTTCCAGAACCACCTTCGAAAAATTGGCATAGCTCAGGTTGCTTTTTGTTATATAAGCACTGCAAAACCAGGTACGCGTGGTGATCATGTTCATAAAACTGGCACCGCGAAAATCAGCCCCTTGCGCCCTGCATTCACGGATTTCGATGCCTAAGGCATTCGAATGCCTGAAATCTGCCATCGATAAATCGCAGCTTTTGAAAATAGCATCTTTAAGCTGCGCCCGAGTAAACTTAGCGCCCTGCTGGCTTTCCCGGTCATAGAACTGACAGCCGATAAACTCCGTGCTGGTTAAATCCGTGCCTGAAAAGTCGCAGTTACGAAAGATCGCATTCTCTATTTTCTCGCCGGTAAAACGAGTACGACCGATTTTTTCGCCCTCAAAAATCAATGCCATCACACCACCTGTTTATTCATACAGTACCATTCACCATTCTACCTCGTTGCCTGATGAAGAGAAACACGCTTATCAGACACACATATCAAAAATTCCCGCGAAGGTTGCAGGTCAGCATTACACTTCAAAGTGTTAGTTCCTTCTAAGCACATCACACGTTCCGGAGATGAGGATTATCATGGGAAACGCAAAACAGAATAAAACCAAAGCAGTGACCGTGACCAAAGCGAGTGTAGATAGCGTGGTTAAACCCGTGCTGAAGACGAAAGAGTACGAAAAAGAGCTTCGTCGCCTGCATGTGGAACTGGTTAAGCTCCAGCAGTGGGTCGTCGCCAAAGGACTCAAGGTGTGTATTGTTTTTGAAGGACGCGACGGTGCCGGTAAAGGCGGTACCATTAAAGCCATCACCGAGCGAGTCAGCCCTCGCGTGTTTCGCGTTGTTGCGCTCCCTGCCCCAACTGAAAAAGAAAAAAGCCAGCTCTACTTCCAGCGCTATGTACCGCACCTGCCTTCGGCAGGCGAGATCGTGATATTCGATCGCAGCTGGTATAACCGCGCGGGCGTTGAGCGGGTTATGGGGTTCTGCACGGAGGAACAGGTGGAGAAATTTTTGGATGGCGCACCGGTGATGGAAAAAGCGATGGTCGATGCCGGGATTATCCTGCTGAAGTACTGGCTGGAGGTGACGCCTAAAGAGCAAGAGCGTCGCCTGCGCGACCGTATTAACGATGGCCGTAAGATCTGGAAGCTATCGCCGATGGATATTAAATCCTTTAACCTGTGGGACGAGTATACCCTCGCGCGCGACGCTATGTTTGAAGCCACAGATACCGCCTGGGCGCCGTGGTTTGTGGCACGTTCAGAAGATAAAAAACGCGTGCGACTGAATATTATTTCGCACCTGCTTTCGCAGATCCCGTATAAAGAAATACACGTCGACAAGGTGGATTTACCGAAACGCAAAATCGGTAAAATCAAACCCACAAAATATCCGTTCCGGTATGTGGAGGAGCGGTTTTGATTTGAAGAGTAGGCCCGCGCAAGCGCAGCGCCGCCGGGCAGAGCCGACGGCGCAGGGTTTACTTCAATCCTTCCGTACTTTCCTGTTTCGCTTCAAGACGCTCCACATCGCGATACCAGCGCGGGTGGTGTTTCTGCGCCCAGCGGCGGCTCACCTTCCCTTCAACCATCCCTTTAATCGAGCCTTTCACCCAGAACGCCATATACATATGGATCAGGATGGCATGAATCAGGATGATGGCCGACGTGGCGTGGATAAGCAGCGCGTAGCGGATCACCTGAATCGGGAAATAGTGCGCAAAATACGGACGCCAGATAATCGCCCCGGTCACCAGCAGCACAAAAATCATGCTCATGATGGTCCAGAACATCATCTTCTGGCCGGCGTTGTATTTGCCCACCTTCGCCACTTTATGCTCGTTACCTTTCAGGACTTCAACAATCCCTTTCACCCACGGGATATCCTGCTTGTCCGGGATGTTGTGATGAACAAAACGCACGAACACAAATATCAGCACCACAAAGATCAGCACGCCGAAGAACGGGTGCAGAATGCGCCCCATCTGCGGCGTACCGAAGGTTTCGGTCAGCCACTGCAGCGTCGGAAAGAAGAACGAAATCCCCGACACCGCCACCAGGAAGAAGCAGATCACCACCGTCCAGTGACAGGCGCGATCGACAAACTTCGTGCGCACTATCATTTTCGACTTACTCATGATGCTCCTCCTCGTCGTCATCCACCTCTTTGTTTGGCCCAATACCGATGTAGTGATAAATCAGCCCCGCAAAGGTCGCGATAAAGCCCGCCGCTGAGAGCGGTTTAAGCGCCCCTTTCCACAGGTTAATGGAGGTGTCGATCGCCGGATCCTTCGGCAGATTGTGGTACAGCTCCGGCTGGTCGCTATGGTGCAGCACGTACATCACGTGCGTACCGCCCACGCCCTGCGGGTTGTAAATGCCCGCTTTGTCGTAGCCCCGTGCTTTGAGCTTATCGACGCGCTGCTGCGCTACGTCCAGCATCTCTTTTTTGGTGCCGAAGTGGATCGCCCCGGTCGGACATGTCTTCACGCACGCAGGCTCCTGCCCGACGCTGACGCGGTCCACGCACAGGGTACATTTGTATACCCGGTTATCCTCTTTATTGAGGCGCGGGATATTGAACGGACAGCCCGCTATGCAGTACCCGCAGCCGATGCAGTTGTCCTGCTGGAAGTCGACGATCCCGTTGGCGTACTGAATAATCGCGCCCGCTGAAGGGCACGCCTTCAGGCAGCCCGGATCTTCGCAGTGCATGCAGCCGTCCTTGCGGATCAGCCACTCCAGCCTGCCGTTCTGGTCGGTTTCGCTAAAACGCATCACCGTCCAGGATTTGGCGCTCAGATCCGCCGGATTGTCGTAGACACCCACGCAGTGCCCCACCTCATCGCGGATATCGTTCCACTCTGAGCACGCTACCTGGCAGGCCTTGCAGCCCACGCAGGAGGAGACGTCGATAAGCTTGGCGACTTCTGCTTTGTAGTCCCGCGCGCGAGGCGCGGGCGTTATCGGGTTAGTCGCGGAGCGTTTGATAATGTCTTGTGTTTCCATTGCCATTGAATCGCTCCTTACGCTTTCTCGATGTTGACCAGAAACGCTTTGTATTCCGGCGTTTGCGAGTTGGAATCGCCGACGTTTGGCGTCAGGGTGTTAGCGATGTAGCCTTTCTGCGCCACACCTTCAAAGCCCCAGTGCAGCGGGATACCGACGGTTTCCACCTGCTGGCCATGCACGTTCAGACTTTGCAAACGACGGGTCACCACCGCCACCGCGCGAATAAAGCCGCGCTTGCTGCTGACCTTCACGCGGTCGCCGTTGGCAATGCCTTTCGCCTTCGCCAGCGTCTCGCTGATCTCCACAAACTGCTCCGGCTGCGCGATGGCGTTCAGCCGCGCGTGCTTGGTCCAGGTGTGGAAATGCTCGGTCAGGCGGTAGGTCGTTCCCACGTACGGGAATTTGTCCTTTTTGCCCAGACGCAGTACGTCCTCTTCGTAGATACGCACCACCGGGCTGGAGACCACATTCGGGTGCAGCGGGTTGGTGCCCAGCGGCGTCTCCATCGGCTCGTAGTGCTCCGGGAACGGCCCTTCCGCCAGCTTGTTGAGCGCAAACAGGCGCCCCAGCCCTTCCGGCTGCATGATAAACGGCCCGGTGTTGCTGCCCGGCGCGGCGCTGTTGTAGTCCGGGATATCGTTCCCCGTCCATTTCGCCCCGTTCCACTGGATCAGCATGCGCTTCGGATCCCACGGCTTGCCGTTTACGTCTGCAGACGCGCGGTTGTACAGCACGCGACGGTTCAGCGGCCACGCCCATGCCCAGCCCAGCGTATTGCCCAGCCCGGAAGGGTCAGCGTTGTCACGGTTGGCCATCTGGTTACCCTGCTCCGTCCAGCTGCCGGTGTAGATCCAGCAGGACGACGCCGTCGTGCCGTCGTCGCGCAGCAGCGCAAAGCTGTTCAGCAGTTGGCCTTTCTTCGCCACCAGATTGCCGTTAGCATCATAGAGATCCGCCAGCGCCATGCCGTTGTTCTCTTTCGCGACTTCTTCAGACTCGGGACGTTCCGGCTGCTTGTAGCTCCAGCTCATCTTCAGCAGCGGCTCAGCGCCTTTGCCGCCTTCGGTTCGGTACATCTCGCGCAGGCGATGGTAAATCCCGGCAAGGATTTCGCCGTCGTTGCGCGCTTCGCCCGGCGCGTCCTGGCCTTTCCAGTGCCACTGCAGCCAGCGGCCGGAGTTGGCTATCGAGCCGTCCTCTTCGGCAAAACAGGTGGACGGCAGGCGGAATACTTCGGTCTGAATCGATGCCGGGTCGACATCGTTCGATTCCCCGTGGTTCTGCCAGAAGGTGGAGGTCTCGGTCACCAGCGGATCGATCACCACCATGTACTTCAGCTTGCTGAGGCTACGCACAACCTTGTTTTTGTCCGGGAAGGAGGCCACCGGGTTAAAGCCCTGGCAGATGTAGCCCGTGACGTTGCCCTTATCCATCATGTTGAAATACTTGATGACATCGTAAGCCTGGTCCCACTTCGGCAGCCACTCAAAGCCCCAGTCGTTCTCTTTCTGCGCCGCGTCGCCGTAGAAGGATTTCATCAGGCTGACGTAGAACTTCGGATAGTTGCTCCAGTAGTTCACCTGGTCCGGCAGCGTCGCTTTTGGCGTATTCGCCGCCAGATAACTTTGCAGATCCGTCTGCTTTTCAGACGGCAGCGTCAGGTAGCCCGGCAGGCTGGTCGAGAGCAGACCGAGGTCGGTCAGCCCCTGGATGTTGGAGTGACCGCGCAGCGCGTTCACGCCGCCACCCGCCATGCCCATGTTGCCGAGCAGCAGCTGGATCATCGCCATGGTGCGGATGTTCTGCGCGCCAACGGTATGCTGCGTCCAGCCCAGCGCGTACAGGAACGTGGTGGTTCTGTCGGCGGCGCTGGTGGAGGCCAGCACTTCACACACCTTCAGGAAGTCCGCTTTCGGCGTGCCGCAGATGTTTTCCACCACGTCCGGCGTATAGCGGGAAACGTGCTGCTTCAACAGGTTCCACACGCAGCGCGGATGCGTCAGGGTTTCATCCCGCATCGCATAGCCGTTTTCATCGAACTGATAGTTCCAGGACGCTTTGTCGTACTGCCGTTTTTCGGCGTCATAGCCGCTAAACAGTCCGTCATCGAAGGCAAAGTCATCCCGCACCAACAGGTTCGCGTTGGTGTAGTGCTTAACGTATTCCGCGTTAATGTTGTTGTTTTCGATCAGGTACAGCAGCACGCCGGACAGGAACGTAATGTCCGTACCGGAGCGGATTGGCGCATAGATATCGGCCACCGATGCCGTACGCGTAAAGCGCGGATCGACGACGATCAGCGTCGCATCGTTGTTGTTTTTCGCTTCCATCGCCCAGCGGAACCCCACCGGATGGGCTTCAGCGGCGTTACCGCCCATCACCACCACGACGTTCGCGTTTTTGATATCAACCCAGTGGTTGGTCATCGCACCGCGACCAAATGTTGGAGCAAGACTTGCTACCGTTGGTCCGTGTCAGACGCGCGCCTGGTTGTCTACCGCTAGCATGCCGAGAGAGCGCACAAATTTTTGCGTCAGCATGCCGGTTTCATTACTCGCCGCAGACGCGCACAGCATCCCGGTGGAAAGCCAGCGGTTAACCGTTACGCCCTGCGCGTTCTTTTCTATAAAGTTGGCGTCGCGGTCGGCTTTCATTAATTTGGCAATACGGGAGAAGGCCTCATCCCAGGAGATACGCTGCCATTTATCAGAACCCGGCGCGCGGTATTCCGGGTAGCGCAGGCGATTTTCGCTGTGAACATAGTCCAGCAGCCCCGCCCCTTTCGGGCAAAGCGCCCCGCGGCTCACCGGATGATCCGGATCCCCTTCAATATGGTAAATCGCTTCTCTGGCGTTCTTTGCGCCATCGCCCAGGCTATACATCAAAAGCCCACAACCTACGGAGCAGTATGTGCAGGTGTTACGGATCTCTTTCGCGCGCAGCAGCTTATAGTTGCGTGCCTGAGCCAGCGCCATTTTGGGAGCAAATCCCAGCATGGCTGCCGTTGTTCCGGCCATACCGCCCGCGCAGATTTTAAAAAATTGTCTGCGGCTGACGTCCATCGTTGTCCTCGTGTTCGTATAAGACTTCGCGCCGCAAACTAGCAGTAAAGTCCCTGATTTTTTTGCGTCAAATCAAGGTCATCTGTCTTCCCCCCCTTAATAGTCACCCCCGGTACATTTCATTACCCCTTTTTGATTAACGGCTTAAGAGAATAATTCACGACAGCGACAGGCGTAATGCGATACATTTTTCCTTTGATTTTTATTGCAATGGCGAAGTAATGGACAGAAAAAAGGCAACGCTTATTGGGCTGGCGGCAATACTGTTATGGAGCACCATGGTCGGCCTTATTCGCAGCGTGAGTGAGGGACTGGGGCCGGTAGGCGGTGCGGCGATGATCTACACCCTCAGCGGATTACTGTGTCTGGTGACGGTAGGATTTCCTGATATCAGACGGTTCTCGCCGCGATATCTTATTGCGGGCAGCGTTTTATTTGTCAGCTACGAAATATGCCTGGCGCTGTCGCTGGGCTATGCCGCAACGCGATCGCAGGCGATTGAAGTCGGTATGGTGAATTACCTTTGGCCAAGCCTGACCATTGTGTTTGCCATTTTGTTCAACGGACAGAAATCCACCCTGTGGGTGATCCCCGGCCTGGTCATATCGCTGCTGGGCGTCTGCTGGGTATTGGGCGGTGAACAGGGTTTACATCTTGATGAAATAACCCGCAATATCGTTTCCAGCCCGCTGAGCTACGCGCTGGCGTTTGCCGGGGCCTTTATCTGGGCCGCCTACTGCACGGTCACCAGCAAATTTGCGAAAGGACAAAACGGCATCACCCTGTTTGTTTTACTGACCGCGCTGAGTCTGTGGGTGAAATATGCCCTGAGCGATCAGCCAGAGATGATGTTCACGCTTCCGGTGGTGGTGAAACTCGTCATGTGCGGCATTGCCCTTGGGTTTGGGTACGCCGCATGGAATATTGGCATCCTGCACGGTAACGTCACGGTTCTGGCTGCCGTATCCTATTTTACCCCGGTCCTTTCAGCCGCGCTTGCCGCCGCAGTGCTGAGTTCCCCCCTCTCATTCTCGTTCTGGCAAGGCGCCCTGATGGTTTGCGCCGGGTCGTTACTCTGCTGGTACGCAACAAGAAAATAATGCTTTCTCGCACGGCCGGGTAAATTTCAACCCGGCAACATAATTAACATAAATTTAAAGTGTGATCGCACCTCAGAATATTTATCCTAATAATAGGATGTCTGTTTAATTTCGGTTTATATTTGGCACCTTCTGTAAACGCTCAACAAGATAATTGACACAAACTGACAACGACATGAAACTAGTCAACCATGAATATTAACACTATGGATAGCATTGAATGTAATAATTCAATTCTGACACATCCATGCAAATATTCGCAATATACGTTCAAACCCTCCCCTAACTCACTGTTATTAAGCCCAAAAACTAATAGCACCCCCTCAACACATCGGGAATACCGAAATCTAACTTAATATACTAAAACTCACAGAAATTATAGCGATGGCAATAGTCCCGCAAACAAAATAATTATTAATCGTATAAAATTCGGGCGCTTTGTTTGAATAATCGCCTTTTCACACGATCGAGATCACACTAATTGAAATTATCTCTAATAATTTGAAACTTATTATTGAAATAAGACTACAAGATTTTTAAAAATAGCATGCCATTGACGAGCAGCCTCGTTTAGAAATCGTTCACAGTGGTTCAGGAAATACTGAAAAAAATTATAAGGAATATTTAAGATGAAACTTAAATTAGTTGCAGTGGCAGTCACTTCCATGCTGGCAGCAGGCGTTGTTAACGCTGCCGAAATTTACAACAAAGACGGTAACAAGCTGGATCTGTACGGTAAAGTAACAGGTCTGCACTATTTCTCTGATGACGCAGGCGCAGATGGCGATAAAACCTACATGCGTATCGGCTTCAAGGGTGAAACCCAGGTTAACGATCAGCTGTCCGGCTACGGCCAGTGGGAATACCAGATTCAGGGCAACCAGGAAGAAGGCGACAACAAGTCCTGGACCCGTGTTGCGTTTGCAGGTCTGAAGTTTGCTGAAGCAGGCTCCTTTGATTACGGTCGTAACTACGGCGTAATCTACGACGTAACTTCCTGGACTGACGTTCTGCCAGAATTTGGCGGCGATACCTACGGCGCTGACAACTTCCTGCAGCAACGTGCTAACGGCGTCGCGACCTACCGTAACCAGGACTTCTTTGGTCTGGTGGACGGCCTGAACTTTGCTCTGCAGTATCAGGGCAAAAACGGCAGCGTAGAGGGTGAAAACACCAGCGGTCGCAGCCTGCTGAACCAGAACGGTGACGGCTATGGCGCATCCCTGACTTACGATCTGGGCGAAGGCTTCAGCGTGGGTGGCGCAATGTCCTCTTCACGTCGTACCGCTGACCAGAATGCGGCTGGCGTATACGGTGAAGGCGACCGAGCTGAAGTATACAGCGGTGGTGTGAAATACGACGCGAACAACGTTTACCTTGCTGCGCAGTACTCTCAGACCTATAACGCAACCCGCTTCGGTACTTCTAACAACAAGCGTACCGACATCTACGGCTTTGCAAACAAGGCGCAAAACTTCGAAGTTGTGGCTCAGTATCAGTTCGACTTTGGCCTGCGTCCATCCATCGCTTACCTGCAGTCTAAAGGCAAAGACATCGAAAACTTCGGCGACCAGGATCTGGTTAAATACATCGATGTTGGCACGACCTACTATTTTAACAAAAACATGTCCACCTACGTGGATTACAAAATCAACCTGCTCGACGACAACAAGTTCACTCGCCAGGCAGGCATCGGTACAGACAACATCGTGGCGCTGGGTCTGACCTACCAGTTCTAAATGTTGTCACTACAAAAGCCAGCTGAACAAGCTGGCTTTTTTTATCTTCCTATCCGGCTGACGACTCTCCGTTCGCAGCCCAACGAAGCCAGTTTTGCAGCAGCTTGCCGTCCTCGGTCATCTCTGAGTCTGTACGCACGCAGAGGTAATAATCGCGCCCGTCATCAATCGGTAAGTCAAATATCTTCACCAGCTCGCCGCTCTCAAGATACGGCGCAATCAGCGGCTCACGCATTAGCGCACAGCCCAGACCAGCCTGTACGCCCGCCAGCGTCAACAGTCCGTCTTCAAACAGCGGGCCGCTGCGCCGGAGCGGACGTTTTACCCCCTGCAACAAAAACCACTGCGTCCAGCTCGTACGCTCTTCATCATGCAACAGCGGCATTTGCAGCAGCTGTTCAGGCGTGTCGATGTGGCCATGAACGCGCAAAAACTCACGGCTGCACACCGGCACCATCTGACCGGAAATCAGCTTTTCGCTTTGATAGCCCGCCCACTGCCCGTTACCAAAACGAATCGACATATCCGACGCGTCGCTCAGGTAGTTACGATGGTTGGCATACACCACGTTGATCTCGGTTTGGGGATTGGCGCGCATAAAAGCAGGTAAACGTGGGATGAACCACCCCATACCAAAAAGCGGGATCAGGCTGATGGTGACCTGACGCGTTTGCGCCTGCTCCGCCAGGTGCTCCGTTGCCTGGCGCAGCACGTTAAACGCCGCGCGGATCGAGCGATAATATTCACGTCCGTGCTGGCTCAGCACCAGCCTGCGCCCCTGACGCTCCGTGAGCGGAATTTGCAGATACCCTTCAAGCACCTTGAGCTGATGACTGACCGCCGACGGTGAGATATCCAGCTCCTGCGCGGCCAGCGTGACGCTGCCCAGCCGGGCGATGGCCTCAAAGGCACGGACAGCCCGAAGCGGCGGATCGTTTGCCAGGCGACTGTCTGCATACGCGGACAAATCTGCCGATTGTTCTGTTTTATTCATATGTTGATTTCTTTAGGCTTTTTAGCCGGGAACGCGACTACATTATCTTTAAATAAATCATTAAGATAAAGCAATTCCGGTTTATCATAAGAAATAATATATGTGTATTTTACAATTTAATTCATTTATCGGATGGTAGCCGCAGAAACAGCACTTTGCGGGTACAGACGTTGGATACACTCATACAACAACTGATCAACGGTGTGATGCTGGGAAGCATCTACGCGCTGATCGCGCTGGGCTATACCATGGTGTATGGCATCTTGCGCATTATTAACTTTGCTCACGGCGATATTCTGATGGTCGGTGCGCTCACCACGCTTTCCGCCATTAACGCCCTGAACACCACCTTCCCGCATATGCCGCTGCTGTTGCAGCTTGGCGTTGCCCTGATGATTGCCATGGCCGTTTGCGCCCTGCTGGCGATGGCCGTGGAACGCTTTGCCTACCGTAGACTGCGCAATGCCCCCCGGCTCGCGCCGCTGATCTCGGGTATCGGTGTCTCGGTCCTGCTGCAAACCGTGGCGATGATTATCTGGACGCGCAACCCGCTGATGTTCCCGCAGATCCTGCCCATGGATCCGATAGCCGTGACGGCAGGAAGTGAACTGCATCCCCCTGCGATTGTGACCGTCACCGGCATTGTTACCGTGGCGCTGGCGCTTACGGTGATGACCGGCCTGTGGCTGCTGGTGGAATACACCCGTCTGGGCCGCGGCATGCGCGCCGTGGCGGAAAACCCACGCGTTGCCACGCTGATGGGGGTTAACCCCAATGCCATTATTACCCTGACGTTCGCCATTGGTGGCGTGTTTGCCGCGCTGGCAGGCGTCATGATGGCCAGCAACTACGGCAACGCCAGCTTCTCAATGGGCTTTTTGCCCGGAATCAAAGCCTTTACCGCCGCCGTGCTGGGAGGCATTGGTAACATTCGTGGCGCAATGATTGGCGGGATCCTGCTCGGCATTATCGAAGCGCTGGGCGCAGGTTATCTGGGGGAACTCACCCACGGCGTCTTTGGCAGCAACTATCAGGATGTCTTTGCCTTTATGGTGCTGATCCTGGTGCTGGTCTTCCGTCCGGCTGGCCTGCTGGGCGAGCGCGTGGCGCACAGGGCGTAAGGAATACCATGACAACACTTCAACTCCAGACCCCGGCGGCGACGCGCAAATTCTGGTCAGGCATGGTCCTGTTCTGCCTCGCGCTACTGGTTGCTCCCGTGGTGGCCACGCAGCTTGGCGGCAACTACTGGGTACGTGTGATCGACTTCGCCCTGCTCTACATCATGCTGGCACTCGGGCTCAATATTGTGGTGGGCTATACCGGCCTGCTGGACATGGGCTTTATCGCCTTTTACGCGGTCGGCGCCTACCTTTCGGCACTGATGGCCTCCCCACACCTGCTGGCGGTATTTCCTGTCCTCAGCGTCTGGTTCCCGGACGGGCTGCACACCTCATATCTGCTGATTATTCCGCTGGCAGCGCTCGTCGCGGCGGTCTGCGGCATTTTACTCGGTGCTCCTACGCTGAAGCTGCGCGGGGACTACCTGGCGATAGTAACCCTCGGCTTTGGCGAAATTATCCGCATTCTGATGCGCAACCTCGACCGACCGGTGAACATCACCAACGGTGCGAAGGGTATTACCGGGGTGGATACGCTCAACCTGTTCGGCCTGAAGTTCAGCGGCGTATACCACTGGTTTGGTTTCAACGTGCCCGCGCTGTGGCTGTGGTACTACCTGCTGATGCTGGTGATTGTGGCGATTATTTTTGTCTGCCTGCGCCTGCAGCATTCCCGCATTGGTCGCGCCTGGCACGCCATCCGCGAGGATGAGGATGTGGCGCGCGCGATGGGCATCAACGTGCGTAACTATAAGCTGCTGGCCTTTGCGATGGGTGCCTCTTTTGGCGGCGTGGCGGGTGCCCTGTTCGGCGCGTTTCAGGGCTTTGTCTCCCCGGAATCCTTCACGTTACAGGAATCTATTGCCGTGCTGGCGATGGTGGTGCTGGGCGGTATGGGACACATTCCTGGCGTGATCCTGGGCGCGATACTGCTTACCGCCCTGCCGGAACTGCTGCGCAGTCAGGCAGCGCCGGTTCAGCAGGCGCTGTTCGGTACGGTACTGATTGACCCGGAAGTGCTGCGTCAGCTGTTCTACGGCCTGGCGCTGGTACTGGTCATGCTGGTGCGTCCTTCAGGCATCTGGCCGGTGCGCCACAAGGAGGTGAAGGCATGAGCCTGTTAACCGTACGCAACATGTCAAAACGCTTCGGCGGGCTGACTGCCGTAGATGACGTTTCGATTACCGTGAACAAGGGTGAGATCTATGGCCTGATTGGTCCCAACGGGGCGGGAAAAACCACCTGCTTTAACCTGATCACCGGGCTTTATCCGGCGGACAGTGGTGAATTTTCGATTGCCGACAAGCCCTATTTCCCAAAGCACATTGAGAAAGTCACCGCCGCCGGGATTGCCCGCACGTTTCAGAACGTGCGCCTCTTTAATGACATGTCGGTGCTGGAAAACGTGATGGTGGGTCGCCACGTGCGCACCCGTAACGGCCTGTGGGCCGCGCTGAGCCGTCACAAACGCGCCCGTGAAGAGGAGAGGCAGACCCGGGAACTGGCCTGGCACTGGCTGGAGTACACCGGCATTGCCAGGTTCGCCCACTACCGCGCCTGCGATCTGGCCTATGGTCATCAACGCCGTCTGGAGATTGCCCGCGCGCTGGCAACGGATCCGCTGCTGCTGGCGCTGGACGAACCCGCCGCCGGGATGAACGCAGCGGAAAAAGTGTCGCTCGGCGAACTGCTAATCCGCCTGCGCGATGACGGCAAAACCCTGCTGATGATTGAGCATGACGTCAAGCTGGTGATGGGCATCTGCGATCGCCTGACGGTGCTGGATTACGGCAAAACGCTTGCCAGCGGCACGCCGGAGAACGTACGTCGAGACCCGGCAGTGATCGCCGCCTGGCTTGGAGGAAACGCCCATGTCTGAGTTACTGAAGGTGGAACGTGTGGACGTGCATTACGGCGGTATTCAGGCCGTCCGCGATGTCTCTTTTACCCTGCACGAGGGTGAACAGGCGACGCTGATCGGCGCTAACGGCGCGGGGAAAAGTTCCACCGTGCGCGCCATTACCGGACTGGAAAGCTTTAGCGGCATTATTGAATTCCGCGGTAAAGACGTCCGCAGACACAGGCCCGAGGCGCTACTGCGCGACGGGCTGGTGATGGTCCCGGAGGGCCGCGGGATCTTCTCCCGCATGACGGTGCTGGAAAACCTGCAGATGGGCGCCTGGCTAAGACGTGACACTGTCACCGTTAATCGCGAAATGAACGAGATTTTCGAGCGCTTCCCGCGCCTGGGCGAACGCCAGCATCAGCTTGCCGGCCTGCTGTCCGGCGGTGAGCAACAGCTGTTGGCCCTTAACCGCGCCCTGCTCAGCCGCCCGCGCCTGCTGATCCTCGACGAGCCGTCGATGGGCCTCGCGCCGAAGATGGTTGAAAACATTTTTGCCGTCATTGCCGGCCTGCGCGAGCGCGGCGTTGCCCTGCTGCTCATCGAACAAAACGCCCGTCTCGCGCTGGAAGTCACCGACAGCGCGTGGGTGATGGACAGCGGCAGCATTGTTCATCATGGCGAATCGAAAGCGCTGCTCAATGACGACCAGATTGCACAGATTTATTTGGGCGAAATGCCCGTTTAACCACACCAGCCAACATCAGGGAAATACAATGAAAACAGTAAAAATCAGTGCGCTCAGCGCCGCTATCCTCCTCGGCAGCTTTGCCTCGACGGCGACGTGGGCCGCTGACAGTGAAACCGTGATTATCGGTCTCGCGGGCCCGCTCACCGGCCCGTCTGCCCGTATCGGTAAAGATCTGGAGAACGGCGCGCAGCTGGCCATTGACGACATTAACAAGCAGCACCCGACCATCGGCGGCAAAGCGGTGACCTTCAAACTGCAGTCCGAAGACGATCAGTCCGACCCGCGCACCGCCGTGGCCGTCGCGCAGCGTCTGGTGGATAGCGGCGTGGCGGGCGTCGTCGGTCACTGGAACACCGGTACCAGCATTCCTGCCGCACGTGTCTATCACGATGCGGGCATCGCCCAGGTCGCACCGGTCGCGACCGGTCACGCCTATACGCAACAAGGTTTTGATACCAGCTTCCGCGTGATGGGACACGACGATGACGGCGGCCAGCTCGCCGGTCAGTACGCGGTGAATACCCTGAAAGCCAAACGCATTGCGGTGATCGACGACCGTACCGCATTTGGTCAGGGGCTTGCAGACCAATTTATTAAATCGCTTGAAGCCCAGGGCGTGAAAATTGTCGATCGTCAGTACGTGGATGACAAAACGGTGGACTTCAGCGCCGTACTGACCGCCATCCGCAGTAAAAACGCCGATCTGATCTTCTTCGGCGGCGTCGACAGCCAGGCCGCACCGCTGGCGCGTCGCATCAAACAGCTGGGCATGAATGCCACGCTGATGGGCGCAGGCGGATTCGTCAGCCAGACGTTCCTCAAGCTGGCGCAGAAAGAAGGCGAAGGCGTTGTGGCGCTGGAGCCGGGTCTGCCCGTTGACCAGATGCCGGGTGGAAAGGCATTCGAACAGGCGTACCAGTCCCGCTACCACACCCATATCGAACTGCACGCCCCGTTCGCCTATGACGCCACCCGCGTGCTGGTTGCGGCAATGGAAAAAGCAGACTCCGTTGAGCCTTCCGCGTATCTGCCTGCCCTGCGCGCCATCAGCTATTCCGGCGTCACCGGACAGATCGCGTTTGATAAAGAGGGCAACCTGAAATCGCCGTCGTTCACGGTCTACAAGGTGGTCGACGGCAAATGGCAGCCGCAGACCGTGCTGGGCGGCGCAAAAGCGAAGTAACGCAGCGAGGCAATGTGATGAGTGATAATAACGAGCTGGGCATTCTCGCCCGCCGCAAAATTGAAGCAGAAATTATTAAGCCAATTTATGAAATCCTGGTGCGCGAGATAGGGAAAGCCCGCGCCCAGGCGGTGATTGGCGAGGCCATTGAGCAGGCCGCGATTGACGCTGGTAAAGCATTTGCCAGCAAAGAACCCAACGGCGCGAACATCAAGAGCTTTATCGCCCTGCAGTATCTGTGGGAGAAAGATAACGCGCTGGAGGTGAAGGTGATCGACGCCGACGACCAGCAGTACAACTACAACGTGACCCGCTGTCGCTACGCGGAGATGTATCATGAAATGGGGCTGGGCGAGATTGGTCATCTGCTCTCCTGCGCGCGGGATGAAAAATTCATCGTTGGCTATGCGCCGGACGTTGAGCTAACCCGCACCACCACCATTATGCAGGGCGGTGCGTGCTGTGATTTCCGCTACCGCAGCAGCAAGGACAAGACATGATCCGCGTCAACGCCGAACGGCTGTGGTCAACGCTTGAGATGATGGCGCAGATCGGCGGCACGCCCGCCGGTGGCGTGACCCGTCTGGCATTGAGCGAGGAAGATCGTGTTGCGCGTAACCTGCTGCGCGACTGGGCGCTGGACGCCGGTTTTACCTGCGATGTCGACAGCATGGGCAACATGTTTATCCGCCGCGCGGGGAAAAACCCGCAGCTTGCCCCGGTCATGACCGGTTCGCACGTGGATACCCAGCCGCTGGGCGGGAACTACGACGGGGTTTACGGCGTGCTGGCCGGGCTTGAGCTGCTGCGTACCCTCAATGACCATCACGTTGAGACGGAGCGTGACATCGTGCTGGTTAACTGGACCAACGAAGAAGGCGCGCGCTTCGCGCCAGCCATGCTCGCTTCAGGGGTCTGGACGGGGCAGTTTAGCAAAGCGTACGCCCATGCCCGCGCGGATAACGATGGCATCACCGTGGGTGAAGCGCTGGATAACATTGGCTACCGGGGTGAAACCCCTGCCCGCGAGTTTCCTGTTCACGCCTGCTACGAACTGCACATCGAACAGGGCCCGATCCTGGAAGATGAGGCCATCGATATCGGCTCAGTCCGCGCGGCAATGGGCCAGCGCTGGTTTACCCTGGCGCTGGACGGGTTTGCCGCCCATGCCGGCACCACGCCGATGCACAGCCGCCGTGACGCGCTGACCGCCTTCGCTGAGCTTGCATTGAAAGTGGAAGAGATTGGCTATCGGCATGCGCCGGACGGACGCGCGACGATCGGTATGGCGAAGGTTACGCCAAACTCGCGCAACGTCGTGCCGTCTCGTGTGGAATGCAGCGTGGAGTTTCGCCATCCGGCGCAGCAGGCTCTGGAAGCCATGGAAGCGGCGCTGCATAAGGTGGCTGAAAGCCTGAGCCTGCGCGGCGTGTCGGCTCTCGTTGAGCGCATTTTTGACTACGCGCCCATCGCGTTTGATGCCGAATGCCTCGCTCGTACGGAGAAGGCCGTGGCGGAACTGGGCTATTCGTCGAAACCGATGGTCTCCGGTGCGGGACACGACGCCTGCTATGTGAGCAAAATTGCGCCCGCCAGCATGATCTTTATCCCCTGCGTGAAGGGTGTCAGCCATAACGAAGCGGAAAGGATCCTGCCGGAGTGGTCGGAGAAAGGGGCGAACGTGCTGTTGCACAGCGTCCTGTCCGCGGCCCAGGAGAGCTAGAACGGCGCGAAAGCAGCCCCCTGCTTTCGCGCGACGCTAGACGGCAACGCGCCGGCTGATTTCAACCACCCGATCGCTGGGAAGGTGGTAGTGGTTGATGACGTGCGTGCAGTTGCGCTTCATGAAGGCAAAAATGTGCCGTTGCCAGGCCGCCATACCGGCCCCGCCTTCGCCTGCCACAATGGTTTCATGCCCGACATACCAGGTGGCATCATCCGTGGCAAAAAGCGCGTTAATCTCGCTGACCCCCTGCAACAAACGCGGAATGTCCGGGTGTTCCATAAAGCCATATTGCGCCACGCCGTGCCAGTAGCCCGGCGCGCGCTGTTCCACCCTGATACGCTGCTCTTCCCCCACATAGGGCACATTGAGTATATCAATGGTCAGCGACAACACATCCTGCTGTAGCGCCCGGTTTCGCGCGACATGCCAGCGCATGACCGGTGGGATATTGTTCTGTGTACGGGTCAAAAACACGGCAGAGCCTACCACTCTGGGCACCGTCTTTTGCTGAAGCTGGGCAAAGAACGCATCCACGCTGACGCCCTTCTCGCCCACCGATGCGGAGACCGCCTTAACGCCGCGGTGCCAGATTAGCATCACCGTACAAATGGCTGCGGCCATCAGCAGCGGGATATAGCCGCCCTCCAGGACTTTAATTAGATTGGCAAACAAGAAGGTGGCATCAATCACCAGGAAACAGAGGGCAATAAGCGCGCTGCTGACCCGGCTCCAGCACCACACTTCCCGCATCGCCACAAACAACAGCCCCGTGGTCATCAGCATGGTTAACGACACGGCGATGCCGTACGCCGCGGCAAGCTTATCGGAGGATTTAAAGAACACCACCAGCCCGATGGTCACCACCATCAGCAGCCAGTTTATTATCCCGATATAAATCTGACCGTAGCTTTCTGCCGCCGTCTGTTTGATGCGTAACCGGGGTAACCAGCCAAGCTGAATGGCCTGGCGCGTCATGGAAAACGCGCCGGTAATAATCGCCTGACTGGCAATGATCGTCGCCAGCGCGGCAAGTATGATGAGCGGAACCTGGAGAACAGGCGGACAGAGCGTGTAGAAAAGGTTTTGCTTGCTGTCGGCACCGGCCAGAATCAGCGCTGACTGGCCAGCATAGTTGAGCAGCAGCGAAGGAAAGACGATACCGTACCAGGCAAGCCAGATCGGCTTTTTACCAAAATGCCCCATGTCTGCATACAGGGCCTCGGCCCCCGTCACGCAGAGAAAAACGCCCCCCAGGACCAGGAAACTGGTATACCCGTTCGAAAACAAAAACGCGATGCCGTAAGCAGGATTAAGGGCCAACAGTACCGAGGGGTGCTGAACGATCCCCCGCACGCCCAGGGCCGCAATCGCCAGGAACCACAGTGCCATCACCGGGCCAAATATCTTCCCTATGCGGGCGGTACCAAAAGGCTGGATCAGGAAGAGCGCCAGCAACACCGCAACCGTGAGGGGTAAGATGTACGGCTGGGACTCAGGGATCACCATCTCCAGTCCTTCAAGGGCGGAAAGCACGGAGATGGCCGGGGTGATCGCGCCGTCACCGTAAATCAACGCTGCGCCAATCAGGGCGGCAAAAATGACCCAGCGCCCGCCTTTGCCTTTCTCCACCAGAAGCGACATTAATGCCATGATGCCCCCCTCGCCATGATTATCAATTCGCATGGCGAAGGCGGCATATTTTATGGATGTCACCAGGATGAGTGTCCAGGTAATCAGCGAGAGCAGGCCCAGTATGACGCCGGGCGTAGGGTCATGCTCAGAGAGCGAAAGTACCGTCCGAAAGGTATAAAGCGGGCTGGTGCCGATATCACCAAAAACGACGCCCAGCGCCCCCCCTGCAAGCAGGGTTAACCGGGAGAGCGGTTGGGACGGTTCACTGCTGTGGTGAAGGCTCATATTTTCCAGCAAGAGTCAGATAATCCTGTAAAAAACATAGCCCATCTGCCCCGCCCGCGCCAACCGCGCGCCCTGTATTACTTCGCAATTTACTGCGGTTTGACCTTCGCCAGGCTGAACCAGATCCCCACTGCCAACAGCAGCAGCATTCCGCCCGCGCTGCCCAGCGCCACGCTGTGCGAGGTGATAAACGCGCTTTTCGCCGCCTCAATCACCGATTCCGCCAGCGTCGGGGTCAGATCCTGCGCCACCTTCATCGCCTCACCAATGGATGACGAGGCTTTATCGACGAGCGAGGCATTCAGCCCTTGCGGCAGGTCAATCGACGCCGAGAAGCTGCGGGTCAACAGCAGACCAAAAATGGCGATCCCCAGCCCGGCGCCCAGTTCATAGGACATGGTTTCAATTGCTCCCGCGGCGGCGGCTTTCTCCTTCGGCGCGGCCGCCATAATTGCCGAGGTCGAGGCCAGCAGCGCGCTGGCGGCACTGAAGCCGAGCAGCACCATCAGCCCCCACGCCTGCCACTGCTGCGTGCTGAAGTCGAGCATCGACAGCCCGATAAAGCTGACGGCGCTGAGCCCCATTCCGCCGGCCGCGACAATGCGTAGCCCCAAACGCCCGACCAGCACGCCCGCGATCGGCCCGCTGAACCCGCTGGCGACCATCACCGGCAGCATGAACATGCCCGCTTCAAACGGCGTAAAGCCATGAACAAACTGCAGCTCCTGGGCCATCAGCAGCTCAAACCCGACCAGGGCAATCATGGCGGTCATCGCCATCACCACGCCGCTCAAAATGATGCGATGGCAGAACAGACGCATGTCGATCATCGGTACGCGAGCGCGGAGCTGAATACGCACGAAGATAAACAGCAGTACCGAGCCGGTAATCAGCGCGGACGCGACTATCCACGGTGACAGCGCGCCTTTCAGGGCGGTTTTCGCACTGTAGACCAGCAGTAAAATCGCCACAATCAGCATAATTGCATGGCTAATATTCAGCGGCTGCTCCGGGCGGCCGTGCTGAGGAGGCACAAAACGCGCGGCCAGCGAAACCACCACCAGCACAATCGGCACGTTAATTAAAAACACCGATCCCCAGTAAAAATGCTCAAGCAGCATACCGCCAATCAACGGGCCAAACGCCGCCCCACCGGAACCGACCGCCGCCCAGACGCCGAGCGCAATATTACGATCCCGCGCGTCGATAAACAGCGTACGGATCCCAGCCAGCGTAGCCGGAATAATCATCGCCGCACCAATTGCCAGCGAGGCGCGCGCCGCAATCAGCCACCCTGCTGACGGGGCAAACGCTGCCGCCAGCGATGACAGGCCAAACAGCGTACTGCCAATCATCAACAGCCGTTTAAAACCGATACGGTCACCCAGGGCGCCCATAGGCAACACCATACCCGCCATCACCAGCGAGTAAATATCGATGATCCACAGCAATTCATTGCCGCTGGCACCCAGCGTCATGCTCAATGTCGGCGCCGCCACGTGCAGCACCGTCGCGTCGATCGCCACCGGGATATACACCAGCACGATAATCACTAACGCTAACCACTGACGAAACATAAATTTCCTTTTCTTTTAAAACATGGACACATGTCCAGGATGAGATCCTACGTAAAGTTGAACGCATGTCCAGCTTTTTGTTACACTCGTTTCGTTCCCATTGAGAGTGAGTAAACATGCGATATCTGAGCAAGGATGAACGGCGGGAAGCCATCTTACAGGCCGCCATGCGCGTGGCGCTGGCAGAAGGACTGGCGGCAATGACGGTCCGCCGCGTTGCGGCTGAAGCCGGAGTCGCCACCGGACAGGTTCACCATCATTTTACCTCCGGCGGGGAGTTAAAATCGCTGGCCTTCGTACGGTTGATTCGCGAGCTGCTGGATGCGGATGTCGCGGGTAAACAGGCCGGTTGGCGGGAGCAGCTTCATGCCATGCTCGGCAGCGATGACGGGAGGTTTGAGCCCTATATTCGCCTGTGGCGTGAAGCCCAGATCCTTGCCAGCCGTGATGCCGACATCAAGGGCGCCTATGTGATGACCATGGAGATGTGGCATCAGGAAACGGTGGCGCTAATCAAAGCAGGAACGAAGGCCGGGGCATTGCGTCCAGGCGATCGGGCAGAAAATATTGCCTGGCGCTTGATTGGTCTGGTGTGTGGTCTTGACGGGATGTATATCTTAAACATGCCCGAAATGGACGAGGCCGCGTTTAACAGGCATCTCGATACATTAATTACGCTCGAGTTGTTTACTACCCCGTCTGAGCAGTGATGTTGCCGGGTGGCGGCGACGCCTTACCCGGCCTGCGTTTCACCATCTCCTCATCCGTTAAGACTGCAGCATGCCGTGCTGCATCAGGAAGCCCCACCAGGGAATGCCGAGGAACATGTGGATTAAAAACGTGCACAACGCCACGAGCGTGCCGATAGTCCACCATGACCTGATGTCGTTGTACCCCGCGGCGAAGATAATCGGCCCCGCTGCGCCGCCATAATGCGTGATGCAACCCCCATAGGAGTTGGAAAACAGAATGGCGAGAGCAAGCAGAACCGGTGCCGTTCCGGTAACCAGCCCCACGGTGGCAAAGACCGGCACCATCGCCGCGACGTACGCCCCGCCGGAGGCAAAGAAATAGCGAACCAGTACGCTGAGAAACACGATAATAACGATGGTCATATTCCCCGCGCTGAGAAAATCGAGGTGCGCTGAGAGGAAATCAGCCAGCCAGCGGAAAAATCCCTCCTTGCTCAACGTGGCGCTCAGACCGATGATGCCCCCGTACCACATAAGGGTATTCCAGCCACCTTTGTTTTTCTGCACATCGCTCCAGCCGATAATATTAAACAGCAGAGCTGCCCCCATCGCGATAATGGCGACGGCGGATTCATTGAGCCCAAGCTGACGAGAAAAGATCCAGCCCAATAATGCAGCGATAAAAATAACGACCAGGCCCTTCTCTTTGAGGCTCATTGCCCCGAGGCTTTGCAAGCCGCTGGTAGCAATAGCGACATTATCAATTTTTTTAATTTCCGGGGAGGCAACGCGATAGCAAATATAGGGAATGATACACAGCATCAATAACCCCAATGGTGCTCCCGCCAGCATCCAGCCTATCCAGCTAATATGAACATGGAAGATATCGGAAATTAGCTGTAGCGCTAACGCGTTTCCGGCAAAGCCCGTTAAAAACATATAGCTGGTCGTTTTAGTCACCATATAGACATTGACCATTAAATAACGGCCAGCCCTGCACGGCGTCTCTTTTGGCGTTGAGCCTAATACCGTCGCGATACTGTTAATAATAGGGAAAACCACGCCACCTGCCCGCGCGGTATTTGAGGGGGTCGCCGGCGCCAGCACCAAATCCAGCAAGGCGGTCACATACCCCAGCCTCAGCGTCGTGCTGCCAAACTTGAGGATAAACCAGTAGGCAAGGCGTTTCCCCAGACCGGTAGTAACAAACGCCGCGCTAAGCGTAAAGGCGCTAAACACCAGCCAGGTTGTACCTGAGGCGTATCCGCTCAGGACATCCATTGATTTGACAGGAGAATCCGGGAATTTTGTTACGGTAAAACAGGTTAATGCCACCGCGACCAGCATAATGACGGGTTCGGGATACGGTTTAATGACCAGCCCAACGATAGCAGACAGATATATGCCTGCCAGTATCCACGCCTCTTTGGTTAATCCATCAGGCGGAGGAATAAATATTGATAGTAATATTATTACGGCAAGTAAGATTGTTTTTAAAACATTGGATTTAAGCATATCTCACCCATGAGAAAAGGGTCCCTGAATAGCAGAGGCCGCACCAGAAAGAGGCCTCCGCCGATTAAATACATTTGCCAAATGAATAACTAAAAATCACACGCTAACAATATCGATATTATCACTCTCTTTGAATTGATATTCGGTCAGGGTATCAAAACTGAGATAGCGATAGATATTTTCATGCGCATCGTGAAGTTTATCCGTATAGCTAAAATAGTCTTCCACGGTTGGCATTTTACCCAGTATGGCAGCGACGGTGCTTAATTCAGCTGAGGCAAGGAACACTTTCGCATTTGTTCCCAGACGATGCGGGAAATTTCGAGTGGACGTCGATACTACGTTGCTCCCCTCACGCACCCTCGCCTGGTTCCCCATGCACAGGGAACAGCCCGCAGGCTCGATTCTCGCCCCGGATTTAATAAACTGATTAAAATAGCCTTCCCGGGAGAGCTGTTGTGCATCCATTTTTGTCGGCGGTGCGAGCCACAGGCGCGCCTGGTTTTCGCTGGCACCGGCCATGATTTTCCCCGCAGCGCGGAAATGACCGATGTTTGTCATGCAGGAGCCAATGAAGACCTCTTCAATAGGGGTGCCGGCAACCTCCGAAAGTAACCGGGCATCGTCCGGATCGTCCGGGGCACAGACCACCGGCTCGGTGATTTCATTGAGATCGATCTCAATGACTGCCGCATATTCCGCGTCAGGATCGGCGCAGAGCAGTGACGGGTTAGCCAGCCACGCCTCAATTTCAGCAATGCGGCGCTCAAGCGTGGCGGCATTCTCATACCCTTGCTTAACCATCCAGCGCAGCAAGGCCGCATTGGAACGCAGATATTGCGCGACATTCTCTTCCGCCAGGCGCATAACGCACGCGGCAGCGGAGCGTTCGGCGGAGGCGTCAGCCAGTTCAAACGCCTGCTCTGCGCTTAACGTTTCCAGGCCTTCAATTTCAAGGATCCGGCCCGAGAAAACGTTACGCTTATTCTTTTTCTCGACCGTCAACAGCCCCTGCTTTCTGGCGTAGAGCGGAATGGCATGCACCAGGTCGCGCAGGGTGATCCCTTTCTGCATCTCGCCCTTGAAGCGCACCAGCACCGACTCAGGCATATCCAGCGGCATGATGCCGGTTGCCGCGGCGAATGCCACCAGCCCGGAGCCGCCCGGGAAGGAGATCCCCAGCGGGAAGCGGGTATGGGAGTCGGCACCCGTGCCTACCGTATCCGGCAGCAGCATGCGGTTAAGCCACGAGTGGATAATGCCGTCACCCGGCTTGAGCGCCACCCCATTCCGGCGGGTGATAAACTGCGGCAGGGTTTCATGCAGTTGCACATCTACCGGCTTAGGGTAGGCGGAGGTGTGGCAGAAAGACTGCATCACCAGGTCGGCTGAAAACGTGAGGCAGGCCAGGTCGGTCAGCTCGTCGCGCGTCATCCCGCCGGTGGTGTCCTGCGATCCCACGGTCGCGATCTTCGGCTCGCAATACTGCCCGGGGCGGATCCCCGCCACGCCGCAGGCTTTACCCACCATTTTCTGTGCCAGCGTAAAGCCGGTTTCGGATGGCGCAGGCAAAGCGGGCGTGCGGAATACCGCGGAAGGCCCAAGCTTCAGCGATTCCCGCGCTTTCGCGGTCAGGCTGCGTCCGATAATCAACGGGATCCGCCCGCCGGCGCGTACTTCGTCCAGCAGCACTTCGGTTTTAAGGGTAAAGGTCATCACCAGCCGCTGGCTTTCTGTCTCACGAATTTCGCCCTTGTACGGGTAAAGATCGATCAGCATCCCGGTCGTCAGCGCGGAGACATCCATCTCTATTGGCAGCGCACCGGAATCTTCCAGCGTGTTGAAGAAAATGGGCGCGATTTTGCCGCCAAACACAAACCCACCGTTACGTTTATTCGGCACGTACGGAATATCGTTGCCGATGTGCCACAGGATGGAGTTGGTGGCGGATTTACGCGAGGATCCGGTCCCCACGACGTCACCGACGTACACCAGCGGCCAGCCCGACGCTTTGAGTTCTGCCAGCTGGTGCAAAGGGCCACGTACGCCGGGTTCATCAGGTGCTACCCATTCCCTGACGTTACTGAGCATGGAGAGCGCGTGCAGCGGAATATCAGGACGTGACCACGCCTCCGGTGCCGGAGACAAATCGTCGGTATTGGTCTCACCGGGAACCTTAAACACCTTCAGGGTAATTTTTCCAGGTATGGCCGGGCGGCGCGTGAACCACTCGGCATTTGCCCAGGAGTGAAGCACCTCTTTTGCCCGGACGTTGCCGCTCTGCGCTTTGGCTTCCACCTGGCTGAATTTTTCAAAGATCAGGATGGTAGAAGAGAGCTGCTCAGCGGCCAGCGGTGCCAGGTTCGGATGGTCAAGGAGCTCAATCAGCGGCTGGACGTTATAGCCCCCCTGCATGGACCCCAGCAGCGTCGTAGCCGCTTCAGGAGAAAGCCCGTTAACACGGTATTCCTGCAATGCCACCTTGAATAAAAAATCGGCTTTGAGCTTTGCCGCAGGATCGACGCCCGGCGGGACGCTGTGGGTTAATAAATCGATTAATAGCGAATGATGCGCGGGCGCATCATTTATTAAACGATAAATAAGTGCATCGGTTTGTTCCGCTGTTAACGGTTTCGCCGGAATACCCGATTCAGCGCGCGCTTTCTGGTGCTGATGATAATCATCTAACATAGGTTCTCCTGTTAAAGCTAAAGTTGTTCACAAAATTCGGTTAATCGTTCGAGTCCGTAAGGCCATTCGCCAAAACCGGACTCAGAATTAATATGTCCGGCCTCACCGATATCGATGAGATGGCCGCGCCAGCACGTTGACCAGTAGTGAGCGCGTGCAAAAGGCATCAGAGGATCGTCTCGGCTGGCAAATATCATGCAGGGGACGGGTAATGGCGTTGGCTGAATGACCTCTTCGAGGCCGAAAAAAGCGGGTTCAGCCGGTGCGACCATCACCACCCCGGCGACGTTTACCCGCCGCGTTTGCAGCAGCCGACATGACGCCAGCGCGCCAAAGCTGTGGCCGACGAGGATGGCGGGCAGCGGGCACATTGCCAGCTCGCGGGTAATGGCGGAGACCCAGTTTTCGATATCGGGCTCAAACCAGTTTTTCTGCTGGATCCGTTTCCAGAAGGAAAAACGCCGCCCCCAGCAGCTTTGCCAGTGATGTTCATCGCTGTCTCTGAGACCCGGGACCAGAACAAGGGTATAACCCTTACTGAGCTGCTGCAGGCGTTGTTCAATCATGACGTTTTCCTGTTACGCTATTCGCGATTACTCGGGTGGAAATTGCGACAATAACCAGCCAACGGAAATAAGATCGGCGCTACCGCCGGGGCTTAAATTGCGTTTGATAAATTCCGCGTCCATTCTGAGCAGCGCGATAACTAATTTATCCGCCGTGAGACGTTTTATTTTTAATAATCGCCTTGAATAACGTCTGGCATAATTCAGCCCTTCAATTCCGCCTCGGGAAACCAGATTGGTATCCGGATTCGCCGCCATCAAACCCAGCAGCATTCTCAAGAGCGCCACGTCTTCGGATTCGCCCTGACCTGACGCGGTGCGCAGGTGCGGGAGACCCGCCTGGCGAACGGTGATAAAACCGCTGGCCGCTTCCCCTCTCGCCCCGGTAAACCCGTATGTCTGGAACTGCTGCTCGCCCTTCGTTCTGGCGATACCGGTCGTTTTCAGCTCCTGTTCAACGATGCCGGTACAGATAATGCGGGTCTCGCGGCATAAGCTGCGCTGCGTAAGCATTTCATCCCTTTGCGTCAGACGTCCCGCCGCGGCACACAGCAGCCCCAGAGAGAAGATCCCACCTTTATGGGTATTCACCCCGCCGGTGGCGTCAAACATCGCCTGCTCGCAGGCCAGACCGGTCGGTCTTATGGCCCGCATCGTTTGCGGGCCAGTCAGATGAGCCGTCTCTCTGCCAACGTTAAAGAACGTCGAGAACCAGGGCGCAATCGCCGCGATACTCGTTATGAAAAGCGCAAAATCCATGTCGCGATGCGCCCCGCTGTTTACGCGATCCACCAGACCCGGCTTCGGGGTTAAGCGAATTTCCCGATACATGGCCTCGGTAGCCAGCTCAGCGAAGGTGCGCTGAACCTCTGGCGCATTACATCTGGCAAGCGAAGTAGTCATCGGTTAACGCCTCGATTACGCGCGTGAGTTCGGCCTGCGAATGACGGCGGGCACGAGAGCAGACATGAGCGGGTTCATGACAGATAAAGCATCGGCGCATCGGCTGCTGGATGGCGTTTCTTTTCAACAGTCCCGTCTTCGGACAAAACACGTCGATATCCCACAGGCGTCCCAGAGGATGGTTATCTTCCAGATGCGCCGTGACGTGTTTTATCATCCACGCGGGTGCCGACACCGACCAGAGCGCTTCTGGCCCCGTGACCGGCTGCAGGATCTGATGCCGACAGACCGTCCACTGATGCGTACGGAATACCTCGCCGAGCGCCTGATTCGCGACGGCCATCACCCGTCTGGCCAGGTCGGTATCCTTCACCTCCCCCGGCCAGACCAGCGTGACGGATATAACCGTATGTTCTGACTGAAACAGCCACGCCTGCTGGCGACGGGCTCGCTGTTCTCTCGCGCTCAACACCTGTTCCACAGTGACTTTCACGTTCGAGGCTTTATCCGTCATGACGATTACTCCTTCACCTGACGAACCACGTCAATCACGCTGCCGTCGCGGTAGCGCACCACGCCGACGATCCGGTCAGTGAACTCAACAGGCTTGGGTTCACCCGAGATGAGCAGCGCCTTTTGATACAGGGCGTCGATGTCTACGACGGTCAGCCCGGCGTTAATCAGGCGTTCGCGAATTTCCGGGCGCGCCGGATTCACGGCAATACCGTGATCGGTAACCAAAACGTCAATACTTTCGCCCGGCGTCACCAGAGTCGTGACCTGCCTGACGACGGTAGGAATGCGGCTGCGGATCAGCGGGGCAACCACAATGGTGAGATTGGCCGCCGCGGCGACGTCGCAGTGTCCGCCCGACGCACCGCGCATCACGCCGTCGGAGCCGGTCAGGACATTGACGTTGAACTGAGTGTCCACCTCCAGCGCGCTGAGGATGACCACGTCCACCCTGTCGCAGCAGGCAGCTTTTGCAGCTGGGTTCGCATAGACGTTGGTGGAAATTTCCACGTGTTCGGGATTGACCGCCATAGAGGCTGCCGCCGCGCCGTCAAAGCTTTGCGTATCGAGGATCTTCTCGATTAACCCTTTCTGATGCAGATCGACAATGCTGCCGGTGATCCCGCCGAGCGCGAAGCGGGCAACGATATTGTGTTTGCGCATCCGGGTTTCCATAAACCGTGTACAGGCGGTTGACGCCGCCCCTGAACCGGTCTGAATCGAAAAGCCGTTGCGGAAATAGCCGGAGTGTTCGATAACGTCGGCAGCAGAGCGGGCAATCATCAGCTCGCGCGGATTACTGGTGACCCTGGCGGCACCTACGCTGATTTTTGCCGGGTCACCGACGCTCTCAATCTGCACCACATAGTCAACCTGATCCTGAATAATACTGGCGGGCAGGTTGGGGAACGGCTTCAGGGTTTCGGTAAGCAAAACCACCTTTCTGGCATATTTTGCGTCGACCATCGCATAGCCGAGAGAGCCGCACTGCGATGTGCCGCCGTTGCCGCTGGCATTGCCATATTCGTCGCTGCACGAGACCGCCAGAAACGCGACATCAATGGCAATTTCGCCCTTCTGAATCAAATTTACCCGCCCGCCGTGGGAGTGGATTTGTACCGGCTCGTCCATCAGCCCGTGCGAAATCGCATCCGCCAGTTCGCCGCGCATTCCGGAGGTGTAGATTTTGCCGATCACGCCATTACGTATGTGATCTATAAGCGGCGTATTGCAGGACATTAATGAGCTGGACGCGAGCGTGATGCCTTTCAGGCCGCGCTGAGCCAGTTTGTCCATCACGTAATTGATAACCTTATCCCCTTCGCGGAAGGCGTGATGGAAAGACACGGTCATGCCGTCATGCAGATCGCAGCGGGCCAGCACCTCGTCCACGCTGGCAAACAGTTTGCGCTGTGACTTTTGCTGGCTGTCAGCAAGATAAGGCGTCGTCGCGTTAGCGCCGCTGAAGGCGACGTATTCACGGCGAGAGCCAGGAATGTGATGCAGGGTTTCAGTTAGGTTTTTCATTGTTCATCCTGTCGCTTGCAATAGGGGATTACTGACGAATGCCGGAGGCATTTTTGCGTTCGATCACCACGCGGGCATGGTTGATGATTGGCGCATCGATCATTTTGCCGTTCAGCGAAATCACCCCCAGTCCGTTGCGTTCCCCCTCCTCTGCGGAGGCAATCACGCGCTCGGCGTAGTCCACTTCTTCCTGCGTTGGCGCGTAGGCGTTATGAAGAATTTCAATTTGGCGCGGATTAATCAGTGATTTTCCGTTGAAGCCCATCCGGCGGATGAGATCCACTTCTTTCAGGAAACCGGCCTCATCATTCACATCGGCGTATACCACGTCGAAGGCGTCAATACCGGCCCCGCGCGCGGCATGTAATACGGCGCACCGGGCATAGAAGAGCTCTGTCCCGTCGCCCCGCTCGGTTTGCATATCCATCACGTAGTCAAAGGCGGCCAGCGCAATACCCATTAACCGGTCGGAGGACTTCGCAATGGCGACAGCGTTAATCACGCCCACGGCAGATTCTATCGCCGCCATTAATTTGGTTGAGCCAACGGGACGTCCACAGGTTTCTTCGATGCGGACGATTTCACGTTCGAGCTGATGAATATCTTCCGGGGAGTCGGTTTTGGGTAAACGAATGACATCGACACCCGCCCTGACGGCGGCTTCGAGATCTTTTAATCCAAAAGGCGTATTCAAAGGATTAATTCTGACAACGGTTTCAATATCGTTGTACATAGGATGTTGCAGGGCATGAAATACCAGAAGACGGGCGCTGTCTTTTTCTTTTAACGCGACGGCATCTTCCAGATCAAACATAATGGAGTCAGGTTTATAGATAAATGCCGTCGAAAGCATGGCGGCACTTGAACCGGGAATAAATAACATACTGCGGCGTAACTTTTTCATTATAACGTTTCCCATGTAATGTCTTCCCGGGCCATTCCTCTGAGCAGAGCTGCCTGCACGCGGGCGCGGATCACGCAATCCAGCGCGCCTTTATCATCAACGACGATCAGCCCCTGCTCGATGTTGAACGAAGCCAGGGTTTCATTGACAACCTCTGTAATACGTTCGCCAAATTGCTTATACACTTCGCTCTGGATGACCACATCCAGCCCGCTCTCGACGGGACTCACCTTCACCATCAGGTCGCTGGACTCCAGCGTCCCCGCCATTGCGGCTTGCACAATTTTCATATCAATTTTCCTGTGATCATGCGGTTAAACCGCTGCCGACATCGGTTCGGATAAACAAGACTGATGCTGTACCTCTTTATTCAGAAACGCGCGCGTGGTGGCCGGCACCATACGGCTGGCGGCAGAGATTTTGTTTTCATTCAATAAACGACGAACGGCTGAAGCCGACACCGGAACATTATTGCCATCCGTTTTTCTTTCTATTTCGTGCACACTAATACGGGCCGCCGTACTCGTTTCATCTTCCAGCCAGCGATGCATCGCCCGGTTATACTCCGCGGTTAACGGGCAAAACGGTTCGGTACCGACAAAACGATGGTTAATATTCAGCGCGGGGGCGATGTAATTTCTGAAAAGCATGAGATCAATGGCAGCGTAGGCTTTATCAATAACCTGCTTATCCTTCAGGAAATAGCCCGGGAATGTGCCGCGGGAAATAATATACGCAGACCCCGGATGAACCGTGACATTAGGGAGATGCTGCGTTCCGTTCCTGACCATCGCAAACCGTTCTTTAAACGAAAAAGTGGAGACATCTTCCTGAACAACGAAAACATGCAGCCAGTCGCACTGGCGTGCCGCATGCTCGATCAGATATTGATGGCCCAGGGTGAATGGATTGGCGTTCATCACGATCGCGCCAATGTTTTTCCCCGGCACGAAATGATGGCGACGCAGCTGGCTGCAGTAACGATGAATACCGACCGGCGTATTCTCCATTAATGCCGCACAATTCTCGACTGTCACCAGCGGGTAAAACCCGCATCCGCGAAACGACTTTACGTTATCCGGGCAGGTAAAAAGAAAGAGCTGATGTTCGCCGTTTTGTGCCGCCAGAAGCTCGGCCTCATGAATTAACGTCAGGCTTAACGACGTGCCCCGCCACACGGCATCCACGGCAATGCACTTTAGCGTGTTACCCGCAATACCGGTGCAGGCAACAAGCTGACGCCGATCGCGCGCAACGATAAATTGCTCGATATCGTTATCAATGCCTAAACCGTTGCGGGCCAGAAAACAGGCAACCTCCTCTCTGGCCTTCGCGTTACCGGCGTTAATCACCTCAAATTCTGGCGCTGTGGCGGTGTACATCGTCTCTCTCCTGAGCGTTTAGACGGTCAATTCTTGCTGCTGGGGTTGCGCTTCCACGATGGTGTTCATCAGGCGGCCAATGTTTTCGATTTCGACTTCGACACGATCGCCATCGCGCATAAACAGAGGCGGATTACGTTTTTTCCCGACGCCACCGGGCGAGCCGGTGATAATGACGTCCCCGGCGCTGAGGGAGGTGAACGTACTGATATAGGCGATGAGATCCGCGACTTTGTGGATCATGCTGCCGGTGGAATCATTCTGAACCAGCATGCCGTTCAGCCAGGTGTGGATGGTCAACGCGTGAGGATCGGGGATCTCATCCGCCGTGGTCATATAGGGGCCGAAGGCGCCGGTCTGCTTCCAGTTTTTACCGGCGGTGAACCAGGCGTGCTGCCAGTCGCGGACGGAGCCGTCCATATAGCAGCTGTAGCCCGCGACATGGCTGAGCGCTTCTTTAGCGTCAATGCCGCTGCCAGACTTGCCGATGATGACAGCCAGCTCACCTTCATAATCAAATTCACTTGAGAGAACTGGTTTCATGACTGGCCGCGCGTGGCCCGTTTGCGAGTCTGGAAAACGAATAAAGAGCGTCGGCGCATTATTCGTCTCAGCAAACTCTTTTCGTTTTTCAGCGTAATTCATTCCCACGCAGAAAATTTTTCCAGGCTCTTCTATAACGGGCAGGAAGGTAATGTCTTCAGGCATAATATCCACAGGGTAATCGTGATATTGTCTGGCAACCTCGACCGCATCCCATTGAAGGAGATCTTTCAATGTCGCATATTGATGGCCGATTTTATTACCCAAATCGATAATGCCGTGTTGCGTATAAATCCCGTAGCTTTTGCGGCCCTGATGAATATAACTTGCTAATTTCATAATGATACCTGATTGATATTCGTACTCATTCTGTGTTCACACCCAGGGCGTGAACACATTGTCATGCTATTTATTCTGCTGACTGCGCTGGAACCAGTACCTGCTTATTACCGGATGCCAGATACGTAGCCACGACTACGCCAACGCCAAGTAATGCCAGAATAAATCCGGTCATTCCCTGCCAGCCCATTGAATGGAAGACAAAACCGTTGATAAAACCAATCACCGAACCGCCCATGTAGTAGAAGAATAAATAGAGCGCGACGGCCTGGCCTCTTGCGTGCGTGGCATTTTTACTGACCCAGCTTAAACCGATAGAATGGCAGCCGAAGAAACAGCCGGTAAAAATCACAGCGCCAACAATAAAGGTGACGACATTCGACGTCAGCGTCAGCAGCATCCCTAAGGCCATCACCAGGAACAGCACGCGCAAGACTTTCATTGCGCCATATTTTGCCGATAAACGACCAGCCTGTGGCGCCGTAAAGAAACTCAGGGCGAAGCTAAAGGAGAGCAGACCCGCGTTTGCCGGTGAAATATGGAACGGCTCGCCTTTCAGGAAGAAGGCCAGATAGTTATACAGTGAGGTAAATGCGCCGAAAATAATGAAGCTGATGACAAACGCCAGCGCCAGATTTTTGTTTTTGAAATGCGATGCCGCCCCTTTCACCATACGCATAACGTTAAGGTTCTGCGTAGGCGTAAAGTTTTTCGATTCCGGCAGCAGGAACTTCACCAGAATGGCAACTGCAATCAGACTGACCGCAAACCCGTAGAAGATCACATTGATTGAAACATGGTCGATCAGCTGGCTAGCCACAATACGCCCGGACATGCCGCCCATTGAGTTACCGAAAACAAAGTATCCCGTCACGATGCCTGCCGCCACCGGTGCGACCTCTTCGCTGATATAGGCCGTTGCTGCCGCTGCGATGCCGCTCAGTGCCAGACCAATCACCGCACGCAGCGCCACCAGCATTGCCCAGGATTGAACCAGCGGGCAGAGCAGCGTCAGAATGCCGCCCAACAGAAGAGAGACAATAATTAACCGCTTCCTGCCATAGTGATCGGATAATGTTCCGGTAAACAGCAGTCCAATTGCCAGCAATGCCGTTTCTGCGGATAAGATAATACTCACCTGGCTGACCGGGACATTATATTCCACAGCAAGCATCGGGAGCAGTGGTTGGATAAAAAACAACGAAGCCAGTTCCGCAAGCCCGGATAAAGCCAGGGCCAGAATCACGCGAATATTTGCGCTTGCTTTTGCCGGATCGGGTGCTTTCAGGGTATTGTTAGCATGCGTTAACGCCATAATAACCTCAGTATTATAGTTAAGGTACAGAATGTATTATTTAAGATGGTTAGTTTTTTATTTGAGACTTTATTCAATCAACTTCAGAGAGCATTTTTTCAGGTACGCAAACAACACCTTCAAATAACTTTCGTGAAGTTCGAATAACCGCTGCACGGGTATTTTCGATATTGTCATCCTCTCTTAGCAATGACACCGATATTTTTCCACTTGGGTGTTCAATATCGATAATGTTGGTAAAACATTCCTTTGGACGATCGGCAACAATTTTCGCGGCGACGGAGCCTTCAATAAGCGTCGCGGTCGAAATACCAATCGAGCCGGTAATCGCCAGTGATTTATGGCAGGTATGCGGCATGAAATAACGCACCTGAAGCGTTCCGCCGTTACGCGCCCGGCTAAGAAGAACCGGTTTAGGGATCACTTTGTTGGATACATCCCCTAAGCCCATCGCCGCGCCAGCCTGACGGCGCAGGTTCTCCAGCCTTTCCTTAAACCCCCTATCGCCATCTAATTCTGCAGGTGACTCCCCACCTGTTTTGCCCAGCGCCGACGCGTCAATCAAAACCATCGGCATCGCCATATCAATGCAGGTGGCTTCAATACCGTCGAACACGTTTGTCACGCTACCGGTCGGCAGCAGTTTTCCCGTTTTGGAACCCGCAGAATTCAGGAAGGTTAAGCCTATCGGTGCCGCAGTACCCGGGACACCGTCGATTTGAGTTTCGCCTTCATAAACGACGCGATACTCAGGCGTTTGTACTTCGGCATCGACCAGCGTTCCGGTGTTCAGATTGCGGATACGCACCGTCGTCACCGGGCTTTGCGCCTTTACCAGTCCCTTTTCAATGGCAAAGGGGCCCACGGCACAGAGCATATTGCCGCAGTTCGGCGTGGTATCAACGCGACGTTCGTTCACCATCACTTGTGCGAACAGATAATCCACATCCGCGTCCGGACTGTCGGACGGACTGACGATCGCCACCTTACTGGTTTGCGGACTTCCCCCGCCAATACCGTCAATTTCGAGTTCATGCCCAGCGCCCATCAGGCTGAGTAAAACTGCATCACGCGCTTCGGTTTCCGCTGGCAGGTCGCTGGCCAGAATGAGCGGGCCTTTTGAGGTACCGCCACGCATTAATACGCAAGGGATCTTTAACATGTCTTTTTCTCATTTCGCGTTTATCAGGAACGCAATTAGGTTTTCACACTCCTGTTGATAACTCTAATGTCGAAAAAAGCAGGATTAATACGCTTTGCGTATTAATAGCCCTTACGTTATCGTGGATTTAGGAAAACAATAATCAGGTGTGGATATGCAGCATGAATTACAGGGAATACAAGCGTTTGTAAAAATTGCAGAAATCGGATGTTTTACAAAGGCGTCTCAATTTCTTCACATTTCACAACCTGCTTTAACACGCAGAATTCAGAAGCTGGAAGAGAGCCTAGGGACAACACTGTTTGAACGTTCCACGCGCAGCGTTAAGCTCACAACTGTGGGACGGGAATTTTTACCTAAGGCAAAGAATTTAATCGATTTTTATGAAAGCTCGATCCTGAGTATTAAAGAGATGGCGACGCATCAGGCAGGGGTTATTACCGTTTCCTGTATTCCGACTGCCGCGTTCTATTTTCTGCCTTCCGTGATACGAGATTATAACAATGACTACCCAAACATCCGTATTCGCATACTTGAGCACAGCGCCAGCGATTGTCTCGAAGCGGTGTTAAATGGCGACGCAGATTTCGGCATAAATATGATAAACATCACACATCCTAATATCGATTTTGCGCCGCTGGTGAACGAACCCTTTGTCCTGGCATGCCGACGGGATAATCCGCTGGCAAAAAAACCGCTGGTCACCTGGGACGATCTTGCTGGCATGAAGCTAATTGGCGTCAGGCGCTCCAGCGGAAACCGTTCGCTTATCGATCAGGCTTTCGAAAAGATGGACTGGAAACCGAACTGGTTTTACGAGGTGCGTCATCTGTCAACGTCACTGGGAATGGTAGAGGCGGGTCTCGGGGTGTCTGTTGTGCCGAGTCTGGCGATGCCAACCGATGAACATCATGTCCTTGTCAGCCGCCCGCTGATAGAACCGGTTATCCGACGAACGCTGGGGCTGGTACAGCGCCGGGAAACCCCTCTCAGCCCGGCGGCGGAAAAATTCAGAGAGCTGCTTGTTCAACTTTGGTCAGCGGAAAACAACAGCCCGTGGATCGGCAAGTTTACTCAACTGTAAGCCATGATACGACAAAGGGGCTGAGGCCCCTTTCCGCATTATTTTCCCGCCTGAGGATGTGTATCGAAACCGGCCATCACCGCAGTCAACTCTGCAAGTGAAAAACCGTGCTTAGGATCGTCAACGCCCAGCCCAAAGCGTTCCCGCATCAACTGGTAAAGCGCCTCAGCATCCGGCAAGTGGATCTGCTCCTTCACATGGCCATTCTGCCAGTGGGTAAAGTTGAAGTTAGTTAACGTCAGCTTGCCGCCGTCAGGCAGATGGCGGCACATCAACAGATGATGACGGAAGTGCGACTGCGGCCAGTGCGCTGACCAGAAATTCCCCATCACGTAATCACTGAAATACTGTGTCGTCAAATCAAACTGGTACATCGACTGCCAGTGCTCGTGGTGACGGAACTGCAGCACCCAGTCGTTACCCTCGCTCAGCAGACGATACAGCCCGTGCGGCGTCTCTTGTTCTTCACTGGCGAGCAGACGAATCGGCGCCGTCAGCGTCTGGCCGCCAAACCCCACGTCCGCAATCCAGCGCTCGCCGTTAAGCTCAACCAGCAGCAGGCGATGCGTGCGCGGCGGCATTTGCGGTGGATTCGCTAATATCACGCGTCCCAGTACGCTACGCACGGTAAACCCGACCTCACGCAATACGCGTTCGAACAGACCGTTTTGCTCAAAGCAGTACCCTCCGCGGCGCGCGGAGACCAGCTTGTCGACCAGGCACCGATCGTCAAGCTGGATTTCGCGTGGCAGAACGACATCCATATTCTCAAAAGGGATCGCACAGTTGTGATGTAAATGCAGCGCGCGCAGGGTATCAATATCAACAGCGGTCGGTTGCGTCCAGCCGATGCGGGCGAAATAGGCGGTCAGGAATGGGGACATTAATCAGTTTCCTTTGATTGTGATGTTCTGTTTATAAACTAATTTTACGCACTCACTTTGATTTACGTGCTTTTTCGTCATACTCATCGATGTAGATGAGGAGATCCTATGAGCCACTTTCGCCCTGTTGAATTACGTCATGCCAGCCGTCTGCTGAACCACGGCCCTACTGTGCTTATCACCAGTCGGGATGAAAGCCTCGACAGACGCAACGTGATGGCCGCCGCATGGTCAATGCCCGTTGAGTTTGAGCCGCCGCGCATCGCAATCGTGGTGGACAAAAGTACCTGGTCGCGCGAGCTGATTGAACGCAGTGGGAAATTTGGCATCGTCATCCCCGGCGTGGCGGCGGCCAACTGGACTTACGCGGTCGGCAGCGTCAGCGGGCGCGATGAGGACAAATTCAACTGCTATGGGATCCCGGTGGTGAATGGCCCGGAGCTCGGCCTGCCGGTCATTGAAGAGAAATGCCTGGCGTGGATGGAATGCCGGTTATTACCCGTGACCTCCGCGGCAGAGAAATACGACACCCTGTTTGGCGAAGTAGTTTCAGCGGCAGCGGATGAACGGGCGTTTATCGCCGGACGCTGGCAGTTTGATGGGGATAAGCTCAATACCCTGCATCATCTTGGGGCCGGGACGTTTGTGGCGAGCGGGAAGATGGTGAAGGCGCTGGATTGATTGTTTAAATCATATATGGCTGAATTATATTAAATTTCTATGGCATTTTATGTTTACTCTTGCGTTGTAAAACGGAGGATATTTCCGGAGTTGCTGCATTAGCACTCTCCCGTTAAGGAAATATCAATGTCATGGAATAAAGATGGCGCAATCTCCTATGCCAAATCACACGCCCAACCGAAGAGCACCGGTTATTGTGCTCGCTACGTCACCGAAGCGATCAGAACGGGGGGAAAATTAAAAATTCCCAATACGCGTCTGGCAAAAGATATGGGGCGTACATTGGTCAACGCTGGATTCCGCCTGGTATACGATCAACCTCATGCCGGAGACGTAGCCGTTATCCAAAATATAGTGGGTCACGATAGCGGGCACGTTTGCATTTATGATGGCCAGCAGTGGATAAGCGATTTTGTACAACGCACCCTGTATCCGGGACAGGCTTACCGAAACATACAGCCTCATTACGAATTGTTCAGGCACGACTAATGAAAATACTCTGCTTTTTTCTTTTTGCCCTCTCTCCGTTCGCAGTCGCCCAAACTGACTATGCCCCAGGCCAGGCTGCGCTTAAATTCAATCAATGGTATATCGCTCAGCTGAATCAGGACAAACCACCAGTGCTGAATCCAGACATTATGAATGAATACGTTGCCTCTGGGACAATTGATGCAATTAAGGAGATGTACTCAGGAGACAGTAACGAAAAAGACATGCCCGATGCTGATATGTTCATCAAAACGCAGGACTGGGATGAAGACTGGAATCAGATAACCGTCTTACACTCTGATTTTGATGCCGTTTGCACAAACGTCTATCTCGCATTTGGTAAGAAACAAAATCACGTTGTAGCAGATTGTCTCGTTCAGGAAGAAGGGAAATGGAAAGTTCGATCGGCCACGCTGATCAAGTAATAATCGGATATGAAAGCCCTCTGCTACAGCGGCAAAAGCACACGGTAACCCAGCGGCTACCGTGTGCAATTCATTAACTACTTCGCACGCCGTGAAATAATCTCATCCGCAACATTCCGCGGGGCTTCCGCAAAATGATGGAACTCCATCGTATACGTCGCGCGTCCCTGGGACATCGAGCGCAATGTCGTGGCATAGCCAAACATCTCTGCCAGCGGCACGTCAGCACGAATAATCTGGCTGCCGTACTGCTCCGCCATCCCCTGCACCATGCCGCGTCGTGAAGAGAGATCGCCCATAATGTTACCGGCGTACTCTTCCGGTGTTTCCACCTCCACGTGCATGATCGGCTCAAGGATCACCGGATCTGCCCTGCGGGCGCCCTCTTTGAAACCGAGGATCGCCGCCATGCGGAAGGCCATCTCCGAGGAGTCGACATCGTGATACGAGCCAAACGTCAGCGTCGCTTTGACATCGACGACCGGATAGCCCGCCAGTACCCCGCTGTTCATTGCTTCCCGCAGTCCTTTCTCAACGGACGGGATATACTCGCGCGGCACCACGCCGCCCTTAGTGGCATCTTCAAATTTAAAACCACTTCCGGGCTCCAGCGGCTCCAGGCTCAGCACCACATGACCGTACTGGCCTTTACCGCCGGACTGACGGACAAATTTGCCTTCGATATCCTTCACCGTTTTACGCAGGGTTTCACGATAGGTCACCTGCGGACGACCAATATTTGCCTCGACGCCAAACTCACGTTTCATGCGGTCGACGATAATCTCGAGGTGTAGCTCACCCATCCCGGAGATAATGGTCTGGCCGGACTCTTCGTCAGTATGCAGGCGGAAAGACGGGTCTTCCGCTGCCAGACGCTGCAGCGCAATCCCCATTTTCTCCTGATCGCCTTTGGTTTTCGGCTCAATCGCCAGCGAGATCACCGGATCCGGGAACTCCATACGCTCAAGCGTAATGACGGCGTTCGGATCGGTGAGCGTGTCGCCGGTGGTCACGTCTTTCAGCCCGACACAGGCCGCGATATCCCCGGCACGCAGTTCGTCCACCTCGTGGCGATCGTTGGCATGCATCAGCACAATACGTCCGATACGCTCTTTCTTCCCTTTCACCGGGTTGTACACCGCGTCGCCTTTGCGCAGCACGCCAGAGTACACGCGGATAAAGGTCAGCTGCCCGACATACGGGTCGCTCATCAGCTTGAACGCCAGGGCCGAGAACGGCTCATCATCGCTCGGATGACGCTCGGCGTGCTGCCCTTTTTCATCCACGCCATCAATGGCCGGCACGTCCAGCGGCGACGGCATGAGCTCAATAACCGCATCGAGCATGCGCTGTACGCCTTTATTCTTGAACGCGCTGCCGCACAGCATCGGCTGGATTTCGCCCGAGATGGTGCGAATACGCAACCCTTTGATGATTTCCGCTTCCGTCAGGTCGCCCGTCTCCAGGTACTTATCCATCAGTTCATCGCTGGCTTCCGCCGCCGCAGAGACCATTTTTTCCCGCCATTCCCGGGCGGTGCTGACTAAATCATCCGGCACGGGCGCATAGGTAAACACCATGCCCTGCGTCGCATCGTCCCACAGAATGGTGCGCATCTTGATGAGATCCACCACGCCGGTGAAGTGATCTTCAGCACCCACCGGGATGACAATCGGCACCGGATTGGCCTTCAGGCGTTCCTGCATCATCCGCACGACGCGGAAGAAATCGGCACCCGGACGGTCCATTTTGTTGACGAAGGCCAGTCGCGGAACGTGATATTTATTGGCCTGACGCCAGACGGTTTCTGACTGCGGCTGCACACCGCCCACGGAGTCATACACCATCACGGCACCGTCGAGTACGCGCATGGAACGTTCCACTTCAATGGTGAAATCCACGTGCCCCGGGGTGTCGATGATGTTAATCCGGTGCGGCTCATATCCTCTGTCCATACCCGGCCAGAAGCAGCTGACCGCCGCGGAGGTAATCGTGATCCCGCGCTCTTGCTCCTGCGCCATCCAGTCAGTGGTTGCCGCGCCATCGTGTACTTCACCCAGCTTGTGGCTCATCCCGGTATAAAACAGGATGCGCTCAGTGGTGGTGGTTTTACCGGCATCGATATGCGCGGAGATACCGATGTTGCGATAACGTTCGAGAGGGATGGGTCGGGGCATGATATTTCCTTAAGTCTTATGACTTGTCTGTGACGACCAGGATGGTCGTGCATTCGTTCGTTTGCTATAATAGTCCTATTGTACGAGTATTATCGAACTATTTTTTAACGATTGACCTATTGTTGATATAGCTCAATCTGACGCCATACGCAGGAAAACGATGATCCCAAACCACCCTGAAACTGAACAAATACTGCTGGAAAATGTGCTGTTTGCCCTCGGCAACCCGCTCCGGCTGTCGATAATTCGCCGGCTGGCCGATGGCAGCGAACTCAGCTGTAACGCGCTGCGCCCGGAAGATGTGGTGAAGTCTACGATGACCCATCACTGGCGCGTATTGCGCGACAGCGGCGTGATCTGGCAGCGTCCGCAGGGACGAGAAAACATGATTTCATTGCGCAGAGAGGATCTGGATGCCCGCTTTCCGGGGCTGATGGCGATACTTTTACAGGCTAAATCATAAGAGCATATCGGGTTAAAGCCCCTTAATGATGTAAGGGGCATATCGTCAGCAAAGGGATTTACCTTACCTGCATACGATATTCAATCATTCCACTTTTTTTCGCAATCCAGTCGTACAATCGTTGCCCGCGATAGTTGGCTTCATGCGTATGCCAGTAAAGATGACTGGCATGATGTTTTCTGGCTTCTCTCTGAACATATTCTATTAACTGTTTGCCAATATGTTTGCCCCTGACAGCTTCGCAGACATATAAATCTTCGAGGTAGCAGTAATCGCTCTCAGCCCAGGTCGAACGGTGAAAGAGATAATGCGCAAAACCCACTATTTCTCCATTACATCGTGCCACCACGCAGAATAGCGGCTCAACGGGGCTGAAAAATCGTTGCCAGGTTCGTTCTGTAATCGCCCCGGACAGATCGACGTTGTAAAACGCCTGATATTTTCCCCATAGTGGCATCCAGCTTTCAAAATCACGTTCTTTAACTGCCTCAATTGTCACGATCGTACTGTTCATATTGCCTCTTCTCTCACCCGTTTATTCGTTTCAGGAAGAGTGTATTCGCTGAATGGCACGTTTTGCCCCGCCAATTCTCGCCATCAAAGCAGACCAATTTTTCATCCTGCTGCATGCAGTATTGCTTTAGAATCAAGAGACACAGAGGAAAAGTGGACAACGTAATGTTTAAGCACGCGCAGCTTGAAACGGTTAAGGCATGGATTATCGACCCCGCTAACGGATCGCTACCGCTTCATGAAAGGATCCAGAGAGCAATACGGACGCTGATACTGGAAGGGGTACTATCTCACGGTAAGGCCCTTCCTGCTTCACGCGCTCTGGCCGCTTCTCTCAGCGTTTCCCGGGATACCATAGAAGCGGCCTACTCCAGCCTGCATGCCGAAGGGTTTATTGAGAGACAAACAGGCAGAGGGAGCTTCGTCTCTTCCAGCGCGCGCTTTTTAAAACCCCATCCTCGACAGCATCAGCCAACCGCTGAGATACGAAAAGCAAAACTCAGCGTCCGAGGAAAGATCGTTTATGAAAGCGGCGGGATCCGCGAATTTTCCTCCCCTCGTCCCCTTGCGCCCGGCATTCCTGAAACCCGCATGTTTCCCATTTCAACCTGGGAGCGTCTTCAGCGACAGGTCCTGAAGGAGTTTCAGCATCAGGCATTAGAGCAAAGTCCACCACAGGGTATAGAGCACCTGCGACGGGCCATTGCGGAATATGTCAACCTGGAGCGCGGAACGCGTGCGAGGGCAGAACAGATCATCGTTCTGACAAGTTCTCAACAGGCGCTTGCGCTCTGTTCCCACGTGCTGATGGATGCCGGAGACGGGATTGTCATTGAAGATCCCTCCTATCAAGGGGCACACAAAGCGTTCAACGCCGCAGGACTTCGCTGCATTCCGGTTCCTCTTGATGAAAAAGGCATCTCGGTTGACGGTCTTAATTCTCTGACCGAGCCAGCCAGGGCGATATACCTTACGCCTTCTCATCAGTACCCTACCGGGGTGACGCTCTCTCTTGACCGACGACTGTCAGTTGTCAAATGGGCAAACCGTTACGGGGCCTGGATCATTGAGGATGACTATGACAGTGAGTTTCACTACGAAGGTAAGCCTATGGCCAGTCTTCAGGGGCTTGATACGTACAACCGGACAATTTATATCGGCACGTTCACCAAGTCTCTGTTCCCCGGGCTGCGTATTGCCTACATGATCGTTCCCTCAGAATTGACAGAGCCCTTTACCATGGCGAGGACATTGATGGATGGTCACACCGCCTCAATAACCCAGCTGACGCTGGCTAAATTTCTGGAGGGAGGCCATTTTGGTGCCTATGTTCGTAAGATGAGGAGTATTTACGTTGCTCGTCGCGACACGCTGGCAAGCCTGATGGATGCGTATCTTTCTGAGTATGTTGCGTGTGAAACACCAGCGGGGGGAATGCAAATGCCTTGTCATCTGAAACACGGAATATCCGAGAAAGAGATAGCAACCGCCGCTCGCCGTGCGGGTGTTGATATACTTGGGCTCACCGATTTATATGCAGGTCCCCCCGCGTCCACCGGTTTTTTGATGGGATTTGCTGCTTACACGGAAAGGGAAATAGAAGACGCTGTAAAAAAACTGGCCGCCATTTTCCGTCATGTTTGATGCGTCGACCGGTCAGCAGCGAATACTCATTCCGGGCGAGCAAGGCTATATACGGGGATCCGTCGGCTGGTCTTTGTCAGCGTATCAAAGACTTCGGTCTCCGACGTCACAATTCTCACGCCCATTTTCCTTAACCTCTGTACATCCGCCGCGATGCGCTGAATGCCAAACCAGAAAAGCCCGTCGAGTGCCGTCACAGACAGGCCGTTTTCCAGCGCCAGCTTGAGACGTTCCTTTGGGGCTTTGACCTGCTGGGCAATTTGCCTGTAAGGCACTTCATTACATCCTGTCGCGTCACTGCGCTGGATCCGCGTTTTCAGCTGATAGGTAAACTCGTCAGGTATTCCATCGAGATCCCTTTTCAGGCTATAGACGCAGCCAAAGCGCTTGCCGTTAAACAGAACATTTTTCTGACTGAGCTGAAGCTCTTTTCTGACAACGTCTATTAACTGGGGCGCACGGGTGAGAAGTAGCCTGAAGGGCAGCTCGAAGCTGGTGACGTAATCCACATTAAGCAACGCGAGACGCAACCGCTCCTCTGCCCCGGACTTTTGCTCACGACACTCTTCCATCACCTCCGCCCACTGGCGCGTCAGGCGCTCCGGCTCGGCGGCTTCGGTAAGGAGATATTTTTCAATCTGATAATCAACTCTTCCGGTCATCGTGTGGTATCCCGTCGCTGTGGATGCGGTAATTCTATACAGTACGGTGATATTTATAAAGGACTGAACCGCAGCGACATCCTGAAAATGTCGTTGCGATTCAGTATCCTGACGTTTCGAATCAGTGTGCCATAATCCAGCCCATCAGCAGCGTGGCGAAAATCACCGTCGACGCGCCGCCGATGCGGGTGGCGATCTGCGCGAACGGCATGAGCGACATCCGGTTAGACGCGGACAAAATGGCCACGTCCCCCGTTCCGCCCAGCCCGCTGTGGCAGCAGGTTACAATGGCCGCTTCCACAGGATACATATTCAGACGCGACGCGATAAAGTAGCCGCTCAGCGCCATCGCAATCACAACCGAACCGCATACCACCACGTATCCTACCGAGAACACCGACACCACGCTCTCAAGCGGCACGTATAACATCCCGAGGCCGATCATCAGCGGCCAGACCAGCGCAGCCGAGACGAATTTATAGCAACTGTGCGCGCCCTGCTCCATTGAGGCCGGGATCACCCTGAAGTATTTACACAGAACAGCAATCAGGATCATCAGCACCGGGCCCGGAATGTGGACCAGTTTTTCAAACAATCCGCCGACGATGAAAAATGCGCACACCATCAGTAACCCGCCGCCCATCAGATGAAAATCCGTCTGCTGCGTGCTTTGCGCTCCGGCAAACAGGCTGGCGTCGTCTTTACTCCGCGTGAGCATGCCATTTCCCGAAAGCGCAGGACGTTTCGCGCCGAGACGCGCCAGCGAGCCCGCACAAATAATGGCGAAGATATTCCCGACGACCGCAGCGGGTGCCAGCTGCGCAACGTACACGTCCGGCGTCTGCCCCAGTATTGCCGAATAGGCCAGGGACAGCGGCAAAATGCCCTCGCCAATTCCGCCGCCAATGATGGGCACAATGATGAAGAAGAAGGTGTGGTAAGGCGTATAACCAAACAGTGAGCCCACAATGAGGCCGCTCAGCACGGCCATGCATGTTCCCGCCACCAGCGGAACAAACATGCGCATCATCCCCTGGATCAGCAGCACCCGGTTCATCCCCAGAATGCTGCCGACCACCAGGCAGGCAATCACGAAATAGAGCAGGTTCGCCTCTTTCATCAGCAGATGCACGGTATCAAGGGTATGTTTCCCGAATACACCAAAATAGACCAGCACGGAGGGCACCATCAGGCACAGGATCGCCGGGCCGCCGATATCTTTCAGCACCGGGATTTGACGCCCTACTTTCGCAAACGCGAAACCGAGGGTCATGATCACCGCGAGGCCACCTATCATATTTTTTGGCAGCAGCCCTGCCCAGGCGGATGTCGCCACAATCGCGGCAATCCCGACGAACAGCATCAGCGGGACCGTACCCACCTCGGTATTGTTGAGCCCAAAGGCAAAACGCGAGGTAGACAGCTCAGAAGTCGGTACAGGATTATCTTTCATATAATCACCTGAAAATTGTGTTCGGATATACAGAGAAAGGAATAACTGAAACTATTCCTGATACGAAAAAATGTTCTTAAATATAAATAATGATTTAGATGGCCTTTTCTAAAAACAGGCTCAGGGTGAAATTATCACGGACCTGCAGGGAGAAATGTGAACAATTCGGCTCTTTGCCTTTAAATAACTTAATTCAGCATTAAGTAACTAAAGTTATTTATGGCAACTCATGTCGCATTCTTGCGTCTTATCAATTTTTAACGAAAGTATTACTTATCCAACTAATGCAATCTTTTTGAAATTAATAAAACCAGAGAGAGTGTGACACTTGTCACTCCTGCCCTGCTATCTAAGCGCTAGATTAGCGCTGCAATAAAACACATAAAATACCCTACAGGAAATACTATGCCTTCATTACTATTACAGTCACTGTTTCCGCTCGTCTTTATTATGTTACTTGGATGGCTAAGTGGAAAGCTGGGATATTCCCGGCGAGAAGATGCAAACGTCATGGCAACCGTGGTGATTCGTTTCGCCCTTCCTTTTCATCTTTTCATTGGTGCATTGCATACCGATCCCAATAAAATTAAAAACCTGACCTTTATGGCCGTCCTGGTTGTCGGTTTAATGGGGTCGTATTTACTGACGCTGTTTATTTCACGCTATGTTTTTCGCCACGATATCAAAACCAGCGCCATTCAGTCTCTGGTTTGCGCCTTTCCTGATATGGCCTACTTTGGCGCGCCGGTCCTGGCGGTATTGATTGGGCCGGAAGGATTTATCGGTGTGCTGATAGGTAACATTATCACCAGCGTTATCATGATCCCTCTGACTATCGTCCTGATTCGTATGGGTGATAAAAACGGTCATGATGGCCTGGAGGCGCTGCACCCGGGGGCGATGATCGTACAAAACCTCATCAAAGCGGCTCGCAACACTATCGTCTGGATCCCGGTCTCCGGCGTCTTGCTCAGTCTCGCCGGTGTGCAAATCCCTTCCATTCTCAGCATGCCTATTGAGATGGTTGGCAAGGTTTCCGGCGGACTGTCCCTGTTTGCCCTCGGCCTGCTGTTTTACGGTGAACGTCCAAAACTGAACGTGCAGACATTTACCAATATCAGTATTAAAAACCTGATTCAGCCGGCAATGATGGCCGCCGCAGGGATCGCCTTTGGCCTGAGTCATACCTTACTGCAGCAGGTCGTAATTATTGGCGCAACGCCTTCCGCTATTGCCGCGGGGATGTTTGCTTTACGCAGCGATACCTATATCGATACCGCATCCTCTTCCATATTAATTGGTACTGCCGTCGGGGTCGTGACCGAAGGCATTATGATCTATTTCATCTCTTAATCTGTTTTATATAAAAAATTCAGGAGTTAACCATGTCCCGGAAAGAAGTTCTGTACACCCCTTACAATGGGGCCGTATTGCTGGAGAATCCGCTATTAAATAAAGGACTCGCTTTTATTAAAGAAGAGCGTGATAATTTTAATCTGCATGGGTTATTGCCGCACAACGTTGAAACCATTGAAGAACAAACCGAGCGCGCCTGGGTACAGTTCTGTCATTTTAAAAGCGATATCTCGCGTCATGTTTATCTGCGAAATATTCAGGACACCAATGAAACTCTCTTTTACAATCTCTTGCGTTCGCATCTGAAAGAGACGTTACCGATTATCTATACCCCGACGGTCGGTGAAGCCTGCGAGCATTTCTCTACGATTTATCGCCGCGCGCGCGGCTTGTTTATTTCATGGCCTAACCGTCATCGTATTGATGAGATGCTGCAAAGTTTTTCACGCAACGACGTTCGCGTGATTGTGGTGACGGACGGGGAACGTATTTTAGGGCTTGGCGATCAGGGTATCGGCGGTATGGGCATCCCGATTGGTAAGCTGTCGCTGTATACCGCCTGCGGGGGGATCCATCCGGCCTCTACCCTCCCGATTATGCTGGATGTCGGCACCAATAATCAGCAACACCTCGACGACCCGATGTACATGGGCTGGCGTCATCCGCGCATCAGCGACGACCAATACGCTGAGTTTATGGATATGTTTGTCAGCACCGTGAAAGCACGCTGGCCCAATGTTCTCCTGCAGTTTGAAGACTTTGCGCAGAAAAACGCAACTCGCCTGCTCCAGCGCTACCGCGACCAGCTGTGCTGCTTCAATGATGATATCCAGGGCACGGCAGCGGTCACCGCAGGTACGCTGATCGCAGCGGCCCACGCGGCGGGCACGCGCATTCGCGATCAGCGCGTGGTCTTCCTCGGCAGCGGCTCTGCGGGATGCGGGATCGCTGAAAAAATTGTGGCGCTGATGGTCGATGACGGCCTGACCGAGTCCGAAGCCCGCAGCAGGATCTTCATGGTCGATCGCTTCGGCCTGCTGACCGACGACATGACCAACCTGCTCGATTTCCAGAAAAACCTGCTTACCGCGCGCGACGCCGTAAGCCGCTGGCAGGTAGACGCGAAGAATATTTCCCTGCTGGACGTGGTGAAGAACGCGCATCCTACGGTGATGATCGGCGTTTCAGGCCAGCCCGGGCTGTTCAGTGAAGAGATTGTCAAAGAGATGCATCGCCACTGCCCGCGTCCGATTATCATGCCGCTCTCAAACCCGACGTCGCGGGCGGAGGCCCAGCCTCAGGATCTTATCGCCTGGACCCAGGGAGCCGCGCTGGTGGCCACCGGCAGCCCGTTCGCGCCGGTATTCTGGGAGAATGCACACTACGAGATTGCCCAGTGTAACAACGCCTATATCTTCCCTGGTCTGGGGCTGGGCGTTCTGGCCTGTAACGCGCGCCGGGTCACGGAAGAGATGCTGATGGCAGCTAGCCGCAGCCTGGCCGCGCAGTCTCCTCTGGTCACCACGGAAAAAGGTGGATTGCTGCCGCCGGTAGATCAGATTGAAACGGTCTCACGCCAGATTGCCGTCGCCGTCGCCCGGGCTGCGATTGAACAGGGCGTGGCACCGGCGATAGATGATGAGACGTTGATGGCGCGTATCGAGAAGACGTGGTGGCAGGCGGACTATGCGCCGTACCGCCGATCCGCGCTGTAGCGACGGTCATGCCCTCACCGCAGGGTGAGGGCATCGCTGAGGCTTTAGTGCTGTATGCCTGATCGGTCAGAAAAATCGCTGGCGGAGAGAATATCACCCCGTGGGGCCACGCTCTTGCGGCGGTCATACCGGTCAGGTACACCTTCGGGACGCGTTTTGAAGCGCCGGTGCAGCCACATATACTGTTCTGGCGCCATCCGTACAGCGTGTTCAATCGCCCTGTTCATCTGCGTCGCCACGGCTTCTTTATCGCCGCCCTGCAACGCCTCGCTGATATCTTCCAGAATGATCAGCTCGTAACCGGTGCCATCCGCCTTACGGCGCGGCACAAAGGGAATGACGGCAGGCTTAGCGCTTTTGACCAGCATATAGCTTCCAGCGGTCGTCGCGGCATCCGGCACCGCAAAGAACGGCACAAATACGCTATTGGTTTTACCATAGTCATGGTCCGGGGCGTACCACAAAATTTCATTTTGCTTCAGCGAGCGGATCATGCCCTTTAAATCATGACGATCGAGCATGGTTTTATTGGAACGCAGGCGCCCGCGCGTCTGAAGCCAGTCCAGCAGGGCATTATTATTAGGACGATACACCCCGATACCGGGGTTAAGCATGCCAAATATCCGCGCGCCTAGCTCAAGCGTCAGAAAATGCATCCCCACCAGCACCACGCCCTTTCCCTGCGCCCTGGCCTTTTCCATGTGCTCATAACCCCGCACGGTAAAGTATTTCTTCACCCGCCACTCGGGCCAGAACCATGCCATCCCGGTCTCGATCACCCCCATTCCTACCGATTCAAAATTACGCTGCAGCAATGACTCTCGCTCCGCCTTTTTCATCTCCGGGAAACAAAGCTCCAGGTTGCGGCGGGCAATTTCGACGCGGCGGGGAAGCAAGCGCATCGCCAGTCGACCAAGGCCATGACCGATTCTGAACAGAAGCGGATAAGGGAGCAGCATGATGAGCCACAGCGCGGCAATGCCGGCCCAGCTTAGCCAGTAACGGGGATGAAGAAAGGCGAATGAAAAACGGGGTAATTTTGTCATCAGAAAATTATCCTTTAACGTGTCTGTCCTTAATTGATTCTGTTGAAGATCTTTCCTAAGGATTAATAATATGTCAGCCAGAAACGTTAAGTGTAGCGGATAAGACAAAACGCATTTTTATCGATTTTTGCGAAAACGGGAAAACAAGCCGGGAAGGACTTATTCGCTCCCCGGCAAAGATCCTACATCGAATACCCGGGCTTCTTAATAAGCTCCTCCAGCTTCGGTCCAATTTCGGTATCCCAGACCTGCGCCTTCCAGTCTTCAGGCGCGATCTGGTTCAACGCCACCGACACGGAACTGTCTTTGCTGTTGAAATGGCGAATAATCACGTCGGCAATATCCGCCGCCAGGGCCGTTTTTTGTTCGTCGTTCAAATCACGGGGAAAACATTTGATATCTACGTGTGGCATGTGCAGGCTTCCGGTTGTGAATGAGGATTACACGTTATCAGATAATATTGTTTGCCTTTAACACCTTGTGCAGTTCCGGTAGCTGACATACGGTGTCCGCAATTGCCGTGAATTTAGGGGTGTTTTCGGCAAACCAGGCATGACGAGGCCCCCAGGTGCGCGCCACCGCAATATACACATCCAGCAGCGTCAGCCGTTCCCCCAGCGCAAACGGGGCGGCCATAAGCTGGCTTTCGAACCACAAATAGAGGGATTTCCGGTATGCGATGCAGTTTTTTTGCAGCTGTTCCGGCGCATCCGGCACCCAGCGTTCCGGATAGTCTGCATACGTAAATGTGGGATAGACGTTGGCCACAAACCAGATCAGCAGACGCTGAAACTGCTGGCGTTCGGCCTGCCCCACGGGCGGAGCAAGGTCGGGACATCTGTCGAGCACCATCAGGGCAATCGCCGCCGTTTCGGTCATGATGGCACCATTTTCCAGCGCCAGCGTCGGCACCTGACACAGCGGGTTGAGCTTTTGCAGCAGCTCACGCTGCTGGCCGGGCTGGTCAAACCCGTCCACGTTGATAAATTGATAAGGGATATCAGCCAGGGTTAGCATCACTTCACCGATCGCCGAGCCCCAGCCGGGTACGCCATAGAGTTTAATCATGTTGCCCCCTCAGGAGTGAAAATCCTAAGTGTAGAGCACCATTAGTAGGTTATCCCAGGCGGGTTGACCTCCGACTGTGCCACCGCTTCGCCCTGTTCGCCCCAGCGCGCCAGCACCTTCTGGTAATCTCCCCGCTTGATCGCGCCGTCCAGCGCCGCCTGTAACGCGTACACCAGCTCATTGCCTTTTTTGGTCGTGGTCGCGACATAGGCTTTTTTCGGCCCTAAACCGACCACGCGGGTTTTACCTGTGAGCGCCGCTTTATAGGCTGAAACCGACTGCGGCCCGAAGAACACATCCGCCCTTCCGGACTGGATATAGAGATTGCCCGAGGCATCATCGTGGAGATAAACCGGCAGCGCAGGCTCGCGCCCCGCCTTTTTGTTCTCTTCGTTCCAGCCCAGCAGAATGCGTTCCTGATTCGTACCGGAGCCGACAATCACCCTTTTCCCGGCCAGATCTTCCGCGCTTTTGATTGACTGGATCTCGCTCGTGGATTTCACCGAAAACGCCAGCGAGTCGACGCGGTAGGTCGCAAAATCAAACTTCTCTTTACGCTGTTCGGTCACCGCAATGTTCACCAGCGCCACGTCGTAGCGCCCTGAGGCGATCCCCAGCGGCCAGTCTTCCCACGCCGTCGGCACCAGCTTCAGCTTCAGCCCCAGGCTGCCCGCCAGCAGGCGGGCGATATCCGGGTCGCTGCCAATGCGCGTACGGTTATCGCTGGCCAGCAGCGCCAGCGGCGGGGAGTTCAGCATTGAGACGGCGACCGTCAGCGTACCCGGCTCCACGAATTTGTAACTGGCGGGGATCTTTGCCACGGCCTGACGATCCACCGTCACCGGCAGCGGCTGCTCGTTGGCTTTCAGATCGATGCTGGCGTGGCTCGCCGTCGTGAAGACCAGCCCCGCCAGAAGTCCGTATTTCATTGGCACTCCTTATAAGACTTTGGAGAGAAACTGGCGCGTTCGCGCATGTGACGGACGGTTTAATACCTCGTCACTGCTTCCCTGCTCGACAATTTTTCCGTCGACCATAAATACCACCTGATCCGCCACTTCCCGGGCAAAGCCGATCTCGTGAGTGACCACCACCAGCGTAGTCCCGGACCGGGCCAGTTTTTTGATTACGTCCAGCACTTCCCCTACCAGCTCCGGATCCAGCGCCGAGGTGGGTTCATCAAACAGCATCACGCGAGGACGTAACGCCAGCGCACGGGCAATGGCAATACGCTGCTGTTGCCCGCCGGAGAGATGCCGCGACCAGGCATCGGCTTTATCCCGCAGCCCGACCACGTCCAGCAGGCTGTACGCCCTTTCTACCGCCTCTTTTTTGCTGAGCTTTTTATGCGCGATGGGCGCCTCAATCAGGTTTTCCAGCACCGTGAGATGCGGAAAGAGATTGAAGTTCTGGAACACATAGCCCACGTTGACGCGCTGTTTGAGGATCTCCTTCTCCTTCAGCTCGTAGAGCCTGTCTCCCTGACGACGGTAGCCAATGTAATCCCCGTCGATCTGAATAAAGCCTTCATCGACGCGCTCCAGGTGATTAATGGTGCGCAGCAAGGTTGATTTGCCTGACCCGGACGGCCCGAGAATGACCGTCACGGACCCGGGCGGGATCTCAAGCGAAACGTTGTCGAGCGCCTTATGGCGGCCAAAAAATTTGCTGACGCCGGTAATCGAAATATGTCCTTCAGGAGAGGCTTGCATGGATAGGCTCCTGTGCTGGCGTGGTGGTGACAGAACGGGTACGACGAGCGGCACGGTTCTGATTAACGGCAGAGCGGCGTTCGCTGCGGGCAAGTGCGCGTTCAACACCGTACTGGATAGCGGACAGGACGGTGGTGATCGCCAGGTACCAGGCGGCACCGACCATCAGCAGCGGGATCACCTCCTGCGTGCGGTTGTAGATCATCTGGATGGTATAAAACAGCTCCGGCATCGCCAGGACGTACACCATCGCCGTGCCCTTGGCGAGGCTGATGATTTCATTGAACCCCGACGGCAGAATGGTGCGCAGCGCCTGAGGCAAAATGATGCGCACCGTGCGGCGCCAGGCCGGCAGGCCGAGCGCGGCGGCGGCCTCATACTGGCCGTGATCGACCCCGAGGAAGCCCCCGCGAATGATCTCGGCGGTATAGGCGCTCTGCACCAGGGTTAGCCCCACCACGGCGGTAGAAAATTGCCCCAGCACGTTGATGGTTTCAAAGCTGCCCCAGGTGATGCCGGTGAAAGGCACGCCGAGCGAGAGCGTGTCGTAGAGATATGAAAAGTTGTACAGAATGATCAGCACCACAATCAGCGGCAGCGACCGAAACAGCCAGATGTACGCCCACGCCAGGCTGCTGAGCAGCCAGGATGAAGAGAGTCTCGCCAGGGCCAGCATGCCGCCAAACACCACGCTCAGCGCGGTGCCGATCAGCGTCAGCAGCAGGGTCTGTCCGACACCTTCGAGGATCACCGGGTCGAAGAACCAGCGGGCGAACACCGCCCACTCCCAGCGCGGGTTAAAGGCCACGGACTGAATCACGACCGCCAGGACAAACAGCGCCACCGCGGCGCCGACGGCCCGCAGCGGATAACGCGCCGGGACCACCTTAATGGTTTCAACGTTGCTCATCGTCGTTCCTCATGCGGTTTTACTGAACGCTTCACGTACCAGCGTTTTGGTGAAACGCAGCCGACCGTCAAACGGCGGCTGGCTGTACTCTTCCGGATCGCGGTTCAGATCGAACTGCGGCTGATAGCCCTGGCTAAGATAGAGCCTGACCGCCTCCGGCTGACGAAAGCCGGTTGTCAGGTAGATCTGACTGTACCCTGCCAGCACCGCCCTGCGCTCCAGCTCCTGCACCACGCGCCCGGCAAGCCCCTGCTGACGCAGGGTTTTGTCCGTCCAGATGCGTTTGATTTCCGCGGTGCGTTCGTCGAACGGTTTGTACGCGCCGGTGGCGATAATCTTCCCGTCGCGCTCCAGGACGATAAACAACCCCTGCGGCGCTAAATACCACTCGGTGAGCTCCACTTCCGCGTCTTTAGAGAAGTAGTCCCCGTAGCGGGCGGCATATTCACCGAACAGCCCCTCGATAATGGGCTGAAGTTCGGCATCTTCCGGTGATACATCACGAAATCGTTCGCTCATCACGCCTCCTTAATCGCCCAGGCCAGCCGGGTTCACTTCGGACTGAGGAATGCGCTCAACCCCTTCCCCCCAGCGGTTGAGCACTTTGTCGTAATCGCCGTTTTTGATGACGCCGTTCAGCGCGGTTTGCACCGGCTCAACCAGTCCGCTGCCTTTTTTCAGCGTCACCGCGATGTGTGCCGCCTTCGGCCAGCCGCCGTCGACGCTGCCCACCAGTTTGGTTTTCCCGTTCAGCGCCGCTTTCCAGGCGCCAATCACGTTCGGACCGAAGTAGGCATCCGCGCGCCCGGACTGCAGCGCCAGGGTTTGGGCCGCATCGTCTTTGGTGTAGATCGGGGTAAAGGGCTTCAGCCCCTTCTTCAGGTTTTCGGCATTCCATGCGAGCAGAATGGCCTCCTGGTTGGTGCCGGAGCCGACGATAATCCTCAGCCCGGCGATGTCCTCAGCCTTCTCAAGCGACTTGATCGGGCTGGTTGATTTCACGTAGAACCCGAGGGAATCTTTTCGGTAGGTGGCAAAATCAAACTTCTGTTTGCGCTCTTTAGTGACGGTGATGTTGCTGATGGCGGCATCGTATTTCCCGGAGGCCACGCCCAGCGGCCAGTCTTCCCAGGAGGTGGGCACCACGTTCAGCTCCAGCCCGAGGCTGTCGGCGACCAGACGGGCGACGTCAACCTCGCTCCCCAGCAGCGTTTTGTTGTCGTCGGAGAAGACCGTCAGCGGCGGTTGATTGAGCCCCGCAACCGCCACGGTAAATTTCCCCGGCACGGCAAAGCGATAGTCTTTCGGCAGCTGTGCCACCGCATCATTGTTTTTGGCAGTGTTAACCGGCGTTTTATTGGCCTCGATGCTCACGCCGGTGCCGTTAATATTCACATTCTCTGCCCAGACGGCAGGGGTAAAGGCCAGCGCGAGCGCCAGAACAAGCGATGATTTCTGCATAGCGGGGTTCTCTTTTATTGTTGTGTGAACTGGTTTTTCGGTTGGTCTAAACCCAGGCTTTCGCGCAGCGTGGTGCCCGGATAGTCGGTACGGAACAGGCCGCGGGCCTGAAGAATGGGCACCACCTGGTCAACAAAGCGCGGGAAGGTATCCGGCGTACCGCCCTGAATGATGAAGCCGTCAGCGGCATAGCCTTCAAACCAGGCCTGCAGACCGTCAGCCACCTCTTCCGGCGTACCGGAAAAGCGCGGGCGCGGTGATGCAGCTTCAAGGGCTACCTGACGCAGGGTTAAGCTGCGCTCGCGGGCGTTACGCTTAATTTCATCGGTGGTACTGCGGAAGCTGTTTTTGCCTAAATCGCCGATATCCGGGAACGGCTCGTCGAGCGGATACTGGCTGAAATCATGATGTTCGAAATAGCGCCCCAGGTAATTGAGGGCATCGTTAATCGACACCAGCGCCGCCGTGGTCTGGTACTGGTTTTCCACGTCTTCGGCGTCTTTTCCCACAATCACGCTGACGCCCTGGAATATATGCAAGTCAGACGCGCGGCGACCGTTTGTTTCCAGCTGCTGCTTCACGTCGCGGTAAAAGGCTTTTGCCTCGTCGAGCGTCTCGTGATGGGTAAAAATGGCGTCGGCATGTTTCGCCGCCAGCTTTTTCCCGTCGTCCGACGCCCCGGCCTGAAAGACAATCGGACGCCCCTGCGGGGTGCGGCCAATATTCAGCGGCCCGGCGACCTGGAAGAAATCACCGTGATGATCCAGGGTGTGAAGCTTTGACGCGTCAAAGAATTGTCCGCTCTCTTTATTACGTACGAACGCATCACCTTCCCAGGAATCCCACAGCCCTTTCACCACGTCGAGATACTCATCGGCGATCCGGTAGCGCAGCGCATGCTCGGGGTGTTTTTCGCGGGAAAAGTTCTTCGCCGACCCTTCCAGCGGCGAGGTCACCACGTTCCAGCCCGCGCGTCCGTTGCTCAGATGGTCGAGGCTGGCGAACTGGCGCGCCGTGGTGAAGGGCTCGCTGTAGGAGGTGGATAAGGTTCCCACCAGCCCCAGGCGCGAGGTGATGCTGGCGAGAGCGGATAACACCGTCAGCGGTTCAAAGCGGTTTAAAAAATGCGGGATCGATTTCTCGTTTATATAGAGACCGTCGGCAACGAATAAAAAATCGAGTTTGCCCTCCTCCGCCTTTAACGCCGTCGCTTTGACGAAATCAAAATTGATACTGGCATCGGCGACGGCCTCAGGGTGACGCCAGGCGGACATATTTCCGGATGCACCATGCAAAATGGTCCCCAGCCGCAGTTGACGATGTGCAGACATATTCACCTCTTAAGAATTAAACGTGTTGCAGGGCTTTTTCCGCAAGCTGTGCAAAATAGCGGGCAGCGGGCTCAATTAAGGCTTCATCCGGATTAAATGCCGGATGATGTAAACCATACGGGCTGTTGCTGCCGATGCTGACAAACGCCCCCGGGATCTGCTGCAGATAGACCGCAAAATCTTCCCCGCCCATATGCAGCTCGGCGTGCCGGGTTTCGTATCCGGCGTCCCGGGCGACCGAGGTGGCGAAATCGGCCCAGCGTTCGTCATTCACCAGCGCGGTGGGCCCGGCATACCAGGTGATATCAATCTGCGCGCTAAAGGCGCTGGCAAACCCGGCAGCGATTTCGCCCACGCGGGCTTTCACATTCTGCTGCACTTCCGTGCGATGGGTACGCAGCGTGCCTTCCAGCTCGACGCTTTCCGGCAGCACGTTCCAGGTGTTACCGCCCGCAATGCGCGTCACGCTCAGCACCACGGAATCCAGCGTGTTGACGTTGCGGCTGGCGACGCTTTGCAGCGCCGTTACCAGCTGACTCGCCAGCACAATCGCGTCGTTGCCTTCATGAGGACGTGCGGCGTGCGCGCCTTTGCCGGTAATGCGGATCACGAAGCGGTCAACGTTGGCGTAGAACGGCCCGCCGCGGGTGGCGAACTCACCGACCGGCAGGCCGGGCTCGTTGTGCATACCGAAAATCGCGCTGACATCGCGCAGGGCACCGGCGCGCACCATGCTCTTCGCACCGCCAAAGTTCTCTTCGGCAGGCTGAAACAGGATCCGCACCCGGCCGTTAAGCGAGGCCTCTCGCTCTTTCAGCTTTAACGCGGCACCGAGGATGACGCTGGTGTGGATATCGTGTCCGCAGGCATGCATTACGCCTGCATGCTGCGAGCTAAACGGCACGCCGCTGCGCTCTTCAATCGGCAGGGCATCAATATCCGCCCGCAGCGCAATCAGTTTGCTGCCCGAGCCGATTTCCGCCACCAGCCCGGTAGACAGGTCGTAAGGCTGCGGGGTAATCCCGGCATTCGTCAGCCACTGGCGCAGGCGCGTCGTGGTCTCCACTTCCTGGCCGGAGAGCTCCGGGTTCTGGTGCAGTTCGCGACGCCAGGCAATCAGCTGTTCGCCAAAGCTCATACGGTGACCTCCTTGTTAAGACGCGCCTCGGCAAGCAGACGCAGCGACGCGACGCGCGTTGCTCCCTCTGCTACCGGCGTGTCGATGATAAATTCGTCAATGCCCCACTGCTGATGCAGCGCGTTGAGCTGTTCCACTACCGACTCCGCGGTGCCCGCCAGCAGCGACTGCGCCCGGCGTGCAATGCGCACCGGCTCACTGCCCGCCTGACGCGCAAAAGCGTAGGCCTGCTCTTCGCTGGCCACGGTGACGCGCTGCCCGTTTGCCAGCTCAACGCCCCACACTTCGACCTTCTGCGCCAGCGCGTCTGCCTCGGTCTGCGTCGGCGCGACAATCGCCTGTACTGCCACTATCACGTCCCGCGCGCTGTTCTCACGCCAGGTCGATACCACCTCGCGCAGCAGATCCGGGTCACCGTTCAGGTGTGCGGCAAACACAAAGTGCCAGTCGAGCCTGGCGGCCAGCAGCGCGCTTTCGGTACTCGCGCCCAGCAGGAAACCTTCAGCAGGCAGCGGCGGCAGCGGCGTGGCGCGGACGGCTTCTTCAGTAGCGTGATGCTCAGGACGGATCCAGCCGTCGAGCTGGGCCAGCTGTTCGGCAAAGCTGCCCTTTTCCTGTTGATTCAGGCCCTGCTGCAGCGCGCGGGTTGAGAGCGGTAATCCGCCGGGGGCTTTCCCGACGCCGAGATCCACGCGGCCAGGCGCCAGCGCGGTCAGGACGTTGAAGTTCTCGGCGACTTTATAGGGGCTGTAGTGCTGAAGCATTACGCCGCCGGACCCGACGCGAATGCGCGTGGTTTGCCCGAGGATCCAGGCAATCAGCAGCTCCGGGGAAGGGCTGGCAAGCTGTGGGGTGTTGTGGTGTTCGGCAATCCAGAAGCGGTGATACCCCAGATTTTCTGCCTGCTGCGCCAGCGCCAGGGTACGCGCCAGTGCATCGGCAGCCGTTTCGTTTTCAGCGATGGGGCTTTTATCCAGAATGCTGATTCGCCATGACATGTTGCGTTCTCGTTTGACTTAACATGTCGTCATTATTAAAGGCGCATTTCACCACTGAGAAACAATTAATTTACATTTAGTTTGCCGGAAAACAGATATATAAAACCCCGCTAAGAATAAGACTTTAAGGAGGCAATCAGCGTTTCCACCTGCTCCCGACGGGTAATGCGGACGAAGCGAATATGGCTATATTGCGGGTTTTGCAGATCGGCTTCATAGCGCTTGCGGTTGTTACGCCAGGTTTTAATCGTCCAGATGATAATCGATTCTCTGCTGAAGAACGCGCGCCGGAAACTCTCTTTATTCCCCGTTCCCGGCCAGAGCTCGTGCTTATGCCAGGCCCGCTTTATTGCTCGGGTGACGGCCTGCCAGAGGGTGCGGATAAACCCATAATCCACCCACACCACCACATCTACATCGCGCCATTTCACAGGCCGCGTGCGGTTGTAGTTACCGTCCAGCACCCAGTCTGGCGACGCCTGTAGCGCCTGCTCCAGCTTTGCCTGAAACTCGTCGTCCGGCGTGCCCTGCCAGTCAGCCTGCCAGTAGAGTCTGTCCATCTCGATACAGGGAATAGCCAGTTCGGTCGCAATCTGCTTCGCCAGCGTGCTTTTTCCACTTCCGCTGGTTCCTATGACGTTAATTTTCACCTCAGCCTCCCTGTATTTACGAAAATGAGACCAAATCATAGCGTTTTCATCCTGTTAACGAAACGCTATTTCAGCATGACAATTTTTCCCGGGAAGCGATCTCCCTCTTACAGTTTGGCTTATGTCATTTATTTACAGCGCCTCCCAAAAACGCCCCTGAAAATGTTTTCATTTTTATTACATTCGATAGCGTTAACCGTTTAAAAATAATATGTAGCGAGTATTTCAGACAGCCAAAATTTCAGAGAGAATAAGCAGCAGACAGTTATAAAAATAATCTCATTAATCTTGCCGGAGTGCTTTCCGGACGTTTTTTTATTCTTGCACAACATCATGGAGTTACTCATGAGGCGTAACACTCCCGTTACACAAAACGAGTATTTGCTTAACGATGGTTCGACGTTAATGTCGACCACCGATACAAAAAGTCATATTACCTATGCTAATTCCGCTTTTATTGAAGCCAGCGGATATAAAGAAGAACATCTTCTTGGTGAGCCGCATAACCTCATCCGCCATCCCGACATGCCTGCCGAAGCGTTTGGCGACATGTGGTTTACCCTGCAGCAGGGCGAGACCTGGACAGGGCTGGTGAAGAACCGTCGTCATAATGGCGATCACTACTGGGTGCGGGCCAACGTGACGCCGGTCTGGCAGGGTGGATCCCTGACGGGCTATATTTCGGTGCGAAATATCCCCGCACGGGAAGAGATCGCAGCCAGTGAAAGACTGTATGCAAAAGTGCGTAATAACGAATTAAAACATTATCGTTTTTATAAAGGACTGTTGGTTCGACGCGGTTTATTTTCCTTTATGTCGCTTTTTAAATGTCTCAGCACCTGTAAACGAATCCATCTTGGTATTGCGACAACAGCGTTACTCTCCTGCCTGGCGGTGTATTTCTTCCCTGATAAACTTGTGCAGTCGGGGAGTCTGGCGCTGCTCTTTTCTGCCCTTGCCTGTTATCTTCACGCGCAGATCGCACGGCCGGTAAAATCTATTGTTCAACAGATGCAGCGCGTGGTTTCAGGACGTAAAACGGACTATTACCATTTTGACAGGATCGATGACATCGGGCTGATGATGCGCCTGGTGAATCAATCAGGTTTGAACCTGAATTCGCTGGTTGACGATGTCGGGGCGCAAATCAGCGGGATTGGCACCATCAGCCAGCAGGTCGCGAAAGAAGGTGCGGCGCTGCAAACGCGCTCTGAAGAAACCGCAGACTTTCTGCAGCAAACCGCATCTGCGGTGGAAGAGATCGCCAGCGCGGTGAAGCAGACGGCAGAAACCGCGAATGAAGCGATCCAGATGGCGGATCGCACCAGCGACAGCGCCCACTGCGGTGAAGCGATGATGAAAGAGACCATCGGTATGATGCAGTCCGTGTCGCAGGATAACGGCCAGATCGTCGATATTATCAGCGTTATCGATCGCATTGCCTTCCAGACCAATATTCTTGCGCTGAATGCCGCCGTGGAAGCGGCTCGCGCGGGTGAAGCCGGCCGCGGCTTTGCCGTGGTGGCGGCGGAGGTGCGCAATCTTGCGCAACACTCCGCGACGGCGGCGAAAGAGATAAAAGCGCTGATCGAGAAAAACGTTGCCAGCGTCAACGCTGGCGTGGAGAAGGTGGTACAAACCGAATCACAGCTGACGGTCATGATCGACCATGTTCTGCAGGTTTCCACCTTGATTAAGGAGATCGGCCACGCCACGCAGGAACAAACCCAGGCGCTGACGCTGATCAACGCCTCCCTCTCCCGTATCGGCGCAATGACCCAGAGCAATACGGGGATGGTGGATAACGTCACTCACGCTGCGAATCACCTGACGCAGCGGACGACGCGCCTGCAGCAGGCAATTTCCGTTTTTGGCGGTTAGCCGTTCGGGTACTGCTCGTCAGTCACTTTTTCCAGCCATGTTACCGGGCTGCCGTTTACCGCTTCGGCGATGGCAAGATGCGTCATCGCCGTTTGCGCATTTGCGCCGTGCCAGTGCTTCACGCCGGGTGGGATCCAGGCGATATCGCCCTGATTCAGGATTTCCGCCTCTTTGCCCCACTCCTGTAACCAGCCACGACCCTGCGTCACAATCAGCGTTTGTCCCAGGGGATGCGTATGCCAGGCCGTGCGCGCGCCCGGCTCAAAGGTTACGGTTGCCCCGCCGACGCTGGCAGGTTCGGTCGCCTGAAAGGGTGCGTCAATCCGAACAGTCCCGGTAAACCAGGCTTCCGGTCCTCGTACTGAAGGTATTGAACCGCTGCGGATAATTTTCATCTTTTGCTCCTCGTTGACTGTTGCGTTAACAGTAGCGCAAAGCACTCGGGAGCATTAGGGTGCATAATCAGATAGGACACATGACTGAAACTCATAAATAGAACCACGATGCTAAAAGATAATTTCAACGATCTGCTCTCCTTTATGGTGGTGGCCCGCGAGCGTAGCTTTACGCGCGCAGCGGCGCAGCTGGGCGTCTCGCAATCGGCACTGAGCCATGCGATGCGCAAGCTTGAGGCGCGATTAGACGTTCGCCTGTTAACCCGCACAACCCGCAGCGTGGTTCCGACACCCGCGGGTGAGCAGCTTTTTTCGCGCCTCAGCCCGCATCTGCTGGAGATCGAACAGGAACTCACGGCACTTCGCAGCACCCGCGACAAACCCGCAGGCGCTATCCGCATCGTCGCCGGCGAGCACGCGATGGACGCCGTGCTCTGGCCGGTACTGAAGCCTTTTATGCTGCAGTATCCTGACATTAACGTTGAAGTGACGATCGACAATGGCCTGACAGATATCGTAGATGGCCGCTTCGACGCGGGGGTTCGCCTGGGTGAACAGGTGGCAAAAGATATGATTGCGGTGCGGATTGCGCCGGACATGCGCATGGCGGTCGTCGGCTCCCCGGATTACCTGGCTCGTTTTGGCGTGCCGCTCGTGCCGGAGCAGCTGGGTGAACACCGCTGTATCAATCTCCGCCTGCCCACCCGAGGGGGATTATATGACTGGGAATTTGAGCGCGACGGGCGCGAGCTTCGCGTGCGGGTTGACGGACAGCTTACGCTGAATAACCTGTCGCAGCGTATCGACGCCGCGGAAAATGGCCTCGGATTAGCCTACGTGCCCGAGTCCTCGGTCCTGGACGCTCTAAATCAGGGACGGCTGGTCAGGGTCCTTGAATCGTGGTGCCCCACGTTTGAAGGATATCACCTCTATTATCCGAGCCGTCGGCAGCACACAACCGCGTTCAGGTTACTTCTCGATGCCCTGCAGCAGCAAAAATTTATACCATCTGGTAATAATTAAGAGAATCTGATGATTAAATAATCAACCTCGCCATTGTTTTGACTAAAAACTCATCACGATTCAGCGTGTTGTGATCCCCGTCTGCTCTGACCACACGATTTCCTTCGACGTGCATCACTTTCGGCACGGTTATATTTTGCGTCGCTTATGAATTGCAGGTAGGATGCCTCGCCATGTTTCGCCTTATCCATACGCAGAATGACTGGGAAGGCGACATGTGTTTGCGCAGAAGCAATCGTTTGTATTGCTTTCTGCCAGGCAGGACTATCACGATAATGGTTCAGACAGGCAAACAGGTAACTCAATGAAAACAAGCAATAAAAGCGCAGCCGATCATCATGCTGCTAAACGTCGCTGGTTGAACTCTCACGAAGAGGGCTACCACAAAGCGATGGGCAACCGTCAGGTTCAAATGATCGCCATCGGCGGCGCTATCGGAACGGGTCTGTTTTTAGGTGCTGGTGCACGCCTGCAGATGGCTGGCCCGGCTCTCGCCCTGGTCTATCTGGTGTGCGGGATCTTCTCTTTCTTCATTCTCCGCGCGCTGGGCGAACTGGTACTGCATCGCCCTTCCAGCGGAAGCTTCGTCTCTTACGCCCGTGAATTCCTCGGTGAAAAAGCGGCTTACGTTGCGGGCTGGATGTACTTCGTCAACTGGGCGATGACGGGTATTGTCGATATCACCGCCGTTGCGCTGTATATGCACTACTGGGGCGCGTTTGGTGATGTGCCTCAGTGGGTGTTTGCGCTTGGTGCGCTGGCGATTGTCGGCACCATGAACATGATCGGCGTGAAGTGGTTCGCGGAGATGGAGTTCTGGTTTGCGCTGGTAAAAGTGCTGGCCATCGTGGTGTTCCTGGTCGTGGGTACCGTCTTCCTCGGCAGCGGTAAGCCGCTGGATGGCAATGCCACCGGCTTCCACCTGATAACCGATAACGGCGGATTCTTCCCGCACGGTCTGCTGCCTGCGCTGGTACTGGTTCAGGGCGTCGTGTTCGCCTTCGCCTCTATCGAACTGGTGGGCACCGCGGCAGGTGAATGTAAAGATCCGCAGACGATGGTGCCAAAAGCCATCAACAGCGTGATCTGGCGTATCGGTCTGTTCTACGTCGGTTCCGTGGTGCTGCTGGTTCTGCTGCTGCCATGGACTGCCTATCAGGCGGGCCAGAGTCCGTTCGTGACCTTCTTCTCTAAGCTGGGCGTGCCTTACGTGGGCAGCATCATGAACATCGTGGTCCTGACGGCGGCGCTCTCCAGCCTGAACTCCGGCCTTTACTCTACCGGTCGTATCCTGCGCTCCATGTCGATGGGCGGTTCCGCGCCGAAGTTCATGTCGAAGATGAGCAAGCAGCAGGTTCCCTATGCAGGGATTCTGGCCACGCTGGTGGTTTACGTCTTTGGCGTGTTCCTGAACTATCTGGTGCCGTCCCGCGTATTTGAGATCGTTCTGAACGTGGCTGCACTGGGGATTATCGCTTCCTGGGGCTTTATCGTGGTCTGCCAGATGCGTCTGCGCAAGGCGATTAAAGAAGGCAAAGCGGCTGATGTGAGCTTCAAGATGCCGGGCGCACCGGTGACCTCCTGGCTCACCCTGCTCTTCCTGTTCAGCGTGCTGGTGCTGATGGCGTTCGACTATCCGAACGGTACCTACACCATCGCGACGATTCCGCTGCTGGCGGTACTGCTGATTGCCGGCTGGTTCGGCGTGCGTAAGCGCGTTCACGAGATCCACAGCACCGCGCCGGTTCATCACGACGATGAAAAACACGACGCACCGCTGGTGGAAGAAACCTCGCGTTAAGCATCCAGAAAGCATTAAAAAGGGAAGGCAAATGCCTTCCCTTTTTTTATCTTACAGCGCGATACTAATGACATCGTCAGGCTGGGTGGCTTCCTGCTGGCGGGTGGATTTTTGTTTCACCGTCACATACAGCGTTTTACCATCGGCAGAAAGCGCCAGGCTGTTCGGGTAGACCGGCGTGTCGAACGTTTTAGTCACCTTATACGTTTTCGCATCAATCACGCTCACCTTGCCGGCTTCACGGTGGGTCACGTAGGCTTCGTTGCGGGCCGGGTTAAACAGGACCGCCAGGGATTCCGGCGCGGCGATTTTCTCGATCACGCTGCCGTCTTTCAGGCTCACTACCAGCACTTCCGGCTGTTTTGAATCAGTCAGGAACGCACGCTGACCGGCAGCGTCGAGGCTCAGGTTCAGATAGAAGTGCTCTTTCCCGTCGTCCTGCACTTTTTTACGGCTGATAATCTTGTTGCTGGCCGTATCAATCGTCACCAGTTCACCGTCCGCATTCGTGGTATAGAGACGTTTCGCCTGCGCATCCAGCGCCAGACCGGTGCTGTAGGTGCCAGTATTGGCAATGGTCTCTTTCAGCTTCAGCGTTGCGCCATCCACGACCCAAATCACGCTCTCTTTGCCGACACCAGTGATGTAAATCGTGTTGCTCGCGTCATCCGCCACCAGCTGGCGCGGCTGCAGCGGTTTGACGGTTTCGCTGCGTTGACGCCCGTCCAGCACCAGACGTCCTTTTACGTCGCCCGTTTTTGCATCAATCGCGGTTACCGCGCCGTTGATGGTGTTGCCAAACCACAAGGTTTGCGTCGCGCTGTCGAGAGTGGCACCAAAGGGTTTCAGATCGCTGTGAATCGCCTGCGTCACGTCCAGCGTGACCGGATCAAGACGGTAAACAACCCCGCCCTTATCGGTTTTGCGGCTTTGCGAGGTCGCCACCCACAGCGCATTCTCCTGCTGGCTCACGGCCATTTCATACGCCCCTTTGCCCACCGCTTTACGCAGCATCTCTTCGGCGGCATGCGCCTGGAACGTCCCGGCGAGCAGTAAAGTGGCAGACAGCAGTGACAGGCTCAGACGCGGCGAGCACAGATGACGTAAAGACATAACAATTCCTTTTCTGAAAAGAGGGGTTTGGGCTGACATCACTTCCGGCAGGCAACGTCATGGCATCGCCTTTTGATAATGAGAATAGTAATCATTAATCAACTGAATGTGGAGTTTTTCTTTCCCACACCACCTTTCATTAACGCAATGTGCGGTTATAGTTTTCAAAACATTTACAAAACCTTTAACATGTATGGACATGTTCCATTTGGTTCGTTTATACACCACAACCGGTTTTATTCATGAAAATCATTTCTGCCCGTAAGGCCTCTCTCCCGCTGCTGCTGGTTCCCGTTACTTTCGCGCCGCTCACCGCTATGAGCGCGGAGGAACAGACCATGATCGTCAGCGCCACGCCGCAAACCGTATCGGAGCTGGATACCCCGGCCGCGGTCAGCGTCGTCAATGGCGATGACATGCGCCACGCCGCGCCTCGCATCAACCTGTCTGAATCCCTCGGCAGCGTCCCGGGACTGCAAATTCAGAACCGCCAGAACTATGCTCAGGATCTCCAGCTTTCGATGCGTGGGTTTGGCGCCCGCTCAACGTTTGGCGTGCGCGGTATCCGTATGTACGTCGACGGTATCCCTGCCACCATGCCGGACGGACAGGGCCAGACCTCCAACATCGATCTCTCCAGCGTGGAGAGCGTTGAAGTGCTGCGCGGCCCCTTCTCTGCCCTGTATGGCAACGCCTCTGGCGGCGTGATTAACATCAACACCCAGACCGGGCAGCAGCCGCCAACCATTGAAGCCAGCAGCTATTACGGCAGTTACGGTACCTGGCGCTACGGCATGAAGGCCACCGGCGCGATGGGCGACGGCACCCACGCAGGCGATGTGGACTACACCGTTTCCACCACCCGTTTCACCACCCAGGGCTATCGCGACCACAGCGGCGCGCGGAAGAATCTGGCCAACGCCAAGCTGGGCGTGCGTATTGATGACGTCAGCAAGCTGACGCTAATCTTCAACAGCGTAGACATGAAGGCCAACGATCCGGGCGGTCTGAGCTATCAGGAGTGGCAGAATAATCCGCGTCAGTCTCCGCGTGGCGATCAGTACAACACCCGTAAGACCATCAAACAGACCCAGGCCGGCCTGCGCTACGATCGCCAGCTCAGCGCTCAGGACGACCTCAGCGTAATGATGTACGCCGGCGAGCGTGAAATGACGCAGTACCAGTCGATTCCGTATCAGCCGCAGCTAAAAGCCACTCACTCCGGCGGGGTGATTGATATGCAGCGCCACTATCAGGGCGTGGATACCCGCTGGACGCACCGCGGCGAGCTGCTGGTTCCGGTGACCTTTACCACCGGTCTGAACTACGAAAACCTGAGTGAAGATCGTCGCGGCTACGAGAACTTTGTGATGAGCAACGGCGTGCCGGACTACGGCGTCAAAGGCGATAAACGTCGTGACGAACGTAACCTGATGTGGAACGTCGATCCTTATTTGCAGAGCAGCTGGCAGCTGACGCAGAAACTCTCTGTCGATGCGGGTGTCCGCTACAGTTCGGTCTGGTTTGATTCCAACGACCATTACGTTACGCCGGGCAACGGCGACGACAGCGGTGACGCGAGCTATCACAAGTGGCTCCCGGCGGGCGCCGTTAAGTATGCGGTGACTGACGGGTGGAACCTCTACGCTGCCGCAGGGCGTGGATTTGAAACGCCAACCATCAACGAACTCTCCTACCGTGCCGATAATCAGGGCGGTCTGAATATTGGCCTGAAGCCATCCACGAACAACACCTATGAAGTGGGCAGCAAAACCCGCATCGGCAACGGCCTGCTGACGGCGGCGTTGTTCCGCACCGATACGGATGATGAGATCGTGGTGGACTCCAGTTCCGGCGGCCGCACAACCTATAAAAATGCCGGGAAAACACGCCGTCAGGGTGTTGAAGTTTCTCTGGATCAGCAGTTCGCTGAGAACTGGAAGCTGAAGATGGCGTGGACGTACCTGGATGCCACCTACCGGACTAACGTCTGCAGTGACGCAGACTGTAACGGTAACCGCATGCCGGGGATTGCGCGCAACATGGGCTTTGCCTCGTTTGGCTGGCAGCCGGAGGAAGGCTGGTACGCGGGCACGGACGTGCGTTACATGAGCGACATCATGGCCGACGACGAAAACACCGCGAAAGCGCCGTCGTACACGGTAGTCGGGTTGAATACCGGGTATAAGTTTAACTACGGCAACTGGGGAATGGATGTCTTTGGCCGCGTCGATAACCTGTTCGATAAAGAGTACGCGGGCTCGGTTATTGTCAACGAGTCCAACGGCCGTTATTACGAACCTGCACCAGGCCGTAACTATGGCGTCGGGCTGTCGGTCTCTTATCGCTTCGAGTAAGAAAAAGAAAAGTTTATTTTATTAATGAAATAACCCTCCTGATGGCAATAAGCCATCAGGAGTTATTCACCAAATAAATAATTAGGCGCAGTATATAGTCGCTCTGTTAAATAATCTCTCAGTTAAAATATTGTCGCTGTAAAAGAAAATCCGCTTCATCAATCAACTTATCAATTGCCTTCTGGCTGGCATCCACATCTCTCCGCTCAAGGGCTGAAAGAAGCTCATCATAGTGATACGTTGACGTTTTGATGTCGTTAAGTTCCTGATGCAGGTAGTTCATACAGGGTCCGATGCGCACCCATAACTGTTCAATTAAGGCATTAAGCGTAGGCATTTCCGCATATTGATAAAGCGTAAACCGGAAGATGCGATTTGCATGCAATGCCTGCTGAACGTTTCCATTGCGCATAGCCTCATGGAAGGCCTCTGACATTTTGCGCAACGCCTCCAGCTTGCCGTCTGACATATTCTGGCATGCAGCAGCAACCGCCATCGGCTCAAGCTGTTTTCTGATGGCGTTAATCTCGTTATAACGCTCCAGCGTCACCTCAGGGACCAGAAATGCCTGCGCTGGCGTGGCGTGAAGCGCGCCTGAGGAGACCAGACGTAGCAGCGCTTCGCGGACCGGCGTAATACTGGTGCCTAATTTATCAGCAATCTCTTTCGTAATCAGTCGTGCTCCTGGTTTGAGGGAGCCTGTAATTAACGCCCCTTTCAAACTGTGTTCAACCTGCATGGTAAGGCTAACCCTTTGGGCTTTTTCTAAGTGATCCAAATCAAGCATGTGGAATTCCTGTAGCTAAAACTTAATGCTATTTTTAAACGCCAGTTTTAATAAAACGGCGCCGGTACGATATATCCTGTATCGTCATGCCTGGTGGTGGGAAGTACGTAAAACAGCCAAAAAAAGCAAACATCATTTTTTTATCGTTTTCGGCCTCATCCGGGATGATGGCGCGAAAAACCCTGTCCAGTAATTAAAGACAATATATCGTATCTTCACAAATAAATATGGCGGGAAACCCCGCCATTGTGCGCTTTATTTATTGTCACTCGCGACGCGAATCACGACTTTGCCGAAGTTTCGTCCTTCCAGCAGGCCAATCAGCGCCTCGGGGGCGTTTTCCAGCCCGTCCGTCACCTGTTCGCGATAGTGGATTTTCCCCTCTTGCACCCAGCGCCCCATCTCTTCCTGGAACTCATGAATGCGGTGTCCATAATCCTGGCCGATAATAAAGCCCTGCATACGAATGCGTTTCTTGAGAAGGGTCGCCATCAGGAGCGGCAGGCGGTCCGGCCCGTCAGGCAGGCCCGTCGCGTTATAGCCGCTCACCAGGCCACACACCGGCACGCGCGCGGAGGTGTTCAGCAGGGGCAGCACGGCATCAAACACTTTCCCGCCGACGTTTTCATAATAGACATCAATACCGTTCGGACAGGCGTGTTTCAGCTGGTCGGCAAAATCCGCCGCATGGTGATCCAGACACAGGTCAAAGCCGAGAACCTCAACGGCATGGCGGCATTTCTCTGGGCCACCAGCCACGCCGACCACCCGGCAACCTTTGATTTTGCCGATCTGCCCTACTGTCGCGCCAACCGGGCCGGTCGCCGCAGCCACCACCAGCGTTTCACCCGCTTTCGGTTGCCCGATATCCAGCAGCCCCATATAGGCGGTAAAGCCCGGCATGCCCAGTACGCCCAGCGACCAGGAAGGATGAGACGGATTTTCGCCCAGCTTCACCAGGCCACTGCCGTCCGAAAGTTCATACTCCTGCCAGCCGCTGTAGCCCAGCACCCATTCACCGGCTTTGAATTCTGGATGGTTTGACTGTTCAACGCGGCTGACCGTTCCCCCCACCATCACCGCACCGAGCTCAACCGGCGGTGAATAGGATGGCGCGTCGCTCATGCGACCCCGCATATAAGGATCCAGCGACAGCCAGACGGTACGAAGCAGAAGCTGCCCCGCACCCGGTTCCGGAACAGGCTGCGTTTCCAGACGAAAATTTTCCGCGACCGGTGCGCCCTGTGGACGAGAGGCCAGCACCCAGCGGCGGTTATGCGAAACAGAGTGATTCATCAGGATCTCCTTCTGGTACAAATGTCATTACAGCCTGGCTCACGTTCAGCGTTATCGCATTAGCATTACGAGCCAGACTGGTTGAGGCGTACAACCAGATAGATGCAGGTTTCATTCGTCTCGTTGATGAACCGGCAGTCATTCGGCGGCCCCAGCTCGAGACAGTCTCCGGCGTGCATCTCGTGGCGCGTATCGCCCTCCTGGAACACCAGCTCACCGGACTGCAGCCAGATAAGCTGACGTGCCAGCGCGTAAGAAGAGGCAGGCATAGGAACATCGCTGCCCGCAGGCAGTTCCACCTGAACCAGGTCGATGGGCAGATCGGTACGGGGAGAAACATGGCGGCGGAGGTAGTGCGTCTGCGGATCGCGCCAGACGGGCTGGTTTGCCAGGCGCAGCAGCTTGCCCTCCTGCATTTCGGCCCGGGCAATCAGCGTTGACATGCTGATGCCAAACGCGCCAGACAGGCGGGCAAGCAAGGTGGCCGTCGGGCTACTGTCTCCGCGCTCTATCTTGTGGATCATCGCGCGTGAGACCCCTGCCCGGTCCGCCAGCTCGCTGAGGGACCACCCGCGAGACTCGCGTTCAAGGCGAATTCTTGCGCTAATCCGTTGATTCATCGTGTCTGTTATGGTGTTCATGACGTCATACTATAGTGTATGAACGGCATTTCAATGGGCTTTTGATAACAAAAAAATATGGCTTATGCCGTAGCGATCGGGGGATACAGTTGTGTAATATCGTAGCGATAACGTAATACTATAGTGAACAACACACAGAGGCTTCATCATGATCGTTCGTCATGCCTGCAAAGAAGACTGCGCTGCGATAGGCGAGATTTACAACCACGCGGTGCTGCATACTGCCGCGATCTGGAACGATAAAACCGTCGATACCGATAACCGAATCGCGTGGTTTGAGGCGCGCACGTTGGCGGGTTATCCGGTTCTGGTGAGCGAAGAAGACGGTGTCATCACCGGTTACGCCTCTTTCGGCGACTGGCGCGCCTTCGACGGTTTCCGTCATACGGTTGAGCATTCGGTCTACGTCCACCCGGCCCATCAGGGTAAAGGGATTGGCCGCACGCTAATGAAGGCGCTGATTAACGAGGCCCGCGCTATCGGTAAACACGTGATGGTGGCCGGCATTGAAGCGCAAAACCATGCCTCGATTCATCTCCATGAGACGCTCGGCTTTGTGACGACCGGACAAATGCCGCAGGTGGGAACCAAGTTTGGCCGCTGGCTGGACTTAACCTTTATGCAGCTGCAGCTGGACGAGCGCAGCGATCCGGACGCTATCCCATGAATCAGTCACTGACGCTGGCGTTTCTGGTGGCGGCGGGCATCGGTCTGGTGGTGCAAAACACCCTGATGGTGCGTATCACCCAGTCCTCCTCCACCATTCTCATCGCGATGCTGCTGAATTCGCTGGTCGGCATTGTGCTGTTTGTCAGTATTCTGCTGCTGAAACAGGGCGTGGCCGGATTCAGCGAGCTGGCCGCAACGGTGCGCTGGTGGACGCTTATCCCGGGGCTGCTGGGGTCGTTTTTCGTGTTTGCCAGCATCAGCGGCTATCAGAATGTTGGCGCGGCGACGACCATCGCCGTGCTGGTCGCAAGCCAGCTGATTGGCGGGTTGGTGCTGGACGTGCTGAGGAGCCATGGTATTCCGCTTCGCGCCCTGATTGGCCCGGTGTGCGGCGCGGTGATGCTGGTCGTGGGGGCCTGGCTGGTGGCGCGACGCCAGTTTTGATCGTTACAGTATGGTACCGCCTTTCGTCAGCTGTTCCTCACGCGCGTCCATCTCTTCTTTATGCTGCTTACCGTGATGCGAAATCGCGGTGCGCAGACGCTGCTGCTGAGTGTAGCGATCTTCACGGCTTAGCTCTGCATCATCGCTTAATTCAATCAGCAGTTCGTTCATGTGGGTGATGACGCTCTCTTCGATGGCGGCATCGACGCGGGCAGTAACTTCGTTTAAATGTGACATTGTCACTCCTTGTGAATTGCCGGGTGGCGTCTACGCCTTACCCGGCCTACAGGGGGAACCGTAGGCCCGGTAAGCGCAGCGCCACCGGGCACACGATCAGTTCAGCTTCGCTTTCGAGAAATCGCTGCCCATCAGGCTTACGCTGTACCCGGTCACGTTGCTGCGGGTCGCGTAGAACGTTTTCCCGTTGGCCAGCGCGATCCACGGCGCCTGCTGGTAGAAAATCTCCTGCGCCTGGCTATAGAGCTTCGCGCGCTCGGCCGGGCTGCTGGTCAGCTTCGCTTTTTGTACCAGGGAATCATACCCCTTATCGCACCAGCGCGCGGCGTTTGAGCCGGTTTTAATGCTGTTGCAGCCGAGCAGCACGTCGGCAAAGTTGTCCGGGTCGCCGTTGTCGGACATCCAGCCAAACAGCGCGGAGTCATGTTCACCTTTACGCATTCCGGAGAGATATTCGCCCCACTCGTAGGAGACAATTTTGGCCTTCACGCCAACTTTGGCCCAGTCGCTCTGGATCATCTCCGCAATACGACGCGAGTTCGGGTTATACGGACGCTGAACCGGCATTGACCACAGCGTGACTTCCGCGCCCTTCTCCAGGCCCGCCTGCTTCAGCAGGGCTTTCGCTTTTTCAGGATCGTAGCTGTAGTCCTTCAGGTCTTTATTGAAGCCCAGCATATTTGGCGGGATCGGCGATTTTGCCACCGCGCCCGATCCCATAAAGACCGCATTAACGATGGCCTTCTTGTCGGTCGCATAGTTAAGCGCCTGACGCACCAGCACGTTATCAAACGGCTTTTTCTCGGTGTTAAACGCCAGATAACCGACGTTAAGCGCATCGACCGAGTGCAGCGTCAGGTCTTTGTTGTTCTTGATGGCGTCAAACTGAACCGGGGACGGCGCAGGAATAATCTGGCACTCGTTGGTCTGCAGCTTCGCCAGGCGGGTTTCCACGTTTGGCGTAATGGAGAAGATGAGATGCTTCGTCGGCACTTCACCTTCCCAGTAGTTCGGGTTCGCAACGTAGCGGATCAGCGAATCCACTTTGTACTGCTGCAGCACGTAAGGCCCGGTACCAATCGGCCAGGTGTCTACGTTTTCAGGCGTGCCTTTTTTCAGCATCGCGTCGGCGTATTCAGCGGAGAGAATCGAGGCGAAATCCATCCCCCAGTCGGCCAGGAACGCGGCGTTGGGCTCGCTCAGGGTGAACTGAACGTGGTAATCATCGACCTTTTTAACGTCCTGGATCAGCTTATCGAGACCCACATCGTTAAAGTATTCGTAGTTGCCCTGCGACACGTTGTGGTACGGGTGTTTAGGGTCTTTCTGACGCATGACCGAGAAAATAACGTCATCGGCATTAAAGTCGCGCGTCGGTTTGAAGTATTTGTTGCTGTTGAACTTCACCCCTTTACGCAGGGTAAAGGTATAGGTCTTGCCGTCCGGTGAAATCGTCCAGGACTCCGCCAGCGACGGCACCGGAGTGTTTTTCACCGGGTCGAAATTGATCAGGCGGTTGTACAGTACCTGAGAGCTGGCCACAAAAGATGGGCCAGAGCTGGCGATTTGCGGGTTGAAGGACTCGGGGGACGCTTCAGAACAGTAAATAAGCGTGTCGTTGTTTGCCGCCCATGCGGCACCGGCTGGTAACAGCGCGCTCAGCGCAAGGGCGAGCAGTGTTTTCCCTGTAGACATGGTTATAACCCTGACAGTTTTATTATATAGGACAGTAATAACAGCACAGGCGTTTTGACCTGGCAAATAACGAAACACTATCAGGTTATTCTAAAGCCGCGTTTTTTGCTGTTTTAACCGCCAGCGTCCAAAAAGGTGATTTGCCTTAAGGGCCATTATTCGTCAAGCACAACCGTCACTTTCTATGCCGCAAGAAATCGGCGCTTTTAGCGTCTCTTCCTCCGTTTGTTTGCTTCCTCGTTTCGTTAAAGTAACGGTGTGAAGAAGTATATGGGATCAAATCGTGGCAAAAACTCTTTTACGCAGCGGTAATCTGGATGACTTTCAGGCCGTTGGCGGCGGCGGACAAGCCGTTTTCGAATCAGCGTTACAAATCCGGGAAGCGCTCCGGTTGCGCAAACAACAGGCCATCGTCGACTGTCTGGCAATTCCTCAGGTCAACGACAGCGGTGACCGCGTGGACTGGTATTCCCCTGTCGAAGGGAGCGTAACCAGCTGGAAAGCGGCCGATGAAGATGACCGTTATCGCGCCCTGCGCTATCTGGAAAACACGCTCGCCAGCGTCGAGTCGTTGAGCAAGAAATGCCTGCAGTCGCCCAAAACCGCGCAGCAGCTTTTTGGTTCTCTGCTGTCGAAGGCGTTTCAGTTCCCGGGTGAAAACTTCCTCTTCCTGGTAGACGGAAAGCCGGTCATCAGCTTCTGGGGGTTTGTAAACCTGAACGAGAGTGCGCGTGACGATGTCCTCGACTGCCTGCGTGAATCGCTGGTCCCTGAGCCTGCTCCCGTTGTCATTGAAGATCCTGAACCGGAACCTGAGCCAGAACCGCTGGTGACCTTTGAACAGGCTGACGAGCCGCTGATCGCCCCTTCCACGGTGGTGCGCATTACGCCGGAAGATCTGTATGAGCCTGAACCGGCCCCGGTCGTGGCGCAAGTCGTTCAGGAAACGCCCCCGGCGATTGTCGCGAAAAAGCGCCGCGTCCCCCTGTGGACGCTGCCGGTTGCCGCCGTGATCGTCGCCGCCATTGCCGCTCCACTGCTGTGGCCAAAACAGTCGCCTTCCGCTGAGCCCGCTCCAGCGCCTGCACCAGAGCCCGTCGAGATTGCGCCAAAACCGATCAAAGCGGTTGAGCCACTGGCGATGAAATTACCGCTGCATCAGGCAGAGGTCGTGGCCAGCAAAGAAAAAGAAGCAGTTCCGGCGCCTGCACAAACAGCCGCTCCGGTGGTGATTGTCGCCATCCCGAAAGATGCCATGGTGATGGAAGCGAATCAGGTAAAAGCGGGATCGACGCGTTTCCTGAACGGCACCTGGCGTGCGGTTCTCGACGTGAAAGATCCGGTCACCGGCAAGCCGCCATCAATGCGCTATCAAATCCAGAACAATAAAGGTTTCGCCCGGGTTGTCCATGGCGATAACGTGGTCTGCCGTGCGGAGGTCTTTTCCGGGCTGCACAGCAATGGCGAGCTGATGATTAAAAGTCGCGGAACCGCCCGCTGCACCGACGGTTCCCGCTACCCGATGCCGGAGGTTGCCTGTAAAGCCGGCACCAGCGATATCGCGGAATGTCGCGCCCGTTATGATGCCAACACCGTCGTCCCACTGACGTTCAAGAAAGCAGGTGCCTGATCCTATGCTGGTTAATCTTTGCGACTATAAACAAAGCGTCACGCTTATTGCCAACAGCGGCGTGCAGTTCCTTGATTTCGGTCTGACGCCGCAGGACACCGCCAGCAACGGGCGCTTCGTACGTAAAACCGCGAACGGCCCGCTTTTGCGCCTCGACTTCGACCTGGTCAACGGTCGCTATACCCTGCCGGGAACGAACGGCGGCCAGCCTGAAGTGGTCAAACCGGAAACCACCATCCCGCTGCATCAGTCTCTGACGGTGCTGGACGGCGTCTGGCTTCCGGTTCCGTTCCTGCGCTTTAACCCACCGAGAACCTTTGTCGAGGGGCCGGATAACTGGGCACGCGTTCAGGTGCGCAGGCTTGATACACCCGATACGGCAGGCAATACGCACCGCGTCACTCTCGCCCTTGACAGCCAGATCGCTGAACACGCCACGTCAGCCCTGTCCCCGGTTGAAAACGATATTCTCAACGGGACCCGTTTCGCGCTGGCCTGGCGCGATAACGAGGTAGAAAGTTTCCTCGATCAGACCTGGATTGACGGCTGGCTGCGCGAGGCCTTTACCCAGTATGCCGACGGCGCTGAAAACCGCTCAGAACGCGATCTCCAGCAGGCGATGCGCGGATTTGAGTATCAGGCCCACTGGCTCAACGTGCTGACCATGCTCGGTGAACAGCTCACCGTACCGGAAGTGAAATTTGTTACCCATACGCTCAGCACGCCAGCCATTCCGGTTGACCTGATCCTTGACGTGGGTAATACCCACACCTGCGGCGTCATTATTGAAGACCACGGCGATGCGAACGATGGGCTGCGCCAGACCGCCGAGCTGCAGGTTCGCTCGCTCAGCGAGCCGCAATTCCTGAACGAGCCGCTGTTCACCAGCCGTCTCGAGTTTTCGGAAGCGCGTTTTGGCAAGCAGCACTTCTCGGTTGAAAGCGGTCGCGAAGATGCCTTTGTCTGGCCGTCGATTGTGCGCGTCGGTGATGAAGCCCGCAAACTGGCGATGCAGCGTCTGGGAACCGAAGGCAACAGCGGTATCTCCAGCCCGCGTCGCTACCTGTGGGATGAAACCCCGGTCGTGCAGGACTGGCGCTTTAGCCAGATGAACAGCAAAACCCAGCGTGAACCGCTTGCCACCGCATTCCCGCTGATGAACCTGATGAACGATGACGGCGAGCCGCTCTTCACGCTGCCGCAGGACGAGCGCCTGCCAGTCTTCTCGCCGCAGTACAGCCGCAGCACCCTGATGACGCACATGCTGTGCGAGCTGCTGGCGCAGGCGCTGGGACAGATCAACAGCGTCGCCACACGCTTGCGTCTGGGCTTCCCGGCGTCGCCGCGCCAGCTGCGCACCCTGATCCTGACTCTGCCCTCGGCCATGCCAAAGCAGGAGCGCGAGATTTTCCGTCGCCGCATGTTTGAAGCCATCGCCATCGTCTGGAAAGCGATGGGCTGGCACCCGCAGGATGAGGATTTTGTCACCCGCAAACAGCAGGAAAAAAGCGTGGTGCCGGTACCTGAAATCCAGATGGAGTGGGATGAAGCCAGCTGCGGTCAGCTGGTCTGGCTGTATAACGAAGCCATCTCCCGCTTTGGCGGTCAGACCGAAGCCTTCTTCGCCTCCCTGGCCCGCCCGGACCGTGAGCCTGAGCCGGGTAGCCAGCCGGGACGCGCGCTGCGCGTCGCGTCCATCGACATCGGCGGCGGGACAACGGATATGGCGATCACCCATTACCAGCTGGACGACGGTTCCGGCAATAACGTCAAAATCACCCCGCAGCTGCTGTTCCGTGAAGGCTTTAAGGTCGCGGGTGACGATACGCTTCTGGACGTGATTCAGCGCTACGTGTTGCCCGCTCTGCAAACGCAGCTGCAGAAATCCGGTATCGCGGATGCCTCGCTGCTGATGGCCTCGCTGTTCGGTGACTCCGGGCGCATTGATACCCAGGCCGTGCTGCGCCAGCAAACGGCGCTGCAGCTCTTTATGCCAATTGGCCATGCTATTCTTGCCGGATGGGAATCCAGCGACGTTGACGATCCGCTGGCCGGTCTGCATGCCACCTTTGGCGATCTGCTGCCTCAGAAGCCGACCCGCAACGTGATGAATTACCTGCAGCAGGCGATCGATCATGCCCTGCCTGCGGGTTCAGACGCTTTCGATCTGTTCGCGGTGCCGCTGCATGTGAACTTCCGCGAAATGCAGGATGCGATGCTGGCTGGGCAGTTTACGCTGGCCTCCCCGCTCCACGCGGTGTGTGAGGCGATTTCCCATTACAGCTGCGATATTCTGCTGATCACCGGACGCCCCGGCTGCCTGCCTGGGGTTCAGGCGCTCATTCGCCACCTGCAGCCGGTGCCGGTCAATCGCATCGTCTGGCTGGATAAATACCAGGTGCACGAGTGGTATCCGTTCAGCCAGCAGGGGCGCATTGGCAACCCTAAATCGACAGCCGCGGTGGGCGCCATGCTCTGCAGCCTGGCGCTCGATCTGCGTCTGCCGCGCTTCAACTTTAAAGCCGCGGACATTGGCGCGTATTCCACCGTGCGCTATCTCGGCGTGCTGGATAACACCGTCAATACCCTGCGCGAGGAAAACGTCTGGTATCAGGATATCGATCTCGATAAGCCCGGCGCTAAGCTTGACGCGCGTCTGCACTTCCCGCTGCGCGGTAACGTCACCCTCGGCTTCCGCCAACTGGCGAACGCGCGCTGGCCTGCCACGCCGCTCTACACGCTCAGCATTAACTCGGCTGAACTGGCCAAAGCCATTGCCGGTGACGGCGTGCTGAACGTGCGGCTGAAACTCTGCGGCGGCAGCAAGCAGGAAGGCCCGGAGGCCTTCGAGCTGAGCGATGCCTGGCTGCAGGACGGCACGCCGGTTGCGCCTGACGCACTAACCTTCAAACTGAATACTTTGGCCGACCGCCGACACAGCGGCAGCCACTACTGGATCGACAGCGGGAGCGTATACCTGAAATGACAGCGACCACGACCACCACTCAGGCCTTAATCGGGTGGATTAATGAGACGCGCCTGAACGCCCCAGTGCTGGATAACGATGCTGACGCCCTGCTTGCTCGCATCAACGCGGTGCAGGCGCGGGAGCAGGCCATTGAACGCGCCATGACTCGCCAGAGCAGCATTGGGCTTTACGGTCATTCGCAGAGCGCGAAAGCGCACCTGCTGCTGTCTCTGTGCGGCAGCGGCAATGGACGCCTTAACGTAACGCCAGGCCAGCGCACCTTTGACTATTTTTCGCATATCAATCCGGGACATGCCCTGACCAACATGGCCGTCCGCTTCACCCGGGAAACCCCGGAGGTGGCTGATGAGGCGTTCCCGCTGCGTCTGCGTCTGGTCACCGAGGCCGAGCTGGTACAGCTGTTTATTGCCCGCACGACCCTGCACCCGCAGATGCGCGCAGTGGATAAGGCGGTCATTGAGACACGTCTGGAGAAATGGCGCGGGCTGCGCCAGCCGCAGGGCGTGCCCGGTATCACTGCTCAGGAGGTGGGAGCGATTGCCCGCTTCTGGCAAAGCACCGTACCCGCAGCGAAACAGCAAATTGATGATGCCCTCTGGTATGAGTTTGCCCAGCTGGTGCCATCGCTCGATCTCAGCACGCGGGCCAGCGTCTGGTCCCTGCTGTGGGGCGAGCAGCAGGAGTTGACCCAGCAGTGGTTAAAACTGGCCCACGTGCTGCACCAGACCAGCCATGTCAGCGATCTTGCTGCCCCGCTTAGCCTGCTGGTGGACAGCTTTGGGCTGCCGGGTGAAGGATTCCTGACGCACGACGGCACGTTAGACCTTCAGGACGCGCAGGAGACGCTGCTTCATCCGCTGAATGGCGGTGAAATGCTTAACGCCATCAGTATCCCCGTCGATGTGCTGGCCTTCCTGACCCGCGAGCTGGTGTTGCCGGTTGAGAACGGCGCGCTGGACAACGTCGATATTATTGATATTCCGGTTTTTGAAGATAACCGTGCCGACCCGCTACGCCAGGCGAAATCCCAGTGGCTGCTCGAGCATTACCGTCAACAGCTTCAACCTGATGTGCTGGTGATTTGTAACGCGACGGCGCAGCACGAACAGACGGCCAAAAAAGCAAAAGTGTTGATGAACTGGGTGAAGGAGACGCAGCCTGCTGAAGAGTCAGCCCTTCCAGGTCTGGTGTGGGCGATCACCCCGCATGACGCCCGCTTTACTACCCGGCAGAACCTCGACGAAGCCGTACAGCATCTGCTCGGTAAGCCGGGCTTACGCTGGGGCACGCTGCAGGCCCTGGACAGCCACAGCATGCAGCGCGTCATCGAGTGGCTGTCTCAGGCCACGCTGTCCGCGCAGCGACAGAAGCGTCTCAGCACGCTGAAAGGCCTGCTGCGACAGGAGCTCTCATCGCTGATGCAAAGCTATCTGACGCCGCTGGTTGAGGAGCCGGGGACAAGACGTGCTCAGGCCGAAAACATGGTGCGCACGCTGCAAAGCAGCGCCGCCCGCCACGGCGAACTGCTTGAAGGCCTGCTGCCGCCGCTGAAGGCCTTTGAAACGCTGCTCGCCGTTCAGCAGCCTCGCGAGGAGCAGGTGAACGGGTTGTTTACGGACACCATTGACCTGTTTGCCGAGAATGCACAGGAAAGCAACGGCCTGTTCCAGACAAAAGACAAAGCGCGACTGGCGCACAGAGTGTGGATAAATCATCTGCGCCAGTGGAGCCGCAATGAGGCCGCGGCCGCCCGTCTGGGGCTGGAACCTGCGGTGTTACAGCAAATCGCGGATGTGCTGGTGACCACCAGCTACCGGCTTGATCTGCCTCAACAGCTTCAGCGCATCGTCGAAGCGGATAAAAGTAGCGCTGCGCAACTGCATGCCGTGATGGGCAATTTCATTGGCTGGCTGGGTTACGACCAGACGCCCGTGGCGACGCGTCCGGCAAGCCGCATCCGCAAGGGCCAGGCCATCTTCGTCACGCCAGTGGTCAGTAGCGCCGAGCCTCGTCTGACGCGCCTGGGAGAACAGCCTGTGCATGCGGCCACCGCGTACGTTTACGACTGGCTGGTCGCCCTCTATAGCCGCGCGATAGAGAACATTGATTACCAGCATCCGCATGATGTTCAGCCTGACGCACGTCAGGCACTGCGGGCATTAATAAAGTAGCCGCCCTTCTTGCCGGGTGGCGCTGCGCTTACCCGGCCTACATTTTGCAACGATAATAAATTGCACAACGATCACACCGCCATACACTCAGCTAACGTCTGTGCCAGCGCAGACGGGTTTTCCCACGACATTGAATGCCCCGCCGCAGGGATAATTTTTACCTCAACACCTTTCTGCTCTAGATTTTCCACATCGTCATCCGGCAGAGAGAGCTCGCCGAAAATCAGCGTCACCGGGCAAGGGAGTGACAGAAACTGCGCTTCCCATTCCGGTTCAACGCCCGCCACCAGACTGGATGCACCGCGCCAGACGGCATAAGCGGCATTGCTCTGCAGGCACCCTGCCCACGCCGTTTTTTCTGCGCTGAGCATGGCGTCATAACCTTGCTCCAGAAACTGTTGCTCGGTTTGCGCCGCTATAGACCGGCTGAACATGCCCCCACCCGCGTGAAAATTGGGCTCTGACACCATCAGTCCCTTCACGCGCGTTGCCAGCAGCCCCGCCGTTTCGATAGCAATACTGCCGCCCATGCTGTGGCCGTATAACCAGAAGGCATCCAGCTCAAGATGGTCAATCAGCTCCGCGACGACGTGGGCCTGGTCAGTGGTTTTATAGCTGTAGTGCAGAGGCTTATCGCTGTAGCCGCTGCCGGGCAAGTCGATGAGAATCGCTCTGCGCGCGCCAAACAGCGGGTCACGAACGACGCGGGGATATTCATAGGAAGAGGCGCAGCCCAGTCCGTGAATGAACACCACGGGATCGCCGGTACCGGGCAAGTCGTGCCAGCGCACGGTGCAACCGGCCTGCTGCGAGTAAAAACTGTTCATAAGCACTCCTTTTATGATGCACTGTGTATTTATACAGTTATCACATCAGGAATGCTATGTTCATCTTTTAAAACTGGAAGCGTGCTTCAGAAAAGCGATACCAGCAGCGCAACGGGAAAGCTCATTGGCCAGGTTGACCCCACCAGGAAAGCGCTGAGCAGGCGGATACGTTTGCGGTCTTTGGAGAGGAACCAGGTAATTAATGCGCAGATGGAAGCCATGATTGCGTAAAAAACCAACATCTTTTGATACAACGTCATTCTGTATACCAGAGCCGAAAAAATAACCGCACGCAATATGCGTCATATGTTGACACAGATCAAGTTTTTTCGTTACAGAATAACCACTTAAAAACTATGGCTAATAACAATTGAGTATCTTACGTAACACGGGTGGCGGGCAAGGAGAGCGCCTGGCCGCAAATACGACCAGGCATGACGGGCTCAGTGTTTAATCATAACATGCCGCACGACCGTATAATCCTCAAGCCCGTAGACCGACATATCTTTGCCGTAGCCGGATAATTTCATGCCGCCGTGCGGCATTTCGCTCACCAGCATAAAATGGGTATTCACCCAGGTGCAGCCGTACTGCAGGCGCGCGCTCAGGCGATGGGCGCGCCCCACGTCTTTGGTCCAGACCGATGACGCCAGGCCGTATTGCGAATCGTTCGCCCAGGCCAGCACCTGCGCCTCATCGTCAAACTCGGTGACGCTCACCACCGGGCCAAACACCTCGCGCTGAACGATGGCATCGTCCTGTTTTGCCCCCGCCAGCAGGGTTGGCTGGAAGTAGTAGCCTGCCCCCTCTTTTTTGCTCCCGCCGGTGACAACCCGGATATGGCCGAGCGCTTTCGCGTCATCGACGGCCTGACAGACGCGAGAAAGATGGGCGGCCGAGCTGAGCGGTCCCAGTTCGGTAGAGGAATCCTCCGGTGCCCCCATTTTAAGGCTGGCGACCGCTGCGCCCAGCTTTTCCACCAGCGCGGCATAAATGCCTTTCTGGGCATAAATACGACAGGCCGCCGTACAGTCCTGTCCGGCATTGTAGAAACCAAACGTCCGCACCCCTTCGACAACCGCATCCAGGTCGGCATCATCAAAGACAATAACCGGCGCTTTACCGCCCAGCTCCATGTGGGTGCGTTTAATGGAGGACGCCGTATGGCCGATGATATGTTCCCCGGTCGCAATCGAACCGGTCAGCGAAACCATGCGGACTTTTTCATGCCCGGTCAGCGGATCGCCGACCGTTTTCCCCCGCCCAAACAGCACGTTCAGAACGCCTGCGGGGAAGATATCTTTTGCCAGTTCTCCCAGCTTCAGCGCGGTCAGCGGGGTGATCTCTGAGGGCTTAATCACCACGCAGTTTCCTGCCGCCAGCGCGGGCGCGAGCTTCCACGCCGCCATCATCAGCGGATAGTTCCATGGTGCAATAGAGGCAACCACGCCCACCGGGTCACGGCGAATCATCGAGGTGTGTCCTTCGAGGTATTCCCCCGCTGCCAGGCCGTTCAGGCAGCGGGCCGCCCCGGCAAAGAAGCGGAAAACGTCCACCACCGCCGGAATTTCATCACCCAGAGCGCAGTGCAGTGGCTTGCCGCAGTTGAGGGATTCCAGCTTCGCGAAAGTGTCGGCATGTTCTTCGATGGCGTCAGCCAGTTTCAGTAAGCACTCTGCACGGGCTTTCGGGGTGGTTTGCCCCCACTCGATAAAGGCACGATCGGCAGCCCGAACGGCAGCATCGACCTGCGCGGCAGAGGCTTCAGCGATGTCCAGCAGCACTTCTCCGGTGGCGGGATTGTAAACCGGCTGCTTTTCCCCTTCGCCAGTAATCAGTTCACCATTAATCAGCAGTTGGTTTTGCATAGCGTTGTCCTGTTTAAATCGAAGTTATTTCCCGCCACCAGCGATGTTCTCGCCGTCGCGGGTGAGCCACCAGGCTCCCAGAATGGGGAGAGTTGTCACCAGCATCACCAGCAGAGCAACGACGTTGGTGACCGGCACGTCGCGTGGACGCCCGAGCTGATTGAGCAACCACAGCGGTAACGTGCGCTCGTGTCCCGCGGTAAATGTCGTGACGATGATCTCGTCAAACGACAGGGCAAACGCCAGCATTCCCCCGGCCAGCAGCGCGGAACCCAGATTGGGCAGCACCACATAGCGGAAGGTTTGCCATCCGTCGGCCCCGAGATCCATCGACGCTTCCACCAGGCTCCAGGAGGTGCGTCTGAATCGGGCAATCACGTTGTTAAACACCACTACCACGCAAAAGGTGGCGTGTCCGACCACGATGGTGAAAAACCCCGGCTCAAGGTTGATCGTTTTGAAGGCCGTCAGCAGCGCCAGGCCGGTGATGATCCCCGGTAATGCAATCGGCAACAGCAGCAACAGCGAAATCGCATTCTTGCCAAAAAACTCGCTTCGCCACAGCGCCGCTGCAGCAAGCGTGCCAAGCACAAGGGCAATTGCGGTAGATAGCGCCGCAATTTGAAGTGACAACGTCACGGATTCAATAATATCGCCGCGCCCCGCCGCCACGCTAAACCACTTCAGCGTCAGCCCCTGCGGCGGAAAGCTGAAGGCAGCGTCTTCGGTGTTGAAGGCGTAGGTCGCGATAATCAGCAGCGGGAAGTGCAGGAAGATGACGCCTCCCCACGCTGCCACTTTCAGGAACAGCGGTGCGCGTTCAGAGTGCATCGAATGCTCCCAGACGTTTCACGAACGCCAGATAAAGAGAAATCAGCACGATGGGCACCAGCGTGAACGCGGCGGCCATGGGCATGTTGCCAATGGCACCCTGCTGCGAGTAGACCATGTTACCGATGAAGTAGCCCGGCGGCCCCACCAGCTGCGGAACGATGAAATCTCCCAGCGTCAGAGAAAAGGTGAAGATTGAGCCCGCCGCAATGCCCGGAATGGCCAGCGGCAGAACGACATAGCGGAACGTCTGACGGGGACGCGCGCCGAGGTCGGCTGAGGCCTGAAGCAGCGAGGCCGGCAGGCGTTCCAGCGCCGCCTGAACCGGCAGGATCATAAACGGCAGCCAGATATAGACGAACACCAGAAACCGTCCCAGCCCGGAGGTGGACAAGGTGTTACCGCCCACTGCCGGGAGCGTCAGGATTGAGGTCAGAATCGGCTCCAGTCCGAGATGGCTGAGAAACCACTGCGCCACGCCGTCCTTAGCCAGCAGCAGCGTCCAGGCATAGGCTTTGACGATGTAGCTCGCCCACATTGGCAGCATCACGGCGATATAGAAGAAAGCCTTCCACTTGCCGCTGGTGTATCGCGCCATGTACCAGGCCATCGGGAATGCGAGGATGGCGCTGGCAATGGTCACCGCAATCGCCATCGTTAACGTGCGCAGGATGATGTCGTAGTTTGCCGGGTTAAAGAGCGCCAGAATGTTCGCCAGGGTCAGGTCCGGCGTGACGGCCATGGTGAAATCGTCAAAGGTGTAAAACCCCTGCCACAGCAGCGTCAGCAGCGATCCTAAATAGACGATGCCAAACCACATCAGCGGCGCGAGCAGAAGCAGGAACAGGCCGAGCGACGGCTTGCGCCAGAACAGTGCGGTCATGCGGCTTAAGCGGCCGCGCGAGGCGGGAGGATGCGCGACACTCATATCCATTTCACCTCTCCTCGTGCAGGCGAATCATCGCCTCGCGTGACCATGACGCCATGACCGCCTGCCCCGGCGCAATGCCGCTCAGCGACGAGGTTTCACTGAGATTAGCCTGGCTCACCAGCAGTTTGGCACCATCGGCGAGCTTTAGCTCCAGACGCGTGGCCGCCCCCTGATACTGAACGGCCTGCACGACGCCCTGAACCTGAACGTCTCCGCCCTCATTAAGGCGAATATGTTCCGGGCGCAGGGAATAGCTGCCTTCCATGCCGCATATTTTCTGCGCAAGGCCCGCATCGAAGACGTTAGAGGTGCCGACAAAACCGGCAACAAACGGCGTGCGTGGACGCATGTAGAGATCGCGCGGGGTATCCACCTGCTCGATGCGCCCGTTATTGAACACCGCCACCCGATCTGACATGGAAAGGGCCTCGCCCTGATCGTGGGTGACAAAAATAAAGGTGATACCAAGTTCCTGCTGAAGCTTCTTCAGCTCAAACTGCATCTGTTCCCGCAGCTTGAGATCGAGCGCCCCTAAAGGCTCGTCCAGCAGCAGGACGCGCGGTTCATTCACCAGCGCGCGGGCAATGGCGACACGCTGACGCTGGCCGCCGGAAAGTTGAGAAGGTTTGCGGGCAACGGCAAAGCTGAGGCCCACTTTTTCCAGGGCATCACGGGCCTGGGCATGGCGTTTTTTCTTGTCGACGCCTTTGACCATTAGCCCGTAGGCGACATTGTCGAGGATCGACATATGCGGGAACAGCGCGTAGTCCTGAAACACGGTGTTCACATCCCGCTCCCAGGGAGGCAGCTCGCTCGCCTCTTTGCCGAAGATAGAGATCGTCCCGCCTGACAGCTGTTCAAAACCGGCTATCAGGCGCAGGCAGGTGGTTTTGCCGGAGCCCGAAGGCCCCAGCATGGAGAAAAACTCTCCGTCACGAATCGCAATGGTGACCCCATCCACCGCCCGTACGTCGCCGTACAGGCGGGAAACATTATTAAACTCGACCGCGTACGTCATGTTCTGCTCCCGGGCAATTAACGACCGCCCATGATGGCGATGTAATCCTGCGTCCAGCGGCTGTAAGGGACAAATTTGCCGCCTTCTGCGATGGGGGTTTTCCAGAACATGATTTTGTCGAACTCATTATAACCGTTTGTTTCGCAGCCTTTATCGCCCAGCAGCGTGCTGGCTTTACACCCTTCCGGAACCACAGGCAAGGAACCAAACCATGCAGCCAGATCGCCCTGCACTTTCGGCGTCAGCGACCAGTTCATCCATTTGTAGGCGCACATCGGGTGTTTAGCCTGCGCGTGGAGCATGGTGGTGTCCGCCCAGCCTGTCACCCCCTCTTTCGGGAAGACGGTGGCAATGGGCTGGTTCTCGGCCTTCAGAGCATTCGCCTGATACGGCCAGGCGCTGGAGGCCACGACGCCTTCATTTTTGAAGTCGCTCATCTGGACGGTGGTGTCGTGCCAGTAGCGGTGGATCAGGGCATGCTGGTCGCGAAGCACCTTAAGCACGGCGGCATACTGTGCTTCGGTGAGCTGGTACGGGTCTTTGATACCCAGCTGCGGCTGCGTGGCTTTGACGAACAGCGCCGCATCGGCGATATAAATCGGGCCGTCATACGCCTGTACGCGTCCCTGATTGGTTTTACCGTCAGGCAGATCCTGTTTAGTAAAGACCACGCTCCAGCTGTCCGGCGGCGTCGGGAAGGTTTTGGTGTTGTACATCAACAGGTTTGGCCCCCACTGGTACGGCGTGCCGTAGACCTTGCCCCCGACGTTAAACCATTCTCCTTTCACAATCCGTTCGTCGAGGGTTTTCCAGTTGGGAATAAGATCCGGGTTAATCGGCTGGACGCGTTTGCCCATGATCAGCCGCAGGGAGGCGTCACCCGAGGCGGTGACCAGATCGTATCCCCCCTTCGCCATCAGGCTGACCATTTCATCCGACGTGGCCGCCGTTTTGACGTTGACCGCACACCCGGTCTCTTTTTCAAACTGGGTGACCCAGTCGTAGTTTTTATCCGTCTGTCCCCGCTCGATGTATCCCGGCCAGGCGATAATATCCAGTCGACCTTCCCCATCGCCAATGGCCTTGGGGGGTTCTGCGGCTTGCGCTGTCATGATAGTCATGCCGAGCGCACACAGGCTGCTGCGGGCAAAATTTTTGCTCATAAGAGTTACTCCTGTCGCAATGAAATTTAGCGGCAGCCGTGCCGTAAAAATATCTCCCTTATTAAACGTAGACCGCGCAAATGCGCCGCACCGTACGGCTTCAGGAAATTTCATCAAGGTGTGACCGAGGGCGCATTCCCCGTTAACTGGATTATAGACAAGGAGTTAGGCGCGAGAGACGGTATGCAGATTTCCTATGACAGGTCACCGCGAAATATTCGCAGTGCCGTCATCAGGATAAGAATTGATTATTTAAATAACGGAGAAAGCATTATTCCAGCATCGTGCTAATTAATTTTCCTAACTGAATGACCGCCTGCTCTTCCCGCTCTCCCCAGGCCCAGGAGGTATTAAAACGAAAGAATGGCGTCCACGCGTCAGAGGTGGAAAACATCTTTCCGGGAGCAATGCTGATGTGGTGCGTTAAGGCCTTTTCGCTCAGCAGCCCCGCATCCAACTGTGCCGGAAGCTCCAGCCACAAAAAATAGCCGCTGTCGTTATGGTGAATTTTGACGCCGGCAGGCATATGGCGCAGAAGTGACTGCCAGGCCTGCTGCTTTCGCTCGGCCAGCGTACGCCGCAGGCGGCGCAGGTGAGCGTCGTAGCGTTTGGTCGCCAGGTAATCCACCAGCGCCAGCTGCATGGGAGAACTGGTTGAGAGCGTGCTCATCAGCTGTAGCTGCTGAATGCGCCGCGCGTGTTTTCCTGCTGCCACCCAGCCGATGCGAAAACCGGCCACCAGACATTTTGAAAAGGACGAGCAGTGAAGCGTCATGTCCTGACGATCCCACGCTTTCGCCGGGAGCGGCTTGTCGCGGCCAAAATAGAGTTCGCTGTAGACGTCATCTTCAATCAGCGGGACGTTGTGCTGTGTTAACAGCGCGACAAGCTGCGCTTTTTTCTCCGCGCTCAGCGTGAAGCCGAGCGGGTTTTGGCTGTTGGTCATGATCCAGCAGGCTTTAACCGGGTACTCATTCAGCGCCTGTTCAAGGGCGTTGAGATCGATCCCCTCGCGGACGTCTGTCGCAATCGACAACGCTTTAAGCTTCAGGCGTTCCAGCGCCTGCAGCGCGCCGTAGAAACAGGGGTTTTCGACAATCACCCAGTCACCCGGCTCGGTCACCGCCTGCAGGCTAAGATTCAGCGCCTCGAGCGCGCCTGCGGTGATCACGATCTCTTCCGGGGAGATGTTCATCCCCTGCTGCGCGTAGCGACGGGCAATGGCGTGGCGAAGATCGACGTTACCCGGCGGCAGGTTCTCAATCACACTCATCGCCGTCGCGGTTTTACTGACGTTCGCCAGCGAGCGGTTGAGCTGCTGAAGCGGGAAAAGACGGGGATCGGGAAACGCGGAGGCAAAAGGAACAACGGACGGGTCGCGGCTGGCCTGTAAGACGTCGAAGATGTAGGTATTGATATCCACCGCTTCGTCACGCATCACCTGAGCGGGTGGCGCAGGCTGGTGTGCGGTCGGGCGCGAGGCAACGTAATAGCCCGACTGCGGTCTGGCGACAATGCGCCCCTGACTTTCCAGCATCTGATACGCGTGGCCAACGGTCATAAAACTCATGCCGCTGCTTGCCACCTGCTCTCGCAGGGAAGGCAGCTTATCGCCCGGCAGCCATACGCCAAGCTCAATCTGCGAGATAATTTGTTGCGCCAGACGCTGGTATTTTTTCATCAGATTCTCCTTATGACCGACAGTGTATATCAGCAGGAGAAAAAGAGAAGATTTAGCTAACTGTTATAGTCTGGAAGATGAATTACTTACGGTATTCGGTCACGTGGCTCTGAGCGGAATGCGCGGCGGCCAGGTGGTCGAGCGTGATCATCGGCGATTTGCAAAAAATGCATTTCGCGCCAAACGGGTTTTTCTCAGACACATCAAAGGCTGAGGTACGGTACTGCGAACCATGGCAGCATGGGCAGCGAAAATGGATATAAGAAGTCATAGGATTCTCCTGAAACGTTAAAACGTAAATTACTAATGGGCCGATTGGGCATAATGGTTTTAAACAAAACGAATCGGAATGTAGATAAAGACCCAAGAGAGGCTGCGGAGAGGCACAACGTGATGAGAACTGCTTTATAAAACTACGTCAGATATTTATTTGGACTCAAAACCAGAAGACCATTAACGCACGGCGCTGACGACAAAGCAAGCGGTTTAATGCGGAAAATTCATAAAAAGAATGTTTTTATTCCCTGATGCTCGTCCAGCTTTTTAAATATTGATCTTTACAATCCTCGACCATACATACATAACCACATGAAATATAAACATAATATATAACATTTTTTGCCTACTCATCTCACCAACCACAGAGTATTAACAACAGGCTAATGAACACTCTGATACTTGTCTTGCTCAAGCAGGAATTGCGCCCTTACCTTACAGAAAGGAATTATCAATGAGTTGGAATAAAAACGCGGCTGTTTCTTACCTCCGCTCGCATGCGCTTGGACACTCTCATAACGAATGCGCGAAGTTTACACGTCGTGCCATAATCGCTGGCGGCATTACGCTTGAACGCACACATGATGCGAAGGATTATGGACCAAAACTTTTGCGTGCAGGTTTTAGGGAGGTTCCTCCCGGTTCGACGTTGCTTAGCGGAGATGTCGCTGTAATACAGCCCTATCCTGGGGGAAATTCAAGCGGCCATATGACAATGTTCGACGGCACCCGGTGGATCTCAGATTTTACCCAGCTCAGTATGTACCCCGGGCCGGGTTACCGCCGCGCACAACCAACCTATAAGATTTACAGGATGAGTAGATGATGAGGGGGATTATAATTACTTTGCCGTTATTATTATCAGCTTGTACGTGCGTACCTCAGCAGAATGCTGCCGAACGAGCGGAAGAATTTTATTCCACATATCTGACGTTTTTTGCGGAAAGTGATAGTGAATACCCTCAGCTTAGAGAGTACGTTGCGGCAGATACACTATCCCGACTTAACGAGATAGAGTCGATTCCTGAACAGGAAATCCTGGGGTCAGATTATTTCGCTTATATTCAGGATTATGATCCCTCCTGGGTGAAGCGGCTTGAGGTTGGTGTGGCGCATCAGTTCATCAATGGCGAAGTTCTTCCTGTCAGGATTGGTATTGAGAACGGCGGGTTTCTTAATCTTGAAGTCTATATGCGTCGTGAAGACGGAAAGTGGAAAATTTACCGCGTGAGTGACGTAACCGATCGCTACGAGCACCCCATATTTAATGCTGGAGCAATTACTCGAGCAAAGTCATTAACGGAAAGCGGACTTTAAGCACATCTATAAATAATACACTGGCAAACTGTTATAGGTAAATATGCCGGGTCTGTTTCTGCAACCCAGAGCTGGCGCGGCTTAGAATGGCATCGACATAATTACATCGCGGAGTTTTGCATGTTTGGTTTAGATGCTTTTCACCTTGCACGGATACAGTTTGCCTTTACCGTATCCTTTCACATTATTTTCCCGGCCATCACCATTGGTCTCGCAAGCTACCTTGCCGTACTCGAAGGGCTGTGGTTGAAAACTAAAAATCCGGTCTGGCGCTCCCTGTACCATTTCTGGTCGAAGATTTTTGCCGTCAACTTTGGCATGGGCGTGGTCTCCGGGCTGGTGATGGCCTACCAGTTTGGCACCAACTGGAGCGGCTTTTCGCAGTTTGCGGGCAGTATTACCGGCCCGCTGCTGACTTATGAAGTGCTTACCGCCTTCTTCCTCGAAGCCGGATTCCTCGGCGTAATGCTGTTCGGCTGGAACAAAGTCGGGCCGGGACTGCACTTCTTCGCTACCTGCATGGTAGCGCTGGGGACCATCATCTCCACCTTCTGGATCCTCTCCTCGAACAGCTGGATGCAGACCCCGCAGGGCTATGAGATCGTCAACGGTCAGGTGGTACCGGTAGACTGGTTCGCGGTGGTGTTTAACCCCTCCTTCCCTTACCGCCTGCTGCACATGTCGATAGCCGCGTTCCTGAGCAGCGCCCTGTTTGTGGGCGCATCGGCGGCATGGCATCTGCTGCGCGGCAATAATACCCCTGCCATCCGCGCGATGTTTTCGATGGCTCTGTGGATGACGCTGATTGTCGCCCCCATCCAGGCCATGGTTGGCGATATGCACGGGTTGAACACCTTAAAGCACCAGCCCGCCAAGATTGCCGCCATTGAAGGCCACTGGGAAAACCCGCCGGGTGAGCCAACCCCGCTGCTGCTGTTTGGCTGGCCGGATATGGAGCAGGAGCGCACCCGCTTTGGGCTGGAGATCCCCGCGCTCGGCAGCCTTATTCTGACGCACAGTCTGGATAAACAGGTACCGGCGCTCAAAGAGTTTCCAAAGGAAGACCGCCCGAACTCCACCATCGTCTTCTGGTCGTTCCGCATTATGGCGGGTCTGGGCATGCTGATGCTGCTGCTTGGGGTGACGGCTCTCTGGCTGCGCTATAAAAAGCGCGTTTATTCTTCCCGACCTTTCCTGTGGTTTGCGCTGTTGATGGGACCATCCGGACTGATTGCCATCCTGGCCGGGTGGATCACCACCGAAGTGGGCCGCCAGCCGTGGGTGGTCTACGGACTCCAGCGAACGAAGGATGCGGTGTCTGCCCATGGCGATCTGCACATGAGCGTGAGCCTGCTGGCCTTCTTCGTCGTCTATACCTCGGTATTCGGCGTGGGTTACAGCTATATGGTGCGCCTCATCCGAAAAGGCCCGGAGCCGCATGAATCTTTCGCCACCGAGTCCGACGGACGTCCGGCGCGCCCGCTTTCTGCCGTCACAACTGAACACAAGGAGCAGCCATAATGGGTATCGATCTTTCCATTATCTGGTTTGTCATCATCGTCTTTGCCACGCTGATGTATATCGTCATGGACGGTTTTGATCTGGGGATCGGCATTCTGTTCCCGGCAACGCAAAACGCCGACGATCGCGACGTGATGGTCAACAGCGTCGCGCCGGTCTGGGACGGAAATGAGACCTGGCTGGTGCTCGGCGGAGCCGCCCTGTTCGGCGCGTTTCCGCTGGCCTATGCGGTCATCGTTGATGCCCTGACCATTCCGCTGACGTTAATGCTGATCGGACTTATTTTCCGCGGGGTGGCATTTGAGTTTCGCTTTAAAGCCACCCCGGCTCACCGTCCCTTCTGGGATAAGGCGTTTATAGGCGGTTCAATTCTGGCGACGTTTACCCAGGGCGTGACGGTAGGCGCCGTCATTAACGGCTTTGCCGTCACCGGTCGGGCCTATACCGGCGGCCCCTTTGACTGGTTTACCGCGTTTAACCTGTTTTGCGGCGCGGGGCTGGTGGTGGCTTATGCGCTGTTAGGCTCGACCTGGCTGGTGATGAAAAGCGAAAACGCATTGCAGCAGCGGATGCGTGAGGTGTCAAAAACGCTGTTAATCGTGCTGCTGGCGTTTATTGCGGCGATCAGCCTCTGGACACCGCTGGCACAACCGGCCATCGCTGCGCGCTGGTTTACGCTGCCGAATCTGTTTTATCTGCTGCCCGTCCCGGCGCTGGTGGTGATGTTTAGTCTGTACCAGTGGCGCTGCCTGAATAATCCCGACAGCCATAGCCGTCCGTTTATTCTGACGCTGGGGCTGATCTTCCTCGGCTTTAGCGGGCTGGGGATCAGCATCTGGCCGCATATCATTCCACCGTCGATCACCCTGTGGCAGGCGGCCGCACCGACGCAAAGCCAGGGCTTTATGCTGGTCGGCGCGCTGTTGATCATTCCCGTTATTCTGGTCTACACCTTCTGGAGCTACTACGTGTTTCGCGGCAAAGTTCAGCATGGGGAGGGTTATCACTGATGCAACAACCGGTCTGGAAAAGATTGCTGTGGCTGGTCATTATCTGGGGCGGCAGCGTACTGGCGCTGGCTGCGGTCAGTATGCTCTTCCGTATGCTGATGACGGCGGCAGGGTTTAAATCGCATTAACGTCATCCCGGGCAACCGCTGCGTTGCCCGGTACCTCCCCCCGCACTTTCAGATAAACCCCATTAACGCACGGCAGAGTATCGTTACACTGGAAAAAGATTCACAGTGTTAATAGTTTGAGAAGAAAAATGAAAAAGCTCATTGCGTTAAGCGTTATTAGTCTTGTCCTTACCGGCTGCGTTAATCCGGGTAAAGCCTCCGTTCAGCCGGAGCAACTTCAGAACCACCGCTTTGTGCTGGAAAATGTAAACGGTAAGGCAGTGAAGAGTGCGACAACGCAACCTGAGATCGGTTTTAGCGCGCTGCCAGATATCAGCTTGGTTAATAACATCAGCATTTCTGGCCAGATGTGTAACCGCTTCAACGGACAGGGGAAATTGTCCGAAGGCGAGCTTAAGGTTAAAACGCTGGCCATGACGCGCAAGCTATGTACTGAACCACAGCTGAATGAGCTGGATCAGGCCATCGGCGACATGCTGCGCAAAGGGGCGCAGGTCGACCTGACTGAAGACCAGTTAACGCTGGCCACGGCCGATAAAACGCTGATGTTTAAGCGTGCAGAATAATCAGTAGTTACCGCAGCTACCAACGGCAAGCGACTGTTCGCTACAGCGTTTGCCATTTGGCAAGGCGCACATCCCAATAGCAGAACCATCCAGCTGACGGGCAACCGACAGCGAACCGCCAATCATTGCGCAGTTAGCCTGACCCGAGCTGGACATCGCCGCTTTCATTCCCGGCGCCACGTGGGCTGCCGTTGCCTGCTGAACGGGCTCACTGCTACATGCCGACAACAATAATGCGGCACACCCTAACCAAAATGCTGAGCGCATGCTCTCTCCCCCATGAATAAAGCGAAACCTATGCATAATAGGCATCACATCCCGTGTCGTCGAGAGCGAAAGTGCGTATTTATGCGCTTCAGAAACAATTTCTCGCAATTTTTTCGCCAAAAGTTTGATCTACTCATTGATGGCGAGAATACCGAGGACACAAAAGCGAAAATCGTAAAATCACCCATTTGCTAGAATACACAGATAATATTCAGGGTTTGTTGCCGTAATACAGACCCCTATTTTTTGCGCAATGTAAGGGTGTTGTCCTATGCAAACTATTGACGGTAATGGTGCAGTTGCCTCAGTCGCGTTTCGCACCAGTGAAGTTATCGCCATCTACCCAATTACGCCAAGTTCTACCATGGCTGAGCAGGCGGATGCCTGGGCGGGTAACGGGTTAAAAAACGTCTGGGGCGATGTCCCGCGAGTGGTTGAAATGCAGTCGGAAGCCGGTGCGATTGCCACGGTGCACGGCGCGCTTCAGACCGGCGCGCTTTCCACGTCGTTTACCTCTTCTCAGGGATTGTTGTTAATGATCCCGACGCTGTACAAACTCGCCGGGCAACTGACCCCCTTCGTTCTGCACGTCGCGGCGCGTACCGTTGCCACCCACGCGCTCTCTATCTTTGGCGATCACTCTGACGTGATGGCCGTACGCCAGACCGGCTGCGCGATGCTGTGCGCCAGCAGCGTTCAGGAAGCTCAGGACTTTGCCTTAATTTCGCATATTGCCACGCTCAAAAGCCGCGTGCCGTTTATTCACTTCTTTGACGGTTTCCGCACCTCTCACGAAATCAACAAAATCGTCCCGCTGGCCGACGATACTATCCTGAATCTGCTTCCGCAGACGGACATCGACGCGCATCGCGCCCGGGCCCTTAACCCTGAACACCCGGTTATTCGCGGCACATCGGCGAACCCCGATACCTATTTCCAGTCCCGCGAGGCCACGAACCCGTGGTACAACGCGGTTTACGACCATGTTGAACAGGCGATGAATGACTTTGCCGCCGCGACCGGCCGGGAATACAAACCCTTTGAGTACTACGGCCATCCGCAGGCGGAACGGGTCATTGTGTTGATGGGCTCGGCCATTGGCACCTGCGAGGAAGTTGTTGATGAGCTGCTGACGCGCGGCGAAAAAGTTGGCGTGCTTAAAGTGCGTCTCTATCGCCCGTTCTCGGCGAAACATCTGCTCTCTGCGCTGCCGGAGACCGCGCGTACCGTTGCGGTGCTCGATCGCACCAAGGAGCCGGGCGCCCAGGCGGAACCGCTGTATCTGGATGTGATGACTGCCCTGGCCGAGGCCTTTAATCACGGCGAACGTGAAACGCTGCCGCGCGTGATCGGGGGTCGCTATGGGTTATCGTCCAAGGAGTTTGGTCCGGACTGCGTGCTGGCGGTATTCAACGAGCTCAGCGAAGCGAAGCCCAAGCCGCGCTTTACCGTCGGCATTTATGATGATGTGACGAATCTGTCCCTGTCGTTGCCGGAAAACACCCTGCCCTCAACCGCCAAACTTGAGGCGCTGTTCTATGGTCTGGGCAGCGACGGCAGCGTCTCCGCAACCAAAAACAACATCAAAATCATCGGTAACTCCACGCCGTGGTATGCCCAAGGGTACTTCGTCTATGACTCCAAGAAAGCCGGCGGTCTGACCGTTTCCCACCTGCGCGTGAGCGAACAGCCCATCCGCTCTGCGTATCTGATTTCTCAGGCTGATTTTGTTGGCTGTCACCAGCTGCAGTTTATCGATAAATACCAGATGGCCGAGCGCCTGAAGCCCGGCGGTATTTTCCTCCTGAATACGCCATACAGCGCGGACGAAGTCTGGGCGCGCCTGCCGCAGGAAGTGCAGGCGGTGCTGAACCAGAAAAAAGCCCGTTTCTATGTGGTTAACGCTGCAAAAATTGCCCGCGAATGTGGCCTTGCTGCACGTATTAATACCGTAATGCAGATGGCCTTCTTCCATCTGACCAATATCCTCCCGGGCGACAGCGCGCTGGTAGAACTGCAGGGTGCGATTGCTAAAAGCTATAGTAGCAAGGGCCAGGAGCTGGTCGAACGTAACTGGCAGGCGCTGGCGCTGGCGCGCGAGTCGCTGTTCGAAGTCCCGCTGCAGCCGGTCAATGCCGCAAGTCCGAACCGCCCTCCGGTCGTGTCCGATGCGGCGCCTGATTTCGTGAAGACCGTGACGGCGGCGATGCTGGCCGGGCTGGGTGATGCCCTGCCCGTCTCTGCGCTGCCGCCAGATGGCACCTGGCCGATGGGCACCACCCGCTGGGAAAAACGAAACATCGCCGAAGCGATCCCCATCTGGAAGGAAGAGCTGTGTACCCAGTGCAACCACTGCGTGGCGGCCTGCCCGCACTCTGCCATTCGTGCCAAGGTGGTTGCACCGGAAGAGATGGAAACTGCACCAGCCAGCCTGCATTCGCTGGATGTGAAATCTCGCGATATGCGCGGACAGAAATATGTTCTGCAGGTCGCGCCGGAAGACTGCACCGGCTGTAACCTCTGCGTCGAGGTCTGTCCGGCGAAAGACAGGCAGGATCCGGAGATCAAAGCCATCAATATGATGTCGCGTCTGGAGCACGTTGAAGAGGAGAAGGTCAATTATGACTTCTTCCTGAATCTGCCGGAAATCGATCGTAGCAAACTGGAACGCATTGATATTCGCACTTCACAGCTGATTACGCCGCTGTTTGAGTATTCCGGGGCCTGTTCCGGCTGTGGTGAGACGCCGTATATCAAGCTGCTTACTCAGCTGTACGGTGACCGCATGCTGATTGCCAACGCTACTGGCTGTTCGTCTATCTATGGCGGTAACCTGCCCTCCACACCGTACACTACTGACGGCAACGGTCGCGGTCCCGCGTGGGCAAACTCGCTGTTCGAGGATAACGCCGAATTCGGCCTGGGCTTCCGCCTGACCGTTGACCAGCACCGCGCACGCGTGATGCGCCTGCTGGAACAGTTTGCCGGGCAGATCCCTGCCGGGCTCAATGACGCGCTTCACGCGGACGCATCGCCTGAAGAACGTCGTGAGCAGGTTGCTGAGCTACGTCAGGCGCTTCAGGGCGTGGCGGGCGCTGAACAGCTGCTGACCGACGCAGACGCGCTGGTTGAAAAATCGATCTGGCTGATCGGCGGTGACGGCTGGGCTTACGATATCGGTTTTGGCGGACTGGATCACGTGTTGAGCCTGACCGAAAACGTCAATATCCTGGTTCTGGATACACAGTGTTATTCCAATACCGGTGGCCAGGCGTCGAAAGCCACACCGTTAGGCGCTGTGACGAAATTCGGTGAACACGGAAAACGCAAGGCGCGCAAAGATCTCGGTGTGAGCATGATGATGTACGGTCACGTTTACGTCGCGCAAATCTCGCTGGGTGCCCAGCTTAACCAGACGGTAAAAGCCATCCAGGAAGCGGAAGCGTATCCAGGCCCGTCGCTGATCATTGCCTACAGCCCTTGTGAAGAGCACGGCTACGACCTGGCACTCAGCCACGACCAGATGCGTCAGCTGACCGCGACCGGCTTCTGGCCGCTGTACCGGTTCGACCCGCGCCGTGCGGACGAAGGTAAGTTACCGCTGGCGCTGGATTCACGTCCGCCGTCAGATGCCCTGGCCGAGACGTTGATGCAGGAACAACGCTTCCGTCGCCTTAACGCGCAGCAGCCGGAAGTGGCCGAACAGCTCTGGAAAGACGCCGCGGCCGATCTGCAAAAACGTTATGATTTCCTGGCGCAGCTGGCGGGTAAAGCCGAAAAATCGACCAGCGACTAGTTTCTCAGCCCGGCGTGTCCGGGCTTTTTTTTGCCATAAAAAAGCCCGGACACGCCGGGCGGATCCAGATAATCAATAAATATCTATTTAGTTTCCTAAATATTATTCACGCGAATTATGGATAAATAATCTTAAAGGCATATAACGCCGCCAAGAATAGCTTAACTAATGCCTGATTAATAATTTTAATTTATTATGTTTTGCATTAATACATTCATCAAACAGATGACCATTACCATTGATTTATTCGGTTTAGATTTTACTTAGTTCGTAACAATTATAATTTATTACTCTTACACAGGAGTGATTTAGCATGAGACAACTTTCTCACTTGGGAAGTTCAACAGGTAATTAAATAAAAACAACTGCAAAGGAATATCACAATGCAAAGAAAAGTACTGGCCCTGATGATTCCGGCTCTGTTAATGGCTGGCGCAACTCATGCAGCAGAGATTTATAATAAAGACGGCAACAAATTAGATCTGTACGGAAAAGTAGATGGTCTGCACTATTTCTCCGATGATAAAGGCGCTGACGGGGATCAAACCTATATGCGTCTGGGCTTCAAAGGCGAAACCCAGATCAACGACATGATGACCGGCTACGCACAGTGGGAATACAACATTCAGGCCAATAACACCGAAGGGTCTGATAACCAGTCCTGGACGCGTCTGGCCTTCGTTGGTGTGAAGGTGGGCGACTACGGTTCCTTTGATTACGGTCGTAACTATGGCGTGCTGTACGACGTTGAAGGCTGGACCGATATGCTGCCTGAGTTCGGCGGTGACTCCTACACTAAAGCCGACAACTTCATGACCGGCCGTGCCAACGGCGTGGCCACCTACCGTAACACCGATTTCTATGGTCTGGTGCAGGGTCTGAATTTTGCGCTGCAGTATCAGGGCAAAAATGAAGACGCCAGCAACAATCAGGAAGGTACCAACAACGGTCGCGACACGCGTCACGAGAACGGCGACGGCTTCGGTATCTCTACTACCTATGACTTCGGCATGGGCATTACTGCGGGTGCAGCCTACACCTCTTCTGACCGTACCAACGAGCAGGTGATGCATACCACAGCGGGCGGCGACAAAGCGGATGCATGGACTGCGGGCCTGAAATATGACGCCAATAACATCTATCTGGCGGCAATGTATTCTGAAACCCGCAATATGACGCCGTACGGTGATAACACCGACGCCGTGGCGAACAAAACCCAGAACTTCGAAGTGACCGCGCAGTACCAGTTCGACTTCGGCCTGCGTCCGACCCTTTCATACCTCCAGTCTAAAGGTAAGGATCTGGGCAACGGTCAGGGCGATCAGGATCTGGTTAAATACGCTGACGTAGGCGCGACCTACTACTTCAATAAAAACATGTCCACCTACGTTGATTACAAAATTAACCTGCTGGATGAAGATGACAGCTTCTATAAAAACAACGGCATCGGCACGGATGATGTCGTCGCGTTAGGTCTGGTTTACCAGTTCTGATTGCCAGAGCCCGCATTATGATGCGGGCTCGATTTTTTTGAAGTCAGTCACAAAAGACAGTTTCAGAAAAGGGTTGGTTGAAGGTAAGTTGAAAGAAAACGGGTTAAACTCAGGTGATAGCCCTTTCGTCACTAAGGATAACAGCGTTGTTTGGTCGTGTATCCCTTGCCGTACTTGCCCTTTTAGCCGTGCTGTGGATGGCGTTAATTTTTGATTTTGCTGATATTGTCGGGCACCTCGGCGCTGTGTTAACCCACCTTGATGGCGGTTAACAGGGTTTCCTGGAAAATAAAAAGCCACCAGCAGTGCCAGTGGCGGATAAACGCACAGGTCGCGTTATTTTTTCACCGGTTGAGGCTTTTTATCACCTGATTCAGGTGCCTCTCGCGGATCGTCTTTTTCAACACAGAGCATAGTCTCTCCTGTTTCAGATAACCACCCTCCACTATAGCCAGGCTGATTAAAGAATGGCCAGGCGGCAATTACGCCTCAACTGTCCCTTTCTTGCGAAAAGAGAGATAGCCAAACACCCCGCTGTCTCCATCCGAGGGATGGTTTACCCCGTCCATTACCTTCACCTCAGAGAAATCGAACGGTGAGACGTTTTCAAAGCAGGCAACATTCACGCCGTATTCGTTTGGATTGGAACGCCGCTGATGGAACGTGTAGATCCCGCACACCGAGCAGAAGAAGTGCCGTGCCGTTCCCGTGTTAAAACGGTACTCCGTGAGCTTATCCTCACCTTTTGTCACGGTAATCCCTGACAGCGGCGCAGAGACGACGACCGCACCCCGCATGCGACAAAAAGAACAGCTGCAGCGCCGCGCGGTATTCAGGCCATCCGTGAGCGCAACGGTAAAGGCCACCGCACCGCAATGGCACTGCGCATTACGACATTCAGCCATAGGCTATACCCCTTTTCTCACCAGCTCGGCGGCTTTCACGAAAACCTCGTCTTCTACACCATCGCCTTTTTGCCTGCCTAGCCTGACCAGCTCATCGACAATACTGTTGCGATGGATCGGTTTCTGCGCTGAAACCAGCCCAATAACGGCGGCCCCAATCGCCAGCCCCACTAATCCGGTTTGTTCATCTTTGTTTTTCATATTCATGCTCCTGGTACAACAGACAAGCGTAGCAGGAATACGGTAAAACGGAATGCCGGACATATGCTCTGTGAATGTTATTTAAACAGCTCAGACAGGTACGACTTCTAAAATCGACAGATACGAACGGGTGTCTATTATTTTGTTCAACTTCAGATTGCTCTGTTCAAACAAGGCATGATACTCAGACACTGTTCGTGCCCGTCCACCATCAAAGCTTGTTAACAGAAGAAGGTCAATTTCAAATCGTCCCTGCTCATTATTTTCTTTTTTAATAAGCGGCTCAAAAATTAATAGCCGGGAGCTTTCTTTCATAGCCTTTCTGCAGCATTGAAGGATCTGACTGGCCTTCCCATCAGGCCAGTCCATCAAAATATATTTAAGCAGGTAAATGTCCGCTACAGGACAGGCTTCAAAAAAGCTCCCCTCAACGGTCTTCCATCGACGATTATCCTTTAACAGGTGCAGTCGATTCCGCTCAAGCACGTCTTTTTGATCGAAGAGGATCCCCGTTAAGGTCGGATTTCGACGTAAAACGGCCAACAATAAGTTACCCAGCCCACCGGCGATATCGGCAACGACTGCGTTTTGAGGGAACGAATAGCTATCTGCGATGACTTCATTCTCTACGGATGACATAGAGGCCATACCCGCATGAAAAATGTTGCTGTCAGTCATCGTGTCATCATGCTGCCAGTAGTCGTAAAAAGGCTTGCCAAACAAATCATTAAAAACAGGTTTGCCTTGCAATATTTCATCCATTTTAGCCGCTGGCTGCCAGAATGTTGGGTCTGTCAGCATGAGCACCGCCGCACGCAAGGAAAATTCATGCTCAGAACAGAGGAATTGTGCTGAATGGCTAAGACTGTATTCAGCTTCAGATAATTCGTTGAACACCCCGCGAGAGGACAATACGCGCATGATCCGATGAAGATAGTCGCCATCGACATTAAGCTCATCCGCCAGTTGCGTAACGGATTTTTTTCCTTCAACCAGACGATCTGCGACCCCTAATACCGCGACCGCCCGAAGTGCTGCCTGCCAGACAAAACCCATGCTTTGCTCTAACAGACACATTCCCTCTTTACGGCTTAGTAAATCCAGACTATTACGTTGCGACATATTCTGCTCCTTACCAGTAAAGATGTGCTGAACAACTAAAACGCCGCTAGCAAGCGTAAGTCTGGTAGTGAGCTTTATCCATAATGTCAGAAAGGATTATTTGTGCGGTTTCGTACCGTTTAGCATACAGTCCATTTCAATACGTAAAAAAACAGGGCCACTTACTCCTTATTTTGATTAATAACACCACGACACTATTATTTCATAAATGATTACCATGATAGAAGTAATACCTGTCGCGAGACAGACATTTCATCGTTAGAATCTCGGTGCCAGCCCGTATTTTGGCGTTTTGATATTTGCCGCCCAAATTTTGATATCGTTTTGCAGGAGAATAGTGAAATCAGATTTCAAATGCGTCACCATGCCATTGACGCTGTCCGCATCCACCACTGAAAAATGTTCAATTCTGTTCTGCCCTATCTGAACACAATCATATTTGGCGGGCAGGATTTTACCATTCACATTTAGCGGAAGGTTATTATCACCACAAAGGCCTTCAGTAATATATGACACCAGCAAGTTAGCGGATTTTCGCCCTGGCTGAGAAACACTCACCATGACGGGAAAGCCTTCCGAGGTTTGTGTCATATCATAAAGGACCGCATTTTTGATATACCAGGTATTATATTCCCGTTCCTGAAAAGCAGACCAGGAAGGCGCAGAAAAGACAGACAGCACTGCCAGTATAATAGAATTTATTTTCATGGGATGTTGTCTTCCTTGTTGTTGCACGTATTATTCAGATTGTGCAAAAAACAGCAACCACTTAAGAATAGTCCTACTACTATTGGCAGTGATGGAGGATTAATTAACGACGTGCGATGCGCCCCATTTCTTCGTTCCGGACGTTTACCCGCGTTATTTATCCCGATTCATCGTTCGAATCGCTTCCAGACCGACGCGCTGTCCAAATGACAGCTCTAACGTATTGCCATCGGGATCGGCAAAAAAGACATAGTAGCCGACGGGATCGCCTACGTTCTCAGGCGCTTTCCTTAGCACGCCTTCAGCGGTGGCCATCGCGGTTTTTCTGTCAATTTCTTCGCGGGTCGCGCAGGCAATACCCAGATGCCCGAAGCTACCCAGCGGCGTATCGGTCACGGTATCGGCCTGTACAAGAACCAGTGCAAAAGGACGAGTATGGTCGCTAAGCCATGCCACTTTTCTTGCATCAGGCATATCGGGTTCACGCAAATGAATGACCTCCATACCGGCATAGCGACGATAGAAGGCAATACTCTTTTCCAGGTCTCTGACCATAAACGCGACATGAGTGAAACCTACATCAATCTCTTTCATTTTAAGATGTTACTCCCTTATCAACGTGGTGCTGGCATCTTAAAAGCTCAAGTTAACTTGATGTCAATACGTTCATAAAGAAGAAACAGGAGAGAAATGGTAAAGCACCGCCATCATGCCGATGCTGACCACGACGCTCAAGAAAAAGTAGGTTTTGAAGGGCTGCTTTTGGGTTTTATGGCGAAAAAGCTGCTGGCCCACAATGGCGCCAGGCCAACCTCCTGTCACGCCAAATACCAGCAATGTAGCTTCCGGTACCCTGCGCATCCCTTTACGCGCCGCCATTTTATCAGCGCCATACAGAGCCAACGTCAGCACATTGATCAGCAGAAACCACATCACCACAGGATTCGAGGCCAGAAAGCTACCGATTGCAGCAAAGATCAGGAGTAAGTAACAAAAGCGATTGAGGGTCATAGCACAAGCCACCGGGTTGTTGAGCGGTTTTGGAAGAGGGAGTATACGCTATCTTAGAAATGTTTCAGGCTGAAACGCTGATTGCGGGTTAAACCTCATTCCACCCTCACTTTAACTTTTGGCTTCGACAAGAGAACTTTGAGCAGCTCCTTGAAAGGAAGAGGTTTATAGAAGAAAAAACCCTGTAAAAAACGGATATGATTGCGCGTGAGGTAATCAAGCTGCTCTTCTGTTTCAACACCTTCCGCCACGATACTAATTGAAAGTTTTTTTGCCAACTCCAGCACCGAATCCAGGATCAACGTTGAATCCTCGTTCGCGTTAACCCTGGCAACAAAGCTTTGGTCGATTTTAATGTAATCAATATGCAGCGCTTGCAGATAGGATAGACCTGAGTATCCCGTACCAAAGTCATCCAGGGCAATAGCAAATCCGTTGTTATGCAGCTCATTCAGCGTCTTAACGAGATGTTCATCGATGTGGAGCGGTTCGCGCTCGGTCACCTCAACGACAAGATTAAGATCCTGTTGAATAAAACTGTGTTTGTAGTGGAGGCACTCTTCAACAAAGGTGGACGCAACGATATGAGAAGCGCTGAAGTTCATTCCTACGTGAAACCCTTCTGGCAGCAACGTTGAAATAGAATTCATCTGCTTTGCAACCTGTCTCATTAAACTTTGAGTTAACGGAATAATTAACCCTGATTTTTCAGCGAGAGGAATAAAGGACGCGGGAGAAATAAACCCCGATTGCGGATGCTTCCATCTGGCCAGCACTTCTACGCCACGCAAGGTGCCCTCTTTTCCGCTCACGACGGGTTGGTAATAGGGAATAATTTCATTTCTGTAGATGGCAGTACGCAGAGATTCCTCAGGCGAAATATCCTTAGAGAGATAACGCTGCAAAAGATAAGCAGGAAGAGAGGAAATGAGCAACAGAAATAACAACACCCCACCGGCCTGGTCGAATAATCTCGTCAGGCTAAAAAGAGGCGGAGCGTTAAATTGAATCGCGAAAGGAAAATCAGCATCTTTTACCGTCAGTACATCTTTGTTCGAATGGGCTGCCGTCAACACATCGCCTGATTGGCCTAAGATACGATCGCCGACGTTCAGTGAATATCCCACGCCGCGTAATGGCATATTCAGCGCATCCCGGATATGGCTGTCACTGATGCTCACCATGATTCGGCTTCCGGCATGGTTTGTCTGGTATAAGAGAACCGGCAGGCCGTTGACCGTACTTTTCGCGGGAACGAGTAGTAATGCTGCTTCAGGCAGCGCCGAGCCGTTAACCAACAACACGCGGTTTCCCGGTAAGGAGGAGCACCAGACCGCATCTTTTTTCAGAATAACGATCGTTCTCAGATGTGGTTGTAATGCCGCTTCAGTGCCGAGCCGATACTGTCCTTCAGCATCACACTCATTCTCAGCAAGCTGCATTGCAATCTGGGTCGCATGACGAGCTTCTTTAAGAATGACATTCATGTTCCGCACGACATAGTGCGCCCCTGCAAAGCTGTCAGCCCGTGCAGAATACCAAACCTGTAAATTGATAATAAAAACGCCCAGCAAAAATATTGCCGTGGCTGCAGCTACGGGGATAGATGCATGGCGCATTTAGGGTTCTCGATTAGAGTGAGGTAACCGCTTCAGCGATGCTGAAGTGATTGAATTGTCATCGTCTTAATCATGGTAGATAACATAATAATTACCATGTCAGGCGTCGAAAATTTTCATTCAGACCCGAATATTTGGTCTGCTCCCATGGCGCAATAAACGACATCATCAAGGGGAAAGATAAAAGGCCACCGAATGGCAGCCCTGCTGATACGTTTTCATTAATTTCAGGTAGACTGAGAGCCAGATCAAAACGACACCCTGACACTTCATCGCAAGCCGCTTAAAGCGAGGCCACTTCCGTTTCTGGTAAATCAATGATAACCAGTGTGCCAAAACTGCCTGTTTCGACAGTATGGGGAGTGCCAGCTTTGGCTACATAAAGTTGTCCAGACGTCACAGAGATTTTTTTACCCTTCACGCTCAGCTCCAGACGCCCATCAATGACCAGTAACCCCTCGTCATACTCATGAACCTCTTCAATCACTGAGCGTTCATCCATGCGTAAAACTTTGAGATTCGCAGTTCCAATACGGCCTAATACATGAGAGTGCCAGGCCTCCGGTAATGCAAGTGCTTCGGTTTTGAGGTCATAAAGCGACATAACGTCATTCCTTTTGATGTTCGTTTAACGCTCTTATGCCATACAAGTTTCCTCCCGTCATAGAACAAATATGGAAAACCAGGACGAGTAATGTGCTATAGGAGGCCTTGAAACCACAGCGCACGCTGACAGTGTTGCAACGCCAGATATAACCTCGCTGCAAAACGTGCTGGTATTCGCCGCCGGAATCCGTACCATACGCGGCATACAATTTTTGCCCCTGCTGGCTCCGAAGGTAGTACTCAATGCAAGAAAATCAAGAGATTAACAAAAAAGAACAATACAACCTGAATAAACTGCAAAAGCGACTGCGCCGTAACGTGGGCGAAGCCATTGCAGACTTCAACATGATTGAAGAAGGCGATCGCATCATGGTTTGCCTGTCAGGGGGTAAAGACAGCTACACCATGCTGGAGATCCTGCGTAATCTTCAGCAAAGTGCGCCGGTGAAATTTTCCCTGGTGGCGGTCAACCTTGATCAGAAGCAGCCGGGTTTCCCGGAGCACATTCTGCCGGAATACCTCGAGAAGCTGGGCGTTGAGTACAAAATCGTCGAAGAAAATACCTACGGTATTGTGAAAGAGAAAATCCCGGAAGGGAAAACTACCTGCTCTCTGTGCTCTCGCCTGCGCCGCGGCATTCTGTATCGTACCGCGACGGAGCTGGGCGCGACCAAAATTGCGCTGGGCCATCACCGCGACGATATCCTGCAAACGCTGTTCCTCAATATGTTCTACGGTGGCAAAATGAAAGGCATGCCGCCTAAACTGATGAGCGATGACGGTAAACACATTGTGATCCGCCCGCTTGCCTACTGTCGTGAAAAAGACATTGAGCGTTTTTCTCAGGCTAAAGGGTTCCCGATCATTCCATGTAACCTTTGCGGCTCTCAGCCGAACCTGCAGCGTCAGGTGATTGGCGATATGCTGCGCGACTGGGATAAGCGTTATCCGGGTCGTATCGAAACTATGTTCAGCGCGATGCAGAACGTTGTCCCTTCCCATCTCGCGGATGTGGAACTGTTCGACTTCAAAGGCATCAACCATGACTCAGACGTGGTGAATGGCGGCGATCTGGCGTTTGACCGGGAAGATATTCCCATGCAGCCAGCCGGCTGGCAGCCGGAAGAAGATGACAATCAGTTTGAAGAGTTGCGTCTGAACGTGCTTGAAGTGAAGTAAGCGATTAGCGTCTCAGAAACATCTTCTGAGACGCTTGATGCTTTATTTCAGCAGACGTACGCGACAGGTTTTACCCTTAATTTTCCCGTTCTGCAGCTGCTTCCATGCCTTATGGGCCACCGCCTGGCGAACCGCTACGTAAACATGCGCCGGATGAACCGCAATCTTACCGATATCCGCTCCGTCCAGTCCCACATCTCCGGTCAGCGCGCCTAATACGTCACCTGGACGCATCTTGGCTTTTTTACCGCCATCAATGCAAAGCGTCGCCATTTCGGCTTCCAGCGGCACCAGGCTGACGCCAGCAGGGGCATTCATCCAGTTCAGCTTCATCTGCAGCATCTCAGAGAGAATATTGGCGCGCTGCGCCTCTTCCGGTGCGCAGAGGCTGATCGCCAGACCGCTGTTTCCTGCACGTGCGGTACGGCCAATACGGTGCACGTGCACTTCAGGATCCCACGCCAGCTCAAAGTTCACCACCAGCTCAAGGGATTTAATATCCAGACCGCGCGCAGCGACGTCGGTTGCGACAAGAACACGGGCGCTGCCGTTAGCGAAACGGACCAGCGTCTGATCGCGATCGCGCTGTTCCAGATCGCCATGCAGCGACAGTGCGCTCTGCCCGGCGGCATTGAGGGTATCACAGACCGACTGACAGTCTTTTTTGGTATTACAGAACACCACGCAGGAGGCCGGCTGATGCTGGCTCAGCAACTTCTGCAGGAGCGGAATTTTCCCCTGCTGCGAGGTTTCAAAGAACTGCTGTTCGATAGCGGGCAGCGCATCTACACTGTCGATTTCAATGGTGAGTGGATTTTTCTGCACGCGGCCACTGATGGCGGCGATAGCGTCCGGCCAGGTTGCGGAGAACAGCAGCGTCTGGCGATCGGCAGGTGCGAAACGGATCACCTCGTCAATCGCATCGCTGAAGCCCATATCCAGCATCCTGTCTGCCTCATCCATCACCAGAGTTTGTAACGCATCCAGCGAGACGGTGCCTTTTTGCAGATGATCGAGCAGGCGGCCAGGCGTGGCGACAATAATGTGCGGCGCATGCTGGAGTGAATCACGCTGCGCGCCGAACGGCTGTCCGCCGCAGAGGGTTAAAATCTTGGTATTGGGCAGGAAACGCGCCAGGCGACGCAGTTCACCCGCAACCTGGTCTGCCAGTTCGCGGGTCGGGCACAGCACCAGAGACTGGGTCTGAAAAAGCGCCGCATCGATATGCTGCAACAGGCCGAGGCCGAATGCCGCCGTTTTCCCGCTGCCCGTTTTCGCCTGTACGCGCACGTCACGGCCCTCGAGGATGGCAGGCAACGCGGCCGCCTGAACAGGCGTCATCGTGAGGTATCCCAGCTCGTTGAGGTTATCGAGCTGGGCAGCGGGCAAAACATTCAGGGTAGAAAAAGCGGTCACAATAGTCTCTCGTGGTCATCTTTGCAGTCAGATGGCGCGTATCCTCGCAGATCTCGCGGTTCGATGCGACAATTTAATCGGTTCTTCATCGGGCGGCGGGTCGGGCATCGGCTGCGGGCGCGGGATGGGATCGGGCATGGGCACCGGATCGCTGGGGATAGGATCGGATTGACGCGATTGTTGCAGTAGCAGAGCGTTCAGGATGCTCATCATTCCCTCCATAATTTACTGTCGTCCCTTTTAGGGTAGACGTTGAGAATCAGGAGGCAAAAAAAAGCCGACTATGAAGTCGGCGTCGTACGAATCAATTGTGCTATGCAGTAATTCAAAAAAGGAAGTAAGACAATATGGAGCGCAACGCCCATCGCTTGACGTTGCATTCACCTGCGGGAGTAATATTGCACCTTACGGGGTAGATGTTTATTGACTTCGCTCAATTAAAAGAGCGTTTTGATCCCGGTAAAAGCTGGAAAAAGCGTAAATTTACAGCCATTTACTACGATGCAACCACCATGCAACACCGCCTATCAAAACAACTAACATGACGCAAAACGCGGTAAAACCATAGCGATAGGCATTGCCCGGGATACCGCCCAGGTTTACGCCAAACAGCCCGGTAAGAAACGTGCTGGGCAAAAAGACCATCGCCATCAGGGACATCGTGTAGGTTCTTCTCGCCAGCGACTCCTGCATCACCTGCGCGATCTCGTCCGCCATCACCGCCGTTCTGGCAATACAGGAATCAATCTCGTCCAGCCCGCGCCCCAGCCTGTCGGCAATATCCTGCATTCTGCGTCGCTGATCGTCATTCATCCAGGCGAGTCTTTCGCTGGCCAGACGCGCGTACACGTCGCGCTGCGGCGTCATATAGCGGCGCATCACAATTAGCTGCTTACGCAACAGGGCCAGAAAACCGCGCGGCGGGATCTGCTGATCGAGCAGGTTATCTTCCAGGTCGATGATTTTGTCGTGCAGTTCTTCGATAAATTCGCTCGCGTGATCGGTAAGCGCGTCACAGACGTCCACCAGCCAGCTGCCGCAGTCGATCGGCCCGGTGCCCTCTTTCAGATCGTTTACGATGTCATCCAGCGCCAGGACTTTACGCTGTCGGGTGGAGACAATCAGTCCATCGTCCATATAGACCCGCATCGCAACCAGCTGATCCGGACGTTCATCCGTGCTGCCGTTAATGCAGCGCAGGGTGATCAGCGTACCGTCCCCCATTCGGCTCACGCGCGGCCGCAGGCTTTCACCCGCCAGCGCATCGCGCACGTTATTTGGCAAGAGCGGGGTCGAGGCCAGCCAGTCAGCGCTGTCCGGGTGGGTATAGTTCAGATGTAGCCAGCAGGGATGCGCACTGTCGATCACATCATTATCTTCCAGCGGTCGCGCACCGCCGCGGCCGTCCAGCACCCACGCAAAAACTGCGTCAGGAACGTTAAGTTCAGATCCTTTAATGCTTTCCACAGCGCCTCCACCTTTTTAGCTCTTTTGGTGTCAGTCTAGCTTCCATCAGGGGTTAAGCAACAACTATGTCTCCCATCGCGCTGATATCGCTCAGGAAATGTACATACTGGCCAGAGGCATAAAAAAAGCCTGGCATGCCAGGCTTTGAGATTCAGTCAGAGTGAGTGCTCTGGCCGCTGGAGGAAGGATGGCGAGCCGCCTGGTAATGAGGAAGAAGAGCCTTGGTCAAGTCTGAAATTACGCGTGCGGGCCTGCAGCTCAATGACCTGATTGCGCAGTACATCAGAGGAACCGTTGAGTTCCTCAGCCATCGCCACGTTGCTTTGCGTGACCCGCTCCAGCTCCGAAAGCGCCAGCGTGATCTGAGAAATGCCTTTTTCCTGCTCTGATGTCGACGCGGAAATATCGTCCATTAAGCGACTGACATTCCCCGAGCCCGTCACGATTTCATGCATATTCTTCTCTGCCTGCGACACAACGGTAGCGCCCTGCGTGACGTTACTGCTGGTGACTTCAATCAGCGCTTTGATATTCTTCGCGGCCTCTGCGCTGCGGTGTGCCAGGTTTCTTACCTCTTCCGCAACGACAGAAAAACCTTTTCCATGATCGCCTGCCCTTGCCGCCTCAACGGCCGCGTTGAGCGCCAGAATATTGGTCTGGAACGCAATGCCGTCAATCAACGAAATAATCTCCGTCATCTGCTGGGCGCATTCGGTAATGGACTGCATATTGTTGGCGACCTGCCCCATCAGCTCCCCGCCCTTGCGCGCCTGCAGCGTCGCCACATTAGCCTGTTCGCTCGCAAGGCGGGTGTTATCGGCATTGTTTTTGGTACTCGCCGCCATTTGCTCCATGCTGGCTGCGGTTTGCACTAAAGACGCAGACTGCTGCTCGGTTTTCACCGAAAGCTGAGCGCTACGTGCCGAGAGTTGATCCGATAAGGTCATCGCGGTCTGCGACGACGCCCTGATCTCGCGCACCAGCGTCGCAATGTTGCCGGAGAGGCTGTTTATCCCCGGGATGAGTCGGCCGGCACAGTTATTGCCAAATTCAGGGATAGAGACACCAAGATTACCTGCTGTCACCTCTTCAATACTCTTCTTCACCGTATTGATCGGCGTCACAAGATACTTCGTCATATAGACCCAGAGCAAAAATAGCGCAATGAAGTTGATGACATTAAGCGAAATAAAGAGAGAAGGATTGCTGGAAAATAGAACAACGACACCTGCATTCACCAAAAAAAGAGATAAAAGGAACCCAATAATAAAGGTCCTGACACTAATATTTTTTAGCATGATAATACCCACGTTTTATATTTTGGTCGGCATTAAGACTTATAGCATTGGCTCAGACGTTTTTCCTCGCAAACTTCACGGGTTTGTTTTTTCGCCGTTAGCATCCTGAGATTTGTCTTAAGTCAGACAAAAAGAGTGTATTAGTGAAAATGTTCTGCGCAGGATGCTGTGATACTGGTCTCTCGCCATCTTAAGCGATAGTATCGCCCGCGGTGAGACGATACGATCGCCCTCATATTTAAGGAGCTTTGCTACTTTTATTCGTTTTTGTTTAGCAATGCTTAATACATTAACAATGGAATATATTTTATATTCTTAATAAGTTTTAGAGTATTAATATGACTGGTCATTTTTCACGATAAATAACTAATATGGTTTGAATGCGCATGTTCGTTGCCCGATAAAGATGTACCCGGCAGGCGAAATCGGTAACCCTCTCAGGCGTGGGATTGCATAATGCTCAATATATCGTGGGACCCTGTGTTAATCGCTATCTCTTATCTGGTGGCGTTTATCGCCTCCTTTGTGGCGCTGGACAGCGCCGGAAAGATCCCCCTTTCCAGCCGAAAGGCTGCCCTGTTCTGGCGCATTGCCGCTGGGGTTACGCTGGGCATTGGCATTTGGTCGATGCACTTTATCGGCATGCTGTCGATGCAAATGCCCATGATGATGAGCTACGACCTCTGGTTAACCCTTGCTTCACTCGGCGCCGCGGTGGTTGCATCGACCACGTCTCTGAACATTGCCGTCGCGGGCAAAAAACGTTCTTCCTTTCGACTGATCCTCGCCACGGCTATCCTGAGCGCTGGCATGGTGTCTATGCACTACATCGGTATGGCGGCCCTGATGCTGGATGGCAGCATCATCTGGGATCGCCGCATTGTGGCGGTATCCGTGGTTATTGCCGTTGTTGCTTCCGGCACGGCGCTGTGGCTGGCTTTCCGTCTGCGAGATAAACACAAAGGCGTCTTTATCGATCGTCTTCTCGCGGCCCTGGTCATGGCCGCCGCCATTTGTGCGATGCACTATACCGGCATGAGTGCCGCGCATTACCCGGAAATGTCGCATACCCTCCCCGGCGGGATTGGCGAACTGGGGTTATCCATCTGGGTTTCGGTCACCACGCTCTGCCTGCTTGGCGTGATGTTAATTATTTCCCTTGTCGATTCTCACCGACGCACCGGCCGGCTGACGGACAATCTGCGGCAGCTCAATCGGCAGCTTGAGCTGCAGGCGCGCTTTGATGCGCTCACCGGACTCGCGAACCGCCACCAGATGGATCTCCGTATGCAGGACTGCCTGCGCAGCGCGTTGCTGAGTAACAGGCAATTTGCCGTCATATTCCTGAACGTCGATCATTTCAAACGCGTCAACGATACCTGGGGTCACAGCGTCGGCGATGAGTTATTGATCACCGTCGCACAGCGCATCACGGCCCGACTCACGCGTGAGATGACCCTGGCAAGACTGGGAGGAGACGCCTTTATCCTGCTGGTGCCGGAATGTGATGATGAAAAGCTCAACGCCCTGCTCACTTCACTGCTCGGGGATGTACGACGCCCTCTGTCTGTTTGCGGACATACGTTGAGCACGACGATCAGCGCGGGCGTCAGCCTCTATCCTCAGGATGGCGAAACGCTGCACGAGCTCAAACTTAAGGCGGATGCAGCCTTACATCATGTCAAAGACGATGGGCGCAACGGCTGGGCGATTTATCAGTCCGAGATGTCAACAGCGATCCCGGCGAAACCCGGATTCCTGCAGGAACTTTCTCAGGCGCTTGAACGCGATCAGTTTGAACTGTGGTACCAGCCCACCTGGCATGCGGGAGAGAAAACCATTCATGGTTTTGAAGCCCTTCTGCGCTGGCGGCATCCTGAGCAAGGCGTTGTACTGCCTGGTCTGTTTATCCCCTCGCTCGAGCAAACAGGCTTAATTATCCCGGTGGGCAACTGGGCCATTGAAGCGGCATGCCGGCAGCTGCATTTCTGGACTGAACAAGGGTTCAGCCAGTGGACGTTGTCGCTCAACCTATCCCCCGTACAGTTCGAACAGCCGGACATTTTCCCTATCATCTCGTCGATGCTGGAAAAATATAACTTGTCTCCGTCCCGGCTGATCCTTGAGGTAACGGAGAGCACCGCGCTTAAAAATCTCGACCGCAGTATTGAGTTGCTCAATACGTTTAATCACGCAGGGATCACCGTCTCGATTGATGATTTCGGTACGGGCTATTCCAACCTGCTGATGCTGAGCGTGCTTCCGGCTAAAGAACTTAAGATCGACAGAAGCTTCGTAACCTCGATGCTGGAAAATGAAAAAAGCTACAAACTGGTTGAAACCATCATCAGTATCGCCCGGACCATGGAAATGAATGTGGTGGCAGAAGGGATCGAAACGGAAGAACAGCAGGCGGTCCTCACCCGTCTCGGCTGTGATTATCTGCAGGGGTATCTTTTTTCCCGCCCTTTACCAGCTGAACAGGTACCATGGCTGCTGCTGCAGATAAACTCCGACAAACAAATTATACCAATTGGTAAAATTCATTCGGAAAACGCATTTGCTTCACAAAAAAATCATGCCTGACGGGATGAAGTGGAGTATGTTTCAAAGCAGTACACGCGATTCAATTCTGTCATACATGTCAGCCACAGTGTGCCAATGAACAGGAAATGCCTATGTCGCAACCTTGTTTTGATGCGTTGAATGTAATTAAAACACCCGTGTGGCTCATTTCACCCGTGTCGGAACAGATCATTTTTGCGAATGTGGCCGCAACGCAGGTCATGGGGGATAAAACGCTCGATGACCTTCGCAAAGGTACCTATTCTGCGAATGCGCAACTCCTCCTGTCGATGTATGTACCTGAACTGAAAACAGAGCAGGAGATCGTCGAAATCTGGACAATCAGTTGGGATGGCCAGGATACGCCGTTAAGCTGTCGTCTCTCGCTTGCCCACTACGACCCCTGGGGTGACGTGATTGTTTTCGAGGGGACCTCACCACAATTACTCTCAGGATTGAAGGCCAGCCGTTCCGCCACCTACCGGCGGAAAAAACAGGGATTTTACGCGCGCTTTTTTCTGACCAACAGCGCCCCGATGCTGCTGATCGATCCTGCCCGCGATGGTCAAATCGTCGATGCGAATCTGGCTGCACTCAATTTTTATGGCTATTCACACGACGACATGTGCAGTAAGCATACCTGGGAAATTAATACCCTGGGGCGGGATGTGATGCCCATTATGACGGCGATTGCCGCGCTACCCGGTGGTCATAAGCCGCTCAATTTTGTTCACCGCCTGGCCGATGGATCCACCCGCCACGTTCAGACGTATGCCGGGCCCATTGAGATCTACGGCGACAAGCTGATGCTGTGCATCATTCACGATATCACCGAGCAGAAAAGGCTGGAGCAGGAACTGGAGCATGCGGCGTTACGTGACTCCATGACCGGGCTACTCAACCGGCGCCAGTTCTATGCCATTACCGACCAAAACAGCCTCAATTATCTTCCTGCGCAACAGCAATTTAGCCTGCTGCTGGTGGATACCGACCATTTCAAAAATATTAACGATCTGTTCGGTCATCTTAAAGGTGATGAGGTGCTTATCGCCCTCTCACGAACGCTCGAAGCCTGTAGTCGGGAGGGCGACATGGTGTTCCGCTGGGGTGGCGAAGAGTTCGTAATTCTGCTGCCGCGCACTTCTCTCGACACCGCGTTGCAGATTGCCGAGTCGATCCGTGCAGCCGTAGCCCGCATTACGATTCCGGGCTTACCGCGGTTTACCGTCAGCATTGGCGTGGCGCGGCACGATCAGGGGGAGAGTATTGATGAGCTGTTTAAGCGTGTGGACGATGCCCTGTATCGCGCTAAAAATGACGGACGCAATAAAGTCCTTGCTGCATGAAACTGGAGTATCCAGTAAAGCCCCGCTACAATGCCCTCCTCGAATCAATTAGCTTCAGGTGGGTTAAAGCTGCAATGGGAAAAACAGAAATAATACTCACCTTAATTATTTTACTCCTTATTATATTTGGCTTCTGGTTTATTTTTAGCGGTGAGATCTGGTATCTCGTCGAATTCCTTGAAAATAGCCTTTACCCGACCTTCGACGCACCGTAACGCACGTTTAATCGCTTGTTTCACCTACCGAATATGTCAGGTATCTGCTTCCCTTACAGCCGCGTAAAATACGCGGCGTTATCCTCCAACAACGTTGATAACGAATCACTTATTCATTTGCTTATGTTGCCCGTGCTCTGACGGGCTTTTTTATTTCCGGCAATTCAGCCACGCCAGGCTATATCTTAATCATCTTTATTGAAAAAGGTGAGGAATGATGAGCAAGAAGATCCTGATGCTGGTTGGCGACTACGCCGAAGATTACGAGACCATGGTGCCTTTTCAGGCTTTGCAGATGATTGGCCATCAAGTAGATGCAGTCTGTCCCAACAAACCAAAGGGCGACTACATCATGACGGCAATCCATGATTTCGACGGCGCCCAGACCTATAGCGAAAAACCCGGTCACCGCTTTACCCTCAACGCCGACTTTTCCACCGTCAAGGAACAGGATTACGACGCGCTGCTCATCCCCGGCGGGAGAGCGCCCGAGTATCTGCGGCTAAATGAGGACGTGTTAAAGCTGGTGCAGGCATTTGACGCCGCGCGTAAGCCGATTGCGGCAGTGTGCCACGGCCCGCAGCTGCTCGCTGCCGCGGGCATCCTGAAAGGACGAACCTGTAGCGCCTACCCGGCCTGCGCGCCTGAGGTGCGCCTCGCCGGAGGACACTACGCCACTATCGGCATCGATCAGGCCCACGTAGACGGCAACCTGGTGACGGCTCCCGCCTGGCCCGCGCATCCGCAGTGGCTGGCGAAGTTTAGTGCGTTATTAGCACAATAGCGCGCCGGTATCAGCCCGAGCGAATACCGTGCGGGTGGAGCGGAGCCATGTTTTCAGGACTGGCGCGAGAATGCGTCAGTTCTCGTTTTAACCGTTGGCACATCCCGCTTTCTCCCCGAAGAGCGCTGTGATATTAGCCCATCAACACCTGCAGGGCATCCTGCCGATTGGCCTTAATAGAAAAAATACGATCCATCCTGGTCAGCTTAAAGAGATCGTTTGTATTGCTGTTAAGCGAACACAGCACCAGCTCACCCTTGCCGTTTAAACTCTTGAGTATGGATACCAGCGCGCCGAGACAGCTGCTGTCAATAAAATCTACGTGGCTGAAATCCAGCAATATCTTTTTATTGCTTTTTTCAATCACCTCCAGCACCTGCTGCTTAAAGGTCTGCTCGACAGAAGCATCCAGCCTGCGAACCAGCGGAACGACAATCTGTACGTCATTTTCACTCTGTATTTCAAAGTTCATAATCACCCTCACATCAGGCGTAACGTGTTCCCGAATGCAGATCTTAGTGCACCGGCATCGCTCCCGGAAGGCAACCGGAAGCATGACCCTCAGCAATTTATTCCCCAAATATCCCTTGCATATCCCTGAATGGTTCTGTCACTCGAAAACTCCCCCATTCGGCTAATATTTAGCAACGCTTTTCGATGCCACTGGCGCGGATGTTCAAAATCCGCCATTGCCTGACGTTGGGTTTGACTGTAGCTGTCAAAATCCAGCAGATGACAATAATGATCGGCTGTTGTCAACATATGGTGTAGCTGTGCAAAAATTTCACGATCGGCGGTAAATTCGCCAGAAATAAGCGTATCCACTATACGCATCATTCGAGGATCGCTCTGACGATAGAAACGATTATTATCGCCATTTGAACGCATTTCATTGATTTCTTCAGCCGTCGCGCCGAAAAGATAGAAGTTTTCTACCCCAACAGCATTAAGAATTTCTATGTTGGCACCATCATACGTACCCATTGTTAACGCACCATTCAGCGCGAACTTCATATTACTGGTTCCAGATGCCTCCGTACCTGCTGTGGATATCTGTTCAGACAGGTCTGTTGCCGGTATTATGCTTTCGGCTAAGGAGACTTTGTAATCCTCAAGAAAAATGACTTTCAGCTGTCCGGCAATACGCGCATCGCTGTTGATTTTATTCGCAACAGCATTAATTAACTGAATAATAAGCTTTGCCATTCGATAACCGGGTGCCGCTTTACCTGCAAAAAGATGCACCTTAGGCGCTATGGTTCTCCCATTCTCTTTAATATCAATATAGAGAGAAATGACGTGAAGAATATTCAGAAGCTGGCGCTTGTATTCGTGAATGCGTTTTACCTGACAATCAAACATTGCCATAGGGTCCAACATAATCCCATAACGTTGTGAAACAATCTGGCTCAGCGCGGATTTATTTTTGAATTTAATGCCGCGGATATGATCGATCACCCCCGTATCATCCGCATGCTTCTCCAGCTGTCGAAGCATATGTAAATCCGTCGGCCATCGGGTACCCAATTGCTGATTCAGAAACGCGGCAAGATTTGGGTTAGCCTGCTGCAACCATCTGCGCGGCGTAATGCCGTTGGTCTGATTAATGAATTTATCTGGCGTAATAAAATAAAAATCGGGAACCAGGTGCGTTTTGATAAGCTCGGAATGGAGCATCGCCACCCCATTTACACAATGACTCCCGACGATGGCCAAATTTGCCATCCTGATACTTTTCTCGTTGTCCCCCGAAAACAGAGACAAGGAGGTCAACAAATGCGGTTTGTCGGGCCAACGGGAGGCGACATCCTCAAGAAAACGGTGGTTAATCTCAAAAATAATCTGCAAGTGCCGCGGCAACAGTTTTTCAAACAACGCCACTGGCCAGGTTTCCAGGGCCTCAGGCATCAGCGTGTGGTTCGTGTATGCACAAGTTCTTTGGGTGATATCCCAGGCCTGGTGCCAGGGAAGGTTATGTTCATCTACAAGTATTCGCATCAACTCGACAACAGCCAGCGCGGGATGCGTATCATTAAGCTGGATAGCAACATGCTTCGGCAATAAAGAAATATCCGTTTCAATTTCAGTATATTCACGAAAAATATCACGCAAAGTACATGCCACAAGAAAATACTCCTGAGTAAGTCTGAGCTCCTTACCTGAGAGAATTTCATCAGAAGGATAGAGTATTTTTGAGATATTTTCAGAAGCTATTTTTTCACTAACTGCTTTTATATAATCGCCATGATTGAAAATATGAATATTGAAAGAGTTAGAAGCTACGGCACTGTATAAACGAAGTTTATTAGTGGTGTTACCTCTGTAACCAGAAACGAAATAATCATTAGGAATGCCTACTATTGTATTCCATCCCATCCACATTGGATTGTAATTACCATTAACATCATCTGAATGTTCAATGAAACCACCAATGGGGATCAGCATAGCCTGACTATGGTGTTCAACTAGCCAGGGGGAGTGCATGGAATGCCAGTCATCTGGATGTTCGACTTGCTGACCATTCTCAAACGTCTGCCTGAATAAACCATATTCGTATTTGATACCATGCCCTGAAGCAGCAATATCTAACGTAGCCATAGAATCGATGAAGCAGGCGGCCAGGCGCCCTAACCCCCCGTTCCCAAGTGCCGCATCGGGTTCTTCATCAAAAATATTATCAAAATCAAATCCGAGTTCATTGACAACCTTACGCATATCATCTAGCAAATTCATATTCATCAGGTTGTTACGCAATGACTGCCCGAGTAAAAATTCCATTGAGAGATAATAAACGCGTTTTTTCTTTTCAGCGCGCTGCCGGGCCTGACTATCGAGAAAGCGATCTTGCTGAAAATACCGCACTGCCAGCGCCACAGCATTGAATATATCGCCGTTGGTAGCCTTGTCCAGGCTAACGCATAACGTATATTTTAATTGTGTTTCGACAAGTTCACGCAACTCTCTGTTAGTGAAAGACATATTGACCTCACTGGAGTTACTGCATGTTTTTAATATGCAGAACACAAGATATTATTTTGTTCAAGTGTAGATGGCGATTTTCAACACATGCAATTTTTACCCACAATTACGTATTGTGTTTTTTGAATCGCATGATAAATATCAGCGCGAGTATCGTCAGGAAAGTGCTATTTTCTGCTGTGGCGGGAGGGGATCAGAAGGAGCAACTGGCGCTAAACTCCGCGCCAGTTCTGGATTTTGTAGTAGTTAAGTCCTGGGCGTCAGTGTTTCTCAATATACATTGTCCGGCTATACGCCACGTCTTCCGGGTTATTGATGGGGTAGCCTTTCACCCAGGGCTTAATCAGACGACCATTGGTGTACTGATAAATTGGCGCGATGGGCGCTTTCTCCATGAGGATTTTCTCCGCCATGTTGTAGTCCGTATTACGCGCTTTCGCCGTGGTTTCCAGCGTCGCCTGATGGATAATTTTATCGTAAGCCGGGTCATTGAAACGCGAGATATTGCCGCTGTGGGTTGAGGTCAGCAGGGACAGGAAGGTCGATGGCTCGTTGTAATCGCCTACCCATGACGCGCGGATCACATCAAAATTACCGGTATTACGGCTGTCGATATAGGTTTTCCACTCCTGGTTTTGCAGCTTGACGTCCACACCGAGATTTTTCTTCCACATTGACGCCACCGCAATGGCGATTTTCTGGTGGTTTTCCGAGGTGTTGTACAGCAGGGTCAACTTCAGCGGACGCTGAGGACCGTAGCCTGCGGCCTGGAGCAAGGTTTTCGCCTGAGCATTCAGCTCCTGCTGTGACATCTGCTCGAACGGTGAAGGTTCAGGCGTGAAGCCCGCCGTCACGTCAGGCGTGAAATGCCAGGCCGGCTTCTCACCGGTACCTAATACCTTCTCCGCCATAATGCGGCGATCGATGGTCATGCTCAGGGCAAGACGAACCCGGGCATCGGCCGTCGGGCCCTTTTGCGTGTTAAACGCGTAGTAGTAGGTTCCGAGCTGAGGCGGCGTATATACCTGTCCCGGAATGTCCTTCAGGAGCTTCTGATACATGTTTTTCGGGAACGATTCGGTGATATCAATATCCCCCGCCAGATAGCGTTTGGTGGCGGATGATTCCTGATTGATCGGAATGAAGGTCACTTTTTGCAGGACAGTTTTCGCATTGTCCCAGTAGTGGGTATTCGGAACGACAACCAGTTTTTCATTCACCACGCGGTCGTTCAGGACGTATGCGCCATTGCCAACCAGGGCACCCGGACGCGTCCACTCTTTACCGCTTTCAACGTTCGCTTTTTGTACCGGATAGAAGGCAAAGTTTGCCGTCAGGTTGCTGAACCACGGTAGCGGTTTGTCCAGCTGGACGCGTAAGGTTCTGGCATCCACCGCCGTCACGCCCAGGGTGTCAGGCGCCGCTTTACCATCGATAATGGCCTGCGCGTTGTTGATACCCGCCAGCGCCGCAAACCAGGCAAACGGAGACGTGGTTTTCGGGTCAACCAGACGCTGCCAGCTGTAGACAAAATCCTGCGCGGTGACGGGCGTACCGTCAGACCATTTCGCGTTGTCACGCAGGGTAAACGTCCAGATACGGTTATCGTTGCTCTGCCAGCGCGTCGCCACGCCCGGAGTGAGCTCCCCTTTCTCGTTCTGATTCACCAGCCCTTCGAAAAGATCGCGAATCACCTGAATCTCGGGCAACCCCACCGCTTTTGCCGGATCGAGCGAGGCAGGTTCGTCTTTAATATGCCTGACCAGCTCCTGTTTTTGCGCCAGTACCGTGCCCTGCGGCACATAAGCAGCGTATGAGAGTGTAGAGAGCCCGCACAGACACAGTGCGGTAAAAAGACGCGAAACAGGATGCTTCATAAGATCCCCTTTAATAAATTCAGGTAACAAGCAGATGCGTAATTATTTGTTTCGACAATAAGAAATGCAAATAACTTACGCCTGAATAGTGATTTAAGGCAATTCTCAGCCGTTACGGAAACTATTTGATTAACAGCGGCTTTTGCACAACACTGCCAGTAGAGATTTTTTTATCAGGATTTCGTATGGCAACCACCCGACCACGCGCGGAACGCGGCGCCTTTCCTCCGGGCGCGGAACAATATGGCCGCTCATTTTTAGGCGCATCGCTGATCTGGTTCCCGGCACCCGATGCCGATCGCGACAGCGGTTTGATCATTGCCGGCACGCACGGTGATGAGAACTCGTCTGTCGTCACGCTCTCGTGCGCGCTGCGGACGCTGACGCCGTCATTACGACGCCATCACGTGATTCTTGCCGTGAATCCGGATGGCTGCCAGCTTGGATTACGGGCAAATGCGAGGGGGGTCGACCTGAACCGTAATTTCCCGGCGGCAAACTGGCGCGCCGGAGAAACGGTGTATCGCTGGAACAGCTCAGCCGAGGAGCGGGACGTGGTGCTGCTGACGGGAGACAAGCCCGGTTCCGAGCCGGAAACGCAGGCGCTGTGCCAGCTTATCCATAAGATCCACCCCGCGTGGGTGGTCTCCTTCCACGATCCGCTGGCCTGCATTGAAGATCCGCGTCACTCCGACCTGGGCGCGTGGCTGGCACAGGCTTTCGCCCTGCCGCTCGTCACCAGCGTGGGGTATGAAACACCCGGATCATTCGGAAGCTGGTGTGCCGATTTGAGCCTGCCCTGCATCACCGCTGAATTCCCGCCGATATCCTCCGACGAAGCCAGCGAAATTTACCTAAAAGCGATGATGGAGCTTCTGCGCTGGCAGCCTCAGAGATGAAGCACGCCGCTGGTAAATTTAAGGGCCGGTGAAACGTCAACCGCCAGCCACGTCGGGCCATCCAGATCGGCGAAACGAACCTGGTTGACCAGCGGCAGCGCCGCGCCGATCGCCCGGGAGGTGCAGAGCATGCATCCCAGCATCAGGGCGAACCCCTGCGCCCGGGCTTCCGCTGCAAGGGCCAGGGCTTCTGTCAGTCCGCCTGCCTTGTCGAGCTTGATATTGACCATCTCATAGCAGCCCTTAAGCTCGCTCAAATTTTCGCGGGTGTGGCAGCTTTCATCCGCGCACACGGGCAACGGATGGATAAAATTCTTCAGAGCTGCATCCTCTTTTACCGGCAGAGGCTGCTCCAGCATCGCTACGCCCAGATCGGCCAGCAGCTGGCATCGCGCGGCCAGCCCCTCGGGATGCCACGACTCGTTGGCGTCCACAATCAGCGTGGCTGAGGGCACCGCCGAGCGAATAGCGACCATCCGCTCGCTGATCAGACGATCGTCGAGCTTCACTTTTAACAGCGTGGCCCCGGCGTCATAGAGCGCTTTTGCGCTGGCGGCCATTTGCTCCGGCTCACCAATCACGACCGTCTGCGCCGTCACGACGGTCTCCGGCACGACCACACTCAGCAAGGACGTCAACGATTTTTGCTGCTTAGCGGCTTCAAGGCTCCAGAGCGCACAGTCGATGGCGTTGCGCGCCGCCCCGGCGGGTAAACGCTGCTGTAACGCCTCGCGCGTGAGCCCTTTTTGCAGGTCAGGCACCAGGGTCATGATCTGCGCCATCACCGACGCAGGACTTTCTCCGTAGCGCGGGTAAGGCGTACATTCCCCGACGCCTTTCATACCCTCTTCTTCGATTTCAACTACGACCACGCTGGCTTCACTTCGGCTGCCGCGGGAGATCACAAACGGGGTATGCAATGGCCAGGCTTCTTCATAGACCTTAACGCTTCTCATCACTGACTCCTTGCGGCCCGGTAAGGCGAAAAATTTGGTTTGCCGTGTTATCCGCTGATGGCATACACTAGCCCCGACGTTAACTATATGTAAACAGGAAGATATCTATGTCACAACTCGTTCATTTCCAGGGCAACCCGGTTGCTGTAGCAGGTTCCATTCCGCAGGCTGGCAGCAAAGCGCAGGCTTTTACTCTGGTGGCTAAAGATCTGTCTGACGTCACACTGGCTCAGTTTGCGGGCAAACGCAAAGTACTGAACATTTTCCCAAGCATTGATACCGGCGTTTGTGCCGCATCCGTGCGTAAATTCAACCAGCTGGCGACTGAAATGGACAACACCGTTGTGCTGTGCATTTCCGCTGACCTGCCGTTTGCCCAGTCCCGTTTCTGCGGTGCCGAAGGCCTGAGCAACGTTATTACCCTCTCCACCCTGCGCAGCGCAGATTTCCTCGAGAAATATGGCGTCAGCATTGCTGAAGGCCCATTGAAGGGTCTGGCAGCACGTGCTGTACTGGTTCTGGATGAAAACGACACCGTCGTCTTCAGCGAACTGGTTAACGAAATCACCACCGAGCCGGACTACACTGCCGCGCTGGACGTGCTGAAAGCATAATAAGTCCTTAGCATTCTATACAACTTATTCTCAACCTCGCTACGGCGGGGTTTTTTATTACTTCAGAGCTGAATCGTTAAAGCTTAAATGCTCGTAAGTCACATTAATCATGCAATAACTTAGGCAATATGTAACATGAGCGTGATCAGTAACGCATAATAATCGTTAAAATTCCCTATTTTCATCCCCAGTGAAGCACATCACATTTCCCTTTTTGTCTAAACATTAGATTTGCTTACGAAAGAAAATAATCGTTTCAGCAAAAAGGATAATATATGAAGATTAAATTCGCTTTTACGCTCCTTGCGGTCCTGATTTCTGGTCATGCTGCGGCTAAAACCTGGGTGCTGACAAGCGCTGAAAGCAGCGTAGAGAAAGGAAACTGGAAGATTTCCAGTGACGAGCTGAAAGTTAAGGATCAAACGTTCAGCATTGAGCAAAAAGTCTTACATGGCGGCAAGCAGGAAGGCAGCAAAGTCATCATTATTAGCAGCAAAGATGGCCTCACCATCACCCTGAGCCCGACCCGCGGGATGAACCTTCTGCACGTAGAAGGCTTTGGCACCAGACTGGGTTGGAATTCCCCCGTCAAAGAGGTCGTTAATCCGGCTTATATCAATCTTGAAAGCCGCAACGGTCTCGGCTGGCTGGATGGTTTCAACGAGATGATGGTGCGCTGTGGCTATGAGTGGACAGGGCACCCGGTCACCGCGGACGGGCAAATTTACACCCTGCATGGCAGAGCCGGTAATACACCGGTATCGCAGGTAGAGGTCGAGGTTGCGGATGCCGCTCCGCATGAGATCCGCGTTCGGGGTTTGATCAAAGAGAGCACCTTTAAAAAAGCGGATCTGCAAACCATGACAGAACTGCGCTACGTCCCCGGAACCAACCAGTTCAGCCTGCATGATGTTCTGACCAACCATGCAGATTACCCTCATGATTACCAAATCATCTATCACAGCAACTTCGGCACGCCAATCCTCGAAGAAGGCGCCCGATTCCTTGCGCCTGCGGTGAGCGTGAGCCCATTCAATGACTACGCCAAAGCGGGCGTTAACGACTGGCAAACCTACGCCGGGCCGACAAAGGGCTTTGATGAGATGGTCTTTAACATTAAACCGCTCGCAGACAACAACCACGAAACGCTCGCGGCAGTGGTCAATAAAGCCGGAGATAAAGGCGCATCAATCCAGTTTGATACGCGCCAGCTGCCCGTGCTGACCTTATGGAAAAATACCGACACGCTGAAGCAGGGTTATGTCACGGGCATCGAACCGGGTACCAGCTACGCCTACCCCGTGACGATTGAACGCGAGCAGAAGCGGGTTAAGCAGCTGGAGCCAGGCGCCAGCGCGCAGTTTGATCTGACCTATACCCTGCTGCACAGCCCGCAGCAGGTGAAAGACGTCGAAAGCAGGATTGCGTCGATTCAGGGAGAGACAAAAACAGAAATCGTTAACACGCCGATGGCGAAGGAATAAACGTAAAGTAAAAAGCCTCTTTGCAGAGGCTTTTTTGTTATTCGTCACCTTTCTTATGATTCAAACCGTACTCACGCAGCTTATTCGCGATCGCGGTGTGCGAGACGCCAAGACGTTTTGCCAGCTTGCGGGTGCTGGGATAGCTGCGGTACAGCTGCGTCAGCACAGAACGCTCGAAACGGCTGGTGATGTCGTCCAGCGACCCTTCCATCGCCTCTTCGCCTACCGATACCGTTCCGGCGTCGTAATCCGGCAGCAGGATATCCTGCGGACGTAGCTCATACCCTTCAAGCTGGGTCAGCGCGCGATATACGGCGTTTTTGAGCTGACGAATGTTGCCCGGCCAGCCGTAGCGCATTAGCACCGTGCCAAGATCGGCAGACAGTTTCGGACGCGGCACCCCCTGCTCGTCGGCAAAGCGGGCGACGAAGAGCTCCGTAAGCGGCATGATGTCCTGGGGGCAATCGCGCAGCGGCGGAATATTCAGCGTCAGGACGTTGAGGCGGTAATAGAGATCTTCGCGGAAGATCCCCTTTTGCACCAGTTCAACCAGGTTTTTCTGGGTGGCGCAAATGACGCGCACGTCCACATGCACTTCGTGATCCTCACCGACGCGGCGGAACGTTCCGTCGTTCAGGAAACGCAGCAGCTTAGCCTGCATACGCGGCGACATTTCGCCGATTTCGTCCAGCAGCACCGAGCCGCCGTTAGCCTGCTCGAAGAACCCTTTCTTGCCTTCCGGCGCGTGACCAAACAGCTCGCTTTCAACGGCATCTTCCGGAATAGAGGCGCAGTTGAGTGCCAGATAGGGCTTAGCCGCACGCGGACTCGCCAGATGCACGGCATGAGCCAGCAAGTCTTTCCCGGTGCCGGTATCCCCGGTAATCAGCAGCGGCGCGGTCAGGCTTGCGAGCTTGCGCGCCTGATCAACCACATGGCGCATTTTCGGACTGACGGCAATAATCTGGCTGAATGCACCAACGTCCTGACTGGAGAGGTTTTGCAGCTGGCGACCCATGCGTAACGTCGAGCGCAGCATGATCACTGCCCCGGTCAACACGCGAGTATTCCCTTCTCCTTTCAGATAGACCGGCGTGATCTCCATCAGGAAATTCTGTCCGTTAATCACCACATGCTCGCTAAGCGTGTTCTGCGGATTGCTGTCCAGCCAGCGCTGGAAGTTAAAGCCGGGGATCAGCTGCGCGGCGTTATGATTGCTGAGCTTCTCCTGACTCTGCGCGAACAGCTGGCAGCTCGCGTGGTTAACGCGCTCAACTTTGCTCTTCAAATCCAGGGAGAGGAACGGCTCGGGCATGGCTTCCAGCAGCGCGCTCAGGGCCAGGTGCTCACGCTCAGAGGGCATCCAGGGAATGGTGCGTACATCCGTAACGCCAGCGATACGGCGGATTTCCGCCATCAGGCTGCTGAAGGTATTAAATTCAATTTCGGCAAAATTGAGGTAAATTCGCCCGACAGGATCGATCTCAATGCCACGTAAATCAATGCTACGTAAAACAAGAAGATCGAGTAATTCGCGGGTCAGACCGAGACGGTCTTCACAGAAGACTTCAAGACGCATGGGAAATTCACCGTTTTAAGCCAATAACAGTAAAATGATATGTCAGAACACGGTGATCCGGAAGATGGCTGTCAACAAATATTGACAGCCAGCACGATTAGTGAACAAAACCTCACGGAGTCGGTTTTTTATTGAGCGTCTCTTTGAGCTGGCCGATCAGCTCACGCCTGAAATCCCCCAGCCGGGGCTTATCGCCATCAATCCACGGCAGCGGACGGCAGACCTCCATCGCTTTAATTCCCAAACGCGCCGTTAATAACCCCGCGCCGATACCCTGAGCGGCACGGGCAGAAAGACGCGCCGCCAGATCCTGCGACATCCAGTCCATGCCCACTTCGCGCACCAGCTCACTCGCCCCGGCGAACGCGATATTGAGCAGGACCAGTTTGAACAGTCTCAGCCGACTGTAATAACCCAGCTCTATGCCGTAAAGGTTCGCAATACGGTTGATCAGGCGCAGGTTGCGCCAGGCGATAAAGGCCATATCGACCAGCGCCAGCGGGCTGACGGCAATCATCAGGGTAGATTCCGCCGCAGAGCGGCTGATCTCGCGTCGCGCCTGGGCATCCAGCACCGGCTGAACCATATGGGAGTAGAGCGTCACCACTTCCCGGTCATTCTGGGTTTCATGGATGGCGGCATACCAGCGCTGAAGCGCCGGATGCGACTGATCGATGCCGGCCTGGCTGGCCAGCTTTTCACAGAACGCGCGACCTTTCCCGGTGCCGTGGCTGTGGAGCAGATCCCGCGCTTCATCACGCTCATGCGCGCGCTGGCGCAAACGCCAGAGCCGACGCCACTCGGTGGCAACCGACCCGATGCCCGCCCCCACAATCAGCGCGCCCGCGGCACATCCGCCCAGCGCGACCCAGTCCTGAGTATGCCAGGCATTCATCGTCCACTGCACGCCCTGCCCAACCACGCTTACGCCAAACAGCGCCAGACCGGCGGTGACCATCTTGCGCCACAGACTGCGTTTTGGACGCAGAGCGGCTTCCACAACCGCCTCAGCCGGTCCTTCTTCGACGCCAGGCTCCTCAGTCAGGGCCGGGGCAAAGTTATCAGCCTGCGTGCCGCTGAACGTCTGCGCGGTTTTGAACGCCTCCTGAGGATCCTTCTCAAGCGTTCCGGTAAAGTCTATGCGCGGTTTTAACGGTTCCGTCATCGCAATTTATCTCCAATCAAAAACTCCAGCGCCGCATCCAGACGGATATGTGGTAATGGCCTGTCGACGCTCATTGCCTGCGGGCGGAAGGCTTCAAACTGGAAGCCCTGGTTCTGCCAGAAGGCCTGCCCCGGCAGCCGCGCAGGCACTTCGCCCGGATACACGGTAAGCGGTTCACCGTCGCTGAGCCGGTTCCCGCGTAATGCCGGTATTTTCTCACCGTTAAGGTCAATCAGCCCGCTTTGCGTCGCCTGCACGGACGCGAGCCCAAGGCAATCCATGCCGATCCCTTCGAAGGCGGCGTTTTGCCAGGCGTCCTGCACCAGCTGCTGCAGCAGCGACACCATATTGGCATGCTGGTCGACCGTGACGTGATCGGCCTTCGTGGCCGCAAAGAGCAGTTTATCGATTACCGGTGAGAACAGACGGCGAAACAGAGTCCGCTGCCCGTAGTGAAAACTTTGCATCAGCTGCGTCAGCGCAAGGCGCATATCGTTGAAGGCCTGTGGCCCGCTGTTAAGCGGCTGCAGACAATCCACCAGCACAATCTGACGGTCAAATCGCAAAAAGTGGTTTTTATAGAATCCCTTGACCACTTTTTCACAGTAGTAATGGTAACGCTCGCGCAGCATCCCGGCGTTAGTGTGCTTATCCGCCTGCGCCAGCGTCGACTCACCCACCCCGTCCACATCCGGCCAGGGGAAGAACTGAAGCGCAGGCGCGCCCGCTAAATCACCCGGCAGAACAAATCGCCCCGGCTGAATGAAGTGTAACCCTTCCTGCTTGCACTGGTGCAAATACGCCGTCCAGGCGTCGGCAATGGCCGCCAGACGGTTCTCATCTGCCGGCGCAAGCGGGTCCAGACCTTCGCACAGCTGTCGCCATTTGGCCGACCACCCGGCGCGCTGCCCCTGCAACAGGCCCGTCATCTGGCGGGACCAGCTAAGGTAATCCTGCGCCAGCATCGGCAAGTCGAGCAGCCATTCGCCGGGGTAATCGACGATTTCCAGGTACAGCGTGGAGGTATCCTTGAAGTGACGCATCAGGGATTCATTCGAGCGAAAACGCAGCGCGAGGCGAATTTCACTGACCCCTCGCGTCGGCGTCGGCCAGGTGGGCGGATCGCCATAGAGCTGCGCCAGCCCTTCGTCATAGGTAAAACGTGGAATACCAAAATCCCGCTGTGGGACGCGCTTCACGCCCAGCAGACGCTCTTCCCGCACCGCGCTAAGCAACGGCAGACGCGCCCCGGCGTGCAGGTTCAGGAGCTGGTTTACCATCGCGGTGATAAACGCTGTCTTACCGCTGCGGCTCAGCCCCGTCACGGCCAGACGCAGATGACGGTCAACGCCACGGTTCACCAGTGAATTGATTTCGTTCTTAAGTCGCTTCATCGCCGTCCTTCGTTGCCTGGAAGCCTTGAATGCATGGCTTCAGAATACAATAAATGGGGGCAGATCGTTGATTATCAATTCTTATTTATTGCTATTGCCGTTTTCTCTCCAGTAAGATGAACGGCATTGCTGTCAGTCCGGAGTGAGTAAGGTGTATGTCACCCACCATCTATGATATCGCACGGGTTGCGGGCGTATCGAAATCAACCGTTTCCCGCGTTCTGAATAAACAAACGAATATTTCTCCCGAAGCACGTGACAAAGTGCTGAAGGCGATTGACGAATTAAATTATCAACCCAACAAACTGGCTCGCGCCCTGACCTCTTCAGGCTTCGATGCCATTATGGTTATTTCGACCCGTTCAACCAAAACCACTGCCGGTAATCCCTTTTTCTCCGATGTCCTTCATGCCATTACGGCTAAAGCGGAAGAAGAAGGGTTTGATGTTATTTTGCAAACCTCAAAAAGCAGCGAAGACGATCTGCTGAAATGTGTAAGTAAAATAAAGCAGAAAATGATCAAAGGGATCATTATGCTGAGTTCACCCGCAAATGAATCCTTTTTCACCACGCTGGATGCATATGGCGTACCGGTAGTAGTTATCGGCAAAGTGGAAGGTGAGTATCAGAATATTTATTCCGTCGACACGGATAATTTTCATGACAGCGCCACGCTGACCGAAACTTTTATAAAAAACGGTCTCCGAAAAATTGCCTGTCTGCATGCGCCGCTTGATTATCATGTTTCGATCGATCGTCTGGCGGGTTATAAAGCCAGTCTGGAAAAGCACCATATTGCCATTAACCCGGACTGGATCAGGGATGGCGGTTATACCCATGAGAGCGCGCTCACGGCAGCTCTGGAACTGTTGTCGTCACCCACGCCGCCTGATGCGGTATTTGCGACCGACAGCATGAAGTTGCTCAGCCTCTATCGTGCGGCGGATGAGTTGAATCTGATGATCCCGGAACAGGTGGTGATAGCCGGATACAGCGACCCGATGCTGTCTCTCATTTTAACGCCCGCACCTGGCGGCTTTGATATCCCCACACGAAAACTGGGGGAAGAGAGCTGCGATCTTCTTTTCAGGCGTATTGCGGGTCAGCCCGCCCCGCAAAAAGTGCTGGTTGATACCCACTTTTTGTTGGCTGCTTCCCTTCGCTAAAACCAGGGGCTTAGTGCCCCTGGCGTGTCGTCGGTCAGAACGCGTAGTTTACGCCAACCCCCGCATAGTGGAAGCGGTCGTTTTCACCCTCGTCATGATTTTCCCACTCATAGGCGTATTCCAGCGTCATGGATAAACCGTTGTTGAAGTCATAGGCGTACTGCATACCCAGTCGGTTGAAATTATGCCCTTCACGCTCAGGATCGTCCTGCCAGTCCCAGTTCGTCCAGCGATCAAGTCCCAGTCGAGTGTAAGGCGTTAGGGTCGTCTGGCCCAATGAAATAGGCAGATAGGCGCGAATTTCCTGGGTGGAGAATTCACCGTTATTACGGGTACTGTCCATATTGAAGCCGCGCTCTAAATAGTAATTCACTTTAGCCGCAAAGGTTTCGTTAATGGTCCATGTAAAGCCCGTTTCGGTTTCGACGCGGCTGTCAGCATAGCCGGTTTTTTCCAGATCGTTGGCAAACTGATACATGGCAAACCAGCCGCTAAACCGCCAGTCATCGGTTAATTTAATGTCCCAGTCAGGCTGAATTTTGTAGCGCTGCATATTCGCACTACCGTCTTTGGCACCGTGTTCATCTTTAAAATGATAACTATAATTTCGGAAACCACCGGTCAGACCGAAAGTAAAATCATCGGTTCCGATAAAGCGATAGCGTAATTCAAATTCAGGACGGTCAAAATAGGTTCCACGGGTCATACTGCTGTAATCAACCGGCCCCTCCTGATACATCGCCAGAGAAATAGTCCACGCATCCCAGGTTGCATTAAACCACACGGAGTGTTCATATAATCCATCTTTATCGTCGGCCTGACCTTCAACGTTTTCTATTTCATACATCGCGCCAATATTAAATTCCCACTGTTTAGCTGTTTCTGATGCTTGTGCGCAGCTAACCCCTGCGCACAGAACAAGCGCAGCACTTCTTAGTAGAGTACCCATTAAATATTCCCTTTATAATTTACAAACAAAAAAACCGGAAATTTGCATTTCCGGCAAACACCTTTCTTATCTAATAGCCGCTTCGGTTTCAGCGTCGAAGAAATGGCACTTACTCATATCGAACTGGATGTCGATATTATCCCCAGCGGCATAGTCATTCGCGGCGCCTGCGCGAACCACCAGTTCATGGCCGCCAACGGTGGCATAGAGCATGAACTCCGCGCCGGTCAGTTCGGCGACGCTGACTTTCGCCGCGATGTTTTCACCGCTGCTCTGCAGAGTGAGAATATCTTCCGGGCGGATGCCAAAGACTACGGCTTTGCGCTGATACCCTGCGGCATTCAGTGAAGCGAGCGTGTCTTCCGGGATCGCCAGACGCAGCGTTTCCGTGACGAAATAGCGGTCATCGATAGCGCCGCGAATGAAGTTCATGGCTGGCGAGCCAATAAACCCTGCGACAAACATGTTCGCCGGTTCGTTGTACACCTGCTTCGGGGCACCGACCTGCTGAATAATGCCGTCTTTTAAGATCACGATGCGGGTTGCCATCGTCATGGCTTCCGTCTGATCGTGGGTTACATAAATCATGGTGGTATTAAGCTTCTGGTGCAGCTTGCTGATTTCAGCCCGCATCTGCACGCGAAGCTTGGCATCGAGGTTGGAGAGCGGTTCATCCATCAGGAACACGCCCGCTTCGCGCACGATCGCCCTGCCCAACGCCACGCGCTGACGCTGTCCGCCGGACAGCGCGCCGGGTTTACGCTTGAGGTACTCCCGCAAGCCGAGGATCTGTGCCGCCCAGTGAACGCGCTCTTCGATAACCGCCGGGGCGATTTTCTGCATCTTCAGGCCAAACGCCATGTTGTCGTAGACCGTCATATGCGGGTAAAGCGCATAGTTCTGGAACACCATCGCGATATCGCGAGACTTGGCGGGCACGTCGTTCATGCAAACGCCGTCAATGACCAGTTCACCCGCGCTGATCTCCTCCAGACCGGCAATCATACGCAGCGTTGTGGATTTACCGCAGCCCGAAGGCCCGACGAAGACGATGAACTCCTTGTCTTCGATTTCGAGATTGAAATCCTTAACCACGTGGACCTGGTTATCATAGATTTTCTGAATGTGTTTCAGAGACAGTTGAGCCATTGTTAATTCCTTATCAATACGTCCGGGATGCCCAAAACTCGGTCAGACATTTCCAGGTCAGTTCCCGCGTTGAATGAAGTTGTAATCCCGCATGGTCCAGGCCAGATCCAATCCCAACCGATAGCATTCCCGCCGCGTTGATCGCCTCAACGCCTGCAGGTGCATCTTCGATACCCATCGCCTCTTCAGGACGCACATTCAGGCCAGCACAGGCGGCGAGGAAGATCTCCGGGTCAGGCTTCGAACAGATAATGAGGGAAGCATCGGCGCAAAAATCAAAAGCGTGCTGAATGCCCAGGGCGCGCAAGATGCCAGGGGCATTCAGGGAAACGGAGGCGAGCCCAATTTTGACGTTCGCCGCACGGATATCCGCCAGCACGTCGCGAATACCGGGAAGCAGTGAATCTTCCGTCAGTGACGCCAGAGACTGGACATAGAACGCGTTTTTCTTCGTCGCCAGCGCCAGGCACTGCTCATCGCTAAACGTTCCCTCTTTCCCGCCATGCTTCAGGATGCGCTGAAGGGAATCCATGCGGCTAATGCCCTTCAGCTGTTCGTTAAACACTTCATCGATGGTGATGCCGATTTCCTCCGCCACTGCACGCCAGGCCAAAAAATGGAGGTGTGCGGTATCGGTGATCACACCGTCCAGATCGAATACAACAGCCTTAAGCGTCATGGTGCACCTCCGTGGTAGCGGTCCCATTCACAGATGTAAGAAAGTCCTTACAGGCACAAACTTTATGCCCCGATACGTGTAGCGTTTTGCCCCACAGCGTCAGCGTGACAGGTGCCGAAGCTTCAATGGTTAAAACCTCGTTTTCGTACGTAAAGCGCAGCGTGGTGTTCCGCCAGCGCAGGGGGAAAGCAAGTCTTCGCCAGTGGGCTGGCAACCTGGGCGCAAGGTGCAGCTCCCCTTCCACTATCTGCATGCCGGCAAAGCCCTGAATGACGCCGGACCAGATAGCACCCGTGGCCGCGGCATGAATGCCGTCGTCGCTGCTGTGCGGATCGTCGCCCAGATCGATAGTCACGCCAGCGCGCCAGAAGGCGTAGGCCCCTTCCGTATCGCCACAGCGGGCGGTCACAATGCCGTGGATGGCCTTGCTCAGCGAAGAGTCATGGATTGTGCGGGGCTCGTAAAACGCCAGATTGGTGGCACACTGCTGAGGGGTAAACCGCTCCGGCAGTAGATAATTAAGCATCACCACATCGGCCTGCTTAAGAATCTGCATCTCGTTCACTTCCGCGCGGGAATAATCGAGCAGAATGGTCTGCTTACCCGCTTTGGCTTTGTAGCGGCTCAGATCGATGGCAGGTTTTGCCATGAAGGTATCATCCTGGGGGAGCACACCGTCCGCGTCAGCCTCTGGTAGCCATAAGCGCGCCAGGAACCGTGAAGCATTCTGCGTAAAACCTTCATCCTCGCGCCCAAACATCGCCATAAACTGGCGAGCGCAGGCGACGTTGTGCCAGGCCAGATAGTTGGTATAAGCGTTGTTGTTCACATGCTCGGTGTATTCGTCCGGTCCGATGACGTCATGGATTTCGAGACGACCATTGATTTCCGTTGCGCGGCCCATCCAGAACGCAGCGGTTTCCATCAGCAGCGTCAGGCCTTCATTTCGCATAAAGGCATCATCGTGTGTCGCCTGCCAGTAAGCGACGACGGCCCAGGCAATGTCCGCCACGATGTGGTGTTCCGCCAGCGCGGAGGCCACCTTCTGGCGCGTGCCGGTTCGGATGTTGATAGCCGCGAACTCCGGCGTCTCTTCCCGCCCGCTGGCGGCGCTTTCCCATGGGAACAGCGCGCCGGGCCAGCCGTTGCGACGGGCTTTTTCCCGTGCGCCTGAGAGATTAAGCCAGCGATAGCGCAGCAGGCTGCGGGCGGTTCGGGGACGCGTGAAGAGATGGAAAGGCAGCAGGAAAATTTCGGTATCCCAGAAGACGTGGCCTTTATACCCCTCGCCCGTCAGCCCCTTGGCGGCGATACTGCTTCGCTCATCATGGGCAGGTGTCATGGTGGTCAAATGCCAGACGGCGTAATCCAGCGCCATCTGATCCTGATACTCCGCAGAGTCCACTTCCACCCGAGCGTCACGCCAGACCTCTTCCCAGGCATACGACGAACTCTCAAGCAATGCGTCGTAACCTCTTGCCGCACAGACCTTAAGATCGGCCAGCGCGTTGCGAGCGAAAGAGGCCTGCGACAGTGCTTTATCACTGCGATGCGTCACCCAGACGATCTTCTCTAACGTGACAGTGTCACACTTCGCAATCGTCAGCGAATGATGAACGCTGAGACGACGATTTTTGGCGGTGAAACAGCTGTCGCTCTTCGCTGAGAGCTGACAATATGCCGAAACAACAACTTCTGACGCACGGTCCTGCGTTTCATACACGCCCTGCATGTATTGCTGGTCAAACACTCTGACCGACATTTCATCCAGATGCTGTCTGCCGCTGTTCGTTTGCGTTGCATCAATGCCGGTTTTCAGCACGGCCTGCGTGACATCATCAAGCGGTGTGATCGAAAGCTGCATGGCCACAAGCGGCAGCTGATCCAGAGAGACAAAACGACGACTCTCCAGGCGATAGCGCTTTCCGTTGGGGGAGCGCCAGACGACGCGGCGATGAAGTTCGCCGTTGGCAAACGCCAGCTCGCGCTGCCACTCGAGAATTTCGCCTGACAGGAGCGTGAAATTGACGCCATCCAGCTCAACGTCAATACCGGTGATATCCGGCAGATTGATCAGCTCAGTGGTCTCGTTACGACCCGCCTGATGATAGAGACCCGCAAGATACATGCCTCGGGTTTGCTGGGTGTAATCTTCTTCATGCGCAGCGCGGATCCCCATGTAGCCATTACCGCAGGCCATGATAGAGGCGTATTTATTCAGGCTGTGTGGACAAAAGCCCGGGTCGGTTAATACAGACACGTTTAGCATAAGGTCACGCTTTCCCCTGTTTCTGCTGATTCATACAGCGCGGCGACAAGCTGCTGGATAACCAGCCCCTGCTCCGCATCAGCTATCGTGACGGGCTCTCCAAGCACATGCCGTACGAAGGCATCCATACTGCGCTTATGACGCTGGTCGTCAGCTTCTTCACGCTGCGTGAGGGTGACTAAAACACCGCCTTCATCGTTGTAGATGTGCGCCGGGAACAGCGTAGCGCCCGCCTTTTCACCGCAGAATGCGACGTTCATGATCGATTGCTCACGGATATTGAGCGCAAACGACGTGTCGAGGCGCAGAATGCCACCGTTGCAGAACTCAATCGTGCCAAACAGGGCGTCCTCAACGGTAAACTGCGTGGGATCCCACTCGCCAAACTGGCCGCTGCTTTTACGGTTTCCCAGCTTCTGGAAGCCGTGTGCCGTTACCTTTTTTACCGCCGGGAACCCCAACACGTACATTGCGGCATCGAGCATATGGATACCGATATCAATCAGAGGCCCACCGCCCTGTAGCGCTTTGTTGGTAAAGACGCCCCAGCCTGGAACCCCGCAGCGGCGTAGCGCCTGGGCCGTGGTGTAATAAATTTCCCCCAACGCCCCCTTCATCACAGCCTCGCGAAGCAACTGCGTATCGAGAGCAAAACGATGGTGAAAATCATACGCCAGCACTTTCCCCGCCTTGCGCGCGGCCATGCGCATCCTATCGGCCTCCTGCGGCGTCATAGCAGGTGGTTTTTCACACATCACGTGGCATCCCGCTTCCAGCGCGGCCATGACGTGCTCGAAATGGAACCGGTTAGGCGAACAGACGCTCACCGCATCCGGCTTAACCGCCTCGAGCATCTCTCGCGTATCCTGCCACACCGAGGGAATACCATGACGCTTCGCAAACGCCCGAGCCTGTTCAGGATGGCTGTCCATGACAGCCACCATCTGAACATCACTGCGCGTGGCGTAATACGAGGCATGCACTTTGTCCGCGACCTGCCCGGCGCCAATGATGGCGACGCGCAGAGGCGAAGGTGTAGAAGCACTCATCACGCTCGTCATCCTTAGCATTCACGCAAATAAGTGAGGGAGTCCTGATAAGCCTGCGCCGGATCCTCGGCGCGGACACGGCACTCATACACCACGTAACCCTGGTAATTATCCGCACGCAGCTGATCGAACAGGCTGGCAAAATCGAGGCTACCGCTGCCCGGCTGATAGCGGTGATTATCTGCGATGTGCACATGGCCCAGCAGATCGCGGTGCTGATGCAGCGCATCCGTCAGCGAGTCTTCTTCGATGTTCATATGATAGAAATCGCCGATGATCTGCACGTGCTTCAGACCGTTTTCTTCGATATAGCGACGCGCATCAGCAAGGGTGTTGATCATATGATCCTGATAGCGGTTCAGCGGCTCCAGGTAGATGGTCGTCCCGGTGCGCGCCGCGACCTCATCCAGCCAGCGCAAGGAGGCGCTTACCGCGTTGCGGTCTCCTTCCAGGCTGCGTGGGGAGGTCATTGGCGGGAGGCGGAAGGTAAACATTCCCCAGGCAGCAGGCACGATAATGCCCTTGCCACCTACCTCAGCCAGCGCTTCCAGAATGCGTTCAATCTGCTTTAACCCGTTCAGACGACGTTCTTCGATGAAGTCGCCAATCCAGCCATCGTATCCACCGCAGGCCGTCGTCACCGGCAGACCGGTGGCTTTGATGGCCGCTTTTACCTCGGCGAGGTTTTCTACCAGCAGTCGGCCATCAATTTCATAGCCATCAAAACCCATCGCTTTGATGTACTCGAATTTTTCCATGATATTGGTCGGGAAAAAGGCCTGGTTTTGCGTTGCGATTTTCATGATGTGCTCTCCTTAGCTTAAAAAGTGACGCCCATTTTGATACTGAGTTCCGGGTGCTGATCGACATACGTCATGTAGCTTTCCGGGCTGGTGGTGAAGGTCACGACCGGGTCGATCAGATCCTCACAATTCAGATAGCCGTTCATCAGCAGTTCCCAGCATGTCTCTTCAATACGTTTACGGCTCCAGCGCGGGTAGTCCGGGTTGGGTTCGCTGCAGGCGCGGGAGAAGACAATCTTCGCGTTGTTGAAATGCGCTTCGCGGCCAAGGTTAAAGCCTTCCGCGAACGGTTTTGCGAAGGCTACGTAGGAGATGGTGCCGCCATAGGCAAGTCCGCGCAGCGCGGACTGCAGTGCATCTGCATAGCCGCTGGTTTCGATGATCACGTCCGCGCCCTGCTTCCCGGTCAGCTTTTTAATTTCCAGACCGACATCAGTGCCGATTGGGTTCAGACAGTGGTCTGCCCCATGACGACGGGCGATCTCGCAGCGGTGTTCAATAGGGTCGACACCGATAACGACGGACGCCCCGGCTTTTTTGGCCAACTGGACAGCAATCTGCCCAATCGCCCCCAGCCCCACCACGACTACAAAATCGCCGACCCGCACGTTGGCATCACGCACGCCGCTCATGGCGAACTGCGCTGGATCGTAGCAAACGGCGTTTTTCCAGGAGGCACCCTGCGGCATTTTGCGCAGCTTGTAGTTGTTCACCGCGTTAACGATCACCGTTTCCTGCAGCGGTGCGTAGCAGCAGACGCTGTCGCCGATCTGATATTCAGTGACGTCATCACCGCATTCGATAATGTCGCCAACAATCATGTTGCCCAGCTGGAACTTACCGAATTCGATCCCGCGGGCAGAACCCTCGTCACGCGGGGTAAACATCTGCCACTCCGCGTTGAACTCTTCATCGATAAACGGACTGGCGGCGCGGAAATCCACCACTTCGGTACCGTGTTTCGGCGCGCCAAAGCGAGCGCGAATTTTCACTTCATGAACCGCAACCGGACGATCTTCATATTCCACCAGCGCCGCCACACGAGGCGCTGTCGCAACTAATTTTTTCATGACTGACTCCTTGTTAAAATTGGCCGCCTCAGCCCTTCACGCCACCGGCGGTCAAACCACTTTTAATAAAACGTTCAGACAGGGCGTACATGATGACCACCGGAAGCGCCGTCACCAGCGATGCCGCCATCATGCGACCCCAGATATAATCTGGCGTGCTAAAGAGCGTGTTCAGCCCGACCGGCAAGGTGAAATTGCTGGCGCTGGACAGGAAAATGGACGCAAACAGGTAGTCGTTCCACGCCACCATGAAGCAGTAGACAAACACCGATACGAGCCCGGAAATCGCCAGCGGCACGGTGATGCGGAAGATGATTTGCAGGCGGTTCAGGCCGTCCATCATCGCGGCTTCTTCGATTTCGTCCGGGATGGTGTCGAAATAGCTGCGCAGCATGAACACCGCGGTCGGTAACGTTTGGGTCACCATGGTGATAATCAGCGCCAGCTCGGTGTCGTAGATCCCAAGGGCAGTGATGATTTTGAACAACGGCACCACCAGCAATATCCCGGAGAACATGTAGACGGTGTAAAAACTCGCATTGATCGTCGTGCGGCCCTTAAAACGCAGTTTTGACAAGGCGTAGGCCCCCAGCGTGCCGAGAAACACGGCAATCACCGATGAGGTCAACGACACCACCATGCTGTTTTTGAAATAGTCCACAAACGGGAAAATCAGCGGGTTAAAGATGTCGACGTAATGCTGCAACGTCCACGCCTGCGGCAATATGGTCGGGTTAAGCGATATTGCCTCTTTCGCACTCTTAAATGACGTCATTAGCATCACGAAGAACGGGAACAGCGTGATGACCAGAAACACCGCCAGCCCCAGATAAAAACCAATGCGGCTCAGTACGCGTTTATTTGTTGCCATTGAGGTTTACCCTTTTTCTGGTCAGCAGAATCACCGCGAAGATGATCACGAACAGCACGACGGAGATCGCCGCTGCTTTACCCAAATCATTGAAAGCGAATGCCGTTTTGTAGAGGTAGACGCCCAAAATATCGACCTTGGTCGTCAACAGGTAGACATCCGCAAACATGTAGAACATCCAGATAGTGCGCAGCGTCACCACCGTTGCCAGCACCGGCATAATCGCGGGTAGCGTAACGATTCGAAAACGCTGCCAGGCATTCGCGCCGTCCATTTCCGCCGCTTCATACAGCGACTTATCAATGGTCTGCAAAATCGCCAGGAACGAAATGAACGCGTACGGGAAGTAACGCCAGATGGCGAACAGCACCACCAGTACAAAACTGCTGCCAGGGTTGTCGAACCACAGCGGCGCCTGGTCATACAGATGCAGCAGGTCAACGCCCAGATAGTTCACAATGCCGTAGCCGTTGTTGAACATGTATTTCCATGCAAACACCAGCGAAATGGACGGCGTAACGTAGGACAGAATTACCAGTGAACGCGCCGTTTTCCGCATACGGAATTCACGGTTAAAGAAGATCGCAACAGCCAGCCCCAGCCCCGTGCTGCCAATCACCACCAGCGCGGTGTACCAGAAGGTCATCCACAGCGAGTGCCAGAAAGCAGCATCCCCGAGAATGCGGATGTAGTTATCGAGCCCGACGAACACCGCATCTATACGCGGGTTCAGCGGCAGACGTAAGAAACTGATTTCAATATTGGAAATCATTGGCCAGGCCACCAGGCCCCCCAGCAAAATCAGGCTGGGGGCCAACAGCAGCATGGCGAAAGGCATATCTGAACGACCAGAAAACAACGTCTTCATAATTTCCTTCCGCAGAGCGCTCCTATCGTTGTGAAATCAGATCAGTCAGTCGCTTCTGGCTGTCACTAAGCGTGTTGCTGAGATCTTGTTTACCTACCGTGACGTTATGCACCATAGAACTGATAATGCCGGACCCGGTTACATCGCCCATGCGGGTGAAGTTTTTGTCGCCCACGGCACCAAACACCTGCACATTTGGGAACTGCGCAATCAGTTCGTAAGGCAGTTGCCCAAACGCTTTAATCACATCGTTGTTTTTCCAGGTATCAGTACCCACCACCAGCTTGTTCACCGGCAGTGCCGCGCCAGGCGACATCATGACCCAGTCGGTTGCGTTTTGAGCCTGTTCCATCCAGGTCACAAACTTTTCAGCCGCCTGAGTTTCATCTTCGGTTTGACCGGTGGTAATCGTCAGCGACGTGACCATGCCGTAAACTGCAGAAGATGTTTCTGTTGGGACGACGAAGCCCAGGTTGGAAGGGTTTCCATCCTGGAATACCGCCGGCAGGATGTAGGTGGAGTAAACCGCCATCGGCGCAGAACCGTTCATGAAGGCATCTTTGATCTCCATGACGTCGTTTGAACCCGGCATGGTGGTCGCGGCCAGGGCTTTATAAAACGCCAGGGCCTTTGCCATTTCAGGGGTATCGATGTCGACGTTCCCTTTGGCATCAAAAACGTTCGCGCCGCCGGAAAGCGCAAACTGGGAGAATGCCTGCTCTGTCATCACGCTTTCCGCGGTGGGCAGCGCAATGCCGTAATGTTTTTTGGCCGGGTCGTTAAGGCTCTGGCTGGCTTTCAGCAGCTGTTCCCAGTTATGCGGCTCCTGGATACCCGCTGCAGCAAGTACATCTTTGTGATACCAGACGCCGGATAGCCAGGCACTGACTGGCACCCCCGTCCAGGCAGAACCATCTTCCGTACGCACAACGCGCAAGATGCCATCATAGAAGGTGTTCTCGCCTACCGCTTTAATGGCTTCACCAATAGCTTTGCGATCCAGCAGCTGTTCCTTGTCCATGACTTTCGCGTAGTCATGACTGACTTCAATTACCTCAGGCAGTGCGCCCGTTCTGGCGAGCGTAATAACCTTGGTGTTGTAGGCATCCTCTTCTACCGGCACCTGTTTCACCGTGATGCCGGGGTTCTCTTTCTCAAATTTTTCGATCAGCTTCGTGATAACCGCCTGACGCTCCTGCTCGACAGATGAGTGCATAAACTCAATGGTGACAGCAGACTTTTTGTCATCCTTGCAGCCTGATAACAGGGCGCACGAAACCAGTGCTGATATCAGCACAATTCTGGGCATTTTCATTTTTAAGGTCCTTTTTAGTTTTCTTTAATCCACAACACCTGCCATGGATATAGGGTCAGCGTTTTATCTGTAATATCTTTTCCGGCAATCAACTCCGTTCCGGATTGAATATCGGACTCCACCGTTTGAATGCCATCGCTGAAATTAAACAGCGCCGTTATTTTTTCGCCACAATCCGCCACGCGAACGATTTTTAATACATGCTCATCTGACGCACTAAAATAAGCTTCACTGTCAGGATGGAATGCTTTTTCCGCCCGACGCAGCGCGATTAACTGGCTTAATGCGCAATAGACCTGAGAGCGCAGGCTATTTTTATCTTCAAGCACGCTATCAATTTGTCCTGCAATGTATTTTTCACGATTTATCGCGCGGTTGTATCCCAGACGCTCAACACCTGCATAATCATTACGCGAGCCGAGAATACTCTGGATATAAACCGCGGGCACGCCGGGGAAACTTAAGAGGACGGCATGCGCCAGAATAAACCGGGCAATCCGATGGCTATCAAGACTGTCACGCGTACTTAATGCATCCAGATAGGTCACATTAATTTCATAAGGACTGCGTGTACCATCCGGGTTATTTTTCCAGTTAACCAACGCCCCTTCAGCCTGAAGTTTCTCCACAAGAGAGAGGATTTCCGACTCAGGTAAAATTCCGCGCAACGGATTCAGACCAATCCCATCATGCGAGGCCAGGAAGTTAAACCAGGTGGTTTTCGTCGAAGGCAGCCTCAGCGACGCTGCCCACTGGCTCAGCGTCCGGACGTCCTGACAATGCACCGCATGCAATACCAGCGGCGGCAAAGAGAACTGATAAACCATCTGCGCTTCATTTTCACCGTCACCGAAGTAAGCGACGTTATCTTTATGCGGAACGTTCGTCTCGGTGATAATCACCGTCCCCGGGGCGACAGCTTCAGTGATAGCGCGGAAAAGCTGGATAAGCTGGTGGGTTTGCTCAAGGTGGATGCAGTTTGTTCCGGGTATTTTCCACATGAAGCCCACAGCATCCAGACGAATGTATCGCGCCCCTTCAATCAGGTAATGCAGCAGCACGTCCACCATCGCGATCAGCACCTGCGGAGAGGCAAAGTTAAGATCAACCTGGTCCTCGCTGAAGGTGGTCCACAGGTGTCGCACGCTGCCATCATGCAGCGTGAAAGGCGTAAGAAGCGGTAAGGCTCGCGGACGCGTCACCGCGGATAAATCTGTTTCAGGATCGACAGAAATAAAGAAATCATCATAGCCAGGTGTTTGCTTCAGATAATTAGAGAACCATTTACTTTTGGCTGACATGTGGTTGCAGACGAAATCGAACATTAAGCTGGTGGACTGTTTTAATTCAGCTACATCTCGCCACGTACCCGTTTCAGGCGCAACCTCATGATAATCAATAACAGAAAATCCGTCGTCCGAAGACCATGGATAAAAAGGCAAAAGATGGACATGAGAAAAAGATTGGGAAAGCCATTTGTTATAAAAACGTGTAAAAACCGGCAGCGCCTTCTCCCCTTTCGCTGAAAACTGATCGGCATAGGTAATCAGAACAACATCTTTTTCATCCCATCCCGTTTTACGCTTCTCTGTAATAACAGAAGCGGCCTTTCCAATATTTTCCATCAGCACCTTAAACTGGGCTTCAGAAAACGTTACCCCATAAACAAGATTAATGAGTTCTTTAATTTTTGCCTTCATTTCATTTTCCATGGTAGCGGTCCCACGAAGTGGCAATCTACTCCCATGAAAAATATCTGTCAACGGACCTGGAAGAGGAAAAAGGTGATTGCAAAGCAGCTCAGCGTAATATTGTGAGCTGCCGCAAAGAAAGCACGGGAAAAAGAGAAAATGCGGTTAACCGTCGTCAGTCCCTCTCCCGGAAGGGAAAGGGCTAACGCCAGCGGGGGTTATTGGGATAAGTAGCGGCGAGAAAGCCGTTTTGCCACCTTTTGCAACAGCGGTTCGAGCGCCACGGCCAGCACCATTCTGACCGGCTTGCGGGCAACGGATTTTATTGCCCACCCCGCCACACCTGCCGGTCCGAACCGTAACGCGGTCAGCAGGACCAGTTTACCTGCGATTTTCAGGCCGGGTTTTACCTTCTGACCGGCCTGTTGCCAGTGTTGTTTCATCTCATCTCTCTCTTAAAGCTGACGAAAACGACTTCTCAGCGTAAAGGTATCCGACGTGACATAGCGTTCCATTTCCCGTAGCCGCTTCTCACCGGCGGAGAGTTGCGCATCAACCGCATTGAGAAGATCGCTGCTGGTGGGGGCACCTTCCGCAGCCAGTTCTCCTTCCGGCATCGGGTCAAGGACAAACGACAGGACGATATATGCCACTAGGGTAATAAACGCCAGTCCGAAGAAGATCGATAGCACCGTGACCACGCGCACCAGTTTTACCGGGACATCAAGATAATGAGCCAGCCCGGCACAAACGCCGCGCACCATGCCCTGCTGCGGAATACGCCACAACTTTTTGTTCAGATTCAGTCCAGACATTAACGGTCCCTCCAGTTTGGATGTTCAGCATCCAGGATGGCTTCCAGCGCCTGAATGCGTTCGCGCATTTTGTTCGCCTCATCGGAGAGCTGAACCAGACGCTGTTGTTCACTCTGGGAAAGTTCGCCCCGTGAAGAACGGTTGCTGTAGTGCAGCCATAGCCAAATCGGCAAAACGAACAGCACGAAAATTGTCAGGGGAATGGCCAGAAAAAGCGCGCTCATGTGTACTCCTTGTCTTACGATGCGGCACGCTCAGGTGCCGCAGGAATTATTATTGGTTGTCTTGCTTCATTTTGGCTTTCAGTGCCGCCAGCTGCTCGCTGATTTCATCATCGGCCTTCAGGTCGGCGAACTGTTGATCCAGTGACTTCTGCTTACCGATGCCGTGGCTTTCGGCTTCCGCTTCCATCTGGTCGATACGACGTTCAAACGATTCAAAACGCGCCATCGCTTCATCAAGCTTACCGCTGTCCAGCTGGCGACGCACGTCGCGGGAAGAGCTTGCCGCCTGGTGACGCAGGGTCAGCGCCTGCTGACGCGCGCGGGTCTCGCTCAGTTTGTTTTCAAGCTCACCAATCTCTTTCTTCATACGGGTGAGCGTGTCATCCACCAGCGTCACTTCATGCTCGAGCGTCGCGACCAGCTCTGCCAGCTTCTGTTTTTCGATCAGCGCCGCGCGGGCCAGATCCTCTTTGTCTTTGCGCAGCGCAAGTTCCGCTTTTTCCTGCCATTCGTTCAGCTGAGCGGTAGCTTGTTCAATACGACGCGTAAGCTGTTTTTTTTCCGCCAGCGCACGGGCGGAGGTAGAACGCACTTCAACCAGCGTGTCTTCCATCTCCTGAATCATCAGGCGAACCAGCTTCTGCGGATCTTCCGCCTTCTCAAGCAGTGAGTTGATGTTGGCGTTCACGATGTCGGCAAAACGAGAAAAAATACCCATAATCAAATCCTCATAGTTCTGTTATCGGGCTATGCCCTGCTGTACAGATAATACAAACATCATGCCAACTTTTTATCCTATTGATTTTACTGAGACTGATTGATTTTCATGCAGTAAAGAACTATTCTTGCCTGGTGAATATCGCTAAGGAGTGGTTAATTTCATCATGCCTGGATACAAAGACAATTTACTCGGCGAAGCAAACAGTTTTCTGGAAGTGCTGGAACAGGTTTCTCGCCTGGCGCCGCTCAACAAACCGGTACTGATCATCGGTGAACGCGGAACGGGAAAGGAATTGATAGCTAACCGTCTGCACTATTTATCCGGGCGCTGGGACGGCCCCTTCATTTCCCTTAACTGTGCGGCGCTTAATGAAAACCTGCTCGATACCGAGCTCTTCGGCCATGAAGCGGGCGCGTTTACCGGTGCCCAGAAGCGTCATCCCGGACGCTTTGAGCGCGCCGACGGCGGTACGCTGTTTCTTGATGAACTGGCCACCGCGCCCATGCTGGTACAGGAGAAACTGCTGCGCGTGATTGAATACGGCGAGCTGGAGCGCGTCGGCGGTAGCCAGCCGCTGCAGGTCAACGTGCGCCTGGTGTGCGCCACGAACGCCAACCTGCCGGAGATGGTGGCGGAGGAGAAATTCCGTGCCGACCTGCTTGACCGCCTGGCCTTTGACGTCGTTCAGCTTCCTCCGCTGCGCGAGCGCAAAAGCGACATCATGCTGCTGGCAGACCAGTTTGCGATTCAGATGTGCCGCGAGCTCGGACTGCCGCTGTTCCCCGGCTTCAGCGATTATGCACAGGAGACGCTGCTTGCTTACCACTGGCCGGGAAATATCCGCGAACTGAAAAACGTCGTGGAGCGTTCCGTCTATCGCCACGGCAGCAGCGAGACGGAGCTGGACAACATCATTATCGATCCTTTTCAGCGCAGCGTACCGTCTCTGACCGTGCCAACGTCTTCAGGCGATCACCCTACTCTCCCCCTTGATTTACGCCAGTTCCAGCACGACCAGGAGAAACAGCTGCTGGAGCAAAGCCTGAAGATGGCGAAATACAACCAGAAACGGGCGGCTGAACTGCTGGGTCTGACCTACCATCAGTTAAGGGCATTGCTTAAAAAGCATCAAATGCGCTGACAATATCAGCATTTAACAGCAGACATTTTACAAAGCCAAGCCTGGATAACTGCTCTACTCCTTAGGACAACAAACAATGCCATTCAATAATAAAAACCTATTTATTACTTTTCTATCCCTCTGCTCATTTCAGACTTATGCAGCACAATGCACAGCGGAAACTTTCGCTAAAAACAAACTGAACAACTTCATCCTCCTGAACCAGCAGACAAGAACCGAAATCCCTAAGTCAGTGGAAATCACTGTTGATAGCCCTGATGGGTATATCCGCGCATCGGTTCAAAGCAACTTTAATCCATGCGGTGAGCTCACTGGCAGCAGTGTTAAAGAGGTCAAAACCTCACCGGGCCCGAAAAATGTTTTCACGACTACCAATGAAATTCAGTTAAACAGAACGGAATTTGGCTGGCGCATTCAGTTGGATGCGAACGGCGTAATAGTCGATAACAACAGTCAGAAGGCCACACAATTATATCGGCAGACGCTGGAGGGAATGTACCAGCTGAACAACAAAGGACTTATCAGCCACGTGGTTAATCGTTCGGTTATTGCGGCCACAAAACCAGGAGATAAAGATAAAACCACAGTGGGCACAATAGACTACGTATTCAATTCATCAGGGTTGCTGGCAAGGGTGGTAAGCAAAGGAAGTTTGGCAATAGATAACAATACAACTGTATACAGCTATGATGACAATGATCGCCTGATCAAAACCGAGTCCCCCTCAACCATAGAAGAGTATGCCTACGATAACGAGGGCCGTGAGCTGTCCCTGAGCAAGACCCAGACGTATTTCACCATTGAAAAAAACCTGACAACGTGTGAGGAGTGGAACTCGCATGGAGAATGCACACGCGCCAATATGGATACCACGATTGTCCCAGCCGATCGGACGGGTAAACAGTATGTGGAAAAACATAAGGCCGTGATGACGACGAAATATGAATACTGGAACTGACCATTCAACCCGCCAAATAGGGTAGCCAAAATGGTATTTGCATCGAAATTGATGTTCGTGGTGTACCTGACTTCAGTAAATGTGGTGTGAGATGAAAATCATAAAATTCGTTGTTTTACTTATTGCCTGTTTTATCCTCTTACCGGACAGCTGGATTAATGATGTTTTCATGCAACATATCCAGATATCAGGCGATGGTGAAGAAGCCATGAATAACTATGATTTCACAGCAATTCTGATCAAGTTTGGCCTGTCTGCAATGATAGCGTTTGTACTGATGATGCTTATGAAAGTGCTGAAAAAATGAACCAGGGTGGCAGGTACGCACGTAACAACAAAGTGAGCATTTTTACTCTATGCTATTTAGACTGTGCGTATGCCATTGCCTTACCCGTACTTGATCTGCTCTCAGATCTGGTGATAAACGGCCGCATTTTACCAGCTATTTTTCTTCAGAAAGTATGATCCCAGATCTGATAGCGACAACATGTCTTCCTGTCATTCGCGGCATACATTCACAAGCTTGATGCTATCCGCCGGAGCGAATCCTTCGTTTATAGCGAGTCAGATGCGCCACGAAAATGCTAAGATAGTCCATGAGGTATATTCAAAGTGGATTGCAGGTATGAACGTGCATCTGGTTGTGACGCTGAGTGACCGACTGCAAACGTTACTGCCCCCATTATGCCCTCAGGCTTAAACGACACTGGATAATGTCGTTTAAAATTAGTAGGATAGCCACTTCATATATAATACCTTAAAAATTATGCGTCTGGTTTTATCGTCCTTTTTTGCACTTGGTCTGTTTAGCAGCCTGGCCTTTGCCGCGCCCGGGCTAACGCCGCAGCCTGACATTCGTGACAGCGGCTTCGTCTATTGCGTAAGCGGCCAGGTGGATACCTTCAACCCGCAAAAAGCGGGCAGCGGCCTGATTGTGGATACCCTTGCCGCGCAGCTTTACGATCGTCTGCTTGATGTTGACCCGTACACCTACCGTCTGGTGCCTGAGCTTGCGGAAAGCTGGGAAGTGCTGGATAACGGCGCTACCTACCGTTTTCACCTGCGCGATGACGTCGCGTTTCAACGCACACCGTGGTTTACCCCCACGCGCAAGCTGAACGCAGATGACGTGGTCTTCACCTTCCAGCGTATCTTTAACCGCAACCACCCGTGGCATAACGTTAACGGCAGCAATTTCCCCTATTTCGACAGCCTGCAGTTTGCCGACACCGTGAAAAGCGTGCGCAAACTGGACAACCGCACGGTTGAATTCACGTTGACGCGCCCGGATGCCTCCTTCCTCTGGCACCTGGCAACCCACTATGCATCCGTCATGTCGGCAGAATACGCGGCGAACCTGACGAAAAAAGATCGTCAGGAACTGCTCGATCGCCAGCCGGTTGGCACCGGTCCGTTCCAGCTGGCCGAATATCGCGCCGGTCAATATATTCGTCTGCAGCGCCATGAACACTTCTGGCGCGGTACGCCGCTGATGCCGCAGGTGGTGGTGGATCTCGGCTCTGGCGGAACGGGACGTCTGTCGAAATTGCTCACCGGGGAATGTGACGTCCTTGCCTGGCCCGCGGCCAGCCAGCTCACGATTTTGCGCGACGATCCGCGCCTGCGTCTGACGCTACGCCCGGGGATGAACATCGCGTATCTGGCCTTTAACACAGATAAACCGCCGTTGAATAACCCTGCCGTTCGGCACGCTCTGGCGCTGGCCATTAACAACCAGCGCCTGATGCAGTCGATCTACTACGGCACGGCGGAAACCGCCGCCTCAATTTTACCGCGCGCCTCGTGGGCCTATGACGGTGAAGCTAAAATTACGGAATACAATCCGGCAAAAGCGCGTGAACAGCTGAAAGCGCTGGGGGCAGAAAACCTGACGCTGCAGCTTTGGGTGCCCACCAGTTCCCAGGCGTGGAACCCCAGCCCGCTCAAGACCGCCGAACTGCTGCAGGCAGATATGGCACAGGTGGGCGTGAAAGTGATCATTGTACCGGTTGAGGGCCGTTTCCAGGAGGCGCGCCTGATGGACATGAATCATGATTTAACCCTGACCGGCTGGGCGACCGACAGTAACGATCCGGACAGCTTCTTCCGGCCGCTACTGAGCTGTGCGGCGATAAACTCGCAGACCAACTACGCCCACTGGTGTAACCGGGAGTTTGACGCCGTGCTGCAAAAAGCGCTGGCTTCCCAGCAGCTGGCCTCACGTATTGACGCCTATGATGAAGCGCAGAAGATCCTCGCCCAGGAACTGCCGGTGCTGCCGCTGGCCTCTTCCCTGCGTCTTCAGGCCTATCGTTATGATATTAAAGGCCTGGTACTGAGCCCGTTCGGCAACGCCTCGTTCGCCGGCGTGTCGCGTGAAAAAGAACAAGAGGTGAAAAAACCATGATTATTTTTACCTTACGTCGGCTCCTTTTGCTGCTGGTGACGCTCTTTTTCCTGAACTTTGTCGGCTTCAGCCTGAGCTATTTCACGCCCCATGCCCCGCTTCAGGGGTCGTCGCTGTGGGATGCCTGGCTCTTCTGGTTTAACGGGCTGCTGCACTGGGATTTCGGCGTGTCCAGCATTAACGGGCAGCTGATTTCCCAGCAGTTGAAAGAGGTGTTCCCGGCCACGATGGAGCTGTGCATTCTGGCCTTCGGCTTTGCCCTGATGGTTGGCATTCCCGTGGGCATGCTGGCCGGGATCTATCGCAACAAATGGCAGGATAAGTTTATCAGCGCCCTCGCCCTGTTCGGCTTCTCCATCCCGGTATTCTGGCTGGCGCTGCTGCTGACGCTCTTCTTCTCGCTGACGATGGGCTGGCTGCCGGTTTCGGGGCGTTTTGACCTGCTCTATACGGTTAAAACGGTGACGGGTTTTGCCATTATTGACGCGTGGCTGTCCGATTCGGTGTGGCGCCACGAGATGATCGTCAGCGCCCTGCGCCATATGGTACTGCCGGTGCTGACCCTGGCGGTTGCGCCGACAACCGAAGTGATCCGCCTGATGCGCCTGAGCACCATTGAGGTATTTGACCAGAACTACGTCAAAGCCGCCGCCACGCGCGGGTTGTCACGCCTGACCATACTGCGCCGCAACGTCCTGCACAACGCGCTACCGCCGGTTATTCCGCGTCTTGGATTACAGTTTTCCACCATGCTGACGCTGGCCATGATCACCGAGATGGTCTTTAGCTGGCCAGGCCTTGGGCGATGGCTGATTAACGCCATTCGCCAGCAGGACTACGCCGCTATTTCTGCGGGTGTGATGGTGATTGGTTCGCTGGTGATTATTGTCAACGTGTTGTCCGATATTCTGGGTGCTATGGCTAACCCATTGAAGCATAAGGAATGGTATGCCTTACGATAGCGTATACAGTGAAAAGCGCACGCCCGGCGTGCTGCGTACCGTGTGGCGTAAATTCTATGGTGACACCACGGCAATGATCGGCCTTTATGGCTGTGCCGGTCTGGTGTTGCTGTGCGTCTTTGGCGCGTGGTTTGCACCGTACGGCATTGACCAGCAGTTCCTTGGCTATCAGCTGCTGCCACCGTCCTGGTCGCGCTACGGTGAAGTCTCTTTCTTCCTGGGAACGGACGATCTCGGACGTGACGTGTTGAGCCGCCTGCTGAGCGGTGCAGCCCCGACGGTTGGCGGCGCATTTGTGGTGACGCTCGCGGCAACGATCTGCGGGCTGGCGCTCGGTATTTTTGCAGGATCCACACATGGCCTGCGCTCGGCGGTGCTTAACCACATACTGGATACGCTGCTGTCGATTCCGTCCCTGCTGCTGGCGATCATTGTGGTTGCCTTTGCCGGTCCCCATCTGTCGCATGCCATGTTCGCCGTCTGGCTGGCTATCCTGCCCCGCATCGTGCGCTCGGTTTACAGCATGGTGCATGATGAACTGGAAAAAGAGTATGTCGTCGCAGCCCGTCTGGACGGCGCGACGACCTTCAACATTCTCTGGTTTGCCGTGCTGCCTAACATCGCCGCCGGGCTGGTCACTGAGATCACCCGCGCCCTGTCGATGGCGATCCTGGACATCGCGGCGCTCGGCTTCCTCGACCTCGGCGCGCAGCTGCCGTCGCCCGAATGGGGTGCGATGCTCGGTGACGCGCTGGAGTTAATTTACGTGGCACCGTGGACGGTTATGCTGCCGGGTGCGGCCATTATGGTGAGCGTGCTGCTCATCAACCTGCTGGGCGACGGTATTCGCCGTGCAATTAATGCGGGGGTGCAATAATGCCGCTTCTTGATATTCGCAACCTCACCATTGAATTCAAAACCGGTGAAGGCTGGGTTAAAGCCGTCGATCGCATCAGCATTACCCTCGCCGAGGGTGAAATTCGTGGGCTGGTGGGTGAATCCGGCTCAGGCAAAAGCCTGATCGCCAAAGCCATCTGCGGCGTAGCGAAAGACAACTGGCGCGTCACCGCAGACCGTATGCGTTTTGATGATATCGATCTGCTGCGCCTCTCCCCCCGCGAGCGGCGTAAGCTGGTCGGGCATAACGTCTCGATGATTTTCCAGGAGCCGCAGTCCTGTCTCGACCCGTCCGAACGCGTGGGCAAACAGCTGATGCAAAACATCCCCGGCTGGACCTATAAAGGCCGCTGGTGGCAGCGCGTTGGCTGGCGCAAGCGTCGCGCCATCGAGCTTTTACACCGCGTCGGGATAAAAGATCACAAAGATGCGATGCGCAGCTTCCCGTACGAGCTGACCGACGGCGAATGTCAGAAAGTGATGATTGCCATCGCGCTGGCTAATCAGCCGCGTTTGCTGATTGCGGATGAGCCCACCAACGCGATGGAACCCACCACGCAGGCGCAAATCTTCCGCCTGCTGTCGCGTCTCAACCAGAATAACAACACCACCATTTTGCTGATCAGCCATGACCTGCAAATGCTCAGCAAATGGGCGGATAAAATTGACGTGATGTACTGCGGGCAAACGGTCGAAACCGCGCCGAGTGAAGACCTGATCACCGCGCCGCATCATCCGTATACGCAGGCGCTTATCCGTGCGATTCCGGATTTTGGCAGCGCAATGCCGCATAAAAGCCGCCTGAATACCCTGCCGGGGGCGATTCCGCTGCTGGAATCCCTGCCGATAGGCTGTCGTCTGGGGCCGCGGTGTCCCTATGCTCAGCGTAAATGTATCGAGACGCCACGCCTGACCGGGGCGAAAAATCATCTTTACGCCTGTCATTTCCCGCTGAACATGGAGAGAGAGTGAAATGGTCGAAACCTTACTGGAAGTCCGCAACCTGAGTAAGACCTTTCGCTACCGCACGGGGCTGTTTCATCGCCAAACTGTCGACGCGGTGAAGCCGCTGAGCTTTACGCTGCGTGAAAAACAGACGCTGGCGATCATTGGCGAAAACGGTTCCGGGAAATCCACCCTGGCAAAAATGCTCGCCGGCATGGTTGAACCGACGGCAGGCGAAGTGTTGATTGACGATCATCCTCTGACGTTCGGGGATTACTCTTTCCGCAGCCAGCGCATCCGCATGATCTTCCAGGATCCGTCTACCTCGCTTAATCCACGCCAGCGCATTTCGCAGATCCTCGATTTTCCGCTGCGTCTGAACACCGACCTGGAGCCAGAGGCGCGCCGTAAGCGCGTATTTGAAACTCTGCGCATGGTTGGGCTGTTACCGGATCACGAAAGCTACTACCCGCATATGCTGGCCCCCGGCCAGAAACAGCGTCTGGGTCTGGCGCGTGCGTTGATATTGCGGCCAAAAGTGATCATTGCTGATGAAGCGCTTGCCTCGCTGGATATGTCGATGCGCTCTCAGCTGATTAACCTGATGCTGGAATTGCAGGAAAAACAGGGGATCTCGTATATCTACGTCACCCAACATCTGGGAATGATGAAGCACATCAGCGATCAGGTGATGGTCATGCATCAGGGAGAGGTTGTCGAGCGCGGCAGCACGGCGGATGTGATGGCCTCCCCGCTTCATGAGCTGACAAAACGACTGATAGCCGGTCATTTCGGTGAAGCATTAACCGCCGATGCATGGCGCAAAGACCGGTAAACAAACGTAGCACCGCTCAATAAGGATTAAATAGCCTTTACACGCTATTTAATCCTTTAAATTTTCGTCTCCATCCCTGCTCCATCTTTTAAGCAATATCAATCAACAGTTCTTCTCCAGAATATCCGGACATTACGGAGGAGAAGAAATGAACAACGCCACTTACGTTCTCAAATATACCGAGTATCTCATCAGAAAATGCCGTTCATTCTTAATGACGGACCTGCACTTTCATACTGTGAGGCTCAAGAAAACATCCGGGAAAAAACCTGATATTCAATCACCCACGACGTTGAGTGAAAAAATATGTCATCGTCTGGTCTATGACCATAATAACCTCTACACGATGCTTGCCGATAAACTCGCCGTTCGGGCATACGTTTCCTCCAGAACAAAGCGCGTGAAAACGGTGCCATTAATTGGCGTTTATACCAGGGCGTCGCAGATTGATTTTTCCGTGCTCCCTGACAAATTCGTCCTTAAGTGCAACCATGATAGTGGCAGCACAATAATATGTACGAACAAAGCGCAATTTAACGACAAGAAAGCGCGTAAAAAACTGAGCCTCGCGTTAAAGAAAAATTTGTACTACACCACGCGTGAGTGGCAGTACAAAAACATTACGCCGAGTATACTTTGCGAGCCGTTCGTCGATCTCTTCGATGATGCTGACAGGAATACGACGCCCGAAATGCTGAGGATCCATTGTTTTCATGGCGTTGCCCACTATGTTGAAGCGGATTTTACGGATGATAACGGCAACGGTTTTATCAACGTTTACGACAGGCACTGGAACTTACAACCCTTCCAGATGGAGTATCCGAATACTTCAGTAAATCCAGACGAACCGGTCTTGTTTCGACAAGCGTTGCTGGCATCCCAGGAGCTGGCGGATGGCATTGACTACTGCCGCGTTGACCTCATGCTAAAAAAAGATGACATCTATTTCAGTGAAATAACCTTAAGCCCGAGACGCGGTAAACTGACGATTACCCCGCAGGAATGGGATGCTAAGTTAGGAAAAATATGGCATTTATCGCCGGCAGGTGCATTTGACCTGCCGCTGAAACTCACGAGTCGGGCCAGGTAAGTTTAAATATCGAGTGGTTTTGCGTCGATAAGGTATAGGTAACATCGCCACCATGCGCCAGCATGATGGCTTTTACCACCGACAAGCCCAAACCACAGCCTTCCGGGTTCAACTGTCTGGCGCCATTATCGCGCTGAAAGGGCTGAAATAAGAAATCATGAAATTCCCTGGGAATGCCCGGTCCCCCGTCCTGAATAAGGATATAATTGCCTTTATCAGAAACGCCATTTTTCACGATGAGTTTGCGCGAGGTTGAATAGTGTAAGGCATTGTCAAATAAAACGGTCAGACACTGATTGATGCGTAACGGATCGAATACACATTGCTGATCCCTCAGTTCTGTATTGACGGTAAATGCCTTACGGCTGAACTCGGGCATGAAGGTATCGAGCGCGTCCTGTATTGTCTCTTTTAAATCCGTTCTGGACTGGTATAGCGTGTATCCCGCCCCGCCATCCGAACTGACAACCCGGAGATCTTCTATCAGGCGGGTTAACCCTTCCGTCTGTTTGAGAAGATTATTAAACAGCACCGGGTCCGGGGTAAAAACACCGTCAACCAACCCCTGAAGCCTTCCGCGTAAGATCGTGACCGGGGTTCTCAGCTCATGCGCAATAGCCGCATTCCAGGATTTCCTCTGAATGTCCAGCGTCTGTAATTTTTCCGCCATTTCATTGAAATCCGTCACAAGGTGATTGATCTCACCCAGCCGGGAACTGGCACAGAATGCCCGGGCATCCAGATCGCCCTGAGAAATCTTTTTCAGGCTGGACGCGACGGCGTTTAGCGGGGTGAGTATTCGCGATGAAAGTTTAACCGTGAAAAAGAGGGCAATAATCATACTGATCGTAGTCGCGGTCCCAATCCATGCCCAGTCCCACATCGTCATCTGCTCATCATCGCCCGCAGCAGGGCCGCCCGGGAGGTGATCCAGAATAAAGGAGTAAAAAAACCAAGAGCCCAGAATGGCGATAGCAATTATCGTAAACGTCAGCAACAGCATATACGTTAAGATCTGACGACTCAGGACAGACTCTTTATTCATTTCTTTTCCCCAAGCCGGTAGCCCATGCCTCTGATGCTCTCGGGTACACCGTAAAGACCGGCAAGCTCCAGTTTTTTACGCAACTTGCTCATATGGCTATCGACCGTTCTGTCGAGCGTATCGCCTTCCGGCAGACACGCGTTGAGTAACTCTTCACGGGAACAGACCTTTCGCGGATAACGCACCAGCCAGGTAAGTAATTTAAATTCGGTCGTCGTTAATACCGGGGAGATAACCTCTTCGCCCACGGTGACTTCCACGTAGAAATCATCCGGATAGACCGTAATAAATGGCGTTCTGAGTGGCAGGGAACCCGCCTGCTGAAGCGCAGGTTTTGTCCTGCGTAGCACCGCCTCAACCCGTGCGACAACCTCAGAGGGGTTAAAGGGTTTGATTACGTAATCATCCGCCCCGAGCCTCAGACCCATAAGCTTATCGACGTCCTGATCGAGAGCGGAAACCATAATGACGGGGACAGCACTTTCATGGCGAAGCGTAGTAAGCACGCTCCAGCCGTCACACACGGGCAGGTGAATGTCCAGCAAGATGAGATCCGGTTTATGGAGGCGATTGAGCGTTATCGCCTGCTCGCCCTGCCTGGCCCTCAGCGTTTTCATTCCCGAACGCTCTAAGTAGCTCATCAGTATATCGGCGATTTCGTCTTCATCTTCAACAACAAGGATCAGCGTATTTTTGTTCATATTATCTCCGCGGGTGAAATCCCTTTAAGCACGCTATCAGATATCTTTAGCACAATAAGACACAGCCTCCGGGAAAAAGTGCCGTAGTCACGAAAATTTCCCGGTTGATTTAAATGCCCGGTTATTTCTCCACACAGCCTACACATTCAGTCAATAAAGACTCGACAATGTCCGTTCAAAATCGCTATTGAGGCATAACGCGTTGTGCATTGCGCGCTGCAAATTACCACTGTTTCTTAAAGATTTTATGAAGTTGGCTGCAATAATGAACATGGAACTTTCAAAATATTTCTCTCCTAAAAAACTGGGCATATATTCCCTGTTTCTCCTGCTGTCGTGGGGATTACTTTATACCTGGCTGGTGCTGGTACACAGAGTGGATGAAAAAGTCGCCTCGACGCTGCTCTCTTCCCCTATTATCTATGGCTGCATCGCGTTGTCGGTGGTCTCACTGATCATCCAAAATAAAGCTGGTGCGCTAACTGAGCTATTTGTCGTCGCCTTCTGGCTGATGGTGATTTTTGTTTATCTCATTATTACGTTCACCGTGCTGTTAAACGCGATGCCCGATATCGAGGATCTGGTCTTTTATTACGAATGTTATTTGATCATTTTTTTTGGCGGATCACCGCTGTACCTCATTATGAGAATGATTTGAGCCCTTGATCCACACGGCCTCCATAAACCGCCCACTTCCGCTAAACAGGTGCGCGGTAGAGTCTCTATCTCACTCTTTTGCAAAAAAATAACTCAATGCCTCATTTTTTTATCGAACGTCCCATTTTCGCCTGGGTAGTGGCGCTGTTTATCGTCCTGACGGGTCTCCTGTCTATTCCTCGTTTGCCGGTTGCGCAGTATCCGGCGGTGGCACCGCCAGGTATCATCATTTCCGTCAGTTACCCGGGGGCCAGCCCCGATATCATGAATACGTCGGTGGTGTCGTTAATTGAGCGAGAAATCTCTGGAGTCGATAACTTGCTCTATTTCGAATCATCCAGTGACACAACCGGCTCAGCATCGATTACCGTCACGTTTAAACCCGGCACGGACATCAAGCTGGCACAGATGGATCTACAGAATCAGATTAAGATCGTCGAGCCTCGTCTTCCTCAGGCGGTAAGACAAAATGGCATTAACGTCGAGGCCGCTAATTCTGGATTTTTAATGATGGTGGGGCTGAAGTCCACCAACGGTCAATTAGAGGAAGCCGACTTAAGCGACTATTTTGCCCGAAGCGTTAGTGACGAGCTTCGTCGCGTGCCCGGCGTAGGGAAAGTTCAGCTGTTTGGCGGCGAAAAAGCGCTGCGTATCTGGCTGGATCCAATGAAGCTCCACAGCTACGGCCTTTCGGTGAGCGATGTGCTTACTGCTGTTGGCCAGCAAAATGCCCTGGTTTCGCCCGGCAAAACGGGAGATGAGCCCGCATCTGAAGGACAAGGGGTAACGTATCCCATCACCGTAAAGGGACAGCTCTCCTCGGTCGAGGCGTTCAGGAATATCACCCTGAAATCTGACGCATCCGGCGCCCGCCTGAAATTATCCGACATTGCGCGGATTGAATCCGGCCTACAAAGCTACGCTTTTGGTATCCGTGAAAATGGCGTGCCCTCGACGGCGGCGGCAATCCAGCTGTCGCCAGGCGCCAATGCAATGAGTACGGCTTCAGGCGTGCGTGCGCGCATCGACGAGCTTTCCCGGGTGTTACCCGACGGAATGGTGTTTACGGTTCCTTTCGATACCGCGCCGTTTGTGAAACTTTCTATCGTGAAGGTTGTTCAGACATTTGTGGAAGCGATGGTCCTCGTCTTTCTGGTTATGCTGCTGTTTCTGCACAAGATACGCTGTACGCTTATCCCGGCGATTGTTGCTCCCGTCGCACTTCTTGGTACCTTCACGGTGATGTTATTGAGCGGATACTCCATCAATATTCTGACGATGTTCGGCATGGTGCTGGCGATAGGGATTATCGTTGATGATGCCATTGTGGTTGTGGAGAACGTTGAACGACTGATGGAGGAAAAAAGTCTGTCCCCACGGGACGCTACCCGGCAAGCCATGCAGGAGATCACCCCGGCGATTATCGGGATCACGCTGGTGCTCACCGCCGTCTTTATCCCCATGGGGTTTGCTGAAGGGTCCGTCGGGATTATCTACCGGCAATTTTGTATTTCTATGGCAGTCTCCATACTGCTGTCCGCGTTTCTTGCCCTGACGCTGACCCCTGCCCTGTGCGCAACGTTACTCAAGCCGCACAAGGCAGGAAAGAGCGGAAGTGGACGGTTCGCGGCAGGGTTTAATGCGCGCTTCCGTTCGCTCACCGTCTGTTACGAAGCCGGGCTGGGTGCCGTTCTGAAGCGAACCGGGCGTATGCTGCTCCTGTACGTTGCGCTTTGTGCTGCGCTGTTTTTGGGATTGTCTTCGTTACCGTCGTCCTTTCTGCCGGACGAAGATCAGGGCTACTTTATGTCCTCAATCCAGCTGCCTTCTGATGCCACGATGCAGCGCACCCTTAACGTGGTTAAAAAGTTTGAAGAGGAAATTACGGCCCGACCGGATATTGAAAGCAACATTATGATCCTGGGTTTTGGATTTTCAGGTTCAGGACCGAATTCGGCTATGGCCTTCACCACGCTGAAGGACTGGAAAAACCGGCAGGGCTCGACGGCCCAGGATGAAGCCGAACATATACAGGACAGCATGGCGAACGTCTCTGATGCCGTCACGATGAGCCTGCTCCCGCCGGCCATTTCAGATATGGGCACCTCCTCGGGCTTCACCTGGTACGTGCAGGACAGAGCAGGACTGGGCTACGAGGCGTTAAAGCGCGCTGCCGACGCGCTGGTCCTGCAAGCCAATCAGCGTCCTGAACTGAGTGACGTCTATATAGACGGTCTGCCGGAAGGAACCAGCCTTGCGCTCCAGGTTGACCGGGAAAAAGCGGAAGCGATGGCCGTCTCATTTGATGAAATCAACCAGACGCTCTCCGTCACCCTGGGCTCAAATTACGTCAATGACTATACGAACAACGGCCGCGTTCAACAGGTGATTATTCAGGCCGATGCGCCCTACCGAATGCAGCCTGAGCAGATACTGAAACTATCAGTGAAAAACCGGATGGGTGAGATGGTGCCGTTATCAACGTTCGTGACGATCTCCTGGAACGTTGCGCCGCAGCAGTTGACGCGCTATCAGGGTTATTCTGCTCTTCGCATTACCGGAAATGCGGCGTCAGGAGTATCCAGCGGCACCGCAATGAAGGTTATGGAGAGTTTGTCCAGAGAGTTACCTCAGGGCATGGCGGGCGAGTGGGCCGGGAGTGCATTGCAGGAGAGAAAATCGGAATCTCAGCTTCCGGGCCTTATTGTCCTGTCGATACTGGTCGTGTTTATGGTGCTCGCCGCCCTGTATGAGAGCTGGTCTGTTCCTTTTGCGGTCATGCTGGTCGTTCCGTTGGGTCTTATCGGCGCGGTGATAGCGGTGTTTGTTGCCGGCATGACGAATGACGTTTTCTTTAAGGTCGGCCTGATTACGCTTATCGGCCTGTCGGCCAAGAACGCCATTCTGATTGTTGAATTTGCCAGGCAGCTCCATCGCCAGGGGCAGCCCCTGCTGGCGGCAACCATTCATGCCGCCAGCCAGCGCCTGCGTCCGATTCTGATGACATCGTTAGCCTTCAGCTTAGGGGTTGTTCCGTTGATGCTGGCCAGGGGGGCGAGCGACAGTACGCAGCATGCCATCGGTACCGGCGTATTTGGCGGCATGATTAGCGGTACGCTTCTCGCGATCTTCTTCGTACCAGTTTTCTTTATCGTCATTGCGCGTTTCGTCGACAACATCAGGAAAGCGTGAATACCCTGGCGGAATCACGCTGCCTCTCTGGTTGGATGAGGCGAAGCTGTTGCCGGGTGATATACTGGACGAATGCTGAAATTTTGAGCCCCCGCGAGTCCGCGGTGCATTCTTCGGGGCAGGCGTCTTCGGAGAAGTGCGAGAAATATCGTGACACAAGGGGCTGTGAGTGGGCTATAATTTCGAGCTAATTTCGAATGATTTTGAAATACTGCCTGTAACGCTATGAATTACAAGGCAAAATTAGCAATGAATATAAGGATTAAAGCTATGGGTTTTCTTTCCGGTAAGCGCATTCTGGTGACTGGCGTTGCCAGCAAACTGTCCATCGCATACGGCATCGCACAGGCAATGCATCGCGAAGGCGCTGAGCTGGCGTTCACCTACCAGAACGACAAGCTGAAAGGCCGTGTTGAAGAGTTTGCCGCGCAGCTGGGTTCCAGCATTGTTCTGGAATGTGACGTTGCACAAGACGAAAGCATCGACGGCATGTTTGCTGAACTGGCAAAAGCATGGCCTAAATTCGACGGTTTCGTTCACTCCATCGGCTTCGCTCCTGGCGACCAGCTGGACGGCGACTACGTGAATGCGGTTACCCGTGATGGCTTCAAAATCGCGCACGACATCAGCTCCTACAGCTTCGTTGCGATGGCGAAATCCTGCCGCGCGATGCTGAACCCGGGCGCAGCCCTGCTGACCCTGTCCTACCTGGGCGCTGAACGTGCTATCCCTAACTACAACGTTATGGGTCTGGCTAAAGCGTCTCTGGAAGCGAACGTACGCTACATGGCGAACGCAATGGGTCCTGAAGGCGTGCGCGTTAACGCCATCTCTGCAGGTCCTATCCGCACCCTGGCCGCTTCCGGTATTAAAGATTTCCGTAAAATGCTGGCACACTGCGAAGCGGTTACCCCGATTCGTCGTACCGTTACCATTGAAGATGTGGGTAACTCTGCAGCATTCCTGTGCTCTGACCTTTCCGCGGGTATCTCCGGCGAAGTGGTTCACGTTGACGGCGGCTTCAACATCGCTGCAATGAACGAGCTGGAAATTAAATAAGCTGTGACTCTCTTCCCGCCCGGGAAGAGAGTATTTCCCCCCGCGTCACCCCTTCGTTATTCCGTTCTGCTATTTGTTATCACCTAACAATATTTTTCCCTTTATCTGCCTTACGCCAGGATATTGATCGCCATTTTGAGATCAAGGAACGCACATGGAACAACGCCGTTTTTCCGGCAAAGGCCACTGGTATCATGAAACCCAGTCAAACCACGCGCAGACGGATGTTCTGCCCCTGGTGCCCGAAGCCGCTAACGTCGACGATCGTTTTTTGCTCGATTTAGCCTTGCCTGATAAGATTGTCGCCGCCTGTTCTGGCTGGCTTACCCCTGCCAGAGCCTTATGCCACCAGCTGTTTCCGCTCTCGATTCCCGTGAACCGCCTGCATACGCTCAGCGCTTACGATCGGCTCAGTACCGCGCTAACGGTCGCACAGGCCTGCGGCGTTCAGCGGCTCTGTAACCATTATGCCGCCCTCCTCGCCCCGCTTCCCGGTCCGGACTCCTCGCGCGAAAGCAACCGCCGCCTGGCGCAAATTACGCAGTATGCCCGCCAGCTCGCCAGCTCTCCTGATGTCATTGATGATAAAGCGCAGAACCAGCTTGATGAGGTTGGCCTGTCCACGTACGACATCGTGGTGATAAACCAGATTATCGGGTTTATCGGTTTTCAGGCGCGCGTCGTCGCGATTTTTCAGGCCCTGTTGGGGCATCCTGTTCGCTGGTTGCCGGGGCATCATATTCAGCCGCACACGCTTCCCGCGAGCCACAATGCATGGGTGCCGCTTTTGCCCGTCGTGGAGCTGCGCTATGCGAGTGCGCATCAGCTTGAGTCGCTGTCTCGCTGGCAAGCCGAACCCGCGCTGGAGGCGCTGACGCCGGTGCTTTGCCATGAGCCGTCGCTGCTCGACCTGACCGGAGAGATCCTGTTAAACAGCCGCGCAGAGATTCCGCAGACATCCCCCGCGCTTTCGGCGGCGGTCGAACTACTGACCCGCTCTCCGGACCGCTTCAGCGCCGCGCAGTTTACCCCGCTCACGGATCAAGGACTCCAGGGCGAATATGCCATCACGCTGCTTACCCAAAGTGCGTTTGATGGCTGGCTCAATCGTCTGAAAGTGGCGTTTGGGAAAGAGGAATAACCACACTCATTACCCAAAGACCGCTTGCTGAGACAGTGAGAATCGCGTAAAACTGTCAGCCGCTCAATGGCTACGAAAATAGAACATTATGTTTCAGGACAACCCGCTGCTAGCGCAGCTTAAACAGCAACTGCATTCCCAGACGCCGCGTGCAGAAGGGGTCGTAAAAGCCACGGAAAAGGGCTTTGGCTTCCTTGAGGTTGACGCGCAGAAAAGCTACTTCATTCCGCCACCGCAGATGAAGAAAGTGATGCATGGCGATCGCGTCATGGCCGTCATTCATACCGAGAAGGATCGCGAGTCCGCGGAACCGGAAGAACTGATCGAACCGTTCCTGACCCGTTTTGTGGGTAAGGTGCAGCGAAAAGACGATCGGCTTTCTATCGTGCCGGATCATCCCCTGCTGAAAGATGCCATTCCCTGCCGCGCCGCCCGTGGCGTTGAGCATGATTTTAAAGAAGGTGACTGGGCCGTAGCAGAAATGCGCCGTCATCCTCTGAAAGGCGATCGCGGTTTTTATGCTGAGTTGACCCAATTCATCACCTTTGGCGCCGACCATTTCGTGCCATGGTGGGTCACGCTGGCACGCCACAATCTTGAAAAAGAAGCGCCGAACGGCGTAGCGACCGAGATGCAGGACGAAGGTCTGACGCGCCGCGATCTCACCGCGCTGGATTTTGTCACCATCGACAGCGCCAGCACCGAAGATATGGACGATGCGCTCTACGCTGAAGAGAGCGCCGACGGCAAACTGCACCTGACCGTCGCCATTGCCGATCCCACCGCCTGGATTGCCGAAGGCAGCAAGCTGGATGACGCGGCGAAAATCCGCGCCTTCACCAACTACCTGCCGGGCTTCAACATTCCGATGCTGCCGCGCGAATTGTCAGACGATCTCTGCTCGCTGCGTCCAAATGAAGTGCGCCCGGTCCTTGCCTGCCGCATGACCATTGCTGCGGATGGCGCGATTGAAGACGATATCGAGTTCTTTGCTGCCACTATCGAATCGAAAGCCAAGCTGGCCTACGATAACGTTTCCGACTGGCTTGAAAATACCGGTAGCTGGAAACCTGAATCAGACGCCATTGCCGCGCAGATCCGTCGGCTGCATCGCATCTGTCTCAACCGCAGCGAGTGGCGTCAAACCCATGCGCTGGTGTTCAAAGATCGCCCGGATTATCGCTTTGTTCTGGGTGAGAAAGGCGAAGTGCTGGATATCGTGGCCGAACCGCGACGCATTGCGAACCGCATTGTTGAAGAAGCGATGATTTCCGCCAACATCTGCGCCGCACGCGTGTTGCGCGACAAGCTGGGCTTTGGCATTTACAACGTCCACACCGGGTTTGATCCGGCGAACACCGAAGCGCTGGCGGCCCTGCTGAAGAATCACGATGTGCATGTTGATCCGGAAGAAGTGCTGACCCTGCCGGGCTTCTGCAAGCTTCGCCGCGAACTGGACGCGCAGCCGTCGGGCTTCCTGGACAGCCGCATTCGTCGCTTCCAGTCATTCGCGGAAATCAGTACCGAGCCGGGCCCGCACTTTGGTCTTGGCCTCGAAGCATACGCCACCTGGACATCGCCAATCCGTAAGTATGGCGATATGGTTAACCACCGTCTGCTGAAAGCGATTATCAAAGGCGAAACCGTTGCTCGTCCTCAGGAGGACACCACGCTGCAGATGGCCGATCGCCGCCGTCTGAATCGCATGGCGGAACGTGACGTTGGAGACTGGCTGTACGCACGCTTCCTGCAGGATAAAGCCGGGACGGATACCCGTTTCGCCGCAGAGATCATCGACATCAGCCGCGGGGGGATGCGTGTCCGCCTGGTCGATAACGGTGCTGTCGCGTTTATTCCTGCGCCGTTCCTGCATGCGGTTCGTGACGAAATGGTCTGTAGTCAGGAAAACGGTACCGTGCAAATTAAAGGTGAAACAGTTTACAAGGTCACCGACGTGATTGACGTTACTATCGCCGAAGTTCGCATGGAAACCCGCAGTATTATCGCGCGTCCTGTCGCCTGATAACCGGTTCAATTGTCGGTCCTTTCCTTCGGGGAAAGGCCGGCAATTTTTCTGTTTATCCCCGCCACAAAATCATTATTTTTCCTTACTATTTTCAGTCTCCCTTCGCCCAAATTCGCCATAATTATCTACAGTAAAAGAGTGTTGTTATATTCGGTTACGTGAATTTTTATACGCTCAGTATCCTTTTTAGCCTGACTCGTTTTATTATAAGAAATTAGGGAAAAACAATAAGTTCACTTCGGTTTTACCGCTGTTCCTCAACGGAAAAGTCGACTGCAAATGAATAATTTGTGCGCTAATGAAAGCTGCGGGAGAAAACATGATGGACGATCTGGAGCCGAATTTGCTGTTTCGCTACATGGGGACTCACAGCCCGTGGTGGCGCTTGTCAGCTGACAGCAACGCTCTGCACCTTTCCACCAGCGAAAATGCCGATGTCACTCAGGTCGTAGCGCTGGACGATGAACAGGCCGATCTCATCCGTCATTTAACCGTTATTACCTCCAGTATTTCAATGTCGCTCTCTCTCTACGGGGAAGATGTTCCGGTTCATCTTGTGGGCCGTAAAATTACCCGTAACGAGTGGGCCGGAACCGCTTCTGCCTGGAACGATACCCCCTCCGTGGCACGCGATCTGGCTCAGGGGCTCTCTTTCGCGGAACAGGTTGTCTCAGAGGCTAACTCCGTCATTGTTATTCTCGATCGGCACGGCAATATCCAGCGTTTTAATCGGCTTAGCGAAGAGTACACCGGCCTGAAAGAACATGAAGTCATTGGCCAGAACGTCTTTAAGCTGTTTATGAGCCGCAGCGAAGCGGCAGCTTCAAAGCGCAATATTACCGGTTTTTTTCGCAACGGCAGCTCCTACGAAGTCGAACGCTGGATCAAAACGCGTAAAGGGCAACGGCTGTTTCTGTTCAGAAACAAATTCGTTCACAGCGGCAGCGGTAAAAATGAAATTTTCCTTATCTGTTCCGGTACCGATATTACCGAGGAGCGCCGCGCTCAGGAGCGGCTGCGCGTGCTGGCCAATACCGATACCATCACCGGCTTGCCAAACCGTAATGCGATCCACGACCTGATTTCTGACGCCATCGCCAACCGCGGGGACACGCAGGTGGGCGTGGTGTATCTCGATCTGGATAATTTTAAAAAGGTCAACGACGCTTACGGGCATATGTTTGGCGATCAGCTGTTACAGGCCGTTGCCCTCGCCATTTTGAGCTGCCTGGATGAGGAACAGGTGCTGGCGCGACTTGGCGGTGATGAGTTTATCGTCATGGCCACCAATACCTCTCAGGGCTCTCTGGAGGCGATGGCATCGCGCATTTTAACCCGTCTGCGCCAGCCGTTCCGCATCGGTTTGATTGAGATTTATACCGGCTGCTCCCTGGGCATCGCCCTCGCCCCTCAGCATGGCAACGACCGGGAAAGCGTCATTCGTAACGCCGATACCGCCATGTACACCGCCAAAGAGAACGGCCGGGGCAAGTTCTGCGTCTTCTCGCCCGAGATGAACCAGCGCGTGTTTGAGTATCTCTGGCTGGATACCAACCTGCGTAAGGCGCTGGATAACGATCAGCTCCTGATTCACTACCAGCCGAAAATCACCTGGCGCGGGGAAGTCAGAAGCCTTGAAGCGCTGGTCCGCTGGCAATCACCAGAACGGGGTTTGATCCCGCCGCTGGAGTTTATCTCTTATGCCGAGGAGTCGGGGTTGATTGTGCCGCTGGGCCGCTGGGTGATGCTCGATGTGGTTCGCCAGGTGGCGAAATGGCGCGATAAGGGAATAAACCTGCGCGTGGCGGTGAACGTCTCTGCCCGCCAGCTGGCCGACCAGACTATTTTCAGTGACTTAAAGCAGGCGCTGAAGGATCTGAATTTTGAATACTGCCCTGTCGATGTCGAATTAACCGAAAGCTGTCTTATCGAGAACGAAGAGCTGGCGCTGTCCGTGATCCAGCAGTTCAGCCGACTCGGGGCGCAAATTCATCTGGATGATTTTGGCACCGGCTACTCTTCCCTTTCTCAACTGGCCCGCTTCCCTATCGATGCCATTAAACTCGATCAATCGTTTGTCAGGGATATTCATAAGCAGTCCATCTCCCAGTCTCTGGTGCGCGCTATCGTCGCGGTGGCGCAGGCGTTAAATCTGCAGGTGATTGCCGAAGGTGTGGAAAGCGCAAAAGAAGACGCCTTTCTCACCAAGAACGGCGTCAACGAACGGCAGGGTTTTCTGTTTGCTAAGCCGATGCCCGCTGCCGCATTCGAGCGATGGCTAAAACGATATCAAGCGCGAAATCAACGTTAACTGGCTTTACGCAACCCCGCCGCGTGATGGCGGTTTTGCAGCGTGACCAGACGCTCCATGTAGGCGATATCTTTCGGCTCAAGGCAGAAAGCGGCGTCAACCCAGTCTTCCGTAATATCCATCAGTTCACTGCGGGGCAATTGCAGAACGCGCGTACGGGCGCGCAGCATCGCCCTTACGCCATTCAGTTTTGGCCGCAGCGTATCGATGAAGGTTCGGGTGGAGACATAGCTTTGTCCGGGTTCAAACAGGACATCCACCAGCCCGTGCTGTTCATACCATTCAGCCGTATGGGATTCCCCTTTATAGATGAGTTCCTCCGCCAGCTTCATGCCAGAACGGCGTGCTACCAGGGAATATCCCCCCATACCCGGAAACAGGTTGAAGGCAATCTCCGGAAAACCCAGACGGGCATCGCGCTGAGCCAGGACGAAATGGTGCGCCAGAGCGGCCTCAAACCCGCCCCCTAACGCACTGCCTTCGACCATCGCCAGAGAGATGGCCCCTGTATCAAACCCCCGTGAGGCCGCATGGACGCAATCAACGCAGGCGCGAGCGTACGCCCGTAACGCCTCCCGACGTCCGTTCTGAATGCACTCGACGAAGAACTGTAAATCACCGCCCACATTGTACATATCGGGAACCAGCGAACCGGTTACCCAAAAATCAACCGCAAAGCCAGACTGGCGAACCAGCCATGAGAAGTTCATGATCTCCTCAATTAACGCATGGTTAAAACAAGGCCGTGGCTGGGCCCGCAACATCATCCAGACGGTGTGACGCTCCGCTTCGTAATACCCTGACAGCTGCGTGAACCGTTCAGTATCGGTAAACAGTGTGCAGGTAGGCTGATTGATAACTGTCATAGTCTAATTCCTCTTATAAAAAAGCGCCTTGCGCGCCGTTTTAGACTAATCCACTCAATAAGCCCACTGCATGAGGGGGAATAAATTTATCACTTACGTTTATGTAATTTAGTTATTGCATTTTTTCCCTTCTCTTTTGATCCTAATTTCTGCATCATTGAAAATATTAACTTTTCGCGCCTGGGGTGAGATTATGTCTACTATTGACGCACAAGCTGTAGCACAACGAATTGATACCGTGCTGGATATCCTGGTGGCGGGCGATTATCACTCTGCTATCCGTAATCTCGAGATCCTGAAGTCTGAACTTCTTGCTCAGAATGGTGCTGACAACGCGCCTGAAAACAGACAGCCAAAAGCGCCGTGGGAAGTTTAACCCCACCGTCTCCGACCTCGTTTCGCTTTATTAAATGGATGCTATGAATTCCCGACAACAACTCATTTTGCAGATGGTCATCGATCAGGGACGCGTCAGCGTAGTCGATCTCGCTAAAACCACCGGCGTGTCTGAAGTCACAATCCGTCAGGATCTTAATCTGCTGGAAAAACAGAGCTACCTGCGTCGCGCGCACGGATATGCTGTCCCGCTGGACAGTGATGACGTTGAGACGCGCATGATGAATAACTACGCGCTCAAACGTGAACTGGCGGAATTTGCCGCGTCCCTGGTGAACAACGGCGAGACCGTTTTTATTGAAAACGGCAGCAGTAATGCCCTTCTGGCACGCACGCTTGCCGATCAAAAGGACGTTACTATCATCACCGTCAGCAGCTATATCGCGCATTTGCTCAAAGAGACGCGCTGCGAGGTGATTCTGCTCGGGGGTATTTACCAGAAAAAAAGCGAAAGCATGGTAGGCCCGCTGACCCGTCAGTATGTCCAGCAGGTTCATTTCAGCAAGGCCTTTATCGGGATTGACGGCTGGCAACCGGAGACAGGTTTTACCGGTCGGGATATGATGCGCTCTGACGTCGTGAATGCGGTGCTGGAAAAAGAGTGTGAAGCCATTGTGCTCACCGACAGCTCTAAATTTGGCGCCGTTCACCCGTATACGATGGGCCCCGCTTCACGCTTTAGTCGCGTGATTACCGACGAAAGATTGAGCGACGCGCACCGTAATAAACTGGAAGATGACGGACTGATCGTCAATATTATTAAAACGACCGCCTGAGTTCCCTCCGCGCCCGAATTTCGGGCGCATACGCCCTTCTTTCTCTGAGATGATTCTTAACCCTGCTTTAAGAGTTTTTACCTGTTTAACCCGCCTTAAAGTCGTAAAATTAATGTTAGCGATATAACAGGAAGTGACTATCACCTGCGTGATTACGTAACGCCTGCGCGACCAGCTTTCACGGAGAACAGAATTAAGTATTCGATTCGTCTATACTTAACGTGTACATCTTTCCGTGAATCGATAATTCAGGAGAAAGTATTATGACCTTAACCAGCAAAAAATTAGCCGCCGCTGTTCTGGCAATCACTGTAGCAATGTCCCTGAGCGCATGCTCTAACTGGTCTAAACGTGACCGTAACACCGCTATTGGTGCCGGTGCCGGTGCTCTCGGTGGTGCAGTATTAACGGATGGTAGCACGCTGGGTACATTAGGTGGCGCTGCTGTCGGTGGTATTATCGGTCACCAGGTTGGCAAATAATTATTATCTAAGCCTTCCTCGATATTGCGATATTTAAACGCATTTCAGGTCTGACATACGCACGTATATAACACGAGCCACGGCATCTGCCGTGGCTCATTTATTTTAGCCGCCTGCCAGTTTGACTTTCAGGCCTTTGGCTTCCAGCAGCGATTTTATTAAATCGCGTTTATCGCCCTGGATTTCAATAATGCCATCTTTCACGGCACCGCCGCAGCCACATTTCTTTTTCAGCTCGGCCGCCAGCGTAGTCAGTTCAGCATCATCCAGGTCAATGCCGGAGATCAGGCAAACGCCTTTCCCTTTTCGTCCGCTGGTCTGGCGCTGGATCCGAACGATGCCGTCCCCCTTAGGACGTTCCACTTTCGCTTTCGGTTCGTCTATACGCCCACTCTCGGTTGAATAGACCAGACGACTGTTGGAATCGGTCATTACGCCCCCTTTTTCAGCGATGCGTTGATAGCCTTAAGCGTCTCAGCAGGGTTTGCAGACTGCGTCACCGGACGCCCGATGACCATATAGTCAACGCCCGCCGCCAGCGCCTGCTCAGGCGTCATAATGCGGCGCTGATCGCCCACGTCGCTGCCTGCAGGGCGGATCCCCGGCGTGACCAGTTTAAAATCCCGGCCCAGCGTTGATTTGAAACGTACCGCTTCCTGCGCGGAGCAGACGACGCCATCCAGGCCACACTGCTGCGTCAGACGCGCGAGACGTTCGGCATGTTCCGCAGGTGACAACGTCACGCCAAGGTCGCGTAAATCACTTTCGTCCATACTGGTCAGCACGGTGACGGCGATCAACAGCGGCGCATCTTTACCGAACGGCAGGAGCGCCTCACGGGCGGCGGTCATCATTCTTGCCCCACCCGACGCATGGACGTTGACCATCCATACGCCCAGCTCTGCGGCTGCGGCAACGGCGTGGGCCGTAGTATTCGGAATATCATGGAATTTGAGGTCGAGGAAAACGTCAAAGCCGCGCTGTTGCAAATCGCGAACGATTTGCGGTCCAAACAGCGTGAACATCTCTTTGCCAACTTTCAAACGGCAGTCGCGAGGGTCGATACCGTCGACAAACGCCAGTGCGGCGTCACGCTTATTGTAATCAAGCGCAACAACAACAGGAGAATCCGTAATTGCGCGGGAAGTGGAGGATGTAACAGACGTCATGACCAGCCCTTTTCGTCTATGGGCGCGCAGCGGCGCGGAACAGATAAACGGCCAGCATTCTACCTGCCGACGCCGCAAATTGACAGGATCCATTTACGCGCCTGCCAGGCTGGCAAATCGCACGGAGTAAAGGATACGGTAAAACCATCAGTATGTTGTAACTAAAATGGGGCATTTTAAAAAATCACTGCCCATCCAGGCCACGAATGGGCTTGATGGTGGACCAGGCACGGCAGGAAGGACAGTGCCAGTAGAGCGTATACGCGGTAAAACCACACTTCTGGCAACGATAGCGCGGCTTGCTGCGCACCTGCTCGCCAACCATGTCGCGCAGGACCATCAGGCTCTCTTTGGCGCGCCCTTCTTCAGCATCGTTCAGGTGGTAATCCATCAGCTTATGGAACACCCGCATGGTCGGATGACGCTGCAGCTGGCGCGTAATATACACCTGCGCGGTGTCGCTTCCCTCATACTGCTCAACAACGTCTGAGAGCATCAGTTCAGCGGTGGCACCGGTATTTTCTTCCACGCAGCGACGCAGGAATGCCACCCACTCTTCCTGCTTGTCCAGCTGTTGATAGCAGGTTTGCAGCATTTCCAGCGTTTCACTGACCAGCTCTTTATCCTGGTCGATAACCCGCAGCAGGCTTTCAACGGCTTTGGCATAGTCGCCATTCGCCATAAAGACGCGTCCCATCATGATGGAGATTCGCGCGCTGTTGCGGTCCGCGGCGGCGCCTTTCTTCAGCAGCGCCATGGCTTTATCCATGTCGTCGTTACCCATCTGCTGAAGCGCAAGCTCACAGTAGAAATGGGCTATCTCAACGCGCTGCTTATCTTTACCCAGCTTCACCAGGCGTTCAGCCGTATCAATGGCTTTTTGCCAGTCGCTGGTGGCCTGATAAATCTGCAGGAGCTGCTGCAGCGCGCCGATGCGGAAATCTGTTTCATCCACCAGCTGCGCGAACATATCTTCGGCGCGATCGTACAACCCCGCGGCCATGTAATCACGCCCCAGCTGTTGCACCGCAAGGAGACGTTGATCGTAGGTCAGCGAGGCGCTTTCCATCAGGGTCTGGTGAATACGAATGGCGCGATCGACCTCGCCGCGCGAGCGGAACAGGTTACCCAGGGTGAGATGCGCTTCAACCGTCCCTGTATCCTCTTTCAGCATATCGAGGAACAGGTCTACCGCTTTGTCCTGCTGATTGCTCAGGAGGAAGTTCACCCCCGCAACGTAGTCGCGGGAGAGCCGGTTGGCCTCATCCTGTTTTGTTTGTTGCGCACTTCTGCGGCCCATATACCAGCCATAGGCTGCGGCTACAGGCAAAAGCAGAAACAACAACTCCAGCATAGTCGATTATTCCTTCACGACCGGCACACCAGAGCTTTCCGGGATGTCAGACGCAGGGGCAATGTTATTTTCGAGTCGCTTAATTTTACGTTCAGCGCGCGCAAGAGAAACACGGACTTTCAACCAGAACAGACCGCAAACCAGCCAGCCAATGGCAAAACCAGCAGCAAATAAGACCGCCAGCAGGCTCGAGACGCGATACTCACCCTGAGCCAGCAGATAGTTAAACGTCACCTGCTGATCGTTTTGTGCACCCAACGTGACTGAAATGACAAAAATCGCCAATACCAGTAAGAAAATGAGTAAATATTTCACATTACTTCCCGTTATGTGGTTCAAGCGAATAAAGTGTGTTCAACTCACCGCAATCAGCCTTATAAACTACCATTTTAGCGACGGGCGCGAAACGGAAAAAGTGACGCGCCAGTCATGTATCTATGGGCATAATACGGTTTATCAACCGTCAGGCGTCCGTTTGGTCCCTTTCGGCTATTTCTTCTTTCTCTTCTGGCGGTGGTGTAAGCGGGCCGCAGAATCGTTCAGCGAGCCAGGTCGCCAGCGTCACCAGCAGCCATGAGATAAGCGTGGCAACGACCAGGTCCCGCGGCCAGTGCATCCCCAGCAGTAAGCGGCTGCCCATAACCCCCGTCGCCCAGACCAGTAAAATCACGAGCGTGACCGTTCGACGCCTTGGCCACAGCAGCCCCACCCCCAGCAACGCCCAACTGGCCGCAAACATGGTGTGACCGGAAGGAAACGCGAATCCCGTCTCTTTCTGCCAGTGTTTACGCAAGAATTTCGGGATATCCTGCTGTTCCGCAAGCTGTTCTTTCACCAGCGTCCCGCGATCTTTACGCTTTAAATTGTAGAACTCATCCACCGGAACATGATGCGTTTTTTCCAGCCATACGACAAAAGGACGCGGTTCCTGAACGCGATCTTTTACACAGGACTTCACGCCCTGACCAACAAGGATAGCGCCTCCGAGGATCGCAAAAAGCATCAGCGCCGCACGCAAACGAAAGCGCAGGCACCACAGAAACCAGGCGCAGAGGAGGACATGGGTAATAATTCCCCACGGCTGGGTGACCGTTTCCGTTATCCAGTATAACGTTTTCAGCCACGTGGCATTCTGCCCCGGCTGCCACATCCAGCCTGAGAGCCATACGGCCAGGGGCATAATCAGTAAAATGGCCGCGCCTGCTGCCGTACGTCTGGCGATTGAAAGCATGTCTTCTCCTTTTTCGCTAAGCCTCACAATCATAACTGAAATTCATTCGATGGGTGGATATGTCGGATCGTGCGTTTAACGTTCATATAGCATGGTGCCTATTAGGCGAACCTGCTGAGCTTGTGGCAAAATGAACTGATACAGAAAGCAAAACAGGGCAAAGGCACGAAACGTGTCAGCCTACTCTGGAGAATCACATGCAGCTTAAACGTGTGGCAGAAGCCAAACTGCCAACCCCATGGGGCGATTTCCTGATGGTGGGTTTTGAAGAACTGGCAACCGGACAGGATCATGTCGCGCTGGTGTATGGCGACATTTCAGGGCAGACGCCGGTGCTGTCCCGCGTCCATTCAGAGTGTCTTACCGGCGACGCGCTGTTCAGCCTGCGCTGTGATTGTGGTTTCCAGCTGGAAGCCGCCCTGTCTCATATTGCAGAAGAAGGCCGCGGTGTGCTGCTTTATCACCGTCAGGAAGGTCGTAATATTGGTCTGCTGAATAAAATCCGCGCTTACGCGCTTCAGGACCAGGGCTACGATACGGTGGAAGCAAACCATCAGCTCGGCTTCGCCGCTGACGAACGCGACTTCACCTTGTGCGCCGATATGTTCAAGCTGCTGGGCGTGGACGAAGTTCGTCTGCTGACCAATAACCCGAAAAAAGTGGAGATCCTGACCGAAGCGGGGATCAACATCGTCGAGCGTGTACCGCTGATTGTCGGCCGTAACCCGAAAAACGCCCACTACCTGGATACTAAAGCTGCCAAAATGGGCCATCTGCTGAAAGAGTGATATAAAAAGCCCGGCACGCGTGCCGGGCTCGTTCATCAATCCAGCATCTTACGAATCACGTAATGTAAAATGCCGTCGTTCTGGTAGTAGGTCAGCTCGGTTGCCGTATCAATACGGCATCGGCAATCCAGCACCTCGGTTTTGCCGTCTGCCCGCGTTAACGTTACCGGCACCGTTTTACCCGGCTGCAGGTTTTGCAGGCCGCTAATGTCAATCTGCTCTTCCCCGGTCAGGCCCAGCGTTTTACGCGTCACACCCTGCGGGAACTCAAGCGGCAGGATCCCCATACCGATCAGATTCGAGCGGTGAATACGTTCGAACGATTCGGCGATGACCACGCGAACGCCAAGCAGACGCGGACCTTTCGCCGCCCAGTCGCGGCTGGAGCCGGAACCGTACTCTTTCCCGGCAATCACCGCCAGCGGCGTACCTGCCTGTTGATATTTGACCGCCGCATCATAAATCGACACCACTTCCGTCCCCGGCAGATAGCGCGTCATGCCTCCTTCCACGCCCGGTACCATTTCGTTACGAATGCGGATGTTGGCAAACGTTCCGCGCATCATGACTTCATGATTACCGCGGCGCGATCCGTAGGAGTTAAAATCACGGCGTTCGACGCCCCGGCTTTGCAGATAACGACCCGCCGGGCTATCGGCTTTGATACTCCCCGCCGGAGAGATGTGGTCAGTTGTGACAGAATCCCCCAGCATCGCCAGGATACGCGCGCCGTGGATATCCTCAAGCGGCGCCGGCTCGGCCAGCATCTCATCAAAGAACGGCGACAGACGAATATAGGTCGAGTCATCCTGCCAGTCATAGGTATCAGAGCCAATGACGTTGATGGCTTTCCATTCCGGCGTGCCTTCAAAGACCTCCGCATACTCTTTGCGGAACATCTCGGTTGAGACCTTTTCAACGGCCAGCGCGATTTCACGCGAAGATGGCCAGATATCTTTCAGATAGACAGGGTCATTCTTGCGATCGTGGCCAATCGGATCGGTCACCAGGTTGATATTCATGTTCCCTGCCAGGGCATAAGCAACCACCAGCGGCGGTGAGGCCAGCCAGTTGGTTTTTACCAGCGGGTGAATACGCCCTTCAAAGTTTCGGTTGCCGGACAGGACCGCGCCTACCGTCAGGTCACCCTGCTTAATCGCCGTTTCAATGGGTTCAGGCAGTGGACCAGAGTTACCGATACAGGTCGTACAGCCGTAGCCCACGAGGTTAAAGCCCAGCTCGTCAAGGTATGGCGTCAGTTTGGCCTGCGCCAGGTAATCCGACACCACTTTGGATCCCGGGGCCAGCGAGGCCTTGACCCATGGCTGAGGTTTTAGCCCAAGCTCTACCGCCTTTTTAGCCAGCAGACCGGCTGCCATCAATACGCTGGGGTTGGACGTGTTGGTGCACGAGGTAATGGCGGCAATCACCACCGCACCATCCGGAAGCTGATACTGATGTCCGTTCAGAACATAGTCGACGGGACGATGGTCCTTCTGCGCCACGTTTACTTCCAGCGCATTGCTGGCGGCAAAGGCTTTTGGCACGTCACTCAGCGCAACCCTGTCCTGCGGGCGTTTCGGCCCTGCGAGGCTCGCTTCGACGCTTCCCATATCGAGTTCAAGCGTGCTGGTGAAAACAGGCTCATCGCCCGGATTGCGCCACATGCCCTGCGCTTTGGTGTACGCTTCCACCAGCGCGACCTGCTCTTCGCTACGTCCGCTAAGACGCATGTATTCCAGCGTCACATCATCAATAGGGAAAAAGCCGCAGGTTGCACCGTATTCCGGCGCCATATTGGCAATGGTGGCGCGGTCGGCCAGCGGCAGTGAATCCAGTCCGTCCCCGTAGAATTCGACAAACTTGCCTACCACACCATGCTTACGCAGCATCTGGGTGACGGTAAGCACCAGATCGGTGGCGGTAATGCCTTCAGACAGCCTGCCGGTGAGCTTGAAGCCCACCACATCCGGGATAAGCATGGACACCGGCTGGCCGAGCATGGCCGCTTCCGCTTCGATCCCCCCGACACCCCAGCCCAGCACGCCCAGACCGTTGATCATGGTGGTATGGGAGTCCGTACCCACCAGCGTGTCCGGATAGGCGACCCACTCTTTATCCTGCAATTCGCTCCAGACGGCTTTACCCAGATATTCAAGGTTAACCTGGTGACAAATACCGGTACCTGGCGGGACCACGCTAAACCGGCTGAACGCCTGCTGCCCCCACTTCAGGAACACGTAGCGCTCGTGGTTACGCTCCATCTCCAGACGCACGTTCTCGCCAAAGGCGTCATCATCACCAAAGCGATCGACGGTTACGGAGTGGTCAATGACGAGGTCAACAGGGGAAAGCGGATTCACTTTTGCCGTATCTCCGCCGAGACGCTTAACGGCCTCGCGCATTGCGGCTAAATCAACGACGGCAGGGACACCGGTAAAGTCCTGCATCAGCACCCTTGCCGGGCGGTAGGCGATTTCTCTGTCGGCATGGGCTTTCTCAAGCCACCCTGCCAGCGCCTGGATATCATCGAGGGTGACAGAGTCACCGTCCTGCCAGCGCAATAGATTTTCCAGTAAAACTTTCAATGACTTGGGTAAACGCGAAATGTCCCCAAGCGTTCTGGCAGCCAGCGGCAGGCTGTAGTAATGCCAGGTTTTGTTTTCTGCCTGTAATGTGTCCTTACTGGCTTCGCGTAGGGTTAACGACATAAGCTCCTCCTTAATCACAGAGATGCCCTGACAATCATCAGGGCCGTAATTAAAGATAACACAAAGATGTCGTAACGTTTTGATAACAACCCAAATTGATAAATTTAGGATTGGTCCAGAACAGGAAAACAAAAAACCCCGCCGTAGCGAGGTTTTACAATTTAGTGGAGGGCCAACCAGATGAGCTGACTCCAGAACAGAATCGACACGGTAAAAACGCCGATCCATGACCAGTATTTGTGAGACGTCATGTTATTCATCATAGGGACACCAGGCATTATTTATAAAACGTTCCGAGGTTTGACCTCAGTGCTATATTGCTGATGTGTATTTATTAAAGAGTACAAAAGTGCAGAGTCGATATTCAGACTATTTGCATCATTACGCAATTAACTAAATTATTGTTTTTTGGGTTCGTCTTCTGCGAACACATCAATAAACGCTTGCTGCTGCGGCGTCAGTTTCCAGGACGCGGGTACAACAGTCGCAGGTGCTTTACGCCCTCTGTGGCCATTGTCACGATGCTGACACATCTGTTTTACCGAAGCTGTACGTACCGTCACTGCCATATTTAACCCCAATATTTCCAGGCCAGGAGAGCAACCACCACCCAAAACAGGGTAGAGACGAGAAAGACCGCCAGCCAGGCTTTACGCTTGAGCGCAGGATCCCTTTGCGGTTCTTCACTTCCTGAAGGCATTGCTAACCTCATACAATCGACATCGCTTATCATTTAGGACCAAACAATTGGTACAATTAATCATCTGTTGAGATAAATCCTAAAGAAACTTTAGCCGAAAAGCCAGTGAATTTACGCACCGGGAGGTATGAAATATTCAATCTTTTGACCAGAAATAAATAATTGAAAAGAAAAATTTGCGAAGGCGTAAATTAGTTTCTACTTTTGTCGCCAATTCACGACATTATAACCTTACGGATTAAATGGATAATGACATTATATGACAGGGGACACGTAGATGATGATAATTCTAATTTAGCTTTGAGGCGTTATTTCGGTATCTTTCCCTGAGGGAAAGATACCGGGTGTGATTATTTTTCGGGGAGTTTGATGTCTTTAAACATCTCTTCAATATCTTCATTTGAGCGTAATGCCACGGCGGTATCAACCACATCACGCGTTAAATGAGGGGCAAAGCGCTGAATAAAATCATACATATAGCTGCGCAGGAAGGTGCTGCGACGGAATCCAATCTTTGTGGTGCTATGACTGAAAACATCGTGCGCATCAAGACGCACCAGGTCAGGGTCTGACACCGGATCCACCGCCATGCTGGCAATGACGCCCACCCCCAGACCAAGCCGCACATAGGTCTTAATCACGTCTGCATCCGTCGCGGTAAAGACAATGCGCGGCGTTAGCCCTGCCCGGTTAAAGGCCGTATCAAGCTCGGAGCGGCCGGTAAAGCCAAACGTATACGTCACCAATGGATACTGGGCCAGCTCTTCGATAGAGACCGAGCCTTTACCCGCCAGGGAGTGATCCGGGGTCACCACGATGGAACGGTTCCAGTGATAGCATGGAAGCATGACCAGATCGTCATAGAGGTGAAGCGCTTCGGTGGCGATGGCAAAGTCTGCATTACCCTTGGAAACGGCTTCAGCAATTTGCGTTGGCGAGCCCTGGTGCATATGCAAAGAGACGCGGGGATAACGCTCGATAAAGCCTTTGATGACACCGGGAAGCGCATAGCGCGCCTGGGTATGCGTCGTGGCAATATACAGCGAACCTTTATCCGGCCAGGTGTGTTCCCCTGCCACTGACTTAATCGCATCGACTTTAGAGAGGACTTCCCGCGCAATGCGGATGATTTCCTGACCCGCGGGCGTCACCTGAGTGAGATGCTTACCGCTGCGGGCAAATATCTGGATACCTAACTCATCCTCCAGCATACGAACTTGTTTGCTGATACCCGGTTGCGAGGTATACAACCCCTCGGCGGTAGAAGAGACGTTAAGGTTATGATTCACCACCTCAACGATATAACGAAGCTGCTGTAATTTCATGCCAGACCATCCGATTTAGCGCATGCGGTCAATCGCTTAAGACGATTTAATAATAAGAAACAGGTTAACTATAACCACTATATCATTTATAGCCTGACTGTATAGTACGGAACAAAAAATAATAACAAGGCAATAAAAAAGGGCCGGAAATCCGGCCCTTTTACAGGTAAGTTACGGTAAGGGAAGATTATTTCTTGCCTTCAACCCATTTGCCATCGACAAAGAAAGCTGACCATCCGGTCGCTTTACCCTCTTTCTCGGCCGCAACATACTGCTGCTTGGTTTTACGGCTAAACCGTACCACGGTTTTGTTGCCTTCCGGATCCTGCTGTGGCGCATCGGCCAGATAACGCAGTTTCTCAGGCAGACGATCGCGGAAGCGATGCAGCTCTTCCACCAGCGGCGCGCGCGTTTCACGCGATTTCGGGAAGGTGTTGGCGGCCAGGAAGACACCCGCAGCGCCGTCACGCAGCACAAAGTACGCGTCAGATTTCTCGCACGGCAGTTCTGGCAGCGGAACCGGATCTTCCTTCGGCGGAGCCACTTCACCATTACGCAGAATTTTGCGCGTGTTTTTACACTCGTCGTTGGTACAGGCCATGTACTTACCGAAACGCCCCATTTTAAGGTGCATTTCAGAGCCACACTTCTCGCACTCTACAATCGGGCCGTCATAGCCTTTAATGCGGAACTCGCCCTCTTCGATCTCATACCCGTCACACGTTGGGTTATTACCGCAGACGTGCAGCTTACGTTTTGGATCGATCAGGTAGCTGTCCATTGCCGTGCCGCATTTTTTGCAGCGGCGTTTGGCACGCAGAGCGTTAGTTTCCGCATCGTCACCTTCCAGCACGTTGAGAACTTCGTTCTCAGGCACCAGGTTGATGGTGGTTTTGCAGCGCTCTTTTGGCGACAGCGCGTAGCCGGAGCAGCCAAGGAACACGCCCGTCGTGGCAGTACGAATCCCCATCTTGCGACCACAGGTTGGGCAGTCGATGCTGGTCAGAACCATCTGGTTAGGCAGCATGCCACCCTCTTCAGGATCCTTCTCCGCTTTCTCAAGCTGGTCGGTAAAGTCGCTGAAGAAGCTGTCGAGGACCTTTTTCCATTCCGCCTGATGGCTGGCAACCTGGTCGAGGCTGTCTTCCATTTGCGCGGTAAAATCGTAGTTCATCAACTCGCGGAAGTTAGCTTCGAGACGATCGGTGACGATCTCACCCATTTTTTCCGCATAGAAACGACGGTTTTCAGCGCGTACGTAACCACGGTCCTGAATCGTAGAGATGATGGACGCATAGGTCGACGGACGGCCAATACCGCGTTTTTCCAGCTCTTTCACCAGGGACGCTTCACTGAAGCGCGCAGGCGGCTTGGTGAAGTGCTGGGCTGGCACGAGATCAACCAGCGAGAGCTCATCCCCTTTGTTCACTGCCGGCAGAGTTCGGTCTTCATCACCTTTACGCAGCGCAGGCATCACTTTCGTCCAGCCGTCGAAACGCAGGATACGGCCACGCGCTTTGAGACGGAAATCACCCGCACCAACGGTCAGCGTGGTGGAGTCATACTGTGCCGGGGTCATCTGGCACGCCACGAACTGGCGCCAGATCAGCTGATACAGCTTCTGCGCGTCGGCTTCCATGTCTTTCAGTGATTCCGCTAACACAGAGACATCAGAAGGACGAATCGCTTCGTGTGCTTCCTGAGAGTTCTCTTTGCTGGCGAACTGGTTAGCGCTTTCCGGCAGGTATTTCTTACCGAAGTTGTCGCTGATGTAGCCGCGCACCATGTTGACCGCGTCCTGGCTCAGGTTGGTTGAGTCGGTACGCATGTAGGTGATGTAGCCCGCTTCATACAGGCGCTGAGCCATCATCATGGTCTTCTTCACGCCGTAACCCAGACGCGTGCTTGCAGCCTGTTGCAGCGTTGAGGTAATAAACGGCGCACCCGGCTTGCTGCTGGTCGGTTTGTCTTCACGTTCCAGCACCTGGTAGCGTGCTTTTTCCAGCAGCGCTACGGCGGCCATGGTCTGGTCGCGGTTTTCTGGACGGAAAGGCTTATCGTTCTGATGGCTGACCTGCAGCGGCAGAGCGTCACCGCCCGGCGTGGTCACATTAGCGTCAACTTCCCAGAACTCTTCCGGCACGAAGGCTTTAATCTCGCGCTCACGCTCAACGACCAGACGCACGGCGACGGATTGCACACGCCCTGCTGACAGGCCACGGGCAATCTTCTTCCACAGCAGTGGAGAAACCATGTAGCCCACAACGCGGTCCATAAAGCGACGTGCCTGCTGTGCGTTTACACGGTCAATATTCAGTTCGCCCGGCTTCTCAAACGCCTGACGAATCGCATTCTTCGTAATTTCGTTAAACACTACACGACTGTAGCGTTTGTCATCACCACCAATCACTTCCCGCAGGTGCCACGCAATGGCTTCCCCTTCGCGGTCAAGGTCGGTTGCGAGATAGATGTGGTCTGCTTTTTCAGCCAGCTGCTTCAGCTCGTTAACGACTTTTTCTTTCCCGGGCAGCACTTCATATTGTGCGTCCCAGTTATGCCATGGGTTAACACCCATGCGGTTGACAAGCGCGCTACGTTCATCCTTTTTAGGCTTTTTAGCCCCTTTGGTGGAGGTAGAGTCTGCGCTCTTTTTGCTGGCTGAGCCACTGGTCGGCAAATCGCGGATATGACCCACGCTGGACTTAACCACGTAGTCATTACCCAGATACTTATTGATCGTTTTGGCTTTTGCCGGGGACTCAACGATGACGAGAGCTTTACCCATATTCACCTTTACCTAATTTAATTCTTCCAGGAATACGCCGCACGTTGATTTCCCTTCCGCTGACGACGAGCCAATGATATTGCGACTGCGTCAGGAGATATCAACCCCTTTGTCTTACCGGGCGTTAAAGAAAAGACGCCCAGGTGATTGAGTTCTCGGGTATTTTTCTCACATCTCGTGTAATTCGTGACGAATTCCCGGTTGAATGTCAAGCAATTCTGTTGCCAGAATGACGAAAGCGCACACTCTACCTGATAAAATTCGTTACGCAACTTTATTAGCATGCAAAAGCAAATCCCGCCAGCCAGGTCCCTGTACCTTATCCCCTCACATTACAGGGAAAATTTGCCCCCAAAGCGCCCTCGGCGTAGACTATTGTCACTGTTTAAGGAGTGGATTATGCAGAATACGACCCAACCTATTGACCGAGCCTCTCTGCTTATCGAAGCAAACAAGCTTATCCGTGACCACGAAGATACGCTGGCGGGTATTGAAGCCACCGGCGTAGAGCAGCGTAATGGCGTGCTGATTTTCAGCGGCGAATACTTCCTTGACGAACAGGGGTTGCCGACCCCGAAAAGCACCGCCGTGTTTAACATGTTTAAATACCTGGCGCATACGCTTTCCGAGAAATATCACCTGGTCGATTAACGCAAAACGCGAGGCATGTGCCTCGCGTTTTTGTTTACAGCAGCGGTTTTTGTCCGCGCTGTAGCCAGCGCAGCAGCAGGCGGTCCGCGCTTTCTGCCGCACTGTTGGTAAAGCGGTCAAGAAGTCGCTTACGCTGGGTAAAGCGCACGCCCACCAGTTCCCGGCCCTCCATCAGGTTGAGCAGCAGATCGTCGCTGGTTCCGACTTCATCCACCAGCCCTTTCTCCTGCGCCTGGACGCCGTACCAGTGCTCGCCTGTCGCAACTTGTTCAATATCGAGCGTCGGGCGCATACGATGCACAAAGTCTTTAAAGAGGTGATGCGTTTCGTTGAGATCTTCACGGAACTTTTGACGCCCTTCTTCCGTATTTTCCCCCAGCAGCGTCAGGGTACGTTTATACTGACCCGCCGTGTGAAGTTCGATATCAATCTCTTTATTTTTCAGGAAGCGGTTAAAGTTCGGAATTTGCGCGACCACGCCGATCGAGCCAATAATAGAGAACGGTGCGGCCACAATTTTGTCCGCCACGCAGGCCATCATGTAGCCTCCGCTGGCCGCCACTTTATCCACGGCCACGGTCAGCGGGATCTGTTTTTCACGCAGGCGCTGCAGCTGTGAGGCGGCCAGTCCGTAACCGTGAACCACCCCGCCCGGGCTTTCAAGACGCACGACAACCTGATCCTGCGGTGTCGCCACGGCTAGAACGGCAGTTACTTCCTCCCGCAGAGAGGAAACCTCATGCGCATCCATACTGCCTTTAAAATCGAGCACATAGACACGTGGCGTGGCCTTATCCTGCGGCGCATTGAGCTTCGCTTTTGCCTTTGCCGCTTTGGCTTCCTGTTTATGCTTTTTCTTCTGCGCTTTCAGCCAGAGTTTCTGTTGATGACTATCAAGCAGCGCCAAAGACATCTCTTCCTGCATCTCTTTATACTGCTCACTCAGGCGGGTGATGCGTAACTCCCCTCGCTGACGCTTGCGCTGCGTCAGGTTGACAATCAGAACGGCAACCACCGCAATGGCAATCACCACCGTCGCGATTTTGGCCAAAAACAACCCATATTGAGAAAGTAATTCCACGCGTTCCACCTTGATTTAACCACGAATCTTTCACGGCAGTGTACATCAGCCCTGCCCATGCGTCTCGCTCGTGACATTACCTCTGCGAGCCGCCTTCAGGAATCCCCGCACTGACGTTTAAATATTTGCAAATTGTTAATTTTACAGTAATGCGTCCTGTAGACTGATTGAATTATTAGGCTAATTCGGGCATAAAGCCGAAAAGTCATCATAAAGGCGCCATTGCATCACCGGTCGCCTGAGGAGTCACCGTGCATTATCAACCGCAAAAAAATCTGCTGCAAAACCGGATTATTCTTGTCACCGGTGCCAGCGACGGGATTGGCCGCGAGGCGGCCCTGACCTACGCCGATTACGGCGCGAACGTCATTCTGATCGGGCGCAACGAAGAAAAACTGAAAAACGTCGCTCAGGAGATTGAGGCTGTATGCGGCACACCGGCCCCGTGGTATACACTCGATTTGCTGACCTGCACGCCCGAAGTATGCCAGGAATTAGCCCGGCGCATCAGCGCCCACTATCCGAGACTCGACGGCGTACTGCATAACGCCGGTTTGTTAGGCGAAGTGCGTCCGATGGATGAACAGGATCCTGATATCTGGCAGCAGGTGATGCAGGTCAACGTCAACGGGACGTTTTTCCTGACCCAGGCACTGCTTCCTTTATTACTCAAATCGGATTCAGGTTCACTGGTGTTCACCTCCTCCAGCGTTGGCCGTGAGGGACGCGCAAACTGGGGAGCCTATGCCGTATCAAAATTCGCGACCGAAGGCATGATGCAGGTGCTGGCGGAGGAGTACCAGAGCCGCCATCTGCGCGTAAACTGCATCAACCCGGGCGGTACGCGCACCAAAATGCGCGCCAGTGCGTTCCCGAGCGAAGATCCGCAGAAGCTGAAAACCCCGGCAGACATTATGCCGCTCTATCTCTGGCTGATGGGCGACGACAGCCGCCGCAAAACCGGGATGACCTTTGACGCCCAGCCGGGCCGTAAACCAGGAATTTCGCAATGAGTGAAGAACGTCATCAGCAGCGCCAGCAGCGTCTGAAAGAACAGGTCGATGCGCGCGTCGCGGCGGCACAGGACGAGCGTGGGATCGTCATCGTCTTTACCGGCAACGGCAAGGGGAAAACCACCGCCGCATTCGGTACGGCGGCACGCGCCGTCGGACACGGGCAAAAAGTGGGCGTGATCCAGTTTATTAAAGGCACATGGCCCAACGGCGAGCGGAATTTGCTGGAGCCTCACGGCGTCGAGTTTCAGGTAATGGCAACCGGGTTTACGTGGAATACCCAGAACCGGGAAACAGACACAGCCGCCTGTCTCGCCGTCTGGGAGCATGCAAAGAGAATGCTGGCCGATCCCTCGCTGAATATGGTTCTGCTGGATGAGATAACCTATATGGTCGCCTACGACTACCTGCCGCTGGAAGCCGTGCTGGATGCTCTTAAGAACCGTCCTGTACACCAGACGGTTATCGTCACGGGGCGCGGATGTCATCGGGATATTCTGGAGATGGCCGATACCGTCAGCGAGCTGCGTCCGGTCAAACATGCGTTTGATGCGGGTATCAAAGCGCAAATTGGCGTTGATTACTAAAGAAAAAAGCCCGGAGAGTTCACCGGGCTTTTACATTAACCGTTGTTATTACGGCTGCCGGAGCGGCGACTGCTGCTCACCTGGCTGTGGCGCTTCACCGCGCGACGGATCTGATTCGCCTTCATGCGACGACGATCTTTTTCCACCGCCACTTTTGAGGTGGTTTCCGGCGTCAGGCCGACCAGCTCGCGCAGGTAGTTGGTTTGGGTCAGATCCAGTTCGGTATAACCACCGCGTGGCAGACCTTTCGGCAGCAGGATATCGCCGTAACGGACACGGATAAGACGGCTAACCTGTACGCCTACCGCTTCCCAGAGACGACGCACCTCACGGTTGCGGCCTTCGGTCAGGGTCACGTTGTACCACTGGTTGATGCCTTCCCCACCGGTAAATTTGATGGTTTTGAACGCCGCAGGACCGTCTTCCAGCTGAACGCCACGCGACAGATCGCGCAGTTTATTCTCATCAACCTGGCCAAATACGCGCACCGCGTATTCACGTTCTACTTCACGGCTTGGGTGCATCAGACGGTTTGCCAGTTCACCATCGGTGGTAAACAGCAGCAGACCGCAGGTGTTCACGTCCAGACGACCAACGGCAATCCAGCGAGCGCCGCGCAGTTTAGGCAGACGGTCAAACACCGTCGGACGACCTTCCGGGTCGTTGCGGGTGCACAGCTCGCCTTCCGGCTTGTAGTAAGCCAGCACGCGACAGATTTGTTCAGCGGACTCTTTCACGGAGATAAGATGACCGTCGATGCGGATCTTCAGCCCCGGTACGATTTCAACGCGGTCACCCAGCGTGGCGATTTTACCGTCCACACTCACGCGACCCGCTTCAATAATGGCTTCGATTTCACGGCGTGAGCCGTGGCCGGCACGCGCCAGCACTTTCTGTAACTTCTCGCTCATTGAGCTTCCTCAGGTGTCGCCTTCACAGGCGTCGAATCAGGTCAAAAGAGGGCTGAGCCCTGCTTTGATGGCCGCGTAGTATATCTGCTTATACCATTACAAGAAAGGCTTTACATCGCCCACGCCCTCACGAATCACTTCCGGTGCATCTTCGGTTAAGTCGACCACGGTGGTCGGCTGCTGGCCGAGATAGCCGCCGTGAATAATCAGCTCGACTACCTTCTCCAGACGATCTTTGATCTCTTCCGGATCGGACTCGGTAAATTCACTTCCTGGCAGCATTAGCGAGGTAGAGAGCATCGGCTCGCCGAGGGTTTCCAGCAGCGCCTGCGCAATCGGGTTCGACGGCACGCGCATGCCGATAGTCTTACGCTTTTCCTGCAGCAGGCGGCGCGGCACCTCTTTCGTCCCTTTCAGGATGAAGGTGTAGTTGCCCGGCGTGTTGTTCTTAATCAGGCGAAACGCCACGTTATCCACATAAGCATAGGTGGACAGCTCAGAGAGATCGCGGCACATCAGGGTAAAGTTATGGCCGTCCGGCAGCTGGCGAATACGGCAAATGCGTTCCATCGCCCCTTTATCTTCAATTTTGCAGCCCAGCGCGTAGCCTGAATCGGTCGGGTAGACAATCACGCCGCCTTTGCGGACGATCTCCACGGCCTGGTTGATCAGACGTGGCTGCGGGTTATCCGGATGGATATAGAAAAACTGACTCATACTTCCCTCTCTTCAATTTGCTGCGGCTGTTCCCAGAGCTGCCAGACCGGCTCAACGCCAGCGGGCAGCCAGAGCTTGCGCCCCAGTTCGATCCAGGCGCAGGGCTGATGGAAATCAGACCCCTGTGACCCAAGCAGGCCGAACTGGCGGGCATAGGTCGCGAGCTGCGCGCGCTCGTTGGGCGCCTGCTGACACTGGGCGACTTCCATCGCCTCGCCACCGCATTCGGCAAAGTGTGCCAGCAGTCTTTTCAGCCATTTAGCAGAAAGATTATACCGCCCCGGATGTGCCAGCACGGCCTTACCGCCAGAATGATGAATCACATCAATAGCTTGTTTTATTGTACACCACTGTGGCGGAACGTATCCGGTTTTCCCGCGCGCCAGATACTTTTTAAAAACATCCGCCATGGTCGTCGCTTTGCCTGCTTCTACCAGAAAACGGGCGAAATGACCGCGGGTGACTGCCCCGCCGTTCGCCAGCTTTTGCGCACCTTCCAGCGCGCCCGGAATATGCGCCTTTTCCAGACGCTCGCCGATCATCTCTGCGCGCTGGTTGCGGCGCGTTTTTTGTTCTTGCAAAAAGGCAATAAGTGCCGGATGGTCTATATCGATGTTCAGGCCAACGATATGAATCTCATGGTTTTCCCAGACGGTCGAAATCTCAACGCCGGACACCAGATTTAGCGCCAGCCCGCTGCGGGCGATCTCAGCGCGCGCCGCCGGAATGGCATCTGTCGTATCGTGATCGGTTATCGCCAGCGTACCGACGCGCATTTCAACGGCACGATGAACCAGGGCTTCGGGTGTCAGCAGGCCATCAGAGGCCTGAGTATGGCTGTGTAAATCATAAATAATGGCGTAGGTGGTATCGCTCAAAGCACTTCCCATAACAGGTTGGAGACATCCGAAAACCCCATGATACCGACTTCACGCGAAATTCTGAAATCAAGGGTTGACAACACGCCATCGAACTAGTTAACTAGTACGCAAGTTCACACGAGAAAGGTATCTGAAAATGACAGCACATTTCACTCTGCACGGTTGGTGGCGTACTTCCTGATCATCGGGCAGTGTCACGCGTCTGCGAAATGCAAACAGATACCCGCCCGCTACTCAGCGGGCTTTTTTTTGAACAGAATAAATGAGAACACCAACATGCAAACAGCCAAACCTCATCTCGAATTGCTGACCTGCGAGGCGGCCTATCGCCACAACCCCACCGCGCTGTTTCATCAGGTGTGCGGGGCACGTCCGGCAACGCTGCTACTGGAATCTGCAGACATCGACAGCAAAGACGATCTCAAGAGCCTTCTGCTGGTCGACAGCGCGCTGCGCATTACCGCTTTAGGTGACACTGTCACAATTAAGGCGCTGTCAGATAACGGCGCATCGCTGCTGCCGCTGCTGGATGTAGCCCTGCCTTCAGGCATTGAAAACGAACTTCATCCAGAAATGCGCATTCTGCATTTCCCGCCGGTGAGCCAACTGCTGGACGAAGACGCGCGCCTCTGCTCCCTGTCCGTTTTCGATGCCTTCCGCCTGCTGCAGAACCTGGTTACTGTGCCGGAAGACGAGCGTGAGGCGATGTTCTTTGGTGGGCTGTTTGCTTATGACCTGGTCGCCGGATTTGAAGATTTGCCGGAAACCGAGCAGGGTAATCGCTGCCCGGACTATTGTTTCTATCTGGCTGAAACCCTGCTGGTGATCGACCATCAGAAACAATACACCCGTATCCAGGCCAGCCTGTTCACGCCTTCGACAGCTGAGAAAAACCGTCTTGAGCACCGCATCGCGCAGCTCCAGCAGCAGATGACGGAAGCGCCCCCTGAACTTCCGGTGCAGCGGGTTGAAAAAATGACCTGCGATGTGAACCAGACTGACGATCAGTACGGCGCCGTGGTTCGCCAGATGCAAAAGGCGATTCGCGCCGGGGAAATTTTCCAGGTGGTACCGTCCCGTCGCTTCTCTCTGCCCTGCCCGTCGCCGCTCGCCGCCTACGACGTGCTGAAAAAGAGCAACCCAAGCCCATACATGTTCTTTATGCAGGACAACGACTTCACGCTGTTCGGCGCCTCGCCGGAAAGCTCGCTGAAATATGACGCCACCAGCCGCCAGATTGAGATCTACCCGATTGCCGGAACCCGTCCGCGTGGACGTCGCGCCGATGGCTCCCTGGATCGCGATTTGGACAGCCGTATCGAACTGGAAATGCGTACCGATCATAAAGAGCTCTCCGAGCACCTTATGCTGGTCGATCTGGCGCGTAACGATCTGGCCCGTATTTGTACCCCGGGCAGCCGCTACGTGGCGGACCTGACTAAAGTCGACCGCTATTCGTTCGTGATGCACCTGGTCTCTCGCGTAGTGGGCGAGCTGCGCCACGACCTCGACGTGCTGCACGCCTATCGCGCCTGCATGAACATGGGCACCCTGAGCGGTGCGCCGAAAGTGCGCGCCATGCAGCTGATTGCCGCGGCCGAAGGACGCCGTCGCGGCAGCTACGGCGGCGCGGTAGGCTACTTCACGGCCCACGGTGACCTCGATACCTGCATCGTGATCCGCTCCGCCTATGTCGAAGACGGCATTGCTACCGTCCAGGCGGGTGCCGGAATTGTTCTTGATTCTGTTCCGCAGTCTGAAGCTGACGAAACGCGCAGCAAAGCCCGTGCGGTCCTTCGCGCCATTGCTACCGCACACCATGCACAGGAGATTTTCTGATGGCTGACATTCTGCTGCTCGATAATATCGACTCCTTTACCTACAACCTGGCAGATCAACTGCGTGCGAATGGCCACAACGTTGTTATCTACCGCAACCACGTCCCGGCGCAGACCCTGATTGACCGTCTGGCAACCATGCAAAACCCGGTGCTGATGCTCTCCCCGGGGCCAGGCGCACCGAGCGAAGCAGGCTGTATGCCGGAGCTGCTGACCCGCATGCGCGGCAAGCTGCCGATTATCGGCATCTGCCTCGGCCATCAGGCAATTGTTGAAGCCTACGGCGGCTACGTCGGCCAGGCGGGTGAGATCCTGCACGGTAAAGCGTCCAGCATTGAACATGACGGCCAGGCAATGTTTGCCGGGCTGCCGAACCCGCTTCCGGTCGCGCGCTATCACTCGCTGGTTGGCAGCAATATTCCCGCCGGGCTGACCATTAACGCCTCGTTTGAAGGGATGGTGATGGCGGTACGTCACGATGCGGATCGCGTCTGCGGCCTGCAGTTCCACCCGGAATCGATCCTGACCTCCCACGGCGCCCGCCTGCTGGAGCAGACGCTCGACTGGGCGTTACAGAAGCTGGAGCAGACCAATACCCTGCAGCCGATTCTGGAAAAACTGTACCAGGCGCAGACCCTGAGCCAACAGGAGAGCCACCAGCTCTTCTCCGCCGTGGTTCGCGGCGAGCTGAAGCCTGAGCAGCTGGCGGCCGCGCTGGTGAGCATGAAAGTCCGCGGCGAAAGCCCGCAGGAGATCGCCGGTGCCGCTACGGCCCTGCTGGAAAATGCCGCCCCGTTCCCGCGCCCGGACTATCAGTTTGCCGATATTGTTGGCACCGGGGGAGACGGCAGTAACAGCATCAATATCTCCACCGCCAGCGCCTTCGTGGCGGCGGCGTGTGGTTTAAAGGTCGCGAAACACGGTAACCGCAGCGTTTCCAGCCGGTCTGGTTCTTCCGATTTGCTCGCCGCATTCGGTATTAATCTCGATATGAACGCCGAGCGTTCCCGTGAAGCGCTGGATGACCTGGGCGTCTGCTTCCTGTTTGCGCCGAAGTATCACACCGGTTTCCGCCACGCGATGCCGGTTCGTCAGCAGCTTAAAACCCGCACGCTGTTTAACGTGCTCGGCCCGCTGATCAACCCGGCGCACCCGCCGCTTGCGCTGATCGGTGTCTACAGTCCGGAACTGGTACTGCCGATTGCCGAGACGCTGCGTGTGCTGGGTTACCAGCGTGCCGCCGTGGTGCACAGCGGTGGAATGGACGAAGTGTCACTGCATGCGCCAACGCTGGTAGCCGAACTGCGCGACGGTGAAATCCTGAGCTACCAGCTGGAAGCCGCTGACTTTGGTTTAACCCCGTATCACCAGGAAGCGCTGGCCGGCGGTACGCCGGAAGAAAACCGTGACATTCTGACGCGCTTATTACAAGGTAAGGGAGAGGTCGCTCATGAGGCCGCCGTTGCTGCCAACGTCGCCATGCTGATGCGTTTGCACGGTGAGGAAGACCTGAAGGCCAACGTTCAAAAAGTTCTGGATGTACTGCGCTCCGGTGCAGCTTACGATCGCGTTACCGCACTTGCGGCAAGAGGGTAAAGAATGCAGACCGTTTTAGCGAAAATCGTTGCCGATAAGGCCATCTGGGTGGAAGCACGCAAGCAACAGCAGCCGCTTACCAGTTTCCAGAACGACGTCGTACCAAGCCAACGTCGTTTCTATGATGCCCTGCAGGGTGCGCGCACCGCGTTTATTCTTGAGTGCAAAAAAGCCTCCCCGTCTAAAGGCGTTATCCGTGACGATTTCGACCCGGCACGTATTGCCAGCATTTATAAGCATCATGCGTCAGCCATCTCCGTGCTGACGGATGAGAAATATTTCCAGGGCAGCTTCGATTTTCTGCCGATCGTCAGCGGCATCGCGCCGCAGCCGATCCTGTGCAAAGACTTTATCATTGACCCGTATCAGATCTGGCTGGCGCGCTTTTACCAGGCCGACGCCTGCCTGCTGATGCTCTCGGTACTTAACGACGAGCAGTATCGCCAGCTTTCCGCCGTGGCGCACAGCCTGAACATGGGCGTGCTGACCGAAGTGAGTAATGAAGAGGAGCTGGAGCGCGCGATTGCGCTGGAAGCCAAAGTGGTTGGCATTAACAACCGCGATCTGCGTGACCTGTCCATTGACCTGAACCGCACGCGCCAGCTGGCACCGCGTCTGGGCGCTGGCGTCACGGTGATCAGCGAATCCGGCATTAACAGCTACGCCCAGGTGCGCGAGCTGAGCCACTTCGCCAACGGTTTCCTGATTGGCTCCGCCATGATGGAACATGACGATCTCAATGCGGCAGTACGTCGCGTGCTGCTGGGTGAAAACAAAGTCTGCGGCTTAACCCGCGAACAGGACGCCCAGGCCGCGTATGAAGCCGGAGCGATTTATGGCGGGCTGATTTTTGTGGATTCCTCTCCTCGCGCGGTCAGCGAAGAGCAGGCGCGTAAGGTCATCGCCGCGGCTCCGCTCAGCTTTGTTGGCGTGTTCCGCAACGCAGACATCGCAGAGGTGGTTGAAAAAGCCGACGCGTTATCCCTGAGCGCAGTGCAGCTTCACGGCGATGAAGATCAGGCCTATATCGATGCCCTGCGCGCCACGCTGGCGCCGCAGGTACAGATCTGGAAAGCGCAACGCGTTGACGATACGTTGCCCCCGCGTAACCTGAACCACGTGGATAAATACGTCCTCGATAACGGCCAGGGCGGAACCGGCCAGCGTTTTGACTGGTCCTTGCTGAACGGCGTAAAGCTGGACAACGTCCTGCTGGCGGGCGGTTTAAGCCCGGACAACTGTGTAGAAGCCGCGAAAACCGGCTGCGCAGGCCTCGATTTCAATTCAGGCGTAGAGTCCCAGCCGGGTATTAAAGATGCCAGCAAACTGGCCTCGGTTTTTAAAACTCTGCGTGCATATTAAGGAAGAGAAGATGACGACATTACTTAACCCGTATTTTGGTGAGTTCGGCGGGATGTACGTCCCGCAAATCCTGATGCCCGCGCTGCGCCAGCTGGAAGAAGCGTTTGTGAGCGCACAGAAGGATCCGGCGTTTCAGGCTGAATTTACCGACCTGCTGAAAAATTATGCAGGCCGCCCAACGGCCCTGACCAAATGCCGCAATCTGACGGAAGGCACGAAAACCACGCTGTATCTTAAGCGTGAAGACCTGCTGCACGGCGGCGCGCACAAGACTAACCAGGTGCTGGGCCAGGCGCTGCTTGCGAAGCGTATGGGCAAAACCGAAATCATCGCCGAAACCGGCGCAGGCCAGCACGGCGTGGCCTCGGCGCTCGCCAGCGCCCTGCTCGGTCTGAAATGCCGCATCTATATGGGGGCGAAAGACGTTGAGCGTCAGTCTCCAAACGTTTTCCGTATGCGTCTGATGGGTGCAGAAGTGATCCCGGTGCACAGCGGCTCCGCGACGCTGAAGGATGCCTGTAACGAAGCGCTGCGCGACTGGTCTGGCAGCTATGAAACCGCACACTATATGCTCGGTACCGCGGCGGGCCCGCACCCGTTCCCAACTATCGTGCGCGAATTCCAGCGCATGATCGGGGAAGAGACCAAAGCGCAGATCCTCGAAAAAGAGGGTCGCCTGCCGGATGCGGTAATCGCCTGCGTCGGCGGTGGATCTAACGCCATCGGCATGTTCGCAGACTTTATCGACGACACCAGCGTGGGTCTGATTGGCGTCGAGCCTGCGGGTCACGGCATTGAATCGGGTGAACACGGCGCGCCGCTGAAGCATGGCCGCGTGGGGATCTACTTCGGCATGAAATCCCCGATGATGCAGACCGATGAAGGCCAGATTGAAGAGTCTTACTCTATTTCTGCCGGCCTCGATTTCCCGTCCGTAGGACCGCAGCACGCCTATCTGAACAGCACCGGTCGTGCGGACTATGTCTCCATAACCGATGACGAAGCGCTGGAAGCGTTCAAAACGCTGTGCCGCAGCGAAGGGATCATCCCGGCGCTGGAGTCTTCACACGCTCTGGCCCATGCGCTGAAAATGATGAAAGACAATCCGGAAAAAGAACAGCTGCTGGTGGTGAACCTTTCCGGTCGCGGTGACAAAGATATCTTCACCGTTCACGATATTCTGAAAGCACGAGGGGAAATCTGATGGAACGCTACGATAACGTATTTGCAGAACTGAAATCCCGCCAGGAAGGCGCGTTCGTTCCCTTCGTCACCCTGGGCGACCCTGGTCCTGAACAGTCGCTGAAGATCATCGACACCCTGATTGAAGCCGGTGCCGATGCGCTGGAGCTGGGGATCCCGTTCTCTGACCCACTGGCGGATGGCCCGACCATTCAGAATGCGACGCTGCGCGCGTTTGCCTCGGGCGTCACGCCGACCCAGTGCTTCGAGATGCTGGCGGCGATCCGTCAGAAGCACCCCACTATCCCGATTGGCCTGCTGATGTACGCCAACCTGGTATTCAACCGCGGTATCGATGAGTTTTACGCCGAGTGCGCACGCGTTGGCGTCGACTCCGTTCTGGTCGCCGACGTGCCGGTTGAGGAGTCTGCGCCGTTCCGCCAGGCTGCGATGCGTCACAATGTCGCCCCTATTTTTATCTGCCCGCCAAACGCGGACGATGAGCTGCTGCGCCAGATAGCCTCTTACGGACGCGGGTATACCTACCTGCTCTCCCGCGCAGGCGTGACCGGTGCCGAGAATAAAGCCGCGCTGCCGCTGCATCACCTGGTGGAGAAACTGGCCGAGTACCATGCCGCGCCTCCGCTGCAGGGTTTCGGGATTTCATCCCCGGATCAGGTCACCGCAGCGATTGAGGCGAAAGCAGCAGGTGCCATCTCCGGCTCTGCGATTGTGAAGATCATCGAAAAGAACGTGGACAAGCCAGAGCAGATGCTGGTCGAGCTGAAAGCGTTTGTGACTGCAATGAAAGCGGCGACGCGTAAAGCCTAACCCTTCGACCGTCTGGCATCCCAGCCAGACGGTCCTCTTTTTTTACACACTCTTTTCATTTCCAGCATTCATATCAGTTGCAATAAATAGCACACTAATACTTAATTCATCCCTTCACTAAACAAGTAGTCAACAATATCTCTTTGTCGATTTACATACTGCAAAGAATGTATAAAGTATGCGTATAACTGTTATTGCAAAAAATATTTGGTCAAAATGTTAAGAAGTTTAATTTGTGGATGGAAAGAGTGTGACCTGAGTATTTATCGTCAGGCTTATTCTGTTTATGGCGGAAGTGTATGCACACACCCGGATGTGCTAACTTACCTGGCAAACAAACGAAAAAAAGACATTCGTTTTTTCTGTAGAAAAAAAGATGGTATTATTGTCTCATCAACTTACTCCATCAGTGGATCCCTGAATCTCTATTCAAAGTCGCACCCGTTTGTTTTTGAGGATATAATATTACCCAGCGCCCCTCATTCAAAATTTTTCCTTCCCGTCAGGACAAAAAAACTTTCGCCATTACAGAAAAACGCGTTCATCAATTCATTCAGCAGTAAAATGCTGAATGATGAGATATGTCATATGAAATCTGTATTTTCTCCAAAAACGATTAAGAAAAGAAATGGCGAAAGGAATCGTTTCCTCAAGCTTGGAGGGGAAATACTGGATGTGAATACTCTTTCTGCTGAGGAAATTTGCGACAGTTACATAAACTTATTTAATGCTCGCTGGCGCGGTAAGATATCACCCTATCCAAGAGAGAACCTGCTGGATGCTATTGAAAATCTGAGGCATATGGTTTTTGGCTCCGCGCTCGCATTCAATAAAAAAATCATAGCAATTGATTTAATATTCAAAACTGAATGCCCCGAATGGATCTATTTCGATGACATCAATGGTGGATATGATCCCCAATATAATGACATTGGTGCGGGGAGCGTCTTGCTGTGGGAAAATTATAATCGCGCCCGAGAGCTGTGTGAGCGGGATGAGAAACAAATCATATTCTCATTGGGAAAAAACTTCTCCGGAATGGAGTATAAAAAACAGTGGTGTAATATCATTCCTCTGAGACGTGTATTTTGATGAAATTTTATGACGTACCTTAGCTGTACGTCTTATAAAAAATAAGACTACGGCCACTCGGATCTTTGCAAACTTCTTAGTCCATTATCTGCTGAGCACTTTTCATGGTGACATTTTTGTTTGCAATTTCTCTTGCGGCCTCTTTAAGGGCTATATTCATCGCCACCGTTGTTACTGGCTTTGCAACGCCTTTTACGCGATTTGATTTACTCTGAAAAACATAGATATCCAGGGGGTTAGCTAGCTTTCTTTTATTAAATAATTGCCGCAGTATCTTGCACAGTCTCACTGTCCGCGACTCAAATTTTGGTGTTGCCGCAAGATACAACAGATCATCGTTAATATCACTGTATTTTATGTTTACAACCCGACAGCTTTCAGTACGTAAAAAAAATAACGTCAACCATAAATCACCCCACGTCTTTGAAATTCGGTACAACTTCTGATGAATGGCCATGAATTCATCAGTGGTTATAGAATCAGTTTTCGCCATTGAAAACGCCTGCATCGAGCTTTAGCATGCCTTAACATAACATTAACTATTTAAATATTTATTCAACGCCTGTGCTGTCGCCTCCTGAAGCCAGGCGAGGCTGAATAAGCCGCTCGGTTTAGTGATAAAAGTCATGAAAAAGGGATGTATTTTAGAGAAAAGCATCAGCGAGGTTTTAGAGTAAGGAAAAAAGTTATATATTCCAGTCCGTTAATTCCAAATATTCCTTCTGAGTTCAGAGGCTTCTTCATGTCATGGCAATTCTTCAAACAGACTTATCTGGTTAAGTTCTGGTCACCCGTTCCGGCCGTTATCGCGGCAGGCATTCTCTCTACTTATTATTTTGGCATTACCGGTACCTTCTGGGCCGTAACCGGCGAGTTCACCCGCTGGGGTGGCCAACTGCTGCAACTCGCTGGCGTACATGCCGAAGAGTGGGGCTACTTTAAACTCATTCATCTGGACGGTACGCCGCTCACCCGCATCGACGGGATGATGATCATCGGCATGTTCGGCGGCTGTTTCGCGGCGGCGCTGTGGGCAAACAACGTTAAGTTGCGTATGCCCAAAAGCCGGATCCGCATTCTGCAGGCGATTATCGGCGGCATAATTGCCGGATTCGGCGCGCGCCTGGCGATGGGCTGCAACCTTGCCGCCTTCTTTACCGGGATCCCTCAGTTTTCTCTTCACGCCTGGTTCTTTGCTGTCGCCACGGCCATTGGCTCTTACTTTGGTGCAAAATTCACTCTACTGCCGCTGTTTCGCATTCCAGTGAAAATGGTAAAAGTCAGCGCAGCGTCTCCGTTAACCCAGAAGCCCTCTCAGGCACGCCACCGTTTCCGCCTCGGAATGCTGGTCTTTTTCGCCATGATCGCATGGGCGCTCTGCACCGCTCTGAATCAGCCCAAACTCGGTCTGGCGATGCTGTTCGGTGTGGGTTTTGGTCTGCTCATTGAACGCGCGCAGATCTGCTTCACCTCCGCGTTTCGCGATATGTGGATCACCGGGCGCACGATGATGGCGAAGGCGATTATCGCCGGGATGGCGGTCAGCGCCATCGGCATCTTCAGCTATGTTCAACTGGGCGTCGAACCAAAAATCATGTGGGCCGGTCCTAACGCGGTCATTGGCGGCCTGCTGTTCGGCTTCGGGATCGTGCTGGCTGGCGGGTGTGAAACCGGCTGGATGTATCGCGCCGTCGAAGGCCAGGTGCATTACTGGTGGGTGGGTCTGGGAAATGTGATTGGTTCTACGATCCTGGCGTATTACTGGGATAACTTGTCTCCCGTCCTGGCCACCAGCTGGGACAAGGTCAACCTGCTGAATACCTTCGGGCCTCTCGGCGGCCTGTTGGTCACCTACGCCCTGCTGCTGGTCGCTTTTTTACTGGTCGTCGCACAGGAGAAACGCTTCTTCCGCCGTGCCACTGTCAAACCTGAAACGCAGGAGAACGTCGCATGAAAGAGATCGTGCCTGATTACCGTCTGGATATGGTCGGTGAGCCCTGTCCTTATCCGGCGGTTGCTACGCTTGAAGCACTACCGCAGCTTAAGAAAGGTGAAATTCTGGAGGTGGTCAGCGACTGCCCGCAGTCCATCAACAACATACCGCTGGATGCGAAAAACCACGGTTATACGGTGCTGGATATCCAGCAGGATGGACCCACCATTCGCTATCTGATTCAAAAATGATCGCTAAGGGCCTCGTAAGGGGCCTTTATCGTATTGAATTATAAGACATCTTGATCCACGGCAAAAACGCAATTTTCGACTTAAGTAAAATCTCATTTCCCTTTTGAAGGAGGTTTTCGCGGTTTGATGTATTTACGAGCTTTACTGGTTTTCGCCTTATTGATTCCCTTCCATGCACTGTCCCTGAATTTCTCTTCTACCTTCCTGCGCCTTAATTGTCCGCAAAGAGGACTTGTCGAGGTTATTCTTCACGTTTATGACCACACCCAGGAACGATGGCACGGTCATTTTGAAACCGGCGCGGGGCACAAACGTGCGGGTGATACCGAAATTATCCCGTTTGCCAACGGCGATATTCTCTTCCATTCCCTGTCGAGCGACGCTTTCAGCTATTTATATGATGGGGAAACGATCCTGAGGCATTGCGTAAAGCTTGATGAGCGGCCGGTTTATCCGTCGTTTTGAAGTTAGCAAAGCAAACTGGCCACCCTGTGGCCAGTTTGACGGCGGATCAGAAACGATAACCCGCAGAGAACATGAACACCCACGGATCCAGGCGAGTATTGATACTTTGCTGCTGACCGCCCGCCTTGAAGCGTACGTCCGTATCAATATCCATGTACCAGACCGAGGCGTTGATCAGCCAGTCGCGATTAATCAGGTAATCCAGACCGACCTGTCCCGCCATGCCCCACGAATCTTTCAGGCTGAGATCCGTCAGACCCGCCTCTTTACCGGTATCGTTGAATTTCTCATCAAAGAAGGTGGTGTAGTTCACACCGGCGCCAATATAAGGGCGCACCTTGCTGCTTGAGTCACCAAAGTACCATTGCGCCATCAGCGTTGGCGGTAAATGGTGAACCGTGGCGATATCACCGGTCGGCCCGAGACCCACGCGATGACGGAACGGCGTTGCTGCCAGAAGCTCAACACCCACGTTATCCGTCGCCATATAGGTGAACGTTAAACCTAACTGGGTGTTATTACTGACGCTAAAACCGCCCATACCCAGCACGTTATCCGATCCTTCAGTTGGGCGAACCGTAGCCGAACCGGCACGAATAAAGAATTCGCCTGCTTCATGCGCATACGCGCCGCCAGAGAGACTGCTTAATACAAGGGCTGCCACCGCTAATTTTTTCATATCCGCTCCATCGTTGTGGTTTTAATCGCGGGTGAGAATATACTCACAAAAGGGTAATAAGTGATCTGCCACAGATCACATTAAAACCAGTAACTTAACATTCATTGATCTGGATTAATTTTTTGTTACGCATCCAAAACCAATAAGTTGTTTCCATGTCAATTTTTGGCATTTCACGGTTACAAAATTTTCCCTTTTCCCCCTCTTGCTCTTCCTCTGGCGGCTGGATAATTTATCGCTTCACAAGTTGATTTGATGCGTTCTTCTTTTGCAGGTGTGCCATGAGTGATATTAACCCGTGCATGACGTGCGGAGCCTGTTGTGCGTATTTTCGAGTCTCTTTCTACTGGGCCGAAGCCAGCGATGGCGGCGGTGCCGTTCCGGTTCATCTTACTGAGCCGTTAACCCCCTTTCTGCGCTGCATGAGCGGCACAAACCAAAAGCAGGCTCGCTGTGTTGCGCTACAGGGCGAGCCTGGGGTCTCTACCCGGTGTTCTATCTATGAGGATCGCCCCAGCCCGTGCCGGGAATTTGCCATGTCGGGGGAAGATGGGCAGGTCAACGAAGCCTGTAACCGCGCCCGCGCGCGCGTTGGATTACCGCCGCTTTACAAAGATATGCTTTTCCATACAAGCCTTGATGCTGCCACAGCAGGTGCATCCGGTGTACAATTGCCGGCTAATTAACACCTGCAATACTCAAGGAGAGTGCATGTCTATCACGGCGAAGTCTGTCTACCGTGACACGGGAAACTTTTTCCGCAATCAGTTCATAACCTTTTTACTGATCGCGTTGCTATGTGCCTTTATCACGGTGGTGCTGGGCCATGCCTTCTCACCGAGTGAAGAACAGATTGCCAGCCTCAGCCAGGGCGACCACCTTGCGGGTAGCGTGGGGTTGTTTGAACTCGTGCAAAACATGACGCCTGAGCAGCAGCAAATTCTGCTGCGCGCTTCTGCCGCGTCCACGTTCTCAGGCCTGATTGGTAATGCAATTCTGGCGGGCGGCGTTTTGCTGATGATTCAGCTGGTATCGGCGGGTCACCGGGTCAGCGCCTTGCGGGCGATTGGTGCCAGCGCGCCGGTCTTACCTAAGCTGTTTATCCTGATCTTTTTAACCACCCTGCTGGTGCAGATGGGGATTATGCTGGTCGTGGTGCCGGGTGTGTTACTGGCTATTGTGCTCTCATTTGCGCCGGTGATGGTCGTGCAGGATAAAATGGGGATTTTTACCGCGATGCGCAGCAGCATCCGACTGGCATGGGCTAATATGCGTCTGGTGGCGCCCGCCGTGATTGGCTGGCTGCTGGCCAAAACGCTGCTGTTATTGTTTGCGCCGAATTTTGCGGTTTTAACGCCCAATGTTGGCGCGGTAGTGGCGAATACGCTGAGCAATCTGATTTCAGCGGTACTGCTGGTCTATCTGTTCCGCCTGTATATGTTAATTCGTCAGTAATCCCGAGGCGGGGGGCATCGCTGTCTCCCGCCCCGCTCAGAAGATGGAATCACAGAATGAAGCAGTTTCTTGATTTTTTACCGCTCGTGGTCTTTTTTGCTTTTTATAAGCTGTACGATATTTATGCCGCCACCACTGCGCTGATCGTTGCGACCGCTGTCGTACTGATTTACAGCTGGGTTCGCTATCGTAAAGTCGAAAAAATGGCGCTGGTTACCTTCGTCCTGGTCGCCGTATTCGGCGGGCTTACCCTGTTCTTCCACAATGATGAATTTATTAAGTGGAAAGTGACCGTCATTTACGCGCTGTTTGCGGGCGCATTGTTAATCAGCCAGTGGGTGATGAAAAAGCCGCTGATCCAGCGCATGCTGGGCAAAGAGCTGACGCTGCCTCAACACGTCTGGTCCCGTCTGAATATCGCCTGGGCGGTCTTCTTCATTCTCTGCGGTCTCGCTAACATCTATATTGCTTTCTGGCTGCCGCAGAATATCTGGGTCAACTTTAAGGTCTTTGGCCTGACTGCGCTGACGCTTATCTTCACGCTGTTAAGCGGCGTATATATCTATCGTCACATGCCGCAGGACGACAAGCACTGATTAATGACTGACCAGAACGTCAACGACAGGCGTTCTGGTCTATTCTCTCCGCTTTGAAATCATAGTAGCATCCCGCCTGAAGTCTTCCGTTACGAGTTAAAACAATGACAACAACTAACGCCCCTCAGGGCGAACTGGTTTTACGCACACTGGCAATGCCCGCTGACACCAATGCCAATGGCGATATTTTTGGCGGCTGGCTGATGTCGCAGATGGATATGGGCGGCGCAATTCTGGCAAAAGAGATCGCCCACGGGCGCGTGGTGACGGTGCGGGTGGACGGCATGACCTTCCTGCGCCCGGTTGCGGTAGGGGATGTGGTTTGCTGCTACGCGCGCTGCGTGAAACGCGGCAATACCTCCATTTCCATCAACATCGAAGTCTGGGTGAAGAAAGTCTCTTCTGAGCCGATTGGGCAGCGTTATAAGGCCACTGAAGCGCTGTTTATTTATGTCGCAGTGGACAGCGAGGGTAAACCTCGTCAACTTCCACAAGCCTGATCGACAGGCAAAAAAAAGCCTCCTTTCGGAGGCTTTTTTTATTCCATCTGCGCCCCGCCGTTCAGGCGGAAAACGATATTAACAATCAATCCGCTGCCCGGCTTGCCTGGCTCATAGCGCCATCTGCGCATGGCAGATTTCACTTCGCGCTCAAACATATTAGAAGGCTGAGCAGACAAGATTTCCACGTTATCCACGCGGCCATCCGCAGTGACATCAAATTTCACCCGTACGCGGCCTTCAATACGCAAGGCCTGAGCTCGCGCCGGATACTGAGGCTGATTGCGGCTTACGGCTCGCGGGCCCGCCGGTGCGGTAACCGTTGGCTTTGACGTCGTTGCCGTATTGTTCATCACCGGACGTGAAGGCGCTGCATTTTCTACCGGCTGGGTCGCGCGCGGTTCAACCGGACGTTCCTCGCGTTTTGGACGCTCCTCGACCTTCTTCACCGGTTTTGGCTTCGGCTTAGGTTTTGGCTTCGGTTCAGGCTTGTGGATCACCACCGGGGCTTCCTTCGGTGGCGCCGGAACAGGCTCGGGCTCTGGCTCCGGTTCAGCCACCGGCTGTGGCGGCGGAGGGGCAACCTGCGGCGGTTCAAGATCCGCTGGCGAGACCATCGTCACCGAAATCGGCTGCGCGGGCGCGGGCATTTCAATAACCTGATGAACCGAGGTATACAGCAGACCCGCCACAACGGCACCGTGAATCACGACAGAAAGCAGCGTCGACCAGGGAAAGCGGCGAGGTAAATCAAGGGTCATCGAAGTCATAGTCATCAACGTTAAAAAACCGAACACTGATTTTAAATGCAAATAGCAATCATATTCAATAAGACACTTTGTTCTGACGCAACTTTAGCGCATGAGAGGCCAAAAAAGGCGCATTCAGATCAGGGTATTAACATTGTTTTTATTTTACATTGCAGTCGTTTGCCCTTTCACATAACGTAACTGACACTTTTACCGGTTAAGGAGCTTCGCCGTGTTTTACGTGATTTACTCTGAAGATGTTGCTGATTCGCTCGAAAAACGCCAGGCTGTGCGCCCTGCGCATCTGGCACGTTTGCAGTTGCTTCAGGATGAAGGTCGATTACTGACCGCCGGCCCCATGCCTGCAGTAGACAGCAACGATCCGGGTGCCGCCGGTTTTGCCGGCTCTACGGTTATTGCTGAGTTTGAATCTCAGGAAGCCGCTCAGGCCTGGGCTGACGCAGATCCGTATGTTGCAGCAGGTGTGTATGCGAAGGTGACGGTTCGACCTTATAAGAAAGTGTTCTGATACCAAAGCGGCTCCGCAAGGAGCCTTTTTTATTACGCCGGTTGTGCGTCTTTATACCGGGTAAACTGCTGCTCTGTAATCAGGCTTCCCCACTGGTCGCCTTCCCACTCTTTTACCAGCGTAAACCCAAACGACTCGTACAGACGCCGGGCGGCGGTAAGCTTATTGAATGTCCAGAGGTGCACGGCTGAAAAACCGGCGCTGTCGCAAAAACGCATCGCTTCATTCAGCAGTTTTTTCCCCACGCCGTGTCCCCGGCAGCCATCATCAAGAATAAACCAGCGAAGATGGGCTTCACCCGGTGCCAGATCCTCGCCATCGATCGCCACTGACCCCACTATCCTGCCGCTCATCATCGCCAGCCAGATCTGGTTGCACGGCTTATCCAACCGTTCACTAAATTCTGCGAGTCCTGTCGCCACTTTGGCCTCAAAAAAGCGGCCAAAATGATGTTCACGAGCGTAATAACTCCCGTGCATTTCCGCTATACGGCCAATCATGCCGGGGATATATCCCTGCACTATCGTAAGCTCGTCAGGGTGCGTCTCGTTGCCCGACTCACGGCATGCCTGCAGCGCATTGGCATAAAGGGTGAGCCCCTCCGAAATGGTCTGCTGCTGGGCAGGAGCAAGACATTTTATTGCTGAGACCACGCGCTCATTGCTGAAGGCATTAATTTTGCTGACCGTCTCGTGACCTTTCGCGGTCAGCCTGAGGCTCTTTGCTCTCGCATCCTCAGTAGAAATGACTTCCTCGAGTTCGCCTGCGGCAATCAGGCGAGCCAGCATCCGGCTGACGCTGGACTTTTCCAGGCCCAGCAGTTGCACCAGCTGGCTCGCCGTCATCTCTTTGCGTAAGGCGATTTCGACCAGGGTATGGACGGCCGAAGGTGAGTAGCTCGTTGAGGCCAGGGTAGAACCCATAAAACCTAACTCTCGCACCATGAGGCGCGAGGAACGTCGAATAACGCTGACTACCGGGGTTTCGCTGTGCATGTTCTGTCCTCACCATTTAGTTGTACTATACAACTAAATGGTGAGGCGTTGTCAAACAGAATTAAAAAGGCTCCCGCAGGAGCCTTTCATCAATCAATGCAGCGACGCTAACCTCGCCGCAAACCCAACAAACAGCAGCCCTATCAGCCCGTTCCCCAGCTTTGCCAGTTTCTTTTTCGTTTTGAGATAACGCGTGACAAACGCACCGGAGAAGATCAGGAAGCTCATGTACATGAAGCTTATCAACTCAAGCGTCGTCGCGAGGATAAGGAAAGAGGTGCCGGTGCTCTGTGCGTTCACGTCAATGAACTGAACGAAGAACGATACGTAGAACAGAATCGCTTTTGGATTGGTCAGGCTCAATACCAGCGAACGTTTCATGATCATACTGGCAGGTTCGGGGCCGCTCTCATGCGCGTTTTTCTGACGGTTCACCACCGACCAGAGCATTTTGCCCCCCAGCCACAGCAGATAGAAGGCGCCCAGATAGCGCACGATGTTAAACAGCACCGGCGTGGTCTGGATTAATGCTGCGACACCCGCCCAGGCCAGAAACATCAGAACCGCATCACCGATAAACACGCCTGTGGCGGCGAGATACCCTTTTTTAACGCCGTGACCAATCCCGGTTTTCAGCACAAACAGGGTATTCGGCCCCGGTACCAGCACGATAAAAAATGCGCCAACAACATACGTCCAGAAATTCAGTACGCCAAACTCCGCAAACACTTCTTCTCCCTCCTTTTGCTCAATACAGCAGGAATAGCGCTGCAAATACGCTACTCCTAAAAATCAGACGCTACAAAATCAGCGGGCACCATTACGGTGCCCTCATGGTACTCAGATATCCTGGACTGCGAACAGCAACGCGTTGCGATGCCGGGTCATTCCACATTTTCTGATGGCGTGAATACGCATATTGCGGCGGGATTGTGCTTCCAGCCAACGAGCCTTGCGACGACTCACCTGTCGCAACATGCGCCAGCGCCCTACTTCTGTTCTACTGCGCTTCATGTCTACAACTCTTTCTCTAACACTTTTTCTCTAAAAGAAAGGCCATTATAAACCCAACCCTGCGGCAAACCAGCGCTTTTACCTGGCGTTTTTATTTGCCAGATGAATCCTGATGCGTACACTCATAACAATACGCTTTCAAAAGGATTTTTTTACCTATGACAACCTTCTACACCGTGGTGAGTTGGCTGGTCATTTTGGGATACTGGCTGTTAATCGCAGGTGTGACATTACGCATCCTGATGAAGCGCAGAGCCGTTCCCTCTGCCATGGCCTGGCTTCTGATAATCTACATCCTCCCGCTGGTGGGAATTATTGCCTATCTCTCTTTCGGTGAGCTTCATCTGGGTAAACGCCGCGCAGAGCGGGCCCGTGCCATGTGGCCCTCCACCGCAAAGTGGCTTAACGACCTTAAAGCCTGCAAACATATCTTTGCCGAGGAGAACAGCAGCGTCGCCTCGTCACTGTTTAAGCTGTGCGAGCGCCGTCAGGGGATTGGTGGCGTTAAGGGCAATCAGCTCCAGCTGCTGACCTCGTCCGACGACGTCATGCAGGCATTAATTCGCGATATCCAGCTGGCGCGTCATAATATCGAGATGGTTTTTTATATCTGGCAGCCCGGCGGGATGGCTGACCAGGTCGCTGAATCGCTGATGGCCGCGGCGCGACGCGGTATTCACTGCCGTCTGATGCTTGACTCCGCAGGCAGCGTGGCATTTTTCCGTAGCCCCTGGGCGGGCATGATGCGTAATGCTGGGATCGAGGTGGTCGAGGCGCTGAAGGTCAATCTCCTGCGCGTGTTTCTGCGCCGGATGGATCTCCGCCAGCATCGTAAGATGATCATGATCGATAACTATATTGCCTACACCGGCAGCATGAACATGGTTGATCCGCGCTTCTTCAAGCAGGACTCGGGCGTAGGCCAGTGGGTGGATTTGATGGCGCGAATGGAGGGGCCGATTGCCACCTCGATGGGGATCGTTTACTCCTGCGACTGGGAGATAGAAACCGGCAAACGCATTCTGCCGCCACCGCCGGACGGCAATATTATGCCGTTTGAAGAGGCCAGCGGTCACACCATTCATACCATTGCTTCCGGGCCGGGCTTCCCGGAGGATTTGATTCATCAGGCGCTGCTGACGGCAACGTACTCGGCGCGTGAATACCTGATCATGACGACGCCCTACTTTGTTCCCAGCGATGATCTCCTGCACGCGATCTGTACCGCGGCGCAGCGCGGCGTCGATGTGAGCATTATATTGCCGCGCAAAAATGACTCTCTTCTGGTGGGCTGGGCCAGCCGGGCATTCTTTAGCGAACTGCTGGCTGCAGGGGTGAAGATCTACCAGTTCGAAGGCGGATTGCTCCACACCAAAAGCGTGCTTGTCGACGGTGAGTTAAGCCTGGTGGGAACGGTCAACCTAGATATGCGCAGCCTGTGGCTCAACTTTGAAATCACGCTGGTTATTGATGATGCCGGCTTTGGTGGCGATCTCGCCGCGGTACAGGATGATTATATCTCCCGCTCGCGGCTGCTGGATGCCAGACTGTGGGTAAAACGTCCGCTGTGGCAGAGAATTGCCGAACGACTGTTTTACTTCTTTAGTCCGTTGCTGTAAAACGTGCCCAACGATGTTAAACAGGTAGTCATCATGGAAATGGATCTGAACAATCGCCTGACCGAAGACGAAACGCTCGAGCAGGCCTATGACATTTTTCTCGAACTGGCGGTTGATAACCTCGATCCCGCAGACGTGATCCTCTTTAATCTGCAGTTCGAAGAGCGCGGCGGTGCCGAACTGTTCGACCCTTCAGAAGACTGGGCTGAACATGTGGATTTCGATCTGAATCCTGACTTCTTTGCCGAAGTTGTCATCGGGCTGGCCGATGAAGACGGTGGCGAAATTAACGATATTTTCGCCCGCGTCCTGCTCTGTCGAGAGAAAGACCACAAGCTGTGCCATATCCTCTGGCGCGAATAATAAAAAAGGCTGCGATTGCAGCCTTTTTTATTTACTCCGGCAACGCACTTCCGCAGCGGTGACAAAACCGCGCGTTAAGGTCATGGTCACCCTGGTGACATGCCGGACATTTGCGCTGCTGCTTGCGGCTCTGAAATGCGCTGCTCATGTGCGTGGTAATAAGCCCGGTCGGAATAGCAATGACCGAATAGCCAATCAAAATCAGCACTGAGGCCACAATGCGGCCCAGCGGCGTATGGGGCGTGATATCACCGTACCCCACGGTCGTCACGGTTACTATCGCCCAATAAACGGACGCATTGAGCGTCGTAAAGCCATATTTGGGCCCTTCTATTAAATACATCAGCGCGCCAAAAACAATCATGACGATGGCAATAAACGAGTAGAACAAAATAAGCTGATGCCGTGCGCTGACGATCGCACTCCAGAACACGCGTAATGACGGCATAAAACGCAGTAATTTCAGAATACGTAATACCCGAATCACGCGCATCGCCCGCCAGGCAAAAACATAGCTCAGGCTGATTTCCGGCCACAGCCACATCACGTAGAGAGGCAGAATAGTGGCTAAATCAATAAATCCCCAGAAGCTGAAAACATATCGGGCCGGGTTGGGCCAGGCAATCACTCTGAGCAGATATTCGGCGGTAAAAACCAGGGTTATCGCCAGCTCAAGCCAGACAAAGATATGCCATTCGTCAAACGTCAGGTGGTATTGCGTCCCGGCACCCGATTCAATAAAAATGACCACCACGCTGAGGAGCGCAAATAACCCACAAAGACCTTCGAATCGTCGTCCGGATACCGTTTCAGGATCGAATAAAACATGATAAAGCCGCCGACGGGCTGACGTGAATAAACGCGACACAGTAACCTCGCAAAAAATAAGGGCTGACATCATGTCAGCCCTTGCGATTATAACGGGTCTACTTTCAGGCAGGAAACCGCATGTCGGAAACTGCCTTCGAGAACCGGTCGCGTTTTCGCACATTCCGGCCCGGCCATTGGGCAGCGCGTGCGGAAGACGCAGCCCGACGGCGGGTTAATCGGTGAAGGCAATTCCCCTTCCAGCAGCTGGATGGTCTTATTCTTTTCCAGATCGGGATCGGGGATCGGCACTGCCGACATCAACGCTCTGGTGTACGGGTGCAGCGGATTGTGGTACACCTCGTCATAGGTGCCCAGCTCCACGGCGTGCCCCAGATACATCACCAGCACGCGGTCAGAGATGTGTTTCACCACGGCCAGGTCATGCGCGATGAAGATCAGCGACAGCCCCATTTCGCGCTGCAGCTTCTGCAGCAGGTTAACCACCTGCGCCTGAATGGACACGTCCAGCGCGGAAACCGGCTCATCACAGATAATCAGCTTCGGTTCGAGGATCAGGGCGCGCGCAATACCAATACGCTGACACTGACCGCCTGAGAACTCGTGCGGATAGCGGTTGATGAGGTTAGGCAACAGCCCGACTTTCAGCATCATCGCCTTAACGCGATCGCGCACTTCCTGACGGGACATCTTCGGATGATAAGTCCGCAGCGGCTCGGCAATAATCTCACCGATGGTCATACGCGGATTAAGTGACGCCAGCGGATCCTGGAAAATCATCTGGATATCGCTGCGCACCTCGCGCCACTCGTCGGGCTTCATGCCCAGCAGGTCTTTACCCAGCCAGGCCACTTTACCGTCGGTGGCTTTCACCAGACCGATAATGGCGCGCGCAAAGGTCGATTTACCGCAGCCGGACTCGCCCACCACGCCCAGGGTTTCCCCTTCATACAGGCGCAGCGTGACGCCGTCCACCGCTTTCAGGGTCTTCGACGGCTGCCAGAACCACTGTTTGCCGTCTTTGATGTCGAAATGCACCTTAAGGTCAGCAATCTCGAGCAGCACATTGCGTTTTTCATCTAATGCGTTCATACCAGCTCCTCCTGCGGCTTAAAGCAGGCGCGCAGACGGCCTGGTGCAAACTCTTCCAGCGGCGGTGCGCTGTTGCAGATTTCCATCGCGTGCGGACAGCGCGGCTGGAACGGACAGCCTTTCGGCAGGCGCAGCAGGTTTGGCGGGTTGCCCGGAATGGTGAGCAGGGATTCCCCTTCCGCATCAAGACGCGGTACTGCGTTCAGCAGGCCAATCGAGTAAGGATGAGCAGGCTGATAGAACACGTCACGCGCTTTGCCGTATTCCATGGTACGACCGGCATACATCACCAGCACTTTGTCACAGATGCCCGCCACCACGCCCAGGTCGTGGGTGATCATGATAATCGCCGTGTTGAACTCACGCTTCAGCTCGTTCAGCAGGGTCATGATTTGTGCCTGAACGGTAACGTCCAGCGCTGTGGTCGGTTCGTCGGCAATCAGCAGTTTTGGCCGACACAGCAGCGCCATCGCAATCATCACGCGCTGACGCATACCGCCAGAGAACTCGTGCGGGAACATGCGCATGCGCTTGCGCGCCTCCGGCATTTTCACCGCATCGAGCATTTTGACCGACTCTTCGAAGGCTTCCGCTTTACCCAGGCCTTTGTGCAGCATCAGGACTTCCATCAGCTGCTCGCCGACGCGCATGTACGGGTTCAGCGAGGTCATCGGATCCTGGAAAATCATCGAGATCTGCTCGGCGCGCAGCTTGTTCAGCTCGTGCTCCGGCAGGTTGAGGATTTCGCGACCGTTGAATTTCGCGGAACCGCCAATCACACCGTTAGCGGCCAGCAGGCCCATTAGCGCAAAGGCGGTCTGGGATTTCCCGGATCCGGATTCACCCACGATGCCGAGCGTTTCGCCCGCTCGCAGGTTGAAGTTGAGATCGTTCACGGCGGTCACATCACCGTCCGGGGTCTTAAAGGTGACGCGAAGATCTTTTACGTCCAGCAGAAGGTCGCTCCGCTGCTGCGCCTGTGGCGCGGTTGCCGTTTCAATGATTGTCATGACGGCGCTCCTTAACGGTCTTTCGGGTCGAGGGCATCACGCAGGCCATCGCCGATAAAGTTAAAACAAAACAGGGTAACGACCAGGAAACCCGCCGGGTATAACAGCAGCCACGGAGACACTTCCATTGAGTTTGCACCGTCACTCAGCAGCGCGCCCCAGCTGCTGAGCGGCTCTTGCGTACCCAGACCGAGGAAGCTCAGGAAAGATTCAAACAGGATCATGCTTGGCACCAGCAGTGAGGCATAGACCACCACCACGCCCAGCACGTTAGGAACGATATGGCGAACCACGATATTCCCGGTAGAGACACCGCCGACCTGCGCGGCTTCGATAAACTCTTTGCGTTTGAGGCTCAGGGTCTGGCCGCGGACAATACGCGCCATATCCAGCCAGGAAACCATCCCGATGGCCACGAAGATCAGCAAAATATTCTGACCGAAGAAGGTCACCAGCAGGATGACGAAGAACATAAACGGGAAGGAGTTCAGGATTTCCAGCAGACGCATCATTACCGAGTCTATTTTGCCGCCAAGGTAGCCGGACAGTGAGCCGTAGAGCGTACCCACGATCACCGCCACCAGCGCGGCAGCAATACCGACCATCAGTGAGATACGGCCACCGATAGCGACACGCACCAGCAGATCGCGTCCTGAGGAGTCCGTGCCAAAATAGTGGCCTGATTCCATATCCGGCGCGCTGGACATCATGCCCCAGTCGGTGTCGAAATAGGTAAATTGCGACAGCATCGGCGCCAGGGTCACAAACAGCGCGATGATTACCAGAACAACCAGACTGGCAACCGCCGCTCGGTTGTGCATAAAGCGACGGCGCGCGTCCTGCCAGAGGCTACGACCTTCTACTTCCAGTTTTTCACTGAAGTTTTCCAGCGCCTCGCTGTTTTTCTTACTCAACATCATGGCGTGCTCCAGTTAGTAACGGATTTTCGGGTCGATGACGGCGTACAGCACATCGACGATAGCGTTAAAGAGAATGGTCAGCGCACCGACGAGAATGGTCAGGCTCAGTACCAGCGAATAATCGCGGTTGAGCGCACCGTTTACGAACAGCTGACCAATGCCCGGCAGACCATAGATTGTTTCGATAACCATAGAGCCGGTAATGATCCCGACAAATGCCGGTCCCATGTAGGAGAGCACGGGCAACAGCGCCGGTTTGAGCGCGTGGCGGAAGATAATCCGACGCATCGGCAGCCCTTTAGCGCGCGCGGTGCGAATGAAGTTTGAGTGCAGCACTTCGATCATTGAACCACGGGTAATACGCGCGATACTGGCAATGTACGCCAGAGATAATGCCACCATTGGCAAAATCATGAACTTCAATGCCCCGCCGTTCCAGCCGCCACCCGGCAGCCACTTCAGCGTGATGGCAAATATCATCACCAGTAATGGCGCAACAACGAAGCTGGGTATCACTACCCCGGTCATTGCCACCCCCATTACGGCATAATCCCATTTGGTATTTTGTCTGAGCGCGGCGATAACGCCTGCGGTGACCCCGAAAACGATGGCCAGAATGAATGCCGCAGCCCCCAACTTAGCCGAAACCGGGAAGCTGGACGCCACAAGGTCGTTAACGGAATAGTCTTTATATTTAAATGACGGTCCAAAATCACCGTGAGCCAGCTGCTTCAGATAATTGAAGTACTGGGTGGAGATAGGATCGTTTAAGTGGTATTTCGCTTCGATATTCGCCATGACTTCTGGCGGCAGCGTACGCTCACCGGTAAATGGACTTCCCGGCGCAAGGCGCATCATGAAGAAGGAAATCGTGATGAGAATAAATAGCGTTGGAATCGCTTCAAGACAGCGACGTAGGATAAATTTCAACATTGCCCGTACCTTCTGGCGTGTGCCTATATTATGTGACGTTGGTTAGACACCGTGGGGCGAGCACGCCCGCCCCACTCATTGCCATTAATGCTTGATAATATACAAGTTTTTAACGTAGATATTATCCATCGGGTCTTTACCGGTATACCCACCTACCCATGGTTTCACCAGACGGGCGTTAACGTAGTAGTAAACCGGAACGATCGCGGAATCTTTATCCAGCTGCTGCTCGGCCTTAGAGTACAGTTCCGTACGCTGTGCTTCGTCAGTGGTTTTCAGCGTGTCGCCAATCAGCTTGTCGAACGCCGGGCTCTTATAGTGCGCGGTGTTGTTCGAGCTGTCGCTCAGCATGGTATTCAGGAAGGAGGTCGGTTCGTTATAGTCCGCACACCAGCCAGCACGTGCCACATCAAAGGTGCCCTGATGACGGCTGTCGAGGAAGGTTTTCCACTCCTGGTTCTCCAGCTTCACGTTCGCGCCCAGGTTTTTCTTCCAGATCGAAGCGACGGCGATAGCCAGTTTTTTGTGCAGATCGGAGGTGTTGTACAACAGGCTGAAGGTCAGCGGCTTATCTGCGGTATAGCCCGCTTCGGCCAGCAGTTTCTTCGCTTCTGCGTTACGCTGTTCCTGCGTCTGTTTGAACCAGTCTGGCTCGGTCAGTTTTGCACCATCGGTGTATGGAGGGGTATAGCTGTATGCCGGCAGATCGCCCTGGTTTTTCACTTTGTTTACGATGATATCGCGATCCAGAGCCAGCTTCAGCGCGGTACGTACACGTACGTCGGTGAACGGTGCTTTCTGGTTATTGATTTCATAGTAGTAGGTGCACAGGTACGGGTCGACGTGAACTTCTTTAGGGATCTCTTTTTTCAGTTTCTGGAACAGTTCAATCGGCATGTTGTTATAGGTCATGTCGATTTCACCGCTGCGGTAGCGGTTAACGTCAGTCACTTCGGACGAAATTGGCAGGTAGGTAACCTGATTAATGACGGTTTTCGCGTTGTCCCAGTATTGCGGGTTACGCTCAAGCACCATACGCTCGTTGACCACCCAGTCTTTCAGCTTATAGGCACCGTTGGTCACGATATTGGCAGGCTGCGTCCATTTTTCACCAAATTTTTCCACGGCGGATTTTGGTACCGGGGAAACGGACGGGTGAACCAGCAGCTTATAGAAGTACGGAACAGGTTCGCTCAACGTCACTTCAAAGGTATTCGCATCAATCGCTTTTACGCCCAGGTCGGTAACAGGTTTTTTACCCGCGATGATGTCATCAATATTGGCGATGTGGCCATATTGCAGGTAGCTCGCATACGGAGAGGCGGTTGTTGGGTTCGCCAGACGCTGCCAGCTATAAACGAAATCTTCGGCCGTGACCGGTGTACCGTCGGACCATTTCGCATCTTTACGCAGATGGAAGGTCCAGACTTTGAAATCTTTGTTTTCCCATTTTTCGGCTACACCCGGCGCCGGATGGCCGTCTACGTCTGTCACCAGCAGGCCTTCGAACAGGTCGCGGTTAACATTAGACTCAGGAACACCTTCAATTTTGTGCGGGTCAAGAGACTGAACTTCCGCACCGTTGTTACGCACCAGCGTTTGCTTCTCAGCCAGTTGAACACCTGCAGGAACGTCCGCAGCCATTGCAGCGTTGCCCGCGATTAGCGCAGTTAAAATCCCCGCCGCTACCAGATTTTTTTTTGTGATGATGGACATTGTGTTGGTACTCCACTCATTATAATGACTGGCCTTCGCCAGCTGTGTAATCCCCTGTTGGGGCCTGTACAGCGCAGGAGTTTTTTTTTGCTGCTGTCAGGTTCTTCTTTTACTGCTTGCTATCACCGACTTTTTTATTACTGACCGCTCGTATGGCCGTCTTGCGTCGATTCTTTACAGGCCACCCTGTTTGAGACCTGCGTTGGATATCTGAGAAGAGAACCATATGAAAATAATTCTCATCTGTTTGTTTTATGCTGCAAAATATTAGGCCGGAAAGTATCAAATGGCGTAAACGTGCGCCAATACATTTTGCAAATTTGTTAAGCAATTCTCTTTTACGGTGAGTACCGCATCGTTGAGGGCAGCCCTGCCGGACATCGAACATCAATTAAAAAACTTGATATTCAACAAGATAGAGAAATTTTTCTCTACAAGCGCGTCGCTGCGCTATCATCGAGTGACTTTGTACAAAAATTTAACAACTGGTTATTATTTAGCACATTCATCTAGGGGAATGTTGAAATTACTAATATCATTTCGGTTATCTCTCAGCAAGCCCCAGAGTATCATGTGAGTAAAATAACAGAGCGATCGAAGATTTTCTGCGCAGGCGGGTTTGAGTGGAATTAATAACTTGTTGAAATACAAGCAATGAACATTATTAGTAGAATTTATTATGATATGTGAGCATTTCAACTTTAGTTATAGGATTTACTGATAATGACGTAAAAAAACGGAGCCGTGGCTCCGTTCTTTCATATGCAATATCAGTGCAGCAAACCGGGGAAAATGCTTTTAATACCTGTAACGATAAATTCAATCCCTAACGCCATCAGCAGCAGGCCCATGATACGCGTTATGACGTTAATGCCCGTCTGACCCAGCAAGCGCACCAGCCAGGGTGCCATGCGGAACACGCCCCAACAGCAGAGCGCGAAAATGGCAATCGCCACTGAAAAACCAATCAGGTGCATCAGGCTATGATAGCGCGTCCCCCAGACAATGGTTGAACTGATGGCACCAGGACCGGCCATCAGCGGTAAGGCCAACGGCACTACGCCAATGCTTTCGCGGATAGCGGTTTCTGACTTCTCTTGTTTATTCTGCTTATCCTCGCCCAGCTTACCGCTGATCATGGACATGGCGATGGTCACCACCAGGATCCCACCCGCAATGCGGAAAGAGTCGATCGAAATCCCGAAGAGCTGGAGAATGGCGTCACCCAGAAAAAGAGAAGTGAGCAATATGATCGCCACTGACAGGTTAGCGGTCAGGTTGGTCTTGTTCCTGGCCGCCGCCGTCTGGTAACTCGTCATACTAATGAAGACAGGAATGATCCCCACCGGGTTGACCAGGGCAAACAAACCAATAAAAAATTTAAAGTACGTTGGAAAATCAAAGAGCGTTTGGATCACGTTTTGCTCCGCTTATACACATGCCCTGGACTGACAATTCGTCATGAGAAATCGCGCTGAAGATACCCTTTTTATTAGCATACTTCACTCGAAATCTGTGCCAAAACGTTATCATTTCAGGATGTTAAACATATGTATAATCAATGATAGCGCCACTTCCAATACTTACGTAATTATTTAACACTGGAAAAATCAGCACGAAATAACCCTGCTGAAAGGTATCAGCTTGGGGGAAAATTGACACAGATCATGATTTCCGTACTCAGAAGTGAGTAATCTTGGTTACACCCCCAGGGAGGTCACCTGACAAAAGGGATGATGCCAAGGTAAGGCTCTTTTAGTAAATTAGTGTGCTGACGCAGAAAGTAACTCTTTGTTTTACTTTGTGTTACGCAAGTCGTATCGGCTCTGTCTATACTGTGTGACGTATCGAGCGCTGGTTTACTAAAAGAGTTTAAACATTATCAGGAGAGCATTATGGCTGTTACTAATATCGCTGAACTGAACGCCCTCGTCGAGCGCGTTAAAAAAGCCCAGCGTGAATATGCCAATTTCACCCAAGAACAGGTTGATAAAATCTTCCGCGCGGCCGCACTGGCTGCTGCAGATGCTCGAATCCCTCTCGCTAAAATGGCCGTTGCCGAATCCGGCATGGGTATCGTGGAAGATAAAGTGATTAAAAACCACTTCGCTTCCGAGTATATCTATAACGCCTATAAAGATGAGAAAACCTGTGGCGTGCTGTCCGAAGACGACACCTTCGGTACTATCACCATCGCTGAACCTATCGGCATCATCTGCGGTATTGTTCCGACCACTAACCCAACGTCTACCGCTATCTTCAAATCGCTGATTAGCCTGAAGACCCGTAACGCAATCATTTTCTCTCCACACCCACGTGCGAAAGACGCGACCAACAAAGCTGCGGATATTGTCCTGCAGGCGGCGATCGCTGCTGGCGCACCAAAAGATCTGATCGGCTGGATCGACCAACCTTCCGTTGAGCTCTCTAACGCCCTGATGCATCACCCGGACATTAACCTGATCCTGGCGACCGGTGGTCCTGGCATGGTTAAAGCGGCATACAGCTCCGGTAAACCAGCCATCGGTGTGGGCGCCGGTAACACCCCTGTTGTTATCGACGAAACCGCTGACATCAAACGTGCCGTTGCGTCTGTACTGATGTCTAAAACCTTCGATAACGGTGTGATCTGTGCATCTGAACAGTCTGTTGTTGTTGTTGACTCCGTGTACGACGCCGTTCGCGAACGTTTCGCCAGCCACGGCGGCTACCTGCTGCAGGGCAAAGAGTTGAAAGCAGTTCAGGACATCATCCTGAAAAATGGCGCGCTGAACGCCGCTATCGTGGGTCAGCCAGCGTACAAGATTGCTGAACTCGCAGGCTTTACCGTTCCGGCAACAACTAAAATCCTGATCGGTGAAGTAAAAGTTGTCGACGAAAGCGAGCCGTTTGCACATGAAAAACTGTCTCCAACGCTTGCAATGTACCGTGCGAAAGATTTCGAAGACGCGGTAGAAAAAGCCGAGAAACTGGTTGCCATGGGTGGTATCGGTCACACCTCTTGTCTGTACACTGACCAGGATAACCAGCCAGAGCGTGTTGCTCACTTCGGTCAGATGATGAAAACTGCCCGTATTCTGATTAACACCCCTGCTTCTCAGGGTGGTATCGGTGACCTGTACAACTTCAAACTCGCACCTTCCCTGACTCTGGGTTGTGGTTCCTGGGGTGGTAACTCCATCTCTGAAAACGTTGGTCCAAAACACCTGATCAACAAGAAAACCGTTGCTAAGCGAGCTGAAAACATGTTGTGGCACAAACTTCCGAAATCTATCTACTTCCGCCGTGGCTCACTGCCAATCGCGCTGGATGAAGTGATTACTGATGGCCACAAACGTGCGCTCATCGTGACTGACCGTTTCCTGTTTAACAACGGCTACGCTGACCAGATCACCTCTGTGCTGAAAGCGGCTGGCGTTGAAACTGAAGTGTTCTTTGAAGTTGAAGCTGACCCTACCCTGAGCGTTGTGCGTAAAGGTGCTGAGCTGGCTAACTCCTTCAAACCAGATGTGATTATCGCACTGGGTGGTGGTTCCCCAATGGACGCCGCGAAAATCATGTGGGTCATGTACGAACATCCTGAAACCCACTTCGAAGAACTGGCGCTGCGCTTTATGGACATCCGTAAACGTATCTACAAGTTCCCGAAAATGGGCGTAAAAGCGAAGATGATCGCGGTCACCACCACTTCCGGTACCGGTTCAGAAGTCACGCCATTCGCGGTAGTAACGGACGATGCGACAGGTCAGAAATACCCACTGGCTGACTATGCCCTGACCCCAGACATGGCTATCGTCGATGCGAACCTGGTCATGGATATGCCGAAGTCACTGTGTGCGTTCGGTGGTCTGGATGCGGTAACTCACGCCCTGGAAGCTTACGTTTCTGTACTGGCGTCTGAGTTCTCTGACGGTCAGGCTCTGCAGGCTCTGAAACTGCTGAAGGAAAACCTGCCAGCGTCCTATAACGAAGGGTCTAAAAACCCGGTAGCACGTGAACGCGTTCACAGTGCAGCAACCATCGCCGGTATCGCGTTTGCGAACGCCTTCCTGGGTGTTTGCCACTCTATGGCGCACAAGCTGGGTTCACAGTTCCACATTCCTCACGGTCTGGCGAACGCCCTGTTGATCAGCAACGTTATTCGTTATAACGCTAATGACAACCCAACCAAGCAGACTGCTTTCAGCCAGTACGACCGTCCGCAAGCACGTCGTCGTTATGCTGAAATCGCAGACCACCTTGGTCTGAGCGCACCGGGCGACCGTACTGCTGCGAAGATTGAGAAACTGCTGGCATGGCTGGAAAGTCTGAAAGCTGAGCTGGGTATTCCTAAATCTATCCGTGAAGCGGGCGTACAGGAAGCTGACTTCCTCGCTCATGTAGATAAGCTGTCTGAAGATGCATTCGATGACCAGTGTACAGGTGCCAACCCGCGCTACCCACTGATCTCCGAGCTGAAACAGATTCTGCTGGATACTTTCTACGGTCGTGAGTTCAAAGAAGGTGACGTTGCCGCTGTGAAAACAGAAGTTCCGGTCATCAAAGCTGACAAGAAAGCGAAGAAAAGCGCTTAATTGACAGCAAATGAAAAACCCGCCTTTATGGCGGGTTTTTTTATGTCTGAATAACAAAGCTGACGTTATTTTCTGTTGTCGTGCTGAATCGCCGTCAGCGAGCCTACAGACAGCGCTTCTTTATAATGCTTACGACAGACCGATACATAGCGTTCATTACCGCCTATAACCACCTGCTCACCATCTGCATAAGGTTTTCCTGCCTGGTCGAGACGAAGCACCATACTGGCTTTGCGACCGCAGAAGCAGATCGTTTTTAATTCGACGAGTTTATCCGACCAGGCGAGCAAATACTGACTCCCGGCAAAGAGCTCGCCGCGGAAATCCGTACGCAGCCCATAGCACAGCACGGGGATATCAAGCTCATCAACCACCTCGGAAAGTGCGTGAACCTGTTCACGCGTCAGAAACTGGCTCTCATCGACCAGGACACAGTGAATAGGCCGCTCAGCATGTTCCGTGCGAATGTCCTCAAACAGATCGGTTTTCGGGTTAAACAGCCTGGCAGGTGACGAGAGTCCTATTCTGGAGCTCACCTTCCCTGCGCCAAAGCGATCGTCAATCTCAGCCGTATAAACAACGGTACGCATCCCGCGCTCCTGGTAATTGTACGAGGATTGCAGCAGCGCGGTGGATTTACCGGCATTCATCGCCGAATAGTAGAAATACAGTTGTGCCATTGGCCGTAAAACCCTAATCAATGTGTAATATTCCCGATGAGTCATTGTACCATATTTTGTCAGGTCATCAGCGATACAGCGCACAGAGGATGTAGTTCAGCGCGGCGTTCAGAACCTTCTGTTTTCGAAAATAATCCGTTAAAACATGAAGTAAACGCATGCAGCCAGGCCAATATGTTATATGTTAAGCCCAACATAACACTTGTTTTTATAGTGGAATCACCGTTCATTAAAATTCACCATTTATTAACTATTTCAGCCTTAACATCACGGGAGGGAACTAATACAAAAGGCTGATATTTATCCGCCGCAACTATAATTCCTGCGGTAAATGTCACAAAAAAAAGAGGCAATCAACCGGACAAAGCAGGTTGATGTGATAACAAGCGAGACTGTCGGGTGATGAAATTTAAGTTAGCGTAATTAATAATAGTGAGACGATTTAGTATTTTTTGAATTCCTTACATTCCTGGCTATTGCACATATGAATTTATGGCTCTATTATTAGGTCAACAAACCACCCCCCCATTATAAGTTTGAGATTACTACAATGAGCGAAGCACTTAAAATTCTGAACAACATCCGTACTCTTCGTGCGCAGGCAAGAGAATGCACCCTCGAAACGCTTGAAGAAATGCTGGAAAAATTAGAAGTTGTAGTTAATGAACGTCGCGAAGAAGAAAGCGCTGCTGCTGCTGAAATCGAAGAGCGTACTCGTAAACTGCAGCAATATCGTGAAATGCTGATTGCTGATGGTATCGATCCAAATGAATTGCTGAACAGCATGGCTGCGGCTAAAACCGGTACCAAAGCCAAGCGTGCTGCTCGTCCTGCTAAATATAGCTACGTTGACGAGAACGGCGAAACTAAAACCTGGACTGGCCAGGGTCGTACTCCTGCTGTTATCAAGAAAGCCATGGATGAGCAAGGTAAACAGCTGGATGACTTCCTGATCAAGGATTAATCACGGCACATTCAGAGAAATCCCGCATATTGCGGGATTTTTTTTAACCTAAATTTGTCCCAAACATCCTCTTACACTCTGTCATAAAGCATTATTTAACAACTTTATCGACTGTACTTTCAGACAGGTTTTCGGGAGTGGTACAGGCATAAAAAAACCGGTGGGCAGCGCCTCACCGGTTTCGAACATTTACAACCGTGGCTTATTTCTTAATACCTACGCTCTCTTTGAGCCAGGTTTTAAATTCTTCGCCAAGGGTATTGTGGCGGATACCATATTCAACAAACGCCTGCATATAACCGAGCTTATTACCGCAGTCATGGCTCTTACCTTTCATATGGTAGGCCTCAACGGTCTCTTTCTCGATCAGCATATCGATGGCATCCGTCAGCTGGATCTCATCACCCGCTCCTGGAGGCGTTTTAGCCAGCAGAGGCCAGATTTCAGCACTCAGGACATAGCGACCTACAACAGCAAGGTTTGAAGGGGCTATATCGGCTTTAGGCTTCTCTACGACGCCAACCATTGGCACACTTTCACCCGGCTCAAGGTTAACGCCTTTGCAGTCAACCACACCGTATGCCGTTACGTCTTCAACAGGCTCAACCATAATCTGGCTGCTGCCGGTTTCGTCGAAACGTTTGATCATTTCAGCCAGGTTATCCTGAGAAAGATCGGATTCGTATTCGTCCAGAATAACGTCAGGCAGAATTACCGCTACAGGCTCATCACCCACAACAGGATGCGCGCACATAACAGCGTGACCCAGACCTTTAGCCAGCCCCTGACGAACCTGCATAATGGTGACGTGTGGAGGGCAAATAGACTGAACTTCTTCTAACAGCTGACGCTTAACACGCTTTTCCAGCATGGCTTCAAGTTCAAAGCTTGTATCGAAATGGTTTTCGATAGAGTTTTTAGATGAATGCGTAACCAGCACAATTTCAGTGATGCCGGCTGCAATGCATTCATTAACGACATACTGGATTAATGGCTTATCAACCAGAGGCAACATCTCTTTAGGAATCGCCTTAGTTGCTGGTAACATCCTGGTCCCCAATCCCGCTACCGGGATAACGGCCTTTCTGACTTTCGAATTTAGGGCAGCCATTCAAATTCTCCTGAGCTGTTCAAGTTTTGAACTTTTATGCAATAAATAACGCGTTGAGTATATCAGCCTCGCCCCGCAGTCCGGGTCTGAAAAGAACGCGTTGCCGATCAATTAGGATAAATACGCATGAAACCGGGCAGCGATAGTAGCACTCCCCGCAAAACACAGGTAAAGCAATCTTAAAATTACGATCCAATTGCTTATTCCGTGGACAACATTAAGCGTAGCCGTCCCCCGGCGCCCCAAATTTGGCACTGCCAGGAGGAACAGCGGTGGCTAATTTGATTAAGATACGCCGTTCCCAATGTCCCAAGCGGCACACCGTTACTTACCTGAATATGGTGTTCACCGGTATTCAGTGATGCATTGAGACCGGCTGAAACGAGGATCAGGTTCTTTAAACCGCTGTGGTAATAGCCGACCAGCAGCGGGAACTGTCCTGGCAAATTGGCCTGACGAAAAAGCTGGTTTACCTGTTTGAGTAAACTGCCTAACTCCGGCAACCGTTGCCCCTGATGGGATAACTGTTCCTGCAACAAGCCATTAAATAGCGCACGAAGAAGTAACGCGGCTAATACACCGTTATCCCCCGCCCGGGTGACATCCAGAGAATAAAACGCAAGGTCGGAATCTGACAGTGGTGCAATATCCAGCACCAGTCCTGGCTGATCAGCGGCCACCAGCTGGCGATAATTTACACGGCAGTGTGAAATAGTTTGCTGGACGGGCGGCTGGAGTTCTTGCAACAGTTTCGCCGCGGCAGGCGGATTACTCACCAGCGCGTCCCAGTCCTGGAAAAGACGCTCCTCTTCCTCTACCCGGGAATTAAACATATTCGGATAAAGGCACGCTAAGACCGTTTCCCGCAATCTATGCAAATCCTTGACTGGTTTGAGCAGAATATCCTGTACCCCAAGACGTAATGCTTTGGCGATATCCGCCATGTTCTCGGTGGCAGAGATCACCAGAATCGGCGTCTGATTGCCTTCGTTACGCAGATGCTCAACCAGCTTCAGTCCATTCATGCGCGGCATCGCAATGTCGCAAATCATCAAATCGGGCGTAATGCTAATCATTTTTTCCAGGGCGTCGATGCCATCTTCAGCCAGTGACGTCATTGCGCCCAGCGAGGATAACCACGAATCCAGTAGCGATCGGAAAACGGGCTCGTCTTCAACAATCAAAATGTGTTTTCCGGCCAATGGCTGCGTCATGGTTCCTCCCCTGGCTGACAGTAACTAAATAGTGGCATGCGATCGGCACTATCGCCTGTCGGATTTTGCTGAAGTAGTCAAAAAAAGGTGCTTAACGTGCGGTCTGCACAAAAGGCAACAATTCGTCCATTTTCTTTTCGACGGCTAACGAGCCCGCTGCGATGGCGGCCTCAGCCCGATGGAAATCAAGGGTAGAGATTTGCGGACAGTACGGCTGAATAAGAATATCCGGAGGATCGCCTGCCATACGGTTACGTTTAAGGCGGTTCTCGAGTACCTGAATTGACGTGGTCATGATTTCTATCGCCGTCGGTGCGGTAACCGAGCGACGTGCGGCCATACGCCCGATTCTTCCGCGCAGGCGTTCATGCCAGGCCAGTTTCTCGCCCTCAACATCTTCGCTCTGGAGATTGACCGGCATGAGATCCTGCTGCATCAGGTGGGCGTCGTGCTGCAGGTCGACGGCAATCACGATATCCGCCCCCATTGCGCGCGTCAGAGAGATGGGAACCGGGTTAACGACGCCACCGTCCACAAGCCAGTAACCGTTGTGTGGGACAGGCGCCATGAGCCCCGGCATACTGCAGGAGGCACGCACGGCAAGATGGATATCCCCTTCGGTGAGCCAGAGCTCGCGTCCTGTACTGAGGTTCGTCGCGACGGCGCCGAAAGGCATCTGACAATCGGTGAAGTCTTCGAGAGGCATAACCTGGCGGAACTGGTTAAACACGCGCTCGCCGCGCAGCAGCCCACCACGCTGCCAGGAGAGGTCCATCAGACGCAGCACGTCCCAGTAGCTGAAGGAGCGCACCCACGTCTCGAGTTCCGGAAGCTTCCCGCACGCGTAAGCGGAGCCGACAAGCGATCCTATTGAACACCCTGCGACTATATCAATGTCAATGCCCATCTTGTTCAAGGCATTAATTACGCCGATGTGTGACCACCCCCGGGCTGCACCTGAGCCCAGCGCCAGTCCAATTTTAACCTTTCTCATTAGCCCTGTTTTACTTCCCCTGGATTCCTGACATAGCGTCAACGCAACAGCTCAGTTAACATAGTGCTACCCGAAGCGTTTAACGCCTTTATTTTTTGTTCCAGGAAGAGAATCGTGTCTCAACTCTGCCCCTGTGGTAGCGCTCTGGAGTATAGCCTATGTTGCCAGCGATATCTGTCTGGCGATCAGGTTGCACCAGACCCGTCACACCTCATGCGTTCACGGTACACTGCTTTTGTGATCAAGGACGCAGACTACCTGATTAAAACCTGGCATCCATCCTGCCGCGCAGCCGATTTCAAACAGGACATCGAAGCCGGGTTCGCGAACACGCAGTGGCTCGGCCTTACCGTCTATGAATCCGCAACAGGCAGTCATGTTGACGAAGGTTACGTCAGCTTTGTTGCCCGTTTTAGCGAGAATAATAAACCGGGTGCCATTATCGAGCGTTCCCGGTTCTTAAAGGAAAGCGGGCAATGGTATTATATTGACGGAACGCGCCCACAGTTTGGTCGTAACGATCCCTGCCCGTGTGGTTCAGGTAAAAAATTTAAAAAGTGTTGCGGGCAGTAATGCCTGACAACCCAGACTTCGCAAATACAAACAGGATTTCCCGGCGATGCAATCATTACAACGTAAAGTTCTGCGCACCATCTGTCCCGATCAAAAAGGACTGATCGCACGAATTACCAACATTTGCTACAAGCATGAACTGAATATCGTGCAGAACAACGAGTTCGTTGACCACCGTACCGGTCGCTTCTTTATGCGTACCGAGCTGGAAGGTATTTTCAACGACACCACCCTGCTTGCCGATCTGGACAGCGCGCTTCCGGAAGGTTCCGTGCGCGAACTGACCCCAGCGGGTCGACGCCGCATCGTGATCCTGGTGACCAAAGAAGCACATTGTCTGGGCGACCTGCTGATGAAAGCCAACTACGGCGGTCTGGACGTTGAAATTGCTGCCGTTATTGGCAACCATGAGACGCTGCGCACGCTGGTCGAGCGTTTTGATATTCCGTTCGAGCTGGTGAGCCACGAAGGCCATACCCGTGAAGAACACGACGATCTGATGGCGCAGGCCATTGAAGCGCATAACCCAGACTACGTGGTGCTGGCGAAATACATGCGCGTGTTAACGCCATCCTTCGTAGCGCGTTTCCCGAACAAGATCATCAACATTCACCACTCGTTCCTGCCGGCCTTTATTGGTGCGCGTCCTTACCACCAGGCGTACGAGCGCGGCGTGAAAATCATCGGTGCGACCGCGCACTACGTGAATGACAACCTGGATGAAGGTCCAATCATCATGCAGGACGTCATTCATGTGGATCACACTTACACTGCTGAGGACATGATGCGTGCGGGTCGTGACGTTGAGAAGAATGTGTTGAGTCGTGCGCTGTATCAGGTGCTGGCGCAGCGGGTCTTCGTGTACGGCAACAGGACCATCATTCTTTAATCTTTCGGAAAATGAATTGATTAGCTTTGCGCCTTTACGGATAAAAAGCAGGCAAACGACTTCATTTCCCTAAAGGAATGCTTTACAGGGGCGTCTCATTTGATATGATGCGCCCCGCTTCCAGCAGGAAGCAGGCCAGTAAAAAAGCATTACCCCGTGGTGGGGTTCCCGAGCGGCCAAAGGGAGCAGACTGTAAATCTGCCGTCATCGACTTCGAAGGTTCGAATCCTTCCCCCACCACCATCTCTCAGCACGACCTCAAAATTTGAATTACCCCTGGTGGGGTTCCCGAGCGGCCAAAGGGAGCAGACTGTAAATCTGCCGTCATCGACTTCGAAGGTTCGAATCCTTCCCCCACCACCATC
>NZ_FOQN01000014.1:0-27124 GCF_900113755.1 Enterobacter sp. NFIX59 | reverse complement strand
TCCGCCGCTCGTCACCCGAGAGCAAGCTCTCTGTGCTACCGCTCGACTTGCATGTGTTAGGCCTGCCGCCAGCGTTCAATCTGAGCCATGATCAAACTCTTCAATTTAAGTTTGATGCTCGTGAATTAAACTTCGTAATGAATTACGTATGTTCACTCAGAGACTTGGTATTCATTTATTGTCCGAAGACATTAAGAATCCATGTCACTTTGAGTGCCCACACAGATTGTCTGATAAATTGTTAAAGAGCAGTGCAACGCGGCTTTCGCTCACCGTTGCGAGGTGGCGTATATTACGCTTTCCTCTTTCAGAGTCAACCCGTTATTTCAGGATTTTTTCTCTTCAACCGACCGCGTTGTCTGTGAAGTGTTTCACATCCGCCGTGTCGATGGAGGCGCATTATAGGGATCCCAATTTTTAGCACAAGTATTTTTTAGATCTTTTTTTCCGACTGCTGATTTTCCGCGCTTTTCGCTGAAATCCCGCCCGATCTGCTTAAATATTGACGTATTTTGCCTTGCCTCGATCCATTAATACGATCAAAGTCTTCTGTATAGCGCTCATTCTTAGAGGTAGATATGTCTGCAGTATTGCGTCCTTATAAAGATCTGTTCCCCCAAAAAGGCGATCGCGTGATGATCGATGCCAGCAGCGTGGTCGTTGGTGATGTGCGAATGGCCGAGGATGTCAGCATCTGGCCGCTCGTCGCCATCAGGGGAGATGTTAACTATGTGTCGATTGGTGCACGTACCAACATTCAGGACGGTAGCGTTCTGCATGTCACGCACAAATCCTCCTATAACCCGGAGGGCAATCCCCTCATCATTGGAGAAGAGGTTACCGTCGGCCATAAAGTGATGCTTCACGGCTGCACGATCGGAAATCGCGTCCTTGTTGGCATGGGGTCGATTTTGCTGGATGGCGTCACAGTAGAAGATGACGTAATGATTGGTGCCGGTAGCCTGGTCCCGCAGAACAAACGGCTGGAGAGCGGCTATCTCTATCTAGGAAGCCCGGTAAAACAGATCCGCCCCCTGAAGGAGGCAGAGATCGAAGGGTTAAAATACTCAGCGAACAACTACGTTACGTGGAAGAATGAGTATCTGGATCAGGACAACCAAACCCAGCCCTGATCGTCTTCCTGCTGTTCGCGGATTAAATCGCTGGCTTCCTCTTCCAGATCCCAGCGATTTTCGCAAAATACCGCTATCGGGTTTGAACCGCCAAAACGACGCAGCAGCGTTTTCCCATGAATGGCACAGGTAAGTTGCATACCCTGCACCAGCACCGGAAAACAAACCGCTTGTTTACTCTCATCCCAACTCTCTCTGTCCGGGAAATGAATAGCCTGGTTCACGCCGAAAGTTCCTGCTTTAACTTTTCAATGACAGGTTCGACCGCAGGCAACACGCCGTGCCAGAGCAGCACCGCATGCGCAGCCTGACCCACCAGCATTCCCAGTCCATCGGCTAACTGTTTCGCGCCGTGTTGTTCACACCAGTTAAGGAAAGGCGTCTTCCCTTTCTGATAAAACATGTCATAGAAGTACATATGCGCGCTGACCAGAGAAGCGGGGATTGCCGGGATCTCACCGTTGATGCCGCTGGACGTGGCATTAATGACAAGATCGAACTCACGATCGGCAAGATCGTCAAGCGCTACTGCGCTCACGCTACCGGTATGCGCAAACAACGCCGCCAGCGCTTCTGCACGGGAAAAGGTTCTGTTGGTAATGGTCACCGCACAGTCCAGTGAAAGCAGAGGCAACAGTACTCCCCGCGATGCGCCGCCCGCACCAATCAGCAGGACCCGGAACCCGGGCTTAATAAATGAAAGTCGTTCCAGATCGCTAAGTAAACCAATTCCGTCGGTGTTATCCCCCAAAAGGCGACCATCCTCAAGCCGTTTTAGAGTATTGACTGCACCAGCCAGTGAAGCGCGCTCGGTCAGCTCATCCGCACGTTCGAAGGCTTCTTCTTTAAACGGGACCGTCACATTCGCACCTTTACCGCCCGCGGCGAAAAAAGCCTCCAGCGTTGGAATAAATGCATCCACCGGTGCCAGTACGCGACCATAGGGATGATTTATCTGCAGCTGCTTCGCAAATTGCTGATGAATCAACGGTGATTTGCTGTGTGCAATCGGATTACCAAAAACAGCATAGGTTTCCATGAGATTACCCCTGGCGAAAACGTTCGCCGGTTAAAGCGTCGCGAATTTCAGACGGATTCAGACGCCCTCCCGTTTCACCGACAGCAACAGGGAAGTCATTCCCGAACTGCGCCAGCACTTCTTCGGTTGTCCGACAAGGTGGCAATCCGGTCAGGTTAGCGCTGGTTGAGACCAGCGGTTTACCAAACGCCAGACAAAGCTCAACCACCAGCGGATGGTCAGTGACGCGTACGGCGAGGGAATCAAAGCGTCCGGTTAACCAGCGCGGCGTTGTCGGCTGCGCAGGGAAGACGAAGGTCACCGGTCCAGGCCACGCGGAGAAGATCGTCTCGCGCTGCGCCGGCGTCAGCATAGAATCATCGATGTAGGGCTTAAGCTGCTCGTAATTTGCAGCGATCAAAATCAGCCCTTTCTCGACGGGTCTTTGTTTTAAGGCAAGCAGGCGGCTCACAGCCGTCTCGCTGTCAGGATCGCAACCGACCCCAAAAACAGCTTCAGTTGGATAGGCGATGACTTCTTCATTTTTCAGTACGTCCACTGCATGCGCAATGGAGCCTGATGGCAGGTTATTATTCACTATATTGATCCGCCGTTACCGGCTTTCCACATTGTTTACTGGCGCAGAAGCGTTTCATGCCTTGCGCGGTTTTCTTCTCTATGAGTAGCGGATAATTGCAATGAGGGCAGGTTCCCGCTACCGGCTTAAAATTGATAACGAACTGGCATTCAGGATAGCGATCGCACGAATGGAAGGTCTTACCATAACGGGAGCGGCGCTGTACCAGCTGACCGCGCTGACACTGAGGGCAGGCAATTGCCGTTTCATCAGGCTTATCAATTTGTTCCGTATGTTCGCATTCCGGGTAGCGGCTACATCCAATAAACATGCCGAAACGCCCCTGACGCAGGGCTAATTCACCACCGCAGACTGGACAAAACTGCCCCTCCAGAATTTTAACGATATGTCCATCCGCCTGGCTTTTCAGGGGACGGACATAATCACATTCCGGATAGTGTGAACAACCGAGAAACGGGCCGTGTTTCCCGGACCGAATAACAAGTTCAGCCCCGCACTGCGGGCAGGGCTCGTTTTTATGCACCGTGAATAGTGCTGATTTGGCCATAACAACTCTTGGTGCTGCACATTGAATTAGTGCAGCATACCTTCATTCACTTCAAAGAGTAATTCTTCCATTTGCTGATAGGCATTTTCACAGCCCGGGATATTAAACAGAACCATCAGGATCACCCACTTGAGATCTTCCAGTTCAAATTCTGCTGTATCCAGCGCCATGACACGCTCTATCACCATTTCTCTCGTTTCGAGGTTCAGCACCTGAATCTGCTCAAGGAATAAAATGAACCCCCGGCAGCTGGCGTCCAGCCTTTCACACTCTTCTGCGGTATAAATGCGTACTGACAATGGGTCAGAAGCAAGCTGCATCGGTTCGGCGAGGCCTTCCTGATAATCAGCCAGTTTTTCCAGCCACATCAACGCATTATAGATATCTTCCCGCTCAAACCCCGCATCGGTAAGATCCTGTGTCAATTTGTCCTGATCCACTCGCATTTCTGCTTCGTTATGGATGTAAGTCTCAAACAAATACATCAGTACGTCGAACATGGCATGCCCTCCTTAATCGGACATAGCCGCCGGGTACAGCTGCGATCCACCCTGCTAACTCCAGTTCGAGTAGCTGTGCTACCGTTACTGGCACAGGTTGGCCGGCACGTTCAGCGACAACGTCAACAGGTGTTACCTCATCTCCTACGTTAGCCAGGAGCTTGGGAAATGGCAATGCCACCTCTCCCTGATCTGATGAATATTGTCGCTTTTCGGGATCTTCCTGCAGCCATTGCAGCCCATATTGCAAATTTTCAAGAATGTCCCCGACTTCCGTTACCGGTGTTGCCCCCTGCTTAATCAGCCAGTGCGGTCCCTCGCATCCAGGATTACCTATCGGGCCTGGCAAGGCGAAGACTTCTCGCCCCTGTTCGAGCGCGCACCGTGCCGTGACCAGCGAACCGCTTCGCCGCGCGGCTTCAACCACCAGCACGCCTTTGCTAAGGCCGCTGATGATGCGATTACGACGCGGAAAATTTGCCGGTCGGGGCTGCGCGGAAAGCGGAAACTCAGACACTATCGCACCGTCAGACTCAATAAGCCGCATCGCCAATGCCTGATGCCGGCGTGGGTAAATGCTAAAAAGACCATTCCCCAGCACCGCGACAGTTCGTCCTTTAACTGACAGCGCCGCGCCGTGGGCAACGCCATCAATACCACAGGCCAGCCCGCTGGTAATCGTGAAACCGCTTTGTGACAGTTGTTCGCACAGGATTTTCCCCCATCGCTCGCCGTACCATGACGGCGCACGACTGCCTACCACCGCCAGCTGAACAGTTTTAAGCGTCTCAGGGTTACCTTTTATGAATAATGCCCCGGGATAGTCAGGGATCGTTCGGAGTAGAGGGGGATAAAGGGAATGATTGGCCGTTAATAAATGATGTCCCGGCTGCTCAAGCCATTTCAGGCTACGTTCCAGCTCACTCTCATTGAACGCAAAGAATCGTTCAGCCTGCTTTGCTGTCAGTCCAGCATTTCTTAAGGCAAGCATGTCGATGCCTTCCTGCCTCTGCAGTCGTGCAGCCGCTTCCACCATGACATCACCACACAGAGAACCTGTGTGCATAAGCCGTAGCCATATCTCGATTGGCGTCATCCTTTCCCCTGCCATAAGCGGCCTCCGCAATCATTGCGATTGGTCACTGATGCTGTCAATCGATGGGGGATTTGTCTAGAATAGAGATAGTATTCTTATCAACTCCTGAACACGACTCTGGAAATTTATGGCAGTTTTGCAAGTGTTACATATTCCGGACGAGCGCCTTCGCATCGTCGCTGAACCGGTCAAAGAAGTGAATGCAGAAATCCAGCGTATCGTTGATGATATGTTCGATACCATGTACGCCGAAGAAGGCATTGGCCTGGCGGCGACGCAGGTAGACATTCACAAGCGTATTATCGTGATTGATGTTTCTGAAAATCGCGATGGCCGCCTGGTGCTGATCAACCCTGAGTTGCTCGAAAAGAGTGGCGAAACCGGTATCGAGGAAGGCTGTCTGTCTATTCCTGAACAGCGTGCGTTAGTGCCGCGTGCTGAAAAAGTGAAAATTCGCGCCCTGGATCGTGACGGTAATCCGTTCGAACTGGAAGCAGACGACCTGCTGGCGATTTGTATTCAGCATGAGATGGATCACCTGGTCGGTAAACTGTTTATCGATTACCTCTCGCCGTTGAAACAGCAGCGTATTCGTCAGAAAGTAGAGAAACTGGATCGTTTGCGTTCTCGCGCATAACGTCCCCCCGGATACAAGGATCATCGTGTCTAAAACACTACGTATTATCTTCGCGGGAACCCCTGATTTTGCAGCGCGTCACCTTGACGCGCTGCTATCGTCTGGTCACCAGGTTGTTGGCGTCTTTACCCAGCCGGATCGTCCTGCTGGTCGCGGCAAAAAACTGATGCCGAGCCCGGTCAAGGTGCTGGCAGAAGAGCATGGGCTTCCTGTTTTTCAGCCTGCATCGCTGCGCCCGCAGGAAAATCAGCAGCTGGTTGCTGACCTGAATGCCGACGTAATGGTGGTGGTGGCTTACGGTTTAATTCTGCCAAAAGCTGTGCTTGATATGCCGCGCCTGGGTTGTATCAACGTGCATGGGTCTCTGCTCCCACGCTGGCGTGGTGCAGCACCTATCCAGCGCTCGCTGTGGGCGGGTGATGCCGAAACGGGCGTGACCATCATGAAGATGGACGTAGGTTTAGACACCGGCGACATGCTGTATAAACTGGCCTGCCCCATTACGCCAGACGATACCAGCGCCACGCTGTATGACAAACTGGCAGACCTTGGCCCACAAGGTCTTATCGAGACGCTTCAGCAGCTTGCTGACAATACGGCAAAACCGGAAGTTCAGGATGACGCGCTGGTAACCTACGCCGAAAAGCTGAGCAAAGAAGAAGCACGGATCGACTGGTCCCTGTCGGCCGCTCAACTTGAACGCTGCATCCGCGCTTTTAATCCGTGGCCAATGAGCTGGATGGAGATTGATGAGCAACCAGTGAAAGTCTGGAAAGCCTCCGTCGTTAGCGGTACTACCGCGGCTGAACCCGGTACGATTGTTGACGCCAACAAGAACGGGATCCAGGTGGCGACTGCGCAAGGGATCCTGAATCTTGAATCGCTACAACCGGCCGGTAAGAAGGCTATGAGCGCTCAGGATCTGTTAAATTCCCGTCGCGAATGGTTTATTCCGGGCAATCGTCTTGCCTGAGCAAATTTATTCTTAAGGCCCGGTGTTTCCGGGCATTTTTATTTTTACGGTTATGAAAAAACAAAATCTACGCAGTATGGCGGCTCAGGCCGTTGAGCAGGTTATCGAGCAGGGCCAGTCATTAAGTAACGTCCTGCCTCCCCTGCAGCAAAAAGTCTCTGATAAAGACAAAGCCCTGCTTCAGGAGCTCTGCTTTGGCGTTCTGCGCACGCTTTCTCAGCTTGAGTGGTTGATTAACAAGCTGATGTCACGCCCAATGACAGGCAAGCAGCGCACCGTACACTATTTGATTATGGTGGGTTTTTATCAGCTTCTTCATACCCGCATCCCACCTCATGCCGCGCTGGCTGAGACGGTGGAAGGTGCCGTTGCGATTAAACGCCCTCAGTTGAAAGGGCTGATCAACGGCGTACTGCGCCAGTTCCAACGACAGCAGGATGAGCTTCTGGCTGAATTTGCCCAAAACGAAGCACGCTTCCTGCATCCGGACTGGCTGTTGAAGCGGCTGAAAAAAGCTTATCCGCAACGGTGGCAGGACATTGCCGATGCCAACAACCAGCGTCCGCCAATGTGGTTACGCGTGAATCGTAATCACCACACCCGTGACGCATGGCTGGCATTACTCGAAGAAGCTGGAATGAGTGGTTTCACTCACGCTGCATACCCTGATGCCGTACGTTTAGCCTCCCCCGCTCCGGTACATGCATTACCGGGTTTCGAAGAGGGTTGGGTAACGGTACAGGATGCTTCTGCCCAGGGTTGCATGACCTGGCTTGAACCCCAGAACGGTGAGCAGATCCTCGATCTCTGCGCCGCACCAGGGGGCAAAACGACGCATATTCTTGAAGTGGCTCCGCAGGCCAGCGTGATGGCGGTGGACGTCGATGAACAGCGTCTTTCACGCGTCTACGACAACCTCAAGCGTCTGGGCATGAAGGCTCAGGTTAAGCAAGGCGATGGACGCAAACCCGCAGAATGGTGTGGTGAAACGCAATTCGATCGCATTTTGCTGGATGCTCCCTGCTCTGCAACCGGCGTTATTCGTCGTCATCCGGACATCAAGTGGCTGCGTCGCGATCGTGATATTAACGAACTTGCCCAGCTGCAGTCCGACATTCTCGACGCCATCTGGCCGCATCTCAAACCTGGCGGAACGCTGGTCTATGCAACCTGCTCCGTACTGCCGGAAGAAAACAGCCAGCAAATCGCGGCCTTCCTTAAACGTACCCCGGACGCCGCGCTGCGCGATACGGGAACGCCTGAATCCCCGGGTCTGCAGAACCTGCCGGGTGCCGAAGAGGGTGATGGCTTCTTTTACGCTAAGCTAATCAAAGAGTGATGTTGAGAACAGGTCACGAGATATGAAGATTATCATTCTGGGTGCAGGACAGGTTGGCGGAACGCTGGCGGAGAACCTGGTGGGCGAAAACAACGACATCACCATAGTCGATACCAACGGCGATCGTCTGCGTGTCTTACAGGACAAGTTTGACCTGCGCGTGGTGCAGGGTCATGGTTCTCACCCACGGGTTCTTCGTGAGGCAGGTGCCGACGATGCCGACATGCTGGTTGCGGTAACCAGTTCTGACGAAACCAATATGGTGGCCTGTCAGGTGGCCTACTCGCTTTTCAACACGCCAAACCGAATCGCGCGCATTCGCTCTCCGGACTATGTTCGCGATGCTGAGAAACTGTTTAATTCCGAAGCGGTTCCTATTGACCATCTCATCGCACCGGAACAGCTGGTTATCGACAATATCTATCGCCTGATCGAATATCCGGGCGCCCTGCAGGTGGTGAACTTTGCCGAGGGTAAAGTGAGTCTGGCAGTGGTTAAGGCCTATTACGGTGGACCATTGATCGGCAATGCGCTTTCTACCATGCGCGAGCACATGCCGCATATCGATACGCGCGTCGCAGCCATTTTCCGTCACGACAGGCCAATCCGCCCGCAAGGCTCCACGATTGTCGAAGCAGGTGATGAGGTCTTCTTTATTGCGGCCTCACAGCATATTCGTGCCGTAATGAGTGAACTTCAGCGTCTCGAAAAACCCTATAAACGCATTATGCTGGTCGGCGGCGGCAATATCGGTGCAGGCCTGGCACATCGGTTAGAAAAAGATTACAGCGTAAAATTGATCGAGCGCGATCAGCAGCGTGCTGCTGAACTGGCGGAAAAACTGCAAAATACGATCGTATTTTATGGCGATGCGTCTGATCAGGAGTTGCTGGCTGAAGAGCATATTGATCAAGTTGATCTTTTTATTGCCGTCACCAACGACGACGAGGCGAATATAATGTCCGCCATGCTCGCCAAGCGTATGGGTGCAAAGAAGGTCATGGTGCTTATCCAGCGCAAGGCGTATGTCGATCTGGTCCAGGGTAGCGTTATTGATATTGCCATTTCGCCGCAGCAGGCGACAATTTCCGCGCTCCTGAGCCATGTTCGTAAAGCGGATATTGTCGGTGTGTCATCGCTCCGCCGCGGCGTAGCGGAAGCCATTGAAGCCGTGGCGCATGGAGATGAAACCACATCACGCGTCGTGGGCCGGTCGATCGACGAAATTAAGCTGCCGCCAGGCACGATCATCGGCGCCGTTGTGCGCGGAAATGACGTCATGATTGCCAATGACAATTTACGTATTGAGCAAGGCGATCACGTTATTATGTTCCTTACGGATAAAAAGTTTATTACTGACGTCGAACGTTTATTCCAGCCAAGTCCATTCTTCCTTTAAAGAGTAGGGTGCTCTAGAAAGAGCACCCGCACTTTATCCTTTTCATTTCTGTGCCTTTTATTTTTCATAACGTTTAATTATCCCGAATGGCAATTGGCTAATCATTTGTTAAACTTATACTCGTCAGCTGGCACAAGGAGAGAACAATGAGTTTTATTAAAGAATTTCGCGAATTTGCGATGCGCGGGAACGTGGTGGATTTGGCAGTGGGTGTCATTATTGGTGCAGCATTCGGCAAGATTGTTTCATCATTAGTGGCCGACATTATCATGCCACCATTAGGGTTGTTAATCGGGGGCATTGATTTCAAACAATTCGCTTTCACACTGCGTGAAGCGCAGGGTGATGTTCCGGCAGTAGTAATGCACTACGGCGTATTTATTCAGAACGTATTTGATTTTGTGATTGTCGCGTTTGCCATTTTTATGGCTATCAAGCTGATCAACAGGCTCAACCGTAAAAAAGAAGAGCCGGCTGCTGCACCTGCACCAACGAAAGAAGAAGTGCTGCTGAGTGAGATCCGCGATCTGTTAAAAGAACAGAATAACCGCGTTTAATCGAAAGTTTAAAGCAGAAAGGCCAGTGGTAAATAAGCGATTCGCTTGCTTGCCACTGGCCTCCCAGTTACCCCGTTTTTCATGTTTGTCTTTACGCAGATAACTTCCTTTCCCTTTTTTATTCTTCTCAACGCGCTGCCTGAATAACGGGTCGTGAAGTAACGCCTCAATGGCATTGTCTTTTATCTGTCCTTTCGTGTGCTGATAGCGGCTCATAAATTCTCCTGAGCATGGTTTATGACGAAGGGAGTCTAGATCCGGATGGACTAAAAATCAACAGCCCTCGGTTTCTCCACTGGCCCCCTGTTCAAGGGCTTCCAGTATGGAACAATAAATACTGCTGTGGGCCGTCCCGCAGCAGGCATCATTCAGCCTTTGCAGAGAGCGCTGCATGGTTTGCAGCTCCTGGATGCGTGCTTCAACTTCATCCAGCCGGGCCTGCACAATGCTTTTAGATTCCTGGCAGGTGTGATGTTCCGGATCGATGCGGATCGATAATAGCTCGCGGATCGAATCCAGCGTGAAGCCGAGCTGACGCGCATAACGAATAAATCGCAGGCGCTGCAGATCGTTATCGGTATAAAGGCGAAAGCCTCCTTCTGTACGAACTTCATGATCGATCATCTGCTGCTTTTCGTAATAACGGATGGTATCCGGCGTAACGTTCGCAAGCTTCGCAAGTTCACCAATACGGTACATAACTACTCCTCGTTTATTCTCTGCATCAATCTTTCACCGTATTCACCGCGCAGAAAATCAGTGTTCATCCCAGCCTGGCGCAGCTTGAGTTCAAGCAGGGCGAGACGGCGGCTCAGTTCAGAATGTCGCGGATCGTCCTGACGGATACCGTTGAGAAGATCGGCCAGTTCAACAGCCTCTCTGCGCTGTTCGAGCTCCGGAGGGAGACAGCCCGCGTTTTTCAGTAAACGGTATCCAGCTCGCAGTTCAGGCGCAATATGCGAGTCATCGTCAAGCACAAGGGGTTCGCCGCTTCCCGGGAGATCGTCGAATTCACCTTTATTTTGGGCATCGCGAATATGGCGTTCTGCCCACTGGTCGAGCAACCACATTACCAGCTCCAGGGAATGAACAGAATTGATACAGACATTGTAGAGAAGTGGGGATATCGCGGATATAAAAAAACCCGCCGGAGCGGGTTTTTTTACGTTACTACAGATTACTCTGCAGCAGCTTCTGCTTTCTCTGAACGATCAACCAGCTCGATGTAAGCCATCGGCGCGTTGTCGCCTGCACGGAAACCACACTTCAGAATGCGAGTGTAACCACCGGCACGGCTCGCGAAACGCGGGCCCAGTTCGTTAAACAGTTTTGCCACGATCTCGTTATCACGAGTACGGGCGAATGCCAGACGACGATTAGCAACGCTGTCAGTCTTGGCAAGAGTAATCAGCGGCTCAACTACGCGACGCAGCTCTTTCGCTTTAGGCAGGGTCGTCTTGATGATCTCATGACGAACCAGTGAACCTGCCATGTTGCGGAACATAGCCTGGCGATGGCTGCTGTTGCGGTTCAGTTGACGACCACTCTTACGATGGCGCATGACCTTATCCTTCTCAGTAAAACCTTAACCTGTGATCCGGTTACTCGTCAGCAATGCTTGCCGGTGGCCAGTTTTCCAGGCGCATGCCCAGAGACAAACCACGTGAAGCCAGCACGTCTTTAATCTCAGTAAGAGATTTTTTACCCAGGTTCGGCGTTTTCAGCAACTCAACCTCGGTACGCTGTACCAGATCACCGATATAGTGGATAGCTTCTGCCTTGAGGCAGTTAGCAGAGCGGACAGTCAATTCGAGATCGTCAACAGGGCGCAGCAGGATCGGATCGAATTCTGGTTTCTCTTCTTTCACTTCCGGCTGACGTACATCACGTAAGTCAACGAAAGCTTCCAGTTGTTCTGCCAGGATGGTTGCCGCACGACGAATCGCCTCTTCAGGATCGATTGTGCCATTGGTTTCCATTTCGATGACCAGCTTGTCCAGGTCGGTACGCTGTTCTACACGCGCTGCTTCAACATTGTAGGCAATACGCTCTACAGGGCTATAGCATGCGTCGACCAGCAGACGGCCGATTGGGCGCTCATCTTCTTCCGAATGAATTCGGGCAGAAGCCGGCACATAACCACGACCGCGCTGAACTTTGATACGCATGCTAATAGCTGCGTTCTCATCGGTCAGGTGGCAGATCACGTGCTGCGGCTTGACGATTTCAACATCACCGTCGTGGGTGATGTCGGCTGCAGTCACAGGGCCAATGCCAGATTTATTCAGAGTAAGAATAACTTCATCTTTACCCTGAACTCTCACCGCCAGCCCTTTCAGGTTGAGCAGGATTTCAAGGATATCTTCCTGAACGCCTTCTTTGGTGCTGTACTCATGAAGTACACCATCAATCTCAACCTCGGTCACCGCGCAACCCGGCATCGATGAGAGCAGAATACGGCGCAGTGCGTTACCCAGAGTATGGCCAAAGCCACGCTCTAAAGGCTCAAGGGTCACCTTGGCGTGCGTCGAACTCACTTGCTCGATATCTACCAGGCGCGGTTTTAGAAACTCTGTCACAGAACCCTGCATTGTGTCCTCTCTTTGGTACTAAGCTTTACTTGGAGTAAAGCTCGACGATCAGGTGTTCGTTAATGTCCGCAGACAGATCAGAACGTTCTGGCTGACGCTTGAACGTACCTTCCATCTTGCCAGCATCAACTTCCAGCCAGGTTGGCTTTTCACGCTGCTCAGCCAGCTCCAGAGCGGCCTTCACGCGAGATTGCTTTTTCGCTTTCTCACGAATGCTAACAACGTCATTCGCTTTAACCTGATAAGAAGCGATGTTAACAACACGACCGTTTACCATGATTGCTTTGTGGCTAACCAGCTGACGTGATTCAGCACGAGTAGCGCCGAAGCCCATACGGTATACAACGTTGTCCAGACGACCTTCCAGCAGAGCGAGCAGGTTTTCACCTGTGTTGCCTTTCAGACGTGCTGCTTCTTTATAGTAGTTACGGAACTGACGCTCCAGCACACCGTACATACGGCGAACTTTTTGCTTTTCACGCAACTGCACACCATAGTCAGACAGACGCGGTTTACGCGCACCGTGCTGGCCAGGAGCTTGTTCAATTTTACACTTGGTATCGATCGCGCGAACGCCAGACTTAAGGAATAAGTCGGTGCCCTCACGACGGCTCAGCTTGAGCTTAGGACCCAAATATCTTGCCATTTTCTATCTCCAACTAACCTAAAAAACGGAGCGTTATACGCGACGTTTTTTCGGCGGACGACAACCGTTATGAGGGATCGGAGTCACATCAGTAATATTCGTGATGCGGAAACCAGCGGCGTTCAGAGCGCGAACAGTAGATTCACGACCCGGACCCGGACCTTTAACCATAACTTCCAGATTCTTGATGCCGTATTCTTTTACGGCTTCTGCGCAACGCTCTGCTGCAACCTGAGCTGCGAACGGAGTGGATTTGCGAGAACCACGGAAACCGGAACCACCGGCTGTTGCCCAACCCAATGCGTTACCCTGACGATCAGTAATAGTAACGATGGTGTTGTTGAAAGAAGCATGGATATGAGCCACGCCGTCAGAGACTTGTTTTCTTACACGTTTACGTGCACGAACTGGTGCCTTTGCCATTATTCAATCACCCCGATTATTTCTTGATCGGTTTGCGCGGACCCTTACGGGTACGTGCGTTGGTCTTAGTACGCTGACCGCGCACTGGCAGACCACGACGATGACGCAAACCGCGATAGCAACCAAGATCCATCAGGCGCTTGATGCTCATGCTGATTTCACGGCGCAGATCACCTTCAACGACAAATTTGGCAACTTCGTCACGCAGCGTGTCGATTTGTTCTTCAGACAGCTCACTGATCTTAACATCTTCAGCGATACCCGCTGCAGCCAGAATGGCTTTAGAACGGGTCTTGCCGACGCCGTAGATCGAAGTTAATGCGATCACAGCATGTTTCTGATCAGGAATGTTAATGCCTGCTATACGGGCCACTATGCACTCCTACTATTTAATATGTACGCACCATGCTGAAAAGCCCGTTTTCAGGATACTCAAATGGAAACGTACAGACATACAAAAGATTGGCTGGCTAATCTAGCCAGCTCAACCCAACTTTGCAAGAAAAATATGCGAAATAATCAGCCTTGGCGCTGTTTATGCTTCGGCTCGGCACTGCAAATCACACGGATGACACCATCACGCTTAACGATTTTGCAGTTACGGCATAATTTCTTGACGGAAGCACGAACTTTCATTTTTACTCTCCGTAACTTCTCAGGCGACCATTTAGCGGCCGTAGCCTTTCAGGTTCGCCTTCTTCAATGCAGACTCGTACTGACTGGACATCATCAGAGTTTGCACTTGAGCCATAAAGTCCATAATCACGACAACAACGATAAGCAGTGAGGTCCCACCGAAGTAGAACGGTACTTTCATTGCATCACGCATGAACTCCGGGATCAGGCAGATAAAAGTAATATAAAGCGCACCAACCAAAGTCAGGCGAGTCATTACTTTATCGATATACTTCGCCGTTTGCTCTCCCGGACGAATTCCTGGTACAAATGCACCGGACTTCTTCAGGTTATCTGCTGTTTCACGCGGGTTGAAGACCAACGCCGTGTAGAAGAAACAGAAGAAGATGATCGCAGACGCATAGAGTAACACATAAAGTGGTTGCCCAGGCTGCAAATACAGCGAAATTGTTGTCAGCCAGTTCCAACCAGTACCGCCCCCGAACCATGACGCGATGGTCGCCGGGAACAGAATAATACTGGAAGCGAAGATAGCCGGGATAACCCCCGCCATGTTCACTTTCAGCGGTAAATGTGTGCTCTGTGCAGCATAGACACGACGACCCTGCTGACGTTTAGCGTAGTTCACCACAATGCGGCGTTGACCACGTTCAACGAAGACAACAAAGAACGTCACTGCAAATACTAATACTGCAACCAACAGCAACAGGAGGAAGTGCAGGTCGCCTTGACGCGCTTGCTCAATAGTATGGGCGATGGCTGGCGGGAGGCCCGCAACAATACCGGCGAAGATAATGATTGAGATACCGTTACCGATACCACGCTCAGTAATCTGTTCGCCGAGCCACATCAGGAACATAGTCCCTGTGACCAGACTTACAACAGCGGTGAAGTAGAATGCAAAGCCCGGGTTTAACACCAGGCCCTGCATACCAGGCATATTCGGCAGACCGGTAGCAATACCGATCGACTGGAATATTGCCAGCACCAGAGTACCGTAACGGGTGTACTGACTAATCTTACGACGTCCAGACTCCCCTTCTTTCTTCAACTCTGCCAGGGCCGGATGAACGACCGTCAGCAGCTGGATAATAATAGATGCCGAAATGTACGGCATAATACCCAATGCGAAGATAGAAGCACGGCTGAGAGCACCACCAGAGAACATGTTGAACATTTCAATGATGGTGCCTCGCTGTTGCTCAAGCAGTTTGGCAAGTACAGCGGCATCGATACCAGGGATCGGAATAAAAGAGCCAATACGGAACACAATCAGCGCGCCGATAACAAACAGCAGTCTGCGTTTCAGCTCGCCAAATCCACCTTTGGCACTTTGAAAATCTAATCCCGGTTGCTTAGCCATCTGCTACTTATTCCTCAATTTTACCGCCAGCAGCTTCGATAGCAGCACGAGCACCTTTAGTAACACGCAGGCCACGAACAGTTACCGGAGTAGAAACTTCACCAGCCAGGATCACTTTCGCGAACTCGATCTGGATACCGATAATGTTTGCTGCTTTCAGCGTGTTCAGGTCTACAACGCCGCCTTCAACTTTCGCCAGGTCAGACAGACGGATTTCCGCTGTGATCGCTGCTTTGCGAGAGGTGAAGCCGAACTTCGGCAGACGACGGTACAGTGGCATCTGGCCACCCTCGAAACCGCGACGTACGCCACCGCCAGAACGAGAGTTCTGACCTTTGTGACCACGACCACCGGTTTTGCCGAGGCCAGAACCGATACCACGACCCAGGCGTTTACCCGCCTTTTTAGAGCCTTCGGCCGGAGACAGAGTATTTAAACGCATCTCTTACTCCTCAACTTTAACCATGAAGTAAACCGCGTTGACCATACCACGAACAGCAGGAGTATCCTCGCGCTCAACGGTATGACCAATACGACGCAGACCCAGGCCAAGCAGCGTTGCCTTGTGTTTCGGCAGACGACCGATTGCACTGCGGGTTTGAGTGATTTTAATAGTCTTTGCCATGGTCAATTACCCCAGAATTTCTTCAACGGATTTACCACGCTTGGCAGCGACCATTTCTGGAGAATTCATATTTTCCAGGCCATCAATAGTTGCACGAACCACGTTGATCGGGTTGGTGGAACCATATGCTTTAGCCAGAACGTTATGAACCCCAGCAACTTCCAGAACGGCGCGCATTGCACCACCGGCGATGATACCGGTACCTTCTGAAGCTGGCTGCATGAATACACGAGAACCCGTGTGAACACCTTTAACTGGGTGCTGCAGGGTGCCGTTGTTCAGCGCGACGTTAATCATGTTGCGACGGGCTTTTTCCATCGCTTTCTGGATCGCTGCTGGAACTTCACGCGCTTTACCGTAACCAAAACCAACGCGACCGTTACCATCGCCTACTACAGTCAGAGCTGTGAAGGAGAAAATACGACCACCTTTAACGGTTTTAGATACGCGGTTTACCGCGATCAGCTTTTCCTGCAGTTCGCCAGCCTGTTTTTCGATGTGAGCCATCTTACACCTCTACCTTAGAACTGAAGGCCAGCTTCACGGGCAGCATCTGCCAGTGCCTGGACACGACCATGATATTGGAACCCGGAACGGTCAAAGGAAACATTGCTGATGCCTTTTTCCAGAGCGCGTTCAGCAACAGCTTTACCTACAGCTGCAGCGGCGTCTTTGTTACCGGTGTACTTCAATTGTTCTGAGATAGCTTTTTCTACAGTAGAAGCAGCTACCAGAACTTCAGAACCGTTCGGTGCAATTACCTGTGCGTAAATATGACGCGGGGTACGATGTACCACCAGGCGAGTTGCACCCAGCTCTTTGAGCTTGCGGCGTGCGCGGGTCGCACGACGGATACGAGCAGATTTCTTATCCATAGTGTTACCTTACTTCTTCTTAGCCTCTTTGGTACGCACGACTTCGTCGGCGTAACGAACACCCTTGCCTTTGTAAGGCTCAGGACGACGGTAGGCGCGCAGATCTGCTGCAACCTGACCGATCAGCTGTTTATCAGCGCCTTTCAGCACGATTTCAGTTTGAGTCGGGCATTCTGCAGTGATACCGGCCGGCAGCGGATGCTCAACAGGGTGTGAGAAGCCCAGAGACAGGCCTACTGCATTCCCTTTGATAGCTGCACGATAACCTACACCAACCAGCTGAAGCTTTTTAGTGAAGCCTTCGGTAACACCAACAACCATTGAGTTCAGCAGGGCACGCGCGGTACCAGCCTGAGCCCATCCATCCACGAAACCATCACGTGGACCGAAGGTCAGAGCGTTATCTGCATGTTTAACTTCAACAGCTTTGTTGAGGGTACGAGTCAGCTCGCCGTTTTTACCTTTGATCGTAATAACCTGACCGTCGATTTTGACATCAACGCCGGCAGGAATAACGACCGGTGCTTTAGCAACACGAGACATTCTTTCCTCCGATTAGGCTACGTAGCAGATAATTTCGCCACCAAGACCAGCCTGGCGCGCTGCACGATCAGTCATAACACCTTTAGAGGTAGAAACAACTGCGATACCAAGACCAGCCATAACTTTTGGCAGCTCATCTTTTTTCTTATAGATGCGCAGGCCTGGGCGGCTGACACGCTGAATGCTTTCTACAACAGCTTTACCCTGGAAATACTTGAGAGTAAGTTCCAGTTCCGGCTTGGTGTCGCCTTCAACTTTAAAATCTTCGATAAAACCTTCTTCCTTCAGCACGTTGGCAATTGCCACTTTCAGCTTGGCGGAAGGCATGGTGACCGCAACTTTGTTCGCGGCCTGACCGTTACGGATACGGGTCAGCATATCCGCGATCGGATCTTGCATGCTCATCTGTCTTTACTCCCGTGATTCAATTGGTAATTACCAGCTAGCCTTTTTCAAGCCTGGCACTTCACCGCGCATAGCGGCTTCACGCAGTTTGATACGGCTCAACCCAAACTTGCCCACATAACCATGTGGACGACCTGTTTGACGACAGCGGTTACGCTGACGAGACGGGCTGGAATCACGCGGCAGAGACTGCAGCTTGAGAACCGCATTCCAACGATCTTCGTCGGAAGCGTTCACATCAGAAATGATCGCTTTCAGTTCAGCGCGTTTAGCGAAGAATTTATCAGCTAAAGCTACGCGCTTTACTTCGCGTGCTTTCATTGATTGCTTAGCCATTCAGTAACCCTACCTTACTTGCGGAACGGGAAGTCAAAGGCAGCCAGCAGAGCACGGCCTTCTTCGTCAGATTTCGCAGTAGTGGTAATGGTAATATCCAAACCACGCACGCGGTCGACTTTATCGTAGTCGATTTCTGGGAAGATGATCTGCTCACGGACACCCATGCTGTAGTTACCACGACCGTCGAAAGACTTAGCGGACAAGCCACGGAAGTCACGGATACGTGGAACAGCAATAGTGATCAGGCGCTCAAAGAACTCCCACATGCGTTCGCCACGCAGAGTTACTTTACAGCCGATCGGATAGCCCTGACGGATTTTGAAGCCTGCAACAGATTTGCGTGCTTTGGTGATCAGCGGTTTTTGACCGGAGATTGCTGTCAGGTCAGCTGCTGCGTTATCCAGCAGTTTCTTGTCAGCGATCGCTTCACCAACACCCATGTTCAGGGTGATCTTCTCGACCCGAGGGACTTGCATGACAGAATTGTAGTTAAACTCAGTCATGAGTTTGTTAACTACTTCGTCTTTGTAGTAATCATGCAGTTTCGCCATCGTACTACTCCAAATTACTTGATAGTTTCGCTGTTAGACTTGAAGAAACGGACTTTTTTGCCGTCTTCGAATCTAAAGCCTACACGGTCAGCCTTGCCGGTAGCCGCATTGAAGATTGCAACGTTAGAAACCTGAATAGCAGCTTCTTTTTCAACGATGCCGCCTGGTTGGTTCAGGGCCGGAACCGGCTTCTGATGTTTCTTAACCAGGTTGATACCTTCAACGACAAGTTTGCCGGAAGACAGAACATTTTTTACTTTACCGCGTTTACCTTTATCTTTACCGGTTAACACGATAACTTCGTCATCACGACGGATTTTCGCTGCCATGATTCGCTCCTTAGAGTACTTCTGGTGCCAGAGAGATAATTTTCATGAACTTCTCAGTACGAAGTTCACGAGTTACCGGCCCAAAGATACGCGTGCCGATAGGCTGCTCGCTGTTATTGTTTAAAATAACGCATGCATTACCATCGAAGCGAATGACAGAACCGTCAGGGCGACGAACACCCTTCTTGGTGCGCACCACTACCGCCTTCAGCACATCACCTTTTTTGACCTTACCACGTGGAATTGCTTCCTTGATGGTGATCTTGATGATGTCGCCTACGCCTGCGTAGCGACGGTGCGAGCCACCCAGAACCTTGATACACATTACGCGACGTGCACCGGAGTTGTCGGCGACGTTCAGCATAGTCTGTTCTTGGATCATTTTAGTGCTCCGCTAATGTCAACTACTACCTGAGACTCTAAAATCAGAGCCGTTAAAAAGCCCCATATCGAGGGCGCGGCATTATAACACCGCTTCTGCAATATGGGTAGAAAAAATAAACGGCTCATCGCTGAGCCGTTTATTCGTATTGAGAAGGCGTACTGTATTACAGAACCGCTTTCTCTACAACGCGAACCAGCGTCCAGGACTTAGTCTTGGACAGTGGACGGCATTCACGGATTTCAACCTTGTCGCCGATACCACATTCGTTGTTCTCGTCATGTACGTGCAGTTTGGTCGTACGCTTGATGAATTTACCGTAGATCGGGTGTTTCACAATACGTTCGATAGCTACAACAATGGATTTCTCCATTTTGTCGCTAACAACACGACCTTGCAGAGTACGGATTTTATCGGTCATTACGCACCCGCCTTCTGAGTCAGTAAAGTCTTAACGCGTGCAACATTGCGACGCACTTGCTTCAGCAGGTGAGTCTGTTGCAGCTGGCCACTTGCAGCCTGCATACGCAGGTTGAACTGCTCACGCAGCAGGTTCAGCAGCTCAGCGTTCAGCTCTTCAACGCTTTTTTCACGCAGCTCTTTTGCTTTCATTACATCACCGTCTTAGTTACAAAGGTGGTTTTGATAGGCAGTTTCGCTGCTGCCAGGCCGAAGGCTTCACGGGCCAGCTCTTCCGGAACACCGTCCATTTCATAAAGGACTTTGCCCGGTTGGATCAAGGCAACCCAGTACTCCACGTTACCTTTACCTTTACCCATACGAACTTCCAGCGGCTTCTCGGTGATCGGTTTGTCCGGGAATACACGGATCCAGATCTTACCTTGACGCTTAACTGCACGGGTCATTGCACGACGTGCTGCTTCGATCTGACGTGCAGTCAGACGACCACGGCCAACAGCTTTCAGACCGAAAGTGCCGAAGCTAACATCCGTACCCTGCGCCAGACCACGGTTGCGGCCTTTGTGCACTTTACGGAATTTTGTACGCTTTGGTTGTAACATCAGCGACGCTCCTTATTTACGGCCTTTACGCTGCTGCTTTTTAGGTTGAGCAGCCGGTTTTTCCGGTTGTTCAACAGCAGCCATACCACCCAGGATCTCACCTTTGAAGATCCATACCTTAACGCCGATTACACCGTAAGTGGTGTGCGCTTCAGAGGTGTTGTAGTCGATGTCAGCACGCAGAGTGTGCAGCGGTACGCGACCTTCACGGTACCATTCGGTACGTGCGATTTCCGCGCCGCCCAGACGGCCGCTAACTTCAACTTTGATACCTTTAGCGCCCAGACGCATTGCGTTCTGTACAGCACGCTTCATAGCACGACGGAACATAACACGACGTTCCAGCTGAGAAGTGATGCTGTCAGCAACCAATTTAGCGTCCAGTTCAGGCTTACGAACTTCAGCGATATTGATCTGTGCAGGAACGCCAGCGATATCCGCTACGACCTTGCGCAGTTTTTCTACGTCTTCGCCTTTCTTACCGATAACGATGCCAGGGCGAGCAGTGTGAATAGTCACACGGATGCTCTTAGCTGGACGCTCGATAACGATACGAGATACAGACGCTTTAGCCAGTTCCTTAGTCAGGTACTGACGTACTTTAAAATCGCTGTCCAGGTTGTCAGCGAATTCTTTGGTGTTCGCAAACCAGGTAGAGTTCCATGGTTTTACAATACCCAGGCGAATACCATTAGGATGTACTTTCTGACCCATTGCTAGTCTCCAGAGTCTCAGCGATCGGACACAACCACAGTAATGTGGCTGGTGCGCTTCAGGATGCGATCTGCACGACCTTTCGCACGCGGCATAATGCGCTTCATGCTTGGGCCTTCATCTACGAAAATTTTCGCGACTTTCAGATCGTCGATGTCAGCGCCATCGTTGTGTTCAGCGTTAGCAATGGCAGATTCCAGTACTTTCTTGACCAATACCGCAGCTTTCTTGTTGGTATAGGTCAGGATGTCCAGGGCCTGCGACACTTTCTTACCGCGAATCAGGTCAGCAACAAGGCGAACCTTCTGAGCAGAAGAACGAGCATGGCGATGTTGAGCTAAAGTTTCCATCTCTTCCTCCTACCTTATTTCTTCTTCGCTTTTTTATCAGCAGCGTGGCCGCGATAAGTACGAGTCGGTGCGAATTCACCCAGTTTGTGACCAACCATTTCGTCGGTAACAAAGACTGGAACGTGCTGACGACCATTATGGACAGCGATGGTCAAACCGATCATGTTAGGAAAGATCGTTGAACGACGGGACCAAGTGCGCAGGGGCTTCTTGTCTCCGCTTTCCACCGCTTTCTCTACCTTCTTCAGCAAGTGCAGGTCAATAAAAGGACCTTTCTTGAGAGAACGTGGCATGGCTTATCCTCTAAAATTATTTGCTACGGCGACGTACGATAAATTTATCAGTACGCTTGTTGCTGCGGGTCTTCTTACCTTTGGTCTGAACGCCCCACGGAGTTACCGGGTGCTTACCAAAGTTACGACCTTCACCACCACCATGTGGGTGGTCGACTGGGTTCATCGCAGTACCGCGAACGGTAGGACGAACACCACGCCAGCGTGCAGCACCTGCTTTACCCAGAACGCGCAGCATATGCTCAGCATTGCCAACTTCGCCCAGAGTAGCGCGGCAGTCTGCTTCGACTTTACGCATTTCACCAGAACGCAGACGCAGGGTGACATAAGCACCATCACGAGCAACGATCTGAACGTAAGTACCAGCGGAACGTGCCAGCTGACCGCCTTTACCTGGTTTCATTTCTACGTTATGAACGGTAGAACCAACCGGGATATTGCGCATCGGCAGGGTGTTGCCTGCTTTGATTGCAGCATCAACGCCAGACTGAATCTGGTCGCCAGCTTTCAGGCCTTTAGGGGCCAGGATGTAACGGCGTTCGCCGTCTTTGTACAGAACCAGCGCGATGTTCGCGGAACGGTTCGGATCGTACTCAAGACGTTCAACAACTGCTGGGATACCGTCTTTGTTGCGTTTGAAGTCAACAATACGATAAGCCTGCTTGTGGCCACCACCGATGTGACGAGTGGTGATACGGCCATTGTTGTTACGACCACCGGATTTGCTGTTTTTTTCCAGCAACGGAGCAAAAGGTTTGCCCTTGTGCAGCTCAGGGTTAACCACTTTAACTACGTGGCGACGACCCGGAGATGTCGGTTTACATTTAACAACTGCCATTGTATTACTCCTCCGACTTACTCAGCGCCGCCAACGAAGTCCAGATTCTGGCCTTCTTTAAGGGTGACGTAAGCTTTTTTCCAGTCGCTACGACGACCGATACGCTGTCCGTGACGTTTAACTTTCCCTTTAACTACCAGGGTGTTAACGACTTCGACTTCGACTTCAAACAGTTTCTGCACAGCAGCTTTGATCTCTGCTTTGGTCGCGTCTTTAGCAACTTTGAGAACGATGGTGTTTGTTTTTTCCATCGCAGTAGACGCTTTTTCAGAAACGTGCGGTGCGCGAAGCACCTTCAGCAGACGTTCTTCACGAATCATGCCAGCATCTCCTCAACTTGCTTAACAGCATCAGCAGTCATTACGACTTTGTCGAAGGCGATCAGGCTAACCGGGTCGATACCAGTCGCATCGCGTACGTCAACCTTGTGCAGGTTACGTGCGGCCAGGAACAGGTTCTCGTCCAGCTCACCGGTGATGATCAGCACATCTTCCAGAGCCATGTCTTTCAGTTTCTGTGCCAGCAGCTTAGTTTTAGGCGCTTCTACAGAGAACTTCTCGACAACGATCAGACGATCCTGACGTACCAGTTCGGACAGGATGCTTTTCAGCGCGCCGCGGTACATCTTTTTGTTAACTTTTTGACTGTGGTCCTGTGGACGCGCAGCGAAGGTCACGCCACCTGAACGCCAGATCGGGCTCTTGATAGAACCTGAACGCGCACGGCCGGTACCTTTCTGGCGCCATGGCTTTTTGCCAGAACCAGTTACTTCAGCACGAGTCTTCTGAGCACGAGTACCCTGACGAGCACCAGCTGCATAAGCAACAACAACCTGGTGAACCAGCGCTTCGTTGAAATCACGACCGAAGGTAGTTTCGGAAACAGTCAGCGCGCTCTGCGCGTCTTTCAATACTAATTCCATTGCTATCCCCTTACGCCTTCACAGCTGGTTTAACGATCAGGTCGCTACCGGTTGCACCCGGAACTGCACCTTTAACCAGCAGCAGGTTGCGCTCAGCGTCAACACGTACTACGTCCAGGCTCTGAACGGTTACACGTTCGTTACCCAGCTGACCTGCCATTTTCTTGCCTTTGAACACTTTGCCCGGAGTCTGGTTCTGACCGATAGAACCCGGAACGCGGTGAGACAAGGAGTTACCGTGAGTAGCGTCCTGGGTACGGAAGTTCCAGCGCTTAACGGTACCAGCAAAACCTTTACCTTTAGAGGTACCGGTTACGTCAACTTTTTTAACGTCAGCAAACAGCTCAACGCTAATGTCCTGACCTACGGTGAACTCTTCGCCTTCAGCAAGACGGAATTCCCACAGACCACGGCCAGCTTCTACGCCAGCTTTAGCGAAGTGACCCGCTTCTGGTTTGGTTACACGGTTAGCTTTTTTAGCACCAGTGGTAACCTGAATAGCGCGGTAGCCATCGTTAGCCAGATCTTTAACCTGAGTAACGCGGTTTGCTTCAACTTCGATTACGGTTACTGGGATAGAAACGCCATCTTCAGTGAAGATGCGGGTCATACCCACTTTTTTACCGACTAAACCAATCATTGTTTCAACCTCTCAATCGCTCGATGACCTGATTAACCCAGGCTGATCTGCACGTCTACACCGGCAGCCAGATCCAGACGCATCAGAGCATCAACGGTTTTCTCAGTTGGCTCAACGATGTCAACCAGACGCTTGTGAGTGCGGATTTCGTACTGATCGCGCGCGTCTTTGTTGACGTGCGGGGAGATCAGAACGGTGAAGCGCTCTTTGCGGGTCGGCAGCGGGATCGGACCACGGACTTGCGCACCAGTGCGCTTAGCAGTCTCGACGATTTCCGCGGTTGATTGATCGATCAGACGATGATCAAACGCTTTAAGGCGGATACGGATTCTTTGGTTCTGCATGAGACCAGAGCTCCAATTATTTTATAAACGAAAATGATTACTCCTCAAACCCATTACGATTGATGGGAGAGTGTAACCGTTCTTACGTAGCTCCCCAATTGGGAGCATTGTTGAGTAACAAAATGAGCTACTCTGGTTCTGATTGAACCCGCCGTCAATTACGACAAGCCCGCGCATTATACGTAAATCTGGGCAAGACGCAAGTGCCGTTTAGAAATTAAGCGCCAAAGGTGCAGGATGCGTAAGAGCGCGCAACATTTCATGCTGTGTATTCTGCGTCGATTCTTTATTTCGAGCCGCTACGCATCTCCGTTTTTTGTGCATTGCCGGCCAGGCCGTTTATAACGAGTATGCGCTCAAACCCGTTTGAGGCCTTTTTCATGCTAACCACCCTCCCCTTTCTGCTGATCTATCTTTCACTGACTGCCTTACTGGTACATGCCGATATTCGCTACGGTCTGCTTCCCGATAAATTTCTCTGCCCGCTGCTATGGGCGGGTCTGCTCTTTCAGCTCTGTATCCATCCTGATTTTCTGCCGAGCGCGGTGGCGGGTGCGTTGGCTGGATATATTGGCTTTGCCGTTATTTACTGGGGCTACTGGTATATCCGCCGACGTGAAGGTATGGGATATGGCGATGTGAAATACCTGGCGGCGCTTGGTGCATGGCACGGCTGGTGCGTACTTCCTACGCTGGCGCTACTCGCGGCGCTGATGGCGCTTCTTTGCATTCTTGTTTTTTCGTTAATCCGCCCTGATAAGAAGGCAATAAAAAACCCGCTGCCTTTTGGGCCATTTCTGGCAGCAGCGGGTTTATGCATAGGCTGGAAAACGTTGGTTACTCTTCCACTTTAATCTGTGACTGAAGGTAGTTCTGCAGGCCAATTTTAGCAATCAGATCCAGCTCCGTTTCCAGCCAGTCAATGTGGCCTTCTTCATCGGCCAGGATCTGGATCATCATATCGCGGCTGACGTAGTCATGTACGCTGTCTGCGTAGGCAATGGCTTCACGGAGATCTTTGGCGCCTTCAAGTTCCAGCCTGAGGTCAGAACGCAGCATTTCTTCGACATCTTCTCCGATGCCCAGCTTGCCGAGATCCTGCAGGTTTGGAATGCCTTCAAGGAATAAAATACGCTCGATATATTTATCAGCGTGCTTCATTTCATCGATAGATTCATGGTACTCAACGTCGTTTAAACGTTTGAGTCCCCAGTTTTTGAACATTCTCGCGTGAAGAAAGTACTGGTTAATTGCGACAAGCTCATTTCCCAATAATTTATTGAGATAACTTATGATTTTAACATCACCTTTCATTATATAGTCCCTCCGCTTCCACTCATTGAAGCGTAGATCGGGCTACAGGGATGTCAAAAAAAAGATGGGCGCTTACGCGATCTCTTTGTATTCCGGGATCTGCATCAATTCGTCCTGCATGATCTCTCGCGCAGCACGTACGCATTTACCGCATTGATTTCCAACCGGAACAAATTTGCGTAGCTGTTGAAATGACTGAGGCTGAAACTGGCGAACGGCCTGACGTATTTTCTTGTCGCTTACACCATTACATAAACAAACGTACATAGAGACTCCCGTTCAAATTATGCGCAAAGTGTAAGTGAGAATGGTTATGATTACAATAGCACAAACGCCACAATACGGGACGGGAGCAGGCAAAAAATGCGAAATTTTGTGACAACGCCTGAGCGGCAAAAAACAAAAAAGGACGCCGAAGCGTCCTTTTTTTATTCGGGGATAATTAATTAGCCCAGAACTTTAGCAACAACGCCCGCGCCAACGGTACGGCCGCCTTCACGGATTGCGAAACGCAGACCGTCGTCCATCGCGATTGGGTGGATCAGAGTCACAACCATCTTGATGTTGTCGCCTGGCATTACCATCTCAACGCCTTCTGGCAGTTCGATGGTACCGGTCACGTCAGTTGTACGGAAGTAGAACTGTGGACGGTAGCCTTTGAAGAACGGAGTATGACGGCCGCCTTCGTCTTTGGACAGGATGTACACTTCAGATTCGAACTTGGTGTGTGGCTTGATTGAGCCTGGCTTCGCCAGAACCTGACCACGTTCGATTTCTTCACGTTTGATACCACGCAGCAGAACACCAACGTTCTCACCAGCACGGCCTTCGTCCAGCAGTTTGCGGAACATTTCAACGCCAGTACAGGTAGACTTCGCAGTCTCTTTGATACCAACGATTTCAACTTCTTCGCCAACTTTGATGATACCGCGCTCTACACGACCGGTAACAACGGTACCACGACCGGAGATGGAGAATACGTCTTCGATTGGCAGCAGGAATGGCTTGTCAATCGCACGCTCTGGTTCTGGGATGTAAGAATCCAGGAAGCCAGCCAGTTCGATGATTTTCGCTTCCCACTCAGCTTCGCCTTCCAGCGCTTTCAGAGCAGAACCACGAACGATTGGGGTATCGTCGCCTGGGAAATCGTACTGAGACAGCAGTTCACGAACTTCCATCTCT
>NZ_FOQN01000016.1:0-1146 GCF_900113755.1 Enterobacter sp. NFIX59 | reverse complement strand
TGTTCGCCGTCGTAGCGGTAGTGCCAGCGGGTCTGGCCGTTATCCTTCTCCACGGTGCGGCCGTGGATGTCATAACGCCAGCGAATGCCGTTCAGCTGCGTCAGGCGGTTGTGCGTGACCTTATCAGCGGAACCTTCAAGCGGGTTATCAGCACAATATGACAACCTTATTTAATAGTTAATTCCACGTTAAATAAATACCGCAATTAAATGATTTAATATCATAGCAAATAGTTATATCACCCCATTCCAAGTGCCACATTATACTATGTTTTTCTTTTTCATCTGGTTTGCCAAGATCATATTCACCCGACACCCATTGATATAAAAATTCGACTTCTTTATTTAGCATATCAATGTTAGAAACCTTATTCCAATCATTTATTACCTTATAATACCCTCCCTCTTTATAAATTAATTGCACCGTAAATGGCAAATTACTGAAGCATAATGGTTGTATTATAATCTCGAATTCCTTTCCCGACCAAAGAACGGTATTAACTGTATAATGATGGGGAATTAATTTCTGCATTTTATTTTCTGATTCAAGATATTTGTAAAGATCAGAAGTTATAAATTCCTCCTCCCTTTGTATTAAAAGACATTTATTGTCTAACTCAACCTTACCATTTACCACGTTAATTTTAAAATTAATCATATGCTAATGACCTTCCCCGGTATCAAAAGATTTTTAAATTCCTCAGGGATAAAGAATTGCCCCCCCCTCGACCATATATCTCATTAGCCAATGCTCTTCCATATGCTACATCAATATCCTCACTTACATAATAAGCTCTAACTTGCGTTCTTAATGTACGATGAGGATCTATTTTAACCTGAAGTGCTTCATGGTAGCCTATAGCATTTCCTTTATTTTGCCTAACGGTTGGATAAGTCACTGCATATGATGGAGGAGTATCACCGTTTGGATATAATGCATACAGAATCGTGCCTTTTTTCAGTTTCCTGTTTTTGTAGACATCTATACTTTGTAATCACCTTGACCTTGCCATCTCGTAGCTTCTTTAGATGGATCCTTACATTTACGGCTCAACCCCCACGGATCCACCCACCCCAGCGCATTCGGCGCATACTGGTAAAGGTTTATCCCCCCCGCCAGCCCTATCGGGTCCTGCTGCGTAAACCG